>CAXRFO010000013.1:0-208587 GCA_964230025.1 Flavobacteriales bacterium | reverse complement strand
AGCAGTAGCAGAACCATCAGGCTGACCACAATTAGCATCTACGGTAGATGTAGCAATAGTAATTGCAGTCGGCTCATTAATGGTTGTATTGGCTGTTGATTGACATCCGTTGTTATCTGTGATTGTAACTGTGTAGTTACCCGCAGCAAGACCAGTAGCGGTAGCTGTAGTCTGCACAGGAGTAGTATTCCAAGAATATGTATAAGGTGCAGTACCACCCGCAGCATTCGCTACAGCAGAACCATCACTTGCACCGTTACAAGAAGCGTCTGTAGGTGTAATTCCAATCGTCGGACCGTCCACCACAACAACTTGCACTGTGTCATAATTTGAACAGGTCCCATCGCTTGTTTCAAGTGTTACTTCATAAGTTCCTGGTGTATTCCATGATACTTGGTAAGGGCCTGAACCACTTCCAGAGTTGATGGTACCACCATCAAAACCCCAATTATATGTATGGCCAGCATTACCGTTACCAGTATAAGTAATTGTGGAACTAGATCCTGTGCATACAGGAGAGCTTGCAGTAAAATCTGCAGTAGGAACATTCGATTCACATGCTGCAGAATAGGTGATATCTATCGATAAATCGTATTGAATTAATTGTCCATCTTGTCCATCAACCACTATAAAGTATTGGCCACTAGGAAGGGTACCTGTTGTGGGTTCCATATAGAAACAAGGATCGTTAGTGGTTCCAAGCATAACCGCTCCTGAACCACCTGCGCAAGGAGCATTTACGACCTGAATTTGTGCAACATTTCCAGAGGTACCTCCATATTGCATATTGTCAAAAGTGATACTCACGTTAGGTTCGCAGCCAGGAGTTGCAGTGATTTCAAAGCCATAAATGGCTGAGTTGTTCATTACATTATTAACATAACCGATACCTGTCCAAAGCGTTCCTGTACAGTTGTTTTGATAATTCCCTGCTGCTCCGGTAGCAAGTTGGGGTTCGTTTGTGTTTGTGTTACACGCATTCCCCATCATGCCCGCGTTGCTTAAGTTGGTATAAGTTTCTGAAACAGAAACATTAGGACAAGTTGTTAAAGCAATTGTTGGCCCTCCTGGACATTCATCTGAAGTTACACCATCACCCCCTGCATGTTCTACACAGAGGTTATATGTAGCGTTGGAGGGTGCACCTCCATTCCATTCCCAAACTCTATAATAATAAGTTCCATTTGGTAATGAGCTTATATCAATTCTTGAGTGAAGAGGTGTCGTACACGTAGCAACGTCCAAAGCACCACCTAATCCATTATCTGAACAATCAATATATGTTAAGCCTGTTATATTTCCACCAGGCCCGCATGTTCCGGCAGGCGTTCCTGAGTAAAGCGCTGTAACAACATCTATTCCTTGTTGATATACATCTACCCAAGTTGGTGGGGTCGCCGCAGTGACAGTAAAAGTAAACCAGACATCTCTAAAGTCTGGGCCATTGTCACACGCTGTGTTATTTCCATTTACGTTATCTCTTGTAGGTTGAGACAGAGCGGAAGAATAAGTGTAAGGTGTGCAATCAAAGGCGTTACTTTGACTTATCCCATTAATTACTGGGGTGATATCGATGGCATTAAAAATACAGTCATTTGCCGGTTGTGCAAATGCGTTTAAATTGAAGATCATTAAAGATGTCAGAATAACTAATTTCTGTAATCCTTTTTTGATGAGAGCATTGTGTTTCATGGTTTTTGATTTTAACTTAACAACACCACAAACCTATGGGAACACTTACTTATAAACTATACCATATTTGGTGTTAAAATTTAGTTTATAAAAAGGGTGTAATACTCGTTTAAAAAATGTAATGAACTGATAATAAGATGTTAAACAGTTTTAAAAAAGAAATAAATTTTGGTTTATAAGACCAAAATATAAGATGTGTTTATGCAGGTTTTTCCTGTTTTGATTTAAACTCTTCTTTCACTTTTAAATGAAAAGGTGAACCAGAAATTTTACTGTCAACCCAGCTGAAGTAATGGAAATTATCAAAGGCTGGCTTTTCATAGGGATCTTCTTGAAGTTTTTCAAATTCTTTTCTGAGCTTTTTGAATTTGTCAATCTTTTTTTGGTCAGATTTTAGGACATGAACATTTGATACCATAAAGTTCATTATTACCTGTTCGAGTTTAAAAGACTTTTCCTTTCTTTTGAGGTATCTTTTAGAGGCTTTTACAGTGACGTCTAAAAGTGATATTTTGCCCATCTCGTAATAAAGTAGAAGTGCAAAAATCCGAGCAGCACAATGAATATCGAATCGTAATTTATCCTTATACTCATTTAAAAGAAGGTTTACATACTTTAAGGAATTAGAATATTCTTCTGATCCAAAATATAGGTAAGCCATATTGTAGTAGAGGATAATTTTTTCTTGATCGGTTATTTTTTTATCGTAGATGCTGATTATTTCATTAATTCTAGGGGCGATAGTAATTCCAGATTCGAAATTCCCAGTATCCAAATAATAAACCATCTCATATATCGCCGCTGAAACAGCGCTTCTCATTGCTAAGTCATTGTTCTTACTTCCTAGATCTCTTAATTGTTCCAAAGCTTCAAAGTAATTTTCATAATCACTCGTATGTATCATTGAGACCAATGCGTTAACTAATGAGCTAAAATAAAGGCGGGGTTGTTCAGTAAGGAAGTATGAGTTGTTTTTAACTAACTCAAGTAATTCCTCGGATAATTTTTTGCATTCTATGTAATTCCCAGAGCCGAACGTATTCATAATTCTTACCATATAGGCATAGAATTGTGCCATAGGATTGTTTTCTACATTGGTAGTTTTAAAAAACTTAGAATTGATAACAGAATCAAACTCTGCTTTTTCGGCTTCACTTCTTGCGAATTTTATTTTTCGGTTAATCGCCAACATTTCGTAATAAGCAAATTCATATTTTGAGCTTATTTGGTATTCATTAAGGTATTTTTCAAAATTGGCATTATGAACTGCGATCTCTTCCCTATACTTCTTAGGGTCATGGGTTTCAATTTTTACAGAGCATTCTAATTTTTCGAGTCTGGCCAATGCAAGGTTCCTGTGATATTTAACTGCAAGTTTTTTTGCTCTTTTGATATTTTTTTGCGCTTGATTGTGAAGTCGCTTGGCAAGTAAGATATTTATATAGGATATATTGGTTTCTATTTCTGCATCAATAGAGTTTTCGGCATTTTTTAGATTTAGGTTTTTTAAAATGGCTTGATACAGGTAGTTTTTTAAATTGGGTAAGCGGCGCTCTATGTTTTTAATTTTCGATTTCTTGATGATAATTTCATCCTTATTTTTTTCGCTAGCTTTTATTTTTTGATAACTATCGAAAAGATTCAAGTAATCGTTATCGTCTGTGAACTTACCTGAGTGCATTCTGAAATATCTTTTTTCAGACTTAGATAAGGAAGCTATTAAGTCGTATAGATCGTTATTTGCCATATAAACCAAATTTTTAAATGTGTCAAACAATTGATAATCAATAATATGAAATTAAAAAATATCAAGTAAGAACCTAAATTTATGAAAAATTTGGTTAAATAAATCACAAAAAACGCATCTTACTCTTTCACTTAGCCGTAATTTTGTTTAAAATCTCAACTATGAAAAAACTGTATACAATAATCCTAGCTACTCTACTATTGTGCGGTTTTAATTTAAAAGCCCAGTGGAGTCCAGTTGGGAATGGAACCAATCAAAGTGTTTACGCTTTAGCAGCTGACACTGTGAATTCAATATTATACGCTGGAGGAAAATTTACTCAAGCGGATGGTAACAATGCCTTTGGTATTGCCCAATGGGACGGAATCTCTTGGTCGGCTTTGGGTTCAGGTCTTAATGGAGGAAATAACATAAACGCAATAATAGTGCGTCCTAATGGCAATGTTGTTGCTGGAGGGGACTTCACTACAATTGGTGCAATTGGTGCTAATAATGTAGCTGAATGGGATGGTGCCCAGTGGAATCCTCTTGGAGCTGGTGTTACGTCTCCTGGCGTTAGTATTATTGAGGCACTTGAATTACATAATAATGAGCTTTATGCAGGTGGTTTATTCCTCAATGCAGGTGGTGTTTTAGCTAATAATATTGCAAAATGGGATGGGACTCAGTGGGTTGCCCTTGGATCTGGAACTAATGGACGAGTAGAGAGCTTGCATTCATACAACGGAGTGTTGTATGTTGGTGGTCAGTTTGACAATGCTGGCGGAGTTTCCGTGAGTAATTTGGCAGTATGGGATGGCACTAACTGGTCTGATGTTGCAGGTGGAGTTTCAGGTTTAGATGCGCGTGTAAGTGCTCTTAGCGATTATCAAGGAGACTTAGTTGTTGGTGGAACCTTCGATAATGCTGGAGGTGTCTTAACTGCTAATAATATTGTAAGATTTGATTTTACAAATTGGTTGCCAATTGGGGTTGGAGGATTTGACTACAATGGCGTAACAAATGTTGGTACGATAACTCCATTCGGAACAGGAATTGTCGCAGGTGGTGCATTTACATTATCCGATGGAAGTCCTGCAAACTTCATCGCTCAATGGGATGGTTTATCTTGGTTGCAAATGAATCAAGGTATGGATAGCACGGTGCATGCTTCAGTTGTTTTAGATGAGGTGCTCTATGCAGGAGGTGATTTTGAAAATGCTGACAATAGCACTGCAAATAGAGTCGCGCAATGGGATCAGGTGATCTCAGTAGAGGAGATTCCATTTTCTGATATTTCAATATATCCAAACCCAAGCATAGGAAAGATTTGTGTTTCGCACAAAAGAAAAGACTTAGCCCTAGAACAAATCAAAATATACAGTCTGGAGGGTAAGCTCGTGTTTGCCTCTAATTTTAACGGACAGTCATGTGTTGAAATAGACATAAACCATGACGGACAATATTTATTTACAATAGAAAATAAGCAAGGTAAAGCGCTGTACAGCAGTAAGATTTTTATCGTCAGATAATTTTTTCATAGACAAAGTAGAGTAGAAGCGTCAGCTCCAAACGAGGAGCTGGCGTTTTTTATTGCAACAAAATTTAGCTTTGTGCGTTACTTCTGATAAAAGAACTGAAGATAAAACTCACAAACATTTATGTTTTTTGAGTTTTGCATGGAAGAAAGGGCGCTCATTGAGCGCCCTTTCGATCTTATATTTTTGGTGTATATACTAAGCTATATTTGTATATACCTCTTGCACGTCATCGTCTTCATCTAGCTTGTCAAGCAGTTTTTCAATTTCTTCTATTTGCTCGTCAGTGAATTCTTGTGGAGAATTTGAAATTCTTTCTAGTCCAGCTTTTTTGTATTCAATATTTTGTTCCTCAAATGCTGTCATGAGGCTTCCATATTCCGTGTAAGGAGCATATGCTGTTACCAAATCACCATCATCAGAAAGCTCTTCAAGACCAGCGTCAATTAAACTAAATTCCAGTTCTTCCAGGTCCATTCCTTCTGGCTTTTCAAACTCAATAACAGCTTTACGATCAAACATAAATTCCAATGAGCCATTGGGTACCAAGCTTCCTCCAGCTTTACTAAAGTAACTACGTACATTGGCTACAGTTCTATTGGTATTATCGGTGGCGCATTCAACAAAAACTAAAACACCATGTGGTCCTTTGCCCTCATAGTTCATTTCTTGATAGTCTGCTTGGTCCGAGCTATCCGCTCTTTTTATAGCTCTGTCAATATTGTCCTTAGGCATGTTTTGTGCCTTGGCGTTTTGAATAGCAGTCCTAAGTTTGGCATTCATTTCAGGATCTGTGCCACCTTCTTTCGCTGCCATAGTAATGGCCTTGGAAAGCTTTGGAAAAAGGGTAGACATTTTCCCCCATCTTTTCATTTTTGCCGCCTTCCTGTATTCAAATGCTCTTCCCATAATTATAAGTTGATTTACAAAAATATAAGCTAGCTGAAGAAATGCAAAGAAAAACTATGCTTTTCACATTATATTTGTAGCCGTGAAATCGCAACCGGCATTAAAGTTTATTTTTTTAACGGCCTTCATCGATATGATGGGAGTTGCGATAATAATTCCCGTCGCTCCGGATTTAATCATGGAGCTTACGGGTTTGCCTGAAAATGAGGCAGCGGCTTATGGAGGCTTTTTGGCCTTTGCTTATGCGGCTATGCAGTACCTTATGGCTCCCCTAATTGGAATTTTGTCGGATCGTTATGGCCGCCGCCCCCTGTTGTTACTCTCCTTAATTGGACTGGGAGTGGATTATTTACTCCATGCCTTCGCTCCAACCTTGGCATGGCTTTTCTTAGGAAGGATTTTAGCTGGAATATGTGGTGCGAGTCATACTGTAGCTTCAGCCTACATTGCGGATATAAGTACCAAGGAAAATAGGGCAAAAAACTTTGGGGTTTTGGGTGCAGCCTTTGGATTGGGATTTGTAATTGGTCCGGCAATAGGTGGTATCGCTGGAGAATATGGAGCAAGAGTACCCTTCTTTATTGCGGCTGGCTTAAGTTTTCTTAATGCCTTATATGGCTTTTTTATCCTCCCGGAGTCTTTATCCAAGGAAAACAGAAGAGAGGTTAATCTTAAACGTGCAAATCCCATTTCTTCCCTCGGATTTCTGAATAAATACAGTTCCGTATTGATCTTGGCGCTCGTATTCTTCTTTATTAATTTGTCTGGTAAATCGGTTGAAAGCACCTGGAGTTTTTATACCAAATATCGTTTTGACTGGACCCCTATGATGATTGGTATTTCTCTTGCTGTAGTTGGGATAGTAGTATCTGTCGTACAGGCTGTGCTTGTGGGTTACTTTAATAAATTATGGGGACCAAAAAAGACAGTTTATGTTGGAATGACCTTCTGGGTTATTGGTTTGTTTCTATTTGGAATTGCAACGGAAGGATGGATGATGTATGCCTTCATTTTACCCTATTGTTTGGGTGGTTTTGCGGGCCCAACCTTACAGGGGATAGTTTCGAATCAAGTCCCTGATAAGGAGCAAGGGGAAGTTCAAGGAGGACTTACGAGCTTGGTAAGCTTGAGTTACATTATTGGTCCCGTCCTTTTTACTCAAATTTTTGAATATTTCACCTCAGGCGCCTCTGCAGTTGATGTGCCTGGAATGGCTTTTTTCACTGGCGGTATATTCATGATTATCGCTTTTATAGTTGCCTACATTGCTCTTAAGAATTTAAAACCGTCGAATTAAGAAAATAACCATTAACACTTTTTTAGTTTTCATTAAGTCTATCCCATCTAACTTTGCCCTATGTTAAAATTGCTAGCGCTTTTCACAGTGCTTTTTTCTTTTTCTGCTCTTGGACAGAGCAAGTATTCACTAACCGGAAGCGTTGTTGAGGGTAAATCTCCAGTGCCATACGCTTCTGTGCAGGCTTTTTCAAGTGCAGATTCGACCTATGTTAAGGGAACTGTGACAGATACAGCTGGCTTATTCTCTTTAAAGTTAACAGCAAATAATTATTACGTGAAGATAAGCTTCATGCAATATGAGCCTAAATTTATATCGGATATCAACTTAGTGCAAGATATCAGCCTTGACAGTATTAACTTAAGTTTAGACCAAGAGCAGTTAGATGAATTTGTGGTTCAAGGCGAAAAAACAACCATGGAATTGAAGCTCGATAAACGGGTTTATAACATTGGAAAAGATTTGGGTAACCAAGGTGGGACAGCTTCTGAAGTTTTAGAAAACATACCCTCTATCGTAGTGGATGCCGAAGGAAATGTTAGCCTAAGAGGTAGTGGAAATGTTAGAATCCTAATCGATGGTAAACCTGCAGGACTCGAAGGATCTGGAGGAGCGGATGCATTGCGTCAAATTACGGCCGATATGATTGAGAGTGTCGAGATTATTACCAATCCAAGCGCGAGATATGATGCCGAAGGTGAGGTGGGAATTATTAACATCATTCTCAAGAAAAAGCGAAAGGATGGATTTAATGGGAACTTGGAATTAACCACCGGTTGGCCTAACGATCATCGTTTTTCATTCAATGGGAATTACCGAACAGGTAAACTCAATTTTTTCGCAGGTGTTGGAGCAGGTTACCGCCGTGGACCTGGAAATTCTTACACTTATCAAAAGTTCATTTACCCTGACACAACTTATTATTATGAGCGTGATGGAAAATGGTTTAGAGGAGGCCCTAGGGGTAATGCCAACGCGGGTGTGACTTACGATTTTAATAAAAAAACATCCTTAACTATTTCTGGGAATAGTCGTCTTTCATGGGGTGACAATGAAGTGCGCCAAACCTATACTGATTTTGATAGTCAGGAGGTGGCTTTTAACCAATTTAGTCGGGACGAATTTGAGGATGACGAAAGTTACTTCCATCAAGTTAGTGCCAACTTCAGAAAACAAATAGGAAAACCAAATCACCTTTTTTCAGCTCAATTCACTTATTCCCAAAACGGAGAAGAAGAAAATGCTTACATCTATGAGTATACAGACCTCATTGAAAACGCCTACCAAACGCAGCACAGTTATTCCAGAGAAAATGAAAATTTCTATCAAGGTCAATGGGATTACCAAAAGCCATGGAAAAAGGATGGTATGCTTGAGTTTGGAATGAAGGGTACCTACAGAAATTTGAGCAACCGTTTTTATGTCGAAGAAAAGATAGGAGATGAATTCATAAAGTATGACGACTTTAATAATGATATGCGTTATGATGAAGGGATTTATGCAGCGTATGTTATGGCTGGTAATAAATTCAATAAAAACTCCTGGCAGTTAGGTGTTCGCGGAGAATACTCGGATATCAAAACCTCTTTTGAATTTACCGATCAGGTTTATGACAGGGATTATTTTAACCTTTTTCCAAGTGCTCACTTCAGCAGAGAATTAGATACTGGTAAGTTTCTGCAGTTGAGCTATTCTTACCGAATTTCTCGTCCAAGGCATTGGTGGTTAACGCCGTTCTTTACCTTTTCAGATGCAAGAAACTTTATGTCAGGAAATCCAAATTTGGATCCTGAATTTACCCACAGTTCAGAGCTAGGTTACTTGATACAGTATGATAAAGGAAGCTTCTTAACCAATGTTTATCACCGATACACCATGGGTAATATGACCCGTGTGATGATATCAGATTCCACAGGTTTTACGCGTAATTTACCCGTGAATTTAGGCAATTCCAATAGCGTTGGTCTCGAACTTAATGGAAACTATGAAATCACAAAAGGAATAAACCTAACGGGTGGAATAAATGTCTTTTATCTCAACTCGGTGGGAGAGTATGAGGGTATTGATTACTCTGCTGAAGCCTTTACCTTTACCACACGCTGGAGTGCAAAATGGAATGTCTCAAAAAAATGGACTCTGCAGTCAAGTTTTTTCTATAATGCACCAGAGAATACAGGTCAAGGGAGAAGGTTGCCCATGTATGCCTGGGATTTTTCATCGGCCTGGGAAATATTAAACGGCAACGGTAATTTGGTTTTCAATGTGCGTGACATCTTAAACTCACGTCAGTGGCAAAACGAGATTTATGCTGAAAATTTTGAGTCACAAACACGCATGCAATGGCGTCAAAGACAAATGCGCTTAACTTTCCAATATTACATCAACCAAAACAAACGTCAACGCGGTCGTGGTGGTTCCGGTGGTGGTGATTTTGATGGAGGGATGTAGAATAGATAATTATTGTCTAAACAATATTAGACTGCGCTTGTTTATCTTGCATGGTGCAGTTGGTTGATTCAAGTAACAATGCAGAGGAACAAATCTCAGCGATGGAGAACATGCTTGAGATGACAACAGAATATCTTAATCAGACCAAAAATCAATTAAAGAAAGAAAAGGACAAGCTTGAAAAAATTCAAAGTGACTTATTCAAGAGTCTGAAGTTTGCCGCTATAATCCAAGAGGCTATTCAACCCTCGGAAATTGATTTAAGGCAGAAATTTTCGGACGTATCAATCTACTCAAGACCGAGAGATATAATAGGTGGTGACTTTGTGTGGCATTTTGAAAAAGATGATCAAACCTTAATCGCCTGTATTGACTGCACGGGGCATGGGGTGCCTGGGGCAATGTTATCGATGGCTGCTTACTTTTGTTTAAGTCAAATAGCTGAACGAATTGAATTAAATTCAAATGAGTATTTTCTTAAGGCATTTAATACGGAGTTTTATAATTACTTGCATAAAAATAAGGCCAGTCATGAGTTTTCAATGGAGCACGGATTTGATATTAGTCTTCTTAGATATGATAAAAGCAGTTCAAAAATATTCTTCTCTGGAACAAATCAACAAGTTCTTTACCTGTCAAATAGGGTTAGTAAAATATTAAAAGGAGACCGCACCTATGTTGGAAATAAACAAATTGATTCTATTAGAGAGATAGAACTAAATGTGCGTTCTGGTGATATCTTTTACTTGTTTACAGATGGAATCCCCGATCAGTTTGGAGGATCGAGATATAAAAAAATAGGGCGAAAAAGGGTTTTACAGTTCTTAACGAACTTGCAGAATTTAAATCTATCTAAACAGCAGGAAATGATAGATGTTTTTTTAAAAACATGGCAAGGTAATAGGGAGCAAACAGATGATATGTTATTGATTGGATTAAAAATTTAAAATCGTGAATATTGAAGAGTTAAATTACCTGGAGAAGTGCGAAAAAGTAATAGAGGATGATTTTTTTAATGCCTATCTTGATAAGAAGAATAAGGCTGCATTGTGCGTGTGTAAGCAGTCATATATCCCGGCAGAGGATTTTATTAATTCGTTTAATCAAATAGCTGATATTCTGGAAAAAACAAGATTAGAAAGTTTTATTTTTGACAAACGAGCGCTCAGGGCATTCCATCAACCAACAATGGAATGGTACTTTGTTGAGTGGAAGAATAGGATTTACAATTATGGTGTAAATAAACATTACAAAATTTTACCACCTCAAGATTGGTTTGCCGATTGCGTTGAGGCAGGAAAGGCATCCATCTTAAAAAATAATCCAAGTTTTGAATTCGAAAAATTCAATATAAAATATTGTGATAGCATAATAGATGCTATAGAATAATCATTAATTGATGGGGGAAGAAGTGCGGTTTTTTGAGTGACATTATTACCTTTACCCCATGCCACGCTACGCGCTTCAGATTTCTTATGACGGCACCAATTATCACGGTTGGCAGGTACAACCCAACGCCATTACGGTGCAGGAAGTTTTGGAGAAAAAACTGGGACAATTCTTAGGAGATAAACAGGTTAAAATAGTGGGCTGTGGTCGCACAGATACCGGGGTGCATGCACGGCATTTTCTTTGTCATTTCGACTGGGGAAATGATATTCCAAACGATACCTGGTTTCGATTAAATGTAATGTTGCCCAAGGATATTGCGGTGCAAGGCCAGTGGAAGATGGATGAGGAATGGTCCTCACGTTTTTCTGCCTTGGAGCGCTGCTACCATTATCATGTCCATTTGCTTAAAAATCCCTTTCAGGAAAATTACAGCATGCGCGTTCAGCCTGATTTAGATTTCCATAAAATGAATGAAGCAGCTCTCATATTACTCAAATACGATGAGTTTACCAGCTTTGCTCGCCAACATGCCGATACCTTAAATGATTTTTGTGATGTGCGAAAGGCAGAATGGATTCAAAAGGGACCGACGGAATGGTACTTTGAAATCCGGGCAAACCGCTTTCTGCGCAACATGGTGCGTGCTATAGTTGGGACTTTATTGGAAGTAGGTCAAGGAAAAATAAGTGCGCAAGAGTTTGAAGAAATCATAAAATCAAAAAATAGGTCGAATGCAGGTACCTCTGCACCGGCACATGGTTTATATTTGCAGGAAATTATTTACGACAAAAACGATTTCCTTGGCAGAGAATAAATCCTTTGATACTTCTATTCTTAAAAGAATAGTGCGCTACATCAAGCCGTACAAGGGAAGGTTCTATTTTACGCTGTTTTTAACCATCTTTCAAGGTTTCTTTTCTCCTCTGCGTCCACTTTTAATCATGGCATCCATTAAAGCCTTTTTGGGTGGAGAGAAAAATGTTTTGTACCGAATTACAGAGCCATATGTGGATTCGGATATGCAAGCCTTTTGGGTTTGGACCTTGATTATCATAGGTACTTTGGTGATAGAATCAATCGTATTGTTTTTTCAATCCTATTATTCCAAATGGTTGGGGCAAATCGTTATTCGTGATATTCAAAATGAACTTTACAGAAAACTAAATTCAAATAAGCTATCCTACTTTGATCGCACACCTGTCGGGTCTTTGGTTACAAGAGTTGTAAGTGATATTGAGGCGGTATCAGAAATTTTTAGTCAAGGCTTATTGAATTTAGCTGGTGACATTCTTAAGCTGGCCATCATCTTGGTGACCATGTTCATAGTCGATTGGAAAATGAGTTTGATTGTTCTGGTGCCTATTCCATTTATGTACTGGGCTACTAGAAAATTCGCCAATGCTATGAAAAATGCCTTTCAGAACGAGCGCATACAAGTAAACAAGCTTAACACCTTTGTTCAAGAGCATTTAACAGGGATGGCCATAGTTCAAATTTTTAATCGCGAAAAGCGTGAAATGAACAAGTTTAAAAAGATAAACGCCGACCATCGTCAAGCACATATAGATGCCGTATGGGCCTTCTCAATTTTCTTACCGGTAGTTGAGATTTTCTCTGCATTAAGCCTAGCTGCGCTCGTGGCATGGAGCATCATCACCTTTGTTCCAGGGGTGGATTCCTCAGCAGAAATGTTTGCCGAGATCCTTGCTTTTGTCATGTGGATTTCCATGTTGTATCGTCCCCTGCGCCAGTTGGCAGATAAGTTTAATGTATTGCAAAGGGGGATGATTCGGGCGGAACGTGTTTTCACGGAATTGGATAATTCTGCTCAAATTGAAGATACGGGTGTTATTGAGAAGGAAAATTTGGAGGGTGCTATATCATTTAAGGATGTTCACTTTGAGTACATAAAAGATGAACCTGTATTGAGGGGGGTGTCATTTGATGTGAAAGCAGGGGAGAGTGTTGCTTTTGTCGGTGCAACAGGTGCTGGAAAGTCCTCTATTATCAGTTTGATTGCACGTTTTTACGAGTTTCAATCGGGTAGGATAGAAGTTGACGGTATTGAAATACGTGACTATAAATTGGAAACAATTAGGAAGAATGTTTCAGTCGTATTGCAGGATGTATTTCTCTTCTCGGATACGATATTGAACAATATCACACTAAAGAATAAAAACATTTCAAAAGAGACCGTAATTGATGCCGCCAAAGCCATTGGAGCACATGATTTTATTATGTCCTTGCCAGATGGTTATGATTATAATGTGCGCGAACGTGGTGGAATGCTGAGTGTCGGTCAACGGCAGCTGATATCCTTTATAAGGGCATATGTATACAATCCAAGCATATTGATTTTGGATGAGGCCACGAGTTCTATTGATACCGAATCAGAATTGCTTATTCAAGCAGCGACCGAAAAAATTACCAAAGGGAGGACATCCGTCATGGTGGCTCACCGACTGAGTACGATACAAAAAGCGGATAGAATAATTGTATTGGAAAAAGGTGAAATTATTGAATCTGGAAATCATCAAGAACTATTAGCAAAGGGCGGTCATTACAAAAAATTACACGATTTGCAACTAAAAGAACAGCAGCATGACGCAGTATAAAGTTTCGGCTTTACAGCCGTCCAATCATTTCTTTTCGATAGAAGTTGAGTTTGAAACCAAAGGGAAAAGCGAGCTTTTACTTCAATTCCCAAGGTGGCGTCCTGGGCGTTATGAAATGGCCAATTTCGCGAAAAATGTTCGAAGATTTCGTGCTGTTGGTGCCGATCATAAAGCTTTAAATTTTCAGAAGAAAGGAGCTCATCAATGGGAAGTGGATTGTACCGGACAAGAAAAAGTAAAGGTCCTTTATCAATACCATGCATTTGAGTTAAACGCTGGTTCTACTTTTTTAGACGAAAATCAATGGTATATCAATCCAGTTAATTGCATGGTGTATGAATTTGGTTCAGATAATGAGGCCTGTTCATTAGAGCTTGCTCTACCAGCAGCATATGAGATTGCTGCAGGTCACACTTTTGAAAAAAACAAAGCCCATTTTGATTCCTACCATCAATTGGTGGATACGCCTTTTATAGCGAGCAAAACCATAAAAATCTTGTCTTATAAGGTCAATAATACGCCTTTTTATTTATGCTTTCAAGGTGAATTTAAATTGGATGAAGACCGCATATTAAAGGACTTTATTGCCTTTACCAAAAAACAATTGGATGCTTTTGGTAGCTTTCCATTCGAGTCTTATCATTTTCTATTTCAAATTACCCCTTACAAAACTTACCATGGCGTGGAGCACCTTACAAGTACTGTAATTGCCCTTGGCCCTTCTTATGATTTAATGGGAGATTTGTATACGGAGTTTCTTGGCGTTTCATCACACGAGCTATACCATGCTTGGAATGTAAAGAGCATTCGCCCTATTGAAATGTATCCCTACAAATACCATGAGGAAAATTATTCTGAAATGGGGTATCTCTGTGAAGGAGTGACTACTTATTTGGGGGATTTGTTTTTATTGAAATCAAAGGTATTTGACACAACTCAATATTTAAAAGAGCTAACAACTCAACTTCAAAGACACTTTGATAATGATGGTCGTTTGAATTATTCGGTGAGTGATTCGAGTATCGATACTTGGTTGGACGGCTATTCTATGGGAATACCTGGAAGAAAAGTGAGTATATATACGGAAGGATGCTTGTTAAGTTTGGTTTTGGATACCACCATCATGCGTGCAACACAAAATCAGAAGAGTATTCATGATTTAATGCGGGTATTGTATGATGATTACGCGCAAAAAGGCAAAGGTGTTTCACCAGCTGACTTCAAGCAAGAAGCTGAAAAATTATGCGGACATAGCTTGGAAGAATTATTTGATAAATACTATTACGGCACTGCTCCATACAATGCTATGCTTGCTGAGGCCTTGGATTATTTGGGGCTTGATTTAAAGGTGGATAAGAACCCTATCAAATCAGAGGGTGTGTTGGGTATGAAAACATTGGATAATACCATTTACCGCATTTCAGATGGTTCACCAGCGGATCAAGGAGGGCTAGGTATAAAGGACAAACTTGTGGCTATTAACGGTTTTGAAATCAATAATGATCTTGAGAAATGGTTGGGATATTTTGAAGGAGAAAATATCACTATCACCGTTTCAAGGGGCGGGCAACATTTGGACTTTTTAATGACGCAATCTGAAATGGATTATTACCGAAAGTATTCAGCAGTTATGGTAGAAGAAAGTAGCCGTTCCCAGCGGGCTGCATTTAATAAGTGGAGTTCTAAAAAGGATTAGAAAGAAACTACAAACTTCAAATTAAGTCGTCGTCCAGTAAGCTGATTTGGAACAGCGAACAAGCGGTTGTATATGTCATTTACCCAAGTGTAAGAAACCGTGTTTTGTATTCCTAACAGATTGAAAACCTCAAGTGAGATATAGGCATCTTCAATATGTTTTAGCACCTTTCTGCCTTTGTACCTGTCTTTGTTTACAAATAGATCTCGACTAAAACCTATATCGGCACGGCGATATGGCGGTGTCCTATTGATGTCATTATATCTTATTTGATCTGGCAGTCCAAAAGGCAAAGCAGTTCCAAAAACAAAGCTCAATTGCACCTTGTATTCTGGCCAACGTGGCATTTCATCTTGAAAAAAGATAGCAACAGAAACACGCTGATCGCTTGGTCTTGGAATGTATCCTACTTCTCTCATAGCGGTGTCAACAACAACATCATTTTCGGTCACCCCAAAAATGATATCCTCTCCATCCGAATTGATGTAAAAGGGTTGTAAATCACCATCAATGTTTTCCATTGTTTTTAGAAAGCCAAGTGAGACGAAAGATTCAATACCTTTTATGAATTCTCCGTTTAGTTTAAAGTCCATACCAGCTGCATAACCTGTGGCATTGTTCTCTCCGCTATATCGAATTCGTACATTATCGATTTCATAAGGGATGATATCGCTTAAGTGTTTATAATAAGCCTCACCGGTGAATTTGAAAACGCGTTCAAACATATCAAAAGTGAATTCAGTTCCAAATACAAAATGAATGGCTTGTTGGGCTCTGATACTTGGGTTAAGCTCTCCGAACCAATCTCTTGCCGAACGATAAAATGGCGGTTGATGGTAGTAGCCTGCGGCAAAGCGTATTTCTGCTGATCTCCTTACCAAGGTTTGGGCAGAATCACTTTTACGATAATACCAAGCGGGTTTGAACACATAGCGTAATCTCGGACTAACGGTGGTTTGTCCATTAAAGCTCCAGTGGTGGGCTCTCACACCACCCTCCAGGGTGTGTGATTTTGAGCTCTTAAATGTCAATGAGTCAAATTGCTTTTCAAAACGCACCGTTCGGGCAATTTTATGATTGACAAAACCCGTATAACGATGGCTTTGTAAGGTGTTTTTAGTGATGATGACATTGTTTAACTGGATTTCATCTGCCGGTGCTTGAGGAATGCTAAATCCGGCCGAGTCCAGCATGTTCCATTCATGAATCTTGTCATCTATAAACTCATTTTGATACTTGACTCCCCAGCGCGTTTCATTTTTAAATTTGGTGATTTCACGATCAAACCCCGGCCAATTATAAACAAATTGACTTTTGAAGTTCATTACACTTACGTTGAGTCTGTTTCTGGCGTGTTCCAAAAATGTTCCAACTCCTCGGTTAAATGTAGTTTCTCCAAAATCTTCAGAACCTAAGTCCGTTTCTATTTCATCCAGCCAATATTGTCCCTGAATATCAAAGGACTCTGTTTCTTTTGAGTTGAAGATGGATGCGGTGTTAATCCATGTTAAGTATTCAGAAGCCTTGTATTCCCAGTTCAGTGCTCCCGTATAGGTGTTGAATTGACTAATTTCTTGACCGTCAAAGAATACGGTTAACTGCAAGGCGTCATTTATTGGGCCGAAACGTGTTTCTCTTGTTTGTGGGACTACACGGTATTTGTTCATGCTATAGTGTCCCAAGAGGCTTACTTTATGTCTTACATTTGGAGTAAAAGTAAACATGCCTTGCGCATCAGCAAAAACAGGACGGTAGTCTCCTGTAGTTGGAAGGCTGTTTAGCAAGTAACCAAAAGATCGGTAACGTGCACCTATCATATAGGTGTACTTTCTTCTTGCTGAATCTTTATAAGAATTCTCAAGATGAAGTTGACCGCCTTGAATACCTCCCTGGGCTGTTCCCCGAAAATCTTCAGGCTCACGATACTGAATATCCAGAACGCTGGATAACTTGTCTCCGTAGTATGCAGGAAAACCACCAGCGGAGAAATTTACATTCTCGACCATTGGAGAATATATGAAGCTCATTCCTTCTTGCTGACCAGATCGGGTAAGCAATGGACGGTATATCTCGATACCATTGACATAGATAAGATTTTCGTCGTAGTTACCACCACGAACATTGTAGTTTGAGCTTAGCTCGTTGGTTTGACTGACCCCAACAGCAGTAAATTTTAATTGGTCTTCAAAGTTGCCCGTTGTTGTTGCAAGTCTTCCAGCGGGTAATTTAGCTACTTTATCAATATCAATTTGATCACCTTTTATGATGGCGTCCGCAAGGGTGTTTTGACGTTCTCCAAGGTTAATTACTATGTTTGTT
Organism: Flavobacteriales bacterium; assembly: GCA_964230025.1. Taxonomy (GTDB): domain Bacteria; phylum Bacteroidota; class Bacteroidia; order Flavobacteriales_D; family JAUILH01; genus CAXRFO01. Next base: position 190,955 of record CAXRFO010000013.1, on the reverse strand, counting down.
GTATCCCCATCGAAACAGATAAAACGCTGTGAGTAATCTTCGTAAAAATTCGCTTCAACATTTACAATGTTCGCCTCTTGGGGTAGTTTAATTGTAAATAAACCAAGCTTATCTGTTTTGGTATTAATTTCTGGAAATCCGGCAACGTTTACATAGGCTCCTTTGACTGGAACTTTGTTGTTATTGACTACCTGTCCTGTTAGCACACATTCCTGCCCATAGGACTGAAATCCCAGAAGACCAAGAAGTGTAATCAATAAACTAAAACGCATGACGTGCAAAAGTATCAAACTATAGCTTATTAACGGCTATTAATTGCTTTATTGTGTGAGGGAATTATCTTTGAAGCATGGATCAGATAAATTGGATACAATCTCAATCAGGTGTTCGACTAAATCAGGTTGAGGCAGTACTTAATCTAAAAGGTCAGGATGCTACTATACCCTTTATCTCTAGGTATAGAAAGGAGAAAACGGGTGGGTTAGATGATGTAGAAGTTTCCAAAATATTTGATTTGCACGAACAAAGTGAAAAGCTATTCAAGCGAAAGGAAACCATACTTAAGGCAATAGAGGAACAAGGAGCTCTAAAGGAAGACTTGAAGGCCAAAATTCTTAATTCTTGGGATGAAAAAGAATTGGAAGATCTTTATCTACCCTTCAAGCAAAAAAGAAAAACGAAGGCCGATACAGCTCGGGACTTGGGTGTTGAACCACTCGCTAAGATGCTTATGAGTCAAAATGCTGGCGACCCCATTCAAATGGCAGGTCGTTTTGTGAAAAATGGAATCAAATCAGAAGAGGACGCCCTTGAGCAAGCTTGTTTTATTATGGCTGAATGGTTTTCTGAGCGATCTTTTTTGAGGAATAAAATGCGCTATTTCGTTCAAAGAAATAGTGAACTTAAAACAAAGCTTAATCCCAGGGCAGATAAAGAAAAGGCAGAGCAGTATAGAGACTATTTTGCCTATTCTGAGCGTGCTAACCGTGTGCCTTCTCATCGATTTCTGGCTGTGCAACGTGCCCTAGATGAAGGTTTTCTAACAGGTGGGATAAAAACGGATAAGAAAGAAGCTTTTCTTAGTGTTAAGTCATCAGTTATTAAATCGGATGTGGATGCTACTGCATGGGTAGAGAAGGCATTGAAAGATGCAGTCTCAAGATTATTGGTTCCAGCTATGGAGAATGAGCTTTGGTCTGATTTAAAGGAGAAATCTGACAAAGAGGCGATTGATGTTTTCGCAAGTAATTTAGAGCAGCTGTTGTTGCAAGCTCCTTTGGGGTCGAAGAGGGTTTTAGCTATAGATCCTGGTTATAGAACAGGGTGTAAGATAGCTTGTGTCGATGAAAATGGAAACCTTACGGGTAACGATACCATATACCCTCACGCTCCTCAAAATAAACGAACGGAGGCGATGAAAAAGATAGCAACAATGATCAGTCAGTATAAAATTGATGCTATTGCAGTAGGTAACGGGACTGCCTCTAGAGAGACGGAAAGTCTACTGAAAAAAATGAGATTTGATCGAGAGGTTAATGTCTTTATAGTGAATGAGGCAGGAGCAAGCGTTTACTCTGCAAGCAGTGTTGGTCGGGCGGAATTTCCAAATTTTGATGTTACGGTAAGGGGAGCGGTAAGTATTGCCCGCCGTTTACAAGATCCGTTAGCAGAATTGGTGAAAATTGACCCTAAAGCTATAGGGGTTGGTCAGTATCAGCATGATGTAAACCAAGTCCAACTTAAAAAGAGTTTAGATAGGGTAGTTGAGAGTTGTGTGAATAAGGTTGGGGTAGAATTGAATACGGCTAGTCCATACCTACTTCAATATGTGAGTGGGATTGGACCTAAAATGGCTGAGCAGATTGTTGATCATCGGAAAAAAGTGGGGTCCTTTGTAAGTAAAAGCGATCTCAAAAATGTTTCAGGTTTGGGTGAAAAAATCTTTGAATTATCTGCTGGATTTATTCGGGTAAAAAATGGGAGCCATCCTTTTGATGATAGTGCTGTGCATCCAGAATCGTATGCGTGGCTAACGAAACTTCTTGAGGAAAATGAAATTCCAATGAATGAAGCAATTGGTAAACAAGTCAAAGATAGGGTAGATGTGCAATCAAGTCATTTTCAGAAAATAGGTGGTTTGGATGCTCAACAAGTATTACATGATTTGGAAAAAGCGGGAAGGGATTTGCGCTCTAAAATTAAGGTGGTTGAATTTGATTCGAATATCAAAGAGCTTAAAGATGTGAAACCAGGGGCTATTCTTAATGGAATCGTTAACAACATAACCAATTTCGGAGCATTTGTGGATATAGGGATTAAGGAAAGTGGTTTGGTGCACATATCTGAAATAGCCAATGAATTCATTAAGCATCCTAGTGAGAAATTAAAATTGTATCAGCCGGTAAAAGTGAAAGTTTTGGATGTTGATATTGCAAGAAAGCGACTACAGTTAAGTGTGAAGCAGACAAAATGACATTTAATAATCAATAAAAATGACAAAATGACATTAAACATGTGTTAAAACTGTCAAAAACATCATTAAAAACGTATTGGTCTGGGAATTGACTTGTTGAAGACAAACAAAAATATTTAACCCGTTTCAGACGGATTAACTGTTTGAAACACAAATTATAAAATTATGTCTTTAGTAAAATTCAACCCAAGAAACGCATCCTTAAATAGTATATGGGATGATTTTTTTCATCGCGACTCCTTTGACAGCGCAAGTCCAACCATTCCTGCTCATAATGTACCGGCAGTGAACATTATTGAAAATGCAGATTCCTTCCAAATAGAAGTGGCTGCTCCCGGTTATAACAAAGGAGATTTCAAGCTTGATTTGGATAATCACCAATTGAGACTTAGTGTGGAAAAAAAGGACGAAAAGGAAGAGAATAATTCTACCTACAATTTAAAAGAGTTCTCATATAGTAGTTTCAGTAGATCCTTCAGATTGTCGAAAAAAGTAGACTCTGAAAAAATATCGGCTAAGTATGAAAACGGTATGTTAATTATTGATCTTCCGAAAAAAGAAGAAGCAAAGGTTCAACCGCTGAGAGCCATTAAAATAAAATAAGCGGAGAGTAGTTTTTTTCATAGATTCCCTGCCGCGCTGAAGCGTGGTGGGGATTTTTTTTGCCGTTAACTTTGGCTTTTGTTCCGTTTGTAAATATCAAAGGAGAGGAATCTCCTTAAAATGTATATTCGTTTTAGTGGAAAACAAAAACAGAAATAAAAAAATAATGTTTTGGCTCTCCCAGCTCGTGGGCTGGGCGGTTTTTTTTGGAATAGGTTTTTCGTTTACAGAAAAAACTCCCGATTATGATTCGTCAAAAGATTTATTACGGATTACCATGCTTTACCTGGCAGCGATTGGTGTAATCAGTGTATATCGCTTTCTTATAATAAAGTTCAGGCTACTTGAAGTCAAGCAGTTTAGATTATTGGTTCTGGTATTTCCAGTTTCGTTTCTTTTGGGGGCAACACTTCTAACATTGAGTATAGTCAGTAAGGAGCTTTTTCTGGATGCAAGTATTTGGAAGGATATTATAGTTACAGAGTTTTTGTTTATTTCCTTTCTGTATTCCTTCGTTTTTTTAGCTTGGAATTTACTTTACTATATATACTACCTGGTAGAATCAAATAGAGATCGTGAAATCAAAAATTTGCAATGGGAGGCGACAAAGAATGAGTCTGAGTTAAATAATCTGAAGGCACAGCTGAACCCGCATTTTATGTTTAACTCCATGAATAGTATTCGCGCACTGATTGACGAGGATCCCAAAAAGGCAAAAACTGCAGTTACCCAATTATCAACTATCCTAAGAAATACACTTCTAATGGGTAAACGGAAGCTAGTTACAATAGGAGAGGAGTTGTCAATTGTTGAAGATTATTTAAGTCTTGAAGCCATCCGGTATGAAGAGCGTCTAAGGGTAAGTATTGATATCCCTGAAAATGTTAAAAGCTACACTATTCCTCCATTAACACTGCAAACATTGGTTGAAAATGCCATTAAGCATGGTATAGCAAATTATGCCAAGGGTGGTGATTTAATAATAAACACAAGTGAATGTAAGGAAGAAGTTTGCATCCACCTAGAAAATCCAGGCAAACTCAAAGGAGTTAATGAAGGGACAGGGACAGGGCTTAGAAATGCACGTCAGCGTCTAAAACTCCTATTTGGAGATGAAGCAGACATTGTGCTTACCGAAAACCTTGAAAAAGTTACTACTTTAGTTAAAATACCAAAAAAAACACTGAATGAGAGTTCTTCTAATAGATGATGAGAGACTGGCAAGAAGAGAATTGAAATCCCTTTTAAAGGAATTTGCTCAGATTGAAGTTGTAGGTGAATGTAGCAATGTTGATGAAGCGAAAGAGCAAATAGATAAGCTAAAGCCGGATTTAATTTTTTTAGACATTGAAATGCCTGAGAAGACGGGTTTTGATTTAATTAATGAGCTTGACGCGGTCCCGAATTTTGTATTTATAACGGCCTATGATGAGTATGCTATTAGGGCATTTGAAGTTAATGCTTTAGACTATTTGCTTAAGCCGGTTGATCCAGAGAGATTGGCTGATACCATTAAAAAAATTGAGAGTCCTGAACCGGTCAATACAGAAGAAAAAGAGGAAAATACGGGAGTATTAAAAGCAAAAGATCAGATCTTTCTCAAGGACGGGGATAAGTGTTGGTTTGTAACATTGGAAGATATACGAGTTTTTGAGTCTGATGGGAATTATGTTAAAGTCTATTTTCATAATTCGCGGCCTTTGATTTTGAAGTCGCTAAATAGTCTCGAGAAAAGGCTAGATCCGAAATTGTTTTTCAGGGCCAACAGAAAATTCATCATTAATTTGAAGTGTATAGAAGGGATAGAGAGCTGGTTTAATGGAGGGTTGCAGGTTGAGATACAGAACTTTGGCAAGGTAGAGATATCTAGAAGGCAAGCAGCTCGATTTAAAGATTTGATGAGTTTGTAGTTTCATCCGATAGTATTTATTATTTGTCGGGTGTATTTTCGTCTAAGTAGAAAATATTTTCGATAATTGGTATTTTTTTCTCAATTTAGGGGTAAACAAACTGTTGGATGGAAGTATTGAATATTGAGAGAACGGAGAAAACGCCTTTAGTTTATTTTTCTCCCGAGGAAGGAAAATTTGAGATTTCAGGAAAGTCAATACCGGATGATGCCGAATTATTTTACCGTCCGATATTAGATTGGTTAGACCAATATGTTGCAAGTCCAGAGCAAAACAATGTATTTGATGTAAACTTGGATTTTTTCAATATCTCATCATCTAAGAGACTTCTATTTATTTTATACAAACTGAACGAAATTGCTGAGACAGGAGCGAACATCACCTTAAGATGGCATTATGACGAGAATGATGATGACATGTATGAGGTTGGACAAGATTTTGCCTTCATGGTAAAAATCCCTTTCGAGTTTGTATTAAAGGATAGAATGTTGGTAGTCGCCTAGCCATTTCTCGGAAAGATAAAAAGCTCTTTCACCATTATTTTTATTGATCAACATTTGAGCATGTTCCCATGGGGATACATAGTTCAGCTTGTGATCTTCAAAGTTTGAAAGCCATTCTATTTTTTGTACCGATATCCAGGATTCCCCCGGATTAGAAGACTTAAAGATTTTCCCACAGGATACATGCTTTGATCCATCTGGTAAATCATTATTTATTCCAAATAGCCTACCCTTTATCCAGGCTTCCCTATGGAAATCAGAGCTATAATCATCTTTTATCTTTTGAAGTATAGGATGATTTTTTTTACTTAAATCTAGTTGCTTGATAAGTTTACTTGATTTTTTTGCCAAATTATCCTTTGGATTCGGGCCTACCCAAAGCTTGGCACCTGGTCCCATTTGAATGTAAAACTTACAAGCTAGTTCAATATGCTTTAGGATGCTTTCCTCTTTGTCAAAAACAATATAGTCAATCTCTCCAACGGTCTTTTTATCAATTATTATTTGAGTGTTAGCCTCAATTAATTCGTAACGTTCGCTATATTGGAAATACAATTCCAGCAGTCTTTCTGCGTATATTCCTAAACGGAAATGTTGTTCATAAGCACTCATAATTTCGATTAATCTATCATCTGGAATTCTAGAAAGTACTTTTTTAAGATCTGTTGCTAAGGCAGCAAAATAATTATTGCCTTTAAAGGCATCAGAATAAAAGTTCAAATTCGGTTCTAAAACGATAAATCGAAGGTCGTTTTTAATCTTTTCAATGATATTATGGGAAGTTGACATTAGTTAACAAAGAAAAAATTAAATTTGCACTGCTTTATGCGCGTTGTTAAAGAAATTCCACATCACACTTTTAAAGTTACCGTTTTCAATTGGAATGGGAAATACTTAGTGAAAATTGAGTTGGGTGGGTTTGAGCAAACGTATAAGATTGATAGCATGAGCTTGACTGGAATTTCTGATCTCGAAAAAATGTTAGATGAAGAATTTTATTTGGGCTGCATGAAACGTTTTAATGAAATGAGAACCAGCTGGCAAACAGCGTTTAATAAGACAAAAAAACTAGCTTAAAATGAAAAAGTTAATATTTGGAATACTTGCCCTTGGTTTAGTGGCTTGTTCGGGTGAAAAGAAAGAAGAATCCAAAAATGAAGGTGCTGAAGAAAAGGCAAAACCAACTGTAAAAATGGATACGCTTGACTTTAGTAAAGGAATGCCGGTTGCTTATGTAAATATGGATACGCTTTCTTTGAAGTATGAAAGAATTGCAGAGGCAAGTCGTCAGTACGAAGAGAAGTTTGAAGCAAGACAGAAAAAACTCGCAGCAATGGAGCAGACATTAATGGCGGATGCAGCAAAATTTGAAAAAAATGCCGCTACCATGTTAAAGTCAGAAATAGAAGCTACTCAGAGAAAATTACAAGCGCGACAAATGAGATTGCAGGAAGAGTTTAACAGGCTGCAGCAAGAAATGGCAAGGGACCAGGAAAATGCCTTGGTTCAAAACATGAAGAATTTATCTGAATTTTTGAAAGAGTACTGTGAAGCGAATAATATAGACATGGTGTTTTCATATCAAATGCCTGGAGGACAATTGTTATACTCAAAAAGAGGATATGACATTACCGATGATGTTGTTGAAGGAATGAACAAAAAGTTCAGAGCCTTATTGGATGGCGATAAAAGCGAAGACGACAAATAATTCATGTACATCTCAAAAGAGAAAAAAGCCGAGAATATAGCTGAGTACGTGCTATACATGTGGCACGTAGAAGATGTTGTACGTGCCTGCAACTTTAGCATGGATCTCATTCGGCCAAACTTAATAGTTCCTATGGCTCAGACCCCAGAACAAGAGCAGGAGTTAGAAGTTTGGTACACTGAATTTATCAGTAAAATGAAAGAGGCCAAAATTGAGAAAAATGGTCATCTCCCGGAGGTGAATGAAATAATTATTGAGCTTCTATATTTACATAACATGCTTCTAAACGTTAATAATGACAAGGAGTATGGGAGAATTGTGCGAGAAACGGATCCCTTTATTAAAGAGTTCTCAGTTCAATCAAAAACCGCCACGCTTAACCCAGTGGAAGTATGCCTGAATGGTCAATACGCTAAACTCTTGCTCAAGCTTCAAAAAAAGGAAATTAGTGAAGCAACGGAGGCTGCATTCACAAAATTCAAGGAGATGTTGCGGTATTTAGCAACAAAGTACCGTGAGATAAACCTTGGTTCTTCCGGAATCCAAAATAACTAATTGGTTTAATTACCGGTATAGTTCAAAGAATACTCTTATTTTTGAGTTAGCTTGGACCAGGTAATATCTTATATCAAACTTATTCTTATTGTTTTTCTATTTGGAACGGTCAAACAGGCTGATTCTCAAATTAATCTCGACTTTGAAGAAGAGGATTCTTTCAGTAAAACAAAAGTTGAGTATAAAGAGGAATTAATTGAAAACCCTGGTCTTAAGAATGAGCAATTAAAATATGGATTACCCATAAATTTAGAGGTAGAAAAGGAAGAAGGTGTTTCAAAGCTTGAAAACACGCTTAAACCATCTTTAATTCTAAAAGATGCATCCTATAAGCTCAAACTTATCTCGAATTTTTACGCCTCAGATAACGGCTTACTAAATTTAAAAAAGCTTGGTAGGGAGGAAGGCTTTGGATTTCGAACTTATGCCATGCATGTTAGCAAGGAAGATGCTATTTATGTTGGGTTAGCAAATGGATTTGCCGTTATAAAAGGGAATGAGGCACGAATCTATAATGTATTGTCAGGACTGGATGGGAATTTTGTTCAGGCTATTGCGGAAACTAAGGCAGGTATTTGGATAAGTTCTTATGGAGGAGGTCTATATCTTTTTAAAGATGGTGATATTAAAGTATTCACTAAAGAGTCAGGACTATCCAATAATTTTATTACAAATCTCTACACTGACGAAAATGGTGATTTGAATCTAACCTATTACGGTGATGATTGGGCAAGAATTGCAGGAGATAGAATTACCAATTTCTCATTTAAGAATAACTTGACATTGACCTTGGCATGTTACAAGGACGAATGTTATTTGTCTGGAGCAAATTCCTATCAAGTCTATAACAAGGATCGAAATAGCTTGTCTTTCATAAAAATGCCACAAGATCGGTCAACTACTTTTATTAGACTGCTCAAGTTTGACAATAAACTTATAGGACTTTCTGATGATGGTCGTCTTTATGAGATTAGTGGGAATGAACTCACTGAAATGATCTGGAGTGAGAAAGACATCATCTCCATTTCGGCGGATAGCACAAACCTTTGGGCACTCACAAAATCAGGTAAGGTATGTTTGATTGACAAAAAAAGAAACGTTCAAATATATCAGTTAAAGAAGGAAATAAATTTTAGCGATTCGGAAATTCATGCTAGTGATGGGAGGCTCTTTATAAGGCATCAAAAAGGTCTTTTTCTTCATCTCCCATCGAAATTCGGGCGCGTTGTTTGGGATAAAGATTACAATAATATTCTTCAAGGAGTGTGGTTTATAAAGGGTGAATTTTATTACCCACACAAGGAAGGCCTAGCAAAATATAACCCGATTAGTAAAGAAACTATTCTTTTAAAATGTGGAGAATTAAGAGGTATTAGAGATCTGAAAGAATACGATGGGAAACTTCATATTTCAACCTTGGATGGTTTATTTGTTTTTGGAAATAATCAATTGGAATGGATACACTCAAATACCCCTTCCCTTAATTCCTTCGGAAGTATTGAAGCATACAATGGAAAACTTTGGTTAGCAAATTTTTATTTTGGTTTTATTACTTATGATGGCACTAAGCTGAGTACTTTTAAATCATGGTATCGAGCCGGTGAAACACATCCCGGTTATACATTAAGAAAATTTCCAAATGGTTCTTTGGCCCTTTCCTCGGGAAAAGGATTTGGGATTATTAAAGATGATAAGCTCAATATTTATAACTCAAATAATTCAAAACTATCACCAGGGAAGATATATTCTTCTATTGCCTTTGGAGATTCTACTTTTATTGGGGGGCAAGGAGGCCTGTTCCTTCTTCACAACGGGAATATAAAACAACTTTTTAAGAATGACATTTCCTATGACGGCATCATGGATTTTGTATTGTTGAAAGGAAAGGTATTGATCTTATGCCGTGAAAAGATTCTCATTTTTGATCGGAATGAAAAACGAATATCAAATACCATTTATGATATCGGTTTGGGTGATGGCTTCTTGAGTTATGATTCACATTTGCTAATTGATGAAACGGTTTACTTTGCAACGGGTAGTTCCATAATTGAATATCAACCTGATAAAGTTGTAGAATCAAGAAGCCCTAAGCTCACATATTCGACAATAGAAATAAACGGAGAGCAAGTAGAAAATGATTCTTTGGCATTATTTCAAAAAGCAAATAAGATTGTATTTAAAGGTGCAAGTAGTATTAATTTTTCACTTGAATTTAACGCAACCTACCTTGGGAGAGAATCGGACTTGAATTATTATTATTCACTTGATTCAGATGAATGGAAAGGCCCATTTAATTCCAATAGACTTGATTTCACAGATTTAGGATTTGGTGAGCACCATATTAGGATTAAGGCTGAAAGCATCAATGGTGACTCAAGTAATATACTTGATTACCATTTCACCTTGCAAAAAATGTTCTATCATAAAACCTGGTTTTGGGCACTAATTGTTGGTGTAATAGGAGTAATTGCCTTGCTAATATATTGGAGAACCAGAGATTTTAAGATGGAAAAGATGGCCATCTATCTTGATGGAAGTTTATTGAATAGCAAGATAAAAGTAAGTTCGTTTTTTGGAGCAATTTTGTTGCCGGCTATTGAATTTCTTCATACTACATATTATGATCTATACAAGCCCTTGTGGCCCGTTATTATAACAATATCTATACTTGCTTTTTTCGTCTACATAGGCGCCCGATATCGTGCGATTTCAAATAAATTTCTTTATGCTATTGTAGTGATTGTATATTTCGCCTATTCGGCAATTCTAATCAGCAGAGTATTCGAGTCTGACTACAATATGGTATTAACGGGTGAAATGGTAATCGTCATCGTATTAAGCTGTATTATTCTAGAAAAAGTTAAACAGTTTATACTTTATGCCCTGTTTATAATATTAGCTGCATCTGTGACACTAATTATCAGGAAAGATATTGGAGAGGATTTTTTAACATTCGTCTCAATTGGTGGACAGGCAATTATATTAAGTGCGTTGTTTTTTTCGCTTGAAGAAAGAAAATTCAAACAAATAATATTCGCCAATAAAATAGTTAAGAACTCTAAGAACTACATTATTTCATCCAATTTGAAAGGAGAGGTTGTTTACATCAATGATTATATGGCTGAGGTTCTTGGTTACCCCGCGCACGAATTATTAGGGAATGATTACTGGGAAAAGTTGAACAGAACGGAAGAAGAAAAACAACAAATAAAAGCAAACTTGCGTAAAACCATCGATAGTAATGAGCCAATAACCTATGAGAACTTCTTAGCAACAAAAGAAGGACTGCGCAGGGTAAACTGGACAGATACAGTCGTGGATAAAAAATACCTTATTGGAATTGGTAAGGATATGACAGATGAATACCATGCTCGAATAAGATCTAAAGAATTAAATGAAATAATTGAGCGTGCAACTGACATAGTGTTTAAATCGGATCGAGTAGGGAATTTCATATACGTGAATGACGCCGCTGCCCAGTTGACCGGATATACAATGGACGAACTGGTCAACATTACATACCGTGATTTAACACATGAAGACGATCTAGACAGGGTGGATGAATATTGCAGAGGTGTTATAGATCGTAAAGAAAAGCATGGATATGTTGAGTTTAGAATAGTTACTAAATCGGGAAAATTCAAATGGGTTGGTCAAAGTTTAATTACCCGCTTTAATGAAGAAACAGGGTATTTTGAAGGCTTTAGTTCAATTCTACGTGATAAAACAGAACAAAAGTTCCATGAATTGCAGCTTGAGCGCTTATCCTTGGTAGCAGAAAAAACAACCAATACCGTAATTATTTTCAATACTTCAGGTGCGGTTGAATGGGTTAATAAAAGCTTTGAAAAAGATTTTGGTTTCACGGAAGAGGATATCCTTGGGAAACATCCTTCAGAAATTCTCCATGATAAGACAGATGTGAAGGAAGTTGAACGCTTAGAAAAATTAAATTTGGATTTAAGCCAAGGAAAGAATCATACAGCTGAATTCGAGATGCTGACCAGTAACGGGAAAAAGTGGTTTAACGTTTCAATTGATCCCGTTTATAATGATGCTGGAGAAGTAATAAAATACGTAGGAATTCTTTCGGATTTTTCAGCAATTAAGGCACAACAAAAATTAATTGAGACACAAAATAAAAACATTGTAGACTCCATAAATTACGCAAAAAGAATTCAAAAGTCTGTACTGCCACAAAAGGATATCCTAGAAAAGTTATTCCCAAATGCACTTTTCTATTTAAAACAAAAGGACACCATTGGTGGAGATTTCTATTGGGTAGATATTATAGATAATCGACATTTGATTTTGGTAGGAGCAGATTGCACTGGACATGGCGTTCCTGGGGCCTTTATGACGCTTTTAGGAACAAGTGCCCTCGATTCAATCGTTGGTGAAAAAAGAGAAATTAATCCAGGTAAGATTTTGGATTATGTGCATGAGAAACTTGTTGAAAGCGTTGGAACAGGTAGTTCCGATGAACAGGTTAGTCACGATGGTATGGAAATGGCTGTCTTAAGCATAGATCTGAAAGAACAAGAATTAAAATATGCGGGTTCAGGACGACCATTGATTAAGATCGATGATTCAAATGACTTGAATGAGTTTGACCCCGTGCGCTACACTTTAGGGGATATTTTTAATGAGAAACCTAATTTTGAGGTGCATACAATTAAGATAGAGGATGTATGTCAGTACTTTTTGTTTTCTGATGGACTGCACGATCAATTTGGAGGAGAGAGGAATAGGAAATATTCCAAGAGAAAATTTAAGGAGTTACTTACAAGACTTGCCTTCAAAGAATCTGCTGAGCAAAGGAAAGAAATTCAAAATGAGATGAAACAATGGTCAATAGATCGTGGCTACCCGCAAACAGATGACCAGTTGTTAATTGGTTTAAGAATTTCGGAAGAATACTTAAAGGACATAAAAAAGCAATTGGATAATACCGATGGTCATTAGGTACAGCAATTAAATAGGTGATTGTTGTTGCCAATACTTATCCTAAATTGATAAGAGTAACTTTTTTTCATCCATTTTCTACAAATCATTCGGTATTTCATCGTGAAAGGGGTTCTGCTTACCGAATAAATTATTCAATTTAATATTAGGTCCATTATCTTTAGAAAACGAGTTTAAGGTTTTAGTTCGTTAATTAAAATTGAAAGGATGATAGATAAGAAGAGTGTTTATTTGATTGATGATGATCCAATAGTTAATGTGCATAACAAAGACGTTTTAAAACAGCTGAATTGCTTTAGGGCGATCGAGGAGTATTCAAGCGCGCCTGATGCATTAGCTAAAATTTTATCTTTAATTAAAAGTGATGGAAGATTACCTGGATACATTTTTTTAGATGTTAGGATGCCAGAGATGGACGGGTTTGAGTTTATTGATGAACTTGAATACTTAGTTGACGATAATGATCTAGAAGAGTTCCCTGTAGTTCTGATTGTTACATCCTCAAAGCATAAAAGAGATATAGAATTATTTGATAAATGCAGAACTGCAGGGTACTACATAGAAAAACCGCTAAGACCAGAGGATATTAAGGAAACACTTAATCTTTAAACTGATATCTAATAAACACGATAAGTGCATTGTAATTTTATGTTCCAGCTTTGGACTGGGCTACAAAAAGACTTTATGAAGGAACTTGTTGCTTAAACAGTTGTACCCATCTGCGCACCTGTTGAATACTCGGATAAACATTTTGCAGTTTCTGAATGTAACTTTTGGTAAAAAGATTCGGATTTCGACTAAAAGTCTTGCTCTCCAATAACTCGTCTCCTAAACCTGCTTCAACACAATATTTATCTGCAGCTATTTCAGCCTTTCTAATGAAATTGTTGAAGGTAATATACATCAATCCAAAACTAAATAAGTTAACCCCGCTTCTTGTGGTATAATCTTTTATATGACCCAATTCATGGCCTAGCCAACCTACAATTACATTGAATGGTATTTTACCATTATCATACGCAGGATTTTTCGTGAAAAATTCTTCGTTTATTATAATTTGATAGGCCCTTTTTTTACCCCTTTTAAACAAACTCTCGGCATAAGGTTGAGCCAGCATAAATGATTCCCTACGGATTTTTTTAAACCGAAAATGAATTTCTAAATGATCTAATTCAGGGTAATGACTTAATGCCTTTTGTACTTCCTCTTCTAAAATCTCAGGGTATACCTTTTTTCCAATCTCCACTAGCTACAAAATTATTGGACAAATGACAAAAAAGAAAATCATTCGTCCCGGTTTATAGCCAGTTAAGCTAAAATTATTCCAAGATTTAAGGAACAGGCTTTACCTCAACCAATTCAATTTTAAAAATTAGCGTGTCTCCAGGTTGTATTTTTCCTCCTGGTCTAGGATTCATCCCATAGGCTTGGTCATAAGGTATGGTGATCAAGTATTCTCCACCTTCGCGCATAAACTGAAGGCCTTCCGTCCAACCTCTAATTACATTTTGTAAACCGAACTCAACGGTTTGTCCTCGATCGTAACTGGAGTCGAATTTAGTTCCATCAATTCTTTTTCCTTCGTAATGAACGACCACAATATCATTGCCATCTGGGCTCGCACCGCTTCCTTCCTTGATAATTTTTATAACGCTTCCATTCGGAGTTTTCATAACGCCATCTTCACCAGCTATTTCAGCAATATACTTTTTACCTGCAGCTATGTTTACCTCTGCTTGCTCTTGCAATTCAATTTGTTTTAATTCTTGCATTTTAGTTTGAGTAAGAATTAAGAATTGAATTCTACTGGCACTATCTACATAACTCATTTCATAGTTTCTAATATCATTTAAACCTAGTTCTATGAGGTTTGAATCAAGACTAAAGTCATCCAGTCCAGCTGCTAATTTTCGGTACATGTCTCCCATGCGTGCACCTTCTAAAGCCGTAATTTTTGTTTTTACTTTCGGATCATCTTGATCTTTTTGAAAAGCCTTTTGAAGTTCCATCATTTCTAGATTGCTAGGCTCTGAATAATCTCCTCTTAATCCTACCATAAATGCTGGGTAGAATTCTTCAACAATAATAAGGTTAGCCGCTTGTTCACTGTTTAAGATGTTTTCTCCCATTGTATAACCAAGAGAGTAGGAGAGAGAATCCATTTTATCTTTAAATAGATTTGGATATGAACTAGAATACTCCTTAAATTCAATTTTCTTCTTTTCTCTGTCGTAAGCTGTTTTTATTTCTGAGAAGTATTCGATGGCCTCTGCGGAATTCATAATCTTAGTTTTTTCCTTGGCACCGTCCTTTATCCCTTGAAAAATGATTTTCTCTTGTTCAGATGTAAGCTCAGGATCAACTTGCATCAAAATTTCCCCCATATTTTTACCTTCCGTGATATAAATACTACCCTCTTTCTGAACAGATGAAGCATCTAAGGTGTATTCGTTTAATCCCATGGCACAGCCATGTGCAAATAGCTTGTGAGATTTTTTGTTCCAATTATCAAGGGAGTTTTTAGCTTCCAAGGTCTTGTAATAGGCGGTTCCGTAAAGTATACTGTCTTTCTTAGATACAAGGTTTTTAGAATATCCAGAAATAAGTTTTTGACTAACTCCTACAGTTCCAAAAACGAAAATCCCCAACAGGGAAAGCAAAAAATATCTCATTTTTCAAAGGTACAAAAAACCCCGACGATGAAGTCGGGGTTAAAATTCTCTATTTTAATTAAATCTTATTTTATATCCACCAATTCAACCTTAAAGACTAAGGCATCTCCAGGTTTAATTGCTCCTCCCGGTCTAGGATTCATTCCATAAGCTAATTCTTGTGGGATATAGAACATGAACGTTGATCCTTCATTCATAAGCTGAAGTCCTTCTGTCCAACCTCTTATTACCTGAGTTATTCCAAATTCAGTAGTTTCACCTCTGTCGTATGAAGAGTCAAAAACAGTTCCGTCTATTAAAGTACCGTGGTAGTGAACTTCAACTTTGTCATCAAGCGTTGGTTTAGGTCCGTTCCCTTTTTTAATCACTTCATACAAAAGTCCAGATTCAGTTTTCATCACTCCCTCTTCTTGTTCTTTAGCTGAAAGAAATGCTTCTCCCGCTGCAATTGTTTCTTTGGCTTCTTCTTCTGCCTTTGCAGCTTGGAATGATTGCATTTTCATATTTAAGTCCATGAAAATATCATTCATTCCCAAGGAATCAATCAGTTGTTTCCCATTCATGTAGTCATCACTCCCTTGCTTGAATACCTTCATATTCATTTTAGTTTCAGGATTACTTTCAGCTAGCTCAACATACATAGCAGCTTGAGAACCTCCATCATACTTTGAGATTTCAGATTTCAGCTCATCAGAGAGTCCTCCGGCCTGCATTTCAGACATGAATCTTCCCTTCAATTCATTTAGCTGCTCATCTGTCAACTCTGTAAATCCATTTTCGTATGAATCCATGAAAGCTACTAACATATCTTCCATGATGTACTGAGATGAGAACTGAGGATTCTCAGAACTGTTTTTAGTCATGCCGTAGCCAATAGCATATGATAAACTATCACTATAGGTATTCAATGAAGTCTTGCCTTCATTTTCTCCTTCTGTTGTTTTTTTATCGCCGTCTCCTCCGCAACTCATCAAAAAAGTAGTGCATAGAGCGGCTATTAATATTCTTTTCATTAGTTAACAGATAAAAGTTCTACGTCAAACACCAAAGCGTCATATGGTTGAATTGCTCCACCCGGATGTGGATTTGCACCATAAGCCAAATCTTGAGGAATGTAAAGTCGATACTTACTTCCTTCTGGCATTAATTGCAATGCTTCCGTCCATCCTTTAATTACCTGGTTAACACCAAATGTTGCAGGTTGACCTCTTTCAACCGAGCTATCAAAAACAGTCCCGTCAATAAGGGTCCCGTGATAATGCACGCTTACCTGACTTGTAGGACCTGGTTTCGACCCCGTGCCTTCATTGATAACCTCATATTGAAGACCACTTTCGGTTGTATTAACTTCTGGCTTTAATTTGTTTCCAGCTAAAAACTTCTCTCCTTTTTCTAGGTTCGCTGAGAACTTTGCTTTTTGTTTCTCTTCAAAATATTGTTGTAAGGTTTGACCCGCTTCTTCAGCACCCATCTTAGGCATTCCGCTCATGCTATCTGCTAGAGCTTGTGCCATCATTTCTGGGTTTATTTCGTCAATTCCTTGTTGTTTTAAGTTTTCCGCAATGTTCATTCCTATTGCGTAACTTGCTTTATCTAGTTGATTATCCATATTAATTATTCAAGTAATTTGCTAAAGCGTTATCGTACTTTTCTTTAGCTTCATTTGTAAATCCAAAGTGTTCTCCGTCGATTACCATCTTGCCTTGAGTCGTATGACCTAGCAAGAAAAATGGAACTTTGGTTTCCATCATGGCATCTAAAAATTCGTCTTCTAATCCCGGATTAACGCTAACCACAACACGACCTTGTGATTCTCCAAATAGGAAGGCATCTTCTCTGATCTCTGAGTGAGATTCAATATCAAAACCTAATCCATTAGTCATTCCCATCTCAAAAAGTGCAGTGAACAAACCTCCATCAGCAACATCATGACATGCGGTGATTAAATTTTGATCTATTACTTTCTCAACGGCTCTGTGCAACTCAAATTCCTCTTCCAAGTTGAAATAGGGAGCTGGACTTTCTTTTACACCATGGTATGAATAAAGATATTCAGAAGATGCAATGTCCTCTACGTTCTTACCGAGAACAAAAATAAGGTGACCTTTTTCTTTAAAATTCATGGTCATTACCTTTTCCTTATCATCGATTAAACCAATCATTCCAATTGTTGGTGTTGGGAAAACAGGCTCTTCTTTTCCTTCACTTACTGTTTGGTTGTAAAAGGAAACATTTCCACCCGTTACAGGTGTTTTAAATTTTTCGCAAGCTGCACTCATTCCTTTGATAGCACCAACAAATTGCCAATATGACTCAGGGTTATAAGGATTTCCAAAATTTAAACAGTTCGTAACTGCTGATGGTTTGGCACCAGAACAAACCAAATTTCTTGCTGCCTCAGAGACGGCTATAGAAGTTCCAACTTCAGGGTCTGCATGTACATAGCGACTGTTACAATCAACCGTCATGGCTAAGGCCTTATCTGTTCCTTTGATGTTTACAATTCCAGAGTCTGAAGGATTGTTAGTGGTCATGGTCTTAGTTCCCACCATGCTATCGTACTGCTCGTAAACCCATTTTTTAGATGCAATATTAGGATGCGTCAATAAAAAATCGGCGACTTGTCTTAAGTCTTCAGGTTGTGCTACAGAATTGATATCGAATTTTTTATATTCAGAATAGTATGCTGGTTCCTTGTATTCTCTATTATATACTGGGGCACCCCCGCCTAACACGAGCGTGTCAGCTGGAACATCTCCCACAATTTCGCCGTGCATAAAGTATCGAACTTGGTTACCTTCTGTTACCTCTCCAATACATTCCGCATTCAAATCCCATTTTCTAAAAATATCCTCAACCACATGCTCTTGTCCTTTTTTAATAACAACAAGCATTCTTTCTTGAGATTCAGAAAGTAAAATCTCATAAGGCTTCATGTTTTCTTGTCGGGTAGGGACTTTGTCCAAGTGTATGTCCATTCCAAGGCCACCAGCGGCACTCATTTCACATGATGAACAAGTGATTCCCGCAGCTCCCATATCTTGCATTCCAACGATAGCATCTGTTTCCGCTAGTTCCATTGTTGCTTCTAGGAGAAGTTTTTCTTGGAAAGGGTCTCCAACTTGAACAGAAGGCAAATCTTGAGCACTTTCTTCGGTAATATCTTTTGAGGCAAAACTTGCTCCGGCGATACCATCTTTTCCAGTTGATGATCCAACGATATAAACTGGGTTTCCGACACCTCCTGATTTGGCAGACAAAGTTTTACCCACCTTTACAATTCCAGCAGAAAAGGCATTTACTAGCGGATTCGTGTTGTAGCTCTCATCAAAGAATACTTCACCACCTACAATCGGAATTCCAAATGAATTACCGTAATCACCAATTCCTTTAACAACACCTTTAACTAGCCATTTGGTTCTATCTTCTTGAATGTTTCCAAATCTCAAGGAGTTTAACTGTGCAATTGGTCTAGCACCCATGGTGAAAATATCACGGTTAATTCCTCCTACACCAGTTGCAGCCCCTTGATAGGGCTCAATTGCACTCGGGTGATTGTGGCTCTCGATTTTGAAAGCACAAGCCAATCCATCTCCAATATCAACAAGTCCGGCATTTTCTTCTCCTGCTTTGACCAACATGTGAGGACCATCTTTAGGTAAAGTTTTTAGCCAAACAATAGAGTTCTTGTATGAACAGTGTTCAGACCACATCACGGAATAAACCGCCATTTCTGTAAAATTCGGTGTTCTTCCTAAAATTTCTTTGATTTTATCAAATTCTTCGGGTAATAATCCCATTTCTTGAGCTTGTTCAAGCGTTGCTGGGACTTGATATTGGGTTGTTTCCATGTAATTCTGCAATTGCTCCGCAAAAGTAGCCAATCAAAGTGGGATAAGAAAGCTGATCTTATTATATCTTTTCAACATATATTTGAGCGTGGAACTAGCTGAAATATTAATATCAGTCATCTATATCTTACTTTTTAGTTTGTGGGTATGGAAAGGCAGTTTTTTTGTGTTGAAAGGAATCTCAAAAAAGATCATTCTTTTCGTGTTGGCAATAAAAATACTGGCGGGTGCAGCGTTAAGTTTTTATTACCATAAGAACATGGCAGATGACAGAGATAAAGCGGATGTTTTTAAATATTACGACGAGAGTAAGCATATCAGCTCAAAACTATCCCAACCAAGCGTCTATCTCAGCATGTTTTTCAGCTCAAATTGTGAGGAATGTAAAATTCAATATGAAAAAATGAGGCATTGGTACAAGCCTAAGAAGTTTGGCTTTTCTAACGATAGCCGGACCATGATCAAGCTGCATGCCTTTTTCTCTCTTATTTCCGGTGGCTTCTATACACCACAAATTATCTTTTTCGCTTTTATTTCCTTTTTCGCATTAATCTTTATGATGAAGGGCTTACAACTATTTCAGGCACGATCCCACCTGGAAAGTTTAATTATTTTAGTGCTATTACCCAGTATTTTATTTTGGACTTCAGCACCCCTAAAGGAATGTTTGTTTGCTTTGATTATAGGTTCGTCATTCTACCACTATATATCATTTTTAAAAGGCAATAAGAGATCAATTGTTTATTTGTTTTTGATTGTTCTTAGCACCTATTTTTTGAAACCACAAGTTGGGATTCTTCTGGTCGGAAGTATGTTGTTTTTTGGATTATTGCCAAGAATGATTTCAGGCTTAAAAAGGAAGCAATACTATATTGGGGCAATTACTTTGATTACTATTATCTGTGCTGTTTGTTTACCTGTAATTTTTAAAAAATTAAATCAGAAAAAACAACAATATGATTTAGAAGCAAGAGGTCAAGCGCATATAGAAACGGAGAATGCAATTTTTCTAGTTTCATTAGATCGAATTAATGGAGCGCCTTTGAACGAACGTATTACAGTAAATTCAGAAGGGCAGATTTACTGGTTAAAACTTGACAAAGAAAACTGGTTCAAGATAAAAACGGACAGTTTGGTGCAAGGGGAAGTTATATGGATAAACAAGGCTGCAGAAACCCATGTAGATTTAGGGAACTATGATGATTTTTTTTCATGGTTAAAATTGACCCCAACAGCCATTAAAAATATTTTCATAGAGCCACTGCCTAAAAGTTCTCTGAGCCTTTTGTTTTTTATAGAAAACATATTTTTAATTGTGCTTATTTTCTTAGGACTTAAAAGTTCTAATGAGTGGGGAAAGGTTATGTTTTTGACTGTATTTTCATTTAGTTTAGCCTTGTTGTACGGAACGACAGTTCCCGTTATTGGGGCACTATTAAGATATAAGTCATTAATTTATTTATCTCTAGTACTAAGTATATTTGCTGCTAATAAAATGGCTGTTATCCCATATTTAAGAAGGTATGATTAGATTAATATTTTTACTAACTGTTTTTTTGTATGCCTGTGGCCATAAGTCAGAAAATGCTGATTTGGTTGTGCATAACGGAAAAATATTCTCTTGTAACCCGGGTTTTGAAACCTATCAAGCAATGGCAATTATTGATGGTAAGATTGTTGACGTAGGGCCTGAAAGAGAAATTTTAAATAAGTATGCAGCAATTAAGTATATTGATTTGGCAAAATCTAATGTCTACCCAGTTTTTCCGAATGAAGAGAACCCAGAGCAAGTTTATTGCAAGCTAATCAACGGCGCATTTGATGGTTTTGAAATGACTGCAAAAGATGCTCTTCTAGAATGTACATCTTTTGCAGCATTAGATTTTGGGATAGATTCAAGCGGAACCCTTGAAGTTGGGAAAAGCGCTAACTTTTTTATTTCAGATTCCGATTTAAGTAGCGATCAATCATCTTGCTCGTTCAGAATTAACGAAACATACATCAACGGAAAGATTAAAAACTAGGACAAGAAAAGGCTCTCACTCTTGGTTTTCTATTTCTGCATGGTAAAGAGAACTGCAGGCTTAATTCATGAGATCCAGCGCTGTTATTTGCTAATCTAGATGTTGTTATATCATAGCTGTATCCCACGTTAAAATTGCTAGTTTGAGCTCCAAGACTAACAATAAAAGCATCCTTGTTTCGATACCAAACTCCTGCGGTAAGTTTTCCTTTTTTTACATAAACTCCAAGATCTAATTGACTGTGTCCCGCCTGTTGTTGGTACATTATGGCAGGGGTTAAAATAGCATTGTCACTGTATTTGGAACTGCCTAAGTTTAAGTTAGCCCCGGCGTGACCACTGTAGCGCATAGGTATTGGGCTAAAGCCACTATTGACAGATTCATTCGGCTCATTTAAATGATGAATACTAAATCCAAACCACGCATACTCAGAATAAAATAAGGCCCCTGCATTAAAGTCAACATTGCCTTGATTAAGATTGCCAGGTGTCTCGGCAGTGACATACATAAAGCCGCGCCTGTCATCAATTTGATCCCCAAATTTTAATTTATTCCAATCTAAGCTACGCTGAAAATATCCAGCTTCTATACCTAATTTCATTGACCACACTCTACCAATATCTTGATGATAGGAGTATGCAACATTAACTCGATTCGTTTTAAGAGTGCCTTGACCAGCATTATCAGATAATAAGGTAATTCCTAAACCACCATGTAATCCATAAACATATTGGTCGTATGTTGCAGCATAGGTTACATAGGTGCCGCTTAAGGCTGGCCATTGATTGCGATAATTCATGGTCAATTGAGGACATATGTTTGCACCTGCAAAGGCAGGGTTGAGATACACTTTATTACTATAAAATTGAGTGAACTCTGGATCTTGGGCGTTAGTGTTTAGGCAAACCATTCCCAGTCCAAGGCACATTGCCTTAGTGTAAAAAGCTGTTTTCATATCGTTTTTTCTTATTCGTTAACCAAGGGTAAATCGTTGGAGTACCCTTTCTTCCCTAACAACAGCCGAATACTAAGTTTGTGAGTTTGTTGGCGATCGAAAAAATCTGTGTTTAAGTCGCCGTATTGATACATTATTCTATTTCCTCTAAAGATAAAGCCAATATTTCCAGCAAAATCCCAATAATTGTTTACTGAAACCCCCATAAGCAGCCAGTCCATTTTCATTTGACTTCCCATCCAAAGCTGGTGAGTTAAGCCAGAATATTGATAGTTAAGCTGAGGTGAAAGAACATATTTAGCATTTTTTCGCAGTAAATAATCAGTGCCTAAGTATGCATTAATTCCAAAACCACGAGTCATTATAAAGGCTTTGTCTTCTCTTCGATTCGCTGCAAACAAATCATTTACTCCTAAACCTCCATAAAAGTATTTTGTGTTAATGTGTCCACCAAGGCTTACAAACATTTCATTGCTAAAATAGCTAAGTAAATCATATTGGTGAAAAACTTCTCTAACACCAACATTGGCACCTAAGGAGATATTACTGAAATATCCTAACTTGAATTTGTAAGAACTTGATAAAGCAATGCTTTTGATATCATATTTAGAATTCTCTGAAAGTCTGATGGTATTCATATCACCATTTATACCAAACGATAAACCTGTTTTCCCTATTGGCATATCTACTTGAGCTGAATAGCCAAAATCATTCATTCTGTTATAATGAGTCGTAAACTTCATTCTAAACATCTCATTATTCCCAGTTAAGGCTGGATTTATCGCCATTGGAGTATAGTAGTTTGGATAAAAGAAGTAAGGATCTTTTAAGTTGGAAAATGCCAGGTTTTGACCAAGTCTGAAGACAATTTTTCTAGATATTTTATCTAACAATCGGTTTGAGCTAGCACGGTCTTTCCTAGAATTACTTTTTAGATAACCACTTGGTTGGGGCATTGAATTAACAGCGTATTGATTTGTGCTACTGCCGCTACCAAAATCAAAGTATGCCATAGCCTGATCCAGTGCAGATTGCTTTGATTTATTGTGGCCATGGTTAGTCTTTGTTCTTGCTTCAGGACTTTCCTTAAATGAGCCACTTTTGTTTATTGTTGTATTTATTCCTGAATTAAGCTGCGCTTTCTTCTCCTTGTTCTTATCATTTGTAGAGAATTTGTTGTGCGCAAGTAATGATTCAGTTTTTGAGTCTAGTTTTGAGTTATTTCTCTCCTCAGATTCTTCACCCACTGATGAATTTCTATCTCCTAGCTTACCAGTTTTCGAGTAATGATTTAAATCATTCGTGTTATGTTCAGTTGAGCTGTTACTGGATATCAATTTTAGCTTAGGGTCATTAAAATCAGGTGTGAAATTGTTGGCCTTTAAACCAGACTTATCCTTCATTGAATAAGTCTGATTTTGACCATTGTTAGAATTAGGAAGTAAATAAATGAGAGAGGCAGTTCCTAATCCTATTAAGAGTAATAGAGTGGTCCAGCGCATCCATGCTGCTCCTGAGCCTGCTAATAGAGTATGAGCGAGGGGGTAGTCTTCTTTTTCTTGTGGGACGAATGCATTTTTCCAGGCTTCAAACTCTACTGCCAACTCTGGGTTAGCGCTTACCATGGAATTAACTTCCGTCATCTGTTCTTCAGATAAATTTCCTTCGAAATAATCAAATAGTAATTCATCCATATTTTCATGCAAAGTACTCATGTTAATATGCTTAGGTCTTTTATAAATTCTTTAATCTTCTTTCTAGCTCGGAAGAGATATACTTTTACCTGGGATTCTGACAGATCTAGAATTTCTCCTATATCCTCATAGTTATAACCCTCAAGATCTCTTAGAAGGATGATGGATCTTTGTTGGTCTGGTAACCTTGCCAAAGCCAAATCAATCGCTTCTTTTAGTTCATATCTTTTTCCTTGATCTTCCGATCTTAATATGGGTGCTTCAGTCGTCTCTATTGAACTTTGTCTTCCTGACTTTTTTAAAAAGTTCATGGAAGCGTTATAAGAAACGGTGAATAACCACGCTTTGGCTTTTTCTATTGGAACGTTTTCCTTTTTTAGCCAGAGCTTTTCAAACGCATCTTGTACAAGGTCATTTGCATCATCTGTATCACGGACATACTTTCTCACAAAACGGAATACGTTTCCCGATAAGTCTTTAACACATTTATTATACTCTGACCTGTCCAATTTTTCTTCCTTGCTTATTTAAGAAACAATTTAAAGCTCATAAAAGTTACAACTTAATTTGGTACTTTTATGAAAAAGCTTTTAAGATGCCCGAGATTAAGAAGATATTTGATATACCGTTCTACCAATTAGAGCAATATCCACAAGAAAAATGTTTTGTAGACAAGAGAAACGGAGAATGGAAAGGAATTTCTATTCAGAACTTTATTAAAGAGGCTAAACAATTTGCCTACGGTTTGATGGCAAAGGGAATAAAACCAGGAGATAAAGTCGCGATGATATCCAATAATAGAAGCGAGTGGAATATAGCTGATATGGGGCTTTTAATGGCTGGTGCGGTTAACGTGCCAATTTATCCAACTATTAGTCCAGATGACTACGCCTATATTTTTGAACATTCTGAATCGAAAATATGTATTGTTTCTGATGAAGAACTTAGAAAAAAAGCCTCAGAGGGAATTCAAAAATCTGGAAGAGAGATTGAGTTATACTCTTTTGATGAGCTGAGTTCTTGTCCTAATTGGAGAAGCATTTTAAGAGATGAAACCGATGAGAATAGAAATGACTTAGAACGAGTTATGTCTACAGTGAAAGAAGATGATCTGGCTACTATAATATACACCAGTGGGACCACTGGTAGACCCAAAGGAGTAATGCTTTCACACAGAAATATTGTTAGCAATATAATGGGCTGTTTGGACAGGTTGCCTTGTGAGCCAGGAATGCTGAGTTTAAGTTTTTTACCTGTGTGCCATGTATATGAGCGAATGCTGTTATACCTATATATGTATCGCGGCATTTCGGTTCATTTTGCTGAAAGTATGGAGACCATTGGTGATAATTTAAAGGAGGTGAAGCCTCATGTGTTCACTGCTGTTCCAAGATTATTGGAAAAAGTATATGATAAAATTATTGCAAAAGGGAATGATCTAAGCGGAATTAAAAAAGGACTTTTCTTTTGGGCAGTGAAAATTGGTAATCAATACGAAATTCATGGTAAAGGGGGCCTCTATAAATTCAAGCTTAAAATTGCCCGAAAACTAATTTTCTCTAAGTGGCAGGAAGCTTTGGGAGGACGCTGTATTGCTGTCGCTTCTGGTTCCGCAGCCCTTCAGCCAAGGTTAGCTCGTATATATTTAGCTGCAGGTATTCCCGTTATGGAAGGCTATGGTTTGACGGAGTCTAGTCCAGTTATATCGGTTAATTGTGAAGCAAATGATGGCGTGAGGATAGGAACCGTAGGTAGGGTATTATCAAATGTTGAGGTTAAAATAGCCAAGGATGGTGAGATACTAGCCAAAGGGCCAAATATAATGCTTGGATATTATAAGCAGCAAGATCTTACTGATGACGTAATCAAAGATGGCTGGTTGCATACAGGGGATATAGGAGAGTTTGTAGATGGGGACTTTTTGAAAATAACGGACAGAAAGAAGGAGATTTTTAAGACCTCAGGAGGTAAGTATATAGCGCCCCAGGTTATGGAAAACAAATTTAAAGAGTCTGGATTCTTTGAGCAGCTTATGGTTGTTGGAGAAGGGGAGAAACACCCTTCGGCCTTAATTGTACCTTCTTTTGATTTTGTGAGCGACTGGGCAGAAAAACATGGTATTGATTATAAAGGAAGGGCAGACCTGTTTGCAAATGAAAAAGTAATAGCGCGATTAAACGAGGAAATTGAAAAGTTTAATGTGCGATTTGGAGCGTGGGAACAGTTAAAAAGAGTTCAATTTTGCACTGAAGAATGGTCGATTGAAGGAGGGGAGTTGACCCCTACTTTAAAACTCCGTAGAAAGAAAATTATGGAGAAATACGCTGATTTGTACAAGAAAATTTACAATTAGGAAATCCAAAACTTCAAAAAAAACGTTACTTTAGCATAAAACTAATTAAGATGAAGAAAACAGTTAAGTATTTCGGGCTTGTATTAGCCCTAGCGTTCACATCAAGCGTAATGGTTTCATGCGGTGGTGGTGATGAAGAAGAAACAGATGAGACAGAAAACACTGACAACGGTGATGAGGCGAAAGCTGACACTGATGGTGAAGAGTCTTGTGGAGAAGACAAAGCATGTGGTGAGGATCACTCTTGTGGTGAAGACCATGCTTGTGGAGAAGATCACGATCACGGTGATGAAGGTCACTGTGGAGAAGATGCTGAGCACGCTGAAGGTGAAAGCTCTTGCGGTGAGGAAACTTGCGGTGGAGATTCAGAAGAAACTGAAGAAGCTGCTGAGTAATAAAACTCAAGAAGTTATTATGAGCCACTACTACGCCTAGCGTTGTGGTGGTTTTTTTTTGATTTTGGATAGAAAAGAATTTATAAAATCGGTTTTAGTCCTTGGTGCTGCTAGCCAGCTGCCATGGATTATTTCGTGTACAGATCAAGAAAAGGATGATCGTGTAAACTTAAAGATAAACACTACGCTTCAAGCGGTGCTGAATATTTTATTGCCCCACTCCAAGTCAAGGCCCGGAGCTCTGGACTTTTTTGCTGATAAATACATCAGGTCTTTAAAAAATGACCCTCAAATAAAAAAAGAATCTTACGATAAATTGATGGCTAACTTTGCGAACCTGGATGAGTTTTCTAAACAAGATTTTTATCAAGTTGACCAGAAAGAACAGAAAAAAATCTTTAAAAGCTTCCTGGACAAAGGTAATGAAACATGGGCATCCCAGCTTATGACTTATTGTTTTGAAGCCATGCTTTGCCATCCTATATATAATATTAATCCCAATGAAATAGGAAATGTGTGGCTTGATCATACCATGGGCGTGCCGGAACCTGATAAAAAAAATATGTACCCTCAAATTTTAAAAACGATTCGTGAAAACTAAGGTTTGTGTTATAGGTTCTGGGGCAGGTGCCGGCCCAATTATTTATGAGCTGGCAAAGGCTGGTCATGATATCGTAGTCTTGGAAAAGGGACCTTGGATAAAACGTGAAAATTTCCGTAAAGATGAAATGAGCGCCACGAGAAGAAAGGTATATACCCCTTTGAATCAAGATGAATTTCATGTTTTAGATTATCCTGAAGGTGATGGATGGAAAACTTATGTTACGAAATCCATGCGCAAAGAATTCTGGAATGGATCTATGGTTGGAGGTTCCTCCAACTTAATGAGTGGTTATTTTCATCGTATGAAGCCTCAAGATTTTCGTTTATTATCGGAATATGGTGAAATAGAAGGGGCCAATATGATGGATTGGCCAATCTCTTATGAGGATCTGGCGCCCTATTATGATAAAGTTGAAGAGCTTGTGGGTGTATCGGGGAGAGTGGTAGAACACAAACATTTGTCACCTAGGAACAAAAATGAATTTCCGTATCCTCCGCTTTCGGAGAATGAGATTAGTTCTTGGATAGATAATACTGCAGAACATTTGGGATATAAGAGTATTCCTGTTCCAAGGGCAATTATCTCTAAAAAAGATGACCCCAGAAACCCTTGCTATAACTCGGGTTTTTGTGGCTCCTATGGTTGTAGTTCTGGGGCAAAAGGGAGTTCAAGAGAGGCACTCATAAATCCGGTTTTAGATCTGCCTAACGTAAAAATTTTACCTAACTCAAAGGTCTATTTTTTAGAAACTGAGAATCGTCAAATTAAGAAGGCGTTGTTTTACGATATAGAAGGAAAAAAGAACGCTATTGAAGCAGATATTTTTGTTGTGGCCTGCCAAGCTACAGAAACCAGTCGCTTGTTGTTGCTTAGTAAAAACAAATCATATCAAAACGGAGTTGGGAATTCTAGTGGCCAAGTTGGAAAAAATTTATTGTTCTCAGGAAGCGGTAGTGGCTCGGGGCGTTTTCATAAAGAATTTTTTGATGAGCGCAGTTTCGAAAAACTTATGCAACCTGGCCTTTTTGTTAATCGTTGTCTTCAAGAATGGTATGAATTCGAGGATGATGAGCTTGGAAAGCGAAAGGGTGGAATCGTTGACTTTTTGTGGGAACATCATAACCCAGTTTCAAGAGCAAATAAATTAAAGAAGAGAAATGGGAGCCTTATATATGGAGACGAGCTGCAAGATAGGTTAGAGTATTATTTCAAGAATCAGCGAAAACTAATTTTTGAAATTTTTACGGATTGGCATCCCAATGATGACTGTAACGTTTCACTGTCAAAAAAATATAAAGATAAATGGGGAGATCCAGTAGCTCATTTAAGGTTAAAATGGCACCATCGAAACGTAGAGAATGCAAGATATTTAGCAAAGAAAGCAGAATATTTCATGCAATCTTTAGGTGCGGAAAATGTGACCTGGAGTGTGAGTGGGAAGCCGCCGTCTAATCTTCAAGCTGGAGGTTGTAGGTTTGGGGAGGACCCGAACAAAACGGTGTTGGATGTGAATTGCAGAGCACATGATACAGATAACTTGTATGTGACTGATGGTAGCTTTATGCCCACCGGTGGAAGCACAACCTACACCTTTACTATCTATGCGAATAGCTTCCGAGTAGCTGATCACCTTAAGGAAAGATTATCTTAATGAATTATTTATCAGTTGAAAATATTTCAAAGCGATATGGAGTAAAAGAACTCTTTTCAGATGTAAGTTTTGGAATAGATAAAGGACAAAAGGTTGCCATAGTCGCTAAAAATGGTGCTGGTAAAACAAGCCTCCTAAGAACTCTTTGTGGAATTGAAAGTCCCGACGATGGTAGGATTGTTTTTAGAAAAGATATTCGCATAGCTTATTTGGAACAGGAGGATTCATTCGATAAAAACAAGAGTTTCTTGGAGAATGCTTTAGACGATAATAACCCTTCTCATCAGGCATTAATAGTATATAACAAGGCACTAAAATCTGGTTCAGATGAACAAATGAATGCTTCTTTGGAGAAGATGAATGAGCTAAATGCTTGGGATGCAGATGTACAAGTAAAAGAAATACTCCAAAAGTTAGGTTTTGAAAATCATGATGAAAAGCCTCAATATCTAAGTGGTGGTGAAGCTAAACGTCTTGCTTTATCTAAGTTATTAGCATCTAGGCCAGACTTTATGATCCTTGATGAGCCCACGAACCATCTTGATTTGCAAATGATCGAATGGTTAGAGAGTTATATTTCATCATTGAATTCAACTGTATTAATGGTCACGCATGACAGGTATTTCCTAGAAATTCTTTGTGATCAAATTTTTGAATTAGATCGTCAGACTATATTCCAATACGATGGCAACTTTTCTGATTACATGGAGAAAAAATCCATGAGAGATGAGCAAGAGCAAACTGAAATAAAAAAGGCAAAAAACATATATCGGACGGAGCTTGAATGGATGAGGCGTATGCCCAAAGCAAGAGGTACAAAGTCTAAAAGCCGACAAGATTCTTTTTATTCATTGGAAAAAGTTGCTAAGAAAAAGATAGATGAAGAAAAACTCGAAATAAAAATCAAGCCTGAAAGGCTAGGAACGAAAATTTTAGAATTTCATAAGGTAGGGCATAGTATTGAATCAAAAAAGCTAGTAGAAAGTTTTACCTACATGGTTAAGAGAAATGAGCGGATTGGTATAATTGGGCCTAACGGAAGTGGCAAGACCACTTTCTTAAAACTTTTTCTTGGACAACTAAAACCGGATATGGGTAAGATTGTTGTTGGAGAAACAGTAAAGTTTGGCTACTACAATCAAGCTGGTTTGAGTTTTTCTGATGATAAAAGAGTCATAGAAGTTATTCGAGATATTGCTGAAATTATTCCAGCTGAAAAAGGTAAAAAGTTCACAGCGGCTGAAATGTTAGAACGCTTTTTATTTCCAAGGGATATGCATTTTCAGCATGTAAGAACATTGTCTGGAGGTGAAAAGAAAAGGCTTTACCTGCTTTCTATATTAATGTCAAATCCTAATTTTCTTGTGCTAGATGAACCAACGAATGATTTGGATATATATGCACTTGCGGCACTGGAGAATTATTTAACTGATTATCCTGGATGCGTGGTGGTTGTTTCGCATGATCGGTTTTTCTTGGATAAATTAGTCGATCATCTCTTTGTTTTTCAAGGGGAAGGTAGAATTAAGGATTACCCTGGAAACTACAGTCAATATTTAAAGGACAAAGATAAATTTGAACTTTCCTTACCGAAGAAACCCAACAAGGAGCTTGCGAAGGAAAAAGTAAAAGCTGAAAGCACTGAGGATAAGCGAAAACTTTCCTACAACGAGCAACAAGAATTTAAAAAGTTGGAACGTGAAATAAAAAAACTTGAGGATCGTCAAAAGGAAATGAATACAGCAATTAGCGAGGGTAAGGTAGATGACCCGGAAGCATTTTATCTAGAATTGGCAAAGCTTTCAGACGAAATAGAAGAAAAGACTTTTCGATGGATGGAGTTGGCGGAGCTTGCTTGATAAATGTTGAATCGCTATATATTTTCGACGAATAGCAAAAAAATATCGATAAAAACTTGACTCGTGCAATTCTTTGATATAATTTTGTCGAAGAAATTAACCTATTCGTCTACAAAAATGGAAATTTTACTGCTCATCTCTCTACTTGCTCTTGTAGTTGGAACGTTCTGGTTCACTAGTGGATCAGGCTCCAACTACGGAGGTACAAAGTTCGATCACCCAGAAGATAAAAATGGTGTGATACGTAACAATCATTAATCCTATTTGTTAAAACCATTCATCGATGAAATTATATGTTTTATCGATGAATGGTCTTTTCCCTTTGATGGAAATGTGGTAAATTACAGTTCTAACCAAAAAGTATAATTATGGAACTGTTACTACTTATCTGCCTTCTGGCATTATTTGTTGGATTATTCTGGTACACTTCAGGCTCGGGCTCTGACTTTGGAAATGGTCAAGGATACTAATAGCTTATAGCGCCTCTTGGCTTGAGAATGGAATTAATTTCTGTATTTTCTTTCTTTTTAGAAAGCCAGAGATGATTTGCTTGGTATCCTTATTGTCTTGGTAATAATCAATCAATTCTTTGGCGTGTATGGCAGAGCTTACACCTTCATCACGATGAACAAAACCAAAACCAAGGTATTTGCCATTTTCAATAACAACCACACCTAATTCGTCCCTCGTTCGACCTTTGTCAACGATAACGAAACTGTCATGACTGTAGTTTAGAAAAGAAACTGCTTTTTTAACTCGTAAATTATATTCTTCGGGACTTTCCTCTTCTACGCAGGCTCCAGAACATTCTTTGACATGGTATTGAAAACAAGGGCCACTATGATTGTATAAATTACATTTACTTTGGCATAATTGGTATTTTTCACACCATGCATAAAGCTTCTGTTTTCCGGTAAGGGCAGATGAAAATAAGGTTAGGGGGTCCTCATCTGATCTAAGGCGTTCAACCTTGAGACTTATATATCCTTTGTCATCATAATAGGCATAAAGCCCAAAATTCATTCGTGTCCTTTTCTGAGCTCTATTAAATTTTGGTTGTCGTACTTTTATTTCATCGGATTCTAAAAGCAAAGCTAAAAGTTCGCTGCCAGTGACTTTGTAGTCAACTCGAACTATGGCTTTAGCCATTTCAAATGCTCTTTTACTTTTTGTATTCCTGAGGTGCTGCATAACACGACTCCGAATATTGTTGCTTTTGCCAACATAAATCAAATTAGCATCCTCATCATAAAAATAGTAAACACCAGTAGATTTAGGTATTAAATCCAATATGCCTTTATCAAAGTCAGGGTGCAGCGCTTTAAAGTTGATTTCTTGTTCTAAATGTTGGTCAAGCTTAAGTTTATTACTTCTTAAAATACGCTCGAAAAGAATAGTTGTAGCTTGTGCGTCTCCAGCTGCTCTATGTCGATCATTTAATGGGATTTCAAGCTGCTTACATAACTTTCCTAAACTATAAGAAGGCAGTCCAGGGAAGGCCTTTCTACTCAATTTTACGGTACATACTCTTGGGAGTTCCCAGCTATAACCCAGTTGAGCGAACTCTGCCTTGATGAAGTTATAGTCAAAACCAACATTATGCGCCACAAAAGTGCAGTCCTTTGTAATCTCTACGATTTCTTTTGCAACTTCAAAAAAACGAGGAGCTGTTCTTACCATTTGATTATCAATTCCGGTAAGTCGTGTAATAAAAGGAGGAATCGGGATTTCTGGGTTAACAAGGCTTTGATATTCGTCAACAACTTTGAAGCCGTCATGTTTGTAGATGGCAATCTCTGTAATTTTTCCTGTGCTGTGATTCCCCCCCGTCGTTTCTATATCCACTATACAGTACACTAGACAAAGTTACTTTATTTGTTACATTTTTGTTAATCCGCTCATCGAAAGTAACGAACAAGTGAGCTGGTATTCCAATTTTCAGCGCCTTTACTAAAATGTATTATTTGGCCTTTAGTATTTAAAATAAACGTGGTAGGAAAGGAGTTGATTTCAAAATATTTGCAGTGAAATCCTCTAAGAATATAGACAGGCATGGTATAGCCCTTTCTCTTAATATATGCTCTTACTTTTTCTGGTTTGTCTTTGGCAGCAATTATAAAAGCGGAAGTTGACCCTGATTTTTTATATAGTTTTTCTATTCCATTCATTTCTGACAGGCAGGGAGCACACCAAGTAGCCCACACATTAAAAAACACCTTTTTTCCTTCAAAAAAATCGTGATTATAGCGTTTACCATTCATGTCTTCAACTTCAAATAAAAGTTCACCTGGTTTGGTATCAAATATGATGGAGTTAGCAGATAACTCTGCGTCACTGAGCATTAGAAAATTCAGTTTTTCTTGAATGTATAATCTCCAGGAGGGAATCACTAGCAAGCTTCCGGCAAACAGAAGAAGACTTAAGCCAAGATACCAACTAAAGCTTTGTTGTTTTAAATAACTTATGGCGTTTTTCATGGACAATTTTGGAGCTCTTCCAATAACTTGATAAAATCTTCATCTTGACTTTGAGATAATCTTTTTATTTCTTCCTCACACTTAAGCTTTTGCTCATCCTTCATGGATTTCATCTCTTTGCAATCGCATAATTCAAAGTCGAGTTTTTTCAACACTAACAATTCACCGATTATCCATTTTTTTTCAGATTCTGTTCCGTTAAATTTTAATTCATAATGCTGATCATGGGCAATAAATTTTAGGAAGTAAACAACATCAATAATCCCACCTTTGGCCTTTAAAACGCTATCTACTTTTAATTCTGTAGGAATAGAGTCTACCAAAAGAACTGCTAGGCTATCTTTTATGGTTTTAAAGTTTTTATGAAAATCGGCACTGAGTTTTTTTTGGTAATTAATTAGACTGTTTTTAAGTTCAAGTTGATTACTCGCGTAAAGCTTAGGCTGATTTTTAGCAATTTGTTTTTCAAAATAAGCAAGGTCATTTTGATTGGGGTAATGATCAATGATATCCATTTCACTACCAACAAATAATGCCTGAATTATATTATCCCGATAGATTACACAAAGACTATCTTGCCCCCAAGATAGAAAAGGTAAAAAAAGGAGAAAGCTAGAAAATTTTCTTAGCAACATCTTTGCTTACAGCGTCTTTATGGAGAAGAATTGAAATGGTTTTGGCTCTGAAATATGCTGAGCTAACATAGATATATCCATCAATACCTCTTTTCTTACCCCAGCTGTTCTTCACCTTGTACCATATATTACCTTCTTTATCCTTCATAAGTCCAGTAATGTGCATGAGATGGTCATCTGTTGTATTTTGATTGTCAAAATGCTTTTGGCGATATGCATCATCAATGGCAGCTTCTTTGATTGGTTTTTGAAAGGCAACCTTTTGTTCTTCTTCTGACATTTCCTTCCAATTTATACTTGGAATCACAGCAATCCCATGTTTACTCGAAAATGTTTTTTCCGATACATCCGCATCCCAACATAAGGAAAAACCTGCTTTCAAAGCATCTTGAGTTACCTTTTCAAGTTCATCGATAGTAACGTTTTCAAAGCTTCCATTGCTCCAGTTGTCTGGAACTTCTAAAATGAACTCTGAATAAAATGGGTGGTGAGAAAAACTTGAGATTGACACATAATTTTCTGATTTTATTCCCATTTCCGTAGCAAAACTCTTTGGAGTGTATTCCTTATTTTGGTATTTGAACTTTGAAATTTCTTCTCCTAAATAAACATCTAGGATAGCGCTGTAAGCCGATTTCCAAGTTGTACTTATTGTTCCCATGTCCATCGCAGCAAAAACAATCGCTTTTAACATGCCTTCTAACTCATCGTGATCGTGTCGTTCAACACCTTTTTCTAGGCCGCTATAGGCTTCATCGGGAACAAGACCGTGTTTTGATATCGTATTTATTACATCATGAGCTAAACTTCCCTGACTAAACTGAGCCTTCCCTTGTCTTCGAACATAATTGTCAGCTTTATCCATATATACATGACGTACATTGTACATTTCGGAAATGTTATGCTTTCCTTTGCCCATCCTTATTAACTCAGACTCTAAAAAGGAAACCGTACTAAAACTCCAACAAGTTCCAGTGTTGCCTTGACTTTTAACTTCAGTTGCTTCAAGGTCCACTATTGTCTCAAAGCCGTAATCCTGTGTTAAAGCACTCTGATAAATGAATAAAAGAGATGCAATTAGAATTAATTTTCTCATTAATGTTAATTTTGGATAAAGTTACGAAATACATTTATTAAGCCAAGAATATAAATAGGGAGAAGGCTTTGAGTAAAACAGTTGACAGAATAAGACTTTTCATAGATGTTATGAAAGTTTCTTCGCAGGAATTTTTCGGACACAATCCTGCACGAATGGGAGCTGCATTGTCCTACTTTGCCTTATTTTCTTTCGTTCCGATGATCTTTTTTTTTGAGCAACTAGCTGAACTAATTTACGGTCAAGAAGTGGTTTTAAAAGTTGTTTATTCAGAAGCACAAGGTATTGCAGATCAAAATTTAGCAGAACTATTAGTTGAATCTGTATCCAATGTGGCTATTTTATTTGAAAAGTCATGGTTTATGACAATTGTGAGTGTTTTGGTTTTACTGTTTTCAAGCACCAGTTTATTTAATGCTTTTCGAAAATCATTACATGACTTATGGGATCTAAAAACAGAACAAAAAGCTGTTTATAAAACCATTGTATCTCGATTAAGTTCTTTGGTCATGGTGGTGGTATTGGGTATTGTACTGGTTGCTTTTTTTGCTGTAGATTCAATTGCTTATAAAATAATGAAGGCAATTTTTGACAGTCATGGCAGCCCACTGACCTTATTAATTGAGGAAGCAATCGTGTTTCTTTTTAATATTTTATTTTTCATGGTTTTCTTCATCGTATTAACCCTAGCTATAATTCCTAAAAAAACCCTTCTCTACGGTGCTGTATTTACTGGAGTGGTCTTTCACGCCTCAAATCATCTTCTTGCTTTTTTCTTTGATTTCTCAAACTTCACAAAGCTTTATGGCTTGCTAGGATCTATAATGTTATTGATGTTATGGGTTTTTATTTTATCCCAAGTTGTTTTGTTTGGTGCTAAGGTGATGTCCGTTTACGGTGAAAAATCTGGTAACAAAATAATTGCGAGATCAAACAAGTTTTTAGGGTCCAAAGTTGTCGACTAAATTTAGGCGCGTTTTCAGGTATGTTTTTAGTCTAATTTTAGTACTTTTGCACGAATTTTATTGCGAACTAAAATTCAGAGCCTTATGCCCATTTCTCCAAGTCAATTCTCAGTCGAAGGTCTAACGTATGATGATGTTTTATTAGTGCCAGCATATTCAGAGGTGCTGCCAAGAGACGTGTCCTTAGGAACTCAGTTTACAAAAAATATTTCGTTAAAGGCGCCTATAGTTTCTGCGGCCATGGATACGGTTACTGAATCTAGCCTTGCCATAGCTATGGCACAGCAAGGTGGAATTGGAATTATTCATAAAAACATGAGCATAGAAGCTCAGGCCTTAGAGGTAAGAAAAGTAAAAAGATCTGAAAGTGGAATGATTCTAGACCCACTTTCTTTGCGTCCATCACACACTGTAGCTGATGCTTTGAAGATGATGGCAGAAAATAAAATTGGTGGTATTCCGGTTACGGATGATGACAATGATTTGAAAGGGATTGTTACCAACAGAGATCTTCGATTCGAGAAAGAATACGAGCGCAAGATTTCTGAAGTTATGACCAAGGATAATCTAGTAACTGCTTTTGAAGGAGTCACCTTGGAGGAAGCAGAAAAAACGCTACAAAAGAATAAGATAGAGAAACTGTTAGTGGTCAATAACGACAACAAGTTAGTTGGTCTAATAACATTCAGAGATATAATTAAACTTAAAGAACACCCAAATTCATGTAAGGATGATTTTGGGAGATTAAGAGTTGCTGCAGCTGTCGGAGTTACACATGATACAGAAGAAAGAGTTGAAGCACTAATTAATGCAGGAGTTGATGCAATTACAATTGATACTGCACATGGCCATACTAAAGGTGTGGTTGAAATGTTAAAGAAAATAAAGTCTCGCTTCCCAAATTTAGATGTGATTGTTGGGAATATTGCAACAGCAGAGGCTGCTAAGTATTTAGCAAATGCCGGAGCAGATGCAGTTAAGGTTGGAATAGGACCTGGAAGTATTTGTACAACGCGTATTATCGCGGGTGTTGGTGTTCCTCAATTAACAGCTGTTCACAATGTGGCATTGGCTTTGCAAGGAACAGGTGTTCCAGTTATTGCCGATGGAGGAATTCGTTTCACAGGTGATATTGTAAAGGCTGTTGCTGCCGGAGCTGACTCAGTAATGGTTGGATCTATGCTGGCAGGAGTTGAAGAATCGCCAGGTGAGACAATAATTTACGAAGGAAGAAAGTTTAAGTCATACCGTGGAATGGGGAGTGTTGAGGCAATGCAAAAAGGAAGTAAGGATAGATATTTCCAAGATGCTGAAGACGATATTAAGAAATTAGTTCCAGAAGGAATTTCTGGACGGGTGCCCTACAAAGGGCATTTAAAAGAAGTAATGTACCAAGTGATGGGTGGTTTAAGAGCAGGAATGGGATATTGTGGTGCAAAAGACGTTGCCGCGCTTCAAGGAGCTCAGTTTGTAAAAATCACCAACGCTGGAATTAGAGAAAGTCATCCACATGATGTAACAATTACCAGAGAAGCACCTAACTACAGTACTAAATAAATATAATAATTATGATGAAAGCGTTTGCAATTGGATTAGTGTCAATGGGATTTGCAATTGGAGCAAGTGCCCAGGGAAAAAATGATCCGGTTATTATGACCATAGATGGTAAGCCGGTCTACAAATCTGAATTTGAAAGAACCTTTTTCAAAAATTATCAAAAAGATACAGTTACGAAGGCGGACATTGACGAGTATATTGACTTGTTCGTTAATTTCAAGCTTAAGGTAAAAGAGGCACATGCACAACAATTGGACACGGTTCCTACCTTGCAAAGGGAACTTGCTGGTTATAGACGCCAGTTAGCTAAGCCATATCTTATTGACAAGGAAATGACTGAGGCTTTAATTAAGGAAGCTTATAAGAGAACTACAACTGAAGTACGCGCAAGTCATATTTTAATTTCAGTTAAGGAAAATGCTGAACCGGCAGATACCTTGAAGGCCTATGAACAAGCAATGGGTATAAGGAAAAGAATTCTCGCGGGAGAGGATTTTGCTACCGTGGCAAAAAGCAAAGGTGGTAGTTCTGATCCTAGTGCAGCACAAAACGGTGGTGATTTAGGTTATTTCACTGCTTTTAAAATGGTTTATCCATTTGAATCCGCAGCCTATAGATTAAAGGTTGGAGAAGTTTCTATGCCTGTAAGAACTCAGTTTGGATACCACATCATTAAAAAAGTGGATGAACGTCCTGCTCGAGGGGAGTTCAAAGGATTACATATTTGGGTAAGTAAGGATAATTATCCGGGTGTAGAAGGCCAAAAAAGAGCACAAGAAATTTACGAGCAATTAAATAGTGGAGCAGATTTCGGTGAGCTTGCTAAGAAATACTCGGATGATACAAGAACAGGTAGAAACGGAGGTGAAATGCCTTGGTTTGGAGTAGGTAAATACCCGCTTGAATTTGAGGAAGAAGTTTACAAGCTTTCTGAGAACGGTCAACTTTCTGAGCCCTTCCAAACACCTTATGGCTGGCACATTGTGAGAAGAGTTGATTATAAGGATATAGGAACTTATGATGAATTGAAGCCAAAATTAAAGCAACAAATTCAAAGGGATTCAAGAGCAAATAAATCGCAAGAGTCCTTTGTAAACAAGCTAAAAAGTGAGTACAAATTCAAAACAAAATCAGAGAAGTATCTCCCGTTATTAGAGGCTCAATTGGACTCAACAATTTTCTTGGGTGAATGGAAGTATGAGCCCATTAAGAAAGGAAGTAAATATTTGTTTAAGTATGCGGATGTGGTTGTTACGGTTGATTCTTTCGCAACATATATTGAGGCAAGACAAAGAAAGGAGCGAACTAGAGATGTTTCGCAATACCTTAATGACAAGTACAACCTTTTCGTACAACAGTCAATTTTAGATTATGAGGATTCTCGTCTTGAGGCAAAGCATGAAGATTTTAAGAATCTTGTTCAAGAGTACCGAGATGGAATTTTGATTTTTGAGCTTATTAAACAAGAAGTTTGGGACAAGGCTCAAAAAGATAGCGCTGGACTTGCGGAATTTTACGCAGACAACAAATCCAAATTTATGTGGGACAAACGCTCTGATGCAACAATATATCGTTGCAAAAACAAGGAGGTAGCACTACAGGTTAAAGGCTTACTTGATAAAGGAATTGAGCGAGACTCAATTATGAAAGTTGTAAATGCGTCTAGCGCCCTTAATGTTTCGACAGAGGTAGGTAAGTTTGAACATAAAGACAAAACTATTTTGAGCGACTTGAACAAAGGTATTAGTCAAATCATTAGCGAAAACGGTTCGTTTTACGTTGTTAATGTTAGAGAAATAATGGAAGCTGAGCCTAAAAAGCTTAATGAAGCACGTGGATTAGTTGTGGCTAAATATCAGGAGTTCCTGGATGAAAATTGGATAAAATCTTTACGAGCGAAATACCCTTATACCATCAACGAGGATGTCTTGTATTCAGTTAAAATGAAAAAATAAGCTTGTTTAATACGAGTGTTACATATTTAAAACTGTGCCGGTTTCTTTTGATTCCGGCGCTTTTGTTTTCCTGCTCAAGCGAGAAGAAGACGGAAAAGATTGTTGCTGAAGCTTATGAGTTTAAGTTAACAAAAAATGATTTAGAAGCTTTTACACCTGAATCAGAAAGAGGTCAGGCAAAAAAGGATTTTCAAAAACAATTCGTCCAGCAGTGGGTCAAGGACAAAACAATTGAACATTTCGCAAAGAAAGAAGGCGTTAAAAAGGGCAGCTTTAAATTACAAAGACATCAGCTTGAAATGGCATTGATCAAAAATGCCTATGAAAGTAAGGTCATCAAATCTGAACTTGATACGAACGTTAGTGCAAAAGAAATCGAAAGCTTTTATGAAGACAATAAGGAGCTTTTTGCAATCGATGACTATTTGATTAAATACATGTTCTTAAAAGCGAAAAGTGCCTCTCCTGAGGTTTACAAGTTATATTCTTGGTATGCGCAAACAGATTCTGTTAGCATGGATTTGTTGTCATCGTGGGCCCTATCCAATGCAGAAGACTTCATACTTGATACGACTTCTTATAAATTCTTCAAGGATGTGGAGCCTATGCTGCCCGAACCCATGATGTATTCCAAACAAAATCTTATTTTAAGAAATGGTCAGCGTGTTTATCAAGATGATGAATACATTTATTTCTTTAAAATTTACGAATCTCAAACCGGCTTTAGTCCGCTAGAATTTGAATCGGATAATATCAAAGGAAAGATACTACAACAAAGAATTCAAGAAATAAAGGATGAGCATTTCAACCATTTACATAAAAATGCCATCAGTAATAAAAAAGTTAAAATTTATGAATAAGATCTTATTCAAAATAAGCCTGGTTATTTTACCTTTTCTTGGTTCCGCCCAAGATGGAGAAACGATTGATAAGGTTGTTGCTGTGATTGGAGAGGAGACAGTTCTCTTGTCTGATATTCAAGGGCAAATGCTAGAGCTTTTGCAAAGCAATATTCAATTGACAAGAGACAATGAATGCACCCTTGTTGAGAACACTTTGTTTCAGAAACTTCTTGTTCACCAGGCGGAAGTGGATAGTGTTGTTGTTCCTGATGAACAAGTAGAAGCGCAATTAAGCGACCGATTCGCCTACTACCGAAACCTATTGGCTCAATACAATCAAACATTTGAGTCCGCTTATGGGAAGTCAGAGTCAGAATGGAGAGAAGAAATTCGTGTTTTGATAAAGGAAAAAATGATGTCAGAACAAATGCAAGCTACCATCACTCAGACGGTAACAATTACTCCAAGGGAAGTTGAAGAATTCTACAATTCCATTCCTGAGGATAGTTTGTGGCGTATTAACCAGCAGGTAGAATATGCAATTATAAGAGTTAAACCAACTGTATCAGCCTTGAATAATGAAGTTGCTGTTCTGCGATTAACGAACGCTAGAAATGAGATTATCAATGGAGAATCAACATGGAGAGATGTATGTTATTTAACAGATGATCCAGGTACGGCAAAAAATGCCTGTGATTTTGGCTGTGTAGAGCGTGGGATGTTCGTAAAGGAATTTGATAAAATGGCAGCGACCATTGAGGTAGGAGACGTGTCTGAGCCTTTTAAAACGGATTATGGATGGCATATCATGACAGTAACGGAAAGAAAGGGGACAGGTTATTGTGGAAAACATATCCTTATCGTTCCTGAAATAACCTCTGAAGATAAAGGTAGAGCCCGTGATAGATTAGATTCTATTAGAACCGCAATCCTGGATAAAAGCATTACCTTCTCACAGGCCGCAACTGAATTTTCTGAAGATGAGAACACCGCAACCAATGGGGGAGTAGTAATGAATTTTCAAACTGGAAGCAGTATGTGGGATGTTGCCGATTTAGACAGAAGTATCGCTATTTTAATTAACCAGATGGAAGTAGGACAAATGTCAGCACCTACTTTAGTAGCTGATGAACGTGGAAATGAGTTTTATCAGATTGTGTATTTGAAAAAGAGAACCTCACCACATGTTGCCAATTTAAAAGACGACTATCAGTTTTTATATCAAATGGCGTTGAACAAGAAAAAGTCAGAAACAATTACCAAATGGGTTCAAGAGCGTATTCGTAAGAGCTATATTTGGTTATCTCCCGATTATCAGGAGTGCGAAATGACCTATAATTGGAATAACATAAACCCATAAATCCTTTGTATATTCGTAGGGTATGAACTATAACTCGGATAAAGAAGCCTTAGATGCTTTGGTACAGAAATACCAAGATCTAGATAAAGAAATTCGTAAAGTAATTGTTGGTCAAGAACAAGTAGTAAAAGAGGTTTTAATTGCCATTTTTTCGAGAGGTCACTGCCTTTTAGTTGGTGTTCCAGGTCTAGCGAAAACACTTTTGGTGAATACCATTGCGGATGCACTGGGCTTAGATTTTAACCGAATTCAGTTTACACCAGATTTAATGCCTTCCGATATTATAGGTGCTGAAATATTGGATGAAAACAAGCAATTTAAGTTCCTAAAAGGACCTTTGTTTTCCAATATTGTATTGGCTGATGAAATCAACCGTACACCACCTAAAACACAAGCAGCCTTACTTGAGGCTATGCAGGAAAGATCTGTAACTGCTGCCGGAACGCATTACAAGCTGGATGCTCCATTTTTCGTTTTGGCAACTCAGAACCCAATAGAACAAGAGGGTACTTATCCGCTTCCTGAGGCACAACTTGACCGTTTTATGTTCAATGTATGGGTAGATTATCCAAGCTACTCGGAAGAAGTAGATATAGTTAAGAACACCACTTCCCATGTTACTGCCAAGGCGGATAAAGTATTGAGCAAGGAAGAAATCATTTTCTTTCAAGACCTTTTGCGTAAAATGCCTGTAACCGATAATGTCATCGAATATGCTGTTAAATTGGCTTCTAAAACAAGACCGAATACGGAACATTCTCCTGAATTGGTGAACAAATACTTGACCTGGGGAGCCGGACCAAGAGCAAGTCAATATTTAATTATTGCGGCTAAAACGCACGCTGCATTAAACGGGAAATACTCACCGGATATTGAGGATGTTCAGGCCGTTGCTTTTCCAATTCTTCGCCACCGTATCGTAAGAAACTACATAGCTGAAGCTGAAGGATACACGCTAGAGAAAATTATTAAGGAGTTATTCTAACGAGTAACTATTCCACTATTTTCCCTATCTCTATTACCGAGTTACCATAGACCTTTATTGTTGACTTTACAAAATCTTCCTGCTTGGCTTCAAATATGTTAGGGACATACTTTTGAGGGTTACGGTCGATATAAGGGAACCAAGTACTCTGGACTTGTATTACTATGCGGTGTCCTTTTTTAAAGGTGTGTAGAATGTCCTGTAATTTCAAGTTTACATCCGTAATTTCATTAGGTACGAAGGGCTCAGGTTTTTCAAAGGAATTTCTGAATCTTCCTCTGATAACTTCTGAACGCACCAACTGCTGGTAACCTCCCATTTCTATATTCTCTGGGTTATGCTCATAGTTCGGATGATCCTCTGGGTATTGATCAATTACTTTTACTATAAAATCTGCATCCGTACCTGTCATAGATACCTTGAGCTTGGCCAAAATCTCTCCACCTAAAGTCAAATCTTCACTTAATTCATCTGATACAAAAGTTAGTACATCTGGTCTTTTTGATGCATGGCGCTGATCATCTGTCATGAACCAGCGAGGAGTAAATGTTAAGCCTTCAATTTCTGACCGGTAGGGAACAGGTTTCATGGGATCGCTCAGGTATTCAAAAACGGCCTTTGGGTTTAACAACTTATTTATGCCTAGCTTTCCGTTTTCTCCAAAATAAAGACTTACGGGTTTAATTTTTTTGCTTGGCCATTTCTCAAATCTTTCCCAGCGCTTTGCACCCGTATCAAATAAATAAGCTTCAGCCAAGGGCTTAATGTCTTTTCCTTTGAGATGATGGGCAAAAAACATACGCTCAACTTCCTTTTGATAATGCGTTGAAATACTATCTCCAAAGTAAATATGGTTGTGGGTAGTTTGGCCATTCTCTCTTGCCCAACCTCCATGAGCCCATGGTCCCATAACCAAAATGTTATTAGCTCTTGGATTATTCTTTTCTATGCTTTTATATATGTTAAGAGGCCCATATAGATCCTCAGCATCAAACCAACCACCAACGGTCATTACAGCAGGAGCTATATTTTGCAGGTGAGGCAAAATACTTCTTGCTTGCCAAAAGCTATCGTAGTTGGGATGTTCTGTAATTTCTTTCCAAAAGAAATTATCAAAATGGTACTTCTGTGTAATGTTCTTTAGTGGCCCCTGGTTCAGGTGAAAAGTGTACCCATCTTTTGATGGATTTTCGTAAAAACGCATGATTTCTTCATTGTACCACGATTCTTTGGTAAGCGTATCTTTTTGGTAGCCAAAAACGGCAAAGGCAGCTGTATAGCTTTGTAAGAATGCACCTTGGTGAATGAAGTCATCAAAGAAAAAATCTGAAATAGGGGCCTGTGGTGAAACCGCCTTCAATGCTGGGTGTGCATCTGGTAGTGCAGCAGCAGCATAAAATCCTGGATAGGAAATACCAAATAATCCTACCTTTTTATTGTGG
Organism: Flavobacteriales bacterium; assembly: GCA_964230025.1. Classification (GTDB taxonomy): domain Bacteria; phylum Bacteroidota; class Bacteroidia; order Flavobacteriales_D; family JAUILH01; genus CAXRFO01. Next base: position 146,866 of record CAXRFO010000013.1, on the reverse strand, counting down.
TTTTTTAATTTTTTCAGCAGCCAATCTATGGTATCATAGGTGTCTGAACTTTCATCGATATCAGCTTTATTTTTAGGATTATTCCCAGGAATATTAGGTGTTAAGGTGGTAAATAGTCCTTCTGACATGTAGCGTCCTCTTACATCTTGGTAAACAAGAATGTACTTGTCTTTTACCAAGTATGAGGATGGTTGTCCGATCGCCCTGAAATTATCGTACTTTGATGCGTTATAGCAAGTTCTGTTTATCAGAATAGGATACTTCTGAGATTTGTCTTTTGGTGTATATACGATGGTATGGAGCTTTATGCCATCACGCATTGGAATGTCATAGACAGCTTTATCATAGTGTCGCTGCACATAATCTGCATCAACTTGTTGCGATTGAACAGTATTGAATACAAAACTTAAGATTAGAAGAAGTAGTATTTTTTTCACTTTACTGATTTTAATTTCGAATCCGATTTTTGGGTTGCCTAAGTTAAGGATTATTGATGGCCTGTAGTCCACGTTCCAGAAGGTCATTCAGGTTACTTTTGGTTAAGGTGTGGCATGGGATGGATTTAAGCGATTCAGCCGTGCTCGGACCGATAGCCCATACAATTGCATTTTCCGATATCTTGTTATTATTTAGGAATGACTTCACATTGGCAGGACTAGTAAACATTAATAAGTCAAATGGTCCTAAGTTTTTATTTATCTCATGGGTACGGTACAGTTCAAGCCTTTCGAACTGGTCAGGTTTGAGTTCGGAGTACACTTTCCCTGTTGTTTTATTGGAAGTAGGGAAGAGGCAATGTTGATCCCCCAGCATACTCTTGAATTCTTTGCCTACCGCCCCAGTGTCAGAAAGATTACCAACAAAATCACATTTAAGACCAAAGGATTTAAGTTTTTCTTCCGTTTTTTTGCCAACCGCAGCTAATTTTCTTCCTTTTAAGTCGTCGTGGTAGTGTTCCCATAAAAACTGAGCGGCATTTTTACTACTAACAAAAATCCAATCGCTTTTAGGTAAATCTTTTGGACCACAAAATTCAAGTTGAATCAAACTTTCAGCATGCAGGTCTATCTTTTTTTCGGCAAAGCGGTCTTGCCAAGCTTGTGAAATTTCTGAACTGATAAATGCTTTCAGTCTTTCAGACATTTTAAAGCCTCCTGGAATAATTGATCAATATTGCTATTCTCGATAAAATAGTGCCTTACTTGTTGTCCCGCTTCAGGTGCAAATGCCATATTTAATTGATATTGCCCGTTATTTAAGTTACAATAGGCTCCAAAAGGCAAATGACAGCCACCATCAAGGTGATTTAATATTCTTCTTTCAAGGCCAGCACAATTAGCAACAACCTCTGAATGAAGGCATTTTAAGGCAGACCTTAAATTGACGTCACCTTCCCTTATCTGTAATCCTAGAACACCTTGAGCGGGTGCTGGAACAAAAGCGTCTTGGGGTAAATCTATAACTTCAAGATCGGAAAGGTCCAATTGCAATCGTTCAACTCCTGCTTTAGCTAATATGATAGCGTTATAGTGGCCATCCCTCAATTTTTGAATTCTTGTGGGCACATTTCCTCTTAAATCCTTTACCTCAATTTCAGGGTAAATGTGTTTTATAAAGGCCTGTCTTCTTGCAGCTGAGGTTCCAATGATAGCTCCGTTTTTAGGTTTTTCTCCTTCCCAAACATGAGGCAAGCAAATCAATATATCGTTGGAAACTTCTCTTTGTGAATATGCTCCAAGTTCAAGACCTTCTGGTTGGTCTGTTTCTAAGTCCTTGAGGGAATGAATAGCTAAATCAACTTCTCCGCGTAAAAGGTGATCTTCAATTTCTTTCGTAAAAAAACCTTTCCCTTCGATTTTGTCAAAACTTAAGTTTTGAATTTTATCACCTTTGGTTTTAATGATTTTAATTTCGATTTCATGTCCTTCTTTTTGAAGGATGTCTCTAACATGATGTGCCTGCCATAATGCTAAGTCAGACCCTCTTGTGCCGATTCTAATTTTCATGCTTGGCATAGGATTTATCAAGCATAATTTGCTTGGCAGTTTTCATAGGAATAGAAATGCACTTTTTTTCCATGTAGTCCAGCATTTTTGAAATTAGTTCTTGGCTTTCTTCATCTAATTTTTGCCAGTCTTTACCAAAAACCTCTTCTTGAGTTTTTCTCCTAATTTCTTTTATTTGTGTTGGAACATCCTTCATGAGACGCTCCACTTTTCTTTCAGCATACATGCCTTTAAACTCCGAAAAGCACTCGTCTATTATTTCCTCACATTTTTCCAATTCCGACTCACGCATTTTAATGTTTTTATCGGCTTCATCACGCAGCTCATTGATATTTATTAGCTGCATATCTTCCTTAGGAATCCTTGCAGAAATATCATGCGGAATTGCAAGGTCTATAGCTACTATACGTTTTGAATTTTCTTTCTTTAGTCGCTCAAAGATGCTACTTGTTATAACACTATCGGGTGCAGAAGTACAACTTAGAAGTATGTCGCATTTTCCATTGAAATCTTTTAATTCCGATAATGGATGTGCGCTTCCTCCTATTTCCTCAGCTAAGCTCTCTGCATTACTTAAAGTTCTGTTATAGATTTTAAAATTTTTAAATCCATGTTTTCTCAGAAAACGGCAGAGTGTTGTATTTGTAATTCCACTGCCCACAACCACGATATTCGCATCAAGGGGAAGATCGAAATTTCTCAATTTACGATAGGCCAATGAAACAACAGATACAGGATTTGTAGCGATATTAGTTTCAGTATAAATACGTTTTGCGGTTTCAATCGTCTTTCTTAATAAGAGACGTATTAAATCACCCGATAAGTTGTTCTTTTTTGACTTTTCGAAGGAGGTCCTAACCTGTGTAATGATTTCTCTTTCACCCACTACCAAACTATCTAGACTAGAAGCAACTTGAAAAAGATGTCGAGCAGCTATTTCGCCCTGATAAACTCTAATTTTATCAACTAAATAACCAGGGTAGGAGTCAAGCACCGTATCACACAAAACTTGAGCAGCCTCTTCACTAATTTTCCCGTAGCCATAGAACTCTACTCTGTTACATGTGGATAAATAATATAGCTCTGAAAGGCCAAGGTTTATTTTTAGGCTTTTAAGCTTAGGGTCGGAATGCTCCATATGAAAGCGACCAACATCCTCCAGACTTGTGTTTTTGTGCGATATACTTAAAACGCTGTAACTCCTCAAAACGCTATACAAAAATCCTAATCCAAGCATATTTTAATGTCATACAATTGTCAAGGAGGCCTTATTTAGACGAACTCTATTTAAGCATAGACAAAGATTAATTAAATCCACTATTTTTATGGCGTGTCAAAAGCAACAAAAGAGGAAATATTTCAATGGGATGTAAAAAACTGGAGCAGGGCATTAAAGCTCTGGGAGGATTACTTGCCTGAAGGTGAAAACCGAAAAGCAGCCGCTTTTGGCGAAAGGGAAGGTGGTTTGAGTTTATGGCTTGCCACTAAGGGGTTTGATGTTGAGTGTTCAGATTATGGTGACAACTTTAAACTTGCGGAAAAACTTCATGCAAAACATGGTGTAACAAATCGTATCACTTATTCGCAACAAGATATTACGGCCATAAATTTTCCTGACAATAGTTTTGATGTGGTGATGTTCAAGTCGGTTATTGGGGCATTATCAGAGAAGGACCGTCAGCAACAAGCTATAGATGAACTTTATCGAATTCTTAAACCCGGAGGTTTGTTATTGTTTGCGGAGAATTTAGAGGCTTCCCCAATACACCAAAAGCTCAGAAAAAAACACATCAACTGGGCTCATCGATGGCGATATTTACCTTGGAAAGAGACTGGTTCAAGTTTGAAAAAATTCACCAAAGTTGATCAAAAAGCATACGGGTTTTTCGGTGTTTTTGGACGTTCTGAGAAACAGAGAAAAATCTTTTCTTCTTTGGATTTTTTATCTTTTCTTCTTCCAAAATCTTGGCGCTATATCTTATTTGTTGCTGCCCGTAAGTAACAGTTTACGCCATCTTTCGGAATTGCTATTAATGGAATAGGTGAAATTGGTACTTCTTAATATTTGAATTTGCTTTCCACCATTTTTTTCAATCTCAACTAAATCGTTTCTGTCGTTATAAAAAGAGGGAAAAACATTAACACCACTGTTTATAAGTTCAATATCATCACCTAAATACCCAAGGTTTTTAAGTTCATCTAAACAAAGATTTGGAATTTCTTTTTGGTCGTGTTTTTCAAATTCCTTGGCAAAAACTCCACAACATATTAGGTGTTGTCCATTTTCTATCTCATTTTGAACTTGAAAACTCATATCACTGATTCTGTGTATCAGCTTACTGTCCATCACACGATCGTAGGAAAGCTCGATTATTGGTGCTTTTGATAAAAGTAGGTGGCAGTGGATATAATCCACCTTCTGTGAGGAAGGATTTATTGTCCTATCATTTAGTTGATAAGATTCAATTTGACTTAAAGAAGTAGTAATTATATTCTTGGCAATTCTGACCCCTTTTGAACTATAGACTTTCACCTCCTTACCGCATTCTATTTTTTGCACTTTTTCATTAAATGAAATTTCTAAGTCATAATCTTTGATCTTAGTTTCAATTGCATTTTTTAGATCTTTAGCACCATTTTTAGGATATAAATATTTCTCAGGAAGTATGGATATCTTATTCTGGGGAAGTTTCATTTCGTTCCATAACAAGCGAAACTTGAACTGTGCTGCTCGCTTGAGAATTTGTTTTACACCAAAGGCATTTCTTTTCCAATCGTAAGGAAGCCGTCTACCTTTTTTTAAAATTCTTGGTTGCGGACTTAGTTTTACTAATTCCAAATCAAAAAATTCTGATAGAAAATCATAGGCATGGGGTGTGATGTCCCAAATGTGACAGCCAATTTCAATTTCCGGTAAACCGTCATAATTATAGGTGGACCACGCTCCAGAAGCTTTCGAGCCTTCTTCTATAAGTAAAACACTGTTGCCTAAACTCTTTTGATAACAAGCCTCAATGATTGATATTGGTCCAGTACCAATTATCACAACGTCATATGACTTCTGTTCACTCATTTTAAAATTTTGAAAATTGTTTTAAAAATGAGTTTTAAATCAAACATTAAAGATTGCTTTTCAATATATTCTAAATTTAGAGCGAGTTTCGCTGGCATTATCTCGTTAATATAGTCTTCCTCTGGGTTATTAGACCTTCCTAGAATTTCATTTTCTTTGATGTATTCCAAGGATGCCAAATCAGTGAGTCCTGGTCTAACTGTGAGCACCTTCCTTTGCTCATCCGAATAAAGTTTTACGTATTTTTCTACCTCTGGTCTAGGTCCTACAACACTCATATCACCTTTTAATATATTGACCAGTTGAGGAAGTTCGTCCAACTTTGTTCTTCTTAAAAAATATCCAAATTTAGTTACACGATTGTCTTTTTTACCAACCGTAATTTGTCCCTTAGACTCACTGTTGGTTTTCATGGTTCGAAATTTCAACAGTTTAAATGGTTTAGCTTGTTTTCCTATTCTCGATTGGCTAAAAAAAGGAGATCCTTTGCTTGTTAGTGGTATCAATAGAGTGATAATTAAAAGGAAAGGTAATAGAATTAAAAGGACGCTCAAGCTTGATATGATGTCAAAAACTCTTTTCATATCACCTCATGCACAGCATCTATAAGCACTTTGACTATTGTCTCCATTTGTTCAGTATTTAGGTCATAAAAAACGGGGAGACTAATTTCATTTTTGTAGTTCGAATGAGCAATTGGATAATCTTCAAGCTTATATCCAAGCTCCTTGTAATGTGTCATACCAGGCACCGGGAGGTAATGAACATTAACTGCAACTTGATTTTCAGACACTATTTGAATAATTCTATTTCGCTGTTCTTCAGAACAATTCTTAATTCTCAGTAGATAGAGATGATAAGAACTTTCTCTTTGCTCATCTTTTGAAATGGGGGTGATTGCCCAGTCATGAGAAGAAAGCGTCTCATTATAAAATTCAAAAATTGCTTTTCTTTTGGCCAAAGTGTCTTCGTATCGCTCTAATTCAACTAATCCAATAGATGCATTAATGTCCGTCATGTTACATTTGAATCCGGCTTCAATTACATCATATTGCCAAGCTCCTGCTTTCATTTTTGATAAAGCATCTTTGCTTTGACCATGAAGAGACTTAGTCTTGAAATATTTTCGCAGCTCTTGATTATCAAAAGAGCTAGGTAGGTTAAAACATAGCGCTCCTCCTTCCGCAGTTGTAAGGTTTTTTACGGCGTGGAAGGAAAAGGAACTTAAGTCGGCTAATTTTCCCGTTCTTCTTCCCTTAGATTGTGCACCGATACTGTGGGCTGCATCAGATAAAAGTAAAATTCTTCCTAGCTTTTTTTGTTCCTCAGTATCTGCTAGGAATAAATCCTTTTTCGACTCAATTATCCTGTAAATAGTGTCATAATCTGCCGGAAGTCCTGATATATCTACTGGGATGATGGCTTTCGTTTTTTTCGTAATTAATTCTGAGAGTAAATCCGCATTAAGATTGAAATCATCCTCATTTACATCACAAAACACCACTTTTGCACCCAGGTGCTGGACAATATTTGCAGTAGCACAGTAGGTATAGGCTGGCACAATTACCTCATCTCCAGGTTTTACACCCCACCAGTGCAAGGCCAAATGCATTCCGGCTGTTGCGGAATTTAAACATATAGCACTTTCTATACCGCAATAAGCCGCTATTCTCTCCTCAAATAAACTGGTTTTTGGTCCTGTCGTTATCCATCCGGATTTAAGTGTGTCAACTACTTCATCAATAATCTTTTGATCAATGCGTGGCGGAGAAAAAGGGATCATACTAGTTGTTTTTATCTAATTGACTAAACTCAGAATTGTTGCTGATATATTCTGGAACCAGCTTTTTCATTGACGAGACAATATCTAGGTTTTTTTGTGTTTCTCTGAGTTGAATTAACTCTTCAATTTTTTGGGATACATCTTCGAACCCGTAACTTTTAACCTTTCCAATCATGATTTTTTCATGATGTGTAGGTATGGTGTTTTCTTCAGACGTTAAAAGTTCCTCATAAAGCTTCTCACCTGGTCTTAAACCACTGAACTTAATTTCAATGTCTTTGTCCAATTCCAATCCACTAAGTTTTATCATTTGCTTGGCTAAATCAACGATTTTAATTGATTCACCCATGTCAAAAACATAAATTTCACCTCCCGACCCCATCGTACAAGCTTCTAGAACCAATTGGCATGCTTCAGGTATGGTCATGAAAAAACGTGTAATATCAGGATGAGTAACTGTAACCGGCCCCCCTTCAGCGATCTGTTTTTTGAACAATGGGATTACAGACCCATTTGTTCCTAGGACATTACCAAAGCGGGTGGTTATGAATTGTGTTTCACTTTGTGAATTTAGGGCCTGGCAAAATATTTCTGCAATACGTTTTGATGCCCCCATTACATTAGTCGGGTTAACAGCCTTATCCGTTGAAATCATTACAAATTTTTCAACTTTAAATTCACTGGCTATGCTGGCTAAAATTTTAGTGCCAAAAACGTTGGTTTTAATTGCTTCACTTGGATTATCTTCCATGAGCGGAACGTGTTTGTACGCTGCCGCATGGTATACAAGATGAGGGCGAAAGGTTTTAAATACATTCTCAATCCTAACTTGATCTGATATATCAGCAATGATGGTTGTCAAATTTAGATCAGGAAAATTTCTTTTGCATTCGTTTTCTAGGTCATAAATGGCTGACTCAGCTTGATCAAGCGCAATTAATTGAGCTGGATTAAAACGAGCGATTTGTCGAACAATTTCAGAACCTATGGATCCAGCTCCCCCTGTTACAAGGATTGTTTTCCCTTCGTGAATTTCAGATATCTTAGAAATATTCAATTTAATTTCTTGACGACCAAGTAGGTCTTCAATTTTGACTGGGCGAATTTGTGAGGAACTCAGTTCTCCATTCAACCAATCCTGAATCGGGGGAACAGATAAGGTTTGAACGTCATTCTTTAGGCAGATGTCCAAAATTGCTTTCCGTTTTTTGCTTTCAGGGTTTAAAATCCCTACGATGAGTTTATCGACTTTATTCTTACTTAAAAAATCATCTAATTTGCTAGAATGGATAACGGGTATACCTTCTAATATTTTCTTGTCAAGTTTTTTCGCATCATCAGTATAGGCAACAATTTGATAGTTTTCTCTTGTATCTCTTTCTAAAGTATTTTTAAGGATTCGCCCCAATTCACCCGCTCCATAAATAATTACTTTACTGGGTTCAGATGATTTTTTTGACTCCAAATGAAGCAGCTTTATTACCATCCTACTTGTGATGAGTAAGAACAGGCTTAGCAGAAATTCGATAATGATAATTGGGCGTGGGAATAGATAAAACCCATCGTAAAAATGGTAACGGATAGGAGATAGCCCAATAATGATAAGAGTGCCTAACAATACATTAAGAAAGATTCTTTTCGTGTCTTGAGTGTTGGTGTAGCGAATAATTCCACGATAAGTTTTTCCGAAATAAAAACAAGCTGCCCTAATAAGTATGAACAAGGGTATGGCCAGCCTAATTTGCTCCCATTCCGTTTCCATAACTTCATCAACACTTTCCACAAAATCAAAGCGTATAAAGTACGCTGCGATGAGTGAAACGCAGACTATTCCTAAATCAAATAGAAAAACGAGTATCCTAGGTGTATGTCTCGAAGGCAATTTAAACACAATGCAAAAATAGCCTTTATTTCTATGATGAATACCTGTCCAATTTGAATTGTCAGTGAGTGAATGTTTATTTCTTTAACGAAGGAAAACAAAAATTGCTGCTCTGCCAATTATCTTTGTGAGATGCTCAAGAGCTTTAAGTCAGAATTTGTAAGAAACATAATGGCATTAATGTCAGCGACTTTTGTGGCCCAGATTCTGAATTATCTTTTGGCTCCCGTCATTACCCGCTTATACACTCCAGAAGAGTTTGCTGAATTAGGGATCTTTTTAAGGATAGTCGGGATAGGAGCTGCACTGGCAACCCTCCGGTATGAGCAAGCACTGCCAGTGGTTAAAAATGATTCTCACTCTTTTCGCTTGTTTCGCTTTGTTTTAAGGGTGATAGGTATTGTCAGTGCCGTCTCAGCTTTACTTATAATCATACCGTTTTTAACCGAAGATAATCTTGAGGGATACATCATGTATGGTTTGATTCCCATAGGGATTGGATTGACCGCATATTTTGCACTAGGAACAAATTGGTTGTTGAGATTCAAGAGGGTAAGTATAATTGGTTGGACTCGTGTTCTAAATGCGCTAGGGTCAAGCTTATTCAAGATTGTTTTTGGCTTTTTTCAAATAGGATATTTAGGATTGATTTACGGAACAGTGATTGGTCTGTTTGTAGGTGTTTTCCCTATCTATAAGGTAACCCGAAAGGACCAAAACAAATATATGATCCCTCGGAAATCAAAGCGAAATGCAATAATTGCGCTTAATTACATTGATTTTCCGAAAATAAATCTTCCACACGGTATTTTGGATTATAGCCGTGATCTGATTGTTGCAATTTTGTTCCTATACCTTTTTTCAAAGGAGGAATACGGACTTTATGATCATTCTTTTCGAATGCTCCGAATACCCCTGATTTTGGTTGGGACAGCCTTAGGTCAGATGTTTTTTCAGCGTTGTGCTGAAATGATAAATAAGGGGCAAAACGTCCGGCCATTAATTCTCAAATCATTAAAGATCTTGGTACTAATAGCGATTGTCCCTTTTGGTCTTCTTGCTTTATATGGTGAAGAGATATTTGCTTTTGTCTTTGGTGCAGAGTGGCGAGGGAGTGGCATTTTTTCAGAAATAATGGCTTTTTGGTTCGCAATGAACTTTATTATTTCACCGATAACATCCTTACCATTAATCTTAAGAAGGCAGGCTAGCTTTTTTAAATTGGCTATTTTTGGAACTGTTTTAATGATTGCATCTATTTTGCTTCCGGTTTATTTGTTTGATGCGAATATTTTGGAAACAATTTGGGTGCTCAGTATAGGTCAAGCGCTATACTTGCTTGTGGTAATTTATGCAGTATTAGGCTATTTACGAAAATTTGAAAGTGAAAAAATTGATTAATCATATCAAGTGGAAAAGACAAAAAAGACGTCTTTTAAAATCAAAGCCTGAAATGATTTATGGTGTTACTATCAATGGCGCTGATCTGCCGTTAACGCGAATAGGAAGTAACACAAGTATTGTGGGTGAAGATAATCTCAACCTAGCAAATGATGTTTTCATCGGTCAATTTAATTTTATTGAAGCAAGCAACGGAATTCGTATAGCGGAAGGATGTCAAATTACAAACTATATATCCATTCTAAGTCATAGCAGTCATCAATCGATTCGATTATATGGCGCTGCATATAGAAAAACAAGTGATCATCTGGCCTATGTAAAGGGTAAGGTGGAAATTGGAAAGTACACCTTTGTTGGTCCACACTCGACCATTTTACCCAACACAAAAATAGGAAAAGGGAGTATTGTTTCAGCCTATAGCATGGTAAAAGGAGAGTTTCCAGATTTCGCAATCATTGCTGGAAATCCAGCGAAAGTTATAGGGGATACTCGAGATAAGGATAAGGAATGGTTGGAGAAACACCCAGAACTTCTAAAATTCTATGAGGCATGGGCAAAGGACTAAAGGTATTAATCGTTGGGCTACCGCTTTTCGCGGAACGATTAAAAAATGATCTTAAAGCTTATGATCCAGACAATAGTTACTACTGGTTGAATACCTACTACAATAAATGGGATAAAATTAGAGCTCGTTTTCTAATTCCAAAAGTTGATGTTGTGTACTCCATAAATGGAACCCTTGGGAAAAGCCGCGTTTTTGACCTGGCGCTTCAAAAGGATAAAAAACTAATGATGACATGGGTAGGTACGGATGTTACCAAATCTAAGAAAATAAAATCCCCAAACCTTGAATACCTCAATAAGGCTCATCATTATTGTGAGGTGTCGTGGATTCAAGATGAGCTTAAGGAGATGAAAATTGAAGCTAGGATACTTAATTTCTTCAATTTTAAAAAAGACATTCCTTTCGAGCAACCTTCATTAAAAGAACTTTCCGTTTTGAGCTATATGGCAAAGGGTAGGGAAGAGTATTATGGTTATTCCAAACTTATGGCTGCCGCAAAAGCTCATCCGGATGTTAATTTTACCGTAGTGGGCAGCGAGGGGCTGAATGAAAGTTTGAAAAACGTAAGTTTTTTAGGTTGGGTCAATAATATGCCTGAGCTAATGAATCAACATCATGTTTGTGCCCGTTTAGTGGAGCATGATGGACTTTCAGGCTTTGTTTTGGAATCATTAATGAAGGCTCGACAAGTAATTTATAGTGAACCCTTAGAACATACCATTCAAGCTAAGAATGAGCAAGAATTGATTGATAGAATTAATGAGCTTAAGAATAGGTTGCAGTTGGAAAATGGTTTAGTAAATCTAGAGGGCAGAAAGTTTGTTCAGGAGTCGTTTAACCGAGATGAAATTCTAGGAAATTTAATTAAAGAATTCAAGACATGAGGGGATTGATAGTTGCATACTCTTTTCCTCCTAATAAAGGTGTTGGCGCATTGAGACCAGCATACTGGGCCAAACACTTCCATGAATTTGGAATTGAGGTTGAGGTGATTTCAGCATTTGAACAAATTGAAACCACAAGCTTTAAGCATCATTTCGTTCCCTTAAAATCTAAATCAGTTTTGTCCAAAGTTATTAAGGATGAAGGCATCAGATGGCGAAAAGACGTAGAGGCATACCTTAACGAAAACAAGCTTAATGATTTCGATTTTGTCTTGATTTCTGGCGGACCATTTTTCCATTTTTCTCTTGCTCGTTACTTTAAAGAAGCAGGGATGAAAGTGTTTCTAGATTTCCGTGATCCTTTTAGCTATAATCCCAGAATGAATGAGAAGGGAATAAAGAAATGGCTTAAGAGAAAGTTTGAGAAAAATTGTGTGAAGCAAGCAGATGCAATTATTTCAGTTAATAAAGAATGTCACGCATATATTAACCCTGAAAATACGGATATACCACGATGGGTGATTCCAAACGGATATAACGATGAATATGCTCAAGGGATTAATATTAAAGAGGGGCAAGGAATGTTTTATGCGGGTAAATTTTATTGGCCCCCTATTAACTTTCTTTCAGTTTTGGAGGAGAAAGGAATTAGTTTACAACATGCGGGAGCCAAGTTAAGTCTTGATCATCCCTACCTTTCTAATGAATCCTATGAGTATCTGGGGTATCTGGGACAGAATGAATTGTACAACGCAATTGAAAAAGCAGAAATTGGTGTTGTTTTTACGATGGCAGTACCCTTTGAGTCGACTACAAAAATTTACGATTACATAGCACTGAATAAAAAGATCTTGGTTATCACGAAAGGACGACCAAATGAGGGTGCCTTGAAAAGAGAACTGGATAAATATCCATACCACCAATGGGTAAGGGATGAGCCTAATGAAATAAAACAGGCCATCGAAAAGCTAAATGAAATGGAAATTAAGGAGTTCGATACTTCACAATTTTCCAGAAAACATGCTCTTGCAGAACTTGCCGCAAAAATCAAGAAAAGTTTAGGTGAATAATTGGAAATATATTTGTCTGGTTTACCTTATCCTTGAATTGATATCAGGGCTTGTGTTGCCTGCTAACTTGTCTATTCCTGCAATTAACTATCTTTTTCCTTTAGCTTTAATTGTATTGACTTTTCAATACCGAAAAGAAAAAGCATTTCGTCATAGCTTAATTATAGTATCAATTTTTTGCGGTGTTCAATTATTGATTAATTGGATTTATCCCCCCATAATTTTCAGTGAGATATTATGGTCGCTACAGTATCTAAAGATATTTACAATATTTTGGACTGCATACTATTTATGGAGTGAACAAAAGCAAATCGCTTGCTATGTTTTGGATATAGCTTTTGTATCACTGGTGATTATCAATGCGCTTCAATTAATGGAGTTCCAATGGGTTTTGAATGCATATGCACCTTCTGTCAACTATAAAAATGAGATATTGTTTTCGGTCATGGATTCAAGAGTATTTGGATCCTTCCTTAACCCCAATAATAATGCATTAGCGCTCTTACTATTTACTGTAGCTTACCTATTTTCGAACAAAAAAATGAAGTGGTCTTATGTAATCCTAGGTGCTGTTTTAATATTTCTTACCCAAAGTAGAACAGTATTTTTACTCATGGTTTTATCGATGGTAGTATTCGTTTTTCAAAAGTATAGGATGAACCTTAAGAGAGTTTTATTTATTGGAGCTGCAGGATCACTTTTACTTTTTATAGCCTTATACTTCTTTAAATTTGATTACATACAAATGCTGTTGGATGGGCGGATTTTTAGCTCAAATAGTTTTATTGTAAGAACTGAGGCTGCTTCAGCTGTGTTTGAAGTAAACAAAGAGCAGGTCGTTCTGGGGCAAGGGAAAGTCCCCAATATTCCTGATTTAATTGGATATTCCATTGATAATCAATTTATGTATTTATATCTCGAGTACGGCTTGTTAGGAATTTTATCCTTTCTCTCCATCATAACCTACATCTTGATTGCAGCTATAAAAAAAAGGAGCACAAGCGCTTTACTAATTGTTGGTGTATTACTACTTGCCGGGCTAAGCAATTTAAGCTTTTCAAATAGCGAATTAATTGCCATTTATACTTTTATTCTTGCTGGGAGCTTCTTCTTGAACGATAAACTTCAAGTAGAATAAAAAATAGATAGATTAGAATACCAGCACCAATACTTTTACCAATGGCTTTACTGGATCCAAACTTTTTTAGGGAAACGCTAGAGGGCTTTGGAAGTTTGTATTTTTTAAAATAAGCCTCTGAGTTTTTTTCGGAAAAATCACTTTTTAAACTGAATATCTTAAGCTCGAATCGTCTTATTTCTTCTTCTTTTAGCGAATCTGCAATGGATTCCCAATTGGGCTGGTAGGATTGTTCTCCGATACGTGCTCTATCCATTCCATCTTTATACATTTGATACTCATTAATACTGCACTCGAAAGTCTGGCGGTATTCATACCATCTTTTCTCAACTATCAAAAGCATTGTTAGGAATACCGCAAGTGACAATAAGATTCCCAATTTGTGTAATGCGCTGATATTTGAAAACAATTTCATTAAGGGGCCTAAATATTTTACTTTTGTCAAAGTTGGGTTCACACAAAAGTATATTAATCTTGGCAGATGTTAATTCTAGCCACACTAAAAAGTGGGTAAGTTCCTTGTGTGAGCATTATGAACTTAGTTTGTATTCGCTGGCAAAAGCGAAGGATGATTGGATTGATAACTTACCTGTTAAGTTTAAATCCTTTAAGGCAAGTGATGACCTCAGCAGAAATAAAAGCGATAGAAAAAAGTTAGCTTATTTGAAGGCAGTAAAGGAATTAAAACAGTTTTCAATTGAGATTAATCCGGATATCGTGCATGCACATTACGCCACCTCCTATGGCATGTTAGCAAAGAAATTAAAAAATAAGAATACAGTTATTTCAGTGTGGGGAAGCGATATTTTAGAATTTCCTAAAAAAAGCATACTTCACAAATTATTTTTGAAGCGTATTTTAAAAAAAGCAAAAATCATTTGTTCGACATCACAGTTGATGGGTGTTGAATTGGATGCACTAGGCTTTACAAATTATAAAGTCATTCCGTTTGGGGTGGATGAAGAAAAATTTAAGATTAATAGTCGATCCAATCCAATTTTCACGGTAGGTACTGTTAAGGCTTTAGAGCATATTTATGGTATCGATATCTTATTGCAAGTTTATAAGAAATATGCAGAGATATCCGAAATTGAAAGTTGCCTGAAAATTTTTGGTAAGGGCAGCGAGCTTAACAAATTGCAGACAATAGCAAAGGAATTAGGTATTGAGAATAAAGTTTCATTCGAAGGTTTCGTTTCACAAGATAAAATAACCAGTGCTTACGAGCAATTAGATGTTTATTGCGCCTTTTCTCGCCGCGAGAGTTTTGGAGTAGCTATTTTGGAGGCCCAATCTTGTGAATTGCCTGTGGTATGTTCTAAAGTTGGAGGCTTACCTGAGGTTAGCGATCCTAGTTCTGCAAAACTATTTGATTTAAATCAAATTCAGGAGGCAGCCGATTATTTAAAGTCACTGGAAAACAAAGAATTGAGAAAGCAAAAAGGAAGTGAGGCGCGTACTTTCGTACTTAATAATTACACATGGACACAGTCCGTAAAGAAAATGAGGGAAGTATATGATTCGCTGGTTTAATACGGAACATAAATATACGCTTGCGGCAGGTATTATGCTGCCATTAAGTGTTTTCATTGTGCCTAAGCTGATCGCTTTATTCGCATTTCTTTTTATCGTAGCACACTTCCCATTTAAAATAGCAAGATTTACCCCCAGTAAGCTTATTATTCCAGGCTTTTTAATTCTGTTTTATTTAATAAATTTTTTGGGGTTATTTCAAAGTTCTGACCTTCCTGAGGCATGGAATAAATTAGAGACAAAATTTGCAATATTTGCTTTTGGGATTTTTTTTCTCTTCAATTCAAATAAATCGGATACTGGCATCCAGGGGATTAAATACGGTCTTGTGCTGGGGGGATTTATAAGTGTACTCATATCAGTATTTCGCGCCCTTTTGCTTTATTCAAGCGATCCTAAAATCATACAATCTAACAATTTTGGATGGGCACTACACCCTTCTTTTTTGGCATTATTACTAATCCTTTCGGCCTTGTGTATATGGACTATTAAAAGTGAAAATAAGTATCACTTATATGTAAAGCTAGCATACACAATACTCGTATTGTTTGAATTAATTATGCTAAGGTCACTGGGGAGCTATGTTTGTCTTATTCTAATTATTCTGTGTCTTCCATTATTTCTATCAATAGAAAAAAAGAATTGGAAAATTTTGCTATACATTCCTGTAGGAATTCTCGCTTTTTTAGGGATAAGAACAGGACTAAAAGCCTTGAGTGGTGATATGTCTCATTCCGTTGACCTAGCTCAAGAATGGCTTTCTGATCCAGATGAATTTGTTGTTAAGAATCGAAATAACATTGAATCAAGCACTGTGAGATTGGTTGCATGGACATTATCGTATCATATGATTCAAGAAAAACCGCAAGGTTATGGTATTGGTGATTCACAAGATGAGTTAAACAACACCTACCGGGCTAATGGGTATACTTTTTACGCTTATCGAAACTTAAACCCTCATAATCAGTATTTGGATACGGGAATACAGATTGGCTTTTTAGGCTTATTCCTTCTTTTGTTTTCACTCTTTTTGTTGCTAATACTTGAGTTAAAAAATCCAGATGCTTTTATTATTTGCATTGGTCTCTGTATTTTCACCAGTCTATTTTTTGAGTCCTTTTTAGAAAGGCAGGTAGGTGTAATGACCCTGATCTTTTATCTATTATTAAGTCAGGCCCGGAAAGCTAAAAAAAGTCTTTAGTAATTCAACAAGCCCTCAATTTTGACTGCTACCTTGTCCGCATTAGGAAGTAAGGTTGCTTCTAAAATTGAATTCAGTGGAATGGCCGGAGTATTTTCGGATCCTATAAGCTCAACAGGTGCATCAAGATACTCGAAACACTCTCTTTGTATTCTCCCTGCAATGCTTTGAGCAAATGAGTTATTGATGGGCTCCTCAGTCACAATTAAACATTTATTATGTTTCCTTACAGTTTCAAAAATAAGTTCTTCATCCAAAGGAACAATTGTTCTCAGGTCAATAATCTCACAAGCTCCATCAAACTTTTTCGCTGCGGTTGTAGACCAATATACTCCCATACCATATGATATGATGGCCACACTTTCTCCTTTATCAACTTTGGCTTGATTTGCTTCTTGCACAACACGACCCTTTCCGAAAGGAATCACGTATTCTTCATCAGGCTCTACGGTTTTTGCAGCTTCTGTTCCTTTTATTTTACTCCAATAGAGTCCTTTGTGCTCAAGCATCACAACTGGATTCGGGTCATAAAAAGCCGACTTTAATAAACCTTTCAAATCGGCACCTGTTGAAGGGTAAGCGATTTTAATTCCGCCTATATTACTCAACACAGACTCTACACTTGAACTGTGGTAAGGCCCACCGCTTCCATAAGCACCAATTGGTACTCTGATAACTGCACTAGCGGGCCATTTTCCATTTGATAGGTAATATGATCGACTTAACTCTGTAAACAATTGATTCAATCCAGGCCAAATGTAATCGGCAAATTGAACCTCTACAATGGGTTTACAACCGGCCGCTGCCATACCTACTGTAGATCCTATTATAAAGGCTTCTTGTATAGGTGTATTGAAAACTCTGCTATCCCCAAATTTTTGGGCCAAGGTTGCAGCTTCTCTAAAAACTCCTCCTAATCGTCCACCAACATCTTGTCCATACAAAAGTGCTTCTGGGTGTTTGGCCAAAATTTCTTGAACAGCAAATAAGGCACTATCCACCATTACAGTTGCCTCTTTCCCGGTAGGTTCACGCTCACCTTTTTCCTCTGTGATTGGAGTAGGGGCGAAGGTATGGTCCATTAAGTCTTCCGGTCTAGGATCCTCTGCAGCTTCTGCTTTGTCGTAGTCAGAATCAACCAAGGCACGTACATCCTTCTCAATTTCTTTAATATAATCTTTTTCGAACCCTGCTTCTAAAAGGTTCTTAATAATTTTCGGATATGGATCTCTTTTACCATGTTCTTCCAAATCATCTCGATACCATTCCTTTCTTACACCGCTTGTGTGGTGATTCAATAAAGGCACTTTTGCGTGAATTAGAAAGGGTCTTCTTTCCGTACGGATAAGTTCAAGAACTTCTTTAATTGTGTTATAAGATTCTATGAAGTCAGTACCGTCGATGGTTCTTACTTCCAATCCTTTGAAACCTCTTGCGTAGTAGCTGGGGTCTTGAGCTCTAATTTCATCAGCGCTGGCAGAAATGTCCCATTCATTATCCTGCACTAGGTACAAAATGGGTAATTGTTTGAGAACGGCCATTTGGTAGGCCTCTGATACCTCTCCTTCTGTAGTTGACGCATCTCCAAGTGAACAAACTGCAAGTGCAGGTTCAATGGAAGTATCAGTAAGCTTATGATCCTCCATGTATTGAATACCCATAGCCACACCTGTGGTAGGAATAGCTTGCATACCTGTAGCACTGCTTTGATGAGGGATTTTAGGCATATCATCCCTTTTCAAGGATGGATGCGAGTAGTAGGTTCTTCCTCCTGAAAATGGATCGTCTCTTTTGGCAAATAGCTGAAGCATCAATTCATAAGGAGTCATTCCAATTCCTAATAGGATGCTATCATCCCGGTAATATGGAGCAACAAAATCTTGTGGTTTTAATTGCATCCCCAGTGCTAATTGGATGGCTTCATGACCGCGACTAGTGGCATGAACATACTTAGAGGTTACCTTAGCATTCTCCTCGTATTTTTCAGCAAGTGTTTTAGCCGTACACATTAAACGAAATCCTTTTTCAAGAATTTCTTTGTCTAATTTTTTTGATTTCGATTTAATTGCTTTTGTCTTACCCAAAGTCTCCTCCATTCCTTATTGTCTTAAGTACAAATATAAAAAATGAAAGTGTCAAACTTGGATTAAATACATCAATGGTGTTTAAATTCTACTTTTTAATAAGAAATATCCAATAATTAGCTATCGATAACAAACATTATAAACCTAATATATAACACTATAAATATTTGAAAATCAATACTTAAAAGGTGTTTGTTTAGCGATAAAGACCAAAAAAAATGTTAAAATATGCTATTGTTTTCGGAAAGAAGGTGAAATATATTTGATAAAAAAACAATTAGCCATGAAAGAACAATCCACCTATCAATAACTCATCAAAGCAAAAGCATTAGGAATAGTAATATTACTTGGGATTATAATATTAGCATCTTCCTAGAAAAGTTCTTAAACAAAAAAAAAGGCCTCCATTGGAGGCCTTTTTAGTTTATTAAGATGAAGCTAAAACTTATTGCTTCACAGTAGGTCCAGCTGTGTTCTTTTCTGGCATTCCTGTAGCAGCTTTAACAGTACCTTTAATTCTTAAAACGATAGGTTGATCTCCAACATTTGTTGTGATTCTAACCGACTTGTTAATTGGTCCAACACGCTTAGTGTCGTACTTTACTTTAATTACATTAGACTCTCCCGGTGCAATTGGCTCTTTTGGCCATTCAGGAACTGTACATCCACAAGATCCTTTTGCGTTTTGAATAATCAAAGGCTCAGTTCCGTTGTTAGTGAATCTAAACTCACAAACTCCATTGTCACCTTGGTTGATTGTTCCGTAATCGTGCTCCATTTTATCGAAATCCATAGTCTGCGCAGTAGCAGTCATTGTGAATACCATCATAAAAAGAGTTCCAAAAAATAATATCGACTTTTTCATAATATTTAGTTGTTTAATTTTTTTCTTCGTTCTTAACAAATGTAATACCATTTTTTTAATTCCATGGCTTGTTAACAGTTCATTAACAATTTATTTTTCGGGTGGAAAAACTTGTGCATCTATTACCTTTCCTTTGATTCGGAGAACTACCGGCTCATCGTCTGCATTTGTCCAGATTCGAACTGACTTATTTATTGGGCCTACACGTGAGGTATTGTATTTTACTTTGATTTTAGCTGACTCTCCGGGGGCTATAGGTTCTTTTGGCCATTCGGGTACAGTGCAACTGCAACTTCCTTTTGCATCCTTTAAAATTAAGGCTTCTGTGCCTTCATTGGTTATGGTGAAAAAGCAAGTGCCGTCATCCCCCTTTTTAATGGTTCCGTAATCGTGCTCCATTCTATCGAAACTTGCTACCGGAGTTACTAACCAAGTAAAACTGCTTACCACAAATGTGAGGAACAGCGCTAGTAATAAAATTGATTTTGTTTTCATAATGTTCATTTTTATTTCAAAACTAAAGGGATATATCGTGGACTCATTTTATTTAACATCTTGCTAACAAAAAAAGCTATTTGACTTTTATAGGATTGCGGATAAATGTACCTTTGCAATCCTAAATATTTTAGCATGGATATCCCAAAAAAATACGACCCCAGTTCGGCGGAAGACAGATGGTACAAACATTGGATGGAAAAGAATTATTTTCATTCTACACCGGATGATAGAGAGCCATTTACGGTCGTAATCCCACCACCAAACGTAACGGGTGTTTTGCACATGGGTCACATGTTGAATAATACCATTCAGGATGTCTTAGTTAGGAAGGCACGAATGGAAGGGAAAAATGCTTGTTGGGTACCGGGTACTGACCATGCAAGTATCGCTACTGAGGCGAAAGTGGTGCAAAAACTGAGAGCGGAAGGCGTAAAGAAATCTGATTTAAGCAGAGATGAATTTTTAAAACATGCTTGGGATTGGACAGAAAAGCATGGTGGAATCATACTCGACCAATTAAAGAAATTGGGAGCCTCTTGCGACTGGGATAGAACGCGATTTACCCTAGACGATAACTATTATGAAGACGTTATCAACACCTTTATTGACCTCTTCAACAAAGGGTATATTTATAGAGGAGAGCGCATGATCAATTGGGATCCTGCAGCTCTTACAGCCTTATCTGATGAAGAGGTTATTTACAAAGAAGTAAACTCAAAACTATTTCACGTTAGATATAAGATAGTTGATACAGATGATGACTGGTTAATTATTGCTACCACGAGACCTGAGACAATTCTTGGGGATTCTGCTATTTGTGTAAACCCAGATGATGATCGTTACAAGCATTTGCACGGTAAAAAAGTATTGGTTCCAATCGTAAACCGTGAGATTCCTGTAATAACAGATTCATACGTAGATATGGAGTTTGGTACAGGTTGTTTGAAGATAACGCCAGCTCATGATCCTAACGATTATGAATTGGGTGCTAAATATAATTTAGAGACGATTAATATCCTTAACGCGGATGGAACTTTCAATAACGAAGGCCTGCATTATGAAGGGAAGGATCGTTTTGTTGTAAGAAAAGAGATATCTAAGGAGCTAGAGGAAAACGGTTATTTGGTAAAAACAGAAGATCACGTCAATAAAGTTGGCTTTTCGGAGCGAACGGATGTTGTGATTGAGCCTAGACTTTCCTTACAATGGTTTTGTGCGATGAAGGAGTTAGGTCAACCAGCCCTGGATAATGTCATGAACGACAATATCAAATTTCACCCTCCAAAATTTAAGAATACTTACCGCCATTGGATGGAAAACATCAAAGATTGGTGTATTAGTCGTCAGCTATGGTGGGGACATCAGATACCAGCTTATTACTATGGTGATGGAGATGATGATTTCGTTGTAGCAAAGACAAAAGAAGAAGCTTTAGGTCGTGCTTGGGAAAAATCTGGCAATACGGATTTAAGTCTTGAAGATTTAAAGCAGGATGAGGATGTATTGGATACATGGTTCAGTTCATGGTTGTGGCCTATATCGGTATTTAATGGATTTAAATCGGAAGAAGAGGTATCCTATTATTACCCCACAAATGATTTAGTAACTGCACCTGAAATTATGTTTTTCTGGGTGGCTAGAATGATTATTGCAGGCTATGAGTACCGTAAAGAAATACCCTTTAAAAATGTTTATTACACGGGAATAGTACGTGATAAATTGGGTAGAAAAATGTCCAAGTCGCTCGGTAATTCACCAGATCCAATTGAATTAATGGAGAAATATGGTGCAGACGGAGTAAGAGTTGGAATGCTACTTACAAGTCCTGCCGGTAATGACTTACCCTTTGATTCGGCGCTGTGCGAGCAAGGACGTAATTTTTCCAATAAAATATGGAATTCCCTACGTTTGATAAAAGGATGGGAAGTTGCTGAAGCTGCGGAGCAACCTAAAGCAAGTGCTCAGGCAATCGAGTGGTTTGAGAGTAAATTAAATCAGACGATCCGTGAAATCAACGATGACTACAACAAGTTTAGAATTTCAGAAGCATTGATGAAGTCTTACCGTTTGGTGTGGGATGATTTCTGTAGCTGGTACTTGGAGATGATTAAGCCGGCGTATCAACAACCCATTGACCGATTGACTCTGGATGCAAGTATAGACTTCATGGAGAAGTTGATGAAGCTACTCCATCCTTTTATGCCATTTATTACGGAAGAAATCTACCACATTCTGCGTGAAGACAGAACGGACGATATTGTAGTTTCCAGCTGGCCTGTTGCAGATGCTCCTAATATGGAACTTATTTCGGCATTCGAAGGAACAAAAGAGATTGTTTCGGGCATAAGAAATATCCGAAAAGAACAAAATATAGCGACTAAGGTCAGTCTCGATTTTAAAGTAGTTTCAGCGGATCATAAGCATTCCTTTGATGATGTTATAGTGAAATTGGGTAACTTGAGCTCTATTGATTTTGTTAGTGAGAAGCCGGATAATGCCTACTCTTTCCAGTACAAAGCGAATTCATATTATATCCCATTTAATGAGGAAATAGATGTTGAAGCTGAGATCAAGAAAATAGAAGAGGAACTGAACTACACCAAGGGCTTCTTAAAATCGGTTCAAGGCAAGCTAGGAAATGAAAAGTTTGTCAATGGCGCACCGGAACAGGTGGTTAACAATGAGCGCAGAAAAGAAGCAGATGCCTTATCAAAGATTCAGGCCCTGGAGGAAAAGTTAGAGGCTTTTTCGGCCAAATAAGATTGTAACTTATTCCTCTTCGGATGCGAAAGGCATGAGGTTCTCTCTAGCTAATAATTTTTTGGAGATTTTGTAGGTAGCAGCGTATAATAGCCCCTCATGTTTCAAGCTTAAGGTCAAAAAAGCTTTTTTATACCAATCCGGATTAGTAGCTTTTTTAGCTAGATCGGTATGTTTAACAATAGGTAAGAATTTATCGTCTTTTCGGACCTTAATTTCATATATTCCTATTCCGAAATGCTCAATTCTGTTTAGAACTATAGCAAAATCGTCTTGAGAAAAATAATATTGGTTTTCATCATCAAAACTATCATTTTGATTCTTTAGACCTGTAAAAACGTTTTTCTCTAGAAATTCATTGGTATCTATCATATTGTGAAGATAGATTTTCAATCAAGCTTAATAGCGTTTTATTGTATTTATTTTCTATTTGTTGTTCAAAGAATCAATTTCTGCAAGGACTTTTTCAGCTTCAGCCATTTTTTGATCGGCTTTCTTTCTATCTATTTTAGATAGTTTATAAGATTCATCAAGTAGTTTGCGGTACTTGGCTTCTAACTTTTGAGTTTTGTTTTTGGGTTTCAGAAAATCAAACATGCTTTTTTCTTTATCAAACAATTCTTCCTTAATTAAGTTTACTTGAATAGAAAAAAGCGTCTAAATGATGTATTGAATTTGCTTGTTATAACTGCCAGTGAAAGCTTAATTGCACCTGGGTTTTTTCCCAAGTATCAGTAATTTGATGCATAGCCCCTAATTGGATTTTAGAGGAGTTGTTGAGGTAATAACCAAGAGCGCCGTAGGTTCTGCTGCGGTCAAAAATTTCAACACTGCGTCCCTGACCAATGTTTCGTTCACCGTTAATAAAGAGCTCATTATACAAGGCAAGATAAAGAGTTGATTTTTCCATTTGCATTGAATTAAGCGGGACATTAAGAAATAGGTTATAACGATATCGTGAACGGAAATCTTGATTCTCAACAAAGCGCTGCTCGTAGCGAAAACGGTGAGTTAAATTAAAACGCTCACCAATTTTATTTGGAAAAATTGCTTCTTGGTAAATTCTACTTTCATATGTTTTATCATTATTATCGATTCGGAAAGCACCTGTAGTAATATGACCGTATCCTAGGGTGAATTTTATTTTAGCGTTTTTGGGTCGGTATGTAATCCCAGTTCGTAATAATAGCTGCTCTAAGTCCCCACCTAGATTCCAGTTTCTCAGTTGATAGTCTCCTTGAAGTCCCAAAGCTGATTTTTCTGGGTTCCAGTCCCAAAACAACATATACCATGCGCCCATCTGTTTTTCATTGGGTTGAGCAAAGCTGTTAAAACAGATTGTAAGCAGACAGAGGGCAAGAATTTTTTTCATGATGAACAAAGCTACAAATTCAGAAGAAGGCACAAGGCTCCCTTTTTAAGAAAACCTGCTACATGCAAAATATTCACTAAATATAATCTTTGGACTATATTTGAGCTTATGGTTAAACTTAAAAGTTCTTTAGAGCGATTTAACAGTGATTTGTGGCATTTTCATGCACCCGTTTCAGCGGATGATGTTGCATCTCTTATTGATGGTAGCAATCAGCGCAGGGTGGTCTGTCTTATCAACAAGAAGGTAAAAATTCATGCCGCTTTGATGCCCGATGGTCTGGGAGATTATTTCATAAACTTGAACAAGGACGTAAGAAAACAACTTAAACTCCATGAAGGTGATGAACTCATACTTGAACTAAAAAAAGATGAAAGCAAGTATGGTATGCCCTTAGCTCCAGAATTTGAGGAGATGTTAGAACAAGATCCGGAGTTTGATAAATATTTTCATCAGCTCACACCGGGCAAACAGCGAAACTTAATCCATATTGTTAGAAAAGTAAAAAGCCCAAACATTCGTTTACGTAAAACCATTGTGATTGCAGAACATGTTAAGAACAATCAAGGTCAAATCGACTTTCGTTTACTCAACGAAGAGATGAAAAATAAATAGCCTATTTCTTTTCGAAATCCCCAATAAGGTAGGAGAGAGGTTTAAATACCGTATTGAAATTGTGGTATTGAATGATGTAAACTCCTTTACCATTAACAAAGGCATAAAGTCGATCTGGGTTCCATTCAATCGGTTGACCTGCCATGTTGGTAGCTCCCGGTGCTTCTTTAATTCGGTAGGCGATGATTTCTCTGTCGCTACCATTGGTAAAAGTAGTTTTGATTCTAATCAAGGCTTTCGATTGTCTTACACTGTCAACTTCATAATCATCCAAACTTTTAGCCATTTGCTCAAAAAATAAACGCTTGAATCCTAGGATGAAGTCACGCGGGCGACTCATGTTTCTTATTTCTTGAATTTGACCCTCTCTGTTTTTTATGGTGAAATCATCATCACCGCCATATTCAAGTGTGAAATTTTCGCTGGGCATATCGTAAGATTCCCATTCAATTTTGGCTATTTCTTCGGGTTGAACCTCCCACAATCCTCTATGCAACCATTCGTCAGGATCCGTAAAAAAGCGACTGGTTAGGTGTCCATTGAAGCCTTTTGCTGTCATAACTACAACCTCTGGTGATTGAATACCTTCTTTTTCCAATAACATTTGCGTGCCATAGTGATCGGCAGTGGCATTTCCAATGTACCAAACCTTATGTAGTTTTCCGTTTTTGAAAATGTCAACTTGGGTATTGGTAACCTTCATGTTTTTCATGACATTATCATGCGCCGTGCTTGGCACCCATTCTTTCAGTTCAATGGTTTTGAAGGTTTTTAGAATGATGTTAATGGCGTCTTGTCGCGCTTTAAATTCTTTGTTCTTTAGAACCCATTTGTTCTTTTCATAGATCATATTTTGGGCCATCCATTCTTCGTTTTTCTTTCTTAATTGGATGCGGTCCCCATTGGGTTTGGTGATTACAATTTTGTCAACAGCTCCAGTATCTGCAATGGCAAACTTGATGCGTTCTGTTTTACCTAAGCGCTTTTGTCCGTTAATTGTGACAATTTTTGCAGCATCCGAATCGCTTAACTGATCTTTTGGATCTTCCTTATCCGAGAGTAGTGTGTAGGTGAAATATGCTAAAACCCCTATGGCAATTACACCGACGATTAAGCCAAGATTTTTCTTCATGTTAGCTGTAAAGTTTTTTCCTCAATAAAAAGTAAACAAAGCCAAATATGGCTACAAAAAGTATTGGGAATACAATGATAGCCATTTGCCAGAAAGAACGGTCTTCTTCTACCTTACTTGTGTCCAAATAATGAGTGAGCGGTACTGATTTTGTACTCAACAAACTATAGTCGCCTATCATATACTCAACCGAATTTAACAGAAAGTCTTTGTTACCATAGTATACGTTAGCAAGACCTCTTATTTGATTGGCATAAACAGATTTACTTAAGTCAATTTTAGTTCGAACTCCCTTCATACTGATGGTATCCAGGTCATTCTTAAAAATGTCTCCATCCGATATTACCATAATTCTTGAGGGCTCAACAGATTCCTTAACAAAACCTGATTTTGGGTCCTTTGTATATTCGTTTGGCTTATACTTATAGAAGGATTCAAATTCTCCTTCTACCAACATGGCGACAGGGATATGAGAAAAGCGATAATCAAATTTCTGGTTAACAATGTTTGTAAAGATGTCAACCGATGGGCGACGGTAAGTACTGCTGTCACTAGTCTCGAGGAGAACTGTTTTCTTCAGGTTTTGAGATTTACCTTTTGTCGGGTCAATAAAGCCTGCGTACTCTAATTTTACTGGTGGAAGTCCACGAGTAATCATGTGTTGCTTGCTTTTTTTCATTTCACCGTTTACCGCTCTTTTATCCGCATAATCGGAAACAAGTGGATAGAAGGTCCAATCTAAAATTTTGTACTGACGCACTTCTACATCATCTTCCGTTCTGGCTAAAATAGGCAAGTGAGCAGGTGCTACTTTAGGAATTCTGTCATAGGATCTATGGTTTTGAAGAACCAATCCTTTCTCCAATTGAACGCCATAATTGAACAAGGGGTCAAAAAGGTTAAGGTCATTTGGCCAAGCGGTTCCGTATGTGTAGCCTGGGCCAGCATATAGGGAATCTCTGTTTTCGTTGATGGGATCAATAGCATAAATTACTTTGCCCCCTTTCAGAATGAATTGGTCAATATCATATAACTCCTTTCCAAGAAATTTTTGTTTGGGTTTGTTGATGATTAGTAAGTCAGTATTGTCCAAGGCACCCAAAACGGAGCGTGCTCGTCCCGTACTATCGACTTGTGTTAATTCGATATAATTTACATCATACAATTTCCCAAGGTGGTATTTTGCAAAGTAGGTTTCTTCCTCATTCAATTCTCCGTGACCTTGAAGGAAACTAACCACAGGCTTTCTAAAAGTAATGGCCGTTTTTATAGCAGATGTAATATTGTATTCAAGTTCAAGAACAGCTTGATCCAATATGTTTTGAATTGTTTCATCATTTAAGCCGGAGTAAGTGATATTCTGATCAACGAAACTTAAAGGAGTTTCACCATTTCCAGGATATGAAAGAATAGCCCCTGGTATAATGACCATATTTGGGTCATCATTTTCATCCACGTCTTTAAGGTCGGGAATTAGCTTTGGTTTTACACCTTGATCCTCCAGTTTACGCAGTTCAGAGCTTAATTGTTCTCCCGTTCTTTTTAGCTTTTCTTTTTCTGCAGGAGTGCTAGGGTTTTGTTTGGCTAAAGCATTGTATTGGGCAGCTAAATCAACAAATTCAAAAGTGATTTTACCATTAGAGAGCGTTTTATATTGCTCCAATTTCAACATCAATTCATCATGAAAACGCTTCCATACCAAGGGTAATTCTCCGGTGAAGTATATCTTCATGTGGAGGTTTTCCTTGAACTTTTCATCGTCTTGAAGCAGCTGTTTTGTTACTGGTTTCATGGTGTAGCGCTGATCATCCGTTAAATCAATACGACTAAATTTGACACCAGAAATAAGATTCACTAGGAACAATGCCACCAATGCAAGTCCGAGATATATGAGAATCCTGATATTTGCGTTCAAACTTTTCATTACCAGTTTCTACTCGCTAGTTTTATTCGGTTAAGAATCAGGAAAAAGCTAATTAAGCTTAAAAAATAAACCAAATCTCGCGTGTCAAGCAAACCACGGCTCATACTGTTGTAATGGTAGTTGATGCCAAGTTCCGTCACGAAACTTTCATCTGAAGAAAAAAGCATTCCCAATCCTTCAAACCCGATATAAAAGAAGAGGCATATTCCGGCAGATAGAATAAAGGCAACCACCTGATTTTTTGTTAGTGAGCTTGCAAAGATTCCAATGGCACAATAGGATGCACCCATTAAGAATAGACCAAGATAAGCACCTTGTAGCTCTCCAAAATCAATGAAATTATTGTCAGCTAGTAAGGCTTTAATGGCAAAATAGTACATCAAAGTAGGGAGGATACTTAATAAAACAACCAAGAGTACGGCTATAAACTTTGCCAATATAATTTTGAATTCTCCAATGGGTTTGGTGAGCAGTAGCTCAAGAGTACCATTACTTTTTTCTTCTGAAAAAGAACGCATGGTTAATGCTGGTATCAGCAATAGAAATACCATGGGTGCAAGACTGAAGAAGGGGTAAAGTGAGGCTATGCCACTATCAAAAATATTGTAGTCGCTTGATGAGACAAATAATAAAAGCCCGGTTACCAGCAGAAAAGCACTAATCGTAATATATGCGATAAGTGAACTTAGCAAGGTTCTTATTTCTTTAAAAATGAGTGCTGTCATTTTCCTTAATAGAGCGGTAAAATTAAGATTAATTAAAGGCTTAGCGGTAACGCTAGTGAAAGTTTTTCAACGAAATAAAATGAATAGTTTACAAGTCTAAGGGAATTTGTAATTTACGGTGTGGATTTTTGGAATAAAATACCCGCGATTAAAATTGCACCAGTTTTTATTCTGGGCGTTTCATTAAGTAACTACTTTTCATTTTCTGCTCAGTCTTCATTGCTTGTAATGTTGATATCGCTTGGGCTACTTTTTCTGGTTGTATACGGCACTAAAAAACTCTTTCCTTCATGGATTTATTTGTTTTTCTTTTTCTGCTTAAGTCTCTTTTACACGCAGATTCATGTGGATTATATCGATCAAAATCATTTTAGTAAACGAGTTGAGAACATAAATCAGGAAAGGACTATAATCGGTCAAATTTATGAGCAACCGATAGAAAAACCGAATTCAATAAAGACCTTTATCAAAATTAAAGCAGTATTAGATAAGGAAAGGTTAATACCCTGTCATGGAAATGTATTGGTCTATCTTGAGAAATCAGAAAAATCGAAAAATTTAGCCTACGGTGATGAGCTGCTTATAAATGCAAGAATAAATGAGGTAGCCTCACCCAAAAATCCAAATCAATTTGATTATAAAAGCTTCTTGGAGACGGATGGAGTTTTTCATCAACTTTATGCTAAATCAAGTCAATGGAGGCTAAGCGGAAATAGAACCGGAAATCTTTTATTGCAGAAGACCTTTGATTTGAGGAGAGCTTTGAGACAAAAATTGCGGACTGCCTTAAAAGATGATGATAATTTTGCTGTAGCTGCTGCACTGGTCTTAGGTGACAAAAGTTATTTAGATACCGAGATTTTAATGAGTTATTCTGCAGCAGGAGCCATGCATGTGCTTGCAGTTTCAGGACTTCATGTTGGAATGATTTTTCTCTTTTTACAGTTTGCCTTTTCTTGGATTCGCAAGACAAAGCGGAAATGGGTTTATCCTGTCATTGTTCTTCTGTTTTTATGGCTTTACGCTTTACTAACCGGATTTTCTCCTTCAGTTCAAAGGGCAGCAACCATGTTTAGCTTTGTGGTTATTGGTCAAAGTATAAATCGCCCTACCAATATTTATAATTCGCTTGCAGCCAGTGCAATTTTCCTTATGATTATTAATCCTATGATCATATATAAGGTAGGCTTTCAATTGAGTTACATTGCGGTGATAGGAATTGTATATTTCCATCCGAAAATCTTTAATCTCTTTTATATTAAGTGGTGGCTACCACGAAAATTATGGGAGATAACAGTCATTTCAATTGCTGCCCAAATTTCTACTTTCCCATTAACCTTGTATTATTTCCATCAATTTCCAACCTACTTTTTTGTAAGTAATTTATTCGTAATTCCCCTTGCCAGTTTGATTTTAGCTTTTGGTTTTGCCTATTTGTTTTTTGGCAGTATAGGCATATATCAACCTTTTGAATGGTTTTTGGAGACAACAATAACGGTTTTGAATAAGGGGATAATGTTGGTCGACTCCTTACCATATTCATTATTTTATGGTCAATACTTACATAAAATTGAATTGTACTCTTTGTATATTATCATTCTCACTTTTATGGTATATATCAGTTGGCGACTAAAAAGGCATCTTTTTTACGCTTTGTTTATGCTAACAGGACTTTTGGTTTTTAGTTCGTATGTACGTACTGAAAATACCCAGACCAGGGAATTTATAGTATACCATGTTCCAAAGAAGCTGGCCATAAATTATATCGGCTCGAAAGATAACATCCTGTGGACAGATAGAGCCTTATTGGAGTCGGATAATGAGAAGTTGTACTACTTTAAGCATCATTGGTTCTCTTTAGGATATTTAGAAGCTGAGGAACTTGATTTAAATACAGAAGATAAAGCCGAGTTTGATGAAGGCTTTAAATATGAGAACATTTTTTACTTTAATGACAAGCGAATATTGATTTTAGACAAGGAGCATCATATGCTGAAAGGTAAATGGGATCTTGTAATTATAGGGGAGAATAGGTATTTCAATTTTAATGAATGGCGCAAAGAAGATATATCTCTTGTGGTCATCCCAACTTCAATATCCTCTTATAAAGCTAACAATATAGAACGTTATGCTAAAAAGGCTGGTTTAAGGGTGTGGAATATTTGGGATAAAGGAGCTTTAGTACTTAATTAAGTATCTTTTGAAAACGTTGCCTTCTATTATCAAGTGTTTCGTTGGTCATTTCAAAACACTGTTCCCAACCTTGCGATTTCATCGTGAAACAGAGTATGTTTTCACTGGTATAAAATTTTCCTTCATCAATGAAATTTCCATATTCAATATAGATGGAATCATTCTTGAATTTCATTTCGAACTGTTTACCTTTTCCATTTTGCAAAAAGTAACTGCTATCAAAAGAAAGCGAGCCAAGGGATAATGTATCCTTTGACTCGCTTAATTCATTTGTTCTTTCTACCTTACCAATTTTCCCATCTTGGTTTTCTTCACATCCAAGAATAGAAAAAAGAAGTCCGGCAAGAACTATTTTTTTCATTTAAGCTAAAACTTCTTTCACCTTTTCAGCAGCTTCTTTTAATTGAATTGCTGAATGAACGTTAAGTCCACTTTCATCAATGATTTTTTTAGCTTCCTCAGCATTAGTTCCTTGTAATCTAACAATAATTGGAACTGGAATATTCCCCATGTTTTGGTAGGCTTGAACGACTCCGTTTGCAACTCTGTCACATCTTACGATACCACCAAAAATGTTAATCAAGATTGCCTCAACGTTTTCATCTTTCAAAATGATTTTGAAGGCTTTTTCAACTCTTTCAGCATCTGCAGTTCCACCAACATCCAAGAAGTTTGCAGGTTCACCACCCGATAACTTAATGATATCCATAGTTGCCATTGCTAGTCCAGCGCCATTAACCATACATCCAACGTTTCCGTCAAGATTTACATAATTAAGTCCTGCTTCACCTGCTTCAACATCAATTGGATCTTCTTCCGTGATATCTCTCATTTCAGCATAATCCTTGTGGCGATAAAGTGCGTTTCCATCCAAGGTAACCTTAGAGTCAACTGCGATAATCTTGTTATCTGAAGTTTTTAAAACAGGATTAATTTCGAACATTGCAGCATCACACCCTACGTAAGCATCATATAAAGCAAAAACAAACTTTGACATTTGTTTAAAAGCTTGTCCGCTCAAACCTAAGTTGAAGGCAATTCTTCTAGCTTGGAAGCCTTGTAGTCCAACTGATGGATCAATCTCTTCTTTAAAAATTAGGTGAGGTGTTTTTTCTGCCACCTCTTCAATGTTCATTCCTCCTTCTGGAGAATACATGATAATATTTCTTCCTGTATCACGGTTTAGAAGCACTGACATGTAGTACTCTTCCGTTTCAGACTCTCCTGGATAATAAACATCCTGAGCGATAAGAACTTTGTTTACTTTTTTACCTTCTGCAGAAGTTTGAGCAGTAACTAGATGTCCTCCTAAGATTCCGTTTACTTTATCTGCTACCTCATGCATTCCTTTCGCTAAAACAACCCCGTGAGAACCAGTTTCTGTTACGGTTCCTTTTCCACGACCACCAGCGTGAATTTGCGCTTTAACTACGAACCATTCTGTTCCTGTTTCTGCGTTCAATTTTTTTGCAGCTTCAACTGCAGCATCTGCTGAGTCAGCTACAATTCCTTCCTGAATAGCTACTCCAAAAGATTTTAAAATGGATTTTCCCTGATATTCGTGTAAATTCATTCTTTGTTTTTTTCGATCTGCTCAAAAGTAACATTATTTTTAGAGCTAAAAGCCTTGGGATTGATAATTTTTGTGAACATATTATCCCCGCATTTTAGGATTTTTCTTCCTACTTTCGAACCGTGATACAAGCCAAGGGAATTCATAAAAGCTACGGGCAATTAGAAGTGTTGAAAGGTATCGATTTGACAATCAATCCTTCAGAAATAGTTTCAATCGTTGGTGCGTCAGGTGCAGGCAAAACAACACTACTCCAAATTTTAGGAACATTAGACACAGCGGATGCGGGTGAAATAATTTATGAAGGCCAGAACCTAGCGGACAAAAAAAAGGCTGATCTAGCAAGATTTAGAAATAGTGAAATTGGGTTCATATTTCAATTCCATCAATTATTACCCGAATTTACAGCAATAGAAAATGTGATGATGCCAGGTCTTATATCCGGTAAGTCCAAGTCGGAATTAAAGGAAAGAGCAAAGTCATTACTTGAGCGCCTTGGCCTTTCGGATAGATTGGAACACAAACCTTCAGAACTTTCGGGAGGAGAGCAACAACGTGTTGCTGTAGCCAGAGCTATGATGAACCAACCAAAGCTTATTTTGGCAGATGAACCTTCAGGTAATTTGGATACTGAAAATGCGCGTGAGTTGCATAATTTATTCAAGGAATTAAGAGATGAATTTAAGCTATCCTTTGTAATAGTTACTCATAATTTAAGTCTAGCTCAAGAGGGGGATAGAGTTGTTCAAATGAAGGACGGATACATTATATCTGAGCACTCAGCTGAAGCTTAACAGCCGCCTGAATTCTATCCATTTCCATTTCATTTAAACATTTTGGAACACCAAACTTACAGGTGTTCTTAACGCAAGGTGCACACTCCAATCCAGGTTTTCTAAGACCTAGATATCCTTCGTCATTAAAGGGGCGTGTATTATTTTCATCGTCCGCACCATGGAGTACGATAGTTTTCGTGCCAAATGCATTACATAAGTGAGAAATCCCAGTATCTGGAGATATCAATAATTCAGCATTTTGAAGTAATCCTCCGAGTTCTTCAAGATTAGTTTTACCCGCTAAGTTGTGCACTTTGTCTTCATATGGTTGTGCGACTTCATTAACGTAAGCAATATCAGCTGGACCACCAGTCAACACAATTTCATAATTGAAATCAGAAATTAAGAATTTCAAAATGGACTGAGCAAATGGAATGGGAAATCGACGACTCCTGGCTTCAGAATTTACATTTAAAATAAGGTAAGCCTTGTTTGGCGCTTGACTCGGCTTGTCGCCTTTTTTGTCGTATGAAACCTTAATGTCATATGTATTCCCGGTGAACTTGCTCAAGAGTCCAACATATTCGC
Organism: Flavobacteriales bacterium; assembly: GCA_964230025.1. Classification (GTDB taxonomy): domain Bacteria; phylum Bacteroidota; class Bacteroidia; order Flavobacteriales_D; family JAUILH01; genus CAXRFO01. Next base: position 113,225 of record CAXRFO010000013.1, on the reverse strand, counting down.
TGGCCCTATGTAGGCCTTTTCCTTTTCTGTAAGAATGACTTAAAAATATCCCCCTTAACTCAGCCTTATAGCCAATTCGTTTTTTTGCATTGCTTAGCGCTCCCATTCTAGCTGACGAAAATGAGTCAGGTAGGCAGAAAAAAAGCTCATATTCACATTCAGAATTTAGCTGTTTTACGAATTTTCTGGGGCCGTTAATTCCGGAGAACTCATTTTTATCAAATTCATAGATACGTTCGATACCTTCCACAAAATTCAAAAGGCCGCTCAATTGTTTTTTTATAATGACGTCAATTCGAGCTTTTGGATATTCTGCTTTTAGAGCATGCAAAAATGCCGTGCTCATTGTTACATCACCCAACCAATTTGGTAAACGAACTAAAATGTTCATGCTGCAAAGGTAGAATTTTATCATATTTGGGATATGAAAGAATTATTTCAACTCCGTTCGGATATTCATTTTCTTAATCACGGTTCTTTTGGAGCAACTCCTGTAGAAGTGTTTGAAGCTTATCAAAATTATCAAAAGGAGTTGGAACTGGAGCCCGTTCAATTCATGGTAAATCAGGGCCCAAATTTGATGGATAAATCGAAAGCCTCTCTAGCTAAATTTTTAAACGTTGATAAAAGTGATTTGATTTTTGTTACAAATCCTTCAACTGGCATGAATGCGGTGATTAAAAGTCTAGAATTAAAGGAAGGAGATGAGATTTTAAGTACGAATCATGAATATGGAGCAGTAGATAGAACCTTTGATTTTTATTGCAAAAAGTGGGGTTCAAAATTGATCAAACAAGCTGTTCCTGTGCCTATGGAAAGTGATGCACATTTTTTAGAAGAATTCTGGAAGGGCTTAACTGAAAAGACCAGGGTTATCTCTATCTCACATATTACAAGTCAAACAGCCTTAATTTTACCCGTTAAGGAAATATGCAAAAAGGCACGTGAATTAGGCATCTTTGTTATTGTTGATGGTGCCCATGCACCGGCCTACATGGATTTAGATGTCTCCGAAATAGGGGCGGACGTATATGTTGGGGCCTGCCATAAATGGATGATGGCACCAAAAGGAAGTTCTTTTATGTGGTGCCGAAGAGAAGTTCAAGACAAAATTGAACCTTTGATTGTATCATGGGGCTATGAGGCTCAATTCCCATCAGAAAGTCGTTATCAAGATTGGCATCAATATCAGGGCACAAGAGATTTTTCAGCTTTTTTATGCTTGCCTGAATGTATTTCATTTATGAAAAAGCACAATTGGAATGCAGTTAGGCAAAGCTCCCAAGATCTTTTATTTGCTTATCATGAGGAGTTATGTAAGGTACTAAACACCCAGCTTTTGACAAAGAATCCATGGCACCATTTAGGTCAAATGTGCAGCTTCCCAATTCAAACAAATAATGCAGCCAAGCTTAAGGAAGAACTGTACAATAAATATAAAATTGAGATTCCCATCATCGATAACGTTGGACCCCAAGTTTATCTTAGGGTATCTATTCAGGCTTATAACACGAATAATGATATAGATGCTCTTATTTCTAGTATAATTAAGTTGAGGAAATCAGGATTAATAAATTAGTGCCTTCCGCAGATAAACATTAATTTTGTGGCATGCCTATACTGTATTATTTAATAATAAAACCCCTCAGTTACCTGCCTTACTGGTGGCACTACATGTGGAGCAGTTTTTGGGCTTTCATCCTTTTTAATTTTATTGGCTACCGTAAAAAAGTCGTCATGGACAATATCGCAAAGTCCTTTCCAGATAAAACTGCCAAAGAGCACAAGGAGATTGGGAAAAAGTTTTACCAGCATTTTTGTGATTTGGTGGTTGAATCAATTAAGATATTTTCAATCAGTGAAAAACAGATTAAAAAAAGAGTAAAGTTTCTCAATCCAGAACTGATGGATCAGCTCTATGATGAAGGTAAGCAAGTTGTGTTGGCAGGAGGTCATTACGGAAACTGGGAGATGTTTGCTGTTGGTGTTAACAACAGCATGAAACATCAGGCCGTCGGGATATATTTTCCCATTAAAAATGAGTTTCTAAATAGGAAAATGAAAGAAAGCAGGTCCAAGTATGGACTTGAAATGGTACATGCAAAACAGGTAAAACCTTGTTTTGAGAATGCTATAAAAGAAAATAAAAAGCAGGTGGTGATTTTCGCAACAGACCAATCACCGTCCAATGCAAGAAAAGCATATTGGATGGAATTTTTGGGAAGAGAAACTGCCGTTCTCTTTGGTGCAGAAAAATATGCCAAAACATATAATTGTGCCTTGGTTTATGGGGAACTTCTCAAGGTAAAGCGTGGTCATTATGAGTTAAGCTATTCCTTGCTTAAAAAAGATTGTGAAAATTCGGAATACGGGGAAATTACCAGATTACATACCAAAGCGCTAGAAAAAACAATCACTAAAAAACCTGAACATTGGCTTTGGAGCCACCGAAGGTGGAAGAGAACTAGACCAGATGATGTCGAGTACCATGGATAATCAGACACCACTTGCAGAACGGATGCGCCCACAAAATTTGGCCGAGTATATTGGGCAAAGTCACCTTTTAGGAGAAGGGGAAGTTTTGTTAAGTGCGATAAAAACGGGTTCCATTCCGAGTATGATTTTATGGGGGCCGCCGGGTGTTGGTAAAACCACTTTGGCTCAGCTTCTAGCTAATGAATTGGAGCGGCCCTTGTTTAAATTGAGCGCTATTAATTCTGGGGTGAAAGACATCAGGGAGGTGTTTGAAAAAGTGGAACGTCAGGATCTCTTTACTGCTGGGAAACCCATTTTATTCATTGATGAGATTCATAGATTTTCTAAGGCTCAACAAGATTCATTGCTTGGAGCTGTAGAAAAAGGTAGTGTAACACTGATAGGAGCAACAACCGAAAATCCAAGCTTTGAAGTTATATCGGCATTGCTCTCCAGGTGTCAAGTCTACACGTTAAAGTCGCATGGGGTAGATGAATTAAATCAAATACTTACAAGAGCATTAGAGAATGACACCTTTCTAAAAAGTCAAAACGTAGAACTTAAAGAAACTGAGGCACTCATTCAACTCAGTGGGGGTGATGCTAGACGGATTCTAAACCTCTTAGAATTGGTTTGTTCACAAAGTACAGAAAAGCTGATTGACAATGAGCTTGTTCAAAAGGTGATTAAAGGGAATCCACTCCGTTATGATAAAAATGGGGAAGAACATTATGATGTAATTTCTGCCTTTATCAAATCCATTCGTGGATCAGATCCTAATGGAGCAGTATACTGGCTTGCTCGCATGATAGAAGGAGGGGAAGAAGCTAAATTCATTGCAAGACGATTAATCATTCTAGCTTCAGAAGATATTGGTAATGCCAATCCCAATGCGCTTATTCTAGCACAAAGTACCTTTGATGCGGTCAATTCTGTTGGCTGGCCCGAGAGTAGAATCATTTTAAGTCAATGTGCAATTTACTTGGCAAGTTCTCCTAAGTCAAATGCTTCCTATAGGGCTATAAATATGGCCCAACAAAAGGTAAAAGAAACAGGTAATTTATCGGTTCCTTTACCCATAAGAAATGCACCTACAGAATTGATGAAGGAGTTGGGCTACGGTAATGAATATAAATATGCCCATGACTTTGATGGTAATTTCGTAGAAATGGAATTTCTTCCGGATGAAATTAAAGGTTACAGGTTTTATTCTCCAGGCAATAACAAGCGTGAGTTGGAGTTAAGAAAGTACCTAGCCACTTGCTGGCAGGATAAATACGGCTATTAATTCGTATATTTGAGACTGTGAAACCAATAACCTGTGCCCTCGGCTTACTACTTTTATTTACTGCATGTCGGCGCGAAATCAAACTTAACCCAAAGTACTCTGTTCCTTTGGCAAGAGGAGAGGTGAGTTTGGATCACTGGTTGCAAAATTCAACTGCTTCTAGTTTTAATGATACAGGTGTGGTTGTCTATCATTTTGATCGAGAAATTTATCAACTCGGATTGGCAGACTTGGTTGGAATTCCAGACACTACGGTAATTGAAAACTTAGTATTTCCTTTGGCTACTTATGATGCTAATCCTGGAGTTACTTTTCTGTCACAGACGGATGATTTCGATTATCAAGGAATTGATGTTGCCTTAACTGAAATGATTGCTCGGAGTGGAATTTTTGAATATGAAATAAGAAGTCCATTTACGGAGCCAACTATAGTTACATTTAATATGCCTGCCGCAAGTTTGGGGGGAGTTCCTTTTTCCAAAAGCATCAATGTTCCAGCCGCAAGCCCCGGAGGAGAAACTTTAATTGTAGGATCAGAAGATTTGTCAAACTATACATTCGATCTTACCGGTGTAAATGCTAATCAAGTAAATACCTTTCAAACACAATTGGGTGTTCAGCTCGACCCAAATGCCAATCAAATGACAGTTACCAATCAGGATACTGTTAAAGCCACTTTTAGCATCAAATCTATTGTTCCGGAATATGTGAAGGGGTATTTTGGTAACCTTGATTTAAGTCAAGATAGTTCAGCCATTGATATTCCAGGATTTCCAACAAATAATGGTAGTTATGGAATATCGGACATAGATTTAAGCTTGATTATTGAGAATGGAGTAGGGGCAGATGCCCAATTAAAAATCATTGAATTAGATGGATGGAATGAAAATAATTCCCACCAATTGTTGACAGGAGGTGCAATAGGTCAAAGTATTAATGTGACCCGAGCAAATGATTGGGGGAATAATAATGTGGGAAAAACCTTCGAATATCTGAATTTTACTTGGGGGAATTCAAATATAGTTTCATGGATTAATAATAATCCAGATTCTATTTCATATCAGGTTCAAGGGCAATTAAATCCCAACGGTAACGTATCTGCAGGTAATGATTTTATGTATTACGATCATCCGATTAGGGTATTTTTGAGTGCCGATCTTCCACTCGATATTTTTGCGAATCAATTTGTTTTATTGGATACTTTTAGATTGAATTCAATTGAAGATGTGCCCGAGCAAATCGACTCTGTAAATTTAAGATTTGAATGTAAGAATGGTTTCCCATTTTCGGCAGGGATGAAGTTAAGCTTTGAGATGGATGGTATAACCGTAATCAAGGACATTGATTCAGGAATAGAATCTGGAATTGTAGGAGCGAATGGAAGAGTTTCAGCTGCAACTATATCTTATTTTAGCATGGTCTTTTCAAGAGATGAGTACATAGCCTTATTTGCCAACAACCATGTACTATTGGAGCTTGTTTTCAGCACATATAATGCAGGTCAGGTTAAAATTTATCCGGAATATAAATTAAGCTACAAGGCAGTTGCAGATATTAATACGGAATGGTAAAAAGGATTTTATTCATATTATTTGGTATCACTCCGTTTTTATCTAACGGGCAGCATTTCATTGAACAAGCTGATTCAGGTAGGTTTTCAGTCCATCTTCATGGGGCTGGAATGTATGGAAGTAATCAAATTTCTAACAATGCCAGAAGAAGCTTATTTAATAATGGTAAAGATGATTTCTCATGGCAAAATGAGATTGACTCATGGAAACGATTACCAAGATTTGGTGCGTATGCACTGGGTAATCTTCAGTTAAATGTTCCTTTTAAACACGCATTATTTTCTCATTTGATTTTCAAAACATCCAACTGGAATTTTTTGGGCCTCAATACAAATCAAAATATGTCACGATTGTTGACCGTTGGAAATTCTGCATACCGTGGCGATAGTTTGGATCTTGGTGGAAGCTCTGTTAACGCCTTTTCTGCCTATGGAGTTGGAGCAGGTGTAATTTTTAAAAACAAGCTAGAAGTAAGTGTAAACTACCAATATATCCCAACTTATCTGGAAGGAGAGTTACTTGCGCCACACTTTTATACTTCACCTTTTGGGGATAGTATTTCTATAGAAGCAGGTGGCTTTTTCTCAATCAATGACACTAGTCTTTTAAGAAGTAACCATGGTCTTAGTATGGATTTAGTTTACCATACAAGTATTGTTAATGCAAATGGTTCGAAGGCTCCTTTGAGTTTGTATGTTAGAAACCTTGGAGCAGCCTATATCCAAAGTAATACGCGTTATTATTTTGACACAAGTTACAGCTATAGGGGAATAGAATACAATATTCCTGAAGATATTGGAAGTGAAATAAGCGTTCCTGAACTAGCAGACAGTTTGGGACTGCAAGAAAGTAGTAATCCTTATTGGCGTTATTTGCCTTTTAGGGTGGGAGTGCATAAGGGAATAGTTGATAGTAGTGAGTTAAAGCTAAGATCCTATTATGGACTTGACTTGATTTTTTCGAGATCCTTCATGCCTTTGGTTTACTTTGGGGGTCAATATCAATTGACAGAAGAGTTAAGTATTATGGGCCAGATAGCTAGTGGTGATGTATCACTTTTAAAACCCGGTCTTGGGATTAAGTATACCACGGATAAGCTAAATTTCATATTATTTAGCAACAATGTTGTTGGTGAATTTTCCCCTTTATCTTATGGCAATGATGTTCGCCTTTCACTCAATTATAGTTTTTAGATGATGAGGGTTTTTTACATAACGTTGTTTTTTTGTCTGGGATTATCCCTTACCGCTCAAACAGAGTTTCACAAGGCATACGGTAGTAATGGATTCGACTACGGGAATGAAGTATTGGAACTTTCGGATAGCTCTCTCATGGTGGTAGGATCTACAGGAATAAGTCAAAATTCATCTGATGTTTATCTTTTAAAAGTGGATTCCGCTGGTAATTTTTTATGGTCATCTAATTTTGGTGGGCATCTTCAGGAGTCGGGAGAAGATTTTTTGTTAGCTCAGGATAGCACCATTTGGATATGCGGTTACACAAATTCAAAAGGCAGTGGGGCATATGATGGGTACATAGCCCAAACAGATATCAATGGTCAAGTGCTTTGGGATACAGCGATTGGAGGTTCAAATTGGGATTTTTTATACGGAATTGCTGAAATGGCCGATTCAAGTATCGTTGTTTGCGGTGAAACCTACAGCTTGGGCTCTGGGAACAATGATGTCTATGTGGCACGCTTGAAAAACAAAACAGTATTATGGGAAATAACTTTGGGAACTTCCTTATCTGATAAAGGAAAAGATGTGATAGTTGATCCCTATGGAAAAATCGTAATTCTTAGTGATTCAGAGAACGCAGGCTTGGAGAATGATGCAGAGATAACTAGGTTAAATCCAGATGGAACGGTTATTTGGTCTGAAAAATTTGGTCAAGCATTGAATGTTGAGGCGGAAAGAGTTCTGCATCAAGTAGACGATCGCTATGTATTTGCTGCTACAGAATATGATCTAGGGACTGATATACCCAATGCCTGGTACGTCTTTGTTGATACCAATGGGAACTTTCTTTCTGAAAGAAGATTTTCTCCTTCGCTGGGGATGTATGGAAAGGAGGTTGTTAAATATCCAAACAACAATTTATTTGTTGTAAATGAGTCATTTTCCTATGGTTTTGAAGACGGATATACGGACTTTGTAGGTTATGAAACTACCCTAAACGGATTTTATTTGAGCGGATTTTTGGCTGGAAGTCCCTTGGATGAGTATGTTGGAGGTGCTCTGATAAGCAGGAATTATTGTCAAGTAGTTGCAGGAACAATGCACTATGAAGCACAGGGGGGAGCGGATGTTGTAATCGTTAAGTTTGACACAAGTGGAACCACCCCCTTTGTAGTAGAGAGTTATTATGAAGATATCTTGTCACTAGAAGAAGAAAACTTGAATTTCTCTTTATATCCAACAATAATCGACGACTTTTTTTCCATTGAAAGTGATAAGGAACTGAGTCAATTGAATATTTATACGCTGGAAGGTAAGTTTATAGAACAAAGGAGGCTTAATCCATTTAAAAACCAAATTCCTTTAGACGAAGAAATAGTAAATGGAATATACTTGGTTGAAGTTGTATGGAAAAATGGACTTAAAAAAACGGTTAAAATCTGTAAGAACTAAAAACTATCTTTGCGCCATGAAAAATTGCTGGATACTGCTTTCTATTTTACCATTTATTGCAAGCGCTCAAGTGAACTTGTTTAACAGTGACTTTAATTCAGGGCTCCCTTCAAATGTGGTTTTGGTGGATGATGATAATTTACAGGTAGATTCTTCCATATCCTACCTCCAAGGTGCATATCATGTAGTATTGCATCCGGATTCTACCTCCGGTGGCGATAGTTGTCTTGCAGCAGCTTCCTATTTTGAGAATGGGACACAAGCAAGAAATTTCTTCATTCTCCCAGCATATCAATTAGCAAGTTTTGGAAATTTTTTAAGATTTCAGGCCAAATCACAAGACGCAACTTTTTACGAGAGTTTTGAGGTGCTTTATTCAAGGGGAGGAACGAATCCTGTGGATTTTTCGGACACGATAATTTTTGCAGATTCCTTGGTTAGCCCATATTGGGAAAATTATGAGATAAATCTGGATATGATAGCAGGCGATAGTGTTCACCTTGCCATACATCATAATGGAAATAATGGGTTTATTTTTTACCTGGACAATGTTTCTTTGGTAAGAGAAGATCCAACAGCTTTGGTGGAACCTGCAATAGAATTAAGCGTTTTCCCTAATCCTGTTACCACATGGGTTGAGGTAAATGTTGATGCAGACGACATTTGGCTTCAGGACGTCAATGGTAAATTTATTGTTCGGTTAAATAATGGGCTGAATGATGTAAGTGTTTATCCGGAAGGCTTGTACTTTATACAAGCAAGAAAAAATGGGATTGGTGGTGTGAGTAAATTACTTATTCAGCGTTAATTAGCCAAAAGCTCATCATGTTTTTCCACAATTACATCCAAATGTGGAAAAAACCTAACATATAAATTCCTGGCTTCCTTAGAAATCACCTAATTTTGCAGATATAAATTGAGGCTCGCTTCTAAATATTAATAGAGCCGATAAAAAAAATATATGACTGAATTTGGAAAGAAAGGAGCCAATGCAGACCTCTCAACAATTGGCTTAAACCAAGTAGACACAGTATTTTGGAATTTAAATCCTTCTGAACTTGTTGAAGAAACCCTTATCAAAGGTATGGGTGAATTAAGTGACACTGGTGCATTGTCCATTCAAACTGGAGAATTTACAGGTAGATCACCTCAGGATAGATTTATTGTGTGCGACGAAAAAACAGAAGACGCCGTTTGGTGGGGAGACATCAACAAAAAATTCGATTCGGATAAATTTGATGCTCTTTACAACAGAATGAAGGCTTATTTAGCTGGAAGAGAAGTCTATGCAAGAGATGCATATGCTTGTGCACACGACGACTACCGATTGAATGTTCGCGTAGTGACTGAATTCCCTTGGTCAAATATGTTTGCTTATAACATGTTTTTAAGACCGACTGATGAAGAAATTCAAAACTTTAATCCTGAGTGGCATGTAGTATGTGCGCCAGGTTTTATGGCGGATCCTGAAATCGATGGAACACGTCAGCATAATTATGCGGTAATTAATTTTACCCGTAAGATGATTATCATTGGTGGAACAGGATATACGGGTGAAATCAAAAAAGGTATTTTCTCTGTATTAAATTTTGTACTTCCACATGAAAAGAATGTACTGAGCATGCACTGTTCAGCTAACGTAGGTAAAGACGGAGATACTTCAATTTTCTTTGGGCTTTCTGGAACTGGTAAAACAACACTTTCATCGGATCCAAACCGAGCGTTGATTGGAGATGACGAACACGGTTGGGCTGGAAACTCTGTTTTCAATTTCGAAGGCGGTTGTTATGCCAAAACGATCGATTTATCTCCAGAGAAAGAGCCTCAAATCTACAAAGCTATTAAGTTTGGAGCTATACTAGAAAATATTGGATTTAAGGATGCTTCCTCAACTCCAGATTATTCCGATTCAACAATTACACAAAATACGAGAGTATCATATCCAATTCATCATATTGATGGAATAATGGAACCTTCAAGAGGTGAAAATCCTAAAAATATTTTCTTCCTGACTTGTGATGCATTTGGTGTTTTACCTCCAATTTCAAAATTAACGAAAGCACAAGCTATGTATCACTTTATTTCGGGGTACACGGCAAAAGTTGCGGGAACTGAGGCAGGAATCACTGAACCAACAACCGTATTTTCAGCTTGTTTTGGAGCACCTTTTTTACCGCTGCATCCAACAAAATATGCTGAGATGCTTGGAGCCAAAATGAATGAATCAAATGTAAACGTTTGGTTGGTTAATACCGGCTGGTCTGGTGGATCTTATGGTGTAGGTTCTAGAATGACTTTAAAGTATACCCGCGCCATGATTACCGCTGCTCTTGAAGGTAAATTATCAGAGGTAGGATACACAACACATGAGGTATTTGGTTTAGAAATGCCGAATGAATGTGAAGGAGTTCCAACAGAGTTATTGCACCCAAAAGAAACTTGGGCTGATAAAGCTGCTTATGATAAAAAAGCAAATGAATTAGCAGATGCCTTTGTTAAGAATTTTGAAAAGTATGCAGATAGTGCATCAGAGGAAATTCTTTCAGCCGCACCTGCGGCCAAAGAAATGGCATAAATTATTTCTGGCACAGTACTTGAATTAAGTTTAGTGCTCAACTCTTCCAAGTGTAACTCATACACTTAGAACAAAAGCCTCCCCAAAAGGGAGGCTTTTTGTTTAAATACCGATAAGCCGGATTCTGTTTTTAAGCCATCATTTATCTAGCCATGCTGTCACCAACATGGTCCATCAACCTACCCTCCAGTATACAAGCGAACAACTTGATCCCAAAACGAGTTGGGGACTGGTATACATGGTCTTTCAACCCACAAGGTTTGCACGGCTACCTTTATCACTAAAAGTACCGGTGAGCTTTTACCTCACCTTTTCACCTTTTCCACGCCCCCTGAACGGAGCCCAAGGGAAGCGGTAGTTATTTTCTGCTGCACTAGCTGTCCCACGCCTAAGCGTGGTCCTTCCCGTTAGGAAGTGTGGTGTTCTGTGTTGTCCGGACTTTCCTCTACGCACAATACGCAGCGATGGCTCGGCACCACAAAATTAGTCATTTATACTTCATCGCTTCAAAGTAATTGGTAATTTTGCGCTCCGTGAGCGAATTGGATAAAGCCATACAAGTACTTAAAGAAGGTGGGATAATTGCATACTATGCGGATACCGTATTGGGTTTAGCATGTGACGCAAAAAATGCTGAAGCAGTAAAAACGCTGAATGACTTAAAGCAACGTCCGGCTGATAAAAGCTTTTTGATTTTAGTGGATTCTGATCGAATGCTGCAAAATCATGTCCCTAAAATACCTGAAATCGCTTGGGATCTAATCGATTCTTCCGAAAGACCTTTGACAATCGTTTATGATGAAGTAAAGAACATTGCGGATGGAATTGCGGCAAACGATGGTTCTGTTGGTGTAAGACTTACCAAACATACCCTCACCCAAAAACTAATTCGAGGAATAAAAGGACCCTTGGTATCGACTTCAGCCAATTTTTCAGGGGAGCAAGCTGCTCTTGCCATTGACGATTTAAGCCCTGAACTTTCTGCTAAAATTGATTTTATTTTAAATATTGAAGAGCCCGTTGCAAAAAGTAAGCCTTCGTCAATAATCAAATTAAAAAATAACGGTGAAATTAAGATTATCAGAGAATAATAATTACGCCGAATATTATCAGTCTGAGCCTTTTACCAGTTTAACGAAGGTTTTGGAGGAGAATAATCAAAACGGTTTTTTAGTAGGAGGCTTGGTTAGAGATCTGCTGCTAGACCGTCCTTGTAAAGATATAGACATTGTAGTTGAAGGCAGTGGATTACGTTTGGCGGAAGAACTAGCTAATGAACTTGACTGTTCTAAGGTTTCATACTTTAAGAATTTTGGTACTGCACATTTTGTTTACAAAGATCTTGATGTTGAGTTTGTTGGAGCAAGGAAAGAGTCCTATCAGAGAAACTCTAGAAACCCTGTTGTAGAAGAAGGGAGTATTGAGGATGATCAAAAAAGAAGGGATTTTACCATCAATGCATTGGCAATATCCATGAATCAAAAGGATTTTGGTGATTTGGTCGATCCTTTCAACGGGATAGAGGACTTAAAAAATGGAATTTTAAGAACCCCATTAGATCCTGATACTACTTATTCTGACGATCCTTTAAGAATGATGCGGGCAGCTCGATTTGCTAGTCAGCTAAATTTTGAAATTGAAAAGGAGAGCTTTGAGAGTATTACAAGAAATGCAGAAAGGATTGATATAATCTCTCAAGAAAGAATCACCGAAGAACTGAACAAAATCATGCTTTCCCCAAAGCCGTCCAAAGGTTTTCTGATACTGTTCAAGACGGGAATACTACATAGAATATTTCCAGAGTTAACTGATCTGCATGGCGTTGATGAAAGGAATGGAGTAAGGCATAAGGATAATTTCTTTCATACCTTGCAGGTATTAGATCAGTTAGCTGAGAAATCTGAGAAGTTATTTTTAAGATGGGCAGCATTGCTACATGACATTGCTAAACCACCAACGAAAAGATTTGACCCTAAGGTGGGGTGGACTTTTCATGGGCATGAGGATAAAGGGGCAAGAATGGTTCCTGGAATTTTCAAACGTTTGCGTTTACCAATGGATGCTAAAATGAAATATGTCCAAAAATTGGTCGCACTTCATTTGCGTCCGATAGCTTTAACAAAGGAGGAAGCTACGGACAGTGGTATTAGACGACTTATTGTTGAGGCTGGAGATGATTTAGATGATTTGATGCTTTTATGTGAATCCGATATCACCTCAAAAAATAAAGAAAAGGTAAAACGATACTTAAGTCGTTTTAAAAGTTTAAGGGAAAGGGTAGATGAGGTTGCTGAAAGAGACGAAATTCGTAATTGGCAGCCACCGATTGATGGGAAGGAAATTATTTCCACCTTTAAAATGAAACCTTCAAAAGAAGTTGGCGTTATAAAAGACGCTATTAAAAATGCCATTCTAGATGGTGTTATTGAGAATAGTTATGAAGCAGCTTATGACTTTATGCTTGAAAAAGCTAAAGAACTAGGCATAGAAAAGGAAGAGTAATGGTACATACTTTTAGAGTTGTTATTGATGTAGAGGAAGATGTGTTTAGAGATGTTCGTTTAGGTTCTGAGCATAATCTTGAAGATTTATACAAACTAATTATCAGTGCCTTTGATTTTAAACCCGATCAAATGGCTTCATTTTATCTTAGTAATGATGAATGGGAGAAGGGACACGAAATTGGCTTGATGGACATGGGGGCTCCGGGGAGTGAACTTCCGACAGTAATGTCAGAAGCCATCCTTTCTGAAATCGTCTTAGCTCGTCATCAAAAAATGCTTTTGGTACACGATTTTATGCGAATGTGGTGCTTTTATGTTGAGTGCATTCAAATAGAACAAGATGGTGACCCTAAACCAAAGTGTGTGTTAGAAATCGGTAAAGCTCCGGATGAAGAATCCAAAAGTATGGATGATTTTATGCTAATTGCCGAAAAAGATGGCAATTCACAGAATGATTTTGACCCAGATGAAGATATTTCCGACCTTTTCGACGATATTGATATATCCGATTTAGGTGACGATTATATGTAATTAAAAAGTTTCGTTTATAAGTCTGGATATAATTAGAGGCATATTAAAATGCCTGCTTTATTTGTAACTGGAAAACTAAAACTATATAAATGAAAAACACAGTATTACTGTTAGGTTCAACTATTTTATTATCGAGTTGTGCCACCTTTTTAAGAAAAGATTTTTCTGATTCTGTAACATTAAAACCAGCTCAAGAAGAAACCTTAATTTTTGTAAATAATGAATACAAAGGAATAGGTGAGGCGACTGTGGAAATGGATCCACGTGAAAAATATGAGATAACCTATCTGAAGCCTTATTACTTAGCTAAGTCTTTTGATATGGAAGCAACCGTATTGAGAAAATGGTTGATAGCAGATTTAGCAAGTATTCCAGTTACTGGTCCTTTACCCTTAATTGTAGATGCAGTAACCGGAGCATGGAAAGGTTTTGACGTAGACGGCGCAAACAATCAAAAAATGATCCATTGGAGTGATATTGAAGATCCTACTTTGTATTTGAATCAAGTATTTCAAATTGAAAATCTGTATTTTGAGGTTAACTCTGACAACATTAAATCCGAGTCACATGAAAACTTAAACAAGCTAGCTGATTTTTTGAAAACATACCCTGCTGCCAAGATAATGGTACATGGACATACAGATATTCAAGGTGATGCGGCTTATAATAAAGAGTTATCAAGAAAAAGAGCTGAATCTGTAAAGAAATATCTTACCGAAAAAGGAGTGAACGGTTCCAGCATTACAACCAAAGGACATGGTGAGGAAGATGTATTATTAGATGGTGATACGGAATTTGCCCACAAGTACAACAGAAGGGTAGAGTTCGAATTTGTTCCATAAATCAAATTGAATATATTTTAAAAAAGCCCAACGATAAAGTTGGGCTTTTTTGTTTAATTAAGTTGTCTTTCCTCTACAATTGGAGCCCGATCCAGCCGTGCACATAACAGGGTTGATTGATGATAATATTTCAATTTATTGGATTTTAGGGACCCAAATTTTAACAGTTGTACCTATCGGGTCGTTGCCATCCATTTTATCTATAAATTCGATTTTTCCGTCGGTTTCACTGTCTAAAGCGTGCAAACGCTCTTGAGTTACGATTAATGCGAGCGATTTGTGCTTACTTTCTTGTTGAGCATTTCTTTCTGCAGATTTTCCTCTTCCAACACCATTATCATCAATGCTGACAACAATATAATTATCAATTTGATTAAAACTTATGTTGATATGACCGTCCTCCCTTCCTTTAAAAGCATGTATTAAGGCATTTTCGATAAAGGGCTGTACCAGCATGGGAGGGATGAACTCTTCTTCATCTTCCACTAAATCAGAGTTTATGGAGTAGGAGAAGGAGTCGTTTCGTGTATTTTTTTCTAACATCAAATAGTTCTCCAATAACTCCATCTCCTCTGCAATACTGATGTATTCTTCTCTTGAGTACTCGAGGATTTGTCTCATTAAACGAGCGAACTTGCTCAGAAGGTATCTTGCTTTTTTTCCGTCTTGTTGGACAATTTTACCTTGAATGGTATTAAGCGCATTAAAAATAAAGTGAGGATTCATTTGTAGGCGTAATGTTTGTTGCTGCAAATGAAGTACATTTCGCTCCATGCGTATGCGTTCCCTTTCTCTTTTCCAACGTTGTATTATGATGAATAGAACTAGGCCAATAATTAAAGCGCTCAAAGCAATGATTGTGTAAATAAACCAGACTTGCTTATAGAATGGAGGAGGAGGAGGTGGAGGAGCATTTATAATTATACTGTGACTAATAAATTCGTCACTGCTTATCCCATCATTATTTATTGCCTTTAGGTGAAAACTATATTTCCCAGGTGGTAAGTTTGAATATACAGCAATAGTTTGGTCGTTAAAAGGCGACCATTTTTCATCAAATCCCTCCAAAAACCACGCGTATTGTATATTATCTGGATTACTAAGGTCCTGCGCTGTGAATTCAAAACTTAAATGTGTTTGCTTGTGATTTAAATGAACCTTACTTTTAACCTGATTCCATTGTTCAAAAAGATTGGGATACAGCTTTTTTAGTGGCTCATAAAAAACTTTAATATCCTTCAAGAATATTTGTGGCTTTTGGAAGTTTTTACTTTTTACTTCTGGGTGATAAACGAACAATCCTTGGGGTGTTCCAGACAGGATCTTTCCATTCGGTAGCATGCATAGCGCATTGGTGTTTGTTTCCATTGCAGTAAATCCTTCATTTGGCCCAAAGTATTCATAGTTGTAACCATCACCTTTTCCATTAAATTGGTAATAATTCATGCCGTGTGTGGTACCAACCCAAATCCCCGAACCGGAATCTACTAGTATTTGAAAGATTTGGTGTCCTTTGAGCTTACTTTCTCTGCTAAGTACATCATGAATCTTCCATTTCCCTTTATCCCCTGAAATAATACTTATGGCGTTTCCGCCTGCCAAGTAGATTTGTCCCTTGAAATCTTCCGTAATACTGGTTACAAAATTGGATGCGAGCCCGTTTTGCGTATTGAGTAAATAAATATGATTGTCTTCAATTACTCCAGCTCCAGCATTGCGGGTGCCAAACCATACCCTTCCATTTCTATCCGTAAACAAGTCATAGATATAGTTTCTGGGTAAACCACTCGTGCGGTTAAAAATCTTGTGGTCAATTACCTTGTAAGTGCTATCCTCAATTTTAAAACGCATTAAACCTTTTCCACCTTCTGAAATCCAATAATTGTTCGAACTGTCTTGGGTTATTCCTTTGATATGATCAAAACGCATTTTCCGTTCAGGTGAAATGAGTTGATGAAATAAAGAATCGTAAAGCCACAGGCCTTTTCCCTCCGGTGCGAATAATATACGCCCATCCTTATCCTCATATATTATCCTTGTTTTCGCAGAAGTATAACCATTGCTTGAGTTAAATTGAATGGTGGAAGAATCCTTTATGCTATAAACTCCCTTAGCTCCAGCACCAACCCAAATAGCGCCATCTTTTGCATAGATGCAATCATAAATCCAAGGATTATCTTCTTGCTCGTTGGGAATTTTATAGGGTGTGAATGTACTTTTATAGATCTTACTTAAACCTCCTCCTCCGGTTCCTACCCATAAAATATCTCCATTCGGACTAGAATAAAGGCACTCAATATGATTGGTAGATATACCCTTATTCTCATTTAATAGTTGTAATTCATTTGTTTTTAAATCATAACTATACAGCCCGCTGTTGTTAGTTCCCACGTACAGTTTGTTTTCAAAAACATGCAAACAGTTGATGTATTTGTTTTGTAACTCACTTGTTTCATCAATTTTTTTGAGAACACCGTCAGCACCTAGCTCAAGAATACCTCCATTGAAATGAGAAATATAAAGTTTGTCGTCATATTCCACTAAGTCGCTCAAAGGATGTCGGAGCAATCCATGACTTTCATCAAACTTTTGACTTTTCTTTCCATTTAAAAAATATAGTTGACTTCCGTTGGCTATCCACAATCCTTTTTTCTCAGATTTCTTGATAAAACCAATTGCATTAAAGGGGACCTTTATGTCTGTTGTAAAAGGTATTAAACTATCGTCTTTTACAGAATAGAAACCTCTGTTGCTTGCTATAAAAATTTGATTTTGATATTCACTAATCCCTGTAACCACAAAGGGCTTCCCATCATCACCAGCTCTGAAGTTTTTAAAAGAAACCCCATTATACCTTGAAAGTCCGTCTTCAGTTGCTAACCACAGAAGATCGTTTTGATCAAAATAGATGTCAAGAATTGAATTATTAGGTAGACCGTCAAAGTTGGTATATACTTCAAAGTTTTTACCGTCAAATTTATTTAGTCCACCCCCGCGCGTTGCAATCCAAAGGAAACCGTAGGGGCCAGATTCAATATCAAGTATTTCACTGTGAGAAAGGCCATCGGGTGTGGCAAAGTTTTTAATGTTTAATGCCTGAGAATTTCCCCATACGGTGTTTATCAGCAATAGTAAAAGGGACAGGTATCTCACGATATAAAATTACAGAATTTAGACTAAAAAATATTAGAAATCGTTTCGGTGAAATCAAATAAATTCTATGTTTGAAAAAAAAACATTCATGAATACAGGTAAACCAAGATTAGTCAAAGACTACGGAAAATTAACTGAGGAGGTTTTAGCTCAAATTAAACTTAAGTATCCCCACGGTTTTCATGAAAACCTGGTGACTTTTAAAAATAAAGATGGAGACACTGTTAGTGCTTTGCCTTTTGAAGCCGATGATGCCTACTACCTAGTTCGGATGACCAAAGTACAAGCATTGGCCTTCATTGAGGATGATGACGATTATGATGACGATGGAAATTTAATGGATGACGCTAAAGAGAGTCTAGAGGAGTTTATTGACGATGAAAATTAGTCAGTGAAGCTTTTACTTTCATTTTAAGAATGGGTAAAAGTTCATGCTCAAACCATGGATTCTTTTTCAGCCAAATATTGTTCCTTGGCGAAGGGTGAGGAAGCACAATAAATCTGGGCAAGTAATCCTCAAAGTTTCGAACGGTTTGGGTTAAATTTTTATGTCGATCCTTTTTGAGGTAATATCTTTGAGCATAATTACCTATTAAAAGAAGCAGTTTAACATCCGTAATTCCCCATATTTTCTCATGCCATGTTGGGGCACATATTTTCATTGGAGGTAAATCACCATTTGATCCAGTGCCCGGATAGCAAAAACCCATTGGTACTAGGGCAAAATTATCTGTATTATAAAAAGTATCTGAATCAACACCCATCCAATCTCTTAGTCGTTCACCGCTCGGATCATTCCAAGGAATATTTGTTTTATGAACCCTAACTCCAGGAGCTTGACCAATAATGGCAATTTTACTTTTTTCGGAAAAGCGTATGACAGGGTTGGCACCTAAGGGCAACGAGTCCTTGCAAAGGGTACATTGATTTATATCAGTTATTAGCGTTTTCAAATCAATATAGCGATGGTATTCCTAAAAGGTTTGTATTTTTGAGCAAGATATATTTTATGAGCGATTTTCATACCCTTAAGGTTAAAGATATAAAAAGAGAAACAAGCGATTGTGTTTCAGTTGCCTTTGACGTTCCAGAAAGTTTAATAGAGGATTTTAAGTATAATCCTGGCCAGTATTTGACTTTACGCAAAATCATTAATGAAGTGGATGTAAGAAGATCCTACTCTCTTTGTTCTGCACCCTATGAAAAAGAATGGCGAGTTGCCATAAAAAAAATTGATGGTGGTGCATTTTCAACCTTTGCAAATACCGAATTAAAGATAGGGGATGAAATTGAAATCATGCCGCCAAATGGTCGCTTTTTGGTAGATACCGAGAAGCAAAAAGGACAGAATTTCGCTTTGTTTGCTGCAGGTTCTGGAATTACTCCTATGTTCTCAATCGCGAAGGAACTTTTGGCCGAAGATGAAGAGGCCCAAGTCACTTTAATATATGGGAATAAAGGATTTGACTCGATTATTTTTAGAGATGAAATTGAAGCTTTAAAGAATCTGCATGTTGACCGTTTTACGGTACATCATGTGCTATCACGTGAAACTTTAGGGCCCATCTTGAACAAGGGTAGAATTACCAAAGATAAATGTGCTGAGTTCTTCTCCAAATTACTCCGCATTGAGGATTTCGATCACTTCTATGTTTGTGGACCAGAAGAGATGATTCATTCAGTGTCTGAATTCCTAAAGGAAGAAAACGTGAGTGAAGCAAACATTCATTTTGAGCTCTTTACAAGTCCGGTAGGTAAATTAGGACAAGCAAGAGAAGAAAAAAAGGTTGAAGAAGACTTTGATAGCACTGTCACTGTAATTTTGGATACTGTAGAATATAATTTCCCTTTGAACGCCAATGGAGACACGATATTAGATGCTGCTCATAAGGTTGGTGCTGATTTGCCTTTTGCCTGTAAAGGTGGAGTTTGCTGTACGTGTAGAGCAAAAGTAACGGAAGGAGAGGTTGAAATGGACGTGAATTACTCCCTTGAGGAAGATGAGTTAGAGCAAGGTTTTGTTTTGACTTGCCAAGCTCACCCAAGATCGGAAAACGTTGTCGTGAATTTCGATATTCGTTAATCTAAATTTGAAAACATAATTGATAATTTCATTGTTATCAAGATAGACATTATTAGCTATGGAATTTCTAAAAGCAAAAGTAATAAGAAAGGAAAACGAGGGAACACATGCTGCCTCTCTATGGTTTGAAACAACCCCTGCTTACCTCAAAAACTATAAGCCAGGTCAGTATTTGAATATCCGCCATGGTATTAATGGTAAAACGGAATTAAGAGCCTACTCAATCTCTGGAGTGGAAGGCTTTAATGTAAGAATAGGTGTTAAGCGTGTAGAGGGAGGATTGATTTCTAACCTATTGGTAAATGATATTGCTGAAGGTAATGAGCTAGAAATTTCCTTTCCTGAAGGACGATTTGTCTTACCAGATGCATCCAGAAAAGTAATATTCATTGGGGGCGGCTCTGGCATTACACCCGTTCTTTCACAGTTGAATTCCTTTTTAGAAAGAGGGGTTTCGGCAGAAATGTTCCTAGTGAACAGAACTCCCGAAGAAGCTATGTATCGTGATGAATTGTTAGCTTTGGCTGAGCGTTACCCAGAAAAATTTAAGCTAAAGGAATACTTCTCTTCTAATGAGGGGAAGTGTACACAAGAAAAAATTCAAAATTGGATCAAAGAGGACTTAAGCCGCTTGCAAGTGGATACGGTTTCATTGTGTGGTCCTGAGGGCTTAATGAATACCGCTGAAAAGGCTTTAGGAACTTTTGGTTTTGGATCTCACAAAATTTTGAAAGAGTATTTCTTCATTTCTGAAGCAGAAGAGGTAAGCAATGTTACCAATAATGAGAATATGCAGCCTTTGGATTCGGCAAAAATTACTTTTATAGTGGACGGCGATGAGGAAGAGGTTGAATTTTCCGGAGATAAGTCTTTCTTACAAGCTGGTCTGGATGCAGGTATAGATCTTCCATATTCCTGTCAAGGAGGTATTTGCTCAAGTTGTGAAGCCGTCGTTAATGAAGGTCAGGTGAAAATGATCAAAAACATGGTGCTTACCGATGGTGAAATTGCCGAAGGCCGAGTATTACTTTGCCAATGCTTACCTTTAACACCAGAGGTTACGGTAGAAGTGGAGTAGTTTAACTAACTACTTCAGCATATAAATCATAAAAATCTGCACTGGTAATTTTGGCTTGAACGAAATCTCCAATTCTAAGAAAATCGGCGTTTTCAAAAATTACCTCATTATCAACCTCAGGGCTATCAAATTCCGTGCGTCCAATAAATACGTTGCCCTCCATACGGTCAATTAATACTTTAAATTCTTTACCAACTTTAGCCTGATTCTTTTCGTAAGAAATATGGGATTGTGCTTCCATTATTTCTTCCGCTCTTCGTTGTTTTTCCTCAGCAGGCACATCATCTTCTAGGTTAAAGGCGTGTGTATCCTCCTCATGAGAGTACGGGAATACACCTAAACGATCAAATTTCATTTCCTTCACCCATTCCAACATTTCCTCATGATGCTCAAGTGTTTCACCAGGGTAACCACTTATTAAGGTAGTTCTTACTGCTATATCCGGATGAACTTCTCTGATTTTTGCCATTAAATCAGTCGTTTTCTCTTTGGTTGTTCCACGGCGCATGGATTTTAAGATTTCCGTACTCGCGTGTTGAAGGGGCATATCCAAGTAATTGCAGATATTGTCTTTATCCTTCATTACTTCCAATACATCCATAGGGAAACCAGTAGGGAAGGCGTAGTGCAAACGAATCCATTCAATTCCTTTTACATCTGAAAGCTCTCTTAAAAGATCGGCCAGAGCTCTCTTTTTATAAAGATCAAGACCGTAATAGGTGAGGTCTTGAGCAATTAATATAAGTTCTTTGGTTCCATTCGCTGCCAGCGACTCGGCGCTTTTCACCAATTGCTCAATGGGAGTGGAGACGTGCTTCCCTCTCATTAAAGGAATGGCGCAGAAGGAGCAAGGTCGATCGCAACCCTCCGCAATTTTGAAATAGGCAAAGTGAGCAGGGGTGCTTAAAATGCGTTCCCCAACGAGTTCCTTTTTATAATCGGCCTTTAAGGTTTTAAGCAGCTTGGGAAGTTCACGAGTTCCAAAGTATGCATCAACTTCAGGAATTTCACCCTGAAGTTCATCTTTGTATCGCTCCGATAAACACCCAGTGACGTAGACTTTATCAACTAAGCCTTCTTTTTTTGCATCCGCATAGCGCACAATCGTATTAATCGATTCTTCCTTGGCGTTGTCAATAAAACCACAAGTATTGATCACCACTATTTCGGAATCATCTTGCTGTGCTTCATGTTCTACTTCAAAGTTATTGGCCTTCAATTGGGCCATCATTACTTCAGAATCAAAAACATTTTTTGAGCAACCTAGGGTTACTATGTTTACTTTATTTTTTTTGAGGGTGCGTGCTTTCACAGATCTTATTTCTTGAACAATGAGTCAACAAACTCATATTTATTAAATACTTGAAGGTCTTCCATTCCTTCTCCAACCCCAATATACTTTACTGGAACCTTTAATTGATCTGAAATTCCGATTACAACGCCACCTTTGGCAGTCCCATCAAGTTTGGTGATGGCTAAGGCATTGATTTCGGTAGCAAGTGAGAATTGTTTGGCCTGTTCGTAGGCATTTTGGCCGGTTGATCCATCCAATACCAAAAGGATTTCATGAGGAGCATCAGGGACAATTTTTTGCATTACCCTTTTGATTTTGCTCAACTCATTCATAAGGTTAACCTTATTGTGAAGACGTCCAGCTGTATCTACAATTACCACGTCCATTTCCTGTGCTACTGCACTTTGGAGGGTGTCGTAAGCTACAGAAGCTGGATCAGCATTCATGCCTTGTTCGACAATAGGAACTCCGACACGCTCTGACCATATTTTAAGTTGGTCCACTGCAGCAGCTCTAAAGGTATCAGAGGCTCCTAGCATTACTTTTAGGCCTTTACTTTTTAGTTGATGAGCTAGTTTACCAATCGTAGTTGTTTTTCCCACACCGTTAACTCCAACTACCATAATTACGTATGGTTTTTTAGAGCGGTCAATTTGGATTTCGGTAGCCTCACCAGAATTGTTTTCTTCCAAAAGACCTGCAATTTCCTCTCTTAGGATTTTATCCAATTCAGATGTTCCCACATATTTGTCGCGGGCAACTCTTTTTTCAATTCGCTCAATTATTTTGAGGGTAGTTTCAACGCCTACATCTGAAGTTACAAGTACTTCTTCAAGATCGTCTAATACCTCATCATCAACCTTTGACTTTCCAGCTACGGAACGGGTTAATTTGGAAAAAAAGGAATCTTTTGTTTTCTCTAAACCTTTGTCTAGCGTTTCCTTTTTTTCTTTAGAAAAGAAATTAAATATTCCCATCTTTTAATATTTCGTTTCGGAAAGATAGTCGATTTACGATACTATATTTCCAAGGAACTTATTTAAACTAAAAAAGCTTCTTCCGTAAATCGAAAGAAGCTCTCAAATTATTTTTCATAGAATTACTTCTTTGCGAAGAATTCTTTAACCTTATCGTTATGTACGATTTCTTCTTTAAATGAGTAGGATCCTGTTTTAGGAGACTTTACCATTTTAATTACTTTGGTGTGTTTTTTACCACCACCATCTTGTAAACTTGCTACTGTTTTCTTAGCCATAACAAATATTATTTAATCTCTCTGTGCACTGTGTAGCGACGAAGGATTGAGTTATACTTTTTAAGCTCCAATCTGTCTGGAGTGTTTTTTCTATTCTTTGTAGTAATGTATCTAGAAGTACCTGGTTGTCCAGACTCTTTGTGCTCTGTGCACTCTAAAATTACCTGAATTCTGTTACCTTTTTTTGCCATTTCTCGTTGTTCTTACGCAATTGGGGTGCAAAGATAGAAAATTAAATTTGAAAACACATCATCAATTTCTAAAAATACCCTGAAGAAACTGATTTAGCATTTACGATGATCACCGGAATCTCTTCTTTGTTGGTAATCATGTGCTGAGCAAAGCGGTCCAACTGTGGTATTATACGCTCATTATAATAAGATATAGCCACCATATCGGCGTTGTTTTCTAGGGTATAATCTACGATAGCTTGCTCATAGTTTTTGGGGTTATCTAGGTAAGCAATTTCATACTTGACTTCATGTTTATCCAAGTGACTTACAACCACTTTGAGGTGGGCGTGTGTTTTTCGGTACAAGCTAGCGTCTGAATGCTTTATTGCAATTAAGTGCATTTTGGCATTAAACACCTTCGCTAATTCCGTTGCAAAACGCATGATCTGTAGGTTCTCAACTTGGTAATCGACAGGCATAACTACATTTTCTACCAATTTGGCTGGCTCCTTTTCCTGCACAATAATGAAAGGTACTGAACTGCTTGTAATTACCTTAATGGCAAAACTCCCGAATACCTTTTGCATTCCTTTTGCTCCATGGGTTCCCATGACACAAAAAATAGCGTTCTCTTGTTCTGCTACTTTACCTATATCTGTGAATATAGAGCCTGTTAATACCTTTGCCTTTATTTCTGTTCCACCGCCATCAATGGCTTCCATTTCTTTTTCCAACTTCATTAGAGCAGCACGGTTTTCTCCAGCGCTCTTGGTTATATGAAGCAGTGTTACAGAAATATCTGTTTGCTTTGCGATTGCAAGAGCGTGCTTTGCGGCAGCTCTAGCCACAGATGTAAAATCGTGAGGAACAAGAACAGTTTTTGACATGGCGGCGTTTTAGGTTAAAGGTAAAAAAAAAATGGGAGTAAAAAACTCCCATTAAATTTCATTCAAAAAGGCTACTAACCTTCCTTCTCTTTATCATTAAGTTGACGAAGATATTTATCTAGGCCTTCTGATTCTAAGTTTTTACCGATAATCTTTTTGTCTTTATCCAAAACATAAATAGTTGGCGTTTTGTATATGTCAAAAGTATCGTGATAGTTAAGGCTTTTTAAATCGGATTTTCCTGATCTTACCACCTCATTAACATATCCTTGGTCTGAGTAGATTTTTTCTGGCACGCCAACATTTATCCATGTCAATTTATTCTCAGTTATAAACTTGTGCCAATCCTTGTCCGTTTTGCTAGCAACTGCATAAACTTCAACATTTATTCCGTCTGCCTTCCATTCATCGTAGGCTTTTTTAATTTGAGGAACTTCTTTTTTACAATGTCCACAGTCGGCAGCCCAAAATATAAGAATTGTGTATTCTGCATTTACGTTATACAAAGCTGGCCAATTGTCAGCCGTATCTTTCAATTTAATGTTGTGGATGCTTTCACCACAAATGTTTGGAGCCATTGCTTCAGCACGCTCTATCAATTTTTTATTACTCTCAGCATTCATCCACCATGCAAACCCACCTTTGTAATACTTTAAAGCAAGGTGAACAAAAACGGCATCTAAGCACATGATTTTATGATTCTGATACTTAGATGTAAGATTAACCACTGTTAATTTGAACATTTCTGATTTTGGATCAAGCTTA
The DNA here is from genome assembly GCA_964230025.1 of Flavobacteriales bacterium. Lineage (GTDB taxonomy): Bacteria > Bacteroidota > Bacteroidia > Flavobacteriales_D > JAUILH01 > CAXRFO01. The sequence goes on along the minus strand of CAXRFO010000013.1, from coordinate 88,118 downwards.
GCGATAAGACGGTCGGCATAATCAATTAGTGAATCCGGGTTCTTAACCAGTACATTATCAAAAAGATAGTCTAGTTTTTTCTGGTAACCCGCCATTCTTGCATTTGCATCATTTCTAAGGTTAACATTATCCCAATAATGAGAAACGTAGTAGTTTCTTAACCAAATTTTTTCGTCCTCTGCATCTTTTGGAGCATCTGGTAAAGGCACTTCCATGTTAAGTTTTATTATTTCAGAAAACAATGTTCCTTTGTGCTTTTCTACCATAGATGCCTGATATTCTTTAACTTCTTTATCTAAAGTGGTTAGTTGCTCTTTAATTTTTTCTTTTTCAGCTTCATCCTCTGCTTTTGAAAGAGCAGCATCCAATTCGCTCTTTTTCTTCATCCGCGGTGAAAGAAAATCAATGTAAGCATAGAAGGCGGTGTTTTCCACTGAGTTTTTGAACTTTCTTGCACCAACCATATTGTTATAGTCGGTTGTTAGATGAAAGTTTTCATTGTTTACGATTACTTCCATGGTCTTTTGACCTTTGGTCATAAGCATGTACATCCCTGGTTTTTGAACCCAGGAGTTGTCGAAAACAAAATTTCCATTTTTGTCTGCTTTGGCTGTATCAGCATAATACATTTTTACTCCCTGGTAACGAACTAAATTAACTGTTGAATCAGCTAATTGTGGGATGGTAAAGGAAATCTTCGTTTGAGCGAAGGTGCTCAAACCGAATAGTGTTAATATGGTGAAAAAAGATAATTTCATAGAATAAAGATACTTTAACTTAGTGTATAGACGTATAAATTAACAATTCGTTGACAAATTAGTTTTTTAAGGCAATTTTCTTAATTGTGTTTCTAATGCTGTAGCTATTCAAAGTGACGTAAGCTATTAGAAAAATTACTCCAACCAGATAAGCATATATGCTTAATGACCCAGAAAGTTCAACCTGAAAAGAACTACCAATCCAGTAGTTTAGATACATTTTGCCAAAAATGGCTAACACGAATGTGGTAAGTGCTATCATTCCAAATAGAATAGCAAAGTGCCTAATGTAGGTCCATGATACTGTTTTGTAATCGTATCCGATTTGAGTCAAAACACCGATTTCGTATTCATTTTTATAGATACTCAGTTGGCTATATAATATAAAGTTTAGTGCAGCCAATACTAATATTACAAAGCCAATAAACAGTAGAACAGACATGATAATTTGAACATATATCTTTTGTTTTCCGACTTCCATTTTATTCTCGTTTACAACAAAGCCTCTTTTTTTAATTAACGCTGCAAGCTTATTATGGTCTTTCGATTTTGTTACTACAAACACGCGGTTCATAGACTCTTCATCGGGGTTTCCGAATTCATCCTTTGCATAATCCATAAAGCTTTCAGGTACCAAAATGGAATTTATCTTACCATTGAAATCAATGATTTTGCCTTTGAATTTTGTTTTTTTATTCTGTCCAGAAATTTCAATATTTACGGTTAACTTTTGGATCAGGTCACCGCTTAGCTGCCTTACATTTTGGGAGGAAGCAAAACCATTATTAAACAGGTTTAGGTAGTCCGCAGGAACAACAATTGGAATTATCGAATCTCCCTTTTCCCATTTAAAATCGTCATTTTTTATTTTGACAAATTTGTCAGGTAAGCTCTGAAAGAAAAATAGTAAGGAGAAATCAGCGCCTCCAAGTAGCTTTTTTATTTCATCGCCACCGCTTATGTTCACCTTATAATTACTGGTTTTTACGGGGGCTAAATCCTCAATAAAATCTAGCGATTTTAATTCATCTAACTCTTCTTGGGTATATGAGGCTTTTTTGCCTGAGATGGTGTTGGCCGCATTAACTTGCTTTTCTATCATGTAACCATCTTGCAGAAAATCTTCCCCTTCCTCGAATAGGTTTGTGTAGTCCATATAGAGTTGTACCACCCCGATAAGCATTAATAAACCTATAACGGATCCGACAAACGCTACAATCAGCTGACCTTGCTTCTGTCCTTTTTTTATGATCGTATTTAATGAAACTTTCATATCAAACAGAGATTCGTTTATCGTAGTTTAAAAAATAGTCTTCTCCTAGTGAAGCCAGAATAACACCGCCATTATTTTGGTCACATTCATCTTGTATCATTTTACAACCAATTTCCTGATTAACAATATCTAAATGGGAGAATGGCTCATCCATGAGGAGCAGATCAAAGGGCTGTAAAAGGGCACGAATCATAGCAACTCTTTGTTGCTGACCAAGGCTAAGTGTTCCACAAATTTGCTCCGTTTTGTGTGCCAAGCCAAATTTGTCTAGCATAGTGACAATTTCTTCATCAGTTTTATGGTTTGTCAGCTGATTCTTAAGGCGTAAATTATCCATTACGGTCAGTTTAGGAAACAACCTCATATCTTGTAATAGGATGGACAGGCTTGACTTTCTTATTTCAGCTTTTTCCATTAGGCTTAGTTCCTTGATGTCTTTGCCCTTATAGGTAACGGATCCAGAGTAATCTGATCTAAGGCCATATAAGTAGGCAATTAAAGTAGACTTTCCCTTCCCTGAATGGGCTTTTACTATATGATTTTGCCCCTTTTCGAATACCACTGATTCAGTTTGCCAAACACTTTCGTCAGCAAAACTTTCATTTTTCATTGGGTTGGGGACAACATTCCTAACTTCTAACATGTTGTTCTTTTAAGAAAATTTCGTGCCTAAAATTTTTAGCTATTGTAATTCGTTGATATCCATATTCAACCATTCCAGCGTAGAGTTTTGCATAATGTCTTCTACCACTTGTTTGTCAAAATCACCGTCTTCAATAAATTTACCAATTTCTAGGTCGCCTAGAGGGAAGGGGTAATCCGTTCCTAAACAAACTCTTCTGCTCCCTACGTGATCTAAAACATATTGTAGAGCCTTAGGGTCGTGGGTGATACAGTCGACCCAAAATTTACCCAGATACTCACGAGGATTTACTTGGTTATCAACTGCAACAAGATCAGGTCTACAATTAAAACCATGCTCAATTCGTCCAATAGTTCCAATGAATGATCCACCGCTGTGGGAGAAACAAACCCTAAGACCAGGTAATTTTTCAAAAACGCCACCAAAGATCATGGAGCAAATAGCTCTGCTTGTTTCAGCTGGCATTCCAACGAGCCAAGGAAGCCAATATTTCTCCATGCTTGGTTTTCCCATCATATTCCAAGGATGAACCATTACTGCCATGTCCAGTTCTTGGCAGGCTTCAAAAATGGGAAAGAATTGATCTTCATTAAGGTTTTTATCATTGATATTCGATCCTATTTGAATCCCTTTCATTCCAATTTCCTTGCATCTCTTAAGCTCTTTTATAGCTAGATCGGTGTCCTGCATAGGTATGGTCCCTAAACCAATATAATTCTTAGGATATTTTTGACATATTTCGATGATATGGTCGTTTAGAAATCTCGAAATTTCCATACAATCATGTGGTTGTGCCCAATATGAAAATAATACAGGGATAGTACAAATAACTTGAACTTGCGTTCCAAAGGGCTCATACTCAGAAATTCTTACTCCCGGATCCCAGCAATTTTCATTAATTTCTCTAAAAAATTTAGCATCCTGCATCATACGTGCATACCCTGGTCGATGATGGTCCAAATGTATAAAACCTCCATAGCCAAACTTTTCTGCCCATCGGGGCATTTTATCAGGCATAATATGGGTGTGCATGTCAATTTTAATCATAAGATGTAATTTTGGGTTAAATATAGTTATTCTACCAAGAAAATTAGGCTTTATGGCTAAGCAAAAGAAGGTAGCGGAATAGGATAAAACAACTAACTACGCTGAAAGATAAAGCTGGTAGAATTTCATTTTTTTTATCCTGCTTATCCTGAAAGATGGTCGACATGAAAATCAGTGGGGTAGGAATTATTGCATAAAATGGAGATTGTTTCATTAAAATCAGAAAGACTAACAGTGCAGCATTAATTGAAACGAATACTTTTGTTTTTATCTCTTTTGCTAAAATGAAGTAATAAACGAATAATGAAAGGCAAGCCAAAGAAAAAATGAAGCTAAATAAATCTGATTTTTCTTCCCACCTAACAATTGATTTTTCATCGAAAAAGATACTGGAGACCCATTGATCTCTTGCATAAAATGAGAACAAGCTAAACGTAATTATCAAACTTATCGCACTACCAATGAATGCTTTTAGGTCTTTTGTCCTGAATAGGATAACTGAGAACAACAAGGTAATTGTAAAATCGATGGGAACCGGAGGCATAAAAACCCTCATAGATCCTACCAGATAAAGACAGCCATGTATAAAAGCTGTTATACAGAGGAGCCTGGCTAATTTTATTTCCCAATTATCTTTGGTCATTTCAATAAAAAAGGCTTGAGTTATCAAGCCTTTCCTCAACCCAAAACTATAAAGTTTTTAGTTAATTCCCCCAGTTAATAAACGGAGCTTATATTTTTTTGTTACAAAGTGGAGAAATTATTTAACCACATCTAATTATTTGCTTTGTTTATATTGAGTGGACGAAAAGTTGCCATTTCAAAATTTCTCTTCGCACCAAAGCTTAAGGTACTATCATTTATTTCAAAAATTGTATAGCTTTTTGGAGTCTTAGTTCCATACTCCCAGAAATATATTTCATTTTTCTGTGCATTACAATAAACTTTACCTTGAACCATTCCTGACTTTCCTAAATTTTTTAATTCAGAGGCTTCATAATGGCCTTTGTTGTTAATAATCAGGTACTGTTTTTCTTCCCGCAGATCGTAATCAATTCTATACCCACTAGTAAAGTGTTTGTGTAAAATCCAAGTTTTAGCATAGCCGCCATGAAGGGCTTTAAACTCTTTGTCAGATTCCAATACTGTTCTTAAAGAAAATTGGGGAGGCTCACTTTGACATCCTGCCAAAAGTAAACATCCCCAAATGAAGAAAAAAGTTCGCATTGATTACAGAATGCACTACCTTTCAAAAGGTAACTTATTTTTTGAAATTATCAGCAACGATAAGGTCTTTGGTTCCATGACCCCAAGAGTAGAAACCTTCACCGGATTTGACACCTAATTTTCCGGCCGTTACCATATTTACTAATAATGGACAAGGGGCATATTTTGGATTTCCATATCCATCTTGTAGAACTCTTAAAATTGCTAGGCAAACATCAAGACCAATAAAGTCGGCAAGTTGCAGTGGGCCCATAGGGTGTGCCATGCCTAATTTCATAACTGTATCAATTTCTTCTACACCAGCAGTCCCTTCATGCAAGGTGATAATAGCTTCATTGATCATTGGCATCAGTATCTTATTAGCTACAAAACCTGGATAATCATTGACTTCAACAGGAACTTTGCCAAGGTTTTTAGACATTTCCATAACGCTAGAACATACTTCATCAGAAGTTGCATAACCTCTAATAACCTCTACCAATTTCATGATCGGAACAGGATTCATAAAGTGCATGCCAATTACTTTATCCGGACGATTTGTTACGGCCGCAATTTTAGTTATCGAAATAGAAGAGGTGTTGGTTGAAAGAATACATCCATCAGGAGCATTTTCATCCATATCCTTAAATATCTTTAGCTTGAGATCAACATTTTCGGTAGCTGCTTCTACAACTAAGTCGGCCGATTTTACACCTTCTTTTAAGTCAGTCAATGTAGTGATATTCGCAAGAGTTGAGTCCTTTACTTCAGCAGAAATCTTTTCTTTTGCGACCAAACGATCTAGGTTTTTCGTGATGGTAGCAACTGCTTTTTCAAGCGATTTTTCGCTAATATCAACTAAGTTTACTTTATATCCGTTTTGAGCAAAAACATGAGCAATTCCATTTCCCATTGTTCCAGCTCCGATTACTGTAATGTTTTTCATTTTATAATTTTTAAGCGAATGCTAAAGGTAGCTATTAAAAAGAAAAAAAGCACCTCAATTTGAGGTGCTTTTCAGTATTTATGAATAGTCTTTTAATTAGATAAAAGCGCTTTCATCTCGTTGTATTTGTCATTATCTCCAAGACGTGCATAAACTTTCATCATCATCTGAATTGTTGCAGTATCATCCGGTGCAATTTCATGTAGTTTTTGCAATGGAACAAGGGCATCATTGAAGAATACTTTTGCTTTTTCTTTCTCCTCTTTAGCCATCGCATCTGAAGCAATATCGTTTGCTTTATTAAAGATTTCAACCCCTTTGTTGTAACGATTTACACCTTTGTTATATAGTGCATCCTGGTTCGTTGGGTTAATTTCAAGTGCCATGTTATAGTACTCAAATGCTTTATCAACCTCACCTAAATCATCGTATGTAGATCCTACAACGGAGATAATTGCATCATCCTTATCATTTAGTGCAATAAGCGCTTCTAAAGCAGCTGCAGCTTTTTCGTTGTCACCTGCCTCACGGTAATAGTTGGATTCAACGATATACATATTTGCTTCATTTGGATACTTCTTTTTACCCTCTTCCAGAATAGCCAAACCTTTTTCTGAATTGCCAAGTTTAAATTCAGCTTCAGCCCCCCTCCAATAAGGAAGGTGTCCACCAAAATTCAAGGAGCGGCACATTTCCATGTATTTCGCTGTGGTGTCATACATTTCTCCAGAGAATGCAGCATTACCACCGTTGTAATATGATACAGAATCAGTGTAGCCAGCGATTTTGTATGCTTCAATAGCACCAGAATATGCTTCTACGGCATCTTCATAGTTTCCGTTGTTGTATGCGTCACCAGCCATTTTCCCAGCCATTCCACCAAGTCTTAAGAAGTTATTTTTGATTTCTTCTTCAAAATTTTCTTTTGACTTTTTGTTTGGGATTGCCATATGGGCTTTATAAGAATTCATAGCAGTCTCCATCATTTTTTCAGTCTCAGGATCCGCTTGAATATCTTCCATTGATTTGCCATTCTGAGCATCAACCATGGCCTTTATTTGTGGGTAGTAGAAATAAATTTCTCCTCTATAATAAAGTGTTTTTGGGTCTTTTGAACCGGTAAACTTTTCAGTACTTGTATTATAGGTTTCGTCAATATAATTTTTTGCTTCTTGGATTTCTTCCCACGCTTCATCCAATTTTTGATACATCATTGCTGACTTAGCACTTTTCAAAGATAGTGCAGCTTCTGTTCTTTTACCTTGACCAAAAACCGTCATTCCAAGTGTGAAAATCAGTCCTGTCAATACAAATTTTAATTTCATTTTATTTCGTTTTTTGTTCAACTATAAAGGGGATGCAAAAATATATAAATTTTCACATCCCCTCTTAATCCATTTTTGTGCCAAAAGTTTATTCTTCTGAATCTGCTCCTACTTGACCCTCTTCATTCGATTCAATTTCGGCTATTTCGTCTTCGTCTTCATCAGAACGATCAACCTTTGCAACGCTGGCAATTTCATCGTTTCCTCTTAGGCTAATAAGACGAACCCCTTGTGTTGCTCTACCCATTACACGTAAATCTTCAACATGCATTCTTATGGTAATACCATTTTTGGTAATGATCATTAGATCATCTTCATCGGAGACGTTTTTAATAGCAATAAGTCCTCCCGTTTTATCGGTAACATTGATTGTTTTCACACCTTTACCACCACGGTTAGTAACACGATAGTCGGCAACTGAAGATCGTTTACCGTATCCTTTTTCAGAAACTACCATTACGTTCGCTTCTTCATTTTCAACGGCAATCATTCCAATTACTTCATCTTTTTCATTGGCAAGCGTTACACCTCTAACACCACTTGCACCACGGCCCATGCTACGCACTTTCTCTTCATTAAATCGGATACATTTACCTGATTTCAGTGCCATCATGATTTCGTTGGTACCATTGGTTAATTTGGCCTCAAGCAATTGATCACCTTCACGTATTCCAACAGCGATAATTCCATTCGTTCTTGGACGGCTGTAGGCTTCTAATGATGTTTTCTTGATAACTCCTTTCTTCGTGCACATAACAATGTAGTTGTTATTCACGTAATCTTCATCCTTAAGGTCTTGAACATTGATGTAAGCCATTACTTTATCATCCTGTTCAATGTTCAGAAGGTTCTGTATGGCTCTTCCTTTACTTTGTTTCGTTCCTTCCGGGATTTCGAAGACTCGCATCCAGAAGCATTTTCCTTTCTCAGTAAAGATAAGGAGGTAATTGTGATTTGTAGCAACGAAAAGATGCTCTAGGAAGTCTTTATCTCTTGTAGTACTTCCCTTAGAACCTACACCACCTCTGTTTTGAACTTTGTACTCAGATAGACTTGTTCTTTTAATATAGCCCGCATGAGATATTGTAACAACTACCTCCTCATTTGGAATTAAGTCTTCTATCTTCATTTCAGAAGCAGAGTATTCTATTATGGATCTTCTTTCGTCACCATATTTATCTCTGATTACTTCCAGTTCATCTTTTATGATTTGATAGCGTTTAGCTTCATCATTTAGGATTGATTCCAACTCCTTAATAAGAGCTGTGATTTCTTCATATTCAGCTCTAAGTTTATCTTGCTCAAGTCCAGTTAATTGACGCAAACGCATTTCAACAATGGCTCTCGATTGAATTTCAGAGAGTTTAAATCTCTCTTGAAGTTTCTCACGGGCTTCATCAGGACTTTTTGAGGCACGAATTAACTTAATAACTTCATCAATATTATCAGAGGCAATAATTAAACCTTCTAAAATATGCGCTCTTTCTTGAGCTTTTCTTAATTCAAACTTAGTTCTTCGTACGACAACTTCATGACGGTGAGCAACGAAATGCTGAATTAAATCTTTAAGATTTAAGGTTTGAGGTCTACCATCAACAAGTGCAATGTTGTTTACCGAAAATGAGGTCTGAAGTGCCGTGTACTTATAAAGTTTGTTTAAAACTACATTGGGTATAGCATCACGTTTTAATTCATAAACGATACGCATACCGTTTCTGTCAGATTCATCTCTAATATCAGAGATCCCTTCAATCTTTTTATCGTTAACAAGGTCAGCCGTCTTCTTAATCATGTCGGCTTTGTTAACTTGGTATGGGATTTCGGTAACAATGATGGCTTCTCTTCCTTCTCGAATTTCTTCAATGGTAGCTTTAGCTCTCATTACAACACGACCGCGTCCTTCGTGGAAAGCGTTCTTTACGCCCTCGTAACCATAGATAATTCCTCCCGTAGGGAAATCTGGTGCCTTGACATATTCCATCAAACCATCGACATCAATATCTCTGTTATCAATGTATGCCATGGTTCCGTTTATGACTTCTGTTAGGTTGTGTGGTGGCATGTTGGTTGCCATTCCAACGGCAATACCTGAAGCTCCATTGATCAAAAGCTGAGGTACTCTGGTAGGCATTACTGTTGGCTCTTCCAAAGAGTCATCGAAATTCGGACTAAAATCAACAGTTTCTTTGTCAATATCAGACATTATTTCTTCGGCAATTTTTCTAAGTCTTGCCTCAGTATAACGCATTGCTGCCGGAGAGTCACCATCAACTGACCCAAAGTTACCTTGACCATCAACTAGCGGATATCTTAAAGACCAATCCTGTGCCATACGCACCATGGTGTCATAAACTGAAGAATCTCCGTGAGGGTGGTACTTACCAAGAACTTCCCCAACAATTCTTGCAGATTTCTTGTAAGGCTTAGAGGCGCCTACTCCAAGGTCCTGCATCCCAAAAAGCACCCTACGGTGCACAGGCTTAAGACCGTCTCTGACATCTGGTAAGGCACGTGAAACAATCACTGACATTGAATAATCAATGTAAGCTGACTTCATCTCATCTTCTATACTAATTGGAATTATTTTTTCTCCTTCTGCCATATATCTTCTTTATCTAAAAATTCTAAAAATCAAGTTTGTAAAAATAACTTTTTAGATGACAGTAAGCTCCTGAAAAAAGGCTGGCTTTATCCACAAAATTGTGTGAAGAAAAGAAGTTATTAACGATTTTGTAAGAAATTCTTGATCGTATTTTTGAGATTGAGATTTTACGCCTTTGTTGTTGGCGAATTTTCACTAAATTAGTAACGAATTATGGAGGCGAAATTTTCACCCAGAGTCAAAGATGTTATAACCTTTAGTCGCGAAGAGGCTTTACGCCTTGGGCACGATTATATAGGAGTAGAGCATTTGGTGCTGGGATTAATAAGAGAAGGAGAGGGCTTAGCTGTTCAGCTCATTGAAAGAGGTGGAGTTGAATTGCGTGAGCTTAGAAAGAATTTGGAATCATCAATGAGTATTTCATCAGGTAAGAGCATGTCTCTAAACAACATACCTTTGGTGAAACAGGCAGAAAAAGTTTTGAAGATTACCTATCTAGAGGCAAAGCTTTTTAAAAGTCCTTTAATTGGGACTGAGCATCTGCTGTTGTCGATTCTTAAAGAAAAGGAAAATATTGCCACACAAATATTAAACAAACACGGTATAAATTATTCAATGATAAAGAATAGTATTGAGTCAATGGCGAATCAAGATGAATTGCCTAGATCAGAATTCCCAGGCGATTTGTCTGATGGAGATGAAGGAGAAGGAGGATCAGGTGGATCCTATGGGGGCGGTTCAAGAAAAGTTGACCCTAAAAGTAAAACACCTGTCTTGGATAACTTTGGTAGAGATTTAACCCAACTTGCTGAAGATGGAAGGTTAGATCCAATAGTTGGTCGAGAGAAGGAGATAGAGCGAGTTTCTCAAATTTTAGCAAGAAGAAAAAAGAATAACCCGATATTGATTGGTGAACCCGGTGTTGGTAAATCTGCTATTGCAGAAGGATTGGCTTTACGCATTGTTCAAAGAAAGGTTAGCAGGGTTTTATTTAACAAAAGGATTATTTCTCTTGACCTAGCAAGTCTAGTTGCGGGTACTAAATATAGAGGGCAATTTGAAGAGCGCATGAAGGCCTTAATGAATGAGATTGAAAAGTCTCCAGAGGTTATTATGTTTATTGATGAAATCCACACGATTATAGGTGCGGGAGGAGCTTCTGGAAGCTTGGATGCTTCTAACATGTTTAAGCCTGCATTAGCTCGTGGGGAATTACAAGCGATAGGAGCTACAACCTTAGACGAATACAGACAATATATTGAGAAAGACGGTGCTCTGGAAAGAAGGTTTCAAAAAGTACTTGTTGAGCCTACTTCCATTGAAGAGACAGTGCAAATACTCAACAATATAAAGGAGAAATACGAAGAGCATCATACAGTGAATTATACAGAAGAGGCTATTTTGGCCTGTGTAAATTTAACCAATCGTTATATTACGGATAGACATTTGCCCGACAAGGCCATTGATGCTCTTGATGAAGTAGGTTCTCGTGTTCATCTTACCAATATCAATGTACCGAAAATCATTCTTGATATTGAGGGTAAGATAGAGGATATAAAGGACAAGAAAAATGAGGTTGTTCGTTCACAAAAATATGAGGAGGCAGCTCAATTGCGTGATGAAGAAAGAAAGCTTCTGGAGCAATTAGATGTTGAGAAAAAGAAATGGGAGGAAGAAAGTAAAAATCACAGAGTAACAGTTACTGAGGAACATGTTGCTGATGTTATTGGTATGATGACTGGTATTCCAACCACTCGAATTGCTGAAAAAGAAAGCGGCCGTTTAGTGAAAATGGCTGAAGAACTTGAAGGTAAGGTAATTGGGCAAGAAGGGGCTGTAGCCAAAGTTGTAAAGGCAATCCAGAGAAATAGAGCCGGATTAAAAGATCCGAATAAACCCATTGGTTCTTTCTTTTTCTTAGGGCCAACTGGTGTGGGAAAAACCCAAATGGCAAAAGAGTTAGCCAAATTTTTGTTTGATTCAGAAGAATCGCTCATTCGTATTGATATGAGTGAATACATGGAGAAATTTTCTGTTTCTCGCTTGGTTGGAGCACCTCCGGGATACGTGGGTTACGAAGAAGGAGGTCAACTAACAGAGAAAGTTAGACGAAAGCCTTATTCGATTGTTTTACTTGATGAAATTGAGAAAGCGCATCCTGATGTATTTAATCTATTGCTTCAGACCTTAGATGATGGGCAATTAACAGATAGTCTTGGAAGAAAGGTTGATTTTAGAAATACAATCATCATTATGACTTCTAACATAGGGGCTCGTCAATTGCAAGATTTTGGAACTGGTGTTGGTTTTGGGACTAAAGCTAAAAACGATCAGAAAGATGATGCTCAAAAGGGTATAGTAGAAGGTGCCTTAAGAAAAGCCTTTGCTCCTGAATTCTTAAATAGAATTGATGATATCGTAATGTTCAACTCTTTAGAAAGAGAGGATATTCATAAGATTATTGATATCGAATTGAAAAAGCTTTACGGGAGAGTTTCTAACCTTGGACTTGAAGTGAAATTAACAGATGACGCTAAAGATTATATCGCTGACAAGGGCTTTGATTCTAAATATGGGGCTCGTCCTTTGAAAAGAGCAATTCAAAAGTACCTTGAGGATCCTTTGGCTGAAGAAATTATTAAATCTGGAATCAAAGAGGGAGATGCAATATCTGTTGACTTTGATAAGAAGAATGAAAAAATTGTGATTTCCGTGGACGGTGGTTCAAAGAAAAAGTCTGCTAAAAAAGGTGACGATTAGGAATAGATGAATTCGCTTTGGGAAATTTATAAGCGCTATGAGAGCGACGATCATGTGTTTACATATGCTGGTCGCTTTTCGGACTCAATAACTAATCTTTTAATTGATTTAAAAGAGGAGCAACAAGCAGATCAAGAGTTAAAAAAATCTTATGTAAGAAGGTCAAGTTATCTTTTGGTAGAATGCTTCCAAAATGTTGTTAGGCATGGGAATGAGGTTGAAGATGTAAAGGATAAGTTCAACTTTTTTCAGCTACGCACCAAGCGAGATCATCAGTTAATAGCTTCATCTAATCCGGTTATTGAGAAGGATAAAGAAATTCTCACCGATATTCTTAACAACCTGCACAACAAGTCAATAGATGAGATTAAGGCGCTATATACGCATACTTTATCTGAAGGCTCTGCCACTGAAAGAGGTGGAGGAGGACTTGGTCTAATTGACATTGCAAAAAAAACTGGTCGCTCACCGCTATGGGATATCAGTATCGGAAAGAGTGGAGCAAATGAATTCTGCATTCAGATTGAAATGGAAGCAGTGCTTTCTGATTCAACTAAACACAACATTCAAGAGACAAAAGAAATAAGAGACTACTGTTTCGAAAATAATATCTTATTGTTTCGAAAAGGCGGATTTTCTCAATCTGAGATTATGCCAATTTTTGAGATGATCAAGAATAACAAAGAGAATTCGGACGGTCATATTCCTTATCTTACGATTGAATTAATGCAAAACTTGCAACGTCACGCCAAGGACAAAGCAAACCCACAAGGAATATTCTTAATGCAAGAGACAGAAGGAGGAATATCCATTGAGGCTGGAAATATTATTGATAAAGAAAGAAAAGAGTCACTTAAAGCGCAGTTAGATCAATTAAAAGGTTTGGACGCAAAACAATTAAAAGGCTTATATAGAGCAAAGTTGATGAGTGATGAGAAAAAGGAAGACGGAGGAGCTGGTATCGGTTTAATAGAAGTCTTCAGACATGCAAATGGTAAAGTGGACTACTCTTTCAATGAAATGGAGGATGGAGACATGTTTTACAGTATAAAGGTATTCGCAGATGAGTTATAAGATAGAGGGAACAAAAGACACACCAAGAATGGAAGTTTCAGTGACGGCTGATGAAACTATCATTAGTATTTCAGGGGTTTCTATGCCAGAAAACCCTTTAAAGTTCTATGAGGATTTAATTAATGAAATGGAGAATTACCTGGATAAGCCTTCAGGTAAAACAAAAGTCGAGATGAACCTTAGTTACATTAATTCTGGATCACTAAAACAGCTATTTAATCTATTGTTTATACTAGAAGAGATTCATGAAGATAATGGTGGGGTTGAACTTATATGGAAGTTTAAGTCTACCGATAGTCTTATGAAAGATAAAGGTGAGGATATAAAGGAAATGATTGAGATTCCAGTTGAATTGGTAGAAGTTTAAACTTTTATTCCCATCACCAAGATATCATCAATTTGTTCTTCACTACCCATCCAACTTTTTAATTCACTAACAAGCTTATTTTTTTGTTGTTCCATGGATAATCCGTGTATATCACAAAGAAGCTTTTTGAAGCGGTCAGAGTTAAATTTTTCTTTTTCGGAACCACCAAATTGATCCATGTAACCATCAGAAAACAGGTACAGGCAATCTCCTGTCTTTAGCTCCAACTCCTGTTTTTTAAATGGTTTCTCCTTTCTTCTTCTGCTAATTCCACCTATTCCTTTCAAATCAGCTTTGTATTCTACTAATTCAGCGTCCCTAACCAAATAGAGAGGATTCATTGCGCCAGAGAACTGAAGTTTCTGATTCTTTTTATCCCATTTACAAAAGGCTAAATCCATTCCCTCTTGTGATAAAGAGTCTTCCGCTTCTTGTTGCAGAGCTTTTTTAATTTTTATGTTTAGTTCGTTAAGAATTTCATCTGTTTCAGATAATTCACGCTCATTTACGATTTCGTTTAATAAGGTATTCGATATCATGCTCATAAAGCCACCTGGAACACCATGCCCCGTGCAATCTACTGCCGAAAAATATACTATATCATCTTTATTTGAGAACCAATAAAAATCACCCCCCACACGATCTAGAGGTTGCCATAAGATAAAAGATTCAGGAACTATTGCCTTAACCTTATCCATTGGCCAAAGAATGGATCCTTGAATATGTTCGGCATAACTTATACTTTCTGAAATCTTTTGATTTTTACTGGATAGCTGTTCGTTCAGTTTTTTGTTTTTGTACCAACCTACAACAATTAAGGCACCAATCAATAAACCGGCTATGAGGAGGAAAATAAGGTATCTGTTCTGTGTTTTTTGTGCACTTAACTTTTCTTCTTGAAGTTTAATCTTATCCTCATTAGACTTTAACTGTGCTTCTGCATTTTCCAAAAGACTTTGTTGCATGGAAATTAATAAGGAATCCTCAGCTGTCTTAGCATTTCGCTTTCTTACTTCTAGTTCTTTCCACGCTTGATCTATTCGATCTCTCCATTTACCAACATCCTCAGCTTTGAAGCCTTTTTTAAATAATCCCGACAGATTAATCGGTGTAAACTCCTCTTCAAAAATCGAAACTATCGAATCTTTATAGTCTCCAAATTCTTCGAGATTGTCAGAGTTATTTGTTGTGTTCGTGCCTTGGTTTATGCTCGATTGCTTTGAGCCATTGCCACTTAAATTATTAAGTTCATTTTTCTTAATAGAACTTATTATTAGGTCGTATGCCGAACGATCTTTGTCTTTTCTTTGAAGTACACTTGATTTTTCTTTTATATCATATGATTGGAACTTAAAGACTTCAAGGTTGGTATCAAAATATATTCTTCCAAAGGGCTTACCATTATCAATAGGGCGTTCGTTTTTAACCCCATTTAAAATAAGTTCAATATTTTCTAAATAAAGAATTTTGCTCGAGTTTTTATCATTGACGTTATTTAAGTCAACAACAATTGAAGAACTACCATAACCCTCTTTAAAATAACGTATATAGCTTTTTGTTCCTTTTTTTAATTTCAGCTCAAACTGACCTCCGTTATTGGTGAATGTTGTGTTTTCAATTTCTCCATTAACTACCACATTCATCTGGACGTTTGCGAGACTTCCTTCTATTTCAATTGATTTTTTCTTTTGAAGAATCTTTATATCCGGATCATAATGGTATCCTAATATGGTGCCTGAGAATTTTAAGTGGCCCTGAGCACAGGCTATAATGCTTAAAGTAAGAAAGCTTAATAAAAAGAAATACCTTGTCATCATGTACCACAAATATAGACTATTTATGATGTTTGATTAAATAATTGTCTGCCTTTAAAATATATTGACTGAACACTTATATTTGCCAAAACTTTGAAAGTAGATTTTAACAATACAGAAATTGCTTTTAAGTCTAAATCAAACAAGGATTTAAGACGAGCTCACCGGCTTTTTAAAATGGTTGGTAGAAATTGGCTTGTTAAAGTTGGCAAATGGGCAACTAACATAGCCTTAAAATTGCGTTTACTCCCGGTTAAGTTAATTAAGAGAACGATTTTTAAGCAGTTCTGCGGTGGAGAAGATATTCAAGACTGTAGAAAAACCATTGATGAATTAGCAGCATATAAGGTAGGTACCATTCTGGATTATTCCGTTGAAGGAAAAAATAGTGCCGGTGATTTGGATGCTACAAAGGATGAGTTAATTAGAAGTATAAGAGAAGGAAAAGGAAATTTAAATATTCCGTTTGCTGTGTTTAAATGCACCGGAATTTGTCGATTTGATCTACTTGAAAAGGCGAATGTATCCTTAAAGGAACTGAATGACTCGGAAAAAGCAGAATTTGATCGTTTCGTAGATCGTGTGCAAGAAATATGTGCTACTGCCAAAGAATGTGACACACCTGTTTTTATTGATGCTGAAGAAAGTTGGATTCAGGATACCATTGACAGAGTTGCGGAGGAAATGATGAGCCTATTCAATTCTGAAAAAGTATATGTATACAACACAGTGCAATTATATCGACATGACAGATTAAGCTATCTCAAAGATTGTCATCAGCGAATGAATTCAGCAGGTGTAAAAAGTGGCTTTAAATTAGTAAGAGGTGCATACATGGAGAAGGAGCGAGCACGAGCAAAAGAGCTCTCGTATGATTCTCCTATACAGCCTAATAAGGAATCGACGGATAAGGATTATGACCTTGCTTTACTGTATTGTTTAGAGCATATTGATGAAATTGCGATTTGTGCTGGAACACATAATGAAAAGAGCTCAAAATTATTGGCAGATAAAATACTAGATCTTAAAATTCCTTACGACCATGAACACCTGTATTTTGCTCAACTCCTAGGGATGAGTGATCATATTTCATACAATTTAACACACTTGGGTTATAACGTTGCTAAGTACGTTCCTTACGGCCCTGTTCGTGAAGTAATGCCTTACTTGCTGCGAAGAGCTCAAGAAAACACCAGTGTTAAAGGTCAAACAGGTAGAGAACTATCGCTTATTAAGAAAGAACTCAAGCGCAGGAAGTTAGTATAGTTTTTAGCTCTTCGTGAATAACTTTGTTAACAAAGCCTTAACATGGTTAATAAAACCGCCTGCATGAGCACTTATTTTTGTTTAAACCGAGAAATAAGTAGATATGTTTTCATTATTCACAAAAAAGAAGTTAAGCGAAGATACACTAGCAAATGTTTTTGTTAATGCTATTATTGATGTTAGTGAAAACGGCTGGAAAGAGCTTGCTCCAGTGATCAACAACGACCCAAGCTTTGTTTCTTGTCCCAATTTGTCAGAGGACAATTGCGATAAGTTTTTGATGATTGTGCTTACTTCAAACCTTAAATTTCTTCCTAAATATTTTGATGCCGAGCAAGGTAACAGGATTAAATTCTTAATCATTGAAAAAGCTGCTAGGGCTTTTGGAATGGAAGAAGAGACACTATATCAGTATATCAAAGATTATGACTTGTTCATGTCAAGAGTAAATCACCCATCTAAAAATGTGCTTTATGCAATGAGTAAGGCTGTGTTTTTCAAGTACAACCTCACTAACTTCCAAGACGACTACTTTAAAGATCTTAAGACTCCTAACCCGCTTTTCCTTAAACGAATGGATGAGGCAATGAAAAATTTTATTTGGGACTGGGAAACATGGATGGAAAAAGTAAAGGTAGCTGCCTAGTCGGAATCCTTTTTTTTCTTTTCTTTTAGAATGCTTCCAGTGTGTAAGGTTCTGTATTTGGTATGACTTCTATAAACTAATCTACCATCAAGATTATATAACCACTCATATTGTTTCCTACAATCACAAACAAACTTGTAATGGTTTATTTTAGTTCCTTGCGCAAAGGTTTTACTTTCGTTTAAAATCTCATTGCAGGGCCTTCCATAATTCGAGTTTTTCTCGATAATCTTACTCCAAAATATCTTTGCACCCGTGCTGTCATAAAAGGTTTCAATAGTCGTCCTTTTGTAGTAATAATCATCTGGCGAAAATTTTTTAGAAGTTTTGGTAATGGTAAATCGATAATGTTTGATAACGCCGTTTTGAAATGTGTCGACCTCAATTTTCTTTTCTGTATGATATTGAGAAATCCCCCATAAAGGGACAAGTAATAAAAGAGCTAAGAGGCGCATCAACCAAATTTAACTATAATTTTAAGTAAAGGTGAAATTAAACTCTTGATAATAATGTAAATTAGGGGCAGATGAGAAAGGGCATAAAAAAGGCGGCTAAGTATAAGGAAATTAATAGAGAAATTTCATGGTTATCCTTTAATGAGAGGGTTTTACAAGAGGCTCAAGATAAATCTGTACCACTAGTACAGAGAATCCGTTTTCTAGGTATTTTTTCTAATAACCGGGATGAGTTTCATAAGGTAAGGGTAGCTACCGTTCAGCGAATGGCTGCATTACCTAAAAAAGATAAAGCTAAACTGCCATACAATCCAGATGAACTTTTGGAGCAAATAAAAGAAATTGGGTTGTATCAGGATAGGTCCTTTCAAAATACATTCAAAAAGCTTGTTAAAGAACTCGAGTCTGAGAATATTTACATGCTGGATGAAACGAATTTGAATAAGGAGCAGAAACTATTCGTTTCGGAGCAATTTGAAGAAAAGGTACGTGGTTCTCTTGTGCCAATTAATATAGATAATAGGGAATACCTACCTGAAGTAAAGGACAATACAATATATTTTGCTGTTCTATGCGAGCAAAATGGAAAGAAACCACAAAAATTCATCATTGAAATTCCAGTAAAAGAAATTGGAAGATTTGTCGTGCTTCCGACAAGCGATAAGAAAAAGAATTTGATTCTAATAGATGATCTTATTCGCTTTAATCTTAAATCCATATTCAAAATATTTGAATTTGATAAGATTTCTGCCTACACCTTTAAGGTAATTAGAGATGCTGAGTTAGATATTGAGGATGATATCTCGGAAAGCTGGATGGAAAAACTGTCAAAGAGTATTAAGAATAGAAAAGATGGTGATCCTGTTCGATTTGTTCATGACAAGGATATGCCTAAAGTACTTTTAAATGCAATATTAAAAAGGCTTGAAATACCCTCCAACAAAAACATCATATCCTCCGGGCGGTATCATAATTTTAGGGATTTTATGAGCTTTCCAGATTTTGGAATGAAGAAGTTGGTCTATGAAAAACTACCTCCTTTGCCTCACCCAAGGTTAAAAAAGGCTATTTCAGTACTAAATGAAATAAAGAAAAGAGACATACTTTTATCCTATCCCTATCAAAGTTTTCAGCATTTAATCGATCTTTTGAGAGAAGCAGCCATTGATCCCAATGTGCGTAAAATCAAAATTAATTTATACCGTGTTGCAAAAAATTCAAGGGTAATAAATGCCTTAATAAATGCCGTTTCAAATGGAAAGCAAGTCTCAGTAATTGTAGAGCTAACAGCACGTTTTGATGAAAAGAACAATATCAAAGTTTCAGAAAGGCTCAGTGAGGCAGGGTGTCAGGTAATTCATGGTGTTCAAGGACTTAAAGTTCATTCTAAATTGATTCTTATTGAGCGTGTTGTTCGAAATAAGAAACAACTTTATACGCATATTGGTACCGGCAATTTTCATGAAGGAACAGCTCAGGTTTATGGAGATTACTCTTATCTAACGGCCAATGAAGATATATGTCAAGAGGTAGAAAAAGTATTTGAATTTTTTGAGGCAAACTATAAACGATTTACCTACAGGAAATTATTGGTTAGTCCTTTTAATTCTCGGCGCAGGTTGATGTTGCTAATGACCAATGAAATCAGAAATGCCAAGAAAGGGCTTAAAGCTGAAATTACGCTCAAAATGAATAATCTTGTTGATGAAGGACTCGTTAAGAAATTATATGAAGCAAGTCAGGCTGGAGTGAAAATCAGAATGATTGTAAGGGGGATATGTTCTTTAATTCCTGGAGTAAAAGGATTGAGCGAGAATATTGAAGTTTATAGCATTGTTGACCGTTTTCTAGAACATGCGCGCGTAATGATATTTCATAATGCGGGTGATGAAATTGTATTGATTGGATCAGCTGACTGGATGACCCGAAATATAGATCATAGGGTAGAGGTTCTTTGTCCGGTCATGGATGAGCAAATTCAAAAGCAGCTGAAAGAGCATCTTGAAATTCAGTTTAATGGGAATGTAAAAGCAAGGGTTTTAAATCGCTCATTAAATAACAAATACCGTAAACAAGAGGGTGAAGTGTACCATTCTCAAATGGAGACCTATGACTACTTTAAGAAGCTAACAAAGGCCTAATTTTTAAACAGTTTAACAAGCTATAAACTCATAAGGCTATCTTTGAGATATGACCTTAAAGACTTATGCTGCCATTGATATTGGCTCGAACGCAGGAAGAATGCTGATCGGATACGTCCAAAATGACGGCAAGCGAAAGTTTATAAAAAAAATGAGCTTAACTCGTGTTCCTTTAAGACTCGGGGAAAGCGTTTTTACATCCGGGCGAATTGTTAGTGATAAGGAACGTATGTTCTTGTTTACGATGAAGGCATTCAAGAATTTAATGGAAGCCTACCAAGTAGAGGACTACCGCGCGGTTGCAACATCTGCTATGCGAGAGGCCGATAATTCGGCAGATTTGATAAAAAAAATCAAGCAAGAGTCGGGTATTGACCTAGAGTTAATCTCAGGAAATGAAGAGGCGGATATTATTTTTAAAACTTTTCTCACTCAGAATATTGATCACACAAAGAACTATCTATTCGTTGATGTGGGGGGAGGATCTACGGAGATTACAATAATATCTGGAGGACAGCGCATAAAAAGTAAATCTTTTAAAATTGGAACCATCCGTATTTTAAAGGACATGGTCAAAGACAGCGAATGGGAGAAATTAGAGAAATGGCTATCCAAAAAACTTAGCGAATGGGATAATGTAAAAGCCATAGGTACAGGCGGGAATGCTAATCGCTTGATCAAAATGGCGGGTAAGAAATACCTACAAGCTGTGTCTAAAAAAGAATTGGACGGAATTTATAAGGAATTAGCATCCCATAGCTTTGAAGAAAGAATAGAGAAGTTTCATATGAAACCTGATAGAGCGGATGTAATAGAACCAGCTCTCAGAATCTATTCAAGGGTAATGTCTTTGTGTGGAATAGAGGAGATGATAGTTCCTAAAATAGGGCTTACAGACGGTTTAATCGTTGAAATGAGTGAGAATAGCTAGGTATCAAAGATAAGCTCTTACTCTTCTTCGTCACTTAACTCCTGAATTGGCCAGGAAACAATTTCTTGTAATACAAGCTTAGCCTTTCCAATTTGGATATCGACTTTTTCTATCTTTTTCTCACTGATTTCATCCATTTTATCTGTCCATTCCAAATCAAACTCGGTAACCATAACTCCGTCTTCTGGAATAGATTGGATCTCGGACAAATCAATTTCAAAATCATATGCAGTGTTTTCAGATTCAAAGATTACATTACCACCTGTATATGATCTAAATTTTTTACTTGACACTAACATTAGTTTAAGGAACTTTGTATCCATTATTTCTTCAGTAAAGCCAAATAGTTGACCATTTTCATCCTGAGCTAGCAACTGTCCTTTGGCGTCTCCCATCTGGACACCTTTAATTGCTTTGAATTCCTTTTTTTTCCCGAAAAGTGAGTCGAATAATCCCATGTTCGAAAGATAGAAATAAATGAGAACTCCTAAAATTTTGGACAGGCAACTCTACGCTTGGATCTCGATAAAGTTTCTTCTAGTGATGCAAATTCATATACAATGGAAATTTCATGACTACCGTTAGTATTGTCGATTAATGGAGAAATGGTAATGTCATATGTGTACCCAAACTTAAACTTATCGACTCTAAGCCCAACTAAAAAGATTAAAGCATCATCATTGGGGTAGCCGGTCTCATAAGCCTTTAGAACAGGAATCCCTCTGTACCAAATTCCAAAAGTCATGGGGTTTCGTTCAAAATATAAACCGATATCCAACTGATCAAATTTATCTTGGGCCTTATAATGGAGGGCCGGTATGAAATAATTGTCATTTTTCATTCCAAACCTGTCCTTAATAGGGATGCGCATTCCAGTTTGAATCCCAAATTTCATGGGCAGGGGACTACTGCCTCCTGTAAGACTTTGGTTTGGTTGATTGATATGATGTAAGGAGATTCCACCCCAGAATCTACGGCTGTATAGAACAGCTCCAGTTCCCAAATCAAAATAGTTTATTCTTTGGTCATCTACAAATTCAAGTGTTCCAAAACTACCACCTCTTACCAATTCATCACCAAAAGTTAACCTTGATTTATCGATATACCTCCATACAACACCGTACTCTATTCCAGGTCGGATATAAACATCCCGTCCTAGTTTTATCTCATAAACATATTGAGCAGCCAGTTTGGTAAAACTTAGCGCCCCAGAACCGGCATGATCATGACTTACGTATGCACCAAAACCGCTTTTAGCTTGTTCAAAATTATTGTCGTAAGCAAAGTTATATGAGACAAAGGCTCCAGGTATGCCAGGCCATTGGTGTCTATAATTTCCGGCAAACCTGTGTTCTACAGAGGTTCCTGCAAAACCAGGATTCATATAGCTAGGTATGGCATAAAATTGAGAATATTGTGGATCTTGTCCTTTCGAGAAAAGGCTTAAGCACAAGACGATATATAGAAGTAATATTCTCATTTTTTAATTTCGTAATGCTTGTAAACAATTTCCCCGTTGTTAGGGTCAGAAAAATAGTTTTCAATAACAGGTCTGTAACCCTTGTGTTGAATTACAATTTGATAATCTATATTGGGTTTTAAAATAAATAATACCTCACCGGTAACGGCATTGCTGTTATAGGTTCCAACCAACTTATGCTCGCTTTTATTTATGATGGTAATATAGCAAGCCTGACTTGAATCGTTAAGGGTAGTTTTTGCTCTCACTATATGATGTTCCTTAGCTTCTTTAAAACGAAATTCATAGATGTCATAGCCACCTACACCTCCAATTCTATTTGAACTGAAATATGCAACTGATCCCGATTCATTGATGCTAAAGAAAACATCATCGGCAGATGTATTTATGGGGTATCCCATATTTTTTGGGTTGTGCCAGATTCCATTCTCATCAAGTTCGGAATAAAATATGTCAAACCCTCCCATGGTTTCATGCCCGTTAGACATAAAGTAAAGTTTGTCACTTTCCTCATTGTAAAAGGGACTATCTTCATCATGTGGAGAATTAATATTTGGTCCTAGATTTTGCGCTTGACTCCATTCTCCGTTGGGCAATAAAACGATTCGATAAAGATCTTTACCTCCATATCCACCAGGTCGATCAGAGGAAAAATAGGCCACCCTTTCATTATTTGTGAAGCATATACTGCTTTCTTGATATTTACTATTTACAATTTGATTAAAGCTTGTTGGGTCAGTCCAAGTGCCATTCTCAAAGCTTGAACTTAAAAGGTTTCCGCTTTCAATTTCATTGGACGTCCGGTAAAGCCACATTTTACTGCTGTTCTTATTTATTGCTACCAGTGCATCATGTGTGCTTGAATTTACTGGGGAGGGTAGTATGCTAGCTTTTTGCCAGATGCCATTTACATTTAAAGCTTGATAGATATCCTCGTCACCCAGGCTATCTATGTATTCATTTTTTTCATCTGGATTGTAGGTTTTTGTTGTGTAGAAAAGTATTGAACCGTCTGCTGAGATTATTGGTGCGTATTCATCGTTGATAGAGTTAATTTTTGAGTTTAGTAAAGCCAATTCACCAGGTATTTCTTCTGAATAATTCTTGATACACCGATTAATTTGTGCATCAAGCGTTTGATAGCTTTCGAATGGAACATTAACTCTTCCGTTGAGGTAGATATCAAGATAAGCTCTTGACAAATCAAATTTTTCAGATAGGAAGTAATTTCTTGAGAGGTGAAAGAGCGCCTCTTTGTAACCCTTGTTATAAGAAGATTTCAGTTGTCTCTCAGATATAGTTAGGTGGCCAAGATTCAAATTAGCAATACCTAAAAGGTAATTTACTTTCTTATCAGTGCTGTCATTTTGGTATAAAGGCTGTAAAAGTCTTTTAGCAGAATGGAAGTCTTCTATATTCACATAGGCTTGAGCATATTTCAATTGTTTTCTTTTTGAAATAGTTGACTTCTGGGCCATTAACGAAGACCCCAGACTTATAATAATCGATATGATTAAAATTCGCATCATCTTAATAGGGTCACATCACCCGCTTGGGAAACAACCCGCCCATCACTGAATTTAACTTTAACTTTCCAAACATAGACATCTTGTTGACACAATTTGTCTCTGTAATAACCATCCCATCCAATGAGTGGATCGAATGATTCAAAAATAAGTTCCCCCCATCGATTGAAAATTTGGAGGTGGTATTCATCTGCTCCACTAATAATCGGAAAGAAAACGTCATTATTTAAACTTTGTGGGTCATAATAACCACCATTGGAACCAGAGCTTGATGGTGTAAATGCGTTTGGAAATTCTACATCACCCCCGTTTTCTGCTAATACAGCGGCTGGTAAATTAAAGGTATCTGCACATCCCCAAATGTTTGTGGCAATCAATTGTACATCATAATTTCCTGCAAAGGAATAGTAATGTACAGGGCTCGCATTAAGACTATCGATAGAACCATCCCCAAAATCCCAAATAAAGGAGTCGGCATCACTCGAGAGATTATAAAATTGTACAGGTTGAGTGGGTACATATACAAGTGTGGGTGCATGTGTAAAAAAGGCTGTAGCCCTTGGCTGGACCGTTACCGAATCAATTTTTATTAAGGAGTCAATCCCTCCAGGGCCACTCACAGTTAGTTGTACCGAGTAGGTGCCAGGACCGTAATAGGTGTAGCTAGGATTTTGTTGGGTGGACGTATTGCCATCTCCAAAGTTCCACAACCAACTAGTGCTATATTGAGAGGAATCAACAAAGTTTATAGTTAGGGGAGAACAGCCCTCTCTACTCCCAGAAAAATTTGCAATGGGCAAAGGAGGTTCAATAATTATTGTATCCGTTGCGGTATCCGAGCAATAAGCATTGCTTACTATTAAGCTTATGGGATAAGTACCCCAAGTTGAATAGTTTTGATTCACGGGATTATAAAGGGCACTTGTATTCCCATTTGAAAAATCCCAATCATAGTTAAATGGGCCATTGGTACTGGTATTGACAATGTTAATTGAAGTGTCTGGAAAGGTTTGTAGCGTGGGACTCACAACAAATGATGCACTTGGTGCGGGGTAGACATGAATATCTTGATAAATGGTGTCTTTGCATCCATTGGGAGAGGTCACTATTAGTTCCAGGTTATAAATTACAATTGTATTTCCATTATTTATATAAGTGTGTGAAGGGTTTTGACTAAAGTCGATTATCCCATCGCCAAAATCCCACTCATAGGTAAACCCATTGGTTGAATTATCTATGAAATTTATGCTCAGAGGTGAACAGCCAACAGTATCGCTTATAAAATCAGCAATGACCGGAGGAAATACAGTTATAGGAAGACTAGTCGTGTCAGAACAACCATCATCAGATATCGCAACGAGTTGAAGGTCATAAACCTCATTTACACTATTTGTATTCGTATAACTGTGATTATGAACCGCATTTGGATCATTTGAGTTTGAACCATCCCCATAATCCCAGTTGTAAGAAGTGGCGCCGGTGCTCAAATTTTGAATATCTACCAAGAAATCTGGACATCCGGATTGCGCATTGACTTGAAATTGAGCTGTTGGGTTTGGGAATACCCTAACACTTCCATAGGTTGTATCAATACATCCGAATGCACTTACAGCAATGAGTTCCACTATGTAGTCTTGATTATTGGTAGTAGTATTCGTATAGGTATGTGTAGGTGTTGGACCATTACCTACATTTCCATCACCAAAATCCCAACTATAACTCACTGCTCCAATAACAGAAGGGAAGGATACCTGTAAAGGGCTGCACCCTGAATCCGGAACTGAGTTGAAGGAAAAATCAGGCAATGGATATACGGTAATACTTTGAACGCTTGTATCGCTGCAACCGTTGGGAGAATTTGCTATTAATTGCACGTCATAAATCTCAATAAATAGTGTAGAATTAACATAGGTATGACTAGGGTCAGTGGCTGTGGAAGTATTTCCGTCACCAAAATCCCATTGAAAATTAATCGCTCCTGTTGACTGATTGGTAAAGTCAACGGGTAGAGGAGCGCAACCCGGAATTCCATTATGTGTGAAATTGGCTGTTGCTCCTGCAAAAACATTGACTGTGGATTGAGCCGTGTCAGTGCAGCCAAAAAGAGTTGAGGCTATCATTTCTATCGCAAAAACAGTATCGTTTAACCCTGAATTAACAAAA
This sequence comes from Flavobacteriales bacterium, assembly GCA_964230025.1. Taxonomy (GTDB): domain Bacteria; phylum Bacteroidota; class Bacteroidia; order Flavobacteriales_D; family JAUILH01; genus CAXRFO01. The sequence goes on along the minus strand of CAXRFO010000013.1, from coordinate 61,695 downwards.
ATATGTGACGGGTTAGTTTGTGTTGAGGTATTACCATCTCCAAAATCCCAAGTATAAGTTACGGCTCCTGCACTCGAGTTATTAAAACTGACATTGAGCGGTGTACAACCTGAAACGGGAGTATGATTAAAAGATGCGTTTGGAATTGGCTCTACAGTGATTGGAATTGTATCGGCAGAAATACAATTGGCTGTTGCGGCCTCCAGAATTACATTAAAAGCGCCGATTGAGTTATAAATGTTTGTTGGATTTTGAAGGGTGGAGGAGTTCCCATCTCCAAAGTCCCAATCCCATGTGATGATGGGATCTCCCGGAGCGGATGTACTTTGATCTGTAAATTGTGCAGTAGAGTTTTGACAGACACTTGTGGGAATAAAATTAATTTGCGGAGATTCAAAAACATTTACCACGGCCAAATCATTATCGGTGCATCCATTTGATGAGGAAACGACCAAGGAGACATTGTATGAATTTGGACTTGGATAAAACTGAGGCCCTGGGTTTTGGGTGTTGCTGGTGTTTCCATTTCCAAAATCCCAAAACCATGTTACCGCATTTACAGAGGCATCATTATATTGAACGGTTAGCGTATCACAACCTGTTAATCCTGAATTTAAAATTTGAGCGGTAGGTGAAGGTAAAACATGTAAGGGTAGGGTAAAGGTATCGGTGCAACTTGCCGTTCCTCCTGTGATGTTCGAAACCAATGTTATAATATAATCTCCTGGGTTTGTAAAGCTATGATTAACATTCCCAGCGATTGTTTGCCAGCCACTGCCATCACCAAAATTCCAATCAAAACTATTACCACCACCTGTGGAAAGGTTGAAGGTTGTAACGGCATCACCGGCACATATAGTATCATCACTTAGACTGAAAAAGGCAGTTGGAGGAGGAATAATATTGATTGTTATGGTAACATCATCGATACCACAGAAATTTGAGTCCAATAGGGTAACATCATAAGCTCCTATTCCCGGATAAGCAATTGTTATAGGGGTTGTTGGTGGCCAGGGTGTCCAACCAATAATTGAGTCCGCACCTACTCCCCAGTAATCTCCAAAATTCCACAGTTCCTGTCGCTGGAAAATATTTCCTTGAGCGAAACAGTTTCTATCCGTAATATTTTCAAATGTTACTACAGTGTCAGGGTAACACAGAAGGATATCACTTGCTTGGATGGCTGCATCATCAAAATCCCAAATTTGTATGGGGTTAAAGGTTGCAACGCTGGGGCCTCCTTGCAGGGTGTTACAATAATTTTCAGCGGTAAGCGTTACGGTGGTATTACAATTTACCGTATTGGGTAAGTATTGATGTTGAATTGTTTGACCTGCGTTGGTATAATCATAAACTTCTAATGGAGACCCATCTCCAAAATCCCATGTAAAAACAGTCGTTTCAGAAACATCTGTACTTGAATTTGTAAACTCCAAAATTGCAGGGGCGCACGCCTGTGTTACTCCCCCGAACGGTATTTGAATGGATGCATTTGTGGGTTCTTCCATTACAACAACTCCATTTATAACACAACCAGAGGATGTTTCAGTAAAAACCACATTAAATGTATCGATCGTGGAAGTGTAGGTATGACTTATAAATGCTGGTGGAATCAAACTAGCTCCGTTTTCAATTGGGCTTCCATCTCCCCAGTCGATTGTCCATGTTCCAATATTATTGGGCGACTGAATGTTTAACGTGTAATCTGTACCAAAACAATGGGTCCAATATGGGTTAGGGGATGGGTTCCCTAAGCCATCGTAAAGTTCTGGACACTGTGCATTTACAAAGTTAATCAGCAACAGGCAAAACCCAAGTAGAGCAGTTTTGGTTTTGTGCATGTAATATTATACTACGCTAGTTAAGGGCAATAAGATACAAAGAGATTTCAACAGCCTGTTAATAAGGGTAAAAAAAAACCCACATAACCGGGTTTTTAAAAAACCTCTAAATATCATGGTTGGAGGGACCGGCTAGGTTTGAAGTCCACTGCTAACAAATGTTAGACACGCCAAAGGCGTGTTGAGGCCTTTCATTCCAAGCGTCTAAGACATTCTCCAATCGTTAAAACGTTAGGTTTCTCAAACGTGTTATGTGGGGGCATTGCTGCCTAATATTGCGCACATCTCTGTGGATGGGAATATCTAATACTAATATAGATTATTTTTAAGTCAGTGTCAAGGATTGTTGAAAAGTAAGCCTAAATAGATTAATAAAATCTAAAACGGGATTAAATATTCAATAGAATCATTCTTGAATATTTAATTCAAATACATTCAAAGAAATACCATAAAGCTACCTGTAATGGACTTTAATAACAAGTTTTTAGTTAACTCCTTTAATGTTAGATCGGTATTTCCGGCTTACCGGTATCTTGAACTCCCCTATCGTTATGGTGTCGTTTTTATAGGCTTCAACATTTTTCATATTTAAAATATAGCCTCGGGGTGTTTGTTGAAAGTTGCATGAATTCAATTTTTCTTTAATCTTGGCTAAAGTTGATCGAACTAAATATTTTTCTTCTCCAGTTACTATTTCAATGTAAACATTCTCGCTTTTGACGAATAAGATATCATTACTATCTATCGTTACATTTAATCCCTTGTGAGTTATCCGAATGATTTTATTCTCTGACTTTCTTTTTCTTTTAGCTAAACTAATCTCAATCGTTGATCTTATGGTATCTGGGTTATAGGGCTTAGTAATATATCCGTCAGGATTATAAATACTCGCTTTTTCAATAGTTCCCTGGTCAGAATAAGATGTGAGAAAAATAAAGGGAATGCCTTCTTTATTGAGAATTTTAGCTACATCAAAACCGGACTTATCAGCCTCTAAATTAATATCAACGAGCACCATAGATGGTTTGGTTTGAGATAATACGGACCTTAACTCCTCATAGCTCAAGCAAGGCTCATGAACTTCATACCCCATGTCTATCAAATTAGACCTCAAATTGTCCGCAATTATTAACTCATCCTCGAGTATCAGGATCATAATTTTTCTCTTTAATTATCATTGAAAGCTTGATGCCGTCATTTGTTTTAAAATCAAATTCGGCATTCAGTTGTCTTAACATATTCTTAATAATTCTTAGACCGATTGAATTTGGTTTTGGTTTCTCAAACAATTCGTAGTCAAATCCAGGTCCGCTGTCTTCGTAGCTTAAATGGAGGTTATCACCTTTTTGACTTCCCACGATTTTAATGAAAGACCGCTCGCTATTGATAGCATATTTGTATGAATTAGTAATTAATTCATTTAGCATAATACCAACATAAACTGCTAATTTTGTGTTTATATATACTGGTTCAATTTCTAGTATAACGTCAGGTTTAAAATCTGTCTTATATAATATAGCAATTTCTCTGTGAAGGCTAATGATATATTCTTCCATTTGCACCCTAGATAAATTTTCTTGCTGATAAAGTTTGGAATGAATTAAATTCATGGACACAACACGGCTTCTACTCTCCAATAACACCTGCCTTGTTTTCTCATTTTCTTGTGCCTTAGACTGCATTTCGAGCAGACTTGTTATTACTTGAAGGTTATTCTTTACTCTATGATGGATTTCACGCAATAAAAAAGATTGATTTTCCAGGGATTCATTTAACTGAACATTCTTTTCTTCAATCTGTGCCGATTGTTTTATTACTTTTTTTCTAGACCAATAAACGGATAAAAAGAGGATTACAGCAATTATAAGCAGAACTATAATGAGTCTTTCCCTCTTCATAAGCTTTTTATTTATCTTCTCTTTTTGAGCCAATGTTTTCCGTTCAGTTGCCAAAAGTTTCTCTTTCGACTTAATGTCTGCATCTTTCTCCTTCAATCTAAAATCGTACTGAATTCTTTGAATTTTTTCATTTTTCAATGCTTCAAAATACAAGTTGTTATAGTGGTGATATCGCGCATGATACTCATAAGCATCTTTAAAATTATTCTCCGACCGAGCAATTAGATCTTTGTTTTTAAATATCTCCGCTTTGATACCGTACCATGGATTTTCATTTACAAGAGAATCACAACGGTTTAACAACTGCACAGCTGAATCTTTTGCTCCATCTTCTAGATAAAATTTCACAGCATTGAGTAATGCTGAAACTTCATACCTGTTTTTACCAATTTCAGACCACAACTTAGCAGCCTTAAGCACTTTATCCAATCCTTTTGTCTTATCCAAATGCCACTCTGCATAACCAATTTCATTATATGAAGTTGCAATTAAATCTAAGTTATTGGTTTTAATTGCGTAATTCAATGCAATATTGGATAATTTGATGGACTCTTTTGTATTGCCTGTTTCATTCAGTACTGCAGCCTTTCTATTGTAAATTCGGGCTAGAATAATTTCTGAATTATCAACGGATTCTAAACATAACTGAGCGGAGTCCAAGTATTTAGTAGCCATGTCATAGTTGGCCGCCTTTCTCAAAATTTCTCCAATAGCTAGATATACGTTTGCAGTTTCGAGAGGACCTTCCTTAGAAGCCAAAACTAAGGCCTCTTTGTATAATTCTAGTGCCTCATAGTTGGCACCCGAGTTTGACTGTAATATTCCCTTTTTTAAAACGAGATTCGAATTTAATCGAATGTTATTCGTTTCCAGAATTTTCGCTGCCGAGTCTAGGTAAAGTAAGGATTTGGTGAATTGTCCTTTTAAGGCGTAATAGTCACTAATTGAAGTGTAGGCCTTAACTCTTTCTTCACTTATTTTGGACTTTGTGTATGCATGAATGTTTTGAATTATTTCTGAAGTATTATTGAGGTCTCGATACTTTTTATCCTCAAAAGACTCTATTAATGCGTCCAAAGAAGTTTGTGAAACAAGGAGCTTCAAAACAGATAGTAATGCTATTGTAAGAATAAACTTCATTAGTGGTAGACCAGATTTACTTAGTATATGGATATAAAGAAAAGTTTAGATAAGGTACTTTTTACTTTAATCATGTATATTAATGCTTGTTTTGGGTAATAAGATACAAAGATTCTTCGATCAATAATCGCAAGCTTTTTTGAAATCAGATTACTAGCGTTATTGTAGTCTAATTATACTTATATCTCTTTAAGATGGTGAAATTTTTTACTAATCTATTTGAACATCCGAAATAAGTCAAGGACTGTTTAGTGGAAAACAAAAAAATCCCGATTTAGATTTTCTAAACCGGGATTAAAAAGTAGTAGATTATATTATTTATTCAATGATAAATCTGATGATTGATTTACCTGACTCAGTAATAATAATAGCATTGTATAATCCAGTTTCAACATCTTCTAACTGAATTTCAGTAGAGTTTGAAGAAACATTTCTATCAAAGATTAATCTTCCAGCAGCATCAACAATGATGATTTGTCCGTCAATATGACGATCAAACTGCAGGTTGAAAGCACCTTTGTTAGGATTAGGATACAATGAAACGTTAATCGCATCAAAAGAAGCTAAACCAACTTGAGATCCAATGGTAGTTACTATGGTATCAGAACACCCGTTAGCATCAGTAATGATTACGGTGTAAGTTCCAGCAACTAGCCCTGATAAATCCTCTGTTGTAGAGTTAGCTGCATCATCCCACTGGTAAGTATATGGAGAAGTTCCTCCAGTTACCGTAAGATCGATTGCACCATCGTTTCCAGCGATTTCATCAGTTCCGACTGTAGTTCCAACTAATGAATCTGGCTCAGCAACAATAAATGTATCTGTAACCACACACATGTTATCATCCATTACAATAACGATTAAAGTATCGCCTGACAAGCCTGAAAGATCTTCTGTATCATCATTGTCTCCTGTACCATCATTATCCCAATCGAAGGTATAAGCACCAGCAACGGTACCACCGCCAACGACAATATCGATAGCTCCGTCAGCATCACCGTTACAGGTAACGTTTGTTACACCACCGGCAAGGGTAAGTGTATCAGGAGCAGTAAGTACTTGAGATACTGAGGCAACACAATTGTTAGCATCTGTAACTACCATGTTGTAGGTTCCACCCACAAGCATGGTAATATCGTCCATATCATCGTTATCACCTGTACCATCGTTATCCCAGTCGATAAGGATAGGTGCAGTACCACCTGTTACAGTTGTGTAAACCGCACCAGTAGAATCACCACCACAGAGGATAGCAGTTGTAGAATCAATAACTACAGTTGGTCCACCTGGATCAGAAAGTGAAGCAGAAGCAGACTCAACACATCCATTGACATCAGTAACTGTTAGCGTATATGCACCAGCAGTTAGACCCATGATATCTTCAGTTGTGGTCAAAGCCGCATCATCCCAAAGGAAAGTGTAAGCCGGAGTACCACCTGTAGTAGTTACATCAATAGCTCCATCAGCAGCACCACAGTTTGAAGGGTTCGTAGTAGCGTCAATAGTAATTACGATAGGAGTAGGCTCGTTAATAGTAACCGAACCACCATCTGTACAACCGTTAGCGTCAGTTACAACACCGTTATAGGTTCCAGCAGCAAGACCCGTAAGGTCTTCTGTATCGTCGTTATCTCCTGTTCCGTCGTTATCCCAGTCGAAAGTATATGGTGTAGTACCACCTCCAACTGTAATGTCAATAGAACCGGTGTTCGCACCGTTACAATCAACGTCAATGGTTGAAACATTAGATACACCAAGATCTGAGGTTACAGTCACGATTTGTGTATCTGTTGTTGTGTTACCAGCATCATCAGTTACAGTCCAAGTCACAGTAGTAGTACCGAGTGGGAAAGTAGCTGGTGCATCATCTGTAACAGAAGCAACATTACAGTTGTCAGCTGATGTAGGTGTACCAAGTGTAACACCCGTAGCAGAACAGTTAACAGCGTTAGCAGAAACAGTCACATCAGCAGGAGCTGTGATCGTAGGATCAGTGATGTCATCCACAATAACGTTTTGTGTTTGTGTAGATGTGTTCCCTTGTGCATCTGTGTATGTCCATGTGATCATATATGTACCCTGTGAAGAGTAAGTAAGCGGATCAGTTGTAGTAGCTGTTACAGGACCATCACAGTTATCAGTTGCTGTAGGCGCAGTTACCGTTACTGAACACTCACCCGTTGCATCTGCAAGAGTTGCAACATCCGGAGTCGGAGCTGTCACATCATCCACAATTACCGTTTGGTTTTGTGAAGATGTATTACCGTTACCATCATCATAAGTCCAAGTGATAGTATAAGTTCCTTGAACTGAATAGGTCAATGGATCAGTAGTTGTAGCTGTAATTGTACCTGCACAGTTATCAGTTGCTGTAGGCGCAGTTACCGTTACTGAACACTCACCCGTTGCATCTGCAAGAGTTGCAACATCCGGAACCGGCGCAGTAACATCATTGATAATTACGTTCTGTGTTTGGGTAGATGTGTTCCCATTACCGTCATCGTAAGTCCAAGTTACAACAGTAGTACCTTGCGCAGTTATAGGGAAGGTAGTTGTTGTAGTTCCCGTGATAGCACCTTCGCAATCATCCGTGGCAGTTGGTGCAGTAGGAGCAGAAACTGAACATTCATCTGTCAGGTCAGAAAGCGTAGCAACGTCTGCAACTGGAGCAACAGCATCACCAACGTTTATTGTAATAAGTGTTGACATTTCTAGTGAACACTCAACACAAGACCCACTTCTAAATACCCAGTTTGTAGTTGGATTCTCCAAAGTAGCACTGGAACCAGTAACACTAGTAATGTTCGTCCCTGTTCCTTCTCCAAAGAGGGTGTACTGTACTAGTCCTGTTTCAGAACCAGAAAGGCATGAGTTCATATTGGCGCTAATTTCAGACTGAGGTTTAGCTGTATTCCATACGCGAAATTCATCAAACGTTGTTTGCGTATTTCTGCCAGCAGTGCCAGCCGCATATCGAACATCATGACCTAGGTGAATTTCAGAACTTGCATTGTTTACAATTCCAGAAGTAATACCTGAACCATTAGACGCCACCAGGACTCCATCGTAATAAATATATAGACCTGATGCATCTGCAACAGTTGCAACGTGAGTCCAACCTGTAGGAAGTGAAGGGAAACCAAGGCTTCTCCAAGTTCCATTATCGTTTACATAGAACGTTCCTGCATGCCACAACCAAACATTTGTTCCCATATTATCTACGGCAGGTGATGACTGTCCGGCCCAAGCATGTTCTCCATTATTAAAGTCCACCCATGCTTCTACCGTTAGTGCATTCGAATAAGAAGTGTTAGGAGTTGAGAATCTAATATAATCATCAGATGCAGGCATATCAACTGCGAATCCATCTGCTGCGTCATTTAATGCATAAGCATTAAATGAAGTCGAAGACGCAAGTGCACCGGTATTAAACGTAATACTGGAGCCAGTTCCAGCTATAGGGCCATCGATCACTGAATCGTCAGAATCATCTCTTAGGTAGTAATTAAATCCTGTTTCAGAAGACCCTAAGTCAATTGTAGTACCTGTGTTAGTTGGACAAAGCTGTGTGGATGCAGCTGTAACTGTTTGATCAACTGGGTCTACACAAGGGCAGAATGGTGCTGATGTAAGGGTTGTTGAGTTTGAAATCGTCGTACCCGTTCCATTGTCCAGAATGTCATTGGTATTACTAAAAAAGTCTGACTGATCAATAATTGTATTCGAAATAGTTCCTGCATCAATTCTTATTCCGTCACTTGTTGAATTTGCAATTTGAGAATTAGTAATGTTGTTGTTATTACATGTTCCACTTAATCGAATTCCGTATTGACGCCCGCAGGCAATTGTTCCATCAATATTACAAGAGCTTGAATTGGTTAAAAGAACTCCTGTACCACCAGTTGCAGTTACTTCTGCATTGTTGATAGTAACGGAAGTACATGCATTTAAACTAATTCCTGTACCTGCTGCATCCAGATAAATATTAGAGCCTAGCGTAAAGGTATTAGCCCCTACTAAATAGAGTCCACTATTGCACCCGGTAAAATCATTTCCTGAAATATCTGTTGGTGTTCCATTCGCATAATGAACTCCCCAACCTGCTGAATTAGTAATGTTATTTCCTGTAATGGTCCAACCATTGTTTGTGCCTCCTACTTGGTATATTGCGTGGCTGGTACAGTTATTACCCGTGTTGTTGGTAAATGTAATGTTCGAGTTGTTGCCATCAGCACGCAGTGCATGCGCCATGCCTGTCATAATGTTACTATCAAATACAGAGTTACTGGTGTTGACAATCTGAAACGGAGTTAAGCCAGCGTTGTTGGTTGCTGTAAAGTCCCAACCGCTCACATTCATATTGGTACAAGCGTTTAACTGAATCGTTTGAGTGTGACCTCCGAAAGTATTTTCATTTACACCTCCTGAACCAGGTGCGGATAATGTAAATGTATTAGCCCCTACTAAATAGAGTCCACTATTACACCCAGTAAAATCATTTCCAGACAAATCTGTTGGTGTTCCATTAGCATAATGAACCCCCCAACCTGCTGAATTAGTAATGTTATTTCCTGTAATGGTCCAACCATTGTTTGTACCTCCTACTAGGTATATTGCGTGGCTGGTACAGTTATTACCTGTGTTATTGGTAAATGTAATGTTCGAATTGTTGCCATCAGCACGCAGCGCATGCGCCATGCCTGTCATAATGTTACTATCAAATACAGAATTACTTGTGTTGACAATCTGAAATGGAGTTAGACCTGGGTTGTTGGTTGCTGTAAAGTCCCAACCGCTCACATTCATATTGGTACAAGCGTTTAACTGAATCGTTTGAGTGTGACCTCCGTAAGTATTTTCGTTTACTCCTCCTGAACCAGGTGCGGATAATGTAAAGGTGTTAGCACCTACTAAATATAATGCACTATTGCACCCAGTAAAATCATTTCCTGATACATCTGTTGGTGTTCCACTAGCATAGTAAACTCCCCAACCTGCAGAATTAGTAATGTTATTTCCTGTAATGGTCCAACCATTGTTTGTACCTCCTACTAGGTAGATGGAGTGGCTGGTTGTTCCGCTACAGTTATTATTTGAAATAACCACATTAGTATTATTCCCATCAGCTCTTACAGAATGTGTTGATCCTGAAAGGTTATTATTTAGTATGCTAACGCCACTTGAGTTAATCAATCGGATTGGATTAGAAGCTGTACTAGAAATATCTAGCCATTGTATTGTGGAATTACTCCCGCCGTTAATTTGAATTGCATCATTTCCTGTTATAGTGATAAGGGGCGTTCCAGCAAATAAGGGTTGGCTAGAACCATCAACAAACACCTCCTGCGTAATGGTAACCGTGCTTGACAGAGTTATAGTCTGAGCGCCACCGCCACCAATATTAAAATTAATGACATCCGCCCCGGCAAGTGCATTTGCATCTAGAACGGCTTGTCTGAATGAGCCCGGGCCTGAATCCGCTGTATTTGTTACTGTAAAGGTTGCTGCTTGTATGGTTGACATAAATATCAATCCAACAGCAGTCAAAAGTAGAGCTTTTATTTTCATAATTATTTTAAATTATTTTAACGATTTGCAAAAGTAAATCAGAGTAATTATGCCTGCAAATAAATGTTGTGAAATGAATAGATTTGTTGTGAATAAGAATAAGATCTGTTGTTAGTTTTTTTTGGCTGATTATCCAATTTTTTTTGATGAGCTCTTCAAGCTAGACGATGGCCTAACCATAGCTGTTTAGCATTAGTTTTCACAAATACTTTAAAATTAATGGCTTAACAAAAAAATGAGAAGATTGAAATTAGAACTTTTATAGGATTTAAGAGAATGCCTACCATATCCGATAGTCCATGTTCAAATTTTCCGTTCTTGTAGTTGGCTCTTGTTTGCCATCAGACAAACGGTAAACTTCTGCCTGAATATACTTTTTAATTTCTGAAATGAAAATTTTGCCATCCTTGTTGAGGTCGCCAGCCTTGCTGGTCAGCGCATTGATAAAACAGTATGTAAAAAGGCCGTTTTGCCACTGTTCGCTTTCCATGGCAAACTCGGTACCTCCAGCACTAGCTATAACAGTTGCGCCAGCACCTCTTCTTAAATCACTGAACATTTCTTTCATTATTTCATTTGTGACCTGAATACCAGCTCCTTCCTTTGTTCTTACACCAACCCCTACATTTCTGAATACGATATCATCGGATGAGCTTTCTTCGACTACCGTGCTTTCCTCTACATCATCTTTATCTACTTCACCACTATGGCAGGTGTCCATGATTAAAAGCTTACGAATAGCGGATATTCCGTCTACTAAATTTTCTATATCGTCGTATGAAATTCCATTTTTTTCTGGGGAATTAAAATCCAAATCATGAGATGCGAAATAATAATTGAAATCTTGGTCTAAAACCCCATGTCCAGCGATAAATACCATTACAACATCTGTTGCTGTTACACCATCAAGAAATTTCTGGACGGAGTCTAGGCTTGACCTGGTAACCTGCTCGTTTGTTAAAGTTAGATTGTGCACTTCTGAAAAGGCTGAAGAGTTACTTAAATTTAAAGCTAAATCCTTAGCATCCTTTGCAGCGAATTTTAGGTTGAAATCACTCATTTGGTATTCCGAAACTCCTAGTCCAACGAAATACAATTTGGGCCTATCCTTTTGTGAGTTATCATAAACATAAAAAGTTTCTTTTAAGGACTCTTGTCCCTTGCTGTTTAGTACAGAAATTTGGATTTTATTCCTGCCTGGGAGCACATTAAATCGCAAGTCTTTTTCTACTTTATGACTATTCAGATTGCTTAGATCCATTCCTTTTCGCCCATAAATGGGTACATCATTTACGAAAATATTAATGCGATTCAGGCTGTATTTATCATCCAATGCCGAAAATTTAAGTTGATACTTGCCATTTTCTAGCAGATTGTGCTGGTTAACCTTGATTTGGGGAGCATGTAAGTCACTGGCCAGGTCTTCTTCTGAAATGTTCATGCGCTTAAGACGCTTTTTGTAAGCTCGATTATAGATATCAATCATTTCAGCATTCGCCAAGTTTAAGCTTTTTAATAAAATGTCTGGACGGTTATACTTAAGATCAAACTGTTCAAATGGATAAAATTTAGCTTCTTTTTCTCGTCCTTGATTTAGTTGATACCCTACATATTTTGTCCCATTTTTTGAAGACATGAAGTAACCCTCTTCATTCCATATTATCCATTCCTTATCGCGACTTAAAAACATGGATGCGATGGGGTAGATATTTTTTACCTGAAGGCTATTCAATTTGTTCTTAAGAAACTCACAAGGCCAATCTTTTTTATCCAAGATTCGTATGGTATTTTCCCAGTCACTTATTGTGTTTCCTTGGGCGCTTTCAACTGTTTTGGTCAGGCGGAAAACTTTGTGGTAGGTATCGGCCACTTGCATATCTTCGCAATACTTCCATATTGAGGGCATATTTTCCACTTTATCTTTTCGATTGACATCCTTTAAGTCCCAAATTTTTATGGTTTGATCCGAACCACTCGTTACAATCCAATTCCTATCACTTACTACTGATACACTCCAAATATCACCTGTATGTCCAATAAAACGCGAGACCTCTCGTCCTTCTGTATCATAGGCGAACATCATCCCATAGGAACCTGAGGACAGAATGTAATTGTTCGGTGTAAAAGAATAACAATTATGTCGGCTACCGTCCCACCACTCTCTGGTAATACTATTTAGGGTTTTCTTTTTTCTCTTAATATCCAGAACTGCGGTAGCTTGTTCAATTTCATTTCCACCAGAGCTGGTTATCAGTCGGAGATCACCATTATCTGTTTGCGGGCGATATTCATGATCAGGGGTTTTCATTTTACGCTGAATATCCCGCATAAACATGTCAAATTGAAATTGGTAAGCACTCATCCCAAAATTCGCTGACCAGTCACGAGCAAAATAGAGCGAATTGTTAGAAACAGTGGCAGCATAAAGTGGAGTGCCAACTCCCTCAAAGCTGTTAATTTTTTTAATTCCATTTTCTTTTAATTCCCAACTTATGATTTCTTCATTTTCACCACCAGCAGTTGCGCAAGTAGTATTGTTTATCCAAGCAATGGCCAGAACCGCCTGCTTGTGATCTGAAAATGTATGTGATTTCGTCCATGATGAACCGGATAATGAGTAAACATTAACATCATGTTGAGCCCCTCTAGTATATGAACCTACCAGAAATTTACTACCATCGGGTGAGAAAGCTATGCGCGAAGGATCGTCTCCATTGTCTATTTCTTGTTTTTTCTCGAATGAAGAATCGTAAAGAATAATAAACCTTCCACCCGTTTGACCAATCCATTCTCCATTAGGCGAAAACTTAACTTCATCAGGTTCAAATCCTTTCTCTTTAAAAAGTGAAGAACTACTGATTATTCGTTCGGTTTTTAGATTCATTAAGTAACTGTTCCCAGTTTTATAAGAAAAAACCAGTTTTCCATTATGTTCATCAAGTCCGCAAATACCTTCATCTTCACGCTGATATTGAAAAATTTTATTTGATGTAAGTAGGTCCCAGCCCATTATATAACCAGCACCATCACCAGCATAAACTTTCGTTCCATCTGTACTAAAGACGATTTTAAAAACCGCATTTTCAAGTCCTTTGAGAACTTTGACAATTTTACCTTGCTCAAGATCAAAAATTCTTACATCTCCTAAGGGTTCGCTCTCATCATCAAGTCCAAACCAACCACCAATGGCTAAATATCTGGAGTTTGGGGATAGGGCCATGGTATATATCATACCCTCAGATCCTTCTCCAGTAAAATGTCGGAGTTCACCTTTATGGTAGTTGTTGTTAACATCCCATAATTGGATGGTCTTGTCAAAACCACCAGATAAAAGTGTTCCATCGGAGGTGCATACCAGGTCTCGGATGTTGCTTTTATGTCCTTGGGGACTTACTACAAAAAAGGCTTCATTCTGAGCGTTGGAAAATGTCCAAGCACCTAATAGAAGGAGAGTGGAAATGATTGATTTGAGGTTGAGCATAGCTCAAAAATAATCCATCCAATTGCAATGTAGCTAGGGTAATTGTCGTAAAAGAAGAAAAAAAATAATAAATTAGATGTTGTGAAAGAGGAGCAAGTCATTCATTATCAGGTCAGTGGTAAGCAATGGTCAATGGAAATAAATAAGGCCTTAGCGCGCATAATTATTTCTATGGATGACAATGCTAGCATTGATGTTGATGAGATTCAGGAAATGATTGACACCCAAAACTCAGCTGATATTGACACTACAAAGTTTGATCGACTTGTTGTATCAGGTAAATACGCAACTTTGACATCAGCCGCTCGTAAATTACTGCAAGAACAAGAGGTTCCAGTTAAGCGAGAAGCCTATGTTATCTCAAATTTAGCCCAAAAGATTATTCTAAATTTTTATTTACGAATTCGCCGTAACAGCCACCCTTGTAAAGCCTTTAAAACTAGGCAAGAGGCTGAAAGTTGGCTTGAGGGTTAATCTTTATAAGTCATCCAATAACGATCCATTCCTTTTTCAAAGCCGTCTTTATCAATTCTTGTCACCTTGAATCCCATTTTTTCGTAGAACTCAAATGTATGCTGGCTGGTTTTTAAACGGATTGCGTAGGTAGGATATATTTTTTGAATTTCTAGAATTCTCAGTTTAGTCATTTCAGTTCCTATTCCGCTCCCATGTTTTTCATTAAGAACCATCCCCCAAGCCATGCCTGCCTCTTTCTCATGGTGAGCAACGTAAATACCGGAGCATGCTACAACCTCACTATTTAATATATAAATGTAATAGGCTGCTCTGTCTTTTTTATCCAACCATTCTGTAAACTCTTTAAGCTCGAATTCAGCAAAGTACGTAGGACAGTTTGAAAGGAAAATTTCCTTGCATATATTTTTAAGTTCAGCGGTGTAAAGGGTTTTTTCTAGTTTCATTGGTAGAAGTTTAGGTAAAAAAAAATCCTGTTGTAGAAACAACAGGATTTTTTAGTTCGTTTATTTTTTGGACGACTATTTTGCGTCTCCGTAAAATTTCTTTTCCTTAATACGAGCTGCTTTACCTGTTCTTTCTCTAAGGTAGAAAATTCTTGCTCTTCTTACAGAACCTTTCTTAGTTACCTCAAGGCTATTGATAAATGGAGAGTTTACCGGGAAGATACGCTCAACACCAACACCACTTGACATTTTTCTTACTGTGAAGGTTTCAGTGTTACCCGATCCTTTTCTTTGGATAACCACACCTTGGAACTTTTGTAAACGTTCTTTTGCGCCTTCAACGATTCTATATTCAACTGTTACTGTATCACCTGCGGTGAAATCAGCCCAGTCTTTGGTTTCAACTAATTCTTTCGATAATTCTTTAACTACATCCATGACGTAAAATCTTTATACTCTCCGAAAATTCGGGGTGCAAACTTACGGAGAAATTTTTAATAAGCCACCCTTTTCAAGCTGCAAATGTAAAAAAATGACCTCATTTTTCCATTTTATTTTGTTCAAAAGAGAATTATACCTTTTTAGTGGGATTCAATTATCTTAATAAAGCAGCTATTTTTGCACCCTTCAATGGGGAGAAACGGTGAAATAAAGAAAATAGCTCTTACGGGAATCGTAATTAATATTCTCTTAGCAGTTTTTAAGATTGGGGGAGGGGTTTGGTTTGGCAGTACCGTCATATTAGCCGTCGGTTTAGACTCTCTTTTTGATGTGTTTAGCTATTTCCTGACCTATCTCTGTGCCCGTTGGATGGATACACCTGCCAATAAAAAGTTTCCATTTGGCTTATATAAATTAGAGACTCTTGCTAGCAAAATACTCTCTATTATTATAATAATTGTTGGGGTTCAGCTTATTATTCAAAGTATAAGTTCACTTAGCAGTGTGGTATACACGGCACCTCAAATTGATGCAGTATTTTTAATAGCCTTAATATCTGCAGTGGTTAAGATTCTATTCAATCAGTGGCAAAAAAGGAAAAACAGGACCTTGAATTCGACCCTTATTAAGGCTAGTATATTAAATATGCAATCAGATATAGTTGCGTTAATTCCAATAGCCATTGGTTTAGGAATACAAAACTTTTATATCATTCCTAGGTTGGATGCCTACTTGAGCTTATTTGTAGCTTCTTGGATAATATACAATGCTTTTCATCTTTTCCTGAAAACGAGTTATGAGTTAATAGACCGTGTACCAGACGAGGATTTGTACCAGCAAGTTATTAAAGCTGCAGAAAAGGTAAAAGGCGTAGAAAACCCTCATCGAATTAGAATAAGGAGAGTAGCAGAGCGATTAATGATTGATATTGATATTGAAGTGGATGGAAATCTCACCGTCAATGAATCACATCAAATTGGCGTAAAAGTGGAGGAAGAAATTAAAAATTCAATACCGTCCGTTTATGATATTATGCTTCATGTAGAACCTATAGGAAATCATGAAGAGGATGAAAAATTTGGTGTTTCAAAATGGATGTAGACCGTTATTGAAAATAAATCTGTCCACTTTTTGAAATACGCTCAGCCTTAGAATTATTATAGCTTAATTTAAACACATAGGTTCCGGTTGAAAGATTGTTGGGATCAATACGTGCTCTTTTTTTTATCTCCTTTTCACGGATTTTCTTTTCCTTTTTTGTTTCATTTGAATTCTCCTCCCAAATGTTGATTTCGTATGTATGGACTGTTGTCGAATAGATAATTTGCCCCCAGCGGTTGTACAATGAAAAGTCAAAGTTTGAGTGAAAATCACAAATCTCTAGATCGATTGATTCGTGCTCATTTATCGAAACTCGATCAGATATACTAAACTCACAATTGACTTGTGTTAGGAACATGAAGCTTATCAAAATGCTTTGTAGTATCATATGGCGTATTACAATTTAGTTATCCGAGCGTTCATTAGTCAGCGCTTCTTTTATGAATGTCACCGTTGTCCTCGTGGATGAGGTCCTTTACAATTTGCATTTGTTTGGTAAGGAAAGCAAAATCTTTGTGACCATTTTTTATGAGCCAATCATATCCTTTTTGGTATCCATCAATCCCCAAAGCCATATAAGCCAAAACATCTAGCTTGTTGTTAAACAACCAACGTACGGCGTTACTGTTTCCTTCTCCACCGTTTATCATAGCCATGAGATGCGGGTATCCGTTTTTCATTAACCAATCTCGTGCGTCATCTTTATTATTCAGAGCAAAAACAAAAATCCCTAACTCTTCATAACCATTTTTAGTGAGCCAGTCGCGAACCTCAGCATTACCAGATACCGCCTCAGCCCAAGCAAGAATAATCTTGGATGGATAGTTCAGCGGTTTCATTGGAAGAGTTTTTTGAACTCTTTCTTTTTCTTCCTCTCCACCAAATAATTTTTTCCAAATTGCCATTAAAACCACTTCTTCTTTTTAAAGTAATAAAGTAAAAAAAGCGATAAAGTAACAATGATAGCAAGGAAAATGAAGTAAGCGTACTTCATTTTTAATTCGGGCATAAATTCGAAATTCATACCGTAGATACCTGCAAGAAAGGTAATAGGGATAAAGATGGTGCTGATAATGGTAAGTTTCTGCACCACCTTATTGGTTTCATAAGATACTTTGTTCAAGAAGGCATCTTTTACTACAAGTGAAAGTTCCTTCAAATTTTCTGCATTTTCAAAGGCTGATAAAGTATGATCGTGTAAATCTCTGAAGAAAGGAACGTTTTTACTTTCAATGATATTAAGCTCCGGATTTACAAGCGCACTTGTTACATCTTTGAAAGGGATGATTGCCTTGCGGATTTTAAGAACCTTTCTCCTTTTTTTATTGATGCTGTTGAGAATCTTTTCATCTGTTGATTTGGTAATCATTAAATCCAAATCCTCAATTTCATCCTCAAGGTTTTGAATAACATCAATGTAGGAATCAACGGTCATATCTAGCAATGCGAACAATAAATAATCCGCGTTTCGTTTTCGTAACCTTGATTCTGGATCTTGAAGACGTGTGCGAATAGAATCAAAAATATCTTCTGGAAATTCTTGAAATGTTATTACAACGTTGGATTTTAGTACAAAGCTTTGGTGTTCTTCAACTACAACTTTCTTTTTTTGATAGAACGCTTTTGCGTTCACCATTAAGTGGTCGTCTTCAATTTCAATTTTAGGCCGTTGTCCAGTGTTTACAATGTCCTCTAGAACCAGTGAACTAAGCTTGAACTTTTCGGCTAAACGTGCAATTAAATTAGTGTTATGGATACCATCTAAATTTATCCAAATAACATCATTCTCATTTGGCTCATAGGTAAAAACCTCTTCTAACTTGAGCTTTTTTATTTCTTGTTGAGAATAAACGTAGCCCTGAAGATTAACATTATGCTCTTTAAGTTCTCCCACATATTGTAGGTTTCCCGGAGCTGTTCTTAAATGTATATTCTTTTTACGCTTTCCCACCGTAGCCTTCTAGTAAAATGTCTAAAATCTCTATCGCTGCCTTTGAAATCTTTGTACCTGGTCCGAAAACTCCAACAACTCCTGCTTCATAAAGGAAATCGTAGTCTTGTTTTGGGATAACGCCTCCTGCAATGACCAAAATATCCTCTCTACCTAATTTATTGAGCTCTTCAATTAAATCCGGCACTAAAGTTTTGTGACCTGCCGCAAGTGATGAAACTCCCAGTACATGCACATCATTTTCAACGGCCTGTTTTGCAGCTTCTAAGGGTGTTTGAAATAATGGACCTATATCCACGTCAAAGCCAATATCTGCGAAAGAACTTGCAATTACTTTGGCTCCACGATCGTGACCGTCCTGTCCCATTTTAGCGACCATAATTCTTGGACGCCTGCCAACCAGAGTTGCAAACTCGTTTGCCTTCTCTCTTGAAATACTAAAGTCTTTATCTTGTTTAGATTCGGAAGAATACACGCCAGATACGGATTTAATTTGTGCTTTAAATCTACCAAAAACTTCCTCCATTACCGAAGAAATCTCACCTAAAGTAGCTCTGTCTCTTGCACATTCTACCGCTGCTTCCAGTAAATTTCCATTTCCCGATTTAGCCACTTCCAGTAATGCATTTAAGCTCATCTGAACTTTTTCTTCATCTCGTTCGGCTTTCATCTTGTTGATGCGCTCCACTTGCTTTTGTCGCACACTTGCGTTATCCACTTCAAGAATATCAAATTCAGTTTCTTCGTCTGATTGATATTTGTTTACACCAACGATAGTATCGGTTCCAGCATCAATTTTAGCTTGTTTTCGAGCAGCAGCTTCCTCTATTCTTAATTTCGGAATTCCAGATTCAATTGCTTTTGCCATGCCACCAAGCTCCTCCACTTCTTGGATAAGTTTCCATGCTTTATCCGCAATTTCATTGGTAAGACTTTCCATAAAATAACTTCCTCCCCAGGGGTCAATAGCATTACAAAGTCCGCTTTCTTCTTGAATGAAAATTTGAGTGTTACGTGCAATTTTTGCTGAGAAATCGGTCGGTAAGGCAATGGCCTCATCAAATGCATTGGTGTGAAGCGATTGAGTTCCTCCCATCGTAGCAGCAAAAGCTTCAATACAGGTTCGCGAAATATTATTGTACGGACTTTGCTCCGTAAGACTCCACCCACTTGTTTGGCAATGTGTTCGCAAGGCCATTGATTTTGGATTCTCAGGATTAAACTGCTTTACGAGCTTGGCCCAAAGAATACGTGCCGCTCTCATTTTTGCTACTTCCGTATAATAGTTCATTCCTATTGCCCAAAAGAAGGATAGGCGAGGGGCAAAGTCATCTATTTTTAATCCAGCAGCAATTCCCGTTTTTAAGTATTCTAAACCATCGGCAAGCGTATATGCAAGCTCGATATCAGCAGTAGCTCCTGCTTCTTGCATGTGGTAGCCAGAAATGGAAATGCTGTTGAATTTTGGCATATGCTGACTGGTATATTTAAAAATGTCAGCAATAATTCTCATGGATGGTGAAGGAGGATAGATATAAGTGTTTCTTACCATAAACTCCTTCAAAATATCGTTCTGAATGGTTCCGCTTAACTTTGATTTATCGACACCTTGTTCTTCCGCGGCAACAATATAAAAGGCCATAATGGGTATCACTGCTCCGTTCATGGTCATTGACACGCTCATTTTATCCAGAGGTATCTCATTAAAAAGAACCTTCATATCTAAGATAGAGTCGATCGCTACACCAGCTTTTCCTACATCCCCTTTTACCCTTGGATGATCTGAATCGTAGCCACGGTGAGTAGCTAAATCGAACGCAACGGATAAACCTTTTTGTCCAGCTTCCAAATTCCTTCTGTAAAAAGCATTTGATTCTTCTGCAGTTGAGAAGCCAGCATACTGACGAATGGTCCACGGACGTGTTGCATACATACTGCTGTATGGTCCCCTCAGATATGGTGGAAGACCTGCTTGAAATCTTAGTAGCTCCGAGTCGCTTAAATCACTTTTATGATAGGATGATTTTATTTCAATTCCTTCAGGACTTTCCCAAATACTTTTCTTTGATTTACTTTTATCTGGGGTTGAAGGAAAATCAATTTCAACTTTTGAAAAATTGTGTTTAGCCATGGTTCAATTCATTTAGGGCATAAATACTTCTTTCACTTAAATAGCCGTAGTTATGGGCTTCAAAATTTGTTTCGCTTTCATCGGACGGAAAGATATTGGCACCAATGAACTTTTTACTTTGGCTTTCAAAATTTACTTTCCGTTGCTTGGCATCCTTTTGAAGCCATTTGGCAATAAGCTCATTTTTTTCTGTATTAGATAAGCAGGCTTCTATACTTTGAAATTTGGACCAAGATTTAGATATAATTTTAGCGCTTAATTCTTCAAAGTAATAAGATCCTTTGGTTGGGTCTGCACACTTATCTAAGTATGATTCTTCCCTTAGCAAGTTTGAAACATTTCTGCTGATATCATAAGATAGCATGGAAGCTTCCTCTTTGCTCAAGTTGTAGGGGAGGATACCAATTGCATCACTGCCTCCTAAAAGGGTGCTCATTAACTCTGAACTCATTCTCAGTAGATTGTTCTCAACATCCTTTGAGAATTTATTTGCCGCTTGAGGAATAGAATATACGTGCAGAAATTTACTACAATCGTGTTTAACTCCCATTTTCTCCAACATAAATGCGTACATATATTTTATCGCACGAATTTTAGCCACCTCAATTAGGTGGTTTGAATTTGTCGCCATAAGTGCAAACACTTTAGCAGAAGCTTCATCCTCATTAAGATCAGCAGCTAAGTCTTTTTCGATAAGACTTTTAAGTTCATTTAGTGCAACGGCCAATTCTGTATCCACCATCGCTCCTTCGTTTACCGCTTTAACTATGTTATTTGTACATGTTTTTCCTAGACTTTTTGAAGTAGACGATATCCAGTTTAGGCTTGGACAAACTTTAAAGATTTCCTCATTTAGGTCAGGATCACACATAGATAGATCAAGATATACGGATATATATTCAAAATTTATTCCTTTACTCACTTCTTCCCAGTCCCAGTTCTCTTGAAAAACAAAATGAAGGCCGTCGGCTCCATTCATAAGGGCATGAAGGGCATGCTTGTTTGCAGCATTACTTTCTTTATCAGCAATGATCTCGATACAATCCCATGTGTTTTTGGGGTGCATATCCAAGGCTTCATCGTTACCAGGTATGTCTGGAAGAGGCGCAGAAAAAGGCATTTGCCTTACACCTTCTAAACTATCTTTTTTTAAGGATTTTAGCTCTTTCCCTTTAAGGTCAGTTTTTATTTTTTCAATCCATTCATCGAATGAGGTAGACGAAAATTCAGAAAAATTTAGCATAGCTTTTTTTGCTTTGAACAAATATAGTTAATTGGGTGTAAGATGAGTGGATTAGCGATTACTAAACTCAAAAACTACCTCATCTTCTTTACAGAATTTATACTTTTCTCGAGCGACTTTCTCCTTCATTTCAAAGTTCGTAAGGCTCTCGGATTTCTGTCTATAATCCTCAATTTCTCTTTCCTTTTTTTGAATGTTGACTTGAAGTTCAGAATGTTTTTTCTTAAGTCCTACCAAAGAAATGAGGTTGATATTTTCAAAAAAAGACAAATACACAACAAAGGCCAAAGCAGTAATGACGTATTTATTCTTGATGAAGTTTATCTTTTTCACAATGCTAAATTAAATGTAATTCAGCTCTGTAAAAGTCAAGTAGCGGAGAGTTGTGAACCGTTAGTTCTGAAAAACTAGTCGTATTTTTTTTCTTCTAGTACTTTACCGTCAGAGTACTTGATCTCTTTCTTTAAATCACCACTTTCGTTGTAGTATTTCCAAGTTCCTGTGCGATAAAAAGTAGCAACATCTCTATCATAATGCATGGTACCATCTACTTGTTCGTTTCCATTTCGGAAGAATTCATCTTTGTTGTAAAGCATTTTCTTTTTGTTGTCAAGCTCAAGAATATCCTGCGGATTTCCATTGTCATAATAGAATTTCTTTGCGATTTGATATTCCATGCTTCTGTGATGTTCTTCATAATACTTCATAGTACCATCATCATAATAATCAATCCATAATTGTGGTAGGCCATTTACATATCTAACACTGGACTTTAGCTCACCATTTGGGTAGTATAATTTTAGCATACTATTGAAATTATCAATAGATCTAAAATCTCTTTCCATATTTCCGTTAGGGTAATAATTCTTGTAAGCTTTTAATTGTCCATCAATATAAAAGCCCTTATGCAGTAGTTTACCATCATCATAGTTGTCGGTTATCCAACCTTTACAAGCATAACCCCCATTTTCTCTTACAGAGTCCCCGCTTAATACCATATTTAGCGGTTCATAAAGGGTTATACCGAAAACACTATCCACTATAGATTCGTCTAGTACCTTGTGTTTTACAACCGCATCAATATCGTTCTGAATTTGTCCGTAGGAGCTAATTCCAAGAAGTAAGGTGCAAGCTAGTAGAGTAATATTTTTCATAGCATATTTTTTATAAAATTAGTGAAAGACTAAGAATTTTCAAAGAATCTTAATCAATATCATCAACACTATTTGCAACAAGCATTCCGTTTTCTTCTTTGGTCTCAAGTTTATTAACTTTTATCCCCAAATAACCGTAAATTATCGTAGTTATAGGACTTAACCAATTAAAGAAGCAAAACATAAAATATTCACCTGTTGCCACTCCAAGTACGCTAGATTGAGCAGCTCCACATGTATTCCAAGGGACTAAAACGGATGTTACTGTCCCTGAATCTTCTAAGGTTCGTGATAGGTTTTCAGGAGCAAGCCCCTTTTGCTGATATATTTCCTTGAACATTTTACCTGGAACTACTATAGCCATATATTGATCAGATGCGGTTCCATTCAACACAATACATGTTCCACTTGTTGATGCTATTAAGCCTCCTCTCGAGCGGCTAACGCTCATAATAGCCTCTGTTAATCTATGAAGGAAGCCACAAGCCTCCATGACGCCTCCAAAGAGCATTGCGCATATAATTAGCCAAACAGTATTTAACATACCTTCCATACCTTTTCCCTGCACTAACTGATCAACGTTTTCGTTTCCGGTGTGGATGTAATTTTCGCCGTTGTTTGTTAGGCTTGTCATCATGGCATTGGTGACTGCAATGTAGCTCGCTTTAGCATAACCTGTCTTAAAAAGGTTGATCTTTTCTTTGGACTGTATTATTCCGTCATTTTTGATTGTTAAGGTCCCAATTTCGGTTTTTTCTGATCCATGATTAGGTATGCTAACGTTGGCATATCCATAGAGTTGATTATCACCCTTAACTTCCAAAAAATATTTTCCTGCCTTTGCATTTGACATGTTAAAATCCTCCAGAATTTCTCGGTCTCCATCCTCATTTATCTTGAACCATTTTAGTTCTTCATTTTTAAAAGAACTTAAGTCAACATTTATTTGATTAACGCTCCCAACAGATTCAATAATATTTGGTTGGAAAATTATCCCAAACAAGCCTCCTAAAAGGGTCCCTGCAAGCAGAGATGGAATAGCCGGTACTTTTCTAATAATTAGGAAAATCACCACGATGGGAACAATGAATAGAATAGGAGTAAGGTTGAAATTATCTTTTAGGGCTCTTAGTATACCATCAGAGACATCTAGTGAAGCATTTCCGCCTGAACTAAAGCCAATAATTAAGAAGATAATAAGTGTTACACTAAATGTAGGTATTGTAGTCCATGCCATGTGTCGGATATGAGTAAATAAATCCGATCCAGAAACAGCGGGTGCTAAGTTCGTAGTGTCACTTAATGGAGACATTTTATCACCAAAATATGCTCCTGAAATAATGGCTCCTGCCGTAATCGCTGAGGATATACCCATCGTTTCGCCAATAACAAGAAGTGCCGCACCCACGGTGGCGATTGTCGTCCAGCTTGATCCAGTCGCAAGACTCACAATAGCAGAAATCACACATGCTGCGAATAGGAAAATTCCGGGATTAAGGATTTGAAGTCCATAATAAACCATTGCTGGAACAATTCCTGAGATGACCCAGGTTCCCACCAAGGCGCCAATGAGTAAAAGAATAATGATGGCGGTCATTACAGAAGAGATACTCTTTACGACTTTCTCTTTGATATATCCGTAATCTACTTTATTGTAAATACCAATCAGGGCGGCAATTCCGGAAGCCAAAATCAAGCTAATTTGATTTGGGCCGTATGATGAATCTTCACCATAAATAATCACATTGAGGCCTAAAAGACCGATTAACACCAGTAAGGGTATCAAGGCTTGAATTAAGGAAGCCCGTTTAATTATTACCTGTTTTGACATGTGCCGAAGATAAAAAGAAAAGGGGAAATATTTTTTTTCTGATTAATTGCTACTGAATAAACATTGCCTGGGATAAACTCGTTTAATAATTATTACTTTCGTGCTGTGAAGAAGGTAGTATTAGTTGTAGGGACAAGACCAAACTTTATTAAAGTAACCCGTTTTCGTGAATTTGCGGAGTTGAATGATATAGAACTGACCATTGTACACACAGGACAGCACTATGATAACAATATGTCAGATTCAATCTTAGATCAGTTAGGTATTAAGATTGACAGGTTTTTGTCGTGTTCTAATCTTAGCCCAGTTGAACTTTTTGCCTCCATCATTGACCGTCTTTCTAAGGAATTAATGGAGATTAAACCGGACCTGGTTTTGGTTGTTGGCGATGTAAATTCAACTTTAGCTTCCGCGCTTTGTGCCCATAAAATGGGGATTAAGATTGGTCATATTGAAAGTGGTTTAAGGTCTTTTGACAGGACAATGCCTGAGGAAATAAATAGAATTCTTACAGACGAGATTACGGATTACTTTTTTATTACAGAACCTTCCGGAGAAGAGAACCTAGTTAAAGAAGGTAAGTCAAAAAACAATATGTTTTTTGTTGGAAATTCAATGATAGACAGTCTTGTTAAGTCCCAAAAAGCCATTGATTCCCTTGATTTATTGGAAAAACTTAAGGTAAAACCTAAAAAATATGCTTTAGTAACCATGCACCGACCATCCAATGTGGATACTGTTGAAGCATGCAAGAAAGTGTTAAAAGTATTGGACAAGGCACTCTCAAAAACCGAAAGCTTAGTCTTTCCTATACATCCTAGGACAAGGGCAAGTTTTGAGAAATTCGGTTTTCTGGACGAATTAACATCCAACCAAGGAATTGTGTTGTCGGATCCCCTGGGGTATTTTGAATTTCAGCATTTGATAAAAAATTCAGCTTTCGTATTGACCGATAGTGGTGGTATTCAAGAAGAAACAACTTATTATAAGGTGCCTTGTGTTACTATAAGAGAGAACACGGAAAGGCCAATTACTATCGACATTGGTACAAATGAACTAAGCACTACAGACATTGAAGAAGTAGAACAAAAATTAGAACTTGTCCTTGCTAAGGAAGGTAAAATACCCGATCTGTGGGATGGCTTTGCTGCAAAAAGAATATTTGAAGCGATAAAAGGCATAGAATGAAAAAGATTTTAATGCTTTTAGATGGAAAATATCCTCAGGATATTAGGGTTCGTAAAGAGGCAGAAGAGCTTGTTAAGTTAGGGTTTACCGTGAAAGTAGTAGTCCCCAAGGCTGATGAAAACCAGAAAAGTAAAGAAACGGTAAATGGGGTTCAAGTTGAAAGGATAGGTGCATCCTATTCGACAAAAAAGCGCGGTATTTATGATATAATAAATTACAGTTTCTGTTACCATCCGTTGTTCTCAAAGTATTTAAAAAAAGAAGATCTTTCAAAGTGGGATTTTGTTCATGTGCATGACTTACCGCTATCACACTCGGTCAGGAAAATTGTGCATAAGAGGGGAAAGCGTATTATCCTGGATATGCATGAAAATTATCCAGAGGGGATTGAAACTTGGTTTTCGTGGAGAAAAGGGGCAATGATCCGTCTTAAAAACAGACTTTTCTTCAACCCAAAGAAATGGCGTAAAATTGAAAAAAGGGAGTGTGAAAAAGTAGATCATATTATTGCTGTTGTCGATGAAATGAAAAACCGGCTTGTGGAGCTCTATAATATTGACGCTGCAAAAATCACAGTGATTTCAAATTACGAATATTCGAATTTCAAGTTTGAGGAATCAGGTGATGGGGAGGATAAGGAATTTTCAATTTTATATATTGGAGGTATAGGGCCTCATAGAGGAATCCAAACAGCGATTGCTGGCTTGAGTATTTTAAAAAAGGAGGGTGTAAAGCTTAGGTTTGATATAGTTGGATCCGGACAAAGTGATACTGTTGAACGCCTGAAAGCACAAGTTTCAGAGCTTGGATTGGAAGAACAGGTAATCTTTCACGGGCAAGTTCCATTCGAAAAAGTCAAAGTCTTTATTGCCAATGCTAGCTTGAATATAATTCCTCATTTATCAAATAATCACACGGATCACACGATTCCGCATAAACTCTTCCAGATTTTATTATCGAAAAAGTTATTAATGGTAAGTTCGTGCAAACCTTTAAAAAGAATCGTCAAAGAAAATGAATGCGGCTATATATTTGAAGCTGGAGATGCAGGCAGTTTTGCCGAAACCATCAATTTGGTTTTAAGGGATGAATCGAATTGGGATGAAAAAATGGAAAGGGGTTATAAGGCCTGTATCGAGAATAAAATGACATGGGAAGCAGAATCTCAAAAATTAGCCGAAACATTGAATAGAATATGAGTACCTATCCAGAAATATTAAAGAATACACACGAAAACTGGTCCGGATACAACAAAAAGTTGAACAAGGAAAAGTCTTTTAGTTTTTCCTATTTTAAGTACCGATTTTTAAGGCCCTTAATCAAGTTGCAATGGAAGTCTTATCGTAAGAAGAATTTTCCATCACCTTGGATTATTCCTCAGGCAACTGAGTTTTACAAAAAGGTTTTAAAGGAGGATATGAGGGGCGCTGAGTTTGGAGGTGGCTTTAGTACTGCTTTTATTGCTCCCAGAGTAAACAGTTTGGTCACGGTTGAGCATGATGAAGAATGGTCTAAAATAACAGAAAACATGCTCAAAGAGCGTAAGCTTGATAATGTGGATTATAGGGTAATTCCTGCACTTAAAAACCCGGATATAGTTACTTTAGCAGAACTTGATAGTTTCGATGGATTTCAGATAAAATCTGAGTTCAACAACTATTTTTCTGCTTTAGATGAAGAGGAAAATAAAAGTTTTGATTTCATTATAGTGGATGGCAGGGCTCGAACAGAATGTTGTATAAAAGCAATCCCTAAAATAAAAGATGGAGGAATGCTGATTCTAGATAACAGTGAACGAGAAAGATATCTTCCCGTATTTGAAATATTAAAGGAAAAACAGAGTTATACTGCTACAAACGGTTTGACAAATTTTACCGTTTGGCAATTCTAATTAGCAATGGGAATTATTCAGAGCCAGGCTACCAAAGGTACACTTGTAACCTATTTAGGGGTGATAGTTGGCTTTGTTGTTAGTGGCTTTCTCATTCCTAAATTTCTTTCGCCTAACGAAATTGGAGCATACGGCCTACTCATTTCTTATAGTCTTATATTCTCAACTATATTTTCTTTTGGAATAGGACAGGTAATCGTTATTTTATATCCAAAGTATAAAACGGAAGATTACTACAATAAAGGTCTAGCCAGTCTAGCCAGTATCTTACTTCTTGTTGGTGCAATCCTGTTCAGTGGACTGTTTTACTTTATCAAACCTTGGTTAATTTCCAGCAGCTCAGCTATTGAAAACAAGGAATTGTATTGGGAATCAATAATTTATTATTGTATCCCGGTTACCATGGCCTTGATGTTCTTTACCTTCTTTGATAGCTACTATCGAATGATGCTTAGATCAGTTGTTGGAACTCTGGCTAAGGAGCTTATCTTAAGAGTTCTAATTGGAGTTTCTCTCGTTGCTTTTCTTTTGTTGGATTTAAACTTTCAGGAGTTTATTTTATTAGTCTGCCTGAGTTATATCTTACTTGTGGTGTTTATGCTCGTTTATGGATTACGGCATTCATTAATAAAGTTTTCAAGGCCAGTAAATATTGGAACTAAACTGATGGTTTCAAGTCTTTTTTGGAGTGTTTTAGCAGCCTTTGGTTACATCATTGTCGCTCAAATTGATCGTATTTTCATGGATAAAGTCTATGGCGAGTATTGGACAGGTATATATACAACCCTATTTTTTTACAGTGTTGTGGTACAAATTCCAAGTAGAGCAATAAGAAAAATTTCTACTTCTGTTCTTTCCAATTCATGGAGTTCAAACGATATTGACAACATAGAACTCGTTTACAAGAAAACGAGTGTTACTCAATTCATCATTGGGGCTGTGATCTTTATGGGGGTATGGTTTAATTTACCTTTGATTTTTTCCATAGTAGGTGGTGATTATGCAGCTGTTTATTTGGAAAACAGATACTTCATGTTATTTCTAGGGCTTGGTTTCCTTGCTGATCATATCGCAGGTGCGAATGCTGAGATAATAGGAACGTCAAAACGTTTTTATTATAATGCCATCCTAACAATTCTATTGATCGGGCTCGCAATAGTTAGTAATGTAGTTTTTTCTAAGCTATACGGTCCTTTAGGAATAGCCATAGCCACCATGTGTTCCTATCTAATAATGAATGTCGTTCGTTTTGTATTGTTGTACACCTGGTTAAAGATTCATCCAATCTCAAAAGAGTTAGTCTTGTCTACACTTTCTTTCGGATTAATTTTCACTGCCGCTTTTCTTGTTACTGAATTTGTTCACATGAGTATTTGGAGCAATGCGCTGATATCATTGCTAGGGATTTTAGTCTTCGGTTTACTTTGTATAAAGTTGGAATTGTCGACTGAAATGAACGCTATGCTGAATAAATTAGTCCAGCGCTTTAAGGCTTAAGTCGAAAGCTTTAACAGAATGCGTAAGCGCCCCCATACTGATGTAATCTACACCACACTCAGCATAATTACGAGCTGTATCTTTTGTAATGCCACCAGAGGCTTCTGTTTCATATTTGTCACCTATACGATTAACAGCAATGCGCAAATCGTCATAGCTAAAGTTGTCCAGCATAATTCTATGTACATTTCCGACAGCTAAAATTTCCTCAAGCTCATTTAAATCTCGCGCTTCAATCTCAATTTTTATATCAAGACCTTTGTTAGCAATATATTCATTTGCTCTATCTATAGCTTGCTTTATTCCTCCTGCATAATCAATATGATTGTCCTTGATCATCATCATGTCGTAAAGCCCGAAACGATGGTTTACACCGCCACCAATTTTTACTGCAGATTTTTCTATAAATCTTAAAAGGGGAGTGGTCTTACGAGTATCAAGAACTTTACATTTAGTTCCTTCGAGCAATCGGACTATTTCATTTGTTTTGGTGGCAATGGCGCTCATGCGCTGCATTATATTTAATACAAGGCGTTCTGCTTTTAGTATACTTTGAGAAGGGCCATAAACGTAAAAGGCTTCATCGCCATATTTTACCGCATCTCCATCTTTTAAAAACACCTGAAATGTAAAGTTTTCATCGACTGCCTTAAATATAGCGAGTCCAATATCAATTCCAGCTATAATACCATCAGCCTTTACTAAAAGGCGTGCTTTTCCTTGGGCAGTTTCGGGAATTGTAGAAAGTGAAGTGTGATCACCGTCACCAACATCTTCAATCAGAGCAAGTCTTACAAATTCATTCAGGTTCATAAAGCAAAGTTAGAACTTTGAATGGATTATTAATCCTTGTTTTTAACAGTATAGCGCAGAGATGATATTCTTAGCGCCTGACCTTTTTCATTTACTGCTTTTATCTCTTCAATATGAATGATGGCTCCTTCTGGCAAGGCACTGAGCGCTTTACACATTTCTTCAGTAAGCATAGGAGAATTTGAAATCATTCCTTCTTTGTTTTTAAAGTAGGAGCATCTTAAAACAAAGCTTTTCACAAAAACTGGAGCACCAAATTCTACACCTTTACTTTCACATAATTCAGCGGCACTGATATCTCCCCCGTAATTGCCATTAATTCTGGGGAAATAGTCAGCAGCAGTGTATTGCTTTTCGATTTTTATTGTTCCATGTTTAACAGTATCTTCTTGTGAAAAGGAAACAAAGGGTAATAAGATAAACAAAAGCAAGCGGTGCATATTTCAAATTTAGGCTTTTCCCAACAAAAATGCCTCCAATTCTTCTTTAGTCGTAATTTTTTTCTGACAAACTTCTACAACAAAGTGATATGCCTCATCGGTGCTTTCTAATGTAGAAAAATCAGCAGATCTAAAAACGGCTATTTTTCCATCATTCGTTTCGAACCAAATTGTGTTTTCTTCATTGGGGTTAAAGGAAAATTCATTAAGCTCTGATTTTTTAAAGCCATAAATCAAATTCTTACCCTTTTCAATTAAGTAAACGGTTGAAGGGATGATGATGGCATGGGTCAATTTATCCATGAATGCCGCTATTTTCTTTTTCCCTTTTGGTTTTGCTGGCTCTTCTATGCTGCTTAATTCAATTGGCAATGGATAATCGATATTGCATATTCCGGTCAGCCGAATCTTAAACTTTCTTTTCACTGCCATATTACCATCTTGCAGAAATTCAGATTTTACCTGGGCTTGGCTTAGTTGATTTGCTTGTTCCAATTTGGCTTGTTCTTCCGCTTCTCTTTGTTCTGTCTCCCAATTCTCTAGTTTAGTTGCAAATCTTGCCTTCATCTCATCAACATCTTGTTTCAATTCGGCCTTTTTAAGTTCCCATTTCATGAATTTTGCCTTGTAAGTGCGCATGGCTTTTTCAAGATCAGCCCCTGATAGAATAGGAAGGACCTTAAATTTCTTTCGCTCCTTTTTAGAAATTAGCTCAATTTGATAGAGTTCTGATTTTATCAATTCTGTAAGCCTTGCATCCGACCAAGATTGATTGTAAATGCTTGCATCAAAACCCTGATTTTCCAAAACCTCAAATTTCACCTTATTGAACTGAGCTAAGTAGGAGAAATTTTTGACGTCAATATCCAAATCAAAGGTGTAGCGCTGATCCGACTTTTTAGCTGGCTTCTTAGGTTCTTTTTCTTGATGTAAAATGAGCTTTTTTTCCGCCTTTCTTATTTCCTCTTCCAAAGGATCAACATACTTGTCAGGTTGTCGCGTAAAAGCAATTTCTTCGTGAATGATAGAATCTTTCCCAAGGTAAGTCCAATTCTTGGTGGAGTCATCTAAATGGTAATAATTGAAGCGAGATTCATCGTTGTAGGATAGCATTTCAACATCTATCTCTTTGTTGGGGGCAAGTTTTAATTCTTCGCCGTTTATGTATGCGCGAAACTCAATCATACCAGCACTTTCAAAAGGACGAATAAGGCCTGAGCTATCGTAATTCATAGGGATCTGTGAACACCAGATAGCTACGGGGTCATGAAATTCTCTTATTTTGATTTCAACATTATCATTGACGGCAACTCCCTTTTTATCGACAAAGGCATTGCTTGGTATCTTGAATTTACTTCCATTTTTGCTTGTAAAACTTAGGTTTTGACCTGCATAATTTAGCTTTTCGAATGATAATTCTGGTTTAACGAATAATTCGCTCTTATTTGTTTGAGCAGAATCATTTTGAGCTAATTTTTTCTCGAAGGCACCGTTATCAGCCTCTGAAGGCGCGTCAAAGAAGCTTGCCATACTTAACACGAATAAGAGGGTAAAGCTTGCAGCAAGGAGTGGAGCAGAAAATGATAATCCTGTTCCTTTTGCAGCTGAGACCAGATTGGAAAAATCTTGCATTTTAGCTATCTCATCTGAACTCGGTTCTTTTCGGTCAATATTGATTTTAAATTTTTCCATTTTCATCCTTGATTAGCGAAAGCACGCAGTTTTTCCATGGCTCTATGGGTTTTTACTTTGACATTACTTTCACTGATTTCTAAAATTTCACTTATTTCCCTTACAGATCTTCCTTCAAAAAAGCGCATTTCGATTAATTGAAGCTCTGCTGTTTTTAATTGAGAAAGCGCATGTTTCATTTTTTGGATCAAAAGCTCTTTCTCTTCCTTGTCGTCTTCAAATATTTCAAAATCTTTCAATGAAAGATTTAAAGCTCGATCCTTTGAGTTTTGCTTGAAATAATTGTTGCATTCATTAAAGGCAATCCGATACAACCAGCTGCTAAAAGGGAGACCTTTATGCTGGTATGATTCAATTTTTCTCATTGCTTTCAGAAACACTTGTTGGCAGATGTCCTGAGCAACTTCTATTGAATTACAGCGCTTGTATATAAAACTGAAAATTGGCTCATGATACTTTTCATATAAGGGTTTGAAAAAATTTAAGTTCGTCTTAGCCTTTTCAATCAATACACTTTCATTTTGAATTTCTTCGTTTGTTTTATGATATTCTTTGTGCACTGATTTTAAAGCTTGATATGTTAAAGATAAACTTTTCATTTCTCAGCATCATAACTTAAATCTAACTTTAGGTTACAAAAATTTGTAACTTTTCGGTCTTTAATCGTTTTGATAATATATGAACTATAAACTCACCTTAACCTTGTTTTTTGGGCTTTCGTTTTTTCAAATAGCTAAGGCTCAAACACCTACTTTTACTACACTAAACTTAGATAGTACCAAAAACATTGACGGGTTTGAGGTATTTCAAGAGTCTGTGGATAGTTTTAATGTATTCTTCACTGGTGAGAATCATACTTTTCGAGTGAGTAATATTCGAATGCAAGTTAAAATGCTCAGATACCTGCATGAAAAAGCCGGTGTACGTCATTTATTCCTGGAATTTGGATATAGTAGAGGGAATTTAGTTAACCAATATGTTCAAACGGGTGATACCAATATTATTAACTTCTTAGAAGCTAATTCTTACAATGAATATGGAGATTTTTACAGGAAATTATTTGAATTTAATTCAAGCTTGGATAGTTCTGAAAAGATTCAAGTGCACGGAATTGATATGGAAAGGGGGTATGAAACCTCAGTACATTTAATGAATCAGCTTTGTGAACGGCACAAAAGCTTTAAGGCTCCCGATAGCATTGCTCTTCATATAGAATCAATCAAGAGTTTGGATGCCTACATAATGGATAGAGCTCTTGAGTTTAAAAAAGATTCTGAAGGAAAAACGAGCATGGATTATTACTCAATGCCCGTCGATAAGTTTAACGTTTATGGTTCTGTTCGATTAATCAGAAAGAACTTCAAAAAATATGAGGATGATTATGAAGCTTTCCTAGGGGATGATTTTGCAGAATTCAAAAGAATAATTGATGGTTTGGAGGCAAATGTTGAACGTTCTATTATGGATGGAGGAAGAACGATTCAAGAGAGAATTTATCGTGAACAGTTCATGTATAATCAGTTTACAAAATTGCTAGAGACCTATCCTAATGAGAAATTCTTTGGACAGTTTGGACGGTGTCATACCACTACGGCAGAAGAAGATGAATGGTGTGAGCATTATCACTTTAAATCCTTGGCTAATAGGATTACCAGTTCGGAACATCCCCGCTTGAAGAACAAAGTTATGGCAATCGCTACTTTTTATCCTAAAAGTGATTATTATCAATACGGTAAGGGGGATATGAACGTTGAAAATCTTGTTGAACTTGCGCAGGAGGAAGATGGTAAAGTGGTTGCGACTAAAGTATATGAGGATAGCACTTATTTTTCAGATTTGTATGGAAAGTTTGATTACGTTATCATAAACAAAAAGTCTATAAACGAGGACTTTAAAGATCTTGACAACGAAGATGAAAATTATAACATCTATGGCTCTTATTCCTATTATGGCGGGGTGAACGGTTTGTATAATCTTAGTTTTTACAAGTGGGATGATTTCAACTCATTTTTAAGCAGTTTGGATGCCTCAGAAATGGTCCTGCCGTTTGTTTCTTACGGAGCGGAGTATTCAATTCTAGAAAATGAGTGGAATATGGCGAATTTTGGATTTTATTATTCACCAACCATTAAAAATCAACTTGGAGACAGTTTGGAATTGAGCATAGATTATTGGATGACCAAAGTGCAGGTTATGACCGAGCCAACTTTATCTGAAATGTTCAATTTTGGAATAGGTATGGAATATGGTTTTGGCAAGTTAGGAATGACGACGGATGAAACAGTGCCAGCATATTCTAATGGGATATTTACAAGTAATCACATCATAGAAAAGTACAACAATTGGTTTTTTACACTCGGTGCAGTAGCAGATTTTAGAATGAATTTCTCCTTCGTCAATCTTGGTGTTCGTGGGGGGTATCAGTGGGATATATCAAATAAAAAATGGACTTCTGATTATCGTAGGATAGATGAAAGTCCAAGAACCAGTATGAGTGCTTTTTTTGTTAGTCCTTATGTTGGTTTTTATTTTGGAGGATAAAGAAAGAGTCTAAAGGTTTTAAGCTCTATGGAATTTAACCCAATAAAAACATAGCCGGCTTTTTGTGCATTTTCAGCAGACCATTTTTCCATTTCGCAATGGGCTTACTGATAATTTTTTCATCTGGATGTGTCAGATGAACAGCCACACACAATTTAGTTTTGGGGGAACACTCTTTTAAAATGAGTTCAAGAAGTTGCTCATTACGGTAAGGGGTATCCATAAAAATTTGGGTATGCCCCGTTCGTTTTAGCTCACCCTCACAATGAGATAAAAACTTACTTTTTTCCCTTTTATCAATCGGAACATAGCCGTGAAAATGGAATCCTTCACCATTTAAACCACTGGATGCCAATGCCAATAAAATTGAACTAGGCCCAATGAGCGGTTTAATTTTGTGACCTGCTTGATGTGCCTCCCAAATAAATTCTTCTCCTGGATCTGCTGTTCCAGGATAGCCAGCATCCGATATCAAGCCAATGTTTTTCCCTTGATTCAACGGACTTATAAATTTTGACCAATTCAGGTTTTCTTGATGTTTGTCCATTTCGTAAAAAGTGCAATCATCAAACACCCCATTAAACCCAGCACTTCTTAAAAATCGACGGGCATTTTTTAGGTTCTCCACGACAAAAGAATCCAATGAGTTTAGGATGATCTCTGTTTCGCTTGGAAAGAGTTGATCTTTTGCGGGGTGACCTAAGTGCGACGGTATGATGTATAGTTTAGCCATTCAGCTTTTGTGCTATGTTCTCACATGCATCTTCTACTAAATCAAATACCAGGTCAAAGCCATCTTGTCCACCATAATAAGGATCTGGGACCTCAGAATACCTTGAATTGGAGTGGGAGAGAAGTAGTGAAACTTTCGCCTTGTCTTCTTCATTTCTTGCCAAGGCAATCACATTTTTATAATTCGAACGGTCCATCACATAAATGCGATTAAATATATCGTAGTCGGAAACGGAAAACTGTCTTGCTTGAAGCATAGATATATCCACACCTCTTGCATTTGCCGTTGCAATCATCCTAGAATCTGGTGCCTCTCCAACATGATATGCCGCTGTTCCACAAGAATCTACTTCAGCGGTAATTCCTTTTTCGTCTAATTTGGCGCGCATAACTCCATCCGCTAGGGGCGACCGACAAATATTGCCTAAGCATACCATCAATATTTTCATCCTATAAAGTCTTTTCTTACTGCCGCATCCAGTCGGTCGTTTATATTTCCAAAGTGCTTTTTGTAATCTTTCTCACTGGCTTGAATGACTTGATTGGCCTCATCCTTCCCATATATTTCGACAATTTCACACTTGGCTTTTTGCCCTGGCATGTTCTTGTAGGTTAGAAAGTAATGGTGCAATCTTTCAATCATATTCTCAGGTAAATCACTGATATCATTCCAGTCCTTGTAAACTTCATCCCCCTTTAAAACAGCAATGATTTTATCATCAGCTTCTCCGCCGTCAATCATTCTCAAGCCTCCAATGGGAATGCAGGGAACCAAAATATTCCCATGTGTAATATTTCTTTCCGATAGTATTAAAACATCTAATGGGTCCCCATCTCCAACTATTTCAGAATTACCAGTAATCGTCTTACATCTTTCAGCCACTTCTTCCATACAATATGTTTGAGGCAGAAATCCATATAAGGCCGGAACTATATTGCTAAACTTTTGAGGGCGGTCTACTTTAAGATAACCACTCAATTTATCGATCTCATATTTAACACTATCGTGCGGGGTAACTTCAACAAATGCCATGAGGCTGTTTGGGCTGTCAGAATGTAGTTCAATTCCATGCCAAGGATGTGACTTATATCTTAAGCCTGCTTGATCCCAGAGTCTTTTTGATGTCATTTAAGTTTGTCTTTAAATGCCTTGCGATACTTTTCAAGTTTAGGACGAATCACAGCTCGGCAATAGGGCTGATCACCATTTTCAGCAAAATAATCCTGATGATAATCTTCTGCCTCATAAAATGTATCAAATGCAGTAATTTCAGTTACGATTGGATTGTTCCAAGCTCCAGAAGAATCTAAACGACTTTTAATCTCTTCAGCAACTTCTTTTTGTCTCTCGTTATGGTAGAATATAGCAGAGCGATATTGCGTACCAACATCTGCTCCTTGACGATTTAGGGTGGTTGGATCATGCGTCTGCCAAAATATTTCTAAAATATCCTGGAGAGAAATTTCACTCGTGTCATAAGCAACTTGAACGACTTCTGCGTGACCCGTTCTTCCCGTGCACACTTCCTTATATGAAGGGTTTTTAATCTCTCCACCAGAGTAACCGGATTTAACGGATACAACGCCTTTTGTTTCGGCAAATATTGCTTCCACACACCAAAAACAACCCGCTCCCAGAGTGATTGTATCAATTTTGTTTTCTTCCACTTGTGATAATTTTTTATCCGCCGTTTTATCTTCTTTTTTTTGAGCAGAACAGCTCGGCAAAAGTACGTATAGCGCGGTTAATAATAAAAGATTTTTCATAACATATTAACGCCTTAAATACCATTTTGGTTTTCTAGGAGTGCATTTTTTTCATTGCCCTTACAACATCTAAGGTATTGTTTCTAATATCAATTATGCTCGCTTCCATCATGTAACATGGTCCAGTGACTATTTTGTTCTTTTGATCAACGTGAATTTCTTTAACAGATTTTTGAATTGCTTTGGCACCAATGGACTCCATTCCTTGAGATATTGCTTCTATTTCATAAGGAGATGCTTCTGTGGTAGTTCCCACAGTTAACTCTGCAGAAACTCCGCTACCTTCAAGTGCTTTTGCCAAGGTAGTAGGACTCATACAAACAGCTCCAATTATCTTTTTTGAATCTACAGCTTCTTGGATTTTGTTTTTTAAGTCACCTACTATACTCCCTGAAGGTCCTTCAAAAGCCCATTTGGTAAAATTTTTAGCTACGCCAAATCCCCCGGGTAAAAATAAGGCATCAAAATCAGAAACTTTTAAATCACTCAAAGGCTTTATTTCGCCTCTTGCGATTCTAGCAGACTCCACTAATACATTTCTTTTCTCATTCATTTCCTCACCCTTGGTATGATCAATTACGTGATGTTGTTCCATATCTGGGGCAAAACACGAATAATCACAAGCCTCTTCTGCCAGTGCTAGCAAGGACAAAACGCTTTCATGGATTTCACTTCCATCGTAAACTCCACAACCGGATAATATAACTGCTACTTTCATAAATAATTTTTTTTGAGTTAGATGTAACTTTTCAAAACTACTAATTGTTATGCAACTAACAACAGCCAAAATAGAGAGTAAGAGGTGTTTATTTTTACAGTACTTTTTCACTGAATTGTTCCTTGCTTTTAACTATTTAAAGTAAACACCTCTGAAATCTTAAGCTATCTTTTTCCTAAATCATTTTTAATTACCCAATTTTTTCAATATATTTGAAATAGGTTTTGGTTAAAGTTATTTCGGAACTTTTTGGTAGTAAGTAGTTAGTTCATATTAAATGATACCGGAATAACGAATAGGGGACACTTAGGTGTCCCTTTTTTGTAGGAAAAATATTGCTTTAGATGGGAGAATTTGTCTACTTGGTCTATAAACTCATTTTAAATCTTATATTTGTCAATTCTTAAAAAGGGCTCTGAAGAACTACCTACATATCGGAATTTTCGTTTCAATTATTGTTCTTTTATCAGGATGTGGATCGGATTCGAAGGAAAAAGTGGATAAGACTCCGCATGGACGAATTGTTTATAGTGTGAGTTACCCTGAGATTCCAGAGGACAATTTCATGAAGGCCATGTTGCCAAAAGAAAGCGAAATGGTAT
Source organism: Flavobacteriales bacterium (assembly GCA_964230025.1). Lineage (GTDB taxonomy): Bacteria > Bacteroidota > Bacteroidia > Flavobacteriales_D > JAUILH01 > CAXRFO01. Next base: position 23,114 of record CAXRFO010000013.1, on the reverse strand, counting down.
TCAGAGGAGACAGGTACCGACAAATAGCTGGGAACGCTACAGTGAACACAACATTTGTAGTTGACACTAAAGAGGAAAAGTTAAAAGTGGCCTTAAAGAATCTGGGTCAGAAAGAATTTGCTCTTTGTAGCAAAGAAGATGTGAAAAAGGAGCTAGCTGAATTTCCTGAAATAACTTATTTATCTACTACCAGAAAAGACAGCGTTGCCGGATTTCCTGTGACCGTTGTGACTACGGTTAGTGCTGACATGAACAAGGAAATAGAGTTGGCTTACACAGATAAAATCCCTTTGAAAAATGCAAATTGGTTTAACCCTTATAACGAAATTGAAGGTGTTCTTTTGAAGTACAGCATTCGTTATTATGGTGTACTGATGAGTTTTGAAGCAGTTGAGGTTGATTTGAATTACAATGTAACCGACAAGGATTTTGAATTTGATAAGGATTGTGTTGAAATCACTTACCCAAAATTGAAGGATGAAATCAATGAGTTATTCAAAATATTTGCCCCAACAGAAAAATCTGAAGACGATGATTGGGACTCAGAAGACTACGAATAAACCAACATTTTTTCTCTTAACATTTCTGGTCATTTCATTCGCCAGCCTAGGACAGTTTTCAGGACGTTTAGACTATCAAATGACTTATTATGATTTGGATTCTAACGAATTAAAAAAGGATCCTCAATTCATAACAGAATTCATTTCAGGAGATAGCCTAAAAAGAGTTCAGCATACTAAAACAGGCGAGCAAATATATCTCGCATTTCTTGATAGTATGATGTCCTATGTTCTTCTTGATTTTTACGGAGAAAAGTATGCGGTTAAAATTCCTATCGAGGAGGATACTTCAAAAAGGTGTCATATGAAGTCATGGGGAACTCCTGATGTTCACCCACTTGATTCAAATTTATTTGTTGCCCAAGCAGATATTGTATTCGATTCTGTCGATTACAATGTCACTTATACGGGCTCAGTAGATCATAGATTCAGTCAAGTGTTTACAGGCGTCAAGGGGGTATATGTTTTATCATATACCGTGCTTATTGATAAGCAGTATTTTGAGAAAAAATCCTTGACTAATGTTGAATCATTTGAGGTGCCAAAAGAAGCATTCAAGATACCTGAGGATTATACCATTTTGTCTTTAGAGGAATTCAGCAGTATGCGTTAAATTCACATTGCTATGTGGATGAATGCTTAAAGTACAGTTACAATAGGCTTAAAGCCATTGTATCTTCGTAAGATTAATGGCGAAAAACAGTTTAAATAGCAAGGGTAAATCTGGGAGACGGTCTCGTTCGAAAAAAGAAAAGAAAGATCGATCGGCTAGGAAAAACCCAGAATGGATTTCAAAAATTGTCGCTTTTGTAAAAGATCCCAGGACAAGAAAAACCATAGGAGCCTTAATGGTTCTGGCTTCATTTTATTTATTGTTAGCCCTAACATCTTATTTCTTTACATGGAAAGCAGATCAGTCGCTGGTTGATGGTAAATCTGTTTTAGAAGCAGTTTTCTCCTCTTCAAATATTACCGTTGAGAATTGGCTAGGTAAGTTAGGTGCAAGTCTTTCTCACCAGTTAATGTACAACTGGTTCGGTATTTCATCTTTTGGTCTGATTCTATTGTTATTTATTTTCGGACTATGGATTTCAGCAGGAATTAAACTATTACCTCTAAAAAAGACCACGGTAATCACCTTGGTGAGCGTTGTATGGCTTTCTATTTTCTTTGGATTGTTTAGTGGAAATGATGGCTTTTTAGCCGGAGGTGCTTTTGGTTATTTCACAAATGCATGGTTGGCGGCATCCTTAGGTAAAATTGGAGCTGGCTTATTGATTCTATGTTCCCTGTTTATTGTTATTGTAATTCTTTTTAATCCAGATTTTTCTTCTTGGTTCTCAAAAAAGGATGCAGCCGAAATAGCTGAAGAAGAAGATAATGAGCAAGTGGCTGTAACGGATATTCATATTGTTAACCCGATAAAAGAGAATCAGATCGTTGAAGAACAAATTTCTGAGACGATATCTTTTGGTGATGAAGAGGAAGAGGAGAAATCAGAAGCGACTAGTGAAGCAGATGATGACTTTGAAATAACCATAGCTGAGGGAACAGAGGAAAATACAACAGCAGAAACAGAGGATGAAGGTTTTGAAGTAGAAGTTCCCAAATCAGAGGAGGAAATGACAGAAGACCTCATAAACGAAAAGTTAGAGGAGTTTGGTGAATTTGACCCAACACTTGAGCTTTCTTCTTATACTCTTCCGAGTACAGACTTATTAGCTGCTCATGGGGATAACACTATAAAAATTAATAAGCAAGAGTTAGAGGACAATAAGAATAACATTGTTCAAACACTTGCGAATTATAAAATTGAGATTGATAAAATCAAGGCTACAGTTGGACCAACGGTTACCTTATACGAAATAGTTCCAGCCGCTGGGGTTCGTATATCCAAGATTAAAAACCTTGAGGACGATATTGCTTTGAGTTTAGCAGCATTGGGAATACGTATTATTGCGCCAATACCAGGTAGAGGTACGATTGGTATAGAAGTTCCTAACTCAAACCCTGATATTGTGAGTATGCGATCTTTGATTGCTTCAGAAAAATTTCAGAATTCCGATTTTGAATTGCCCGTTGCTTTGGGGAAAACAATATCTAACGAAACCTTTATTTATGATTTAGCAAAAATGCCTCACCTTCTAATGGCAGGTGCAACAGGTCAAGGTAAGTCGGTAGGGTTGAATGCTATTTTAGTTTCCATACTCTATAAAAAACACCCGTCGCAGGTGAAGTTTGTTTTAGTTGATCCAAAGAAGGTTGAATTAACCTTGTTTAATAAAATAGAACGCCATTTCTTAGCCAAACTACCCGGTGAGGAAGAAGCCATTATTACGGACACGGCAAAGGTTGTAAATACCGTGAATTCTCTTTGTATAGAAATGGATGAGCGCTATGATCTTCTTAAGGAAGCTCAGTGTCGTAACATAAAAGAGTACAACAAAAAGTTCATCAATCGAAGATTGAATCCAGAAAACGGACACCGTTTTTTACCATACATAGTTCTTGTAATTGACGAGTTTGCAGATTTGATTATGACGGCTGGTAAGGAAATTGAAACCCCTATAGCTCGTTTGGCTCAGTTGGCAAGAGCTATTGGAATCCACTTAATTGTTGCCACACAGCGTCCTTCTGTAAATATTATTACAGGAACAATTAAGGCGAACTTCCCTGCTAGAATAGCATTTAGAGTGACATCTAAAATTGATTCACGAACTATTTTAGATGCTGGTGGAGCAGATCAGTTAATTGGTCGTGGAGACATGCTTTTTAGTACTGGAAATGACTTAATACGTATTCAATGCGGTTTCGTGGATACGCCAGAAGTAGATGATATTTGTGACTTTATTGGAGGACAAAAAGCCTATCCAGATGCATTGCATTTGCCGGAGTACATTCCGGAGGGAGGAGATAGCGCTTTAGATATTGATGAAGAGGATAGAGATGCATTGTTTGAAGAAGCAGCAAAAATTGTAGTTTTGCACCAGCAAGGTTCGGCTTCATTGCTGCAACGAAAACTAAAATTGGGATACAATCGAGCGGGCCGGATCATTGATCAACTGGAGGCTGCAGGTATAGTTGGACCCTTCAAAGGAAGTAAGGCTAGAGAGGTTTTATATCCTGATGAAATTAGTTTGGAACAGTTTTTGAACCCGGGGTCTTCAAACATTGAAAAAGTAGACGAATGAAAATTTTAGCATTAATTATTGGACTCTCTGTGGCGGCTGTTTCAACCACAACTCCAACTTTAGTTCAGGAGGATAAATCCAAGAAGATTTTAAGTGAGCTTTCAAAAAAAGCAGAAGGCTTTACAACAGTAAAAGCATCTTTTACCAAGACTTATACAAAAGGAGCTGTTAAAGATGTGAGCAAGGGAAAAATAACGGTTAAAGGAACAAAGTTCTTTGTAGAAACAGGTGAAGGTCAGAACCTATACTGTGATGGAAGAACAGTCGTAACACACCTAATCGAAGATGAAGAAGCTTATTGTTCTCCTGCATCTGAATTGAGCGAGGATGGAGAATTTATCGAGCCAAGTGAAATGTTTACGATTTGGGAAAAAGACTTCAAGTACCGTTACTTAAAGGAACAAACCATTAGTGGAACTAAATATGATGTGATTAACTTGGTGCCATTAAAACCAAAAGAAAAGAAGTATCACACCATTCAAATTAAAGTGAACAAGACTAAGAAGACGGTTGATTACTTTATTATCTCCTTCAAGGACGGTAGCACAGCGAAATACCATATCACGAGCTTTAAAACAAATGAAACCGTGAGTGACGCAATGTTTAAGTTTAATAAAGCAAAGTTTCCGGATGTAATTATGGAAGACTGCTAGAATTTTCGAAATAAATAAGAAGGATCCCTCTAAGTTTTACTTAGGGGGATTTTTTATATCAAACCTTTGATATTTTCTACCCAAATGCTTGGGTTAATTTGTTCTGCTAAAAATCGACTTTTATCCGACATTTCGTTCCATTTTGACTGGTTTAGGGTCATCAGGCTAGAAAAAGCACTAGCCATATTTTCTGAATTAACATCATTCACTAGAATTCCGTTTCTGTTTTCTTGTAAAAATGCAGAAGAAGCTCCAACTTTTTCGGATATTATCATGGGGTAGCCGGAAATTGCCATCTCATGGGCAACAACTCCCCAAGGTTCATACTTACTTGCTAGAACAAACACAGATGTAGCTTCTAAATACTGCTTAAAATCCTTGGGTTGTACAAATCCAATGTGCTTAACATTTGGCAACTCTGGGCGTTGTTCAAATAGCTCTCCTGTTCCAATGCAAATAAGCTCCCACTCATTTCCATTTTGTGCATTTGCCTCAACAAAGCCCTCCCACATTTCATTTATTCCTTTCCATTCCACATAGCGCCCTATGTACAAGAAACGTTTAGGAAAGTTCTTCTTTTTTTCTGTGATAGTCTCATTATAGAACTTATCGTAAAGCTTATAATCCGCAGAATAGAGTCCTGTTAAAAGCTTATCACCTTTAAACCCAAGTTTTCTAGCAAATTTAGCTTGAGGTTCACCCGCTACCCAAGCGTGAGAGAAATGCCGATGAAGTTTAGGTCGTGCAAGAACACTAGCCAATCGTTGCTTGAAGTTTCCAAACCAGGGATTGTCCATGCCAACAAGTACAGGAATTTCCTTTCTAAAGTGCTTGGCTATGGTCAAATAGTCCTTATCCATCCATCCACTACAAAAGAGTACATCTGGTTGAAAGACTTTCACTTTGTTTATTAGACCGTCACCTGGCAATTCAGATTTTTCCAAACATTCAATCCCGGAAAAATCAAATTGAAAAGGTGCTTCTTTGTTCACAGGCCAGCGAATAATGAGAACATCTGCCTCTTTTTTTAACTCATCGATACATGCCATAAAGTAGCCAGCCAATTCTGAGTAAAGAAAAGCTATTTTAGGACGCTTAGCCATTTCTTTTTGCCTTCCACTTTTTTATGATTCTACCCAGAAATTTAAAACCAAAATAGGAGAGGATGGTGAATAAAACTCCAATCCAAAAATGCCAACCCGTTATCATTTGATAGGCATACAAGGGCAATAGACGCCAATTAAATGGTTTTGTATTATCGTGGGTCTTCCAGTATTTTAAATCGTATGTCTCCAAGGATTTTAACTTTTGCCCTGTAAAGGATTTACATTCAAAAGAAGCCTTATCATTTTTTATGCGGCATAGAAGAACGCCATCTCTTGGCAAATCTCTAATGGCTGTAGCAATGAAGTGTACATTTGATTTCTCCCTGTGGTAAAAGAAGGATACCGGAGCCATTCCTCCAATACTGCCTCCAAACCAATATGCATTGGAGCTTTTCGGTATTTTTTTTAATAAAGGAAGTGCCTTTTCTCTGAAATTTGTTCCACTGGCAGTATTGTCTGGAAAGACATCATTTAATTTAGGATGCCCTTCGGTAAATATGGGGCGGTGGCCAAATACGAAAAGGTTTTTCCCATCTTTTAATTTAGAAATACTTGACTTTAGTAATTTGATTTGAAAATTCTCAAGACTACCGTTTCCTCTTTCTAAGTCGAGAACAATGAATTGATGACCATTAATTTCCCAAGCATAAGTGGATTTTCCGAAATTTTTAGTCCAGTTAAAATCCTCTATATCATGATTTCCAACAGCATTAAATATGGGGGTGTTTATTTTGGAGAAAAAGGACTGTTGGTAGTTCTTTTGTTCTTTGGATGGTGCAAGGAATAGATCACCTAAAGAAGCCATAAAAGAAGCATTCCAGCCATTCATTTGATCGATATTTCCCAAAAAAGTACTCGCTGGAAAACCTGCAACATTTTTACTTGATCCGTGTATGTGTCCTACGATGATGAAAGAAAAATCATCTGGATCGTCAAGCTTAATTTCAAGCTGATTTATTTCAGAACGTTGCCCAAAGCTCAGTCCGGATAACAAGAATGCTATGAACAACAACCTCATGACCATTTGACGCTTGCGTTTTTAAGTTCTTCAATTTTCAAGTTGCTGCATTTTTTGGCTTGTGTGTGACTTTCGTAGCCAGCAATAGCCTTATCCCCGAAAAAAGTACAATTTGTAAAAAGGGCATTTCCCATTTGATTATGAAAGCACTCAGGGCTTTTAAGTATTGAATTCTGAATTTTTAAAAGTCCTTTGTAATTCCTAATTCCAACATTTTTACTTTCAATAAAGCAGTGATTAACTAAGAATTCTTCACTATTTAAAAATTGTATGCCACTTGCTACAGAATATTGCATGATAAGCCTACCTGAATTATTGATTTGAAAATCCTTTGTAGCATTAAAATTAACATAGCTCCATTGCGCTATGTAAGAGTTTATTATTGTTGAGCCTGAGTCACAAGTAATGCTGATTGGTTCCTCTTCATTACCTCTGAAGTAGGATCTACCGTCAATTTTCAAACAAACATTTCTCCCTAGCGAAATCTTAGCATTGGGATAAATTTTAACGGTCCAATCATTTGAAAAATGCAGCGATTCTGAAATAGTTCCACTTCCGATTAGGGCTGTTTTTCGAATACTGTCTATATAGATGTTCTTAGAGACGTCTTTATTTGTAATAATTGCCGTATCACTAAAAGATTTTAGTTCAATGGGTAAAGCTTCTGCATCAATTTCTTTGGACATACCCAATACAGAAGTTTCTATTTCACATTTCTCACCTTTGACAAATTCCAAGTGGGTTTCCATTTCTATTGGAGAGGGGTAAGAAAATCTTTTCTTGGGAGCGATTACGAAATTATCTTTTAACTTCTGCTTACCGTATTTGATCTTCTTTACCTCAATGGGAAGATTTGTTAGATTCACTAATTGTAAGACCAGTTTACCATTTTTTTCATGTGCGTAAGCCCTTACATGTAATTTAGGATTAGACAAGGCTTTCATTCGCTTTTGGTTTCCATAATAAGGAGCCGTATTCCAAGACTTGTATGCATATTGGAGATTGAGAATGGCATGCTTTCTTTCCAAGCGATCTTTATGTTTTGCTAATTGGTCATCCATAAACTCCTTTTTGGACAAACGCTTAACTGAGTTCATATAGGCTTCAAAAAAATCTTTATCCGAAAAGAGAAGTGCATGGAAGCTTGGTGCTTTATCATCCCATTGGTCGTATTTGAAACTGCCTGCAAGGGTTTTTGTTTCTCGGATAGAAAAAGACTCATAGGCCACAGGTTCTAATAATCTTGATTCAGGATTATAATAGTATTTTACATCACTCCAATCCAAGCTATGATGTCCTCCAACCAAATCAATAAGCGCATGATAATCGGCTAGTTTTTCGATATCAAAAATCTTTTTTGTTTTGATTTTTCCATGAATGAAAGCATTCATTTTGTTGTAGGCTTCTTCATAAAGCGCTACAAGTGAATCATCTTTACTTATTTTCCCCATACCGTATGCTTCAGGGAAAGACCCATATAGGGTGTTTTGATCTTCAGCAAGTCGTGCTCCTTCTAGTTCTTTTAATCTCCCATCCCAATACAAATCAGGGTTAAAACGAATAATTGGTCCATTTTTTCTTCCGTTGGCAGCTAGCATTTCTTTCGTAAAATGTTCTTCCATAGCATAAATACCCCACATTTCGTCATTGACATAAACTTTTACAAAGTCATAACGGAGGGCTACAATCCCCAGATCTTTGGCAATTTGATGAAAGAAAAATTCATAGAGGTAATTCCTTGTTCCAGGGTGCTGAAGGGTAAAACGCTTCATGCCGTTTAGCTTTTTATCAGGTTTAACCCTAAAGGACCATTTTTTAGCTTGCAAATGATCCGTCATATGACCTTTCAAACGAATATCAGCCTTCGTTTTCTCTTTTCCATAAATGATGGTGGCAGATACATAATTGTCACCCTCATTGGTCATTATTCCTCTTTCTAAGGCTTGTTCACGTTGCGTTTTCATCCTTGCCATATCATCTTCAGAAATCGAAATTTTCACAATCGTTGGATGAGCTTTTACAGCAGAGAGGTAGTTTTTACCCGTTTGAACAGCTTTACCGTTTAAGAAGCGCTGATCCATAAGATAGAAAATGCCACCAAGGATAATAAGCAGGATAAAAGAAAAACCAATGATAAAGCCTTTGTTCTTCACAGTTGCGAAGGTAAACATTCATCACATTATTCAATAAATTATTCTGATTATTCCATAGATTTATTGGATGAATTCAGAAACGGGAAAATTAAATAAGTCAATTGGGGTATTTGGTTTACGGCTAATAATAGGTCTTATTTTTCTTATGCAAGGATATGGGAAGGTATTTACCATTGGAGTTGAAGAATTATATAATGCACCCTTTTTTAAAGGAGCTTTTGAAGGCGTTTTACCCCTTGGCTTGGTAAAATTTACAGCCTATTTCACTTCATATGTGGAGCTTATTGCTGGACTATTGTTAGTATTAGGGCTTTTTAGGTACTATGCGATTTATAGCTTGATTTTAGTATTGGTCATTGTTAGTTATGGGCACGGCTTAATTGAGCCAATTTGGGACTTGCAGCATGTCGTTTTTAGGGCCTTATTGTTGATTCCACTCTTGTTTTTACCCAGTAAATGGGACAGATTTTGCTTGGATAGTTTACTTTTTAAATGGAAATCTAAAGCCTGAGATCTAGTTGGATAAGCTCAATCCACTGTGATTAAGTGGATTGGCTATTTTATTTTTCTATTTATAGTTCGTTAGTATGTTTGCAAGCATGAAAATCACATTACTTTTTACCCTTCTATTCGTGAGCGCTTCAGGATTTGCTCAAAACATGTGGGACATATGTCCTTTAAAAGTTTCAGATACCATTCCAAATTCTGAGCTTAAAACCATCGAAGGGAAGAAGCTTACCTTGAACGATTATGTCTCTGATAAGAAGGCCGTTATTATATTTTATCGAGGAGGCTGGTGTCCCTATTGCATGCGCCACTTAAGTGCATTGCAAAAGGCAAAATCACATATGGATAGTTTGGGATATGAGTTAATAGCCATAAGTCCTGATAATTTTGAGAAACTGGACAGTTCTATCGTACGCAGCGGAATGATAGACTATACATTATTATCTGATTATGATGCACAAGCGATGAATGATTTTGGAATTGCCTGGGAGGTCAATGATAAGTTGTATACCAAATACAAGGACAAATATCAGCTTGATTTGGAATGGTGGTCAAATAGTAAACACCATTTGCTGCCTGTTCCTGCTGTATATGTTGTTGAAGATGGTAAAGTGAATTACGCACATATCGACCCTGTATACAGTAACAGACTTAGTGTAGAAGTTTTGTTGGCCATGTTACAAAGCGAATAAAGAAACTTTACCTTTGTAAAAAAAAAGAGCATGGAATTAAAAGCGGGTGTCGGTTTCGGAAAAGTCCAATTAGGAATGTCAGAAAGTGAGCTAGAAGCCTTATTGGGAAGACCTTCAGAGGTACGATCAGAAAAGTTAGATGGAGAAACTGAGCAAGTATGGCATTACAACGAATTAAAATTAAGCGTGTCCTTCTTTTCTTCGGATGATGGTGAACTGGGTAGTATTCGCACTACTGGTGATGCTTTATCAGTAGACGGAAATCTGGTAATTGGGGCCGATCCTAAGCAAATAATGGATGCCATAGGAGGTGAATGGGAAAAGGATGAGGACATACTTTTCACCATGTACTTGAACGATACAAAAGGTTTGAGTATCTCTGTCGAATACGGTGAGATTACGGAAGTAGAGCAGGGGATGCCACTAGAGTAATTACCTCCATTCAACTAGAGTAAAACGCTTTGAAGTACGCATATCTTCAGGCACAGAATTCACAATTTCAGAATGCAGAGCCTGCAGAATTGCTTCTCTGGTATAGCTTTGGTGACAGATTAAGCTCATTTCACGCACGGGTTGTGGAGCTTTGAATTTCTGCAAAAATGGAGCGTCTTCCGCCTGTGCTGCTAATCTTGGAATTAAAGTGCTTCCCATGCCGCTTTTTACCAAGCCTTTCAAGGATTCAATAGTTCCACTTTCCAAACTAAAAGCCATTTTCTTTCTACTTCTTTTACTGCAAATGCTTAGGAGTTGATCACGTAAGCAGTGACCTTTTTCTAATAGCAACATATCTTCAGGCTTGAGTTCGCTGGTAGAAATTGATTTTTTCTTCTCTCCCATTTGATAATGGAAAAAGGGCTCATAGAACATAGGTATTTCCCTAATCGAGTTGCTTTTTAAAGGGGTTGCAACTATTGCCGCATCCAAAGAGCCATTTTCTAATTGTTCTATGGCATGTTCCGTCTGAACCTCTTTAATATGAACTTCAAGATCGGGGTATTTCTCAATAAAACTTTTTAGAAACAGGGGTAATAAATAGGGCGCTGAGGTAGGAATGATTCCCAGGTAAAAACTACCTGAAATTTGATGTGTTTCTTCATTAACAAAGGCTTTTAACTCATCAATATCTCGAAGAATACGTTTTGCTTTCGCCAGGATGATACTTCCAACTTCTGTTGGCTCAAGCGGTGATTTATCACGATTGAAAAGGGAAACTCCCATTTCATTCTCTAATTTTTTCACCTGCATGCTTAGCGTTGGTTGCGAAACGAAACAGGCATTGGCCGCATGTTCAAAATGGCGGTAAACATCTAGCGCCACTATATATTTAAGTTGTTGTACAGTCATAAATAAAATCTATGCTAAGATAGTGATTATTGATTTGACGGATGGACCTAATCTGGGTAAATTTGAAGTATGAAAACACAAGTAATGACAACAACAAATATAATTGGATTAGAAACTGAGAAAACCGAGCAATTAGCTTACAAATTGGATAAATTATTGGCTGATTATCAAATGTTCTACATGAATTTGAGAGGATTCCATTGGAATATTAAAGGAGACAAATTCTTCGAGTTGCACAACAAGTTTGAGGAATTGTATAATGAGACCAAAGTTAGAATCGATGAGATTGCCGAAAGGATTGTAACGCTGGGGCATACGCCATGGCATTCCTTCCAAGACTATATTGAAAATAGCAGTATTGAAGCCAAGACAGACATTAGCTCTGCCCAAGAAACAGTAAGTTGCACCCTGGACGGCTTTAAAGCTATTTTGCTAAAACAACGTGAGATTCTCAACTTAAGTGATGAAATGAACGATGAAGGGACAAATGCCCTAATGAGTGATTACATTACAGAGCAAGAGAAGCATGTTTGGATGTTATCGGCATACTTGAGCTAATCCCAACTAAATAAAAATGAAGAAGCCTCCTAAGTGGAGGCTTTTTTATTTTTCAAACTCCCACAACTCCGACTAATAATATAGCCAATGGGCTTTTATTCCATCTTTATTAAACTCTAGACTTGGGCTTGGTATTTTGATGAAGTTGAGGGTTCCTAATAATAGTTTAAGCCACCTTTTATTGGTCGGTATTCGACTTAAGTCCATATCTAAACTTAAAAAGTATTGTCTGTATGGTTGAAAAACACCTTGATAAAGAGGGTAGGAGTTGGGTCTTCCTTCAATCATCTCATTCGCGCTGTATCCAACAGCTATATTTAAGAATTTTGGGATTTTGTCACTATGTACAAAACTCGAAATGTTAGCCGAAAACCAATAGCTCTGCCCATTATAATCTTTTAGCCCTCTTTCCAAAACTGTGCTTCCGAGTACATTTGGTCTATAGCTCGCATAAGGACTTAAGTGCGAGCTAAACTTTATTCTTATTTTTTGTTCTTCCCATAAGGCATCTTGTCCAATAAAAAGGGCGCTGCCAAAAGCATTGGCTCCAATGTCTGACCAGGAGAATCCCCATTCTTGTGAAAAACCATCAAAAACTTCCATTGTTAACAGATAGGCAAAGCCAAGACTTCCCCCATATAACCTTGCTTTTTTTCGCCCTACGCCTGCCCAATTGAGTGTGGTAAAACCAACTTCACCAAGAAAGTATGAACTAAGAATATGCCCAGCTTTATCCATTTGTTTCCATTCAGGTAAATCGTTAAATGAATGAAAACTAGTTCGTGGGTAATACTTGTACCATACCTCATTTAAAATTGCGAAACTGCTAACATAGCCAAGGCTTTCTGTTCCAATGACAAGACCCAGTCGTTTTTTATTTAAAGTGTCTGATTTTTTTAAAAATTGAGCACCAGATGAAAGAGAGCAAAACACCAATAATGGAATAAGTATGTGTCGCCATTTCATTTCGCTTGGAAAGTTAGTTATTTTTGTGCCAATATGCGTATTGATATACTTAGCGTTTTACCTGAATTATTGGAAAGCCCATTTTCAGCATCCATTCTGAAAAGAGCTATAGACAAAGGTCTGGTTGAAGTTCATCTTCACAATTTAAGAGACTACAGTACGCATAAGCAAAAATCCGTAGATGATTATCAATATGGTGGTGGCGCTGGGATGGTGATGACTTGTCAGCCCTTATCAGACGCCATAGAACATTTGAGTTCAAGAACAAAATATGATGAAATAATTTATTTAACACCCGATGGAGAGTGCCTAAATCAGCGAATTTCCAATCACCTCAGTTTAAAGGGTAATTTATTATTGATTTGCGGACATTACAAGGGTATTGATCAACGTATAAGAGATAAGTACATAACAAAGGAGATAAGTATTGGTGATTATGTTTTGAGTGGAGGAGAGCTTGCCGCTGCTGTACTTGCTGATAGTATTATAAGACTTCTACCAGGAGTACTGAATGATGAAACTAGTGCCTTAACAGATTCTTTCCAAGATAATTTGCTCGCTCCGCCTGTATACACAAGACCAGAAGAGTGGGATGGGAGAGCTGTTCCCAAGGTACTTTTATCTGGGAATTTCAAAGAAATCGAAAAGTGGCGAATGGAGCAGGCTATTAAACGAACTGAGGAAAGAAGACCCGATATCCTAGATAATTAGTTTCCCCAAGGGTTTATCTTATACGAGCTAATAAACTTTTTTTTAAGTTCTTCTAGTTTTTGCTTGTGTTCATCGGCATTACTCGGCCTATGCTCAGCAAAACGATTTATTTTCTCGATTTCTTGAATGCGTTTATTATCTGATGGACTATAACAAGCCGCCTTAAACTTATTCCAAATAAAATCAATCGCTTGTTCACTAGGATGCAGCATATCTTCTTTATAAAAACGATAGTCCCTTAATTCATCCATTTGAATTTCATAGCTTGGAAAATAATGACAATATGAAGCTTTACACAATTCATGAACAGCGGTATGTAAATTAGCCTTACTGACTGTGTTCTCTCTGTATCCATCTTTCCAATGCCGCACCGGAGAGACTGTAATCAATACATTTAATTCAGGGTTGATCTCTTTGAGCCGTTCAAAGATTTCTTGATAAGAATCTATGATTTCGGATGCGGATAACATCCTTTTTTCAAATTCTTTGTTTGGGATTTTATGGCAATTCGCAACATTTAGTGAGGTTGATTGATGATAATAATACCATGCACTGCCAAAGGTTATTATTAGAATATTGCTGTTTGCCAAGCTTGATATTAGCTCTTGTTGTTGGTTAAGGAGCTTGCTAATTAATTCATCTTTTGTTTTTTCAAAAACAGAGCTATGGGCCAACAAAGAATAATATGCTTCACCTTTCTTTATAATCGATTTACTTAATTCACCTTCCTCATAGTTATTTAAGAAACCGGCTATAGAATTGGGATTAAATAATACCCCAAACGGATTAACCAAAACTTTGGAAGGAGAAGCTGATATATTTTTTATCCGCTGGCTTATACTCTCAGAAAAACAGGATCCTAAGCTTACTACACCCGTTTCTAAACTTAGAATTTCATTGGTGTCGATCGTAATAGGCGTCCTAAAGTTCATGAGACAAAATAACATAAAAAAACCCTGACCTCCATTTGAGACCAGGGTTAAATATAGTTAGGTGTGGATTATCTTCTAAGAGATACTCTTTTAGTAATTACACCATCTTTCGTTTGAATGTTAATGAAGTAAAAACCTTCAGCTTGTCCACCTAGGTTAAGTACTTGATTGTAGTTACTCACATTGTTAAGACTAATAACCTCTATCAAGGAACCAATAGCATTGTAAACTCTTATTTCAACATCTTTCGATTCTGATAATTTGAAATTCACATTGAATTCTCCGTTACTTGGGTTAGGATATACGTCAACTGCATTTAGCAGCTCTTCATCGCCAAGTCCTACTCCGTTTAATACTTCAATAATGATAGTATCCGTAGCAGTACAATTACCTAACGTTGCAGTTAAAATTACAGTGTAAGTGCCTGCTGCTGTGTAACTGTGAGATGGGTTAGCACTTGTAGATGAATTTCCATCTCCAAAGTCCCAATTATATGAAGTACCCAATGAACCAGAGTTATTAAAGTTCACGTTTCCTCCCTGTCCTAAGTAGGTCGTTGTAACATCTGATCCTGCAGAAGCAACTGCTGCTGGAGAAACAGTGACACTAATTGTCGCTACATTTCCTTGACAGTTACCATTTGATGCAACTACACTGTATTGAACAGTACCTGATGTTGGACTTACATTAACTGAAGCCGTAGTTTCACCTGAATGAGCCCAGAAATATGAAGACCCACCAGATGCTGTTAATGTTGCAGTTTCACCAGCACAGATGTCTGTATCTCCTGTAACAGTTGTAGTTGGTACTTGGTTCACAGTAACAATGGTCGTTGCTTGATCTGTACAAGTTCCATCATCTACAGTTACAGTATATGTGGTAGTACTTGTTGGAGAAACTGTAATTGAAGCAGTTGTTCCTACTACTGTTGCACCATCTGACCATGAGTAACCTGTTCCGCCGCTTGCAGTTAATGTAACTGATTGACCTGCACAGATAGTTTGGTCTGGAGATGCACTTGCTGTTACACTTCCAGTGTTAGTAATTGTAATTATTGTTGTTCCAGTACAACCGTTTCCATCCATAGCAGTTACAGTATATGTACCTGCAGACAGTCCTGTAAATGTACCATTACCCTGGAAGTTTGTCCCATCAATTGAATAAGTGAACGAACCATTACCACCTGTTGCTGCCGCAGAAATCGAACCATTAGCCGCGTTACAAGTTTCGTCAGCACCAGATCCAGCTACAGTAACTGCTGGATTAGAACCAACGGTTTCGTTTGTCATAGCTGAAGTACAACCATCAGAATCGATAACGATTACCTGGTAAGTTCCTCCTGCTAGTGATGCAAAAGTATTTCCAGTCTGGAATGTCGTACCATTGTCAATAGAGTATTGGTATGAACCAGAACCACCTGCAGCAGTTACAACAATGCTACCGTCATTTGTACAGCTTGCATTGTTTATTGTTACCGTATGGCTAACAGCAGTTGGCTCGTTGATCGTAATAAAGTCAGTTGTAACACAAGCACCATTGTCAGCATAAACTGTGTATGACCCCGGAGCTAATCCAGTAAACACGTTTGAAGCTTGGAATGTTACTCCATCTATTGAGTATTGTGTAGCTCCCGTTGCATTAATAGTGATTGTACCATCACCTGCTCCATTACAAGTTACATCAGTACCTGATACTGAGTTAATAACTGGACCACCAGCGTTTCCAATAGTGACAGTCGTAGTTCCCTGACATCCAACAGCATCCTCAACAACTACATTATATGTACCAGATGACAAACCAGTGAAATTTCCAGATCCTTGGAACGTGGTTCCACCATCAATAGAGTATTGGTAAGATCCAGCACCACCTGTAGCGGATACAGTTATTGTACCATCAGATGATGAACAATTCTCATCAGTTCCTGTAGCTGATGCGGTAGGAGCATTATTATTAGCCCCAACAGTAACTGTTGTTGAACCTTGACATCCACCAGCATCTTCGGCATATACAGTATAAGATCCAGCGGTTAATCCACTGAAGGTTCCACTTGCTTGCCAAGTAACACCGTCCAAGCTATATTGAGTTGCCCCAGTTGCAGTGGCTGTTATAGTACCATCAGAATTACCACAGTTCTCATCTGTAGCAGTTGCATTAACAGTTAAGGTACTTGCACCTTGATTAACAGTAACTGTAGTTGTTCCGATACAATTTCCATCGTCCACTGAAATGGCATAGGTTCCAGGTGCTAATCCTGTGAAGGAATTACTTGCCTGATAGGTTACCCCATTATCAATAGAGTACTGATATGACCCTGTACCTCCTGTAGCACCGATAGTGATGGTGCCATCATTAACACCACATGAAGCATCTGTTGCTGTAGCTGTCACCGTTGGAGCAGCATTCACAACTATGTTTTCAATAGAATCTAATGCAACTTGCCCACAAGATCCATATGCTTCCATATAAGTGGTGTAAGAACCTGCTGTTCCATAATTGACAGTTTCTGTCATATTGGAACTGTTAAACGGTGTACCGCCCACAAAATACCATAACACACTATCTTGGTTTGCTGTACCCGTGGCGTCATATGATATGTCATCACCCTCACAAATCGTCGTTGGAGTAGTAGCAGCCATATTGATTGTTGTAAGGCTATTGGTAACATATGGTGAGATGGATAAATCAATAGTTAAGTTCCATGCTCCAGAAATTGAATTCCATGAGTTGTCACTCCATTGCTCCCAACATACATCTGTTGTACCATCACCATCTGTGTTAGATACCAGTCCAAGGCTATCACCAGTTCCAAAGCCATTCATGGTGAATCCCATATGCCAAGTATTTGCGGCACCCACGTTCACTGGGGTTGGGAAAAACACTTGGATAGGAACAGCATTTCCAGCCCCTACAGCTGTAGCTAGTACTGATAAATCTATCGTAGTTGTTCCAATAATTGTATTTGGTGTTCCAGCATTGTCACTCCAAATATTGAAGTCGACAGTTGCATTGTTTCCACCATCTTGTACATCAAAGAAGTAATAGATTCCACCAGTTACATAGTCATATCCAGTTGCAGTAAACTTCTGCGCTTTTGAGATATCAAAATAATCATTCCAACCTGCAACATACCCTTCCGTTGAAGAGTAAACGGTCAGTGTGCCTGGAGGAGTCCAGTTTAAGGTGTCACAGGGTGAAGGATTAGAAACAACTATTGTTAATGTAGTTGAACAACTTCCTTGTGCATTGGTAGCAGTTAAAGTAACTGTGTATGTCCCTGGGGCTGTATAGGTGTGAGAAGGATTTTGAAGAGTAGAGGAGTTCCCATCACCAAAGGTCCAGTTCCATGAGGTTGGAAGATTCGAAGAGTTATCCGTGAAATCTACTTGTTGGCCAACCAAAACATTCGTTGCACTTGCACTAGCCGCACAGTTAGGTGCAGATGGAGCACAAGGAGAGTATGTTCCAGACAATACAAGTGTTCCAGTATTTCCTGGATCTAGGAAGTCTTCTAAATGACCGCCTAGAGGATTCGCATTTTGATCCCAGTGGTATGACATTTTTCCATACATATCTGGGCTTGATTGTGCCGTACAATATGAAGAACCTCCAGTTAATGTACCTACGATTAAATCGTTAGAGTTAAAAATAGGTGATCCTGAAGATCCACCTTCAGTCACACCGTGACCTTGAGCGTTAGACGTCCAAGTAACCAACCAGTGAGACGGTAAACCATTTCCGTTCCATTGGGTAGTTGTCAAAGACCCTGAATAGGTAGAGATTTTAGCAATATCTCCTGAAGGGTGATGGATTCCATATCCATTAGACCACGTTCCGCTTGAAACATTGGTAGCATCCCAACCATTAAAATACAAATTCCAGTTTTGAATATTTGTTTGTGATAGATTGCCTAGGTTAACTAATTTGTAGTCAGATCCTGAAGCACCTCCACCATCGTTCGAGTGTGATAGCTGTGTACAACCCTGTGTATATTGAGAACCCGCTGTTGGGTTAAAAGGATTTCCTCCAATTGGATCTGTTGCTGGGTTGCTACATCCACTTGAGCGGTAGTTAAAATAGAATAACCACTGATTTCTATCTGCAGCACTTGAAGTTTCTCCACAGTGATGAGCTGTTAAGAATAATGGTGCACAGTCATTATTGGTGTTGTTTACTAATGATCCAGAACACCATCCCCAGTTAGCACCATCTTTAAGAAGAATTCTGGCTACACCTCTTGCTTGTTCTAAGTATGGGTTGGTAGCTATAGTTGTTCCAAAACATTCAACATTAACTTGACATGGATCAGAATCACCAAAATCTCTTGAGATATCAGCATGCGGACCTATTAGTCTATAAACTTGTCCAACACTAAATAGCTCAAAATTTCCATTTGATCCGGCGGGTTGTGAATATTCCAAAATAACATCACCTCCATAAATCGTGGCAATTGTCAAATATCCATTGCTCGCATCCTTTTGTGTATATGGTCCTAAATAAACTGATCCATCAGGTCTGTAAGCATAAATTTCACCACCGGCAGGAATGTTAACATTTCTCAAGGAAAGGATAGTACCAACTGCCGAAGGAGCAGTTATTGTTGTTCTCCATAACTCATTACCATTCGGTAAGGTTAACCAAGAACCCGAATTCGTTAAAGATGGAGAAGCTGAAACATTTTCAGCAATACCCATTCTTTCAAATTCTCCGTTTTTTTCACGTTGCGCATCTTCTGACGCCAACTGATTTAAATCCAATGGACTTACGGTCTGGTTTGGTAAGGATTGAGAGCTTAAATGCTGAGTAATTCCAACAGGATACTGAGCGCTAGACCCCAATGCTAAAATAAACAGACCTAGTCCGAGTATTAATTTTTTCATAGTCTACTTGCTAATTATTTTTTAACAGATACTTCTTTTCTACGCGCTACAACCTTTTCTTTTTGAACCGGTACAGGTTGTTGTTTTTTCACTCTAAGTCCTTCAACTTTTTTGGCTTCAGACTTTTTCTCAACTTTCTGAGCTTCTTTTAGCTCACCTTTCTTAACTTCAGGTGTTTGTGACATTCCACCTAGTGAAAACATCATAGCTCCTGTTAAAATCAATAATTTCTTCATAATCCACAATTTATTAAGTCTCCGAAAATAAAGTATTTAAGGCAGAGTTCCAATTAATATTAATTAACACTATGTGGAAAAGGATAAGTGTATTAGTTTTGTTGATGAATGGAAAATGGAACTGAAATAAAAAGGATTTTACTTGTTGAAGATGAGGAAAACCTGCGAGAAACTTTAAAGCTTAATCTTGAGTTGGAAGGTTATTACGTTGAAGCAGTCTCAGATGGTGAATCTGCAGTTCGTTCGTTTGATAAAGCACGGTTTCATTTACTCATACTGGACATTATGATTCCGCAAATATCGGGATTGGATGTTTGTAAAACCATTCGACTTAAAGATGGCGACACGCCGATTTTATTTCTATCTGCTAAACATTCGGCCCAAAATAGGGTGGAAGGATTAAAAGCGGGAGCGGATGACTATCTAGTTAAACCATTTAATCTTGAAGAGCTTCTTCTTAGGACCAAAATACTAATTCAAAGAAACGAAGGAAAGAGCAGGACCTTTGATGTGGATGAATACCTTATTGGAGACAAAAAGATTATATTTAAAAACCATGAAGTAAGAGAAGGAGACAAAATTGTTTATCAATTAAGTCAAAAGGAGAGCTTACTACTTAAGTTATTAATTGAAAAGGAGAATGAGGTTGTATCAAGAGATCATATACTTGAGCGTATATGGGGATTTGATGTTTATCCTACCACCCGAACTATTGATAATTTCATCTTAAGTTTTAGAAAGGTTTTTGAAGAAAATAGCCGAAAACCTAAATATTTCCACTCGGTTCGCGGAATAGGGTATAAATTCACAAAATAATTTTTTTATAAACAGGCAACCATATCAATATGGCCATCGTCTATGTTATAAATCGTAGATAGCTTCTATGATTAATTTAAATTGTTAAAAATTTTCCTTGCAGGTAAAACCCGAAAAGTGAGATTCTTCCTTCCAAACTTTTCGGGTTTTTTTTATTTTTGCTTTTGTCTTAATTAAAAACCACTTTACTATGTACCTAAATAAATACGACAAAATGATTTTACAGACAATTCAAGAAAACAGTGAAGTTGAATTGGAGAATCTGAAAAAAATCTTTTGGAGTAAACTCACTGAAGATGAAGTGTACAATGTAAATATTGGTGAAAGAATTACAAGTCTTTATTTGGCAGAGTTGATAAGAAAATCTCCGAGTTACGGAGGTTATATCTTAACTAGAAAGGGTAAAAAGACCTTAGCTGCTGTTGAGGCTTCCTAGTTTTCTCTAATAAGTTTAATTCTATCTGAAAAGCGGCTAGCCAGAGAAGTTGAGTAGAGTGGGATTTCCTTGTTAATCAAGTTTTTTGCCCAAGAAATCATTAATTCATCAAAGGATGCTTTAAGTTCTTTTGAGACCAAAATTTCGGCTTCTTTATTGTGCAAGTAAGTCCATTTTGGATTTAAAGTAGCCAAGGAACACATTGCAGTTTTGGCATTTGAATATTGATTCTCCAGTAAACTAGCGTAAAATAAAACCTGAACTATCTTTTTGTTGTCTTTATTCTCGAGAATACCGTCGAGTGATTTAAAGTTTAAGTCTTTTGTTTTCACTTTACCGGATTTGTAATCCAATATTCGGTGCACACCATCAATTTTGTCAATGCGATCAATGGTACCCTTTAGATTAAATTCAACATTTTCATCGTAATATTTAAAGCTTAAGGATTTAAAAAAGGTTCTTTCAAGTTTTAGTATTTCTATATAACCATTTTGACTATTTTTTATCTCTTGTTCCTCTAAATCGAGAAAAGCAAGAAGCGCCTTTTTAGCCATTTCGTATTTAACACTAATCAAACTCTGTTGCAGCTCCCTAGATTCAAATTTTTTCAAAAATTGCTTTTCAAGTTCTAAGGGCAACTCCTGGCGTAAATCATTTATGGTTTGGAAATCAATTTTGGGATCAGACTCAATTTTTCTTTTATAAAGTTCGTCCAAAGTTTGGTGGATTATGCTCCCATAAGTGGAGTCTTCAATAAGCTCTTCATTTTTATTGATCTCGTAAATACGCAAAAGGTTATTATGGTAGAAATTTTCTTGGCATTCCATGAAATTTCCCAATGCAGATGGCGATAAACCACTTTGCAAGAATTTCTTTGCAAGCTCGATAATACGATCTGATTTTATTATTTCTGACGGATAGGTGTTTTCGCTTACTTTGAAATTGTTTTCTATGGTATTAATCTGCAAGTTTTTCTGCTCCCCGTAACTCAATTTTAGTTGAAGCAAATACCGACTTAATTCACCCGATGATAAACCCTCCGTATGACTGTGATGTATAAGGTGGGCAGATTTACACCGACTAAGTAAACGGTAGAAATAATACGCATAAATGCTTTCCTTTTCCTTTTGCAAAGGCAAGCCAAAGTATCGTCTTAAATCATAAGGGATAAGAGAATTCGTGCTGGCCTTGGCCGGCAGGACACCCTCATTCGTGTTGAGAATTATTAGATTATCATAATCGATAGCTCGCGTTTCAAGAACACCAATTATTTGCAGTCCATTTAGGGGTTCACCGATAAAGTTTAAATCCGAATTTTTGGCAAAAGAATCAAACAATCGATGAGCAGTTCCAAAGTTAATTTCTAGCTTATACTCGTTGATAAATTGAATTAATTTATCGAGTATTTTTTTACACTGAAAAAGTTGCTCTTCAAGAACTTTAGCTAGCTTTGAGTCTGTGTCAATTACAGACTTAGACAATAGATTTATAATCTTCTTTAAACCGACTTCTGTGCTTGAAGGGGATGAGAAAATTGTATCTAAAAGTTCTATTTTTCCAGATAATTTGGATACAATTTGATCCTTGGAAATAAATGGAATATTCTTTTCAGAAACAATTTGCCTGAATTTATTAAGTTCATTTATTTCACTGTCACTCAAGAGGTGCGAATTGGCATCAAGGCTACAAAATTCATCAAGTTGACTAAAATGTAATCCTGTTACTTTTATTCCTTTATCCCACAATTTTAGAATCTTACTAATCAAGTGATAAAAACTCGATTGATGTAAAGGCCATTGTTTGGTAATGTTCACGTCTTTTACCTGATCGGGCATTTCCAATAAGCTTGGAAGTAAAAGAGCGTCATCCGGCATTACCAATGTATAGTTGGATGAATTTTGTAAAATTTTATTGAGAACTGCAACTTGTGCATGTTCATTCGGAGATTCATAAATATTGATCTCTTTCTTTGATTTTTCCCATTCACCCTCAATCCAACTGCACTGGTTTTTCCATTTGGCATAATGCTGTCTCAGAAAAAAACCAGCTTCATGTTGAGGATCTTTTAAATAATGCCAGTCTATATCCCAATAGACATTTGCTTTTTCTCTTTTTATGAGGACATCAAGTATTTTTTCTTCCGAGCTTGACAAAGCATTTAAACCAGCAATATATAGATGCTTTGGTTTTATTCCGTCAGCAATATTTTCTATGTTGTTTGCACAATTCCGATAGATTTCTCCCGATAAACTGAGGCCTTCTCCATGAATTTTAGCTTGAAAAGCTGTTTTTATTTCAAGAATGTTATCCCACAAGTCAAGAAATGACTTTTGTCTTTTGGTTAATGGATTTTGTGAA
>CAXRFO010000012.1:0-1119480 GCA_964230025.1 Flavobacteriales bacterium | reverse complement strand
CATCCCACTGATAAGTAAGTGCTCCTGTTCCACCTGCACCATTTGCTGTTACACTACCATCTGCTTGACCACAGTTTGAATTGGTCGTTGATGTGGTTACTGTTACAGCTGTTGGCTCCACTGGTGTGAAAGTTTCTGTTGTAGTACATCCGTTTGCATCTGTGATAGTTACAGTATATGCAGTACCTCCTGTTAATCCGGTAGCTGCTGCAGTACCTTGACCACCTGTTGGTGCAGGAACCCAGTTGTAAGTCAATACACCTGTTCCGCCTGAAGCTGTTACTGTTGCTGTTCCATCAGCCGCTCCAGCACATGTTACATCTGTTCCAGTAATAGAACTTGTAATTACTGTTGGCTCATTGATCGTTACACTTGCACTGATCGTACATCCGTTTGCATCTGTTACATCTAAGGTATAAGTACCAGCGGCTAATACTCCTGTTAAATCTTCTGAAGTTGGTCCGTGCTGCCATACAGTTGTATAAGGCGCGGTTCCGCCTCCTATCGTTGCATCTGCACTTCCATCAGCTGATCCGTTACATAAGGCATCCGTTCCTGTTATTGTTAATGTTAATGGCGTCGGCTCGGTAATATTTGTATTTGCTGTCGCTGTACATCCATTAGCATCTGTTATAGTTACTGTGTGAGCTCCAACACATAATGCCGTCGCTTGCTGTGCTGTCTCTCCGTTTGACCATGCATATGTGAATCCGGCCGTTCCACCAGTCATAGTTGCAGTTGCAGCTCCATCACACACACCGTTACATTGTGCATCTTGATCCACTGCTATAGCTGCTGTTGGATCTGGGTTCGTTCCAACCGTAACATTCATTACATCTGTACATCCACTTGCGTCTGCAGTAACGGTATAAGTTGTTCCTCCACAAAGCCCTGTTGCAGTAGTTGTTCCTTGACCCCCACCTGGTGCTGGTGACCATGTATAGGTAATGGCTCCTACTCCTCCAGTTGCACTTACTGTGATGCTTCCATCACAAACCATTGAACAAGATGCATCTGTTTGAGAGACAAGGGTAAGAACTGGTCCAGCCAGCCCGCTAACTGTTTCTGTTGATGTTCCTGTACATCCGTTTGCATCTGTCACAGTTACTGTATATGATCCTGCAGGTACCGCGTTTGGATCAGCTACAACGTTTGTTGTTGCATCATCCACCCATACGGTACTCGCATAAGGGGTTACACCTCCTGTAATATTATCTACACTAATTGTTCCATCACTTGCTCCACAGTTCGCATCTGTTGCACTTGTAGTTACTACTATAGGTGCTGGCTCTACTGGAGTAAATGTTTCTGTTACCTGACAGCCATTAGCATCTTCAACGGTTACCGTGTATGCCGTTCCGCCAGTTAGTCCTGTTGCGTTTGGTGTTCCTTGCCCACCTCCTGGGACTGGTGCCCATGTGTAGGTCAATGCACCTGTTCCACCTGAAGCCGTCACCGTTGCAGTTCCATCAGCTGCTCCGGCACAAGTCACATCTGTTCCGGTTATTGAGCTGGTAATTACTGGTGGCTCAATAATCGTTACCGCATCTGTAGCTGTACATCCATTTACATCCGTAACTGTTACGGTATAAGTACCAGCTCCTAAACCTGTCAATGTCTGACCTGCTCCACCTGGTGCCCAATTGTATGTATATCCGCTGGTACCAGCTCCCGTCCCAGTTACTGTTCCATCGTTTGCTCCATTACATGTTACATCTGTTCCTGTTGCTGTTACCGTTGGTTGTGGATGAACAGTCACTGATATTGTTGTTACATCTGTACATGTACCATCAGACACCGTTAATGTCACTGTGTAAGTCCCAGCAGCACCGTAAGTGTGTGTAGCAGTCGATCCTGTAGCTGTATTACCGTCTCCAAAATCCCACGAATAACTTGTTATTGTTCCTGCCGATATTGTTGATCCAGATCCGTCAAATGAAAAACTGTTTCCAGTTAAACATTGCGCACCTACAGCAGGTAAATTGGCAGTAATAACAACTCCAGTATTTATAGTAACTGTTTGTGTTTCAAAACAACCATTTGCATCCGTTGCAGTAATTGTATAGGTTCCTGCGCAAACACCACTTTGATTTGCATTACCGGTCGTCGGTCCTCCATCCCAAGAATAGGAAATTGGAGCCGTTCCACCCGTTGCATTAGAAGAAAGGGTACCATCACAAGCGCCTGTGCACGTTTCATCGGTAGCACTCGCTGTTAACACTAAAGGATTAGGTGCTGTTACTGTAGCGTCAGCCGTTTCGGTACATCCGTTAGCATCCGTTACCGTTACAGTATAAGTTCCAGCACATACTCCTGTTTGTGATTGACCTGCTCCAAGGGTTGTCCAGTTGTATGAATAACCTCCAGCACCTCCAGTTACATTCACACTGACCGTACCAGTACATGGTGCGCCTGCACACAAGCTATTGGTAGAAGAGGGAGTTAATGTCATTCCCGGAGGATCAGTCAAAGTAACATCAATAATTTGCAGACACCCATTGTCATCCGTTACATAAGCTGTATAGGTTCCAGCACACAAACCTGTTGCTGTGCTCGGAACACCATCGGCCACATTGTTCTGAGTGAATACCACGTTGCCTGATGCATCTTCCCACACATAATCGTAAGGAGCAGTCCCTAACTGACCTGTAGCACTAGCAGTACCATCACAAAATCCAGCACAAGATGGATCTACAAAAGAAGTTAATGGAACATCACAACAAAGCATAACAGCCTGAAATGGAACAGAGGGGTCACCCGTACAAGCAACAGAAGACCACGACCCGGTCTCACCATCTGCAGTAGTATTTACAGACATACTTAAGTCACCACCACTAACACAAGTTGTGCTCGTGGTTATCTCCCAGCACCAGGACCAATTACCTGTGCCACTTACTCCGTTGTCACCAAAATTGTTAGTCGGATCTCCATCTCCGGGAGTTGGTCCGTTTGGATCGTAATCAACCCACCATCCTACAGGGTCTCCACCCGCAGGGTCCGTCCAAATCCACTCGTAAGAACCGGCCGCATTTGGACTTGAAACTGGATTTAAAGTACTTAAATCCCATTCAGAGCCAAAACTTGGTAAGATACCATGAATCCAGTTTGTACTTACCTGCTCATATTCAGTAATATTTAAACAAAAGGTAACTGTTTGCCCAGGCAGATAAAAGCCATTTGCCGGAGCAGGAGTAGCTGTAATACTAGAAGCCAATACACACAAATCACAGTTCAAGAAATTGGTCATTTCCAAAGTAAAGTTGGAGTAATCAGTTGCATCAGCTCCACTTATTTGCATGTAATATGTCTCACCTGGTGTAAACGGTTGTAAAGTTGTTGATATGTTACCGTTATTACTAGACTCACAGAATAGTCCCGTTAAATTATTACATCCTCCAGTATAGATGGAGATGTTCGCATCATTCAATCCAGACGAAAAGTTAAGGTCCATTTCATTACCGGAAGCCGTGAATGAAACCCAAACGTCTGCCGCTGGAGCATCCGCACAAGCAAGTGCTGAATATGGGTTCTCTGCCGTAGCATTATTTGTTGTACCGTTATAAGTAAATAAGGTACCTGAACCATTCGGACAGTTTGCCGGAGCTGGTAAGGTACCTAAATCAATGGCAGTTGCACAAATATCGTTTGCCACCTGCGCTAAGCCAAACAATGGCATTAACGCTAGAATTACTAAAATCTTTTTCATTATAGACGTGATTTACTTTTCCCTGAATATTCGAATTGTTGTATGATGTATCCATTTGGAGCCAGCTTCCATACATATGATGATTCTTTCATATTTGGATCAAAGACCTTTGCTTTTGACCTATCTACAGTCACACCATTAGCTTCTAGTTCCTCAACAGAAAGCAATTCTATAACAACTCCTGAATCAAATTGAAGAACTCTCCTTTTCGCAACATAGCGATAGGCATCAAAATCTGCCTTATCCATCGCTGATTCATACTCTTCTATGTTTGTGACGTTGTTCGATTCAACAACTTCATAGGATCCACTCTGCCCAAATAACCCAAAAGAAATCAGGCCAAAAAGGGCGCAAAATAATGTTTTCATAAACTGATAAATAGGTTTTCTATTACCCCTTAGACGTAGGTTTTCTAAAAGGTTGCCTCAAATTTAACACTTATATGTGTTTTTGTTATAATTATAAGATGTAGGGGCTATTTAAGACCTTAAATAGCAACTAATTATCGATGAATTTTTTTTTTAAAATTCTTTTTTCAAGGGTACATCTGAAATAAATCCTTCCCCTCGATTCACATGGATATAGCGTCCCATTTGTTTTGATCGTGCCTCAATAAACTCCATGAAAGCTTTGCTTGAGATTGGGGTTTCGGGTTCTTTAGATTTTGGATCATAAAATTGGCTGGAATAAGCCTTAATTGATTCCAGTTTTACATCCCAATATTCAGAGATATCTACAACAAAAGTTGGAGAAAGATAATGGTCTTGTATATAGGAATAAACTTCTCTTGGTCTCCACTTCTCTTGAGACTTACCGTTATCATCCTTCGTGTCAATTTTTACCAAGCCCGCTAAAAAGCATGCTTCCTTTACCAACTGAGAGGCTCTGCCATGATCGGGGTGACGGTCGGATGGAGCATTACAGAGAACTATTTCAGGCCTGTATTTTCTCAATACACGGACAATTTTTAGTTTGTTTTCGTCTGATAAATCGAAAAAACCATCTTTCATATTCAAGTTCTCTCTAATATCAAGTTTTAAAATCTCGGCTGCAGTTCGTGCTTCTTTGTCCCTGGTTTCTGCACTACCTCTTGAACCTAATTCGCCACGTGTTAGATCTGCAATTCCAATTTTCTTACCTTCTGATTTAGCTTTAGCAAGAGTACCAGAAGCACTCAACTCCACGTCATCAGGATGGGCTCCAAATGCAAGAATATCGAGTTTTATTTCTCCAGCCATTCAATAATAGTTTCATCGGTTGGCAGGGTTCCAGGAGCAATTTGTTTTACATAATTGCCTTCTTCATCAATTAAAAACTTATGAAAGTTCCATTCTGGCTGAAAGTCCTCGTTCCCGTTAAGTCTTATTTCTTCTGAAATTAACCATTGATAGAGAGGAATTGCATCACTTCCTTTAACATCCACCTTTGCCATCATTGGAAAAGTTACCCCATAATTTTTTTGACAAAAATCAGCTACTCCATCATTATCCAAAGGTTCTTGTCCTGCAAAATTATCCGAAGGAAAACCTATCAATTCAAAATTCTCACCTCCATATTCTTCATAGAGCTCTTGCATTTGTTTGAATTGGGGAGTCAAGCCACATGCGGATGCTGTATTAACAACCAATACCTTCTTACCTTTTAGCTGAGCTAAATCGTAATCTTTTCCTTCGATATTTTTTACCGTAAAATCATGAAAATTCTTATCCATCTCTTCTTTCTTATTGGTAATTTGACTTTTGGGTGCCATCAATTCTTTGTCGATTTCATTTGCTCCTACTGGCGCTGGGCCACAGGAACAAGATGATAGGATCAATGAACTCAATAAAACAGTTGTATAAACAATCTTAATCATTTAACAAACTTACATCTTTTTCCTTTACACGTTTATTATTATACCATGCAAAAAACACCAATCCTAAAATCGCTAGTACAATCAAGTATACGTACAAGGGAATTGCTTGTTCTTCTCCACGGGCATATGAGTGAAGCCCTTTTGACAAAAAGTAATTAACTCCAACAAAGGTCATTATTACCGAACCAAAGCCTATAAGTATCGACAACGCATGAAAGAGGATTTTACCATTAGCTTTCGGAATTAACCTAAGATGTAATATTATAGCATAAACCAAAACTATCACAAGCGCCCAAGTTTCTTTTGGATCCCACCCCCAATAACGGCCCCATGATTCATTTGCCCATACACCTCCTAAGAAGGTGCCGATAGCCGCCATATACAAACCAATGGTCATTGTTAGTTCCGCGGTGTAGGTTAATTCGTCTATTAACAGCTGGATTCTGGACTTATTTTCAGAGTTTTTAAAACAGTAAAGCACCAAGCTTATCAAACCTAATATTGCTCCCAGACCTAAGAAACCATAGGACCCTGTTATAATCATCACATGTATTACTAACCAAACCGATTTTAAAACAGGCTGTAGATTGGTAATTTGTGGGTTTATATGAGATGCGTGTGCTAATCCTAGAATTAACACAGTAAGTATTGACGCCCCTGCAAGTATCAATTTGTTTCTTCGAGAGAAAATAACTCCAGCCAACATGGTCACGAATGAAATAAACACTAAAGCTTCATATCCATTACTCCATGGTGCGTGCCCTGCAATGTACCATCTTAAAATAAGGCCAATCAAATGAAGGCCGAATAAGACCAGCGTAAACCAATACAAGATTTTTATCGTCCATTTAAGTCCTTTGTTTTTTATTGACTCAGGCCAAATAACTGGAATAAAAGCAGCAAGCAGCAGAAGAATCCCAGCCATGGTATAATACATGAGTAATTTGAAGAAAATATTTATTTTATTGTAGGCTATTTCAACCTTTACGTGCGTATCGCTCAACAATAAATCTCCACCATTCTTTTTTTGGTAGGCGATTATATCATCTACTACTTTACTCGCACTTGCAAAATTACTTGTAGAATAGGCCTTTGATATTGCTGCCTTCATTCCTAAATAAAACTTAGATATCTCACCTGCTTTCTCCCCTCTGTATAGTCCGAATTCAGAATACTCGTTCGCAGAGATATCAACCCATGCACCATTCTCTATATCATTAACAGGGTAAATTCGAACTAATGATCCGGTAAACATAAATTCAAAATGCTGTATGGATTGATTTAACTTGATTAAGGATTTATCATATTCATTTTTTGTCTTATCTGACTTCCTAAGCGCATCATTAATTGCGGAGGCTAATTCAGGTTTTAACACAAGGCTTGTATCCATAAAATCCTTGTAACAAGCGTACTTTTCATCTTTAGATATGCCGATTAGCTCGTTTACTTGTTCATTCCTCGTTTTAAAGAATG
Source organism: Flavobacteriales bacterium (assembly GCA_964230025.1). Lineage (GTDB taxonomy): Bacteria > Bacteroidota > Bacteroidia > Flavobacteriales_D > JAUILH01 > CAXRFO01. The sequence continues at coordinate 1,112,446 of CAXRFO010000012.1, read as the reverse complement.
CTAAATCCAGTACCGCAGGATCATTGAATATTACGGACAACATTAATTGTTGTGCAGTAAGTCCCTTATATTTTGATTTACCATAGATACTATTCAAAATATCTTGGGCATGCGTATGAAAAGGCTTTATTCTACCATCGTAGTCCTGCACTTGAATTTTACTGAATTTATCTGCAAATTCAACAGGTATTACTTTTAGATTCCCCAGATCTTCTTCCTTCTTACTACATGATCCAAAAACGAACAATAGAATCAATAAACTCAAAGATCCGTACCTCTTTTTACTCACTTTACCTAGCTTCTTAACTACTGCTTGAAATCTACTTTTAGGAGCGAACAAGCTCCAAACAAAACCAAGCGCCATCAATAAGTATCCTAAATAGGTCACATTAGTTCCCCACCAATCAAAGTTCACACTCAAAATGGTTCCTCTACCTCCAGCCATGTAGGAGGATTGGAATACTCTATAACCACCGTAATCATAAACATTATTCATGAAGATTTTAATCTCTTTTTTAACCTGCTTGTCATCATCCTGAATAATCAAATCACTTTCATAGGAGCTTATTGTTTGAGAACCTGCGTACTTAACCATTCGAAAGTCTTTACAGCCAATTTTAAATGGAAGTTGGATAGGTTTGGGACCATAAGCCAAGCTCACTGGAGTGCCGTCTACCAGCATCCTCTTCATTGTAGGAATTGTACTTTTTGGATACTCAATTTCTACCAACTCCGACTTACTTCCAGTTGAAACTTTAACAGTAAGCAAGCCATTATCCTGATCGTTATCCGTGCTTACATATCCTATCTTAGAATCCGTATAATCAGTTTTAAATGTCACACTTAGGCCACCTACTTGAGTTAAGCTACGAGATTCAAGAGTATACCACTGATTTGCGACTCTTGGAATGGCCGTATTCGTTAAAATCTTCTCACCCGTTTGAGTTAGAATAGTATCAACACTCAAGTTCTGTAGGTCATTCTTATTTCCCCGCATGATGCGTTGCTCCCAGTCTATAGGTGTCTTGATGAAAAGTATTCCTTCTTCTTTTTTAATATCAATCCCACCAAGCTGATATGCCGAATTATAAGCTATTGGCGTTTCGCCAAAATAAGAAACTCCTCCTTCCTCAACATAAACATCTTGGGGACCTTCACTGCTTGGAATCACAAAATGAAGGATGTGTTTCCCTTTACCATTGCCAGGCAGTATATCTTTTTTCGTCTTCGCTTTGTAATCAACGTACTCAAAGCGTATCTTCTTACCCGAGTTTGGCGCTTTAACCTGAACATCAAGTGAATTAGCCCATTTTACATCCGAAAAATATTTTTGCACTGAGTAGTTTCCTTGCTGATTTTCATGCACTTGTACCTGAAAATATGGTTCGCTGGAGTACATAATGTCACTGAATTTCCCTTCCTCGATTGGCATAGACCCTTCAAACCCAATATAACGAGTGAGGGCTGCACCTATCATAATTACAATAAACGCCACATGAAACAGAAAAACACTCCACTTTTCTTTTCTAAACAGCTTATAACGCCAAATATTCATTATTAGGTTTAGGGTCAAAAAGACCAAAACAAGTTCGAACCAAGTCGCATTATAAACCAGAAGACGTGCAGTATTTGTGTCATAGGCATCTTCTAAGAAGGTTGCTAATCCAATAGCTATGGCAAAAACTAACAGTCCGACAGCCATTAACCTCACCGAGAAAATGATTTTTAAAATTCCGCCCCCAACTTTTTGAATCATGCCGCAAAAGTACATAATCTGAAAACTAGTCGTACAAATTACCAGCATATAGTTTTGAAATAGGATATAATTCAATTTCTTTGCATGAGTGAGAATTGCACTAATTGGATATGGAAATTTAGGCTGGCATTTGCATCAGCGTTTAAGTTTTAGTTTTCACATTGACGTTTTCACGCGGCAGGAAGAGCAAATAACTCCAGAATGTAAATCGAAAAAACTTAGTGATAAGGTTGCTAATTATGACTTGGTTTTGATAGCCGTAGGTGACAAAAGCATCAAAGAGGTTATTCCTTTCATTGACTCTGAAAACAATCAAATTGTCTGTCATACTTCTGGAACAGCGGACCTTTCCATCTTGGAGGTATTTGAAAACCGAGGGGTTTTTTACCCTCTTCAAACCTTTAGCAAAGGGGATAAAATCGATTGGTTAGAGGTTCCCATCTTTATTGAAAGCACAAAGGACACAAATATTCAAACCTTACAATTTGTTGGAACAAAAATGTCCAATCAAGTGTTTCAAGCTAACTCGGATAAAAGGAAAAAGATACATTTGAGTGCCGTTATTGGAGCTAATTTTTCTTATGCTTTGTATCACAAAGCTCTTGACAAAGCGGCTCATCATGATATATCACCCGATATATTTGAACCATTGTTCAAGAAGAATCTTGAAAAATTATTCCAGTACTATCCAGAAAATAAATTAACGGGGCCGGCAAAAAGAAGGGATGAGAACACAATTAAATCTCATTTAACAATATTGAAATCGGACCCAAAATTGGCAGAGCTATATTCACAACTAAGCAAGTATATTCAAGATGAATTATAAAGAGAAACTAAAAGAAATAGATACATTTATATTTGATGTAGACGGTGTCCTTACCAATTCAGAGGTGATTTTACTACCACCAAATCATATGATAAGAACTATGCATACCCGAGATGGTTATGCCTTGCAATTAGCTGTAAAAAAAGGTTTTAATATATGCATTATTACAGGTGGCTCATGTGAACAAGTGAAGTTTAGACTGAATCATTTGGGAATCGAAGATGTTTTCTTGAAGTCGGCTAATAAAGTAGAAGTTTATCAGAAATACATGGAGAGTAAAAAGCTGAAAAGTGAAAATTGCCTTTACATGGGGGATGACATTCCAGATTATGAAGTAATGAATTTAGTAGGACTGCCATGTTGCCCCTCTGATGCGGCTCCAGAAATTAAAGGAGTGTCAAAATATATTTCACCAATCAAGGGTGGTCAGGGTTGTGTTAGAGATATTATTGAGCAAACTTTAAAAGTTCAAAATAAGTGGTTTGATAAGGATGGCCATATTTGGTAATTAACGAACATCATCCATTAGCAAGCCCTTACTCACACCGTTTAGCCATCGATTAAAATCAAAAATCTGTTGGGCATACACATAAGTTTTATCTGTTTTTAAACCCTCAAGTTTTTCTAAAACCTCTTCTGAAACCTTTTTCCTTTCGAACTCTGATGAGATTGAGGCTAATCCCTTAATTATTATGGAATCAAACTTATTGACTGATCTAATTTTCTCAAGGTCCATTCGAATCCGTTTTGATTTTTCATAGGCAAGGTCAAATTCTCCTCTCTCAATAAATAATATCAACTCTAGAATATAAGCATAGTACTCAATGTTCGAGTTGGAGTTTATTCTTTTTGAAGGTTTATCTAGAATACATTTATTCAGATACATGCTGGCCTTTTTAAAGTTTCCGACAGCTAGAAAACTGACTGCCAAATTGAATAAATAAATCTGTCGATTGATAAAGTTCAAACGGTATCGCTCTATCCCATTGATTATTTTGTTCTCCAAGCTCACATTTTCTTTATATCGCCCAAGGTCCGTATTTATTCCAACTTGGTACATGAATGTTACTTTAAATAGAGAGGATTGAAAATTCTTTTTTGAATCGAATTCGTTGTGCACCTTCGCTAACAATTCATCATAAAGAGCTATGTCACCCGTAAATAAACTGGTAATCAAAGTGTTGTTGAGCGCGAAGAAATAACCATTTAAAAATTTTGATTTAAGGTCTTCCTGTGCCTCAATGTCTTTAATCGATTTAAGGAAGAATTTATGGGCCTTGCTATAGTCTGTTTGATTGTAGGCCACCATTGCGATAAGATTGTTAACGTATACTTTTGTTTCAATGCTAGTATAATCATCTGGATTGATAAATGGCGGTGTTTGAAAAAGACTTTGATACCTTTTCAATTCACTTTTCTCGAGAGGTTGAATTAAATTTCTGGACATCAATAGAAACTCGGTTGAATGAAAGCGTGCCTTACTGATCATTTCAAGCTCAAGTAAGGTTTGTTTTTCAATTTGATAAATGGCCTCCAATTCTAACTTATTTTCCTTCAACTGCTCTCCTTTCTCTTTCAAGAGAATATACTTCCAACGCACCGCTTTTAAACAAAGTTCAAAGTCTTGATTTTTTCTTGCTTTCCGAATAATTGCATTGAGCTTTTTTTGAGCTTGGTCTGGCATTCCACGATTATAAAACCATTCCATTTTTGCCAATTCTCGAGCAATATCTAGACCTTCGTAATTCTTCTCTTGCCTACTAATAAGTGTGTCTAAAATAAAGTCATTAAGTCTATAACGACTCTGTTTATCTATTAATTTCAACCTATGAGATTTCCTTGCTTCCCAAGCTGATTTTAATTTTTTATCAGAGCTAGAACTCAAAGCCTTATTCACCCACCGTTTTTCGTACCCTTCAAGATTTTCAAATATCATTATACATATTATTTATTACTGATTTTTAAATATATACATATTATTTAAAATGTTTATTTTAAATTTTATTTTTTGCACAATCAAATAAATAATCCCATATTTAAAATTACTTTGACTTTATTAATCATGAAAAATCTACTCTTAATTGTCTTTCTCTCCCTAATATCCATTTCAAGTAATGCTACATGTGCCACTGAAATAAGTGCTGGTTGCGGAAATGGAGGGTACGAATGGTGCTACACCGTAAATAACGGCGGCAGTATAAATTTTAACACCTTACTCCCTGTTGGAAGTTGGTTTATCAGTGTCAATGGGAGCGGTTATACGACCCTATCTACAGGTACTTTTACAAATACTACGGGTGCCACAATAAATGTTTGCATCTTAGGAGTTGACCCGCAACCAGCTACACTTGGAATAACTGCTCCAAATGCCGCAGAATGTTCTTGGACGTATACTGATTGTGCAACTAGCTCTATCGCAAATGTAACAGGCGGGCATGACTGTTTGCTGGATGCCTGTCCAAACTGTGGAACGCCACCCCCACCTGGCGGTGGTTGCGCCACTGAAACAAGTGCTGGATGCGGAAACGGAGGATACGAATGGTGCTATGCCATTGATGATGGAGCCGATATTGTTTTTAACACATTGCTACCTGTTGGAAGTTGGTATATGAGTATCAATGGAGGAGCTTACAACCCACTTTCTGCTGGAACTTACACAAACTCAAGTGGAGCCGTTCAAAACATTTGTATTTTAGGTATTGATCCACAACCAGCCACACTCGGAATCACTGCTCCAAATGCGGCAGAATGTTCATGGACGTATACAGACTGCGCTACTAGTTCAACTGCTAATGTTACTGGTGGCCACGATTGCCTCCTAGACGCTTGCCCTAACTGCGGAACCCCTCCGACCTCAGGACCTACTGCCGATTTCTCTGCATCTTTGACAACTATTTGCGAAGGTGATTGCATTGATTTCACTGACTTATCTACTTCTACAGCAACCGGAGGAATAACAAATTATGCATGGACTTTTACTGGCTCATCTACAGCCACATCAAGCGCAACAAACCCAACTAACATATGCTATCCAACAGCTGGTACTTATGATGTCTCATTAACTGTTACAGACGCTGACGGTAATGACACTGAGACAAAAACAGGATATATTACGGTAAATGCACCGCCCAGCGCAGGATCAGATAACAGCTCACCCCTTTGTGATAACACTACAATTGATTTAAACACACTGCTTGGCGGCAGTGCTGATCCGGGTGGAACTTGGGCAGAAACCACCATGCCTGCATCAGGTCAATTCAATACGGGTACAGGTGTTTTTGATGGAAACGGACTTGCAGCTGGAGCTTACACCTTCACCTACACCGTAAGCGGAATTGCCCCTTGCGCTGATGATGACGCCTTATTCACGATAAATGTTGTCGATTGCTCACAACCAACAGCGGCATTTACAACCGCTCAAACAAGCATTTGTGTTAATGATTGTATCGACTTTACAGATCAATCGGTAAGCGGAACAGGTATAACGAATTGGGATTGGACATTTAGTGGTGCTCTAACAGCAACTTCAACTGCACAAAACCCAACCAACATTTGCTACGATACCCCTGGAACATATGACGTAAGCCTCACGGTTACGGACGCCAATGGAAATGATACAGAAACACAAGTAGGATATATTACGGTTGTAAGTGCACCAAATGCAGGCACTGATGAGAGTGCCAACTTGTGTAACAATCAAACTTTAGATTTGAACACGGTTCTTAATGGAGCCGATCTAGGAGGGACATGGGTAGAAACATCAGGAACTCCTTCTGGTCAGTTTACTCCAGGAACAGGTGTTTTAGACGGGAATGGTTTGACCGGAGGGTCTGTTTTTACATTCTCATACACAGTTTCCAATGGCACCTGTGCGGATGATATTGCTACAATCACCATTACAATTGATGATTGTAATACACCGGTCGCAGGATTTTCGGCTAGCTCTCTAGTTATTTGTGAAGGTGAATGTATTGACTTCACTAGTACCAGTACATCTGGTGCTTCAGGTGGAATTACGAATTGGGATTGGACATTCAATGGATCTTCAACTGCAAGCTCAAACCTTGAAAACCCAAGTAATATTTGTTATAGTACAGCAGGTACTTACACGGTTGAACTAACTGTGACGGATGCGAACGGAAGTGACACACACACAGAAACCAATTACATAACAGTGCAAGCTTGCCAAACACCGGTTGCTGCTTTTGCTTTTGATACTGCTGTCTGTGTTGGTGATTGTATAGACTTTTTCGACCAATCAACCGGCAATCCTACAAGTTGGGGATGGCAATTTGGAGGAGCTTCACCAAGCACTTCAAGTCAACAGAATCCAACAAATATTTGTTTTGTAACCCCGGGTGTTTGGACGATTAGTTTAACCGCAACCAATGCAAGTGGTTCAAGCACAACGACACAAGATATTACAGTATACCCTGAGCCTTTCGTAATTGCCAATCCAGACCAAACTATCATAATAGGAACAGATGCAAGCCTCAGTGCCTCAGGAGACCCTGGAGATTTTTATTGGTCACCTATTGAAAATGTTGACTGCCCTACTTGTCAATTCACAACGGCTGACCCTATTCAAAGCACCACCTACTACGTAACCTTAACAGACACTAACAGCTGTAGTGCCACAGACAGTACAGTCGTTTTTGTTGAGGTTGTGGAGGCTGTTGGTGTTCCAAGCGCATTTTCACCCAATGGAAATGGAAATAATGACGTTCTATTTGTCGAAGGTTCTGGAATTGAGACAATGACCTTCCAAATATTCAACCGATATGGACAAAAGGTATTCGAAACAGATAATATGGAACAAGGTTGGGATGGCACACTTAACGGAAAGGAATTAAACCCGGGAGTTTTTACTTATGTGCTGCGTTATAAATATTACGCAAAGGAAACTCAAATGCTAACTGGTACCATAACCCTAATCAAGTAAACTATGAAGAAATTAGTATATACCTTTCTTGGATTATTCTTGATAACCCAGGTTAATGCCCAACAAGACGTGCATTATAGTATGTTCTACACTGCACCAACCGCCATAAACCCTGCTACCGCAGGTGTATTTAGGGGGGATATCCGCTTTGTAAGCAATTACAGAAACCAATGGAGTAACATCAATGCAAAATATAGAACAATTACCGCTGGCTTTGATGGCGCCATAAGACAAAAGGGAAGTGATAATTATTGGGGAGCTGGCTTTAGCTTCCATAATGACCTTGCCGGTGATGGCAGAATGAGAACGAACGATTATAACCTGAATGCCGCCTATGTGATGGAGGTTGATCGTAAATCATTTCTTTCGTTTGGTGTAGGCTTAGGTATGTTCCAACGTGGTCTTGATCCCAATCAGCTATCTTTCAATAATCAGTGGAATGGCGAATCCTTTGACCAAGGTATAAACTCCGGAGAAGGTGGAATTGTAGACAATTTTATAGCCTTTGATTTAGCTGCTGGACTTTATTATTATTCCTATTTCGATGATGATTTTGCCTATTGGCTTGGGGTATCTGCAGATCACCTTACACGCCCTTTGGTAAGCTTTCTAGGGTCAAGCGAAAAACTATATCGGAAATACTCCATGCATGGTGGACTTGAAATTCCTATTCCAAACACTAAAATAGTTGTCCAACCAAATGCACTTGCTTTTTTTCAAGGACCTAACAGAGCAATTAACTTTGGATCTGATTTTAGATATATTATTCGACCTGCGTCAAAAAGACTCGTTTTTAATGATGAAATAAATTTAGCTTTTGGAGCTTATTACCGATTAGGTGATGCTGCATTTTTTACAAGCGTGTTTCAATACGCTGGTTTGAAAATAGGAGCGGCTTACGATCTCACTTTATCTGACCTAGCCTTGGCAAATAATGGCCTTGGAGGGTATGAAGTATTTATCTCCTATACACATGCATTTGGTAACAAGGGCGGGATTTCAATGTTCCGATAAGAAGAATAACTATTTGCGTAAAAATCCCGTTTCTCTTTTAGTAGGCGGGATTTTTATTATTATTGTCTCATGAATTTTAGAATTGGATTAGTACTCTTATCAGTAGCGTTTATTTTGGGCTCGTGTAGTTCAAAAAAGAAGCTAGTCAAAATCACAACAAGTAAAGGTGAAATGGTCATATACCTATATGACGAAACTCCGCAACATCAAGCAAATTTTTTGAAACTTGTTCGTCAAGGATTCTACGACAGCACGACCTTTCATAGAGTAATGCAGTATTTTATGATCCAAGGCGGTGACCCCTTAACTAAGGTTGATAGCACTAGACATTTAGGTGGCACTGGTGGACCTGGCTATACAATACCTGCTGAATTTAGAGATAGTAAATTTCATAAGAAAGGTGCTCTTGCTGCCGCTAGACAGCCGGATCAAGTGAATCCAGAAAAAGAGTCAAGCGGTTCCCAATTCTATATCGTGCAAGGAAAAATCTACACGACTTACGAATTAAATCAGATGGAAAAGCAGTTGCAACAAAGAAGAAATGATACCAGCTTTCATTTCTCACCTGCTCAAGTAGCAGCATATACTACGCAAGGTGGAACTCCATTTTTGGATGAGGAGTACACCGTTTTTGGTGAAGTTATTCAAGGTATTGATGTGATTGATTCTATAGCGGCCGTAGCAACAAATAAAGCGAATAACAGACCCTTAACAGATCAATTTATGAAGGTTGAGGTGATCAGTATGTCCGCTGAGTCTATTTGGGATAAATATGGCTGGAAACTACCTCAACCAGATACGACAATCGTTCTAGAAAAAAAGTAAATAAAGGTATACTATGGCAAAGCCGTAAAGAAATATGAAGCCGAAAAGAGAAATAATACTCGTCATACTTCCTATCTTAATTCCAGCGCGCTTTATGGCCATATAATTCATAGTTGCGATAAGCGGGGCTATCACAAAGGATATTGCCGTAATAAAAGCGATTAGACTTTTCATATCCTTTACACCAAAAAGGATTCCAAGAGCACCTGCTGATACAATTACCAGGTTAATTCTGAAAAAGTTTTTCTTTTTAAAAGCAAATCCAGGTAAGATTTCCTTAATGACCGGATATAAAATTCTCGCAAAAGCATCTAGGCAAGAAAGTACCGTGCTAAAAATGGTTGTAAAAAGCGCGATACTAATGATGGGACGAGACCATTCACCTATACTATCTGTGTAAACCGATATTAATACCTTTGCAAAGGCTCCAGCTCCTGCCGGAATTTCATCTACCTTCCCATACATTAACAAGGCACCTAAGCCCAGAAAAAACATGGCTAAAACCATTGTTGCCCAATATCCAATATTAAAATCAAAAAGGCTGTTTTTTCTTTGTTCCTCTTCCCCTTCTGAAATCCAAACAGAATGCCAAACAGAAATATCAAGAGGAGCAGGCATCCAGCCCATAAAAGCAATAAAAAACATCACTCCTGAAGCACTCCATGTGAACTCCCCTCCTTCCGGGAGCACTGTGCCTTGTTTAGAAAGGCTTAAAAAGAAAGCAATCAAGGTGGATATAGCTAAAACCATCATGACGACCTTCATAAGACCATTTAAAAACCTCATCCCTCCTGAATAAAGAAGCAGCACTGAAAGAAATAAAACATAAATGGCCATGTGCGGTACACTCAAGTTGCCCAGCCCAAAAGTTTCCATTGCTATTCCTGAACAGAGACTGCTTACGGCTGCCTCAATAATAAACATGGTACTAACAGTTAAAAGCAAGAAAACAATTGGAGCCCACTTGCCAAGCTTTGAATAGCCTTTTATCAAACTACTGCCTGTTTCCTTGGCATACAAAGGGCCAAACATAAAAAAAGGGTACTTAAGCAAGTTTGCCAGTAAAATAAAAACTAAAAAATACCAGCCATAAGAAGCTCCTGCTGCAGTGGATTGATATAAATGAGAGACACCTACAGCTGCACCTGCATAAAGTAATCCTGGTCCAAGCTTTCTTAAAAACCCCATCGGATGAAAGTACAAAATGTGAAAGAAAGTTTGCCAGCTTTTTACCACTTTCCTAGGTCAGGCATTTTTAAAATGGTACTTTTGCGCCAAATTTAAAGGCCGGTTTGGAGGAAAAAAATTTATATCCCTATCAAAAAGAAGCAGTTAAGAATATACTGCATGAACTTGACAAGTACGAAGAAAACGTCAATGTTTTGTTTCAGCTTCCAACGGGGGGTGGTAAAACAATTATTTTTTCCGAAATCACTCGTCAATACATTGAGAAAAAGCAAAAGAAGGTATTGATTCTTACCCATAGAATTGAGCTTTGCAGACAGACATCAACGGTTTTAGACAGCATTAATGTGCCCAATAAAACCATTACTTCTGATATTCGTTATCTTGATGATGAGGATGATTTTATGTGTTTCACAGCAATGGTTGAAACACTCAACAACAGAATGGAGGATGATCCCGAATTCTTGAGCAATATAGGTCTTGTTATTGTTGATGAGGCGCACTATAATTCCTTCAAAAAAATCTTCAAATATTTTGAAGGAGTGAACATATTAGGTGTAACGGCAACACCTTTGTCATCTAACAAAAATCTCCCACTAAAACACAATTACGACCATCTTGTAGTGGGAGAAAGTATCAGTTCCTTGATAGAAAAAGGATATCTGAGTAAGGCAACAACTTACACTTATGATGTTCAACTTAAAGGATTGAAAATTGGAGTTCACGGAGATTATACAGTAAGTTCAATTGAGCATCTATACAGCTCTGCTTTGATGCAGCAAAAACTGATTCATGCCTATCAAGAAATAAGTGAAGGCAAGAAAACATTGATATTTAATGCCGGAATTATTTCTTCGAAAGCAGTTGAAATGATGTTTAAGAAGGCTGGCTTTAACATCCGTCACCTGGACTCTACTTTCACCAAACAGGACCGACAAGAGGTGCTTGATTGGTTCAGAGAAACGCCCAATGCCATACTGACTTCTGTAGGGATTTTGACTACAGGATTTGATGAACCATCTGTAGAAACTATAATCCTTAACAGAGCGACCCGTTCTCTTACCCTCTACCACCAAATGATTGGAAGGGGTAGTCGAATTTACAAAGACATTAATAAGTTCACGATTATAGATCTCGGGAATAACGCCAAGCGCCTTGGCTACTGGGATGACAAGATAAACTGGCATGAGGTATTCTTGAATCCGGATAAATACCTGGAACAACAAATTCAGATTGAAAAAGGACTCGCGGAACTTGAGTTTGACTATGAAATGCCACCAGAACTTCAGGCACGTTTCCCAAAACAACCTTCTGAAAAGGCTTTTGCCATCAAAGCTGTTTATCGCAAGCACTTAGAAATGGGCCGCAGTGGTAAAAAAGCGATTGATGATTCTGTTGAAAATCACGCTATGATGATCAAATTAAACGCTAATGATCAATACCATGGCTTTGAATTGATGGACATCCTTCAAGATGAAATTGAACACCGTATGCACCAATATTCTAAATGCGTTAACGGTACGGATAATTATGCCATCTGGCTTAGTGAAAACTATACGCACAAGTTGAGAAAACGTATACGTGAATTGTATGCTGAGGAACTAATTGAAGAGTAGTTTTAGCCAACAGTTTTCAGTAGCTCTCTGAGAAATCCTTGTTATATTTGTCCATCTAATTAAAATTGAATGGATTTAACAGGAATTATTTCTATTTCGGGAAAGCCCGGATTATATAAAGTGATTGCTCAATCACCTAAAAGCATTATAGTTGAGAATTTAGCAGATGGTAAAAAAACTCCTGCTTTTGCGAGTCATAAAATATCAGCTCTTGAAGACATTACCATGTATACGAAAGATGGTGATGACAAACCATTAAAAGACATCTACGCCGATTTATTCAACCACTTGTCAGGAAAAGAAGGTCCAAGCCACAAAGACAAAATGGACGACTTACGCTCTCTGTTTAACACAGTGATGCCTGATAATGATGAGGAAATGATTTTTGATTCTGATATCAGAAAGATGTTTCAATGGTACAATATTCTTATTGCTTCTGGAACCCTAGAAGAGAGAATGAATGCGGAAGCTGAAACCGCAGACGCTTCTGAAGAGGAATAAGGGATCATGAAAATCACTCCTCCAAAACGCCATTTTTTACCTCAAGAACTAAAAATTGAGGGCTGGGATAATCTCAAACCATTTTATGAAGACCTTGCCCATCGTGAAGTAAATAGCTCTTCCGAAATGGAGCAATGGGTTCTTGATATGAGTGAATTGGAGGCCGTAGTATCAGAAGATGCAGGCTGGCGCTACATTAATATGTCAATTGATACGAGCGATGAAACTAAATTAAAGGCCTACACGGATTTTCTACAAAACATCCAGCCGAATATTGCGCCATTTGAGCATGCCTTCAGTCAAAAGTACCTTAAACTGAAAGAAAAATTTCCAGTTCAAATAGACGGGATTAAGATTTTGGAAAGAGGCATTCAAAAAAGCATTGAAATGTATCGGGAAGAAAATATCCCTTTGATTTCAAAAAACAGTGAAGAGTCACAAAAATTTGGCGCCATTGCTGGCCAGCAAACTATTGAGCTGGATGGAGATACCCTGACCATGCAGCAGGCAGCTGTCCACTTAAAAAGCAAGGATCGCACTCATCGTGAAAAAGTTTATCGTTTAAGTGCAGCTCGTCGCCTTGAAGATAAAGGAAGTCTCCACGAATTACTTGACACACTTATTGAAATTCGTCAAAATATTGCCAGTAACGCAGATTATAAAAACTATCGTGATTATAAGTTTGATGCACTCGGGCGATTTGATTACAATGCCGAAGATTGCTTTTCATTTCATGCTAGTATTGAGAAACACATAGTTCCTGTAATAAAGGAATTTCATAAAGAAAGATCAAGCGCCATGGGTATTGAGGAATTGCGACCATGGGATATGGAAGTAGATCCTAATGGAAATGAGCCCTTAAAACCCTTCGAAGGAACCGATGAGTTAATCGATAAAAGTATCAGCCTCTTTCAACACATTGACAGCTTTTGTGGTGATTGTTTGCAAACCATGAAGGAAATGAAGCATTTGGACCTGGCTTCAAAAAAAGGTAAAATGCCTGGAGGGTACAACTATCCTTTGTATGAAATTGGTGTCCCTTTCATTTTTATGAATGCCGTTGGTAGTCAACGTGATTTGGTTACCATGATACATGAGGGAGGACATGCCGTACATTCATTTTTAAGTCGTGATTTAAAATTAACAGGATTCAAGTCCTTGCCTAGTGAAATTGCTGAGCTGGCAAGTATGGGGATGGAGTTAATATCCATGGAACACTGGGACTTAATATATTCTGATCAACAAGAATTAAAACGAGCTAAAAAAGAACAACTCCAAAAAATCCTGATGGTGCTGCCGTGGGTGGCAAGTATAGATGCTTTCCAGCATTATATTTATACAACAGAACACAGTCATGAAGAACGCGAACAAGCCTGGGTAAATATCAGGGAGCGTTTTGGAACAGGTGTTGTAAACTTTGATGGTTTTGAAGAAAACAGTCGTCTGGCTTGGCAAGCGCAACTGCATATTTATGAAGTACCCTTCTATTATATTGAATATGCCATGGCCCAACTAGGCGCTATTGCCCTTTGGAAAAACTATAAGGATAATCCGTCCAAAACTCTGGAACAATACAAAGCAGCCTTAAGTTTGGGCTACACCAAATCAATTCCTCAAGTTTACAAAGCAGCAGGAATCAAATTTGACTTCTCTGATGACTACGTTAAGGAGTTGTTGGATTTTGTAAAGCAGGAATTGAAAAGCTTATAACTATCAGGAATAATTCTTGTACTTTTATTTTCATGAAAATTTGTGTTCTATTATTGGCGCTTAACATGGGATTAATTATCCATGCCCAAAAAGACACTATTTCATATAACAGCCTAAAAAAATACAGCAACAATAAAATGTGGCTGGGAAATGTCCCTGTAAGTGGATTGGTGCAACGGGGAGAAGGAAGTGACATTATCTCTTACACCCGCTATTTGGATGGGTGGAAACAAGGCAAAACCATTCACTATTATTCGAATGGGCAAAAAAGAGCTACGGGAGAATACCTCAACAACAAAGAACATAGAAAATGGACTTATTGGGATTCCACCGGGTTAAAAATTCAGGAAGGAACTTATAATGAAGGCAAGAAGGTTGGAAGGTGGTATATGCTGTATCAGCAAGAAGACCTGGAGGTAATTTGTTTTTATTCAGAAAACCGTTTAAGTGGTAATTATTTAAAACGAAAAATCGACGGAAAAGTATTAGAAGAAGGAAATTATGACAAAGGCATTCCCGTTGGAGAGTGGCGCTATTGGGATAATGAAAAGAAGGAATACGTTATTTCCGATAAAGGAAATATGGCGCTTGACCCTGGCAATGTTCCTTCGGAAGTTTGGCGTGCCCACTTAAAATTTATGGAAGGTAAATGGCATTATAAAAACCTTGCTTACTCCGGAAAAATCATAGAACACCACCGAAATAAGCAACTTTCATATGAAGCAGAACTACAAGATGGTTGTTATTTATGGGAAAATCAATATCATTTTGATGGTTCTATAAAATCGAAGGGGGTCTACAAGGATTGTCAAAAAGAGGGTAGATGGGTGTCTTACCATGACAATGGAAAACTGGCCAAGGAGGAATTCTATAGCAATGGGAAAATAGATAAGTATTATGTGGAATACAATGAAAATGGACAGCCTATTCGATCCGCTGAATACAAGAATACAAAGCTTCATGGTTCGTATAAAACCTATCAAACAACCCAACACTGTCATTGCTTAAAATGGGAAGCTGAATACAAAAACGGTCAGCTAAACGGAATTCAAAAATCTTATGACGAGTTTGGAAATTTAATTGTCTCTAAAAGCTACGAAAACAACAAACTAAATGGATGGTACAAAATTTTTCGAGAACAAGCTTCCAAACAATTCATGAAAGATGGAAATGTTGTGGAGAGCTGGGCCTTTTATGATCATGTCGATGGAAAAATAAAAGTTCACTACAAAGCAGATAAGGGAATCAAAAATGGTATTTACGAAGAGTTCCATCCAACAGGCTTTCCAAAAGTAAAAGGGCAATATAAAAATGGGATGAAAGAAGGGGAATGGACCGTGTTTCTTGGCAATACTTCCCAACAGCTTAGGATAAGTTATAAGGAAGATCAGGCAATAAACACTCATCTGACAGAACTTGGAGATCTATCCAATTTATTCTCATATGAAAATGATCAAGATCTTCGAGCTCAGACCTTGGATATGAAAGGCTTTGCGCTTAAAAATGACACAGTTCTTTTAAAAAATTATCTTGCGGACTCCGTAAAGTTTAATGGAAGGGTATTATCAAAAGAAGATGCAATAAAAAAAGCCTATCTCTTCCACCCTATCCGGCTCAAACAACTTGCATTTGCTGTCGAAACAGGTTTTAAAAATGCAGGAAATGACTATACTAATTTCAACTTCAAAAGCCCTGATTTGGATTCACTTTTTGAGCATCACACTTTAAGTATTTTAATACCCAATACTAGATTGCACGAACTAAACGATACAAGTTCTTCTAATACCGCGGCAAACATGAAGGTCTATTATGATAAATATGACGGCACCTGCATAAATGACAAGGACTCCTATGACGGATGTTGGCATAAAATATGGCAAAATTCCGCTTTATTCTATGTCCGCGATGAAGACCTTGTAAGAGTCACTAATGCCCTAAAATTGCGGTTTTCTTTGGTGAACGGGCACTGGAAAATTACTGAAATAAATATAAACTAAGAATGGGAATAGTGTTTGTATAGCTCCTATTAAATGAAACAAAATTTACTCATATCATTTTTCCTTGTTCTAGTGCTTAGCGCAGTTACTGCACAAGAAAATTTAGTGGTCAACCCCGGTTTTGAAAAAAGTAATGAACCTATTGAAGGAGTATATCGTGTTATGGCCGAGAATAACCCAATAATCTCTTGGCAAGCGCCTTTACGCGAAACTCCAAGCTATTTCAAACGACCACAGAAGAGTGTTGCCCAAGCATACAAGGGTGCGGCATCTATAGGGCTTACATTGGGTGGTTCCAAACATTCAAAAGTTAAATACGAATATATTACCGGAAACTTATCTAAAAAACTAGTCAAGGATCAAGTCTATTGCATTTGCTTCTATGCAGTTCTACATAAAAGTTCACGATGGGCCGCAACAGATATAGGCATATTGTTACATAGTGACAAGCATATCGTTTACAATGTTGAAGATCCCACCGAAATTACCGCCACTACCTATGTAAATGGAGGTAAACCCATCACAAATACCAAGTGGAGAAAATATTGTACTTATTATAAAGCTAATGGTACAGAAAGATATATCAGCATTGGAAAGTTTGGTAAGTCTGAATCAGTTTCTGTAAAGGATTTAAATATGGAACCCTACTTTGAATTGAATGGGATGCAAACTAAAGCATATTATCAATTTGACGAGCTATCTGTAATCGCGAATAGCGATAGCATTGATTGCGGATGTGCTGATAATTTTCCAGAGCCTGACACAAGTGCGAAACCAAAACTTAAACCCTATCTTTTTGCATTGGATGCCTCTGGTTCAATGAGAAGATCAGGACTCTTTGATTCCTTACGTTCAAATTTAGTGAGAGTATTACGTGATTTACCAGACGGGACACCTGTTAGCTTCTCAAAATATTCGAGCTCAGCAAAACAACTTTTTGTTGGCACAAAGAATGAAGCTACTATTTCAAAAATTGATAGCATATTGGATGCCGTACGTGTTGGAGGCGGAACTAACGTTATAAAAGGATTGGATAAAGCATATAACAGTTGGAAGCCAGATGAGCCAGACTCAGCAAAAGTTGTTTTAATTTCCGATGGAGAGTTCAGTGTTAACAACAAGATTCTGGAAATGGTAAAAGATGGTTATGAGCGGCTGGGAAGAAAATTAACGGTTGTTCAAATTGATGCACGAGCCGTCGGCTTAGAAATTCTAAAACCATACATGGATGCATACATTCGAACTACACCGGAAGATTTACATGCCGCTATAAGCTCCTTGAGGTACACTGAGACCATCAGCACTGCTTCAGTTGCATGCGAATGTGGTGAAGAATACTCTGACATTATGAACTACCATTTTGTTGTAGATTACTCCGGTTCAATGAGAAATGAAAAAAGCCGTGCGATAGATGCATTGAAATATTTATATGAAAAAGCTCCGGATAGCTCAATAATTACCATTACCTCTTTCAACACAAGTGCAAAGCTTCTTTTCTCAGGAAAAAAATCAGACATGAACATGTCAGAACTCTTAACACTGCTAAACTCTGTGCAAACCGGTGGAGGCACAGACCCCGCTCCCGGGGTTGCGCAAGCTTTGGGTCACGCAAAAAATATGGCCATGAACCGCTTTAGTCATATTATTCTTATCACAGATTTAAAAACTACCCAACTTTCATCAAACAGGAATTTAACTAGCAATATCCATAACAGTATGATGGAGTTTGATATGGCGGCATCTGCTATTACTGTGGATGGTTCAGGAATAATAAGTTTCCAATCACAATTTGATATTACGAGTGATAAATTCCATGACGTTCCAAGACAGAAATTCGAAACAGATCTTTTTGAGACCAAGATGTCAAGCTGTGATTATAGCACTCAAGCATACCACTACAGTGCATTAAAGGAAACAATCAAAAATGAAACAAAAAAAATGTTAGAGGACGGAATTAAAATCATAATTAATTCTGGAGGACCCTAAATACTTCATTTTAGACAAATTCTGAACCGGAAGAGGATAGATTAATTTTGTATCTTCATCAATTCCAAGATGAGTTGTCGCTTTGCAATCCAATACAAGTTTATCCTATTAACCTTTCTCCATATCTGGGCGAATTTATCTATTGGACAAACTAATATTGATGAAATAAATTTTGATGCCCCCTCTAAGGAAGATTGCAAATATCTGGATAGCTTACTTAGTAATGACCAAAGCTTAAGCACAACGGAAAGAAAAAAATACATCAGCACCCTTGCCGAGTTTCTTCCTGAGCATGAGAACTACCATTTAGGTCTATATTATCAGGATACACTCATCTCTGTACTTAAGGCGGAGCAGGATTTTAAAAAATTAGCAGAAGCTTACTCTGAAAAGTCCCTAATCCACGATCATCTAGGGCAATATCCTGAAGCGCTAATCGCAAGCCAGAATGCGCTAGAAACATTCGAAAAAATTAAGGATCAAGCTGGAATTGCATCCTCCTATAATGACATTGGTGTTATTCACTATTATCGTGGGGAAGATTCTCTTTCACGGGTCTATTTAAATAAGTCTGGAAAAATCTATGAGGCCCTCAAAGACACCTCAGGGTTGGCTATATATTTTAACAACCTAGCAAACGTCTATTTCGAAATGGGCGACGGAGAAAAAGCCTTAAATCTTTATAAAAAGGGCTATGATTTTGATATCGCCATGAAAAATGAAGAGGGGCAGGTTATTTCCTTGTGTAATATCGGTGAATCGTACACATATTTGAAACAATATTCGAAAGCTGAAGGTGTTTTGCTGCAGGCTTTAGCTCTTGCCCAACGAGTAGATGATGCATGGACAATGACGGTGCCCTTGATGTCATTGGGTGAATTATATCAACAAACAGACGACTATCCTAAGGCGAATTCTGTGCTAAGGAGATGCTTGAAAATTTGTCATGAAATAAGCGCCTTGCCAGAAGAGGCAAAAACTTCAAAAATCTTATATGAATTAGCTAAAAGCAAAGGGAAAACATCAGATGCCTTATTTTTCCTTGAAAAACTTAAAGAAATAGAAGACAGTATTTTCAATAAAGATTCGGAGCGCATCATTGAAGAAATGGAAAAGCAATATCAAGTTAATGATAAACAAAAAGAAATAGAGCTTCTCAATAAAGAATCAAAAATAAAAACACTCGAGTATCAACAGGACATTGAAAAAGAAAAAAGCAATCAGAAAATCTTAATTTTTGGATTAATTGGAGTTGCCTTAATTCTTGTTTTGGCACTTACAGCCTTTATTTCGAAAAGAAATGCTAATAACAAACTGCTCGCTAAGAATGAGATTATCACCAGCAAAAATGAAGAATTGTCTCATGCTTATGACGAAATTGAATTAAAGAA
The DNA here is from genome assembly GCA_964230025.1 of Flavobacteriales bacterium. Lineage (GTDB taxonomy): Bacteria > Bacteroidota > Bacteroidia > Flavobacteriales_D > JAUILH01 > CAXRFO01. The sequence continues at coordinate 1,092,697 of CAXRFO010000012.1, read as the reverse complement.
CAACGAAATTATTGATTCGATTCGCTACGCTAAAAGAATACAATCGGCATTACTTCCGGCAAAGGATAAGTTAAACTCTCATCTCGGGAAACACTTTATTTTTTACTTACCAAAAGATGTAGTTGCAGGAGATTTTTATTGGATGGAAAAAATGGACAATAAGCTTCTTTTTGCTGTTGCCGACTGCACAGGTCATGGTGTTCCGGGGGCTATGGTGAGTGTAGTTTGTAATAATGGCCTTAATCGCTCTGTGAGAGAACATAAACTAACAGACCCTGCTCAAATTCTTGAAAAAACAAGGTCCATAGTTTTGGAAGAGTTTGAAAAATCAGAAGAGATTGTAAACGACGGAATGGACATAGCACTATGTTGCTTGGACGGTCAAACACTTTATTATGCAGGGGCACATACCCCTCTTTGGATTATACGTAATGGGAGTTATCAAATTGAAGAAATAAAAGCGGACAAACAACCCGTTGGGAAATTTGAAAAAGCCGGACCTTTCACCAGCCACAAAATTGAGTTAAACAAGGGAGATCAAATATATTTGAGTAGCGACGGCTATGCAGATCAATTTGGAGGGGAAAGAGGCAAAAAAATGAAGACAACCAACTTCAAAAAACTCCTATTAAGCCTCACTGAATTGGATATGAATGAGAAAGAAACTCATCTAAAAAATGCTTTTGAAGAATGGAGAAGGGATTTGGAACAAATCGATGATGTTTGTGTGATGGGAATCCAAATTAGTTGAAATTTTAGTCCTCCATAATCTCTTTTTCACTGTTTATCACAGTCCAAAAGTCCTTTATTTTAATTAGTTTTAGGGGAAGTCAAAAAAGCTTCAAGCATTTTACTATTAATATTTTGTGTATGAATTTTCTTAGAACAAGTTTAGCTTGCGTTCTACTTTGCTCCCTAATTCCTAACACCTTGATTGCCCAAAAATGGGTGGATTTGATGTCTGAACCAGACGCCAACTACTATGACATTAAGGCCCAATTTTATAAGGATTGGGGCAATAAACCTTATGTTAAAGGCAAAGGTTGGAAACAATTTCATCGTTGGGAAGCATTTTGGGAGCCCAGGGTATTGGAAGATGGTACGTTTCCTATGCATGACAGGGTATGGGATGATTTTAAGCAGCTACTTCTAACAAACCAACAAAAAAGTGGAGGCATTGGCAATTGGTCACCTTTAGGACCGTACACATATAACAATACTGATTCCTGGAGCCCAGGCCATGGTCGTGTTAATTGCATAGCCGTAGACCCTAACAATAGCAACACCATATACATTGGTGCACCTGTTGGAGGGATATGGAAAACAATAGATGGAGGAAGTACTTGGAACCCACTAGGTGATGAATGGTCCGTTATTGGTGTGTCAGGTATTGCTGTAGACCCTAACAATTCAAACATAATCTATGTCGCCACAGGTGATACGGACGGCAATGATTCATACTCAATCGGTGTATTAAAATCTACAGATGGTGGGGCTACTTGGAATGATGCCGGCGGAGTTAATGCAAATGAAACCACAGAAATCATCATAGATCCTAACAACAGTAATATCTTATACTTGGCTTCAAGTTCTGGACTGTTAAAATCTACAAATGCTGGGGCATCTTGGAGCAATGTCTTAACTGGAAACATTCGTGATATAGATATTAAGCCAGGTACAAATACAACCCTTTATGCTGTTAATAGCAGTGATTTTTATAAATCTACAGATGCAGGTTCTACTTGGAACCAAATCACAAGCGGTTTGCCCAATAGCTCTGGAAGATTATGTATAGCAACGACGGCAGCGAATGCTAATTACGTATATGTTTTAAGTGCTGATGGCTCAAGTGCTTTTCAAGGTGTATACAGATCTACAAACTCTGCAAATTCATTTACCGCCATGAACACCACTACGGACATATTTGAGTCGTCTCAGGCCTGGTACGATATGGCTTTAGCAGCTTCTCAAACAAATGCGGATGAAATTGTAACTGGTGTTTTAAATGTTTGGCGATCAACCAATGGTGGGTCATCATTTTCTAAACTGAACAATTGGAGCTCTCCGGGAGATCCTGCATACACGCATGCAGACATCCATTTTCTAAAGTACTTTGGGAATCGTCTATTCTGTGGATCAGATGGAGGGATTTACGAGTCAACAAATAGTGGTAATTCGTTTACCGACTTAACCCATGGCCTTCAAATCGGACAGTTTTATAGAATCGCAGGCTCCCAAAATGACGTGAGTGCAGTATCAGGTGGTCTGCAAGACAATGGAGGTTTTGTATATGATGGAAATCAATGGAAGGTATGGTATGGTGCTGATGGAATGGAAGCTGGAATAGACCCAAACAATTCCAATCGGATATTTGGTATGATTCAATACGGTTCCCTGTATGGATCTACAAATGGTGGAAACTCAAATAATGGTTTGGGAAGTCCTCAATCTGGTCGCTGGGTGACTCCCATGGCCATTGATCAAAATAATCCAAGATTATTGGCGGGCTACGATGATTTGCATGAATACGATTGGAGTGGTGGAGGATGGAATCAGCTATCTACCTATAACTTTGGAGATCAATTAAGATGCATTGAGATTTACGAAGGAAATTCAAACATCATTTTTGTTAGTACCAATGATGATATATGGGTAACTACAAACAATGGTGGGAGTTTCACTAACATTAGTTCTAACCTTCCGACCAATTCTTATATTACTTCAATTGAGGTTAATCCAACAAATGCAGATGAGCTATGGATTACGCGCGGAGGATGGTCAGCAGGGAATCATGTTTACCATACAAGCAACGGCGGTACCTCATGGACAAACATCACAAGTGACCTTCCTAACCTTCCTTGTAATATTGTAAAGCACGATAATGGAACCAATGGGGAAATTTATGTCGGAACCGACATAGGGGTATATTATTATGACAACATTACTGGAAATTGGCTGCAATACATGAATAACCTGCCAAATGTAATTGTAAATGACCTTGAAATAAATGAAACTTCCAGTATGATTCGTGCCGGAACATATGGAAGGGGTGTTTGGCAATCTGCAAGCAATACAGTAAATAGCTATGATGCCGGAATTTCCATTATCAGTGTTCCAAATGGAGTTTATTGCAATACAAGCAGTATTGATCCTGTCGTTCGTTTGTATAACTATGGTTCTGACACCCTAACAAGCTGTGATATAATTTACGATATCAACGGCTCAAATTCGCAGACCTTCGCTTGGACAGGCAGCTTGGCCCAAGGTAATTTTATTGATGTTAGCCTTCCAAGTATTAGCGTAGTCGGGGGCAGTCACACGTTTAATGCGGCATCATCCAACCCTAACGGACAAACGGATCAGCTACCGGGTAATGATGCAAATTCGCAAACTTTCACAATAATCAGTGCTGGTAATTCATTAACTCTTACGCTGGATACAGATTGTTGGGGTTCTGAAACAACTTGGGATATAGTTGACTCAACGGGAGCCATCGTCAGTTCTGGAGGACCCTATTCTGACGTTACAGGAGGAGAAACAATTCTTGAAACACTTTGCCTGGCAAACGGTTGCTATGATTTCAATATTTATGACGCCTACGGTGATGGTGTTTTTGGTTCACAATGGGGCAGTTGCACGGTTGATGGTGATTACTCCATTGACGACAATCAAGGAAATAATTATGTGAGCATGATTACAGCTGATTTTGGTAATTCAGCTACACATAACTTCTGTGTACAAAGTAGCCAAATACAAGCTGATTTTACATCAAGCAGTACCGCTGTTTGCTCTGGAACTACCGTTGACTTTACGGATGCATCAACGAATGGAACTCCTACTTCTTGGACATGGTCCTTCCCTGGAGGAACCCCCTCATCTTCTACTCTACAGAACCCCAGCGGTATTCAATATTCAACACCAGGTGTTTATATGGTTGAATTAACCGTTTCGGATGGAGTTGGAAATGACGTCAAAACTGAATTGAATTATATCACCGTTAATGAGAATCCTTCTGCAAGTGCAAATGTTACAGATGCAACATGTGGTCAAGCAGACGGAAGCATAACTTTAGTGGTTAGCGGTGGTTCTAGTCCCTACACATATAGCTGGAGCCCTGGATCAGGAAATGGTGCAACATTGAGCAACATAAGCGCTGGAAACTACACCGCAACTATTACAGACGACAATGGATGTACAGAGCAATTGGTTGTGGGAGTTAATGACTTAGGTGGTCCTACTGCCTCTATATCTTCAGATCAAACTATTTGTGAGGGTGCAAGTGCAACCATTACCGTGAGCGGGGCAGGCACAAACGGTAGTTACTCATGGGATCAAGGCTTAGGGAATGGAAGCACGCACACGGTTTCTCCATCAAGCACGACCAACTATTCAGTTACGCTTACGGACGAATTTGGATGCACAACTACCGCCAATACAACTGTAAATGTAACACCTCTTCCTGTAATTAGCTTTAGTCCTTCCAACCCTGAGATTTGTGAAGGTGAAAGCATTAATTTGGTAGCCAGCGGCGCTGATACTTATCTATGGAACGATGGAAGTACTTCTAGTACAATTACCGTTTCACCATTAAGTACTACAAGTTATAATGTTGACGGAACGAGTAATGGGTGCACAAGTAACGAGAGTATATCAGTTACTGTAAACACGCCTCCTACAGTACAAGTATCACCCGCAACAGGTGACATTTGTGAAGGTGAAAGTATTCAATTAACTGCAAGCGGAGCACAAAACTATTCTTGGAATACAGGGGAAACTGGAAATACCATACTAGTATCTCCGAATACTAACACAAACTATTCTGTTATAGGAACAGCAAATGGGTGTTCCGATACAACGGATGTAAGTATCAATGTTCAGGCTTTACCGATTGCAATTGCGGGAGCTGACAATTTAAATACTGTGACCAATGCAACTATCAATTTTTCAAGTGCTGGATCAACAGGGACAAACTTTGATTGGGATTTTGGTGATGGGAACAGTGCTTCAGGGGCTGCCGTAGCTCATCAATACATTAATTCTGGCACCTATACCGTCGTTCTAACGGTAACAGACAATGGTTGTACAAATACCGACACCTTGACGATAACTATTGGAGTTGACAATTTAACCGAAAATGCAATCGATGGATTCTCATTTTCCATTTATCCCAATCCAAACCAAGGTACTTTCAGTATAGAAATGTCAAAGTCGCTAGGTGCTTCAGTGCTAGAGGTATTCAATACCCTTGGGCAGTTAGTATACGAGCAGAGTATGAACACCCGCGTAGAACAAATCGATCTTCAATTTTTAAGCAGTGGAATTTATACACTAAGAATTAGCCAGGAAGGCCATTCTATAAATCAGCAGTTTGTTATTGAAGATTAAAATAAAAGATTGGGCTCATTAAAATATGGATTCAAAATGTAGAACCGTGACTTTTAGTCACGGGCTTCTGCTGATTTGTTAAAAAAAACACTAATCTTTTCGATTAAGAATATTTGTGCTAACCGCTTATCCAATTTTTATGCTCCAAAATGGAATGCTCGCAATAAAAAACATATCTTTAGCTATGTAGCCATCCAATGGCTTCATTTGCGCAATGACCAAACTTATTTACATTTTTATGCTTTTCCCTGTGCTTTCGTTGGCACAAGGATATCAAGTAAATCTTCAAGGGCAAGTTCAACAAGGAATGGGCGGAGCAGGAACTGCACTTATGCATGATGCATCAGCCTTATTTTTTAATCCAGGCGGGGCAGCCTTTATAAATCGCAATCAATTTTCCGCCGGGTTTACCCCAACCTTTGCCAAAGGACAATTCACTGAAGACTTAACCAATGAAACCGCCGAAACCACCTCTCCCATGGGCACTCCTTTTTCCGTTTACGGTCTTTTTGAACTAAAAGATAGTAGCCGTCTTAAGTTAGGAATGGCTATTTATACTCCATTTGGGAGCACTGTTCAATGGGAAGATGGATGGATGGGAAGATTTGCGCTTACAAGGCTAGCCCTTAGGTCTATCTTTTTTCAGCCATCAGTATCATATAGAATATCAGATAAAATTGGAATTGGTGGGGGGTTTATTTACAGTTATGGTAGTGTAAACCTCCAAAGAGACATTCCAATACAAGGTCAAGATGGCGTTTATGGATCAGCAGAATTAGAGGGAACGGCTCATGCTTTTGGATATAATCTTGGGCTTTATTTTGAGCCTATTAAATATTTGAATATCGGATTAACTTACCGTTCTCAAGTGGACATGGCCATCTCAGATGGTACAGCTACTTTTAGCGTTCCTTCTTCCGTTGAAGATAAATTTCCATCTGGATCATTTTCGTCCTCATTACCACTCCCCCAGGTAATCACTCTGGGCTTTGGGGTTAAGCCTTCAGACAAATTGGCTTTTGCATTGGATATAAACTATGTGGGATGGAGTGCTTATGACACCTTAAGTTTTGATTATGAAACAAACACCGAAACGCTGGAAGACACCAAATCGGCTCGAGAATACGAAAATAGTTTTGCGTTTAGGCTTGGTGGACAATATCAAATTAGCTCTACAATGAAAGCTAGACTTGGCCTAGCTTATGCTATGACGCCTGTTCAGGACGGATATCTAACTCCCGAGACGCCTGATGCCAATCGAATAAATTATACGGCTGGATTTGCCTACAATTTAAACGATCATTTGAATTTCGACTTGTCGATTTTATACACACAAATTAAACGTCACGATACCAATAAGGAAACTGCGTTGAGCGGAAACTATCAAACGCGGGTGTTCGCACCTGGTTTTTCAATTTCCTACAGATTATAACACTATGAAATTAAAAATCTTATATCTGTTTTTTGTTGTCCCTATGCTCATTGGTTGCAAGAAAGAACCTGTCAGCATAAACCTTGGAGAAGTTGACCCAAGCAGTTATGTTGCTATTGGTACAAATGCCACGGCAGGATATGCTGATGACGCCTTATACTATGACGCACAAATAAATTCATATCCTTACATTTTCCATCAGCAATTAACCACCAATAATAGCAGAACATTTGCACAGCCCTTGCTTGCTGAAACAGCCAATGGAATAAATTTAAATGGAGATGCGCAACTGGTTATGGGCTATAAAACGGATTGTAAGGACACCGTTTCTCTATCTCCTGTAAGAGCCGCTTCAAGTGGGAATATATCTGCTTGGAATGACAACACTTATGCTATTGCTCCAAATGAAAACCTAGGAGTTCCGGGGCTAGAAATATTAAAGTTAAATGAAGCAGGTTTGGGTAATTCTGCTCTTGGAACTGGAAATTACAACCCATTCTATGCACGAATGACGTCAGACCCGGTTAATGCCTCTGTATTGTCAGATGCCCTTGCACTGAACCCAAGCTTTTTTACCCTAATGCTTGGAGATGCCGATATCATGAAATATGCGACTTCCGGAGGAACGTTTGGTCCAATCACACCCGCTTATGGTAACTTAGGTGTAGCATTTGAAGGAAGTTTGGATGCAGCCATAAGCGCCCTTAAAAACAATGGAGCGAATGGGGCAATTGCAAACATACCTGACTTGTTGGATTATCCCTATTTCACAACAATCCCATACAATGGACTTACACTTGATTCGGCGAATGCAGCAAGTATGAATGCCGTTTTCAACCCCATTGGATTGACTTTTGAAGTGGGAGACAATCCATTCACCATTGAATGTGACTGCAACCCTCCCTACAACGTAAGAAAAATGGTGGAAGGTGAGCTTATTTTGTTGACCATTCCCTTAGATTCAGTAAAATGCCTTGGAATGGGGTCAATAAATCCAATCCCAAACCGACACGTTTTAACACTTGCCGAAATTGATACCATCCAAACGGCAATTAGCGAGTACAATGCAATAATTTCATCATTGTCAGCTCAACATGATTTGGCACTGGCTGATTTAAATCAACTATACAAGAACCTGCAATCTGGGATATTGTACAACGGTATAAACATAAACGCAGAATTTGTAACCGGAGGGGCATTTTCACTGGATGGAAGAAATTTGAATCCCATAGGACAAGCCCTAATAGCAAACGAATTTATAAAAGCGGTAAATCAAAAATTTAATGCAGAAATTCCCCATGCGGATGTAACTAAATACAGAGGGGTATTGTTCCCTTAAATTATTAATCAATTTAAAGATAGAATTATGAAGAAAATTTACTTGATGGCCTTATCACTAATAGCTCTAGGAAATTTAGCGATAGCACAAAGTTGTGCGGGCGGACGTTATGCCTCTGACATTTTCACGAATGTTACCGTTACATCAGATATAAACTATGGATCTAACACTAGCTTCACTGGAAGTCCAACCCAGTTAAACATGGATATTTATGAGCCAACTGGAGATACGGAGACTGCAAGACCATTAATTATTTGGGCACACGGTGGTAGCTTTATTGGCGGTGATAAAACCAATGCAGACGTGGTGGAATTATCCAACAGGTTCGCAAAAAAAGGTTTTGTATGCGCCTCTATTGAATACAGAGTTGGGATGTGGCCTATTGATTCCGTTAATGCCATTAAAGCTGTATTCAGAGCCGTGCAAGATATGAAAGCATCAGTGCGTTTCTTTTACTCTGATGCGGCCAATGCCAACACCTATAAAATTGACACCACTCAAATATTTGTTGGAGGTTCATCAGCAGGAGCTGTAACAGCACTTCACTATGCCTATCTGGATAAAGAATGTGAATTAGAGGAATTTATGGATGCCAATGACATTAGTGCAATGGGAGGATTAGAAGGAACTAGTGGTAATCCTGGATATTCAACCCAAGTTGCCGGCGTTATTAACCTTTGTGGAGCTTTGGCAAGATATGGTTGGATGGAAGCTGGTGATTTACCTGTTGTATCGCTGCACGGTGACCAAGATGGAACAGTACCCTATAGCAGAGGTGAAGCAAGTGTTTCTGGGTTTTCTGTAATCTATTTAGATGGGTCTAGAATGATAGACGAGCAAGCTAACGCTGAGGGCGTTAACAGTCATTTTTATACACACTATGGCGGTGGGCATGCGGTATATGCCAATGCAGCTTATATGGATACAACGGTGAATTTCGTGCGTGATTTCTTAATTGATCAATTTGGCTGTACTGATGCTCCACTTCAAGCACCAAATACTGGAACTGGTACTGCAAACTTATACCCCTTAACACATTGTGGATTAAGCATAAGTGAAGCTGCACAAATGGTTAAGGAGATATACCCAAATCCTTCTCAAGATCAAATCACCATTCAGTTTGAACAAGGGCTTGATTTAAAAGATGTTGTTTTAGTTGATTTATCAGGAAGGGAAGTTAGAAGATATACCGTAAACCAATCAAACTTGGTAATACACAAAAATGAGCTTAACTCGGGTGTTTACATATTGAAAACACGAAACTCAAAAGGACTTGTCAGTACTGCAAAAATCATTTTTGAATAAAAAAACTGGCCCTAAATTATTGATTGTAACAAAAAAGGCACTCCAATGGAGTGCCTTTTTGTTGTCCCACTAGGAGAAACTAATATTATTTAAAGCCCTTTGTTTACAAAGGATAGCTTGGCTTAATCAAATTCAGGATACCAAATAGGATACTTTTTATTCAATTCGATTTGCCTCTATTTAAAAGAACGATTACAATAAACAAGATACTAATTATGGTGCCAATTAGCAATAAATTTTATTAAGATTCTCTTAAACGAAAAACCCTGCAGAAGCAGGGCTTTTCTTAAAAGTATGATGTCTAATCGCGGGCATAAACCTCAGTCCGACTAAACTCAGTACTTTACAATTTCATAGTGCAAATGTATGAAAAATTATTTCTTTGTATTATTAGCCTCACAATTTAAATTATGTTAAAAATAAAAGGATATCACTCGGATACAAACATCTATGAGAAGTTTTTTATTGAAAGATGTATGGAGTTATTGTATGATTCCACTGCTGGAACATATCGTGTTAGAGTTATGAATCCTTTAAATATATTATTGGAATTTAGAGAGGTTCTTTCTGCTTATAATTCAGGAAAGCTTACAAAATTTGAATATAATGTGGAACCTGTAAAAAAAGAAATTCAAGTTCTTTTAGATGAGGAAGATGAACTAGTGTTTAAAGATTTTACAAAGAGATTTTTTTATGGCAAAATAATGTCAATAACAAAAAACAATATCAATATCGAAGAGATAACGCTGTTGATTAATAAGGTGATCGAAAACAACGATAAATACTTAAAGAATCTTTACGAAAAAATTAATCAAACTCTAAAAGGAGATTTAGACGAAGCAAATCATTTCACAACGTTTAAAAACTTAAACAGATTAACGGGGTACTTTATAACTCAACTCATGTACCATGGATATTCCCAAAGGTATCTTTTCGACAAAATAAACGCTGTATTTATTTCAAAGAGAACTACATCATCCTTTTCAGATTCGTGGAATGATTTTAAAAAATTAGAGAGTAAGAAAGAGAGAGCATATGTTGTTTCGTTCAAGTTAAACCATTATGAGGTACCCGATCTAGCGAGTCTAAAAGTTATTGACAGTACTTTAAAACTTGAAGTGAATCTCGATGATTATAGTTTTGGAACATTAAACTACAGGGGAAAGGATATTTCTAAATTTATTCAAGCCAAAGATCATCACATTTTCAAGACGGTCAAAGTGAAAGCATTTGATTTTCACTCAGCCCTTCACAAAGCAAAACAGAAGCTATCAAAATCATTAGATATTATAAACTTAGGATATCACGATAAATCCATTAGAATATCCTCATGGGTCTTAGTATTTGAAGAGGACGAAAACGAAAAATGGGATCTAGTAAGATATGCCACGAACATAGATGGTTTCTTTGATCGAGGAAGTAAGATTTTCGAAAAATTCACCAAAAAGATTAACAATGTTCTAAGTGACAAAAGAATAGATGAAGAAACTAAAGAGAAAGTAGAATCAGCTATTCGCTATTTGAGAATGGCAAATGATGCGATTGAATTAGAACACATGTTTATAAATTACTGGATTGCAATTGAACATTTATATTCTTTTAGTGATTCCTCAAGTGCAATTGGAAACTTAAAAAAGTATTTAAATGCTTCTCATGGAACGGTTTATTTACAAAAGAACCTTCACACATATTTTAAGGATGTGAAACGACTAAAAGTCGCTGAATACCTCAATAAAAAAGACTACAAGATTTTTAAACGAAAAAAACACCTCTTATTTCTCTGGAAGAATCATAAAGAAAAATTCCCTCTTGCTTCTTATAGAGGTTTTGAAATGTATCTGATTTTGAACAATCTGAATGATGATGAAACACCAAGTAAAGACAAGAAATCAAGAATTCATAAACATATTTTAATACATGTTGAAAATCTCGAACGTCATATTCAACGCATTTACCGAACTCGAAATCAAATAGTTCATGAAGCAGCTATTAATAATAATATAAGAATTCTTACAGGAAACATAAAGTATTACATTATTTATACGTTGAATGCTGTCCTAGGTGATATAGATAAACAAAAGTCAATTTCTAGCATAAGGGAGCATTTTCATTACAGAAGTATGTTAATGGAAAATATAAAAGAAGATGAACTAAGTTTAGATGACTATATCAAGATTCCAAACTTTTCGATTCAGAAATAGATGTCCCTTTAGAATATACAAGCATTTACCCTTTCTTCATCTAAGCCCATATAAGAGCAGAACTCTGAGATTGAAACAACTTGGTGCTGCTCCTTGTTAAAATGCTTCTTGATGCGTTGTATGAGGTAACGAGAGTATCTTTCACTCTTGCCCGTAATGATCATAATGTCTTTTGGATATATCACAACTCTTTTCATACAGTATCTATACTTATTCTATGCTCGTCCTATACAAAATTAATACCTCATCTCCCCTTTTCAATAGGTCATTTTAGCACAAAACGGCAGATAGTTTATGAAGCGGAAGCCGAGATTTTGAAGCCTGTTGTCATTTGCGAATATTTGCTTTGCGCGCTGGTGAAATGGTCTACCAGGTGAAGGACCTATAACTAACAACGACAAATATTATGGCAAAGCAGAAAGGCATAATCAAATTAGAAGGGAAAATCGGAGATTTATCCTTCTATAAAAGTAAGGACGGATACTTAGCCCGTGAAAAAGGCGGAGTTGATGGAGAGCGTATCAAAAAGGATCCTGCTTTCGTGAGAACGAGAGAGAACGGTTCTGAATTTGGAGGTTCTGCTAAATCTGGGAAATTACTTAGAGATGCAATTCGTACCATGATGCAGAATGCTTCTGATAATCGTGTGACTTCTAGAGTAACAAAGTTGATGTCTCAAATTAAAAACTTGGACACGACTAGTGTTAGAGGAGAGCGAAATGTTGGAGTTGCAATTGCCGGAGCGACAGCAAAGGCACTATTGAAAAACTTCAACTTCAATGACAAGGCGATTCTAGGGTCTATTTTATTCAATCCTTTTGATGTGGATTTGGGTACTGGTGTTATCACTTTAAACAACTTGATTCCGGTCAATGATTTAAACAATGCACCAGGAGCAACACATATCACTTTGAGAGGTGGTTGGGTAAAAATTGATTTTACTACTGGTGATTATGAGTTACAAGAGAGTAATGCTGTCAATCTTCCGATTGATGCTACCTCAACGAACGTACTCTTAACTCCAGCTGGTACGCCTTCAGGTTCTGGTACAGATTTATATCTATTGATGGTTGAATTTTACCAAGAAGTGAACGGTGATCAATACACGCTTAAAAACGGAGCATTCAACGCGTTGGCAATTGTTGATGTACAATAATCTTAAACATGGAGAAAGAGAGATTTAAAGACAAATTGAAATCTTACTTCAAAAGATGCGGAGTTGATACTCCACCATTCTTTAAGAAGTTGCGCACCATTGGCTTGGTTGTAGCTGCAGCAGGTACTACAATCATTGCTTCACCAATTGCGCTTCCAGCAATAGTGTCCACCATTGGTGGTTACTTAATTGTGGGAGGTTCAGTTGCAACGGCAATGAGTCAAGCAGCAATTGCAGATGACGCAGAATGCGAAGAGTAAAACCATTGTATGGCTGGATTGCATCACATAGAAAATGATACGGTTGCAGGTACAATTGGAGGAACACTGCTGGCAATACTTCCGAACTTGGAAACGACAGATATTACCAGGACAATTATTCTGGGAGCTGTTGGAGCTGTTGCCAGCTTTGTTATTACTCAGCTGTGTAAATGGGCATGGAAGAAACTGAAAAATAGATTGTTTAACCGTCCGCCTAAATCGGACTAAAAAGTGAGTAGAACTCATTAAAAGATAAAAGGGATATCAAGTTGGTATCCCTTTTTTGCGTCCTGTACAACAACATCTAAAAAGTGAAAGGATTATGGACTGTGTGGAGCTGGTGGGGTATCCTTTTACTTTTTTGATGATCCTCCTGGAAGAGGACGCACGAAATCACAAAACATCACAGAAGCACTTCATTTTCAGAGTGCGGAATGCACTTAGTTTCTAGACAGGTTATACAGCCTTGAGCGAGGGTTGGCCTGTGTGCGCGAGCCGACTGCGAGTGGAGCCAGGGTGGTGACATGAGTAACGCGCAGAATAAGCGTTATGGCACCAACTGTTTACAGCAGGGCTGGCGGAGTTTTTGATGCAGCTAGGCAAAGACAAGTTTTGCGACAGAATGAGGCGAATTGAAGAGAAACGGAAAGCAGCAGATAGAAGGAGCTATACTTGTGTGGGTTTGAGAAGTGTGCTAAGCAAATCTTGCGCAGCTTACTGACAAATTGGATTCTAAAACTATGACAGCCCGATTAGCCCGCAGCGACCCGCAGGCGAGCACAAATATTAAGGTGCGGTGACACCCCAGAAAACTTGTAGTGAGTTTAGCGAACACCCTATTGGGGTTTGGGGTGGCAGTAAAGCACCGGGTGAGGATTGAACGGAATGTGTGAAGCAAAGCATTAAGCACAAGGGCGAATGAAATGAGTTTATTTACCCTTTTGATTATGGTTTGTGAAACAAAATGAAGAGATTGACGAACACCTTATAACCTGTGAAGAGTTAATGGTATTTATCTTCCAACTCTAGTTTTTCTATCCTTGCTCTTATTGCACCAGAACTTCTATTAAATAATTCAGCTAATTCCTTAATAGATTTACCTTCACAAAATTCTAACTCAAGCTTTTCATCATCCTCATTTGTCCAGGGCTCATAGGCCTTTTTAAATTTCTTTTGCGCTTCTTCTTTTATCCAGTTTCCTTTTTTCTGAGTGGTCTTAACTTGTTTTTCCTCAGGCTTTTCAATGCTTGTAGTTTTTTCTTCTTTTCGGATTCTCTCCTCTAAATGTTTTGCTAAGCAAACCTTTTTATTGCCCGACTTAGCTTTGTATAAGCCAACTACTCCAGAATCTATTAAGTCTGTAATCAACTCCTTAATTTCTTTTGACCTCATATCAGACAGCTCCCCAAAATTTACAAAGTCTTCTTTCTGGTTGCCATTTCTTAAAATAGTTTTACTACCTTTTAGGATGTTTGAGAGGTAATTAACTCCAACTTCAAATGGAAGATCAGCAATGCATTCTAATATCAAATCTTTTTCATCTTTTTCGGTAAAGCTTTGAGATTGGTCAACAGGTACCTTATCCAGACTTAATTTTCTACCACAACTTGAGCAAAAGTTATCTGTCTCCTCCACATTGTTACCGCATTCACATTGAAATATCTTGAATACTTCTTGTGCTTCAGTATTAGGTTCTAGTTTGTATTTTCTCGGTATTTCATTGATGAACCTTGAAGGGTTGTCTTTTTGCGTCATCAGAAACAGGTGGTCTTTGGCTCTTGTTAAAGCAACATAAAACAGTCTTCTTTCTTCTTCAAGAAGTAGGTCATGTTCTGTTTCTTTAATTGCCTGAAATATTGCGTCTGAAAGCCACACATCTGGGAATCCGCCTTTACCTTCTGTTAATCCTAAAATGAAAACAGCCTTTGCTTCAAGACCTTTTGATGCATGAATGGTTTTGTTGCTGACGAATAAGCCCATTTTCTTGAAAGCTTCAAAGTATGGAGAATACATCTTACTTCTGCGGTAAAGAAATAGTATGTCTTCTTTAGCATAACCCTGATCTATTAATTTTTGAACCTGTTTCACCGCATAAGCAATATTTTCATTTTCAGACTCACCTTCAAATACATGGATGGCACTATTGCCTTCTTTAAATGCTTGGACGTTCTTATCAACTCTAAATTTGTTGTGCTTAATGACCTCATTACTTGCACCCACAATGTTTGGTGTGCTTCTATAATTCATATCGAGCTTTATAGTAGAGGATTGTGGATAGTGCTCTTCAAAGTTGACTATATAATCAACATTAGAGCCTCTAAACCCATATATACTTTGCCAATCATCTCCTACACAGAAAAGTTGTGTTTCTTCCTTCAATAACAGTGATAATAGTTCTACTTGAAGGTTGTTTACGTCCTGAAACTCATCCACTAAAATAAACTTGTACCTTGAGCTCACACTATTTCTAATGGTCTCATTATTTTTCAATAAATCAACTGCACTTAATATTAAATCATTAAAATCCTGATACGATTTGTTAACGCAATATGCCTTATACTTCTCTATTAATGGAATTGCAAACTCATAGAATTTCCTCACCCTTTCATGTGCATTTTTTGATGCTTTCTTAGCAATATCATCAAGGTCATCATTCTCAACCTTAATCATGTCCATTGCACTTAATACCTGGCGCCTAAAATCGTTTACTTCTTTATGATAGAATTTAAACTCCTCTTCATAGTTTAAGTCAGAATCATATTGGTAATCTAGTGGTAATCTGCCCTTAATTGCACGTTCTAATATTAAATTAAAAAAGGCAGTATCCTTGGTCTGAGACTCATAAGTAAAATAAAGTTCTTTACCTCCTTCAAATAATTCTTTTGCCTTTCCTTTTGTTGGAGCACTTAAGTCACTGACATGTTCTAAATACATGTTGGCTTCTGGTATAAAAAAGTCTGGTTCGAACTCAAATTCCTTAATATTTACCAAAGGTTCATATACGAACTTAATATTGTGTCTATACAACCAATCTGCAATGAACTGCTCTGATTTTGAACTAACCTTGGTTCCATTCAAAGAAGTGTAAGGTTTCTCATACGAGAACTTCTTTTTCTTTTCAGTCAAGTCAATGCGATCAACATAATAGTCAAGAATGTATTTTTTGAAGTCAACTAGAAAGTCTTTGCTATTACAAGATTCTATTAAAATCTTGCCGAGAACATTAGCCCGTGTCTCTTCTGCTGTTAGGGTATTTGCCTCATCAGATGCAGAACTTGAATCAAGAAGTAATCTAAAATTATTGTCGTTGAAATTATTTAAAGTGCCTTTAGTACCCCAATCTTTCATCATCCGGTAACAGAGACTATGAAATGTAGAAATATCCACATTATTGACCCAGCTGTACTTCTTAAGAAACTTAAACCTATCTTTCTTGACCTGTTCAGCTTTTCGCTTAGTGTCAAATAAGGCTGCATATTCTCCAGATGAATCTGCTGTCATGATTAACCTATCCACCATTTCATTGGTAGCATTTTTAGTGAAGGTTATAGCAAGTATCTCTGAAGTTTTAACGCCTTTATCTTTGATTAGATATTCCAGTTTTTGAATGAGCGTTTTAGTTTTACCTGATCCAGCTCCGGCAAGCACAAGTAACCTCTTGTCTTCTGACAACACAGCTTTCTTTTGCTTACTATTAAGTTCTGTTAGGTTTGTATGGGTTGTAATTTCTCTCATTCTCAAAATTTCATTTGCTATTAACAATTCTCTATGATCGTTATCTCTTCTTCATTCAATTCATACAAATTATAGACTAATTCGTCAATTTTCTTCTGAATCATATCAATCTTAGACTGGAGCAATAAAACTTCCTTCTGTTTAGTTTCAAAAAGTTCCATCCACTCTATTTCATCAGCTTTAGATAACTTTTCCATACCAGACTTTTTTACGACCTTATTGAGCTCTTTAATAAATGTGCTATAGTCTAAACTAAACCAATTGCTTAGCTTCTTGGATAAACTGTCTACATGCCACATTTTCATTATATATCCTGACAAATGACCTATATTCTTATTCTCTTCTTGTTTTAGAGCGAGTATTTCTTCTGAAAGATTAGACAACAAATCACCAGATATTTCAGGAACTGGAATTTTACCAAAATACTTCC
The DNA here is from genome assembly GCA_964230025.1 of Flavobacteriales bacterium. GTDB lineage: Bacteria > Bacteroidota > Bacteroidia > Flavobacteriales_D > JAUILH01 > CAXRFO01. The sequence goes on along the minus strand of CAXRFO010000012.1, from coordinate 1,075,454 downwards.
AAATCAATTGACAACCATTTTGAATCTGGGTACAATATTTAGTTATTAGCCACCAACCCATTTTTGAATTTAGTAAGGAGACTAGGGCTTTTTCTTCTGTTGGAATAATCCACATTGAATTATTACAGTATAGACCTGAAGTATCATACACAAAGCAAGGCTTCACTTGAAAGGCTTGATACATGATTTTTGGCTTACTGAACTCTTCATAATAATCACAAGCTCTAACTTCCCACCAATAATCGCCTTTATCAGTGCGCTTGCGCCCCTTTTCTGCAAATGGATTGAGCCATGTGGTAATAGAAGGATGCTTTTTTGATAGCCAATTCCAAGCTTCTTCTTCCGTCACTTCTCCGATATTTTTCTTTGTGAAACCTTTTTCAAAAAGGAGTAAATAATTGGTTGCTTCTGGTGAAACATATGGTTTCACATCTCGACCCTGAAGAAAAGGATGAATGTAGCTTGAAGCCATTGGATCAGAACTCAATATTCGATTCTTCGTTTCTTCAGTAATTAGAAATGCTTGAGATAAGCCAGTTAAAATACCACGATAAGTTCCTTTTTCAAGATATTGTTCAAGACTTTTAAACTGAGATACTTTTGCTAGCAAGCTTTTCTCTTTCTTAGAAGAGATTACCCAGGTATTCTTATCAAAATCGGCCGTTTCAAATGACTCTTCCAACCTGTTGACCAAATTTTCAAAATCAAATGAATCAGTTGACTTCAAGACCGAAACTAAAAAGTTCTTCTTAGGCTCACTATTTCTTGAAATAAAAATACAGGGGTAGGTTGTTGCCCCACTGAAAATTTGAAGATCACCGAAATCAATTAGTCTCTGCAATTCTTTCTTTAGGAAAAAACCCCTTAAGTTTTCACCATATCCAGCTTGTAACCATTTGTTCGGCATGATATAGGAAATGACCCCTTCCGGCTTCAATAAGTCAATGCCTTTTTCTACGAATAGTGGATATAGGTCTCCTCTTTTATCAAAAGTGTTGAAACCCAATTTCGACAACTTTTGAGATTCTTCTTTAATTGCTTCAAGATGAACGTATGGCGGGTTACCAATCACAACATCAAACCCGCCTGATTTAAAAACATGTACGAATTCTTCGTCCCATTTAAACGCCTTTTGTCCCGCCAAAGATTTGGAATCAATCAAGGAATTACCACACTTAATATTACTGCTCAAATCATTAAGCTTTCTACGTGGCTGCGCTGTTCTTAACCAAAGTGAAAGCTTTGCTATTTCAACGGATTCTTCATTAATGTCAACACCAAAAATATTATTCTCCAATACGGTATTTTCAATGTTAGGAAAAACCATTCCACCACCTAGTAATTTAGTCTGTAGCTCATCCAAGTATTGATGCTCATTTATTAGGAAATCTAATGCTTGATTCAAAAACGCACCTGAACCACAAGCTGGATCAAGTATCGTTAATTGTAGCAGCCATTCACGATAAGATTCAAGATTTACTAATAGCTTTTGTTTCGTTGCTTTTTGACGGCCCCCAACATATTCTTCATCATTAATTCCAAATTCAGCTTTCTTCTCTTTGCATAGCTTACCTACTGTATTATCTACAATATATTTTGTTATATACTTAGGGGTATAGAAAACCCCATCCTTTTTTCTTTTTGTCTTTTGTTTGTCGAACGTGTCTCCTTCAATCTCTGCGTTAACACTTTCAATCTCATTTAAGGAATTCTCAAAAATGTGCCCTAGAATATTAACATCAACCTGACTTTCAAAATCATATAAAGAGAGTTTCTTTGTATGGTCATATAAAAGTTGATCATCAATTATCAAGCTGTTTAATGTGCCATCAGGTTTAAACAAACCACCGTTGTACGCAAATATCTCCGATACTTTATCTGTCCCTCTTCTTCCGGTATCAAGGTAATTGAAGTATTTGATGTATCTTTTGTACAAAGGCACTTCAACGTCCATTTCATCTCGCAGCTTGACCCATTGTTCAAGAATCTTCAAAGTAGAGTTTGGTGGTAGTAATCCTCTGTCCTCTGAGAAGAAAATAAATAGGAATCTATCTATAAGCTTTTGAGATTTTTTAAATAATGTTAGCTTGATATTCTTTGCTGCTCGATCTTGGTCTTCCTTTGCTAATTCAGAACGGAAAACTTCATTCTTCATGTTCTTTTTAACCAGGTCTCGGTAAAGCTCTCGTTTAAATAGAGAATAGTCTGCATAGAATTTCTTCGTTATTGCTTCTTCTTCTGCAATGGAAGCTTCCTTAATTTTTAAGGGTGTGTTTGATAACAAGCTTTCTTTCGAAAGGCACAAAAACAACAATGCAAATCTTTCTTCTGTCAAAGTGAATAAATTAAATTCTTCAAATTCAACTGCATTGTTTATGTAGAATCTAATCTTCTCAAAATTGGATGTAATCACGTATATACAACCGGTCTGGTTTGCCTTGTAATCAAAAGCCTGTTGCCTAACTTTTTCTAAATCTTTAGTCTTTGTGCTTTTAAGTTCAATTACCCCTAAAGCAATATCATCTTTTAGAATTGCTCCATCAGCCTTTTTTGCATTCTTCTCATTCTTAAGTTCTGTAGTTAGATTGAACTTTGGCTGCGGATTTAGCGTGTATCCAAAAATATTAACGAAAAGTTCATCCAAGAATTTAGCTTGGTACTGCTCTTCTTTACTCTCTCTTATGTTTTGCTGAATAGAAGGATTATGGAAATATTTGACAAATTTCTTGTAAGCTTTTGTTACAATTTCTTGGTCTTGCTGTTTTAAATATTTCTTTAATACTGAGGTTTGAAAGAGTGACATTTATTAACGTTTTGGGTCCTTTTTTCTTCTGTTTTCGTGAAAAATCTGAAGATAGGAATTAAACAAAAATATTTGCTAAGATTATTAGCTTATTTTATTTCCGCTTGTCTATTACATTTCTATCAAACGAAATCAAGTTAAACATCTCCCTCATTCTAGAACGAACACGGTTACCATATAACTCCTCCAATTCAGATGCGTTGAGGTTGGTAGTTGCGTGAGTTACTGTGCCATCAATTAAATTCAGGTCATAACGTTGAAGCAAAATTTCAGAAATGGTGTTGCACTCTGTACCAAAATATTTCATGTTATTTTCTACCCCTAAATCATCAAAGCAGTATATGCGTTTTGGTGTTTTACCGTATTTAAGAATTACAGAGTAGCCAAACTGATTGAACTCTGCAGCAATTTCTCTGGTTGATTTAACCGCATACAAATTAGGGTGTGCGAACTTTTTCATCAAATGCATTAATGATGTTTTACCACAACCAACCGGACCATTTAATAAAATGCCCTTATCTAATTCCAGTCCATGCCGATTACAATTTTCTTCATCACCAATGAAGTAGATGAATAATTTGTAAATGATTTCGCGATCACTTTCTTGTAATTTGAATTTAGGTCCGAATTTTTCGCGGCCCAGGAACTCTAAATACGCCCATGATTTTTTAAAATCATAGAGGCGATAGTTGTTGACTATTCTATACGGGCATTCTATTTTTGGCTTAACTGACTCTTTCATTTTACAAAGGCGTTGCATATTCTTTATCATCATTCGTATGTAATCTTTCTTTTACTGTTGAGGACTTATTGAAATTTCCGGATCTCTTAATCCAATTTCGTGCAGCAGCTTGCCAGTTTTTCATTTTTGCTTTTCCCCCAACAAGCCAACCATTGGATTCGAAATAATTGTGGAAATTTTCTGCTTCACTTACTGTACTTTTTAAACCAAGAAAAAACTCTTTTACTTCATCAAGAGAGGGTGGTGAAAACTTGCTTTTCACCTTACTTGTTTTATCTGTTTTAATGTTTTTATTGTTTATACTGTTTAATGAAGGTCGCACTGCTATTACAGCACCTTTATCAGTACCCTTATCACTACCTTTACTAGTACTATTATCAAAATTGTACAGGTTTACCAGGCTGCCTCTTGCTGGATTGTAAGATGGTTTGTACTGTATGTAGCCCCATTTATCCAACTGCTTTAAACACTTTGTGTAAGTGTTGGCCGATCCTATTTTGCAGGCGAGCATTAGCTCGGACCTGCAAATGGAAATCGGATTTTGGAACTTGGCTAAATTCCATTGGTGAAACAGAGCATAATACATGCTGATGTGATGAGGCGTAAGCCGATCATCACAACAGATTCTATCTGACCATGCTTCAAGGTGTTTGATATAGTTTACTGATTGTTTCAAGCAGACTTTCTGTTACAGCATGTGCAATAAAACTGGCGGTAGTTGTTTGCTAATAATTGGTCAACATCTTCTCTTTTGAAATAGATCTTTCCATTTACCTTACTGTATGGAAGAGCTCCACTTTTGCGCAAGCGTAAAAGTGTTTTGTAGCTCATACCTAAAGCGTGACTTACTTCTAAGCCATTCATCCATTCGGTTCTGATATTGGTTACGTTAACTAAAGTTTCAGTTGATTTAATTCTGCAGTGTTTTGACATCTTGATTTTGATTTATTGGTTAGTAATTGATTGATCGCGGTTTCTCATATTCTGTTCTAGAATGTTTTGGATATCCATCTTTTTGTAAAAGAGTACCCCTCCCACTTTTGAATAAGGAATGGTGCCATTAATTCTTAGATTTTGAAGAGTGCCTGGAGAGATCCCTAACAGCCTTTGAACTTGATGAGATTTAATCCATTCTGTTTCTTTGACCGGAGCTACTTTATCTTGTTTTTTATCCAGTAATTGTTTGATGTCTGCAAGAAGTTCCCATTTGAATTGTTCCAGATCATCAGGCGTAATAATACTTGTTGCCATATCTATTTGTTTTAAATGTTCTGGACAAAATTGCGGCTGATTGAATTGGCTTTTTCCCAAGTTGGGTGCATCTTGGGTGAAATAAATTTTAAACCTCAGAAAATTCAAGGCAAAAAAAAAGCAGCTTTGAAAATCAAAACTGCTCAATTAAGTAGATATCTCTTTTTACTTTAACAACAACCGCTGTCTCCGCATTTACCATCTTCTTGAATCGGTGGACATGGAACTGTACCATATGAACAATAAACACAGCAGTCGCCCTCTTTTGGTTTAAGGATCACTTCACAATTCTCGCATTGATAGAACCATGAACATGCGTCCGTAGGCATTGTTTCTTTTTTCTTATGACCACATTCTGGACAAGTAAGAACGGAATCTAAAATTATTTCTTTATTCATTTTTAATTGCTTTATAACCTGTACTATTAATCGCTTTAATTATTTCTTGATTGTTGGTTTTTGTCTTATCGAAAACAACAGTTGCTGATCCATTAGCATATGAACTATTTACAGATACTACGCCTTCTAATTGCCCAACTGCATGATCAATGTGATTCTGACAAGCATCACAAGTCATGCCTTCAACACCAATTGTAATTTCTTTTTTATTTGACTCTTCAACTTGAATATTAGCATCACTTTTTGCTGGATAAAAGATGTGAGCATAATAGGGAAATAACGTCATTGCAACTGCAAAAACTGAAACTATAACTAAGAACTTTTTAGATGCCAGAAAAGACGGTGATTCCTTTACTTCACAACCACAATCATCTTTTTTAGCTGGTTTCAATTTTTGCCACCAAGCAAATCCAAGTACCAAGAATGTTACAACAATTAGGTAAGGCCTTGCAGGCTCAATCCAGGAAAAGTTAGATGCAGCTCCGCTTGTCCCAGCCAATAATGCTAATAACGGAGCAATACAACATAGAGAAGATGCAATAGCGGTAATTATACCGATTCCAATTACGTTTCTTGATTTCTTTTTATCTGACATAACCTAAACTACTTTTCTCAAAACTTCATTTTTAGAAATCATCTGAAAGAAAGGCTCAAATAATGAGTGATAATCATCATTCAAATAATAATATGTTGTTTGGCCTTCTTTTCTAAATTCAACAAGAGAGCTTAATTTCATTTTTTTTAGGTGCTGTGAAATTGCTGGAGCTTTCATCTCGAGAATGTCTGACAGGTCGCAAACACAAAGCTCACCTTCTGTATACAGCAAAAACAAAATATTCAGACGTACTTCATTACCCGCTAAGCCTAAAACATCAGATAGTAACCTAACGGAATGATTAACTTCTATAACTTTTTTCTTACTCCTTTCTATCTGTTCTTTATCAGCAAAAACACGAATACAACCGTTTTCATTTCTCATGCAACAAATATATTAAGGAAATACTTAATTAAGCAAATGCTTAATATTGGTAAATTGGACTCCTAAGTCTAATTCTCTGGATAAAACCCATCTAATTCTTCAATCTTCTTTTTGATTAACTCTTCAAAGCGATTCACAAATTTGACCTGTTGTTTCTTACGGTTGGAGATATCGTGAAAGCAACGGTATAGATCACCTACTTTGATTTGGAATATCTGTTCAAATGATGAGCAGATATCTTTCAAGTCAGCTTCTCCATAACTCAATGCGCCTGAAGCTTGAAGCGCATAGATTAATTCTACCAAATCTAACTTAGTACCTGTCCATTTTAATTTTGGAGCTGGCGGTGCATTGGGAGTTAGTTTTGACTTAGGAAAAAGATGCTTTTGGAAAAGGTCAAATGCCAGAATGTTAGCCGCTATAGAATCATGTGAAGTGTTGAACTCTGGATCATCTAATTGTTTGGTTGAATGCCTGGCCATTGATAATGGATTGCCCCCTCTCAAAAAATAGATTCTATCTAAGTGAGTTGAACCAGCTCGATAGTATGAAACGAACTCACGGTTTTCGCGCATGATGTACCTAAACATTCTTTGCTTCTTGTCAATGACATCTGTAATTTCACTTTCATTAATGATGATTCTCTCCGTTTCAATTTCATCCAAAATAGAGAAGAAGATGAGGTAAGAATTTACTCTTGGTTTCACGTATTTAAAAAAGTGAATCTCATCTTCTTCTTTGTGGAATCCGTTCTGACTTATTTGCTTTCTAAATGAGGTCAAAACTTTACGAATCAGATTAGCCGCTTTAGCACTTTTGGAACTCACATCTCCAGCTTCAACATGCAATTCTTCTAACTGCTCACAAAGTGACTTGGTTGCCGAAATCAGATCTTGTATGTTTGTTCTCATATGTTGTTATTAAAGGGGTTAAAGTGACTAAGAGAACAAAGAACGTAACTGAGTACGTAATCAAATTACGTCCTTTTTATTTTCTTTTTTCACCTCAACTTGTTGATTGAGTTTCTCCTTTAAAGCACGCATATCTTGGCTCACTTTACCCTCTAAAACTTTCGCATAAATTTGAGTTGTTGCTAACCTGGTATGACCTAACATTTTTGATACTGTTTCAATAGGAACTCCATTTGAAAGTGTGACTGTTGTAGCAAAAGTGTGACGAGCAATATGTGTAGTGATTTTCTTTTCGATACCACATAAATCAGCCAGCTCTTGCAAATAAGCATTGTAACGATAATTAGAATTAACCGGCAAGAGTTTATTTTGAGTTTGACACTCTGGATGATCCTTGTACTTTTCAATAATCTCCAATGCGACAGGTAATAATGGTACATTTTCTTTTGTCCCAGTTTTCTGACGATAAGTGCTCAACCAATAATCACCATCAATGCCAATAACCACATCATTTCTTTTGAAGTTGTACAAATCAGTATAAGCGAAACCGGTATAACATTGGAAAATGAAAATATCTCTTACCTCTTCTAATCGCTGAATCTTGAGTTCCTTGTTTTTGAGTTTATCAATCTCGATTTGAGTTAATACAATTCTTTCAGGGTTTTTATAGGTGCACTTGAATTGATTAAATGGGTTTGACGGAATCCAATCTAATGCGACTGCTTGATTCATGATTTTCTTTACAATCTTAATCACCTTATGAGCTGTGTTAGATTGTAATTTCTCTACCGTCAACAGGTAATGATCAAACTCAGTAATGAAAGATAGGCGCATATCTTTTAAAGGCATGTCGTCTACTTTGTATTTCAGCTTCATGAACTTGATTACCTTTTTCTTAGTTGCCTGGTATCTCAATAAGGTTTTTCTAGTGATTTTACCTATCTCAACTGTTTCCTCCATTTTGTGATTGTGGTAATCAAAAGCGTCACAAATGGTTTTATACTCTGGTGTATCTTCCTTGCCTAGAAATCTATTTTTGATTTCTGCAGCTGAGGTAAAATTGCCAAGTGCACATTGATCAAGAAACAATTGGTGCAGCATTACTTTGGTTCTATCCAAGTATGTATTAATGGCCATGCTGTTTCTGGCGGTAGATTTTAATTTGGATTGTGACTTAATCCAATCTGAGGGCTTAATGAAGTGCCCAGTTGAAAAGGTTGACTTTTTACCATCAACACTGATTCTAATGTAAATAGGTGCTTTGCCGTTTTTCGCTTTTACTTTGTTCGGCCAAATAAGCACATTGAACTTTTGATTGTTTCTCATATCTCGGTTATTTGAATTGCTTAACTCGAATCGTTCCGAGTTCTTTTGAACATTTAAAAGCAAATCGAATGACCTCAATTTCTATTACACAAGATTGAGAAAATTGGTATCCCAAGAAACGAACTTATTCTGGGATACCAAATAGGATACCAATTATTTGATTTTGTTTGAATTTCTTTGATTTTGTTGGCCAAGTTGACTACCCCCTGAAATAGGCCTCTTCCATTAAATTTATTGGGGTTTAATAAAAAAAGCCCTGCAAATGCAGGGCTTAGAAGTTGTCCCACTAGGGCTCGAACCTAGACTCTTCTGGACCAAAACCAGACGTGTTGCCAGTTACACCATGGGACAAGATTTCAAGCTTATCATATCCGAAAAGCGACCGCAAATATAATATATTTTCATTTTAGAAAAATAAAAACAGCAACATTTTTTAACCGCTATTCACAAAATTAAGGGACAATTGAACCGTTTTAAATGCTTAAATTCGCACCTTAAGTTTTTTTACACTATGAACTTTAAACAGCTCAATAATTATATCGGATGGGGTTTATTCGCCATCAGTGCACTTGTTTACATGTTAACCGTAGAACCTACTGTTTCTTTGTGGGATTGCGGTGAATATATAGCCACCAGTTACAAACTAGAAGTTGGTCACCCCCCGGGAGCACCACTTTTCATGATGTTAGGACGCCTATTTAGCTTTACGGTAGGAACTGAAAATGTCGCATATGCCATTAACATGATGTCCGCTTTATGTTCAGCATTCTCAATCTTATTCCTGTTCTGGACCATTACAATGGTAGGTAGAAAAATTGCATTCGGAGGCTATTCTGGAGCCTTCAATATTTTTAATCGTTCCGTTCAGAAGAAAGATGATGTCCTTGATGATGATATCGTAAACCCAGATGACAGACAACTGTCTGAAGGCTCAATGTGGGCTATTCTTGGTTCTGGAATTGTAGGTGCTTTAGCCTACACTTTCTCTGATTCTTTCTGGTTCTCAGCTGTAGAGGCAGAAGTTTATGCCATGTCAAGTTTCTTTACTGCCCTTGTGTTTTGGGCCGGATACAAATGGGATTTTGCTACTTGGGAGTATGAAAACAACAAAACGACTCGTCATCCTGATCGATGGTTAATCTTTATCATGTTCATGATTGGATTGTCTATCGGGGTCCACTTACTTAACTTATTGGCCATACCAGCTATTGCCTACATTATTTACTTCAATAAATTCAAAGAAACCTCATTTAAAGGCTTTTTAATTACTGGTGTAGTTTCGTTGGCTGCGCTTATCTTAATTCAAGATTTCATTATACCCAAAACTGTTTCGATTGGATCTGCATTTGAGGTTGCTTTTGTGAATGGAATGGGGCTTCCGTTTGGATCAGGACAAATCTTTTTCGCCTTGTTTATTAGTGCTATTCTTGTTTTTGCATGGCGCTATACCAAAGCAAGAGGGAAGGTTAATGCCAACACGGCGATAGTAAGCTTAATGGTGCTTTATATTGGATATTCTTGTTTTGCAATGATTCCTATTCGATCAAATGCTAACCCACCGGTTGATGAGAATAACCCAGAAACCCTCCCTAAGTTAAACTCTTACCTTTTACGTGAACAATATGGAGATTGGCCTTTACTTTATGGCCCCTATTGGATGACACCAAGAGATGTTGAGAACAAAGAAGCGTGGGGAGATCGTGCTCCTGTTTACGAGAGAGGTTTTGCGGTAGTAAAAGACGGAGAAACAGTAAAAGGTTTCTCAAATGAAAAAGATGCAAAAAAGTATGCCAAGAAAGTTGGAGGTGAAGTTGAAGAAAAATACTACGTTGGTAACACCAATAGGTTGAAACAAAAGCCTACTTATGTTTCAGAATTCTCAACCTTCTTCCCCAGAATGTATCAGAGTTACCCGGAGTCAGACCCACATGCCAGTCAATATGCATATTGGTCAGGTTATAACAAAGATGATGAAGGGCGTGAGGTAATGTCTGATCCGTACAGCGGAGAGAATTTATACAAACCCTTCTTCTCAGAAAACCTTACTTACTTTTTTGATTATCAGTTAGGGCATATGTACTTTAGGTATTTGCTTTGGAACTTTGCTGGTAAACAAAACGATGGGCACAATCAAAAGAATCAGTTGACGGAAGGTAACTGGTTATCTGGAATCAATTTTATTGACTCAGAGCGCCTTGGTCCTCAGGATAATTTACCTGAGCATAGAGCAAATGAAGAATCTAGAAATAAATTCTACTTCATCCCATTAATTCTGATTCTAATAGGGATGTTCTATCATTTATACAAATCTCCAAAAGATTGGTGGGTTGTATTCTTACTCTTCATATTCACAGGCTTTATGATTGTGATTTACTTGAACCAAAAACCATTGGAACCTAGAGAGAGAGATTATGCTTATGCAGGATCCTTCTACGTACTTGCTATATGGCTTGGACTGGCAGTTTATGCAATTTATGACTTTGCAAAACGCTTTTCTTGGAAGAACCTTCAGCAAGTTGCCATGTACTCCATTGGTTTTGGAGTTGCAGTATACTTGGTTCAGTTGATGTTTGGAGCAGAAAGCATGGCTTTCTCATACTCCTTGATTTATATTGGGGTAGTAGGAACACTTTTCTTTGCCATAATGATGGGATTGAAGGGAGCATTGCAATCTACCAAGCAACAAGCAATAGCAGCAACGGTTATTTGCTTCTCAGCACCTCTCCTTATGGGTCTCGGTGGTTGGGACGACCATGACAGAAGTGGACGTTATGGAGCTCTTGACATGTCTAAGAATTACCTGAATACATGTGAGAAGAATGCTATCATGTTTACCAATGGGGATAATGATACTTTCCCTCTATGGTATGCCCAAGAGGTAGAAGAAATCAGAACGGACGTTAGAACGGTGAACCTATCACTACTTACCGCTGATTGGTACGCTGAACAAATGAAACGCAAGGCATACAAGTCTGATCCACTTCCTATCTCGTTTACAGAGGATGAATTAAGACAAGGAGCAAGTAGAGATTATGTGTTCATAGCGAATGCTGGTCTAATCAGAGGATTGAGCCATTACAACTCAACTTTTAACGCACCTGTGATCAAGAACATTCAAAAATGGAATGGTAAAGAAATGGATCTTCGTGAAGCCATTAAATTCTTACAATACAATGAGGAGACAGGTGAAGAAAACCTGTTGGAATGGGATGGTGACAGAATCGCATACTTGCCTACCAATAAATTCTACTTACCGGTTGACAAAGAAGCCTTCTTGAAAAACATTAATAAGGAAGGTAAACCTAAGTTCTCTGAGGAAGAGTTAGCCAACATTGCCGATACCATGCGCTTTAGTGTGAGCGGAATGCAATTGTATAAGAGTTCTATGCTTATTTTGGACATGGTTGCTAATAACAATTGGGAACGTCCAATTTATTATGCTGGAACTGGTGGAGCAGACACCTACTTAGGTCTTCAAAACTACTTTAGAAATGAAGGTTTAGCCTATTTAATTACTCCAATACCTGTGAGTAAAGGAGGAGTTAGAAGCGCCGTATTCCAAGGTTATGTGAATACCGATAAGGTATATGATTTATTCGTAAACAAATTCACATGGGGTGGTATCGAAAAAGATGATGTATTCTTAGACTACTACCACAGAAGACCATTTAGCAACTACCGTCTTCAATATTATAGCTTAGCAGATGCCCTTGTAAAAGAGAAAAAATACGAGAAAGCATACAAGACTATTGAAAAGTGTGTAGCTAACTTCCCAGATAAAAAAGTTCCTTTTGATGGGATGATGGTACAGGTAACCAGTGTACTAAATGATATAGCGGATGGCACTGAAGACACCAATCTTCAAGACAAAGCTATCAAGCTAGGAAATAAAATAATTGAGAAGACCTTTAAAAACAGTAATGCTGACTTCAATTATTTTATTGAATTCCCAATACGTTTGGTTTACTCCAGAAAGTCTTACAATGACGTATGGCAGACAGTTAATTCTTCGCACAGAGCATTGAAAGGATTGGCGCAAGTTTATGCGGATTTGAACAATCTTGAAGAAGGAGCTTCAAACAAGTATGATGCTGCTGCAAGTACTTCCTTTACTAAATTGTTTTCTAAGCTAAGTAATGACTATCAGAAAGCCGAAACGGATTTTGAAAAAGCTGAGGTAGTTTCTGGTGCAACAGTTACTTTAAGAGAGCATATGAGTGAAGTGCAGAGCCTTTATATGATGAGTAATAAGATGTCAAAAGAAGAGTTAGCAGAGAACACTCTCTTCAAGATTTTGTCAAGCCCAGTATTTAAAAACGGTGCTATTCCAAACTTCATAAAGGTTGAATCTAAAGGTAATAACCAAGAAGAAATTTTCAGAAGTGCATCAAATAATATTGGTCTTTTCTACCAAATTGGTATATTTAATGATAAAGAAGCCCAAGCTATTCTAGCTCCATATGCTCCCCAAAAGGGAGGAAATATGCCAGGAGGAGTTCCTGGAGGAGGCCAGGTGCCAGGGCTTAATTAAATTAAGCACCATGAATCCAACATCACTTCTTCAGCCGTTTTTAACATCTCTTACTTGGAATATAAAAACCGATGAAAAAGTGATTTATATTACTTTCGACGACGGTCCGGAACCACTGGTTACACCTGAGGCATTGGCTTTGTTAAAAGAGCACCATGCCAAGGCTACATTCTTTTGTTTAGGTAAAAATGTAGAAAAACATCCTGATGTTTTCAAACAAATACTAGATGAAGGACATGCCGTTGGAAATCATGGCTATGAGCACCTCAATGGATGGAAAACCAAAAACTTTGCCTACTTGCGAAATGTGCTTAAAGGGGATCAGTTCATCAATAGTCCGCTTTACAGGCCACCATATGGTAGAATTAAGCTTAGTCAGAAACAAGATCTAACTAAGAAGTACAAAATTGTTATGTGGGACGTTTTATGCAAGGATTATCGTCCCTCCTATTCAGCTGTACAATGTTTTAGCAGGGTGCAAAAGAAAGCCAAAAAAGGGTCTATTGTGGTTTTTCACGATTCACCTAAAGCAAAAGACAACATGCTTTACACCTTATCAAGAACCCTAAAACATTTTGGAAAAATGGGTTACGACTTTAAGACTCTAACTCCTGAGCTTCTTGAATCGCAGAAGTAAATAACTTACTCATCTCTGATTGTAAGCCCACAAAATCATTCTGTGTGTCATCCAACAAATGGGATGGAGAAACATTTTGTAATGCCTTGAAAATTGATTCTACTCTTCCAGGATATTTGTTATCCCAAACCGAAAGCATCTTCTTAATCACTTGTCGCTGGAGCCCTTCTTGACTGCCACATAAATTGCAAGGAATTATTGGGAACTCTTTATACACTGAGTATTTTTCTATATCGTTCTCTTTGCAAAAACTAAGCGGCCTTATAACAGTGTGCTTTCCGTCGTCGGTCACATATTTTGGTGGCATAGCCTCTAGCTTTCCAACAAAAAAGAGGTTTAAGAAAAAAGTCTCAATAATATCTTCTCTGTGATGACCCAATGCAATTTTTGTTGCTTTCAAATCCTCCGCAGCAGTATACAAGGTTCCTCTTCTTAACCTACTGCACAAGGAGCATAAGGTTTTACCTTCAGGAACTTTATCCATCACAATGCTGTAGGTGTCCTTTTCAACGATTTTATACTCAACACCAAGACCATCCAAATATTCTGGAAGTACATGCTCGGGAAAACCAGGTTGCTTTTGATCCAAATTAACTGCTATAATCTCAAAAGGTATTTCGCTATACTTCTGCGCGTGTGTAAGTATTTCTAACATAGCGTAGCTGTCCTTACCACCCGATAAACAAACCATTACCCTATCACCGGGTTCAATCATTTGATAGCGCTCATTAGCTTCAAAAAAAGCCTTCCTTAAACGCTTCTCAACTCTTCTGTTTTTATCGACTGTAGGCATTACCCGAAAGCTTTAACAATATCATTACCGTTAGCGTAAAGCATTAACCCTAACAATAACACGATTCCAGTGATTTGGGCATACTCCATGAACTTCTCACCTGGGGGTTTCCCAGCAATCATTTCATAAATTAAGAACATTACATGCCCACCATCCAAAGCAGGAATTGGAAGCAGGTTCATTACAGCCAGAATCATAGATAACAAGGCCGTCATTTCCCAAAAGCGAGACCAGACCCACTGTGAAGGAAATAATCCTCCAATAGCGCCAAAACCACCTAAAGAGCTCGCTCCTTTTTTCGTGAAAAGGAATTTAAGTTGAACCACATAATCGTGTATTGTCCAATAGCCTTTAGCCAATCCTGCGGAAAAAGAAGCAGCAAAACCATAATCGATATGTGTTATTTTAAGTTTAGGAACTGCTGTCACAAATCCTAGTTGGCCTTGCCCAGTAACTTTTACTTTTTCAATTACAATTTCTTCACCATCTCTTACAACAGTTAGATCTACCTTCTTATCTGCGTTTTTACTTAAATAGTAACGCACATCTAACAAGGACTGAACTTCTTTACTTCCAACTCGAATAATTGAATCACCTTTTTTTAGTCCAGCTTTTTTGGCGTTTGTAATATCTTCACTGAATTCCTCTATTACTGGTGAAGTCCATTCCTGTAAAGGGGATCCATGCTCTAAGATTTTATATTCGATATCATCCGGAAATTTTAGAGTTTCAATTTCTCCATCAGCATGCTTCACCTTCATTTTAGTAACACCCCTAACAATTAGATGCTTATTAATATTACCGCTGTTTGCATCCGTTAATTTCTCTCCATTCAGCTCCAAAACTATATCATGATCTCTCAGGCCATACTTCTCAAAATATGGAGATACAGCATAGCCTTCTGGAGCTACGTCTTCTGGTTTAATTATGTCACTACCCCAAACACCAGCGATCATTATATACAGAAGGATTCCAACAATTACATTAACAGTAACACCGCCCAACATAATGATGAGCCTTTGCCAAGCAGGTTTGGATCTAAATTCCCAATCTTCAGCCGGTTTGCTGAGCTGCTCCTTGTCCATGCTCTCATCTATCATTCCTGATATTTTGACATAGCCTCCTAGGGGTAACCATCCTATTCCATACTCCGTTTCACCCTTTTTAAGCTTAAATAAGGAAAACCATGGATCAAAAAAGAGGTAGAACTTTTCTACTCGGGTATTGAATAATCGAGCTGGGATGAAGTGCCCAAGCTCATGTAAAACTATTAGTATCGACAAACTTGTGATAAGCTGTGCCGCTTTGATCCAAAATTCCATTCTAAATTATTTCGCTTGCAAATGTACAAAACCCCACTCAATTGGTGGGGTTTCAAATTTTATGTATTAAGCTTATTTAACGTTATGCTGCTTTTTCCATTCGGTTGAAGTCCAAGCTTTTTTGTAGACATCTGAAAAATCGTACTGACTCAAGGCGTTAAACTCAAAATTGCGTAGATAAGAATAATGGAACCTTCTGTTCTCAACATACCATAATACAATTAATGGCGCGTCTTTCAGCATTATTTGTTCAGCCTTTGCAAATAATTTTGACCTCTCTTTTGAGTCGTTCAATTGAGATGCTTCTTCAAATAATCGATCGTATTCTGCATTCTTATAGCGCATTGAATTTGGATATGAAGGTGCATTCGGGTCATTTGGGACCGGCTTTCCGTAAGCTATGGTCAAAAATGTCTCTGGATCAGGGTAATCTCCGATCCAAGCGGAACGGAACATATCACCTCTTCCATATCTTTCTTGTTCTAATTTATCTGAAAATGGAAGCACCTCATAATTTACAATTATACCCAAGGTATTGTATAACTGTTTTGAAATTTCTTTCGCCACCATGTTGTGTATTCTACCTCCATGGTTAATGGTCAACTTCAAATACGGGAAGCCTTCTCCATTCGGATAACCTGCTTCAGCAAGAAGTTTCTTAGCCTTCTCTTTATCATAAGAATAGCCATAACTTTTGATAGAATCCTTCGGGTAGTCCTTCAACATGAATAGTGGAGGTACAATTCCGTATTCACCAGATTTAAAAGCTTGTCCACCTAACACATCTTGAATGATTCTTTTTCTATCAATGGCATAATTCAATGCTTGTCTCACTCGGACATCTTTAAGATATGGTTTCGATAAGTTCAACACATAGTATTGAGTTCCAAACTCTGCATTAGAAGTTAAAATCTTGCCGGGTGGTATATCAGTAAATTCTTTTGCACTTTCTTGCATCATTTCAGAAAGCCTTTCTGGATCAACAGCACTAAGGATATCTAATTTCCCAGCCTTAAACCATGCCAATTCCTCTTTTTGGCTTTCTATGTAATACACCTTTATTGAATCCAAATAAGGAAGTGACTTTCCTTCGTCGTCAACTCTAAAATAGTTGTCATTTTTTACTAAGTGAGTCTCTTTGTCCTTTACATCCTTTGCAAATTTAAAGGGCCCAGCACCAATTTTTAAATCCTCTCCATATTTCTCATATGCTTCTCTTGGAAATATTGCACTCGATGAAAGCGCAAGAACGTATTTAAAGGTAGGTTGCTTCTTGTTTAACTTAATCTCTACCGTGTAATCATCTACAATCTTGATACCCGTTATTTCATCTGCTGCCCCTTTATGAAATGCCTCAGTACCTTCTATAAGACCATCAAAGAAATTTAAGAAGGTTCCCAAACTGTCTCCATAGATCGGAGAACAGATGTGCTCTAGACAAAACTTCACATCACTTGCATTTAATTCTCTCCCTTTTCCTCCACTAAAACATGCATCATCATGGAAGTGCACTCCTTTTCTTAAATTGAAGGTATAAGTTAATTCATCCTCAGATATAGAGTAAGACTCAGCCAATCTCGGCTCAATTTCCATTGACCCGTCAGATTTGTATGCTAAGAGTCCCTCATGAATTTGATTAGCTATATGGCTTGAGGTAACATCAAGTATTTTAGGTGGAAACAAACTTACATAAGGCTCTGATTCAGCAAATCTTAATACCCCAGGTGCATTAACCTTGGTATAATCATCACCCTTTTTACTCGTTTGTTCTTCTGAGCCTTTCTTTGCGTTCTTCTCTTCATTCTTAACATCTGCACAAGATGTAATCATTAAAAAAGCAAATAAGCTAGCACTTAGTGGTAAGAAAATCTTTCTCATATTTTGTTTAAGGTATACCTTGCGAAAATAATAGATTTTATTAAATTAAGTATAGGTTTAGCACTTTATCTTCAAAATATCCCGCTTCATCGTAGCATATCCTAAAATTATCTGTTTTTTTTTACTTTTTGTTTTGGAATTCTAACAATTTGGCAGTATTATTGCCGACTGTAAAGTAGAATTAGTACATTACGAAATGATAAAAAACCTTATACTCACCACGATATTACTGGCGTTCATCGGAATGAAAGCTCAGGCACAGCAACGTCTAGTTCTGGAAGGATTTTATCAGGGCAAAAACTTGTTTGTTCAAAATCCTTACAAACCAGATGGAATTGGATTTTGTGCAGAGAAAGTTCTTGTTAATGGTGATCCAACAACGGATGAGACTGCATCCTCAGCTTTTGAGGTTGATTTCAAAAAGTTAAATATCCAGCAAGGAGATGCTGTTTCTGTTGTAATTGAATACAGCGGATGTGACAATGAGCCTAAAGTAATCAACCCTGAAGTTTTAAAACCTTCTTCTACTTGTACATTTGATAATGTAAGAATTGACGGTAATACCCTGAAGTGGTCAACCACTAATGAAACAGGTAAACTTCCATTTATTATCGAAATATATAACTGGAATAAGTGGATTGCTGTAGGTGAAGTTGAAGGGAAAGGAACTCCTGGAGAGAACACTTACGAATTTAACTTGACTCCGCATTCGGGCCAAAACCAAGTTAGAATCAAGCAGGTTGATCATACTAAAAGACCAAGAATGTCTAAATCTGTGCAGTTCAACGCGAATGTAGACGAGATTTCATTTTCACCTGCTAAAGTATCTAATGACTTAAATTTCACGGCTCCTACACGTTATGAGATTTATGACTCCTATGGAAATATCGTTAAGAAAGGATTTGGAGGAACAGTTGATTGTTCTAATCTTCAAAAAGGAGTTTACTATTTGAACTACGATAACAGAAACGAAAAGTTCATTAAGAAATAAAAAAATTGAATTCAATCTAATCCTCCACGCTTTTGCTTGGGGGATTTTTTTTGCCCAATTATGAATAAAATTGAACATATAGGAATTGCAGTAAAGGATATTAAAGCCGCCAACAAATTATTTAGTATACTTTTAAACTCTGAGGTTTATAAAGAGGAGGCGGTTGAATCAGAAGGTGTAATTACTTCATTCATTCAAATGGGTGAGAGTAAAATCGAACTTCTGCAGGCAAGTAAGCCAGATAGCCCAATTGCCAAGTTCATCGAGAAAAAAGGAGAGGGCATTCATCATATAGCTTTTGACGTTGATGACATTGATTCAGAAATAAATCGACTTTCTAAAGAAGGGTACAAATTGATTCATGAAACTGCTAAAGATGGGGCTGATAATAAAAGAATAGCCTTTTTACATCCTAAAAGCACCAGTGGGGTTTTGGTGGAACTGTGTCAAGAAAGAGATTAGCTCAAAAGAAAGAAATAAATTCCACACCTTTCTCTAAATGGTAGGCCTTTAATCCAGCGGCTTTAGCCCCTTCAACGTGTTGAATACTATCATCTATAAAAGCTGTGCAGCTTTTATTCAATCCATTTTTCTTACAAACAAAATCAAAGGCCTCTTTATTCGGCTTGCGCATGTTGATCTCTGAAGAATAGTAAATCTTCTTAAAGCATGCTTCAAAACGATTTAAAAGTCCATCTTGGGCCATTATATGTTTGAATGCAGGAATATGAATTTCATTCGTATTACTTAATAAATAAAGTTTGTATTTATTCTTGAGTTCTTCCAGTCTTTCTATTCTGAATGCTGGCATTCGGCCCAACATGGCATTCCAAGCGTCATCTATTTTCTCATCCTCTAAGTTCAGACCAGTAAGGAAACGTAACTGATCTCTAAAGGCATTTGGAGTGATTTTTCCTTCTTCCAAATCATTGAACAAGGAACTTTGCTGTGCCTGAGAATATAAATCCTTAAAGTTCTTGATTCCCATTGCTACAAAAGCATCTTCTGTTGCTTGGTAGGAGATATCGAGGAGGACACCACCTAAATCAAAGATTACATTTTCGCACTCAGGAAAATTTAGCATGCTTTTTTTCTTTAAAGCTTGCAAATTAACGACTCTAAAGCTACATTTGCAATCCTATTTCCAAAAGAATAATTGGAAGGGTCCTATAGCTCAGTTGGTTAGAGCACCTGACTCATAATCAGGGGGTCCCTGGTTCGAGCCCAGGTGGGACCACGACTAAAGCCTTTGATTTTCAAAGGCTTTTTTTATTTCACTATCAGGATAGGAATATCTGTATGCATAGTTAATTGTCTAGTCATACTTTTATGAAATATGGATTGTAAAAACCCTTCATGATGAGGAATTACTGCAAGCATATCCGCATCCTCATACTTTGCATTATCCAGAATACATTCTTCTAAATCCGATTTTGTGGCAAAATCAATCTCAAGCTCGTATTCAATATCTTTCTCATGAAGCACCTCAAACTCAGGTGGATTATCCTTTATATGACTGCTTGCATCTCCTATGCTTGCATAAAATATACTTAATTTACATTTCAGCTTTTCTACAAAGTAAGCCAACTTCTCTACCTTAGATTTGAATTTATCATTTTTAAAGTCAGTAGCGAACATCATTTTGCTGATCTCATGATCTACCCCGGCAGGAACAGCTATTACTGGTATCACTGCATTGCTAACAACCTTAGAAGCTGTGCTCCCGAGAAAATTCTCCATTAAACCTGATGCACCGGTGGTACCCATTACAATCAAATCAAATTGATCACTCTTAAATTTATGAGCAATACTGGGCAAATCAGCGACTCTGATATTAAAGTTCAGTTTTTCTTGCCCATAGCTTTGCATCAAATCCTTTTTTAAAGCTTCCATATCCTTTTCAGCCTCTTTCATAAGAGTATCTTCAATACTCAGAATAACAGTTGCTCCTGCATGTGGCACTTGAATGCAATGTTCAATAAAAAACTCATTATCACTTGAGCCAAAGTTTTTTATAGCAAATTTCAATGCATCTTTGGCACAATCAGAAAAATCGGTTGGAATATATATTTTCATAGCACTTAATTGTTTCTACGAAAATAATAAGCCTTTCATACTTAACTATGGTGAAAAATCAGACTTAAAACTGACATCAATCAGTTCTAAATTTAGGATTTTAAAATCGCCTTGTTTATCCGTTTAACCAAACTAGGGCCTTCATATATAAACCCTGTGTACACCTGAACCAAATCAGCGCCAGCGTTAATTTTCTCTAAGGCATCTTCAGCCGAATGAATACCCCCAACTCCAATTATTGGGAACGCTTTATTGGATTTACTAGCAAGGTAGCTTATAATCTCAGTGGACCTTTTGGAAAGTGGTTTACCACTAAGTCCACCATTTCCAATTTGCTCCAACTTTTTATCGCTTGTTTTTAAGTTAGATCTGTCAGTTGCTGTATTGGTGCATATAACACCGGCAATACCACTTTCTGCTATAACCTCAATAACTTCATCAAGTTGTTTTTCCGTCCTATCTGGACCAATCTTTAATAGAATTGGTTTCTCCTTACCCAATGATGCGTTTAGTTCACACAATTCTTTTAACATGGGAATTAGGTATTGCTTTTCTTGAAGCAAAGCTATATTTCCAACATTCGGACAGCTCACATTAACAACAAAATAATCTACAACGGGGTGAAGTTTTTCTAGATTGAAGCGGTAGTCTTCTTTTGCTTTTTCATTAGGAGTAGCGGTATTTTTACCAATATTCCCGCCTACAATAAGATTTTTATTGCCTTTTTTGAGTCTATCGGCAATTACGATAGCTCCATCATTGTTAAAGCCCATCCTATTTATTAAAGCCTTATCCTTTTTAAGTCTGAATAATCTTTTTGTGGGGTTTCCAGCTTGAGCCATAGGGGTTACTGTTCCAATTTCAACAAAACCAAATCCAAAGGCATGCAAGCGGTGAAATAATACCGCATTCTTGTCAAACCCTGCAGCCATTCCGACAGGATTTTTAAACTTTAATCCAAACAGCTCGCGCTCTAATTTTGGATCGTTTACCCCATAAATTTTTGAAAATATCCAGACTTTCCCCGGAATAGAAAAGAAAAATCTTAACATCCCAAAGGTAAAATGATGGACCTTTTCGGGATCAAATAAGAACAAAAAAGGACGAATAAGAAGCTTGTACATATTGGCATGCAAAGATAGAAAACATAAACCTTATTCAATACTCGCTTTTTCCTTTTCTGTTTTTCTAGTCCCCCTTTTAATCCACTTATACTTTGAGCCTTCTTTTTTGTACATGGGGTTATAATAGAATTTATAACTCAAATTTAATTCATGAGAACCCAAGGTTCCTGCCCTGATTGGTGATAGGGCTAAATCATAATTGTAAGAGAATTGAAACCCATCAAACAACTCCATACCAAATCCAAAAATAAGTTCATTCGATAGCCTATAACCCAAGTCGAAGAAATACTTTTCTTGATAAGATATCGTATTTCGAAAATCAAAATACAAAGGAAATGTAGGTATAAAAGCGGAAATGAAATGAGGCTCAATACCCAAGCCATAGTTCAAGGGGGAAAACATGCCCCCCATAAAATAATGATGTGTAACAAAACTATTGCTAGCTGTACTATTCAACTGAAATGTATTTGCGATTAAATGCTGAAACGAATAACCCAAATAATAATCTTCCCGGTGTAGCATGAGTCCAGATGAAAGGTTAAACTTCAACCCTGAAGTCCCATCTCCATTTACCAATATAGGGTCATTAGCGTCATGCAGTTTTGCTGAGGTCATTCGTAATTGGAAATTCGTAAAGCTTCCTTGTATACCAATTCCCAGTTTTGTCTCTTTGTTAATAGGAATATGGTATGCTCCGGCTAAAGACATTCCATTTGATTTCAATATCCCCATTCCGTCATTAAAAAAATGACCACCCACACCGAAATTACTTTCGTTGAGAGAACTATGACCCACAAATTGTTGAGTAAATGGACTGCCGTCCACACCCGACCATTGCTTCCTTACGTGAGCATTGAAAAAAGCGTATTTTTTTGCACCCGTGAAGCCTGGGTTGATTTGGTATAAATTTTTAGAAAAGTTTGAATACAGGGGTAAAATTTGCCCCGAGCTCGTCCCAATAATAAGGAGTGATAATATGGTCAGTAAGATTCTCATTTATTTACCACAGTAATTGATCCTACAAGTTTTTTAGAACCATCATTCAACTCAAGTGTGTAATAATAAACACCTCCAGGAAGCCCGTTTGCATCCCAATCATTTTGATAATCATTAGTTTGAAAAACAATTTGCCCCAGCCTATTTTGTATGACCACTTCAACGTTACTATATTGGTCTATTCCCTCTAGAAACCAAACATCATTGTATCCATCTCCGTTTGGTGTAAACATATTTGGAACCTGAAGGCATCCATAAACATTAAACTCTACCCATCTTTTACAAGAATTGTTTGTAATGAGAACATAATACTGTCCAGCTTCATTAACAAATTCAGTCTGATCATTACTTTGGTTATGTGACCAATAATAAGTTGCTCCAGGGTTTTCGGCATCTAACGTAACACCGGATTCACATACATCCAAGATTAATTCAGATGGATAATAAGGATTTGAAAAATTAGAAACTACCACCGTATCACATGAAATACAGTTACCATCATCTACTCCTAAAACAATGGTCCCAGCTCCAAAGAAAGTAATGCTATCAGTCGTCTCTCCTGTCGACCAGTCATAACTTGCCCCTGGATAACTTCCAGCATAAAGGACTATTGAGTCATTTTCACATGTATTTGCATCTGGTCCTAAATCAATATTGTTTACCCGATCACAAGAGCGATTACATTTAAAACCTTCAGGAATATATCCATTATACTCGATAAGCCCGTTTGAGCCACCTAAAGCATTAACTGAAGTTCCATTACAAGGCGCGGTTGAACCGGTTATAATTCCAGGTGCCCCCCCCGATTGTGTTATGTTAACATTTGGAGGCTGTGCCGTTCCTTTAAAACGCACATACCCGCCAGATCCTCCGCCTCCTGGACCAAAGCATCTATCGGTGTTTGCAGAAACGGCGGCATCTACATTACCACCATTGCCACCAGAAACATCAATATTCAAATTGCCATTAAAGGTGTCTACTTGTAAATGTATCGCAGCACCTGCACCACCACCTCCTGCTCCGTCTCCATCGGCACTCATACCATCCAATCCTTTCCCAAAAATAAATTGGTTGTTTCCGTTAAGCTCATCGGAAATAATAATAACGATTCCTGCACCACGTCCACCAGATGTTTGAACAGTTGAATTGGAGTGACCTGCGCCTCCACCGCCACCCATAAAAAGTCTATAATCTGCTGATGAAAGTCCTCTCCCCCCAAGCCCCGGAAAATATCCTTTACAAGTTAATGTGCCTGGGTCGTCATTTTCCCCTCCTATTCCTCCAGGGTAAAGTGAAGATCCTCCTCCCCCACCAGAATTGTGGTCGTTACCTCCTCCACCGCCATTCCCTAATGGCCCCCTTCCTCCATTTTCCGAAGGGTAGTTTACTATACCTTCTCCTTTCTGCGCACCATAACCCTGGGTATGATCGTAATCATAATCCTCCAGTGAGGTGAAAAAACTACAGCTAAACGTGGATTCAATGTGGAGTCCTGGACGAAAACCTCTGTTACCCACATTTATTGGTGCCTGCATGTCCAATATACCCTTATTATGAATGAGTAAAACTCCTCCGGTCATCCCATCCCAATCTTTGCATTTTAGCGTGTCTGAAATAACAGCATCATGGGTGGTTTCTATTTTTATTAACTGAACTGCACCTCCTTCGTCGTAAGTATTTATGAAGTCTTTTTTAAATAAAATTTCATTCCCATTCACATGGCAGATCTCAACCAATTCCCAGCTGCCTGCTCCGTTGTAGTTTGATATATTCCCATGTACGGTATCTACTTCTTCAGTACTTCTTTCGGCACCTTTCATTTGGATGATGATCAGCGAATCATCTTGAACCAACCCTGTAGCATCATCAACCATTACGGTGTATGTTGACATATTTACATCTATAACCTTAAAATAGGTATTTATTACCCCAGATAGATTCTGCCCATGAGAAACCCAAGAGCTCAAAAGAAATATGATTACTGCTAAACGAAACACTTACGCTAATATCGACAAATACCTCAACTGAAATATATTTTACTGACGAAACCCTATTTTTTTTCTTTAAGCATTCATTTTTTTCAGGTGTTTAGTGTACTACAAAGAATGAATTCTGGAAGGCGTATTTGGTAGCATAAAAAAAACGCCCCTAGAGGCGTTTTCATAAATTATTGTTTGACTTCTTCTTTTTAGAGGGTTCCTCTACTTTCCTGCTCTCTTTCAATTGCTTCAAACAAGGCCTTAAAATTTCCTTTTCCAAAACTTTGAGCTCCTTTTCTTTGAATGATTTCAAAGAACATTGTAGGACGGTCCAAAACAGGTTTTGTAAATATCTGAAGCAGATATCCTTCGTCATCTCGATCAATTAGAATACCTAACTCTTTTAAGGGCTTTAAATCTTCATCTATTTCACCAACTCGATCTAATACCGTATCGTAGTATTCTTCAGGAACATATAAGAACTCAACTCCCCTATCTCTAAGAGCAGTTACAGTCTCAATAATGTTGTCAGTTGCTACAGCAATATGTTGAACACCTGCACCATTATAAAAGTCAATGTACTCTTCAATTTGTGATTTCTTTCGCCCTTCTGCAGGCTCATTTATAGGAAACTTAATTCTTCCGTTACCGTTGGACATTACTTTTGACATCAAGGCCGTATACTCGGTTGAAATGTCCTTATCATCGAAAGAAACCAGTTGTGCAAAGCCCATTACCTTAGCGTAGAATTCACACCATTTGTTCATTTCATTCCAACCGACATTACCTACCATATGATCCACATATTTCAATCCTACAGGTTCTGGCTTGTAAGCTTTATTCCAGACTTTATACCCTGGTAAAAAGGGTCCATTATAATTTTTGCGTTCCACAAAAACATGCACTGTTTCTCCGTAAGTTCTAATAGCCGAAAATGTGGCTGTTCCATGTTCGTCCTCTGTAGTATAAGGTTCAAAATATGAAACCGCACCACGTTTGGTTGTCTCTTCATAAGACTTACGGGCATCCTCTACCCAAAGCGCTACCACTTTAACACCATCTCCATGCTTGTTTATATGCTCGTTAATTGGCCCATCCTTTTCCAATGGTGAGGTTAACACTAGACGTATTTTATCTTGTTGTAAGACATATGAAACGCTATCTTTTGAGCCAGTTTCCAGACCCTTGTATGCCACTGGCTGAAATCCCCAAGCACTTTGATAATAATGAGCCGCCTGTTTTGCATTTCCTACGTATAGCTCTACGAAATCTGTTCCTAAAAGGGGTAAAAAATCCTCTGCTTCAGGAACTACTTTTTCTAAGTTTAATGTATTTTCTGTTGACATAATATTCAATTTAAATCCAAGATTTGTGATAATCACCCGTATCTAAAGCGAGTGCTTCCTTTGTTAATTTTAGTGGTTTGAAAGTGTCCACCATCACTGCTAATTCCTCCGTTACGGTCTGTCCAATACTTCTCTCCATAGCACCAGGATGTGGCCCGTGTGGAATTCCTCCCGGATGAAGAGTTATCATTCCTTGTTCTATGTGATTCCTACTCATAAAGTCACCATCTACATAATATAGCACCTCATCAGAATCTATATTCGAATGATTGTAAGGAGCAGGTATTGCTTCTGGATGATAATCATAAAGTCGCGGGCAAAAGCTACACACAACGAAACCAGCAGCTTCAAAAGTTTGATGTACCGGAGGTGGTTGATGTACCCTTCCTGTTATTGGTTCAAAATCATGTATACTGAAGGCGTATGGGAAATTATAACCGTCCCATCCAACAACATCAAAAGGATGAGTAGCATAAATGTATTGATGCAAGACCCCTTCTTTCTTTACTTTCATTAAAAAGTCACCTTCTTCGTCGAAAGTTTCAAGTTCTGTAGGTCTGCGTAAATCTCGCTCACAAAATGGAGAATGCTCAAGGAGCTGACCAAACCAATTTCGATAGCGCTTAGGCGTGTACATAGGTGAATGAGACTCAACTATGAACAAACGGTTATCTTCAGTATCAAAGTCAATTTGATAAATCATTCCCCTCGGAATCATCAAATAATCTCCATAAGAGAATTCTAGATTACCTAAAAGAGTTCTTAATTTCCCCGATCCCTTATGAATGAAAATCATTTCATCACAATCGGCATTTTTGTAGAAATAATCGCGTAATGATTTTTTAGGAGCGGCAAGTACTATCTTACAATCTGAGTTCATTAAAACACAAACACGGCTATCGAGATAATCATCTTTTGCTTGCACATTGAATCCATTCAGAGCATATGATTTCATATTTTTCTCAACGGCTATTTCTGGAGAGATATCTATACTCTCCATCACCTCCTTAACCATCGTTGGACGATGATTGTGATAAAGCAAACTTGACATTCCGTCAAAACCAATGGTACCAAATAATTGCTCGTAATAATAGTCTCCGTTATCTTTTTTGAAGACAGTATGACGCTTTTGCGGAATCTTTCCTAGCGTATGATAAAAAGGCATATTTTCTTAATTTGATGCCCACCTTTAGGCAGGCAGGTTAATAAACTAAATGGTTTCGTAAGGGAATGAATCATTCCGGATCACGCTTGAGTTTGCGTTTTTTGTTGATATTGAAACATTTATTTATCATACAAACAAATATAAGAATTTCGCTCTAAATATTAATTGAGAATTTTATTTTTGAGAAAAATTAACGGATGGCCAAAATACTCATAATCGGTGCCTGTGGGCAAATAGGAACAGAATTAACCAAAAGCTTGCGTCAAAAACACGGTAATGAGGAAGTAATCGCTAGTGATATACGTCCAACTGATGATGTGGATCTAAATTCAGGACCATTTGAAATTTTGGATGTTATGGATTCCGATTCCATTGAAAAGCTTTGCATTAATAATAAGATTGAGGAAGTATACTTATTGGCCGCACTGCTATCTGCGACGGCAGAACAAAAACCAATGTTCGCTTGGGAGTTGAATATGAAAAGCCTGTTTAATCTTTTGAATCTAGCAAAAGAGAAAAAAATTAAAAAGCTTTTTTGGCCCAGTTCTATTGCAGTTTTTGGGCCTACTACTCCAAGAGAAAACACACCACAATTCACCGTTATGGAACCCAGCACCGTTTATGGGATATCCAAACAAGCGGGAGAAAGATGGTGCGAGTATTATCATGAGCAATACGGTGTAGATGTAAGAAGCATTCGTTACCCAGGATTAATTTCGTACAGCTCACCTCCAGGTGGAGGAACAACTGATTATGCGGTGGACATATTTTACAAGGCAAAGGCCGGTGAAAAATTTAGTTGTTTTCTTGATAAAGACACTCCTTTACCCATGATGTACATGGAAGATGCTATCAGAGCAACTATCCAATTAATGGAAGCACCAAATGAGCAAGTTAAAATTAGGTCATCTTACAATGTCTCGTCATTTTCGTTTACACCAAAGGACATTTATGAGGAAATTAAAAAACATTTTCCCAATTTTGAAATAGAATATAATCCTGATTTCAGACAAAAAATTGCAAATTCTTGGCCAGCTTCTATCAATGATCAAGAAGCCCGTGCCCATTGGAATTGGAAAGAAAAGTATAGTTTCTCGGACATGGTTGTAGACATGTTTAAGAACCTCTAAAACAGGCTTTGGCACTTCTTTTGGTACTTGAAAAATCGAATTTATTAGATTTTAACATTAATTCGTCAGCAATATTCCTATATTTATCGAATTGATGTCGAGCAAAGGCATTAATATTGTACCTTGCTTAACAGTTTTGGAGTTAAACTATGTTACTATGAAAAACTTACTCACTCTTATCTTAATCATGTCGCTGAGTATCGGTGTTAGCTTTGCTGTAGCCGTTACTGATGAAGAAACACAAGACCCCGTTAATCAAACGGATGCCAATGGAAAAAAGCAAGGGCACTGGATTTATTATGGAAAAGATAAGGGAAATCCTGAGTACAAAGACAACGAAAAAGTCGAAGAAGGTCCTTACAAAGACAACCGTAAACACGGACTATGGAAAGCTTATTACCCAGGAGAAAAACTTAAGAGTGAGATTGAATACAAGTACAACCGTCCAAACGGAGCTTACACTAAATACTACGAGAACGGAAATACCATGGACAAGGGAACATGGAAAGGAAACAAGTTCGTAGGTGAGAAGAAAACCTTCTATGAGGATGGAAAACCAAAGGAAGAGAAAAATTACAACACCGCTGGTAAAGCAGATGGAAAACAAGTATTATATCATCCAAATGGGAAGAAGCAGCTTGAATACTCTACTGTAAACGGAGTTGAAAATGGTACTGCAACTACCTACTATTCTAACGGTGATGTGAAGAAAGTAACAACTTTCAATAATGGTACGGCTACCAAAGTTGAAGAGAAAGACCCGGTGAATCCTCTAGAGGAAGAGAAAGCTACTGGCCCTGCATCTCCAGATGCTAAAGGGGACACCAACGATGGTACTGCTGCTCAAAAACTAAAAGATGGTTTCCACAAGACTTACAATTCTAACAACGACCTTGAAATGTCAGGTGAGTTCAAGAATGGTAAACTTTGGAATGGAAAATGGTACAAGTATGATAGCAACGGGCTGCTATTGAAAATTGAAATTTATAAAGACGGAAAATACTTTGGAGACGGAGTAATGGAGTTCTAAAAAAAAGAAATAAAGTTTTGTGAGCCGCCACGCATTTTGTGTGGCGGTTTTTTTATGCTTTGTAACAATTGTTACTTAACACTATAAATTGCTTTAATATCTTTAAGCTGATACAAATCATTTTTAATGGAAGGATGATATAATATTTTTGTGTTATGACCAAAGGAAGTAGATTATACCCCGTTTTCAAGAACCGCTGTCCAAAGTGCCATGAAGGCAAATTTTGGCCGACATCTAACCCGTTTAAGCTTATGTTTATACACAAAGGATATATGAACAGCCATTGCTCAAGCTGTGGCTTTGTATATACCGTTGAAAGAGGATTTTGGTATGGCGCTATGTACGTTTCTTATGCGCTTGGCGTAGTTTGGTTCGTTTCAGCCTGGGTTGCTATGACGGTTCTTTTTCCGCATGTAGAAATAGGCTGGACCATTGGTGCAGTGGTTGCCTTTATTATTCTAATGGCTCCAGTGACTTATTACCTGAGTAGACCTATTTGGAGCATATTTTTCATCGGATATAAAAAGAAACAAAAACTTGATAAGTTTGTAGACACAAAGGAAAAAGAAGTTGTTCTTACTCCGGCTTAGCTAAGATCTTTAACGACGATTCGCATTGTGTTACGAGTTCGTTGCTCTAAAAGTAATTCTTTGTTGACCATTAGCTCATCAATCAAGTCATCTGTGAAATAACGGACGGTGATAAGCTCAATGTTCTCATCATTAAAGCGCACCTCATAATTGTTTTTTAACTCTTCTAGAAGCTTGGGCACTCTTCTTTCATCCCAATTTACCACTACAGAGAAATTTAAGGCGGAATTCTGCATCAAATGTATTCCAACTTTATGTTCATTAAAAACCGAAAAAATGTGTTCTAAATTCTCTTCAATAATGAAAGAAAAATCCTTCGGTTGTATTGAAATCAACACTTGATTTACTTTGAAAATATAGCTTGGAAGATCCGCATCATATTTCTCATCCTTTTGTATAACCGTTCCTTCAATGTCCGGATTCACAAAAGACTTTACGTACAAGGGAATTTGCTTATTCTCGAGAGGCTTCAGAGTTTTGGGGTGTATAATTGTTGCTCCATAATAAGCCAATTCAATTGCTTCCTTGTAGGATATAGCTTTAATCTGCTTGGCTGCAGAGAAATACTTAGGGTCAGCATTTAACATTCCAGGAACATCCTTCCAAATTGTTTGACTCTCTGCATTCAAACAGTAAGCAAATATAGCGGCTGAATAATCAGATCCTTCTCTACCTAATGTCACCGTTAGCGCTTCTCTTGTTGCCCCAATGAACCCTTGAGCTATGGTAATTCTTGCCTTTTTTTGACCTAATTTTTCTTGGATTTTCTCTTCTGTCCTTGACCAATCAACTTTTCCATTTCTCCAGTTGTCATCCGTTCGGATTAATTTTCTTGAATCCCACCACTCAGAACTCATGCCTTCTTGCTCAAGATAGCGATGAACGATATTAGTGCTTATTAATTCTCCGAAAGAAACGATACGATCATAATCAAAATCATAGTTATCGGTATGGCGGTCCTCAAGGATCTCTTCCATTTGATGCACCCATTCATTGAACTCAACATAAATTTTATTTGAAGTATCCGGAAAAAGCTCTCGAATAATCTCATTGTGAAAATCTACAAACTCTTGAACACTCTCTTCAAGTAAACTTTCATTTTGATACCAAGCTTGCAAAATCCACTCAAGTTTATTCGTGGATTTTCCCATGGCAGAAACCACCACTAGAAGTTCATCATCAAAAAGGCGAATTACATTCGCAACATTCCTAACTGCTTCAGCATTTTTTACGCTGGCACCACCAAATTTAAAAACTTTCATTCCTAGGATCTATTCGGCAATTAAGCCATTCTTCACTAAAATATGTATCGTACTTCTTATAAAAATCCATTGCTGGCTTATTCCAGTCCAAAACTTGCCACGCCATTCGGCGTACCTTCCGCTCTTTAGCAATCGATAATACCTTGTCAAATATTAACTTCCCGTAACCTTTACCTCTTTCCGTTTCGGTTACCAGAAAGTCCTCCAAATAAAGTGCTTTCCCTTTCCATGTTGAATATGCGGTGTAAATTAGAGCAAAACCGATAACTTTTTCCTCCTTTTCCAACACTAGGCACTCAAACTTTGGTTCAGGACCAAAACCATCAACTTGCAACTCTTCTACGGTAGTCTCAACCTCTTTGGGTTCTTTTTCATATACAGCCAACTCCACAATTAGCCCATGAACAGCTAACATGTCATCCTTATTGGCCCAACGAATTTGAACTTCCATAACACAAATGTAGGATTGTTAAGCTGCTTTCCAATTATCATTTATATTTTTGTTACACTTTAAAGATTCCGTTATGCATATCACAACCTTAGGTGAGTTTATTATTGATCGTCAAAATGAATTTCCTGGATCTTCAGGAGAGCTCAGTAGAATTTTCAGTGCTTTACGCCTTGCCGGAAAGATCGTTAACCAAGAAATCAATAAAGCCGGTTTAGCAAGTCATATATTAGGGAGCGCAGGAAATGAAAACGTTCAAGGAGAGGATCAGCAAAAATTGGATGTGTATGCAGATAAAACATTTATCAATGCACTAAACAATCGCGGTATAGTCTGTGGTATTGGATCGGAAGAGAATGATGACTTCATTGCACTTGAATCTGATGAAGCTCGGAATGCCAAGTATGTGTTATTAATGGATCCACTGGATGGAAGCTCGAATATTGATGTAAATGTTTCTATCGGAACAATTTTCTCAGTTTTTGAACGTGTTTCTCCCATCGGTGAAAAAGCCAGAATGGAAGATTTTCTTCAGGCTGGAAATAAACAAGTAGCTGCTGGATATATAGTATATGGTTCATCAACAATGTTAGTCTATACCACTGGTTGCGGAGTAAATGGTTTTACTTTTGACCCGGGAATAGGAGCCTTCTTCCTTTCACACCCGAACCTTAAAATGCCCGAAACAGGGAAAGTCTACAGCATTAATGAAGGAAATATCAATTCTTTTGATGAAGGGCTTAAAGATTATATTGCTTATTGCCAGTCATCGGATAATGACCAAGGCAAGCCTTACTCGGCTCGTTACATTGGTTCTTTGGTAGCTGATTTTCATAGAAATCTTTTGAAAGGTGGTATTTATGTGTATCCATCAACTGATAGTGCCCCTAATGGGAAATTACGTTTACTGTATGAATGTAACCCCTTAGCAATGCTTGCAGAACAGGCTGGAGGTAAAGCTATCACTGGTGATGGACGTGTTATGGATGTGCAACCCACTGAGCTCCATCAAAGAGTACCATTCATTGTGGGATCAAAGAAAATGGTCGAGAAGTTGGAGAGCTTTTTAAATAAATGAAATTTGAAGAGCTGTTAAATAAAATCCAAGAAAACGATTCCTACAAAGAATTAAGTTCAGCCTTATTGGTTGAAAAAGCACGAATCAATCTTGTCAATCTTCATGGATCTGGATTGCCCTTGATTGTTGGGAATCAAATGTCTAATGGTGGTACTCACTTGCTTATAGCAAACGATAAAGAGGAAGCCGCCTACCTCTTTAATGATCTTGTTCAATTATACGATAAGAAAAAGAACATTTTGTTCTTCCCAGATTCATACCGTCAGCCATATCAGGTTGAAAATATAGACAATGCGAATGTTGTCATGCGGGCAGAAGTATTGGCAAAACTATCCAAGTTTACCAAAAGCATTGTTATTGTAAGCTATCCGAGTGCCTTAGCTGAAAAGGTGGTAAGTAAAGCTAATCTTAGTAAAAACACTTATGATCTTCGGGTTGGAGAGGAATACGACCTTGATATGCTGAATGAACTCTTAATTGACTATGAGTTTGAACGGGTTGATTATGTTTACGAACCAGGACAATTCAGCATTAGAGGAGGGATTTTGGATATCTTTTCTTTTTCAAATGATCTTCCATATAGACTTGAATTTTTCGGTGATGAAGTCGAGTCCATCAGAATTTTTAACCCTGAGGATCAGCTTTCCATCAAAAGGATTCAGCGTATTTCACTAATCCCTAATGTTCAGAAGAAATTACTGAAAGAACAGCGTCAAACAATTCTGGAGTTTATACCACAAAGCACCAATGTTTGGCTAGCTGACTATGAACTGATAACAGGTCAACTTGAAAAAGCTTTTGATAAAGCAGCCTATGCATTTGATAAACTTGAGAGTCCTCTAGATCATTTGGCTCCTAGTGAACTTTACATGTCTGCAAAGATTTTTCAGCACCAGCTAGAGCGCTTGAGCGTTATAGAGTATGCCGAAAAATCTCATTTCTCTGGAGAAAAAATAAACTTTGATGTCCATCCCCAACCGGTGTTTAACAAGAACTTTGATATGCTCGCTGATTTTTTGGAACAGCAAAGTAGGGCTGGATATAAAAACTTTTTCTTTACCAATAACGCCAATCAATTCGAGAGATTGGTAAATATATTTAGTGATAAAGAAAGGGAAATCCAGATAGATCCAGTTCTAAAGTCTATCCACGGTGGCTTCATTGACAACCAAAACAAAATTGTAGCACTAACGGATCATCAAGTATTCGAGCGCTACCATCGTTATAAACTCAAAGAAGGATTTAAGAAGTCAAGTGCCAGTCTTACCCTCAAAGAGTTAAACAGCTTAAAAAAAGGAGATTTTGTAGTGCATGCCGATCATGGAGTGGGGCAATTCAGTGGATTAGAAAAAATAGATGTAAACGGAAAGGCTCAAGAGGCTATTCGACTGGTTTATCACGGGAACGACATTTTATACGTTTCCATTCACTCCTTGCACCGCATTTCAAGATACAGTGGTGAAGAAGGGCATAAACCCAAAATGAACAAATTGGGGAGTCCGGCATGGACGAACACCAAAAACAAAACAAAAAAGCAAATTAAGGAGCTAGCCTTTGATTTGATTAAACTTTACGCGAAAAGAAAAGCAAGTAAAGGTTTTGCCTTTGCCCCAGATTCATACCTTCAGCACGAAATGGAGGCTTCATTCATGTATGAAGATACGCCGGACCAAGAAAAAGCGACAACGGCCATTAAAGGCGACATGGAGGCTGAAAACCCAATGGACCGACTTGTTTGTGGAGATGTAGGATTTGGTAAAACAGAGCTAGCAATGCGTGCTGCTTTTAAAGCAGTTGCCGATAGTAAGCAAGTGGCTATGCTCGTTCCCACCACGATTTTAACGCTACAGCATTATAAAAATTTCAAAAAGCGATTTAAAGACTTTCCAGTCACAGTGGAATATTTAAATCGGTTTAAATCAACAAAAAAGCAAACAGAACTCTGGAAAAGATTGGAAGCTGGGGAGGTTGATATCGTCATTGGGACGCATGCCTTGGTTAGTAAAAAAGCTAAGTTTAAAGACCTTGGACTTTTGATTATTGATGAGGAACAGAAGTTTGGTGTTGGCGTGAAAGACAAGCTGAAGACCCTAAAAACTAACATAGATTCCTTAACCTTAACTGCCACACCTATTCCACGCACACTGCAGTTTTCGTTGATGGGAGCACGTGACTTATCGATACTCAGAACACCACCTCCAAATCGCCAACCGGTGCAAACGGAGGTGAAGGCCTTCAATGAGGAGGTGATTCGTGATGCCATCATGTATGAAGTTAGTCGTGGTGGTCAGGTTTATTTCGTTCATAACAGGGTACAAAACATACAAGAAGTTGCAGGAATGTTACAACGCATGTGTCCTGACGTAAGAATAGCCATAGGACATGGCCAAATGGATGGTGCTAGATTAGAGGAAATCATGTTTGATTTTATTGAAGGTATGTATGATGTCCTCATCGCCACAACCATTATAGAGTCCGGTATTGATATCCCCAATGCGAACACTATGATCATTAATGATGCCCATAAATTTGGTCTTTCAGACCTACATCAATTAAGGGGTAGAGTTGGAAGATCAAACAAAAAAGCATTTTGTTATCTTCTTTGTCCACCCGTTACTCACTTAAGTTCGGATGCAAGGAAAAGAATCCAAGCTATTACGCAATTTTCTGACCTAGGGAGTGGCTTCAACATAGCCATGCGTGATTTAGACATAAGAGGAGCTGGAAACTTATTAGGGGCTGAGCAAAGTGGTTTCATTGCTGATATTGGAATTGAGATGTATCAACGCATACTTAAGGAGTCAATGACCGAGCTAAAGGAGAACGAATTTAAAGAGCTCTTCAAAGATGAGGAGAAAGAATTTGTTGAAGACTGCACCATAGAAACTGATATGCAGCTCCTTATTCCTGATGACTACGTAAACGAAATTGCCGAACGTTTAATTCTCTATAAGGAATTAGACTCTTTGGAGGAAAGAATTGAACTTGAAAACTTCAAACAAATGATGGAAGACCGCTTTGGGCCACTTCCTCACTCTACTGAAGAGCTTATAAAGACTGTTAGAATGCGCTGGTTGGCTAAAAGCATAGGAATCAACCGTCTAATTCTGAAGAATGATAAAATGGTTGCTTATTTCGTAGAAAATCCAGAATCTGATTATTACCAAACTGAAATGTTTACTAAAGTTCTTGCGTTTGTACAAAAGCATCAAAGCAAGGCTAAAATGTCTGAGAAAAATGGTAAACTAAGAATTAGTTTTATTGGAATTTCATCTATATCTGATGCTATCGAAACACTAAGCATTATTGAGCCAGAGAAGGAATTCAATCCTATTGAAAAGGAAATACCAGAAGAAGTAGAAGAGTCTTAGATTTTTCGAAATCTTAATTCATGGCCAACAATTTCCTCAACCTCTTGACCTATTTGCTCCATTTCTTCATCATCAATTTCGGTAATCCAATTAATGATAATTTCATCTAAATTAGATTTAAGCTTTTTAAGCAGTTTAATCAACATTAAAGTTGATGAACTATTGATGTAGTCTATTTGAATTGAAACTTCTCTTAAGTTTCCATTTCCACCTTCCAAGGCAGCTAAAAGTGGATCAAAAAATTTACGGCTGTTTTCAGGATAACATTTACCTGAAATTTTCATTTCACCGTTTTCTGATTTTATTTCTGGACAATTTTTTGTTGCTTCTATGTACAGGTCTTCCAACATTACTCCTTCTTCTTCACTCTATCTATCTTCACCTCTACTGAAAAACACGCTAAATCATTATCAATTGGGGCAACATTATACTTGAGTTTATTCTTAGATTTCATAACCATAGTTATAAAACCAAGTCCCGCGCCTCCTTTATTGGATATGATGCCATTGGTCAGGACATCCATGTAAAGCGATTTCACTTCTGCCTCATCAAGATCATTTAAGTCTTTCAAACGCTCATCTAAAGTCTCTGAAAAGTCCTGCTTGATAAGATTTCCGAAAGTAACCAAGTATTCATCTTCATCGCGACCAATGATCATGAAGCTTGTCTGATTCCCTTCTTTATCCTTTTCACCATGAATTCGGATATTTTGAAGCCCTTCCACCAAAACAGAAAACATCTTCTTAACGGTTCCTTTCTTGTCTCCGCTTTCAAGCATGTTTTCTTCAACCTTTGTAGAAATCTCATTCACAAGTGCTTGAGAAAACTCACCAAAGTGCTGGCTGACAATTTCCTTATCAGCTACATTCTGGTAATTACCATATATGTCTTCGTACGTATTACTGCAGACTAACATTGCACTATTTCCATTTCCACTCATTCAGTCCTTTCGGTCTATGAAGTCCCAAAATAGGGGGTCAATTTACAAATATATTATCTTAATTTTAAATTTCACCTAAGAAAATTAAAATTTATCGATAAAATCGTGTTGTTTATCGAAGGGACGCTTTCCCTACATTCTTTCCGAACAAGGCCCCACTAAAGTCTTCATACCTTAATGTAAGTTCAAATCCACCTCTACCCGTAGTGTATACTGCTAGGCTACTGAGATTAAAGTCATATGAAACATTAATAGCAAAATCCGAAATATAAAATCCTAATGTTGGTATGATGGCATCATTAACACGAAACATTGATCCAACATACAATCCGTTACCCTTTTTAAAGCCAGTTACCTTAGAACCAGATTGCAAAGCATATTTAACCAATCCACCAAACACTATATCCTTATGGGCACCTTGTAATTGAAAAAAGCCCATTGGAACAAGCGAAATATTATTGCCTGGAATCGCTATTTCAGATTGGGCTTGAAAAAGATACTTTCTCTCTAATTCATCTGTTTGACCAGCCAAGCTAATATTTGGTCGAGTTAAATGTGAAACAGATATACCTACATCCAAAGTAAAATCGTCATCCTGATTAACTGAGGATCCAGAACTTCCAATGCTGTAATATAACCCTGTTGCGAAATCCATTAAACCAAGACTTTGTGCAGCAACATTTTCACCACCAATTCCAGCATTGAAACCGGTCCCGTCAAACTGGCTTGACCATTGAAAGCCACTTGGATCTATACCATTTTGCATGTATGCGGTTGAGATTCCTAAGGATACTCTGTGATTACGAGCTACTTCAATAGCTCCTCCAATGTTAAGGCCTACTTTATTTTGAAACATAGCTCCGTCAGCAATTTTATCGGAAAAGGCATATAGACCTGCTCCAATCTGCGCGCTACTACTTCTAAAAACGGGCATATCAAAACTAAACATCCCCGTACGGTAAGCCTTATTAATACTTGTCCATTGTTCTTTTAATTGAACAGTAGCCCTTGCATTTGAACGCCCCATTCCAACAGCTCCAGGGTTGTTGTATTGTTCGGCGTTCCAAAACTGACTAAAGTGGATATCCTGAGCACTAACATTGGATAATGTCAAAAGCACTCCAGTGATTATTGTTAACTTCTTCATTATCTTAATAGTGTTACAGTTCCTGACTCATTAATTTCTTTTCCAGAATAGAATTTTCCTCTGACCGTGTAGACAAAGCCACCATTGTTGAGTTCCTTTCCGTCCTGATTTCGTCCATCCCAGCCGATACTCATATCATTCGATTGCCATATGGCCTGACCCCATCGATCATAAATTGTAAGTTCGATTTCAGAAATTCCGGAGCCTTGTACCATAAACTCATCATGCTGTCCGTCTCCATTTGGACTAAAAACATTGGCGATATAAAGTACCTCTTCGTTCTCAACATTTATGGTGACCGAATCTGTACTTGAGCATCCATTACCATCTGTTCCTACAACGTAATAAGTTGTAGTCTCCGTTGGATTTGCAACCGGATTGGCGCATGAAGTACAACTCAAACCATCAGGTGGCGACCATAAATACGCTGTTCCTCCACTTGGGTTAAGAGAGGTAGATGAACCTAGATTAAGAGTTTCATCTGCCCCTGCGTCAATTGTTGGTAAGGGATTTACATCTACGGAGAAGAATACTGTGTCATCTCCACATCCATTACTAGCAATGAGATAATATTGTGTTGTTATTAGCGGACTCACATTAATATTTGTACTTGTCTCAAGTGTCGACCATTCAATATTACCACTTGAAGTTGATGTTAAACTGGCCGTTTGACCTTCACAAATAACCGTGTCACCTGAAAATGCTGCAACAGGCAAAGGATTAACAGTAATCGTTACATCTGCTGTATCAGAACAGGGTCCATCAAATGCTATAACTTGAACTGTTGTGGTTGTGGTAGGCTGAAAAGTCTCACTTGAATTCGTTGAAGCATTATCCCACTCATAACTCGTCCCGCCACTTGCTGTAAGTGTTGTAGATTGACCCTCACAAATTGTAGTGTTACCAGTTACTGAAATTGTAACTGGTGGAGTTCCGTTTATCGTGTAGGGTCCAGAAGTCGCTGAACAGCCGCTCGGATCTGTGACTGTAAGTGTGTATGAACCAGCAGACGCTCCAGTTAGATCAATGTTTCCGGGACTTGTATTCCAAATATAGGTTAAGGTTCCATTTCCACCACTTGCAGTAATACCTGTAATCGATCCATTAGCATTTCCACAACTTTCATCAACAATTGAAATATTTGAATCGTCGATTGTGACTGGAGGAGCAGTGTTTATAGTGTAAGGGCCGGAAGATGTTGTACAACCAAAACCATCGCTCACTGTAAGCGTGTAACTCCCTCCAGACAAATTACTTATATCCTCAGATGTTGAAGAGTTTCCATTCCAATCAAAGCTCAGTGCACCACTTCCTGTTGATGTAATGCCCGTAATAGCACCATCATTTCCTAAGCAGCTTTCATCAATTATACTTATTCCGCTGTCATCAATCGTAGGCCCATTGTTAATTCCAATAAGGTGAGGACCTGAAGTTGCTGTACACCCATTCCCATCCGTCACGGTTAACGTGTATGAACCTGTACTCTGAGCAGTTAAGTCTTCAGAGGCAGTAACATTCCCATTCCAATCATAAGTTAATGTTCCAATTCCGGTCGCAATAATTCCAGTAATACTTCCATCGGTATTACCACAGTTTTCATCACTGATTACCATGTTACTAATATCAATAGATGGGCCAGATAGATTATTTACCACAAACGGCCCTGCCGTTGCAACACATCCGGCAGCATCTGTAGCTGTAAGGCTATATGAGTTAGCAGATAAAGCTGTTTGATCTAGAGTACTTGCACTACCATTCCATTCATATGTCACAGCACCAGTCCCTCCAGTTACTATAATACCTGTAATAGATCCATTTGACTGACCACATGCTTCATCAACAACTGATATTCCTGAAACATCAATATTAGGACCAGCGACATTATTTACCGTATAAGGTCCACTTGAGGTGGAGCATCCGTTTCCATCTGTTACCGTTAAAGTATAACTCCCTCCTGAAATCCCTGTAATGTCTTCTGATGGGTTAGAACTTCCATTCCATTGGAAACTTAAAGTACCCGTCCCAGTAGAAGTAATACCCGAGATTGCACCGTTTCCTTGTCCGCAGTTTTCATCTGTAATAGAAATGTTCGAATCATCAATAACTGGCCCCCCAGCAGAACCAATTACGTGCGGCCCAGTAGTAGCGGCACAACCATTTCCATCAGTAACAGTCAAAGTGTAAGACCCAG
This sequence comes from Flavobacteriales bacterium, assembly GCA_964230025.1. Taxonomy (GTDB): domain Bacteria; phylum Bacteroidota; class Bacteroidia; order Flavobacteriales_D; family JAUILH01; genus CAXRFO01. The sequence continues at coordinate 1,035,019 of CAXRFO010000012.1, read as the reverse complement.
ATACAGCTCCAGTCAAGTCTGTTCCTGCACTGGCATTCCCATTCCAGTCATAGCTTAAGCTCGTTCCTGATGCGGTTATACCGGTTATAGAACCATCGCTTCCCGCGCAAGTTTCGTCACTTATTGACAGTCCAGAAATATCAATAGTTGGACCCGCGGTTGTATTTATGATGTGAGGACCTGATGTTTCCATGCAACCAGCACCGTCATCAACGGTCAATGTATAAGACCCTGCAGACAATCCTGTTGCATCAACATTTGAGCCTCCACCGTTTGACCAGCTATACGTATAAGAGCCAGAACCACCAGAAACTGATATTCCTGTGATTGAACCATCGTTCTGCCCACAATTTTCATCGTTTAAAACCAAGTTACTTATGTCAACTACTAGCCCAGGCTGCACAACCACTTCTACTTGAGTCAAATTACCTCCCGGGCAAAAACCAACGTAATAGGTTGTATTTGAAGACAATAATGGTGTTGTAAACGTACTACCTGTTCCAACAACCGTTGATCCTTCATCAGAATACCAAACAATTAAGGCACCTCCAGGAAGTGTTCCTACGGTGGTTGCAGTTAAGGTTGTACTACCTGAACCACATAGCGTATCATTATCAGCGAATATCCCAAAAAAGGAGTTATTTGCGCTTAATCCAGAAGATCCTGCCGTGGCACCATTTGCAGGAAACTCAATTAAATCAGGGCTATTTGTTGTTCCGTTTAGGCCACCGTTTACAGATATTGTTGCACCTGCGCTTGATACGGAAACATAGCCTCCGCCTCCGCCTCCACCGGGCCCGAAGGCTTCATCGATTGTTCCAAATGCTCCAGCTGCCATAAATTGATTTCCTCCATTTCCACCGTTTGCATTAATTGTAATAGCTGAAATTCCAGTATTTACATTTAATTGAACCGTACCTCCTGCACCAGCTCCTCCAGCTCCATCATTCCCTGCTATATCTCCAAACGGCGGATTACTAGCATCAGAGTCAAAACCATTTTGCCCATTTGCTTCTATACTCCCCGAACCGTTAATTGATCCATAAACTTGACAAAAGACAAGTCCGCCTCCGCGGCCACCAGGACTAGAGTCACCGTCATTTCCGTCTCCAGAACCTCCACCTCCACCAAAGAATAATTTACCTAACGTATAATCTAAAGGTCGGCCGCCATAACCACCTTCAATTCTTCTGTTATCACCGCTCCAATTGGTATTTCCTGGGGCATCTGTTGTAGCATCCTCATTGGAACCCGAGAACGTGTAGCCTCCGCGGCCACCACCTCCACTTGTGGTTGTGCTGCTCATTCCATTACCAGAGCTCGTACCTTCTAAATTCCAAGCTGCAACATCATTTGCATTTCCTGAGATTGGATTTCCCAGACCCCAATTCCAGGCTATTGTAGAGGCATTAGCACCACCGCCGCCTCCAGCATTGTGCGCGGTTCCACCACCACCGGCATTCGCAAAAGCTCCTTTACCGTAGCGCCCTCCAAAATTTGAGTACTCAAACTCGTAGCCTCCTATACCTTCTCCTTTATCTGCACCTTCAGCAGGATTTGTAGCACCAGCCTGACCTCCACCAAGTAGAGATGAATTATCTGTTTGACCCCCTCTAAAACCTAACTCACTGACATCAATACTTCCATCCAGCTGCATGTCCTCTTCACACTCAAGAACAACTAGACCACCTGTGAAATTATTCCATGCTGGACAAACAACTGAGGCACCTCCGTTAACAGTCAGGTTTTGAAACCTTGGAACTCTAACCACTTGAACCTTACCACTTGCGGTATAGTCATTTTCGAGTCCGCATTTCAAACTGATCGTATTCGCACCAGTAACTCCTGTAACATCCGCTAGTTCATAGTTCCCGCAATTCAAATAGTTGTCTACAACACCAAAATTTATGTTGTCTCCCCAAATATCAGGAGCTCCCAAAGAATCACCTCCTCCAACATCAATTAATCGACCATCTATATCTGCTCCCTTTAGTTGGATTATGAAAATCAAATCACCAGCAGCCAAATTTGAAGTAAAATAGTCTCCTGAATTAAGGCTGTTATTATTTACGGTAATTGAAGTCGCACCAGCAGTCGCGTTAGCGGTGAGATAGGTGTAAGAATTTAAAACTTGTCCTGATGTGTTTACAGTGTAATTTCCATCCTTACCCCTTTGAGCGATTGAAACAAAAGTAAGTAAGAATAATGCAAGCGTTACAAGGTTTCTCATACACAAATTTAAGCTTTTTAGTTATTATTTCATTTCAATTTATTCAAGTTGCTTTTCACGATGGATAAACGGCTTTCATTTCATGTTTTACGTTTTAAATCAGAATGTGTAAATTTCAAGCTGCAATTTTGACTTATGGAGAAATTTGATGTTTGTGTTATTGGGGGAGGACCTGCAGGCTATGCTGGAGCAATGCGTGCAATTGATTTCGGTAAAAGAGTTTTGCTAATTGAAAAATCCCGTGTTGGTGGTGCCGGTGTATATAACGGTGCCTTAGGTTCTAAAACTTTGTGGGAGCTTTCCCAAAAAGTGGACGCAATAAACAATGGAATCGTTGGAATTAATCGGCCAAAAGTTGAAATTACATGGGAGGAGATCAAGAAAACCAAGGATGAAGCAATTTTCGATCGAAAGTTCCAGTATAGCTGCCACATGCAGCTTCTGCAAAATGAGACAATGAGTAAAATCTTCTCATACGAAAGAGGACACGGCAAAATGCTCAATGAACATGAGGTTGAAATAACAAAAGATAATGGCGAGAAAAAAGTAATTCACGCTGACAATATCCTCATAACAACTGGCAGTAGACCAAGGGAGCTTCCCAACATGAAGGTTGACGGAACCCATATCCTAACTTCAGACCACATTCATCACCTGGATGATTTCCCTAAAAGTTTAGTGATTGTAGGTGCAGGTGTCATTGGTTGTGAGTATGCCACCATTTTCGCTAATTTTGGGAAAACAAAGGTTTACATCATAGATAGACAAGATCGAATTCTCCCATTTGAGGATGAGGATATTTCTACGATGGTCAGTGGGAATTTTGAAAAAAGAGGAGTAACCATTCACCAAAAGTCTCAATTAAAAAGACTAGAAAGAGTTGGGGATGAAGTTGAGTATGAACTTGAGTACCCAGACGGAAGAACGGAGGTTATTCGTGTTGAAAAAGCACTATTATCAGTTGGAAGAGTGCCAAATATAGAAGGAATCGGCATGGAAGAAGCAGGCGTTAAGATGAGCCGCCGTGGTTACCATATTGGTGATGATGATACCCAAACAAATGTGCCCAACATTTATGCAGCTGGAGATGTTTCTGGCCGAATCGCTCTTGTAAACATGGGAGAAATTGAAGCAAGGCATGCTGTAGAAAGGATGTTCAATGAAAACTCGGGGAAGCTGAGTTATGACAACGTAAGTACCATAATGTTTTTGCAACCTGAAGTAGCGGCTGTTGGACTCAATGAACAGACCTGTAGAGAAAAAAATATTCCTGTCAAAGTTGTCAAAATAGATTACAGCTGCATAGCACGAGCAATTGCCATGAGAAAAACACAGGGATTTTTTAAGATTATTGTGAGTGCTGACGATGAAATGAAAATATTAGGGATGCGTGCGATTGGAGAACATGCTTCAAGCGCCATTCAAGCAGTTGCCTTATTAATCAAAATGAACAAAGGCATTGAAGAACTTGCTGAATTAGTACACCCTCACCCCTCCATAATTGAAGGAATTCAAGAATGTGTGCGAATGCTCTTAAACAAGTCCGTTTTCAAGTCTTCTGTTTTTAAAGACAAGCTTCAGTGTTATTCTTGTGTTGATGGAGTATGTACTCCCTTACAACGTCTATAGCAAAATGAATTTGATAGAATCAATGAAACTAGCTTTTCAATAAAGGGAGGCTTATGTGATTCACCTATAAGCTCAATTTGAGTATCTTTAGCTTATGAAGAAGACATTTATTGTTTTTATATCCCTCCTCACTCTTTTTGGATGCAGACCTGATCGTCCTGAAAAAGAATTAACTTACCTTGAGCTTAGATTGAGTAGTAAAATTGGGAATGATGATTTGACTTTTAACCAAACCATAACCAATGACCTAGGTATTGACTATAGTTTTACAAGGTGTTCCATTTACATGTCGAACTTTCAATTAGGTGAACTTCCTATTGAAGACAGCTATGTTTTCATAAATGCCACTGATTTAACCCAAACTATTTTTGAAGTTGAGCCTGGAAGTTACAATAGTGTTTCTTTTATTTCTGGATTAGACTCTTTAACAAATCATTCTGATCCCTCGGTTCATGAAGAAGGCCATCCGCTTGAACTTCAAAACCCATCCACTCATTGGAACTGGGCAAGTGGATACCTTATGATAATTTTGGAAGGAGATTTTGATTCTGATGGAAATGGAAGTTTGGATAATAGTTTCATATACCATGTAGGAGGAAAGGATATACCCAAAGAGTTCAATATTGCAAAATCAATTGAAATCTTACCTGGAACAGTTAATTACTTGGACCTAGAGATAGATTGGACAAAATTTGTGGCAAATATTGACTTTCCAAACCAGCAGTCAACTCATACGATGGATGATCCGCTTACAGCAAATCAAATTGCCGATGAAAGTAATGCCGCTATTTCTATTGATTAGTGCTTTTTTTTTCTCTTGTTCAAATAATTTAAAGGAGGAAAAAGACCCTACTTCTGAGTCAAAACAAAAAGAAATAAAAATAAAATTAGGTCGACACTTTTTTTATGACACTTCCTTAAGCTTGGATTCAACGATATCATGTGCAAGTTGTCATCATCAGGAGTTAGCCTTTACAGATGGCAATAAGCTTGCATCTGGCATAAAAGATCGTCAGGGTAAAAGAAATGTTCCATCCTTGACGCACACCAGGTTGGCCCCCATGTTAAACTGGGATGGAGGTGTTAACACTTTCCATCAACAAGCCTTAATCCCGATAGAGGATACCACAGAAATGGGTATTAACATCAAAGTTCTTTCTGAACGATTGAGGAAAAATAATAGCTATGCCAAATGGGCCAAAACAGCCTTCAATAGGAAGATTGATCCTTACGTAATTACTCAGTCATTAAAGTTCTTTTTAGAGTCTTTTCCTCTTGACACTACCTTAAGAATATCCGAAATGACACAGCTTGAAAAAAAAGGATATGCATTGTTTCATTCAGAGAAGTTAAATTGTGTCTCTTGTCACAGTAGACCAGCATTAGGTTACAGTGACTATTTAAACAATGGACTTCTTGAAATATACAGGGACCCGGGTAGATATTCTTTGAGTCTCGATTCCTCAGATCTCTATAAATATCGAGTTCCTAGCCTTTGGAATGTGAGTTTAACTGCACCTTATATGCACGATGGAAGCATTCCAAGCCTTGATAGTGTTCTAAGTCTATACAGTCACGGAGGTTTAAATGATTCATATCAAGATGTTCGCGTAAAAAACATGCGTTTTGACGAAAATGAAAAAAAGGCCTTAAAGGCTTTTTTAAGTATTTTAGTAGACTCAAGCGCAATAAATGATGAAAAATTAAGTAATCCTATTCAATGAGAGTAATTAGTTTAATATTGATTGTCCTTGTCCTATCGTCTTGTAGAAAGGATCCCTCTATACTTGATTTGGAGCCAGTTACAGCGGATATTACCTTACCACAGGGCTTTCCGCCTTTACCTAATAATTCAGCAAACCCACTAACCAACGAAGGTATAGAGTTAGGTCGACATTTATTTTATGATGAGAGGCTTTCAGGTGACAATAGTCAAAGTTGTGCATCATGTCACGGTCAGAACTTAGCATTTTCCGATAAGGTTGATTTTAGTATTGGCATAGATGGAAATCAAGGTTTAAGAAACGCTATGCCTATTTTTAACTTGGCCTGGTCAGATGAATTCTTTTGGGACGGCCGAGCCGCAAGCCTGGAAGAACAAGTTGTTATGCCCGTAGAGGACACGCTAGAAATGCATGAGACATGGCAAAATGCCTTATTAGAGTTAGAAAGTGATGTTAATTACCAGCAAATGTTTGTAGCGGCATTTGGGCCGGACGCAATTACTAAAGAGAATGCGGGTAAAGCACTCAGTCAATTTATCAAAACAATCATCTCAGGGAATAGTCCATTTGATAATTACCTCAACACCAACAATCCAGCAGTATTGGGCCCAGATGCGAACGATATATTAGAGGGTTACGATTTATTCGTGCGCTTTGACAAAGGTGATTGTATTCACTGCCATACGGACCCAATAGCAGGAAGGCTTGTAACAGATTTTTCGTTTAGAAACAATGGCTTGGATGATGACTTTAGTGCCGACCCTGGGCTAGAGGGAGTTACTGGAGATCTGGCGGATAGAGGGAAATTCAAAGTACCATCACTTAGAAATCTATCCTATACAGCCCCTTATATGCACGATGGAAGGTTTAACACTTTGCAGGAAGTGCTAAACGCCTACATTTTAGATTTAAAGGACACCCCATACACCGACCCTGTAATGTATCATGACGATGGTGACCCTAATTCAGGAATAGGTGCTCAATTAACTCCTCAGGAAAGAGATAAGGTAATTAAGTTTCTTGAAAGCCTCAATGACCCAAGCTTTCTGACCAATCCTGACTACGCAGACCCAAATTAAGCTTTTTAACACAGGCTTGCCCATAAGTTAGCAAAAGCGTTTCCATTAAGGCTTTATATCCTCTGTACCTTTATTGGTTGGATGAAACGACTCAAAAAAATAGCCTTGTGGAGTCTTGGGAGCATAATTGGATTTGTCCTTCTCCTAATTTTATTGGCCGTCATCTTTGAGGACCGAATAAAACAATATGCCGTTGATGAATTAAACGAGCATCTCAATGTTAAAGTCACGGTAGATGATATTGAACTATCCTTTATCAAGTCCTTCCCTAAAGCCAGCCTTACATTCAAGAATGTTCACATTCCTGATGCATTCCCTGATTCAAAAAATCACGGAACCCTTCTTAACGCTAAGAGCATCTACATGAAGCTGGATATCTGGGATGTTTTAAGCGGCAAATATGAAGTTAAACAGCTTGAGGTGGAGGATGCAGAAATTAACATAAAAACCGACTTAGCTGGAAACAACAATTTTGACATATTTAAACCAAGTCCAGAATCCAATGAGGAAGAAAAATTCACCTTTGACTTAGAGAATGTCAAACTTAAAAATGTAAAATTCACCTACAAACATGCTTTGAGTCAACAAGATTATGATTTGAAAATTAAGCAAGGAAATCTGGTAGGAAATTTTGGAGACAAAGACATTAAAATAAGTGGTAGCAGTAATATGAAAATTACCCATCTTACATCAGATAGCTTGTCCATTATTAAAAACAAAAAAGCCAACCTTGATTTGGCAATGCGCTATGATACTGAGAAGAATATTTTAAGCTTCAAGAAAAGCAAATTAAATGTTGCGCAATTAAACATGCTTGTTGATGGAGATGTCTACATAAGAGATACGAGTAGTTGTAATTTAAACATAAGAACCCGAAATGCTAATTTAAAAGATGTATTCAGCACACTGCCCAGTCAATATTTCCAAAGTATTTCAGCCTATAAAACCGAGGGTACCGTGCACGCAAATGCAGATATAATTGGAAACCTGACAGGAGTAGAAATGCCTATGATTGCAGCTCAAATCTCTTATGAAAACGGAAAAATAACAGAGCCTCATAGTGGATTAATTCTTTCTAAAGTAAATTTTAGAGGTGACTATTCTAATAGAAATCAACAACTCGTAGAGCAACTAAATTGCGACCATTTTTCTGCGCAATTTCCAAATGGTCAGATAAATGGGAAATTTCAGCTTGAGGATTTTATTGATCCGAAATTACTCGGAGAGTTTCACTCTGATGTGCGCATGGAAGAGTTAAACGACTTCCTTAAAATTGAGGACATAGAGCGTACCAAAGGAAAGCTAGAGATTCACACAGAAATTGTAGGAGAGACCCATATTCATGATGGCTTTCAAATTAAGTCCGCAAAAGGCAAAATTCACTTTTCCGAACTTGATTTAAAACTTAAAAGTACAGATCAAGAGTTCAAAAATGCAAGTGGAGATTTCGTTTTAAAACAAAAGGATGCAGCAATCAAAGATTTAAAATTCAATCTAGGTAAGTCAACCTTAAATTTTGATGGAGCCTTTAAAAATCTGCTTCCGTTTATCTTGTTTAAAGACGAAAAGTTAGAAGTTATAGCAAACCTAGAATCATCTAAGCTTAATTTATTGGATGTGCTTGTTGAAGACAAGAATAGTTCCGCAAAAACCAATTCAGGCGCAGTCAAATTGCCAGAGAATATCAAATTAAACCTTGCCATGAACATCAAGGAGCTTGACTATGGTGCATTTCATTGTAAGAACATGCGAGGGAAATTCTTTATGCTAGACAACAAAATTCTCGCTAAAAACCTGAGCTGTAAGTTAGCATCTGGAGCATTAAAAAGTAATCTCGAATTGGAGCAGTATGAAAAAGGCTTCATTTTGAGTTCTAACTCCCATCTAAGTGCCTTAAAAATGAACGAACTCCTACCTCTTTTTGAAAACTTTGGTCAAACAATGGTATTACCGGAAAATATTAGGGGAAAATTATATTCAGATGTTGAGTTTGCTTGTCACCTGAGTGAGGAACTAGAAGTGGAAAACAAGAGTATTTTGAGCACAGCTAAGGTTAAAATTGAAGATGGAGCACTAATCAAACTTCCCATCATGAAGGAAATAACGGGATATTTTAAAAGTAAAAAGTCCGTCGATAAATTCTTCGGAAAACACATTGATGCCTTAGACGCAAAACTCCAAAATATTCAGTTTAAAACACTATCAAATGAAATTAAAATCTCAAATGAAAACGTTTCTATCCCCCACATGGACATTGAATCCAACGCGTTAGATATTTCCCTTTCTGGAGAACATGATTTTTCCAACAACATGGATTACCGTTTTAACTTCCGATTTAAAGATTTAAAGATCAAGGAAGAGTATACCGAATACGGCAAAGTAGAGGACGACGGAACAGGAGTGCAAATCTTCATGCGAATGTTTGGGCATATAGATGATTTACATTACGAAATGGACAAAGAAGAGCGCAAACAAAAGCGAAAAAAGGATATCGAAGAAGAAAAAGGTAATTTAAAATCTATTTTGAAAGAGAACCTTGGACTTTTCAAGAAGGACAGCACTGTACAAGTCAGAGAAAAAAAGAAAAAAACCGAATCTGAATTTATACTTTATGATGGGGAATTAGAAGAAAAAGAGGCCAACCCAGAAAAAGTGCACAAGAAGGATAACGAAAAAAGCAATAAATTTAGAAGCAGTAAGTTTTACAAGAAACTGGTGGGAACTAAACCGGAAGAGGATAAAGTTGAAGTACAGTTTGAAGATAAGTAAAAGTAAAACTCCAGCACAATGAACTTATATACTCGTAAACAAGGCTGGAAAATTGCCCTCGTAATTGCTGCACTGATGATCGTTGGATTATCCCTGAGCTATACCAATCATGTTGTTCAACAAATTCGTCAGGATGAAACTCAAAAAGCGAAACAATGGGCAAACAATTTGAGGAATAATTTAGGGCAAATCAACTTAACTGAACAAAGCTTTAAACAACAACAGCTAGCCTTTGAACTGCTAAAAAACAAGGAGCAAGAGACCGTAGAACTATGGGCAAAAGCTACTGAAGAGATCGGGAAGGAACAGCTTGATTATACCTTTTTTGTTGAGATTTTACAGAAGAATGAGAATATTCCCGTTTTAATACTTGACGATAAAGGAAACCCCAGTACACACAGAAACCTACAACTAAAAAAAGAACAACTTCAAGAGTTGATTCCTACTGGACTGCCCGAAGAAGAGCGGAAGGCAAAACTTGACGAAATTTTTAATGACAGTTTAAGAGGTTTAGCGAACCAATGGGGTAAAAAAAATGAGCCCATAGAAATTCGCTTTCTTGGCAACAAAAGACAAACTGTATATTATGACCAATCCCAACGCTTAACAGAATACGAGAACAGTATTGAACAACTTCAGCAAAAAACTGATAGTCTATTTGATCAATTTAATCTGCATTTAAAAAAGTCAAATCAACTTTTTCCAATGATTTTTGTGACCCCTGAAAAAGATAGTATCATACAAGCCAATAATGCAGCACAAAAATTAAAGAAAAATAAAAGTTTGGAGCAGCGTTTAAAGGATCTTGGAGCGGAAAACGATCCTATTCCAATTAAAATTGGTGGTATAACGAAAGGCTACATATATTACCAGAACTCCGAAATTGTAGGTCAACTCAAATACTACCCCTACGTTATGTTGCTGATCATAAGTTTGTTTTTGTTAGTAGGTTACTTCTTATTTTCCTCATTTAGAAGGGCAGAACAAAACCAAGTTTGGGTTGGAATGGCAAAAGAAACTGCCCATCAACTAGGAACCCCCCTTTCTAGTTTAATGGCCTGGAATGAAATTTTAAAGGCTGATGGAAAATACCCAGAAGCAACCGAGGAAATAGATAAAGACTTAGATCGTTTGCAAATTGTTACCGATAGATTTTCTAAAATTGGTAGTGGAGGTAAGTTGGTAGAAACCCAAGTTTACGAGCAAACTGAACATTTGTTGAATTATTTGAAAAAGAGAGTAGGTAAGCAAGTAGAAATCAATATCCAAGGAGATAGTAATTGTAAAGCTTTAGCAAATGTTCCACTTTTAAACTGGGCAATAGAAAATATTGTGAAAAATGGTATTGATGCCATGGAGGGAATAGGAACCATATCTGTATACATCCAATCGGCAAAAGGAGAAACCGTTATTGATATCTCAGATACTGGAAAAGGAATTCCTACGAATAAATGGAAGACTGTGTTCAACCCAGGTTATACTAGTAAAAAAAGAGGTTGGGGCTTGGGTCTTTCACTGGTTAGAAGAATTATTGAAGACTACCATAAAGGAAAAGTCTTTGTAAAAGAAAGCTCAGATAAGGGAACTACCTTTAGGATAACCCTTAAAGGAATTTAATGTCCGGTATTTACATTCACATACCCTTTTGCAAAAAAGCTTGCTCCTATTGTGATTTTCACTTTAGCACAAAAACTTCCTACAAGGGAGAAATGGTAAATGCCATTAAAGAAGAACTCACACAAAGAAATAAAGAACTAGAGCATGTAGAAACGATATATTTTGGGGGCGGAACTCCATCTCTCCTTTCGTGTGAAGAACTAACTGGCATACTTGAAACCGTTTATAAAAACTACCGGGTTACTGATAAACCAGAAATAACGCTGGAGGCGAATCCTGATGATTTAAGTGAATCCAAATTAATTGAGTTAAAAGAATGCGGTATCAATCGTTTGAGTATAGGCATACAAACCTTTGAGGAAAAACACTTAAAATGGATGAATCGCGCTCATACAATTCAAGAAGGATATGAATGTGTTGAAAGGGCAAAATCCGTTAACTTAAAAAACATTTCCTGTGATTTTATATTTGCTTTGCCCAATCAAAGCTTAGAAGATTTACAAAAGGATTTAGATAAGTTCTTGACACTTGATGTACCCCACATTTCACTCTACAATTTAACCGTTGAAAAAGATACTGCCTTATATAAATGGGTGAAAGAAAAGTCTCTAATTCCCGCTGATGAGACCTTAGCAGGTGAAATGTTTATCTATATACGTGAACAACTGAAACAAAACGGCTACACCGGCTATGAAGTAAGCAACTTTGCAAGACCTGGATTCGAAAGCCAGCACAACTCATCTTACTGGAGAGGTAAACCATACCTTGGGATAGGTCCATCAGCACATTCATACGATGGTAAAGTAAGGAGGTGGAATGTACCCAACAATCACAAATATATAAAAGCAATAAATGACGGCACCTCCGATTTTCAAACAGAAACTTTATCGGAAAATGACATGCTCAACGAGTACATTCTTACACGATTGAGAACAATTTGGGGCATCAATAAAGCAGAAATTGACCGAATTAAACCTGGTGCTTTTGAACATTGCAAAGTAGGTCTGAATGAGTTTTATGATAAGGTGAACATATCGGAAGAGCATATCAGCTTGAACGAACAAGGAATGTTGATTGCTGATAGAATTTCCAGTGAACTTTTTGTCAGTTAGTATATTCCCTTTACATTTAAAGTATGAAAGTAAATCTTGAGCTCAGGAGTGGTGAAAAAGTTCAAATTGATTTGGATAAAGCCATTGAAATTTCCACTCCTCTTATACCAGGAAAATCTGAACCCAAAGCCTGGTATGCTCCAAACTTTCAGGCGGAACCCGTTAGAGAAGGTGATTTTTTAGGGAGCTTAGAAGAAGGCGGATTTGTCAATTTCATGAACCTTAGTCTTAACCCTCATGGTAACGGTACCCATACTGAATCTGCGGCTCATGTTTATAAAAATGCTAGGAGCATAAACAAGACCTTAAAGAATACTTATTTTAAAACTTTCCTTACTTCTTCAAAAGGACAGCAAGAGATAGGGCCAGAAATATTAGAAAATTTAAAAGATGACGTTGAAGCTATAGTTATTCGTACAGCTCCAAATAAAGTAACGGATAAACTCAAGGATTTTTCAAATACAAATCCAGCTTTTTTGAGTATTGAGTTAATTCAGGAAATAACAAACAGAGGCATAAAGCATATCATCATCGACTTACCTTCCATTGATCCCGAGTATGACGACGGTGCTGTACAGGCTCATAAATTATTCTTTGGTTCTGAAGAAAACACAAACGCTAATACCATTACTGAGCTTGTTTATGTACCTGATACGATAAAGGATGGAATTTATATGTGTAATATTCAAATCCCACCCTTTGAAATTGATGCGGCACCAAGTAGAGTGTTTTTATATGAAATTCAATGGATATAGAAAGCTTTAGATCTTATTGTTTGGCTAAATCAGGCACAACAGAAGGCTTCCCTTTTGATGAAAATACTCTGGTAATAAAAGTTGGAAATAAAATGTTTACGGCATTTGATGTGGACCACTTTGAAAGCGCAAATTTAAAATGTAAGCCGGATTATGCTATTGAGTTAAGAGCAGATTATGATGGCATAATTCCAGGTTATCATATGAACAAAAAACATTGGAACACCGTCTTAATGGATGGAAGCGTTCCGGATAAACTAATTTATAAATTGATTGACCTGAGTTATGAGTTAGTAATCAAGGGAATGACAAAAAAACAACGAGAAGAACTAAATTTAACGATATGAAAACAGCAGAAATTATTACTGAGAAAGGAACAATGAAGGTGGAGTTTTATGATAAGGACGCCCCTGGAACAGTAGAGAACTTTGTTAAACTTGCTAAAGATGGCTATTACGATGGATTAAGCTTTCATCGTGTAATACCGGATTTCGTAATTCAAGGAGGATGTCCTGATGGCACTGGCGCAGGTGGGCCTGGCTACAAAATAAAGTGTGAATTAGATGGTGAAAATCAATATCACGATCGCGGTGTTCTTAGCATGGCGCATGCCGGCAGAGATACAGGAGGTTCTCAATTCTTTATTTGCCACAGTCGAAATAACACAGCACACCTTGATGGCAACCATACTTGCTTTGGAAAAGTTGTAGAAGGCTTAGACGTAATAGATGATATACGCCAGGGAGATAAAATAGAGCGCATAACTGTAACAGAATAACTTGATAAAAGCCTTTGGATACATCATATTAATTGCGCTTTTATTTTCCTGTTCGGGTGGGAATAAGGTGCAAAATGGTCGTTTAATACAAAAAAGGAAATATACCAAAGGCTTTTATTTTTCCTCTAAGCCCAAGCAAAAACCAACACAAGTACCAGATCAAAAGGCAATCTCTCAAGATCATAGCAAATTCACTCTCAGAAATAAATTCGTACAAAAAGACGACGAGATATCCGAAAAATCATTTCAAACGGAAACTAAAATAGAGGAAGTTGCTTTTTCCAAGAATACCGTTGGATCAGAACCAAACAAGGAACCCATAGAAGTAATTTCGAATGAAAATTTAGAATTGAGCACAGCTAACAATAACGCGCTGAATTCTAAAGAAAAGCTTACCCTCAAACCTTACCCATGGGAGGTGAGAGACTCAATAAAAGTTGGGCTTATTATAGGGCTTTCACTTTTGGGATTGGCTGTTTTGTTACCCTTTGGTCTATTATTTTTTAAGGGTACAGGAATTCATTTTATAGCCTATTGGTTCTTTGTAATATTGGGCACAGTAAACATTATATTTTTTGTTTCACTGGGTTTTTACTGGGCTATATTTATCGGGATTATCCTTATAATTCTTGCCTTCTTAATAATGCTAAAAGGCTATTTTATGCGAAAACCTCAAGGGTATTAAAACTCATGGCTAAACCTTGAGCTTCTATTGACACTACTCAAAGTTCCATCCTTATCATAGATATATTGAGCTTTATAATATGACGTAGCTCTGCGCATTCCTGATTGCTTTCGAATCCATGCGCTTACCATATATTGCTCCTCAATTTTTTCACTTTTTGGTTCTTCCCAACTCATATTTTCTGCACGAAAATCCTCGTTTTCTTGCATTACAACAGATTCCCATGCTCCAGCTACCTCCAATGTGAATGCCTTCGCTAGATCCAGCCGCTTGCTCTCTTCCGACCAGCCATTATCAACCAAAACCTCCTTGGCGATTGTCCCCGTTTTATTTAGCTCTCCTTTGTAGAAACAATCACCACCTGCACAACCTCTGTCATAGGCAAAATAACCTATCAAGATAAAGTCCTTAAACCTATTTGATCTTTGTATACAAACATCTCGTTCACTGTAATCATTACCTGTTTCTTCTTTCAAAGCTTTAAGAACTTGCTCATCCGTTTCTAACTGCCTTTGTACCTTATCTTTACCCGTATTATTTAACTCTTTTTTTTCAGAAGAACATGATACCAACAGTGACAAAAGGAAAATTATATAAAATCTCATAAAACAAAGATATTAAATCATTTACTTTGTGTTAAAAGCCCCATAATGTCAATATTTGAACAAGAAGAACAAAATGCTAATGACCTCCTAAAGTTTATTTATAAATGCCGAAAAATCATTCTATTCAGCCTTTTACTTGGCGGGCTTTTAGGAGGTGGAGTGGCACTTCTTCAAGATAAAAAATACCTTTCAACTGGTATCATCTACCCTGCGAATAACTACACAAGAGATCAATTATTATCCAATCCTCAATTTGGAACTGAGATAGAAACTGAGCAACTAATGCAGCTGCTTGAATCACAATCAATAAGAGATTCTGTCATTAATAAATTTGATTTAATCAAATACTACGAAATTGATAAATCTGAAAAAGATTGGAAGAGCCAACTCAATTTAAAATTCATAAAAGACATTACTTTTTTTAGGTCTAAATACTTATCGGTTGTTATTAGTGCCAAGACAACGGACCCAAAAATGTCTGCAAATATTGTAAACTATATTATATCTGTCGTCAACAATTACAAAACGGAAATTTTCGCAGATAACCGTAAAAAGGAACTGGCCTACCAAAAAAGTAGAGTTAATGCTCAAGCTGAGATTCTTGATTCTATAGAAGATAAAATTTATGAGTTGAAAGACACCAGTCAAATTGAAAACTTAATAAGCAACTACCTCAACCTTGCTGGAAAAGAAAACTATGTCCCTTCAGACTTCATTGATAGTCGTGAAATGGAAGATTTGCTAGAATCCTACCGTATTCAATTTGCTATCTATAAAGACTATCGGCGAGATTACCTTCAAGCGAAAGATCAAATTAAAAAACCAATAGTAGACAATTATGTTGTCGACACGGCTGAACCCAATTACAAAAAAGTAAGCCCCAGTTTAAGCTTACATATTATTCTCGGAGCATTAGCTCTTACTCTTTTAAGTTGCCTTTTTATGCTGCTTAGACAAAAGTTGGATGCGATCAGAAAGTCTTAAAATAAAACGGCTTGATTTTATAATTGTTGGCCTTCTGCTTCTTTTATTTATTCCCTTATACAGAAGTGGCGTGGGCCTTATCAACGGTATATTAATACTGAGTGTAATTGGCTTTGGAAGCTTTCTGATTCTAGAAAAAAAACGAGTTCTAATAAAGCTAATAGCATTGCTAGTTCCTCTATCAATTGGACTTGAGATTCCCGGCACTGGAGCCAAACTCTCAATGCCGAGTGAAGGAATTGCCCTAGTCTTGGTTCTTTTCGTTATTGCCTATCATCTTATCAAAAAGAATAACTCACTTAATCTTAAAAGCACTATTTCCAGAATCTTAGCATTGGATTTGGGCTGGACCTTTATTTGCGCATTACTTTCTAGTCACCCAGACGTAAGTTTCAAAAGGCTTATTATAAAAGTGGTTTTTGTACTTGCATTTTTTTACCTCCCTCTAGAGCTGATGAGAAAAGAAAAGTCAAAGCTTAAACTTTTATTGCTCTATGCCTTAGGGACATTGCCAGTAATATATTTCACGTTTAAACTTCATTCTCACTACCATTTTGATCCAAAAGTTGTTTTCAGTATTTGCCAACCATACTTTAATGACCACACAATTTATGGAGCTTGTTTAGCATTTCTACTGCCAATTTTAGGTGTTCTTATTTGGAAACAAAAAATATTTCTTGATGGAAAAAGATCAGTTTGGTTTTGGCTGGTTGTATTAATTATTGTTTTTCTAGCCTTCTTATTTGCTCTTAGTCGAGCTGCCTGGATTTCAATTCTAATAGCAATAGTTTTTTACTTGCTGGTAAAAGCTGGTATGCGCTTTAGGGGAGTACTTATTATTTGCGTGGCAGCCTGTATTGGTTTTTTAGCATTGAAGGATCAATTTTTAATATATGCTGAAAGCAATGATAGTGTGAGCAATGATGGAGATCTACAAAATCACGTTGAATCCGTTACAAATCTTAACTCAGACGCCTCAAACTTGGAAAGGGTGAACAGATGGAATTGTGCCATCCAAATGTTTAAAGAAAGACCTCTCTTCGGTTTTGGACCTGGAACATACCAATTCGAGTATGCGGCCTTCCAAACAAGTGAATTCAAAACATACATTAGCACGAACCATGGAGATCGAGGAAATGCTCACTCGGAATATTTATCGGCCTTATCTGAAAATGGGGCTCTGGGATTGCTGATTTTTCTCCTTCTGGTCTTTTATAGCATAAGGATTTGTCTCAAATTATGGGACAATCTAAATTCCCCTTCGGAGAAATGGGAAATTATGGCTGTACTTTTGGCACTGATAACCTTTTATAGTCACGGTTTATTTAACTCCTTTTCTGATCAAGATAAAATGGCATTTTTGTTATACTGTAGCCTAGCCGTAGTGGCATATTATGAAAACAAATTAAGTGAAGCTTAACTACAAAAAAATAGCTAAGCGCAGTTTTTATTATGCCTGGGTAATTACAACCGCCATGAGCATATTAGAACTTTCGTACCGGTATCAATGGATAGATTACTGGTCGAATGAGTTTGAAGCCCTAAATCCTAAAATTGATAAGAAAAAAGAGAACATACTCATTTTTGGTGATTCATTTTCTGCATTTCCAAAAGGGTATGTTGAACAATTAAGGAGCGCAAACCCCAAGTATAACTTTATCAATTGTGCTGTCCCCGGCACGGGTCCGATAGAAATGTCATATATGGCAAAAGGAAGGATTAAGCATTATCCTCCAAGCAAAGTAATCTACCAAATGTATGTTGGAAATGACCTTATCGATATTTATCCCAATCGTAATTGGTCTGAACTAAGTATTGCCAGGAATTTGTATTACCTCATAGGTCAAGAATTTCGGTTTTTAGCTAATATATCTAAACGCATGAAGCAGTCAGGTATAATCGCTCAAAAGGACTTTAATTCAAATAAAAATGGTCAAGCACAGGGTAAATTCTCAGTTCAAGCCTACAGTCCAAGAACCAAAATGTTATTGAAAGCAAATCCTAACTTTATAAGTGAATCGATTCACCTCAATAGTTCAAGAATGAAAAAGGCTGCAGAGAAGGCAGTGTCTTCAATTAAATACTTGCAAAGCCTTATACCAAAAAATTGTGAGCTTCATATCGTTTTGTTGCCTCATTGCACCCAGGTAAGTCCAGAATACCAAGAAAATTTTCAAAGTTTAGGAGCCAGACTAAAACAGTCGAACCTCAACTATACCCTTTATAATTTTTTAAAAAATGAATTAAAAAATGTAAAAGTCCACAGTCCACTTTCATTTTTACGAAAGCAGTTTGAGGAAGGCAAGCACATCTATTTTGAAAATGACCCTCACCTAAATTCAATTGGTCAGCAAGCACTTTTTAAGTTTGTTGATCAGAACTTATTCAAGAATGGTAAATAGCTAATTTTGGTTAAGCTGATAAAGGAAGTTTTTCTCCCAAAAACTTTTCTTTACCGCTATTTGGTCCAATCTATAACCTGATTCTTTTGCAATTGCCTGAATCATTTCAAGATTACAATCTTCGCTCAGAGCCATAAGGCATACCATCCCAGACCATTGCTCCCTTAATTGAGGGAAAAAGCTTTTGAAATAGTCAAAATCGTCTCCACAATACCAAGCATGTTCCGCTTCTTTTTTTGGAGTTTTTGGATAAAACGGAGGATTCACCAAAACATAATCAAATTTTATATCTGGGATAGATTGAAATAAATCTGAATGAAATATTTGAACATTTAGCTTGTTTCTCTCTTTATTTGCTTGCAGGTTTTCAATGGCCAAAGTAGATATGTCGGCAGCAAATGCCTGTGCTCCATTTTTAGCAGCAAGTAGCGCTCCAGCTCCACTTCCACAACCTAACTCAAGCACTTTTTTACCGATTAAATCATGTGACTCAATCCAGTCAAGAATAATCAAAGATGAATTAAAATATTTGGGATGAAAAATACCCGGACTTAATTCAAAACTCAAGCCTCTTAATTCAAATTTTCGATCATTCTCAATTTTCTTAAGGAGCTGCTTTGAAAATATTTGATGAATATATTTTTTAATATTAATCCCCATTACTCGCTATAGAAACCTTGCTCTTCGGGCTGGCGGTATTTCCAAAACTTATGCATTGCTTTTATCTCATAGGGAGCCTTATAAATTCCTGTTTTATATCTTAAATATGAAACAGAACGCATAAATCCCTTTTTCAATCCTTTTATCCTAAAATCAGATGCCGTGGGATAATAACCATTCAAAACGGTCTCAAAGTTCTTTATTTTATCTACCATTTTCGGAGTAAGCCAAGGAGTAAGTGGATTCTTTCTCAAATCAAAGTTCTCCCATGTAGGATTTAACCAATCTTCAAGTTTTTCTGGAAATTTAAACCCAGCTTTCTGTATACTTTCATATAATTCTGATCCTTCCGTTGGTACTGGAGAGTAGAGGTAGATAATTATTTCCGTAGCCGGGTTTATACTTTTTATTTCTTTGATGAAAGCTATGTCTTCATCAATTTGCTTCATTACTTTTTCCTCGGACTCTCCGGGCATACCCAGTACAAATGAATATTCAGGTACGATACCAATTTTACCCATTCTAGCGGCAAATTCTTTTATCTGCTGACCGCTTTGTGTTCCACCCTTATCCATCTGAGCAAGAATTTCATCACTTCCAGTTTCAGCTCCTAAGAAGATCATTTTTAGCCCAGAATCCCTCATTAGTTCCAAATCCTCATCAGAGTATTTATTAATGGTATCAATTCTACCTTCTCCCCACCAAGAAATACCTTTCCCTTTTATTTTTTTCGCCAGTTCAACAGTTCTCTTTCGAGAGGTAAAAAAGTTATTATCATGAAACTCTATTGCATCAATATTGTAATTCTCCTTAAACCAGTCAATATCCTTCATCATCCTATCAGCCGACATTCCTTTCCACCTGGCGTTATAAATAGGCACTACTGCACAAAATGAACAAGTAAAGGGACAGCCAAAACTACTGTGATAAGCAAGGGTTTTATTTCCAAGAAATGTTTTAGCTAAATAGGAATTTAAACCATAGCTGTCATCCAATTTTGCATACGGGAATGGCTTAATTTCATCCATATTTGGAAGTGTTTCCTTGACAGTTTTAACCACCTCTCCATCTTGCAAATAAATCAGGTTTCTAATTTCCTTCCAATCCTCCTTATTATTTCTTGCCCCAACCAAACTTGGAAAAGCGGTGTCTCCCGGTCCATTAATAACCACATCCACAAATCCCGACTCTAGAGAAACTTTGTGTTGATTACTAGCAAAATAACCTCCCCAAACCACCAATAGTTCGGGGAATAGTTTTTTCATTTTCTTAGAAATTGGAATCGCCTGTCTTAATTGAGGTCCTGGCATAACGGTAACTCCAAAAACTTCTACCTCACCGTCTCTAATTAATTTTTCAATCTTTTCTTCTGGATCAGTTTCAAGATTACCGTCTACAAACTCGAAAGTATATTTATCGGCAATACTTGCCCCCACTTGAAGAATACTGTTGGGAATACGGTGCTTTGCATCAGCACTTCTAGGATTAAATATGATGATCTTAATGTTGGACATCAATGCTCAAAGATAGAAGCTTTAAATGGATAAAGTCGTACTTTTGATTCGCTTGAAAAAGAAAGTCCTTTTATACAACCCTAAGGCCGTTTTCTATGATCTCCCTCTTGCCCTGATAGCCTTGGCAAGTAATATAGATCGAGAAAAATATGATCCTATAATAATTGATGGACGGATTGAAAAAAATCCCATAGAAAAACTAAATCAACTTGCGGATGATACAACGCTTTGTCTTGGAGTTACCTGTTTGACCGGTGCCCCCATCAAAGATGCGCTTAAAATATCCGAGGAATTCAAAGCGTTAAATCCCGACATTCCAGTAATATGGGGAGGTTGGCATACTAGCTTGTTTGCCTTAGAGCCTCTTAAGGAGTTAAGTTTTGTAGATTTTACCGTACAAGGCCAGGGAGAAGCAAGCTTTAGCGAATTATTGTCAGCCATAGATAGCCATAAAGATTATAAATCTATTGAAGGAATAAGCTATAAAGACGATGAAAACACTTGCCACAGAAATAAAGCAAGAGCAACCAATGACATCAACTCATTTAATCCCTGTGACTATTCATTAATAGATGTTGAGGCCTACTTCAAGCTTAAGGGTAGGAGACAACTTGATTACATAAGTTCTGCGGGTTGTTATTTCAGATGTAGCTTTTGTGCCGATCCTTTTGTTTTTGAAAGGAAGTTCACTTCCTTAAAGCCTGAAAGGATTGTTGAAGAGTTAAAGTCACTCTGGACAGCTTACAAATTCACTGACCTGAACTTCCAGGATGAAACTTTTTTTACTTATAAAAAAGACATTCTAAAAATGGCAGAGCTCTTCATTGAAAATAAAATGAACTTTTCATGGGCGGCCACAATGAGGGCTGATCAAGGTAGTAGAATGACTTTTGAAGAATTCGAAATTTTAAAGAAAAGTGGATTAAGGCGCCTATTAATAGGTGTTGAATCCGGTTCTCAAGAAATGATGGACTGGCTTAAAAAGGATATAAAAATGGAGCAAGTTTGGCTTTGCGCCGAACGTTGTAAAAAACTGGGCATTAATGTAATTTTCCCTTTTATCGTAGGGTTTCCAGGCGAAAGTGACCAAAGTGTCGAACATTCTATTCAAATGATTAAGGAATTAAGGGCAATGAGCGATGGTTTTGATACTCCCATCTTTTATTTTAAGCCATACCCTGGCTCAGCCATTACATCTGAAGTTGCGAAGAATGGATATTCGCTTCCCAAAAAAACAGAGGACTGGGGTGAATTTGATTACATTGGTTCTCATGGCCCTTGGGTAAGCACTGAGAAAAGAAAAAAAATAGAGCGTTTAAAGTTTTATCTCAAATTAGCTTACTCAAAAAAAGGCAAATCAATTCCTTTGCTTAGTGCAGTTGCTAAGAGAAGAGTTAAGAATTCACGTTTTGCTTTTCCGATCGAAAAGTGGGTGTTTGAAAGCTTAAGACCATCTAAGCGCCTTTCCTAAAGAAGGCATATTTACTGATACTTTTTGGCTTAATTAATTTTGTTTTAAGTTTAGACAGGAATGATTTATCGTAATCGAAAAATTCAAACCCCAAATCTTCCAATTTAGCCTGATCATGTATGTCCAAAAACCTGGTCGTTCCGGCTTTCAAATCAATATTTAAGCCGTGTTTTTTAAAATGTGCTGCACTTGATTGGTACAAAGAATTAAATTCTGGCCTAACCTTATAGATATTTAACCCTGAAGCAAAAATTTTCCCTTCTTCTGTCAACATTTCTATACTTTGAGATATAACATCCAGGTAATTTGGTACATAGGCCAAATTCCTATTAAAGACAATCAAATCAAACTTCCCCTTAACAAAAGACAAATCCTCAAAGTCCATGTTGACACTGAGCCAATTAGGATTAGCGTATTTATTTCTGGCTTTTAGACCATACTCTGGGCTAGTTAGGTAATCAATGGAAAGTACGTCATTTTTTTGAGCCAAATAATTCGACAGCCAGCCCATCATTCCACCAATTTCAAGAATTCGCAAATTGTTCAAGCTTGTAGCTCTCTCCAATACTTGAATATCTTTTTGTCTTTCTCTCCAAAACCTTGAATTAGCAGCGAATGGAAGGAGATCAACTTCACATTTGAAATCAACTTTCTGTCTCTTATCCCATTGATCCAAAACCGAATTATATCTGTCTAAATGCGCACGAAACTCTGGAGCTAAAAATCTATATATCCCGTCCTCTTGGGTGAGTTCCCTTTCAAAAGTATTTACGTGTATGGCATCAAAAACTTTCATTAAAATGCAGAGCAACAACGGCTACATGCAGGTAGGTAGCCCCCAGCTTTTTTTAGGTCTTTTCGGAACTTTGAAAAAACAGATGAATTCCATATTTCAGAAAGATTGTTTTCATGGAGGTTGCCAACATTTAAGTTGTAGCACCTGCCATGGGCTGGAATTACAGAACCATCCGACTTAATCATCAAATTATGAAATACATCTTGGCATCCCTTACCGATAAAAATTTCAGGCTTATTATAAAAAATGTCTACCATTTTTTCCGAGCTTAACTCTGGCGCAAAAAGCACAGGGAATTTACTTTTAATTTTTTTCACCTCCTGCATCTCACGCCATAAATCATTTAAATCAAAATCTGCAGGGTTAAACTCATCCAAATTGGATGCCGTTGCCGGGTAATTTGCACTCCAGTTGATATTATGTTCGTCAGCTAACTTTTGTGATGTAAAATTTGGATGCATAAAAGCTATTTCCTTCAAAGGGAACCTTTGAAAATATTTTACGAACTCCACTAGCTCCTTCTGGTTCCAATTTGTGATAACGCAATAAACTCCAATCTTAGGTGGGTTTTTCAATCCGAGAATGGTCTCTATACCTGAAACTGCCCGTTGAAAACTCGACTTATGACCACGAATGTAATTATGTGTTTCTTCAAGCCCGTCTAGGGAGATATATAATTCATCCAACCCTGTTTCACACAACATGTTTGCGTGTTTATTAAGGTTTAAAGCATTGGTTGTAACGGAAGTAAACATCCCTTGCTCTTCTGCATATTGAAGTGTTTCCTCCAAATGAGGATATACCAAAGGTTCAGTAAAAGCATATCCCAGTTTAGCCTGTGGTGCAAATTTCTTTGTCTGATCGACAATTTTTTTGAAAAGATCAACGGGCATGTTCATCGGATGCGTTCCCACTAAATTTTGGGCAAAATTGGTGCTTGTATTTTTGGTACCCACATCACACATTTTACAATGAAGATTGCACACGTTATTCACCCCCAGCACAATCCATCTTGGAGCGTAAAATAATTTTCCAGGCGAAAATTTTATATTGGCTGACTTCAGCTTAGGGTGCATATGGCAACTCTTTTATCTCTTTTTTGAATGACTTCACACTTTTTTCTTCTCCATTATTAAGAAAGATAAAATACATATCATCTATTCCACCATTCAAATTTATCTCTAAAATATTGCTTTTTGGACTCGCACCCATTCCACTGGTAATTAAATTAAGATTTTTGTACTGATAATAAGAGCAGGCTGGTCTATCCCATACCGCTCCCACATCTCCCGCAATAATATATACTGGAATGTTCCACGAAATAAATTTAGGGGCTAAATTCTCCCAAAAACCGTGGTTGCCAGGATACTGTGCAAAGGAATTAGGATGAGCATCCATCAGCGTTGAATCGAACCACATCACATTATGAACGAATATGAAAACCTTGTTTAATTGGTTTCTATTATTATCGTAAGCAGAATCAAGAAGATTTACTTGATTTTCACTTAAGGTCCATTTTTCATGAATAGTGCTGAAGCTTCCAATTAAGCTCGAGTCCTCTATTTGAACTTCCCAAAAATTTTCAAATGCTTGATGACAGAATAGTCCTGGACCCAAATCATGATTACCCGCCGCCCAAAAGAACTTTTTGTTATAGTTTTTAAGTTTATTGGCAACTTTCGCCCAATTCATAGAATCCGGACTAATTACAACATCTCCCGTCAGGACACCATAGGTGAATTCGGAAATGTTAGCATCCAAATAATTTTCTAAAGGTTTAAAAAAAGTGCCTTCCGGTTTTTGATTGGGAATTCCGTATGCATGACCTGCAACAATTATTTTTTTCCCTTCCTTTTTTTCAATTTTCTCATTCTTAGGGATCGTACTACAGGCTGTTAATACGAACAAAGCGAGAATTATTCTCATTTATGAATGGAATTAAATTCCCTAAAAAATTTCATTATCCTTTTCCTGAATAGCAAAAACAATAAGATGTAAGGAATGATCATGAGATAAAGAATACCATTATAAAGGCCCATTGCTAACCCACTTGCACCTTCTTCCGAATTCGTGCTTTCAATTGTTGCCTGACAGGTAGCACATGCCAAGCTCGCATTATTCAAAAGAAACAAAAAGGTAGATATTAAAACTATTTTAATGGCTCGCATAGTACAAATATACGCAATTCTTACACAGTCCATTGTCCATGTGAGATTGCAATAAGCTTGAATTGTTCTTCATCAACTTTTTGATAAATCAAACGCAATATTCCCCAGTCCATTCCTCCATAATCAGGATTTTTGCCTTCAATATAGAACTCAACATACCTAGCATTTGGTAGATAATCCTTAATGTTGTCTATTGTATTACCTAGTCCTTTGGTGTCATCAAGCATAACCGTGTCTGCTTGTGAAAAATTCATATCCCAGATAAACTCACTAAAATATTCTTTTAAAGTTAGACTAATCTCTTCACCGCTTCCATCATAAAGTCCCCATTTAATTTTTTCGTTTGATCCCCAGTAATACCAAATACTATCTTTTGTTAGATGAACATTTGATGAATTATGGTACCCGTAGGGAACAAAAATTAACCCTGTGCTGGAAATATATTTATCTAGATTTTTAAATTCAAATGAGTTGCTATTAAATTCATTTATAATAGTCCTAGATAGGCCTATCAATAGCGCTGAATCACTCTGAATTTCATCGTTTATAACAATACTTGAGTTTAAGCTGTCATGTGTTTGAACCTTGTCCTCTTTAGAATTACTTTTAGTTGATTCTACCGCACTTTTATCGCTACTTGTGCATGCAAATACAGATACAGCTGTTATAAATATCCAAACCTTTTTCATCTCCTAAATCTATGGAAAAGGATTTTATAAGGTGAAATCTTTTAGCAGTTCTTTTCTTTTTTGATCTTATGCCAACTATGTGGATTGATTTTATTCCTGATAAATCTCTCCCCAATCATCTAAGTGCTTAAGTTAATTATTCGTAATTTTACCGCCCACAATTCAAAATTTATGGCGAATTACTTAGAGTTTGAGCAACCTATTGCAGAGTTAGTAGAGCAGATTGAGAAACAGCAAGAAATGAGTGAAAACTCAGATGTTGATATGACCAAATCAATAAAAGAGCTTGAAAAATCATTGAAACAAACCCGGAGCAAATTATACTCAGATTTGACGCCATGGCAACGTGTGCAAGTTTCTCGTCACCCAGATCGCCCTTACACATTGGATTACATCCAGGCGCTTACCGGTGGGAATTTCATAGAACTTCATGGTGACAGAAATGTAAAAGATGATAAAGCAATGGTAGGTGCAATGGGACTTATCAATGATAAAACCTACATGTTTATTGGTCAGCAGAAAGGAATTAATACCAAGATGCGTCAATACCGCAATTTTGGTATGCCAAACCCAGAGGGATACAGAAAAGCCCTTCGCTTGATGAAGTTGGCTGAAAAATTTAATAAGCCTATCATTACCTTAATTGACACCCCAGGTGCCTACCCAGGATTAGAAGCCGAAGAAAGAGGTCAAGGTGAAGCAATAGCAAGAAACCTTTATGAAATGATGCAGTTAAAAGTTCCTGTTATCTGTATTGTAATTGGTGAGGGAGCATCAGGAGGAGCTTTAGGAATCGGTATTGGAGACAAGGTTCTTATGCTGGAAAACACATGGTATTCTGTTATATCACCGGAGTCTTGTTCATCCATTTTATGGAGAAGTTGGGACTACAAAGAAACAGCTGCAGAATGTCTAAATCTGACAGCAGAACAAATGAAGAAGAATAAGCTTATTGACGGAATTATTAAGGAACCTGTCGGAGGTGCACATTCTGATAGGGAAGCGACTTATTCCAACGTTAAAAAGGCCATACTTAAACACATGGAAGCTTTGGAAGCACTTAAACCTGATGAACGTATCGAAAAGCGTATTAAAAAATTCACTTCTATGGGAGTGACGAGCTAAATGGAAAATGCAATTGCAATTATAGGACTTGGCAAACTTGGTCGATCCTTATTAAATGGCCTTGAGTCATATTGCACCCAAAATAAGGCAAAGGTATTTGTTAGTAAACGCTCTTGGGGAACTAGTGACACCGAATTACCAAACTATGCCATAAAAGCTAGTAATGCTGAAGCTTTAAAAAATGCAAAATACATCTTCATTGCGGTTAAACCGTTTAACATGGAAGATGTATTAAATGAATTGCAGCCTTTTTTGAAACAAGGTCAACAAATTGTTTCCTGTGCCACAGGTATGGAGCTCAGCAAAATGAAAAATCTTTTGCCTCCGGGAGTTGATTTGCACAGAGCTATGCCTAATACTGGAGCGGCTGTAAAGGAGAGTATAACATGTTTAGCAAGTCATTCTGATAACCAAAAGGATGCCCAAGAAATCACAAAAATGTTTGAGGGCTTAGGAGTTTGCGTTCAGATAGATGAAAATTTAATGGATGCAGCTACGGTGATAGGTGCTTGTGGGATTGCCTTTGTTATGCGATTTATCAGAGGCATGGTTCAAGGGGGCGTTCAAATCGGACTATCTCAAGAGATTGCGAGTAAACTTACCTATCAGACGGTGAAAGGAGCCGCAGAATTATTGGTGCAAAATGGAGAACATCCTGAAGCGGAAATAGACAAAGTTACTACTCCTAAAGGCTGTACCATAGAAGGGCTTAACGAAATGGAGCATGCTGGATTTAGCTCGGCTCTGATAAAAGGAATTGTTTCTTCATACAAACAGTTGGAAGACTAAGACTAATAGTATTTCTTGAGCTTTTTATAACAGAATTGAATTTTGAAATAATTTCAGATCTTCCAATTAAATCCTAATCACCTAGCGCAACACTTCTTTCCTATCGCTATCCAACTTAATAAGTACGAAAATTAGGATAGAGAAGGCAAGAAATGACGATCCCCCTTTACTTATAAAGGGTAAGGGAATTCCAACTACTGGCGCTATTCCTAAGATCATTCCGATATTAATGAGGAAGTGTATGAATAGAATGCAGGCCACTGAATATCCATAAATTCTGGTAAAACGAGACCTTTGTCTTTCAGCGATACTAATAATTCTAATTAGAAAGATTACGAATATTATTACTACGGCAGTGCTGCCAAGAAATCCGAATTCTTCGCTCCAAGTGCAATAGGCAAAGTCGGTCTCTTGCTCTGGTACGTGTCCGTGTGTTGGACTAGCTAATGTTGCAGCCCTAAACCCTTTCCCATAAAAACCTCCTGAACCCACCGCTGCCATTGCTCGGTTTCGGTTATAATCTTCACCGTCAGGATCCTCCTGTAATCCAAGAAATAGTTCAATTCTGGTTCTGTGGTGATCCTTAAAAACTCTATCGTAAGTAAAGTCAACAACACCCACAAAAACAGAAGCAACTAAAAATCCTATGACCACAGTAGTTAGATAGCGCTTCCTAAATCGTTTTCTCGTAAAGCTTCTTACCATCATAAAGGCTACAATACCAATTAAGAATAGATAAAAAATCATGGCCTTATATCCTGTCAAAACCCCCGATAAAATGGGTGCAGAAAGACCAGAGTGCTCTGCAAATAGCGTAAGAACCCCAAGAACAATCGCAAACAGACTAAACATGAGAATATTACCTGAAAGACCCTCTCGGTATAAGACAAAAGTAAAAGCCATAAAAACTAACAAAGTTCCCGGGTCAGGTTGTAGTATAATTAGGAACGCAGGTATGGCAATTATAGCAAAGACGCCCAATTTCGTCTTGAAGTCATCAATTTTAACGTTAATTGTAGTGAGATACCGGGCCACAGCCAAAGCCGTAGCTGTTTTAGCGATCTCTGATGGTTGTATTCCAACAGGACCAAAGCCGAACCATGATTTTTGCCCATTTATCGCTGGCATAAACAAAACGGCAACCAACATAAACAAGCTAATTCCATATAAAAAATAGCTTGTTTTTTGGATAAAAGTACTTTCTAGTAACAAAATGAAGAAACCGATCACAAAAGATAAGGCAACCCAAATCAATTGCATTCCCGAACCATTTGACAGGGAAAAGAAACCTTCATGTCCGGAATAATTGGAAGTTGAGTTCACGTTTATCAATCCAATGATGGTTAGCAGCAAGTAAATGAAAAACAAGCCCCAGTCCATATTGGCAAAATATGATTTCTGACTTCTCATTCTTCAGGGTGTATAAAATCTTTTTCTAAAATTCGCTTTTCTTTCTTTGGATCTGAAATCTTGCCAGTCAAATATTTCTCCATGATTAAACTAGCAATTGGTCCAGCCCACAAACCTCCAAAACCCGCGTTTTCAACATAAACCGAGACAACAATTTTTGGATTTTCTCTTGGGGCAAAGGCCAAAAATACTGAGTGATCCTCCCCTTTTTTATTCTCAACTGTTCCGGTTTTTGCGCAAACCGCAATATCGGGTATTCGGGCCAAGCGAGCGGTACCCCCAGCTTCATCTACCACCGCCTGCATGGCATCAATAACAGGGAAATAATTTGTACGCTCATCACTTACCTGAATTTTTCTTCGGTAAATGTCTTTAGGGCCCTTCTCTCCTATGGATTTTACAAAATGCGGATAGTAATAATACCCCCTGTTTGCCAATACACAGCCCATATTTGCTATGTGTAAAGGTGTTAGCTGAACTTCTCCTTGGCCAATGGATATTGATCTAATTGTACTATATGCCCATCTCCCCTTTCCATGAATCTTGTTGTACAAGGAAGTGTCAGGTAATAGGCCAGGTTTAGAACCTTCTATATCCAGCGGAAAGGCTTTGCCAAAATTATATTTTGACATTTCCTTATGCCATTGCATAAGTCCAAAAGGAGCATCCTTGAAATGAGAGTAGAATTTGCCTTGCTGCACCATTTTTTTCATCGCTAACAAAAACCATTGGTTGGAAGATGATTTTACAGCGTCTCTCATCTGATAAACTCCAGGAGCAATATGATCACCTATCAAGCTTCCGTCACATACAAAACTTGATTGAGGTGTTATAACTCCCATATCCATTCCAACGATTGCTTGAATCAATTTAAATGTAGATCCTGGAGGGTACTCAGATGAAATTGCCTTATTAAAAAGAAGGTTCATCGTATCCTCAGCAATTTCACTGTAATACTTATTACGCTGGGACAAGGTCATTTTATTCGGATCGTAACCTGGACTTGAGACGCTGACCAATATTTCTCCAGTTTTGGGTTCAATAACCACTACCGCACCAACCTTATTTTCCATCAGCTTCTCCGCATAAAGTTGTAATTCTGCATCAAGAGTTGAGGTTAAGGGACTTCCGTTGATTGCTTTTACATCATGAACCCCGCCATCAAGACTTCCCATATCATTTCCTACAGCACTTTTTATCAGATATTGCGTTCCTCTCCTTCCCCTTAGCTCCTTTTCATAAAACTTTTCGAGCCCCGATACTCCGGTTTGATCGTTAAGTTTAAAGTAAGAATCTCGCTCTCTATCTTCTTTAGAAACCATAGAGACATATCCCAAGACATGGGGAGCGACCGGATAAGGGTAGAAGCGCTCGGTACGGGCGCGTTCAAAAAACGCAGGACGGAATTCGTACAATACATCTTCAATTTTTTCAAATTCTTCCTGACTCAGGTGCTGAATAAATACCCCCGGTACCGCCCTGGAATCATAGTCTTCAATAATTTTTTCTATTCTAGCTATAAAATCCTCTTTTGTTATTCCTATGGTGTTGCAAAAATGGACAGTATCGAACTCGTTTATTTCGTTAGGTGTTGCCAAGAGTTCGTAATACACTCTATTTTCCACCAACTTTCGGCCCTCTCTGTCGAAAATAATTCCGCGCGGTGCATAGATGTCAATCTTCTTTTCGGTGATTTCCGTTGCTCTATTTTGCCATTTATTAGTGAAGAGTTGCATTCCGGCAAGTCGGATAATAAATATTATCCCAACGAGAATAAATAGTATAAAAAGGACGTATTTTCTGTTATCGTACTTCATTCTTCTTCGGAAAAAACATCCAGATTATTAGAAAACTAAACAAGGTACTAATCACCGCACTAGCAATTGCTTTTTGAAGGCTAAACCACAACAAATCAAGCGACCAGCTCTCCAACAAAAAATGCCATATACTGAATACTAAGCTTGATAATCCAAGATAGCTAATGAGCCATAAGCTTCCGAAAGAATTAAATTGCCACATCTCTTCTGAGTAACCATCTCTGGGTGCAATCAAATTCAAAATGTAAGGTCTAGCATAACTCAACATTACACAGCTTGAGGCATGCAGACCTGGTGTCGAATAAAATGCGTCCATAAATATCCCAGCTGCAAAGGCAAAGGTGAATTCCGACAACCTTGAAAAACCAAGCGGTACAAACAAAATTGCAACATAATAGACGTATGGAAGGAAGTAATTTCCAAAATCAAAATTGGCGAAGATGAGTCCCTGGAGGGGAACAAAAATCAAAATGAGGAGCGCGCTATAAAATCCTTCTCTAATCATTCGGATCAAGTTTAGCTTCTACATTTTCTTCCAGTTCAGCTTTCTCCTTAGCGAGCATATTACTGATCACATACACATACGAAAGACTCTGAAAACTTGTACCTAATTTCACTTCAATGTCCAGAAACTCCTTACCTGCCTTTCGCTCAACTTTTGAAATTGTTCCTACAAAAATGCCTGTGGGATAACGGCCGGAAGCACTTTTGCTCAGCAAGGTATCTCCTTTTTCCACCTCAACAGAGCTAGGAATATCATTCAAAATTGCCTTTGTTCTTTTCTTTCCGTCCCAAACTAGTTTACCTGAATAATTATTACTGGCAATTTTAGCAGAAGTTTTGAATAGCGGATTAATAACGGGTATGACTACTGAATAATTCGGTGATACATCATAAACAAAGCCCACAATACCTTCTGGCCCGATAACGCCCATTCCTTTTTCAATACCAGCGTTTGATCCCTCGGATATGGTCAAATAATTCCGTTGAACATTCACTTTGTTATTTATAACCTTGGCTGGGATATAAGAGTATTGTTGTAAGTATGTGGTGTCATCAATAACAACCGTACTATTGTCGATTTTACGCAAGGATTGCTTTAATTGAGCCCTTAGACGTGCATTCTCAACAACCAACTTTTTGTTTGCCTCTATTGCTTCAAAGGGTTCGGTGAAAAAATTACGAACATTATACGTCCATGCTATCATCCTATTTGATGAATTCACATAAGACGTGCGATGATAGGAATTGTAGGTAAACAGCAGGGTGAAACAAATTGCCTGTAGCAAAATGAAGTAAATACCTCCTCTTAGTCGATATATGAGGGCAAAAATATTCCTCATATATTATTTTAATCTCTAATTAGGAACTGGAACCTGTCTATATTCTTCAATGCAATACCTGTACCTCTTGCTACAGCTCTAAGTGGATCCTCAGCAATGTGCACGGGTAGTTTGGTTTTAAGCGAGATTCGCTTATCCAATCCACGTAACATAGATCCACCACCAGCAAGGTAGATACCCGTTTTGTAGATATCTGCAGAAAGCTCTGGAGGTGTCATTTCTAGTGCAGTCAAGATTGCCTCTTCAATTTTTGAAATCGATTTATCCAATGCATGGGCAATTTCCGAGTAGGTAACCAAAATTTCTTTTGGAATTCCTGTCATTAAATCTCGTCCACGCACCGCATAGTCTTCAGGTGGATTATCCAACTCCGGCAATGCTGCTCCTACTTCAATTTTTATTTGCTCGGCAGTTCTTTCACCAATCAAAATATTATGCTGACGGCGCATGTACTCCTCAATATCGCTTGTAAAATCATCTCCAGCAACACGGATCGATTTATCACAAACAATACCACCCAAGGCAATTACGGCGATTTCTGAAGTACCACCTCCGATATCAATGATCATGTTACCCATGGGTTCTTCAACATCAATCCCGATACCAATAGCTGCTGCCATCGGTTCGTGAATCAAATAAACCTCCTTTGCACCGGCGTGCTCTGCGCTGTCTTTAACAGCTCTTTTCTCCACCTCAGTAATTCCTGAAGGAATGCATATTACCATCCTTAAAGAAGGAGTAAACAAACGATTTGAGGCCTTCATCATTCGGATCATTCCGCGAATCATGTGCTCAGCAGCATAGAAATCAGCAATAACACCATCTTTTAATGGACGTATTGTTTTGATATTCTCATGGGTTTTACCGTGCATCTGTTGGGCTTTGCGCCCAATTCCAATAATTTTGTTTGTACTACGATCCACTGCCACAATCGATGGCTCATCAACAACCACCTTATCTTGATAGATAATTAAGGTGTTCGCTGTACCTAAATCGATGGCAATTTCTTGCGTAAAAAAATCAAACATTCCCATGTTACTCTCCCCTTCTAGTGTTTAAAATGGCGATTCCCCGTGAACACCATTGCAATATTATTCTCATTACAGTAGTCAATACTCAATTGATCTTTGATAGATCCCCCGGGTTGAACGACTGCATTTATACCCTCTTTCCCTGCAATTTCCACACAATCGGGAAATGGGAAAAAGGCATCTGATGCCATGACCGCACCATTTAAATCAAAGTTAAAACTTTTTGCCTTATCAATTGCCTGTTTTAATGCATCTACACGAGAAGTTTGTCCTGTACCACTTGCTAAGAGTTGTCCGTTCTTAGCTAAAACAATGGTATTAGACTTAGTATGCTTTACCAATTTATTGGCAAAAACTAAATCTGGAACTTGACTCTCTTGAGGAGAAAGCTTTGTTTTGGTCTCGAAATCAGCCGCTGACTCTGTGATTCCGTCTTTATCCTGAACCAGCAACCCGTTAAGGGCAGTTCGAATGGTTCTTGTAGGCATATTAACCTCTTTCTGAACCAATAAAACCCTGTTTTTCTTTGATTTTAGTAGTTCTAATGCATCCGTATCATACCCAGGTGCAATGAGCACCTCCATGAATAGACTGTTTATTTTTTCAGCGGTTGCAAAATCAATAGTTCTATTCGAAATAAGAACTCCTCCAAAAGCTGACACAGGATCTCCCGCTAAAGCATCCGTATATGCTGCACTTAGCGTTGAACGTGTAGCTAAGCCACATGCATTATTGTGTTTTAAAATGGCAAAAGTTGGATCTGAATCCTTAAACTCTGTCATTAAATTAACGGCTGCATCCACATCCAGTAAGTTATTATAGCTTAGCTCCTTTCCATTCAATTGATCAAAAAGTGAAGCTATATCTCCGTAAAACTCTCCTTTTTGGTGAGGGTTCTCTCCGTAACGTAAAGACTTCTTTTCATTAAAGCTCTCCCTTAAATATTCCTCTTCACCATCAGCGAAATACTTAAATATTTGTGTGTCATAATGAGAAGAAACAGCAAATGCTTCCATTGCTAATTTCTTTCTTTGATCTATCGAAGATGTTGCTCCATTTTCCAAAATCTCCAAAACTGATTTGTACTGGTTTTTGGAAGCAGCAATGACAACATCTTTAAAATTCTTGGCAGCCGCCCGAATTAAAGAAATACCACCTATATCAATCTTCTCAATGATGGCCTGTTCTTCCGCACCAGATGCGACCGTATCCTCGAAAGGATACAAATCAACAATAACTAAGTCAAGCTCTGGAATTTCGAACTCCTCTAATTGGGCAACATCACTGTCCAACTCTCTACGACTTAAAATTCCACCAAAAACTTTGGGGTGAAGTGTCTTTACTCTACCTCCAAGTATACTTGGATATGAGGTTAAATTTTCAACTGCATGAACTTCAGCTCCTAAGCCTTCCATGAAAGCTTGTGTGCCGCCTGTTGAATAAATTCGAATTCCTTGCTTCTTTAATTCTTCAACGATTGGCGCTAAACCATCTTTATTGAAAACTGAAATTAAGGCGCTTTTTATTTGCTTCTCCCTTGCCATTTTTGTGCTTAATTTTTAAAGCATACAAGTTTAGCAACTCTAGTACTAATAAGCAAAAGAGGCTTATTTATTGTTGAAAATTAGAAGCGAATGTGTATAAAGGTTTATTATTTGATTTTTAGAACTCCAGTATTGGAGTTGTCTCCTTTGAACTGACCCCAAAAAATTGCTTTCTTTTTTGCTTTTGTTTTACACTGATAGGCATAGATTTTACCGTTATTTCCGGTAATGACTAACTCTAATTTGTTGTCATCATCAATATTGGCCAGTAGTGGGGTGCACTCTGTTCCGGCAGGCAGACTTAGGCGCTTTAAAAGGATTCCTTTCGAGGAGTAAATTAAAAGCTCACCTCTTTCTGTTACCATAACAATCTCATTCCCTTTATTCGCTTTTAAAACATCTCCAACAATGGCCGATGACGAAACTTGACCTGACTTAACGAAAATCCTTTTACTTTTTTCAAATTCAATCAAACCATCACTAGCTTGAACAAAATTGTCATCATTCAAAGGTACAGTCCAAACACCATCGCTTTCACCCCACCATGAAGTGCCTATGCACAGCACATTCTGATCTGTAAGTACTGGACTAGAGAACAAACCAGAAATTCCACCGTCAAATTCATTTAGGTTTATAAACCGACTCATTTTCCCTTCACGATCTAGTACCAAAACATCACTGTAAGACTGTGCAACGTAAATCTCAACACTGTCCTTATTTACCTTGATTAAGGGTGATGCATGCACATTACTATGAACGTTGTGTTGCCATATAGGCAAACCAGTTTTTCCTGAAATAGCATAAATAACATTTTGATAATCCCATTGAATTTCAGGATCAATATCTCTTTTCCCTCCGAAAACAAAATCAGCGATACCGTCCTTGTTTAGATCATAGGCCGCAGGGCTGCTCATGTAAGAACCGAAATCATACACATAAAGAAAGTGCCAAATCTTCCTTCCTGTAACACCATCCAATGCCATTAAACCCAAACCTTCAATGGTAAAAACAACATCCTTTTTGCCATCACCATTTAAATCGGTTAGCACTGGTGCTGCCTCCACATCATTAAAATCTCCTTCGTGGCGGTCTGTTCTGTCATCATAATCATCGGGTAATTCAGATGGTATCCAATATTCCCATATTTTCTCGTAGTCTTCTAGGCTGTAGCAGAAAAAATAACCATTATCGTTCCCGAAATACAATTTGTCTCCTTCAGCGGCTACACCGTTAACATCTTCGACTTCTATTCCAAGAACATCTATTCGGAGAATGCGTGAACCGTTGTCTGACTGAAAAACATATACCCCATCTTGGTCATCATTCATTTGAGTTGATTTCTTTCCATTGGACCCTACAATGATTTTCCCATTATGGTGGATGATGTTCGTTCTAAATGTTGTAATTCCAACCTGATTCTCCCAGATTAAATCAAACTCATCCGTTATTTTCTGCCCGAAAGAATAAGCACTGGTTAACAATAATAAAACTGCAATTAATCTCATTTTTTGTATGTTTTGAGTAAGGCGGCACATATGATTTCAACCGCTTTATCAAGCACTTCAGGATTATGAACTTTACTTACGAAACCAACTTCATATGCAGAAGGACCAATATAGATTCCATTTGCCAGAAGCTCATGAAAGAAGATATTGAAGTATTTCACCCCTTCCTCATTTATTTGTTCAGCCCTTTGCACCTTTTCGTCTTTTGAGAAGCTAAACCAAAATATAGAACCTACGGAGAACATTTTAAAGTCCAATCCCTTCTCATCCGCGAAAGAATTTATTTGCGAAACAAAGCCTTCTGTTCGGCATCTTTGGTCATCGTAGAATCCTTCTTTTACACACTCACTTAATTGAGCATATCCTGCTGCCATAGCAACTGGGTTCCCACTCAGCGTTCCTGCCTGATAAACATCTCCAAGAGGAGAAACCTTATCCATAATTTCTTTTTTCGCACCATATGCTCCCACGGGCATTCCCCCTCCAATAATTTTGCCATAAGTAATAATATCTGGGGCAATCCCATAGTAGCCTGCAGCACCTTCAAAGCCAACCCTGAAGCCAGATATTACTTCATCAAAAATCAGTAGTGAATTGTTATCTGAACAGACACCTCTCAATTCTGTAAGGAAGCTTTTATCCTGCAATAGCAGTCCATTATTTGCTGGAATTGGCTCAATAATTACGGCAGCAATATCATTCCCATACTCGGAAAAGCATTGTTTTAAGCCTTCCGAATCATTCAAGTTAAGCACGATTGTTTCTTCGGCGAAAGGCTTTGGAATTCCATTTGAGCTTGAGGTCCCTAAGGTAGCTAAACCAGAACCTGCTTTTACCATTAAGCTATCTACGTGTCCATGGTAGCAGCCTTCAAATTTTACCACCTTACTTCTACCGGTATATCCTCTTGCTAGGCGCAATGCCGACATCACAGCTTCTGTTCCAGAGCTCACAAACCTTATCCGATCAATAAACCGGTTATTATCAATGATTAATTGCCCCAATTTGTTTTCCTGTACCGTTGGAGTACCAAAGGAAGCTCCATTTGAAACCGCCTCAACGATAGCATCCTTAACAGCAGTGAAATTATGTCCTAAAATAAGTGGCCCCCATGAACAACAAAAATCGATATACTGATTTTCATCAGCATCCCACATATAAGGTCCATCTCCTTTTACCATAAAACGAGGAGTCCCTCCTACCGAACCAAAGGCCCTTACAGGGGAGTTTACCCCTCCCGGAAATAGCAATTTTGCGGAGTTAAACAATTTTTCTGATTGTGCTGTTTTTACGGTCATCTTAATAGTATTTTTATCTTTGGAAAAACTTAGTCAAAGGTAATATAAAAGCATAACAAGAAATGAGTGAATTTGGTTTTAGTGAAGCATGGGCAAGAGAGATGGATGCTCAAGATGAATTGAAAATTTATCGCGATAAGTTCTTCCTTCCACAACATAATGGAGAAGATTGCATTTACTTCACAGGAAATTCACTTGGGCTTCAACCAAAGTCCTGTAAAGACTACATTCAAGAAGAATTAGATGCTTGGCAAAAATATGGTGTAGAAGGTCATTTTGACGCTAAAAAACCGTGGTTTGCTTACCATGAATTTTTAACTCCAAAAATTTCCAAAATAGTTGGGGCTAAGGAAGTTGAAACAGTTGTTACACATAGCCTTACCACCAACCTTCATTTGCTAATGGTGTCCTTTTACAGACCTACAAGCAAGCGATATAAAATATTGTGTGAAACAAAAGCCTTCCCATCTGATGCTTATGCCCTAGAAAGTCAAGTAAAGTTTCATGGACATAAACCGGAAGATGCGATTATTGAGGTTTGTCCGCGAGAAGGTGAACACTGTATTCGATTAGAGGATGTGTTAGCTAAAATTGATGAACACGGTGATGAAATTGCCTTGGTAATGATGGGAGGAGTAAACTATTATACTGGGCAGGTTTTTGACATGAAAAGCATTACGGAAGCAGGCCATAAAGCTGGCGCCGTGGTTGGTTTTGACCTAGCACATGCAGCTGGAAATATTGATTTAAAACTTCATGAATGGGGGGTTGATTTTGCAGCTTGGTGTTCTTACAAATACCTAAATTCTTCACCGGGTGGTGTATCAGGAATATTTGTACATGAAAGACATGCTCACAACAAAGATTTACCACGATTTGCGGGATGGTGGGGTTATGACAAAGACACAAGGTTTCAAATGGAGCCAGGATTCAAACCAATTCCGGGAGCTGAGGGATGGCAATTAAGCAATGCGCCAGTTCTGGGTATGGCTGCACACCTTTCAAGCTTGGATATTTTTGATG
The DNA here is from genome assembly GCA_964230025.1 of Flavobacteriales bacterium. Taxonomy (GTDB): domain Bacteria; phylum Bacteroidota; class Bacteroidia; order Flavobacteriales_D; family JAUILH01; genus CAXRFO01. The sequence continues at coordinate 996,467 of CAXRFO010000012.1, read as the reverse complement.
AAGTAGGGATGGATAAGCTGCGAGCAAAATCAAAAAACCTATCCAACTATTTGGAGTTTATTATTGATGAAGTGAGTAAGGAAAGTGATGATATCGACTTTGAAATAATTACTCCAAGAAATGAAAATGAAAAAGGAGCACAAAGATCTGTTCTGACCCATGGCAGTGGAAAGGAACTTTTTGACTACCTAACGGAAAACGGAGTAATTGCGGACTGGAGGGAACCAAATGTAATTAGAATGGCTCCCGTTCCTTTGTATAATAGTTATTATGATGTTTACCGCTTTGGGGAAATATTAAAATCGGGAGTTAATCAACTATGAAAGATTCAACATCCGTAGATAAAGTAATGCTGATGGGCAACTTATGGTTTTACGCCCTCATAACAATATTTGCTTGTTTCATTCTGTTTTTAGTAGCCATGGCATTTTTATCCAGAACACGGAAAGAGCGCCAAACGGGTAAAACTTTTGAAACAAAATTTAGAAAACACTGGGAGAAAAAATGAACGAAAAAATTGCCATTATCGGAGCTGGTCTTGTTGGAAGCCTTCAAGCCATATATCTTGCAAAAAGGGGGTATGATGTTGAAGTTTATGAACGCAGACCTGACTTAAGAAAAGCGGAACTTTTAGCAGGTAAATCAATTAACCTTGCGCTTTCAGATAGGGGTTGGAAGGCCTTGGATGGAGTTGGTATTGGTGATGAGATCCGGGAAATGGCTATTCCAATGAACGGTCGTATGATGCATGATAAAGACGGAAATCTCACGTATCAGGCATATGGTAAAGAAGGACAGGCGATTTATTCAGTTTCAAGAGGCGGCTTAAATCAGCGTCTGATGAATATTGCAGAACCCTATGAAAACATTGATTATTTCTTTGATTTAAAATGTAAGGATGTAAATCTAAAAAGCAATGAAATAACTTTCCAGCATACCCAAACAAAAGAAAAAACCACAAAGAAATTTGACCGAATTTTCGGTACAGATGGAGCCTTTAGCGCTGTAAGAACGCGTTTACAAAAAACCAATCGCTTTAATTATTCTCAGTTTTATTTGGAACACGGTTATAAAGAATTAACCATTCCCGCCAATGAAGACGGGAGCCATAAAATTGACAAGAATTGTTTGCACATATGGCCAAGAGGAGAGTTTATGCTTATTGCATTGGCAAACCTGGACGGTTCTTTTACCTGCACTTTATTCTTCCCATTTGAAGGCAAGGTTTCATTTGAGAGCATTAAAACAGACTCTGATGTAATTGATTTTTTCAGTGAGTATTTCCCAGACGTAATGGACTTAATGCCGAACCTTACGGAAGATTATTTCGAGAATCCTACTTCTTCATTGGTAACGGTTAGATGTGCTCCATGGCACTATTCAGACAAAGTGGTTTTGATGGGAGATGCTAGCCACGCCATTGTTCCATTTTACGGGCAAGGTATGAACAGTGGTTTTGAAGATTGTACGGTTTTTAATCAGTTGATGGAAAAACATGGAAACAATTGGGATGAAATTTTCAAGGAATTCTCACGCGATCGAATAAAAGATGGTAATGCCATAGCAGATTTAGCACTGCGAAACTTCATTGAAATGCGCGATTTGACTGCTGACCCCATGTTTTTGTTACAGAAAAAGATTGAAAGAAAGATAAGTGATAAACATCCTGATAAATGGACACCGCTTTATTCTCAGGTCACCTTTAGCCATGAGCCCTATTCAGAAGCACTAGCAAATGGAGAGCGTCAAGATAGCATCATGAAACAGGTAATGGATAGACATGACATTTTTGATGTTTGGGATAGTGATGAGATTGAAAATGAAATACTACGCTTGCTATGAAAAAACTATTGATCCTTTTTCTATTTCCCTTACTTGGTTTTGGGCAGTACCAGTACAAAACGGGTTATAGAGATCTCGTTCGTTTTAGTGATTACCAGAAAATAGCGGGTTGGAACTTTGCACCAGGAATAACTTATATGGGGTCGCGTTTTCAAAATCCCTACACGGATTTTTATGAATCAGGCGATACCCTCTACCGAGGAAAATTTGATCCTTCTGGTAAGATACGCTTGTACCTTGAGGTTGGGAGGCACCGCCTTTTCCCATATGGAAGGATATTCCACTACATGGATTATGGTTTGGCATATAAAGGGCTAAAAGGTGCTGAAAGCTACGAGGATGAGTGGATCACCAACACAGATGCAACTCCTTTTGCTGGCAGTTCAGGAAGTGGTGAATTTGCTCAGCACAGTGTAGTAGGTCATTTTAACATTTCTAATATTTGGCAGGTAGGAGATTACAGTTTTATACAAAACAGTATTGGAGCCAACGTAGATTATGCCTTTATTAAAAACGAATCTTATGATGGGGCAAGATCCTATGCACAATTTGAAGAATCTCAAAGCCTACCCCGCTTGATGGCTCAGCTGCACTACAAAATTGGCTATGGTATAAAAATAACAGATAAGTTCTTCATTATTCCGAGTTTGGAAACTCCCATTCTAAACATATATAAATGGACCAATTTTCAAATGAAGGTGAACCAGTTTAATTCTCAGTACCGACCGCTGATTTTAAGCGTACGCTTTGCATTTATTGGTCAACGTGGTAACAGTTGCCCACCTGTTTATGGCCCGGAAGGTGACCGTAACAAACAGGAGCAGTTTATGCAGCAGCAGTAGATAAATATTCTATTAATGAACTGATAGCTAACACTTAATATTAGCTTATTCTTATAGATATACTCCGTCAGTTTCTTTGCATAAAAACAAATGAAACGAATTTTCATAGTTGAAAAAGATGCGGAGTGGCGCTACCTATTAAAGTACAGACTCACTGCAAGGGGCTTTAAGGTATACGCTTATGACGACCCAGTTGATGCACTTATACAAGCAACCTTTGTGCGACCTGATATGCTCATTTCGGATACCCCTGATGCCAATGCAACAGAACATGGTTTGTTCTCGGTATTGAATCAGAACCCCTTCTCTCGATATGTGCACTTCATTTACCTCCTTCGCAAAGAGCAAAAGTCACAGAGTCCTAATGGCCTTTGCTTACCACGTGAAAAGGAAAGCTTGCAGGTAATAGAGGAATATTTAGATGAGCTCTTTGTGCAAAGGAAACAGGCTTAAGATCTTTGTCTCACCGTTCTCTGCTCAATGCGCTTTTCGTAGTTCACACCTTGGAAAATACGTTGAACAAAAATGCCCGGGGTGTGGATTTGATTTGGATCTAATTCACCGGCAGGAACTAATTCTTCTACCTCTGCAATGGTTATTTTACCAGCACTCGCCATTACGGGGTTGAAATTTCGGGCAGTTCCTTTATAAATAAGGTTCCCTTCTGTGTCACCTTTCCAAGCTTTTACAATAGCAAAGTCAGCTGTAAGCGCCGATTCTAAAATGTGAGGCTTACCGTTAAATTCTCTTACTTCCTTACCCTCGGCAACCTCTGTTCCGTAGCCAGCAGGTGTAAAGAAGGCCGGAATTCCTGCCCCCCCAGCACGACATCTTTCAGCTAAGGAACCCTGTGGAATCAAGTCAACCTCCAATTCTCCGGATAACATCTGACGCTCAAACTCATCGTTCTCACCCACGTAAGAAGAAATCATTTTCTTGATTTGATGTTTTTGCAGCAGCAAGCCTAGACCAAAATCATCTACACCAGCATTATTTGAAATACAAGTAAGATCCTTTACGCCCATTTTCACCAATTCAGAAATTGAATTTTCTGGGATACCGCAAAGGCCAAAGCCTCCTAACATGATGGTCATTCCACTCTCTATTCCTTGACACGCTTCCTGCGCGTTTGCTACTGTTTTTCTCATAACTTTTATTCGTTAAAGTCCCAGCCTCCTGGGTCATCTACTCCATCATTTTGTTGTTTGAAGACACTACAATCGAACTCAAAACTCGACTTTTTGAGCGGTTTTTCAAAATCTTTCTGGCTTATATTTAAGCGTTTATCCTCATAAACTTTCTTCATGTAGTAACCATAAATAGGAAGTGCCATTCTACCTCCTTGACCATACTGAATGGTTGGAAAGTGAACCGTTTGATCTTCTCCTCCAACCCAAACTCCTGTCACAAGATCTGGAGTAAGTCCCATGAACCAACCATCCGATCCTTTTTGAGTTGTACCAGTTTTTCCGGCCATAGGCACTCTAATTCCACCCCAAGGACGAGATTTTTCATTATAAATTCTTAGTCCGGCAGCAGTACCTGCGGTTGACTTTGTTGCAGGTCGATAAGCACCACTCATTACTCCCTTCATTAATTCCAGCGTAGCGTAAGCTACATCCTCATCAAAGGCTTCTGTCATTTGTGGCATAGCTTCATAAATAATGTTCCCGTTTTTATCCTCAATTCGGCTAATGATAATTGGTTCGATATGCACTCCTTTGTTTACGAAGGCTGATTGGGCACCTGTCATTTCCCAAACAGAAAGGGCACATATACCTAGGGCCAATGCTGGAACCGGTTCTAGATCATCAGTGTTAATCCCTAAGGCATCAACAAAGTTTACCACGTTCTTTGGTCCAACCTCTCGCATTACATAGGCTGTAACGGAGTTAATAGACCCGGCCAATCCATATTTCATACTGATGGGTTCTGCATCATAATTCCCTCCACCGGAGTTTTTAGGGCACCACATTTTATCCCTAAATCTATTGTGAGGTAAAGGAACACAGTATTCCAAATGAGGTATTTCCAAACAAGGTTCAATCTTGTGAAGTTTAAGAGCACTTGCATAAACAAAAGGCTTGAATGTTGAACCAACCTGCCGTTTCCCCATACTCACATGGTCATACTTGAAGTGGTAGAAATTGGGGCCACCAACATATGCACGAACAAAGCCGGTATGAGGATCAACACTCATTAGACCCGCTCTTAAAATAGACTTATAGTAGCGAACAGAATCCTTTGGAGACATCAGTGTATCTATTTCTCCTTTCCAGGAGAAAACCTTCATCGGTATTTTCTTGTTAAAGCTCCTCATAATCTCTTTTTGAGATTTGCCAGAAAGCTTCATCCCTTTGTACCTATCGGACTGTTTAATCCCACGAATTATGGTCTCTTCAATTTTATCCTCACGCTTCTCCTTGTCGTATATCTGCTCCGCCTTAAAATCAAAAGGGAACTCATCTTTAAGTTTTCTTTTCGCTTGTTCTTCAAACTTCTCTTGCAAGAAACCTCCAAGCCACTCTTCAACGGCATATTCGGCATATTCCTGCATCTTGGAATCAACCGTGGTATAAATCTTTAGCCCATCCATATAGATGTTGTAGGGGTCACCGTTTTTCTTTTTATATACCAGCTGTCCATTCTTCCTTGTGGCTAGAAGTTTTGACACTTCCTTTCGCACCATTTCACGGAAATAAGGAGCAGGACCATCCTGATGATCTACCTTTCTAAAATCTAAGGTAATTGGGAGCTTTTTGAGGCTATCTGCAATCTGTTTATTAATTCGCTTGCTCAGTACTGCCTCCTTCCTGTTTGAGTTTTTTAGCCATTGATTAATTACAACATTCCTTCTATGCAAGGTCGTATCATAATTTTTTAGCGGGTTGAAAATTGAAGGGTTTTTTGCCATACCCACGAGCATAGCAGCCTCCTCCATTTTCAGGGAGTCTGGAGTTGTATTAAAATAAACCTTGGCTGCACTATGTATTCCAACCGCATTATTTAAGAAGTCAAATTTATTCAGGTACATGGTAACAATCTCCTGCTTGGTGTACTTATTTTCAAGCCGAGTAGAAAGCATCCATTCCTTTAATTTACGTTTGATTAGTTTGGATTTTGTGTCCAGCTTCTCCCTGGGAAATAACATTTTTGCCAGCTGCTGAGAAATTGTTGAACCTCCACCTTTACTCTGATTCCCTGACATCATACCACTGAAAACACGTGGTAAGGAATATACATCCACCCCATAGTGCTCATAGAAGCGCTCATCTTCAGTGCTTACCAAGGCATCAACAACATAGGGTGAAATTTTGTTATATGTTACAGGTGTTCTATTCTCTAGGAAGTATTTACCTATTTCCAATCCATCAGCAGTAATTACTGTTGAGGCCTCATTGCTTGTAGGATTTTCTAACTCTCGGTAGGAAGGCAAGCCATCGGCCTCTGCCCAATTCAAAGCAAAGTATAAAACAATCCATGGACTTAAAATTCCAAGCCAAAGCACCACAAGCCAAGTAACTTTAGCCCACGTTTTAAGGGTAGGTTTTTCCTTCTTATCCTGTGGCTTTTTCTTTTCGGTATCAGTACTGACGCTATTGGACTTTGAGGCTTCTTTCTTTTTCCAGAAGGCCAGTTTCGATAAAAATTCCTTAATTCTATCCATTTTCAGAGAGTAAAAGTAAGAAAGTTTCTCTCAAGACATGAGCTTGACTTGGCCAAGTTATTAAATGAATAGATTGAATTATAATTTGACTGAGCTAAACAAAAAAAGGAGATCGAAATCTCCTTTTAAATCCTTAGTTTCCTTTTGTCACAACAAAGTATCCGTTGTAAACTTTGTCTTGCTCAGGGACCGTAATTACATACATATAAGTCCCACTTGAATAGCCATCTCCATTCCAATCATTTTGATAATTGTCTGTTTCAAATAGCAGATTACCCCATCTTCCAAAAATTTGCAAGTTGTGGTCTACTTTCTCGATATTCAGAACCTCAAATGCATCATTTTGGCCGTCTCCATCAGGTGTTATAATGTTTGGAATTACAAGATCACAAACTTCTACGTATATCTCAAAATCTGTATTGTTAACATTACCACATTGATCAATTGCATAAACTGTAATGATATCGGTTTGAGTTGCTGCAATACTCACCGGGTTTCCTGCGATAGAGTCTGTTGATGAAACCCAGTAATATGAGAATTGCCCCGCTCCTTCACTAGCTATTGTCTGGTATGCCCCAGAGCTTCCTAAGCACAAAGTATCATTCTCAACCAGATCAATAAGCACAGGATTATATGTTGGAACAGTGACTATTGCCTCTGTAGTGTCCATTTTCCCGCACCCATCCGTTATTATTACTTCATAAGTAGTAGTTGTGATCGGATTCACACTTTCGCTTGCAGTATTTCCACCTGACGACCAAACATAACTGAAGGGACTTGTTCCTCCTCCGGGAACTGCATTTAGTATAGCTTGATCTCCCGGACATACTACTGTTTCATCTTGAGCAGTTACAGTTACAGGAATATCATTAACAATTACTTCAATAGAATCTTGTACTGGTAAAACATTACAGTCGTCTGTTATATCAACATAATACATCCCTGAAACGCTGGGGTTAATATACGTTGTATCATTTGTAGAGCCAGTACTCCAGGAATAAGTAAATGGTGCGGTCCCACTTGAAACAGTGACTATAAGTTCGGCACTGTCGCCAGGGCAATCCAGGGTAATTGGTCCATTTGTGCTTGAAATTATTGGTGGTGTATTAAGGTCAACAAACATGGAATCAATCTCTGAGTAGGTTCCGCAATTATCTTGAACCGTAATATAAAACCATTGATCTTGGTTTATAATAGCTGCTGCATTTGCTGAATTAGAGCCTGTTGACCAACTGTAAGTATATGGCATTCCGCCACCGGTAACCGTGACGTAAAGATTAGCAATATCACCTGCACAAGAAACCGTGGTATCTGGTGCAGCTTGTATGATCATAGGGTTAAAGTTGACGTCTATTATGACCGAATCGGTAACCGTGATAATATTGCAAGTATCGAAAACATCTACATACAGCACTTGGTATGCTTGTGGATTCTGTATATAAATGGTATCCCCCGACATTCCATTACTCCAGTTGTAGGTATATCCTCCTACACCTCCACTTGCAGATACACCTATCATCAAAGAATCAACAGGACACGTTAGTAGGGTATCATTGTGTGCTATCTGTATATCTGGTGCATCTAATATAATAACCGTTCCCTGAGATACTATTGTATCCCCGCAAGGGTTTATCGTAATTGCAGTGATAACTATGGTATCTCCGGCCTCAGCTATTCCATCTGCAATTGGACTGATAATTAGTTCGGCGCTATCCTGACCAGCAGCAAAAACAATCGAATCTGCCACGAAATTATAATCTGTACCATTAATTGCATTTCCTGAGATGTCAAAATGAACAGTATCTCCTAATGTAGGATCAGGACGGAAAAAACTGAAAATGGCATCTCCACAACCTTCAATGATCGTAGAGTCTCCAGTAACAGTTGCAACGTTTATTTGAACGGCATTAGAGCTAAATGAATTAGCTTGTAAGAAAACACCCGAATCCCATGCGGTATCACCTCCATCTGCAATAGCAAGTTTTATGTGGTAGGTTTGTCCGCATTGTACGGCCGCTTTTGCGGTTAAAACCACTGTTAATCCATCGTACTGTATATCAATTGTTACTGGGTTCTCATTGTGATAAAAGTAAGCCGAGTTACTCAATTGATTGACCGTATTAATAGAAACCGGAGTTGTAGTTCCAGGGATTAGAGCGATATTGATTGAACCATTTGGAAATGCTGCAGGACTTGTATAGGGTCCTGTTATGCCGGGTCCACTTAAAAAGAAACCGAAGGCATCATTCACTGTACTATTAACGAATTCAATATATTCTTCCGAGCTAAACACATAATTGAATTTTAAGGAATCTCCAGCAGGAATAAAATCAAATTCAAGTATAGCCGCGTCATGTGTAGCTACACCAGAAATGGCATCTAAATCTGGGTCGTTCGATCCTAAATTTCCACCTCCCATACTCGAAGAACCAGAGTTATTTGGACCTATGGCATTGTTTACATCCCCGGTTGCCAATATGACACCATAATTAATTCCAATGTTCACAGCAGTTGCATCAAATGAGCCCACTTGATTATTGTCTCCTGAAAAAGTAATGTTTGATGCAGATACTCCAGGCCCAAGGAGTATATTTTGTACCGCTTGTTGGGGTGTGATGGTATTGTCAACAATAAGTTGTCCGAATGAGAAATTAGCCCATAGAAAACAGGCTAAAATTAAAAAGGTCTTTTTCATACTGCAGTGTTCTAATTACAAAACGATTATAAACAAAAAAGGGTTGCTTTCGCAACCCTTTAAATCTTATTTTAATTCAAACGTTTCCATAAACTTAGTGGTGAAATCACCTTCCCTAAATTTAGGGTGTTGCATTAATTGTTGATGGAAAGGTATTGTTGATTTAACACCCTCAATAATATACTCACCAAGAGCTCTTTCCATTTTAGTGATAGCTTCTTCACGTGTTTGAGCCACAGTTATCAATTTGGCAACCATACTATCATAGTTAGGTGGTATGGTATAACCCGCATAAACATGCGTATCAATTCTAATACCATGACCACCTGGTTCATGGTAGTCTGTTATTTTACCAGGAGAAGGCATAAAGTTTTTGTACGGATCCTCAGCGTTTATACGGCATTGGATTGCGTGCAACTGTGGGTAATAATTGTTACCACTAATTTTTTCACCGGCAGCAATCTTGATTTGCTCTTTGATAAGGTCAAAATTGATTACTTCTTCGGTAATTGTATGCTCTACCTGAATTCTAGTATTCATTTCCATGAAGTAGAAATCACGGTTTTTATCCACCAAGAACTCAACGGTTCCAACACCTTCATAATTAACAGCCGCAGCAGCTTTAATTGCAGCTTTACCCATTTTTTCTCTTAAGGCATCCGTCATAAAAGGAGAAGGAGTTTCTTCTACCAATTTTTGATGACGTCTTTGAATAGAGCAATCACGCTCAGACATATGGCAGTAATTACCGTGTTGATCACCGGCGATTTGAATTTCAATGTGACGTGGCTCTTCAATAAATTTCTCCATGTACATACCGTCGTTACCGAAAGCCGCCTTAGCTTCAGCTCTAGCACTTGCCCAAGCCTCAACCAATTCCTCCTCGTCCCAACAAACTCGCATACCCTTACCTCCACCTCCAGCGGTGGCTTTCATCATTACAGGGTATTTTGTTTTCTTTGCAATAGCTTTTGCTTCCTCCAAAGATTCCAGTATACCTTCTGAACCAGGGACAACAGGAACTTTTGCCTTCTTCATGGTCTTTTTAGCCGTAGCCTTATCTCCCATCCCTTCAATTTGTTCAGGAAGCGCACCAATAAATTTGATCCCATTTTCTTGACATACCTTTGAAAACTTAGCGTTTTCAGAAAGGAAACCATATCCTGGGTGAATTGCATCCGCATTTGTTATTTCTGCTGCGGCAATGATATTTGGAACAACCAAATAAGATTCAGAACTTGGAGCAGGGCCGATACATACCGCCTCATCAGCAAAGCGAACAGGTAAGCTATTTTTATCCGCTGCAGAATAAACGGCAACCGTTTGAATACCCATTTCTTTACAGGTACGGATAACACGCAAGGCTATCTCACCCCTGTTGGCAATTAATATCTTTTTAAACATAGTTTAAAATTTTTATGAAGGATCTACCAAAAATAATGGCTGATCGTACTCAATTGGTGAATTATCGTCTACTAAAACCTTAACGATAGTTCCTGAAAGCTCAGATTCAATTTCATTGAAAAGTTTCATAGCTTCCACAATACATAAAACATCTCCAGGTTTAACACTATCACCTACTTCAACAAAAGAAGGTTTGTCTGGAGCAGATTTTCTGTAGAAGGTTCCAATCATAGGTGACTTAATTGTCACATAATTTGAATCATCTCCTGATGGACTTGCCTCTGTAGGTGCTACAGGAGCAGCAGCTGGTGCTGCTGGTGCTGCTGGTGCTGGAGCAGGTGCACTTACCATTGGTGCAGGTGCTGCTGCTTGAACAATTACTTGTTCCTTCTCAGGAGACTCTGATTTGATGGTTAATTTAAAATCTTTCTTCTCAAGTGATACTTCAGAAACATCTGATTTACTAACTAACTTTATTAGATCTTGTATTTCTTTTAATTGCATTAGCTAAGGTTTTATTTAAAAGTCAAATATACTATTCAATTTATTTTCCGTCGTAAGCCCATTTCAAATAAATGGCTCCCCAAGTGAATCCACCACCAAAGGCAGATAAAATAACGTTATCTCCTTTTTTCAATTTGGAATCCCATTCCCACAAACAAAGTGGAATAGTTCCAGAGGTAGTGTTTCCGTAACGCTCGATATTGATCATTACTTTTTCGCTGGAAAGTCCCATTCTCCTGGCAGTAGCGTCAATGATTCTGAGGTTTGCTTGATGAGGAACTAACCAATCGACATCTTGATCCGATAGTTCATTTTTTTCCATTATTTCAGCAGAAACATCTGCCATATTGGAAACAGCGTGTTTGAATACCGCCTGACCTTCCTGGTGTACAAAGTGTTCGCGATTTTTTACCGTTTCTTCGGTAGGTGGGTGTAAACTACCTCCTGCCTTTTGGTAAAGGTAATGCCTCCCCTCTCCGTTCGATCTCATAATGGTATCAATTACGCCATAACCATCTTCATTAGGCTCTAGCATAACTCCACCACCACCATCTCCAAAAATGATACAAGTTGCTCTATCCTCATAATCAATGATACTGGACATAATATCCATACCAATGACAGCAACTTTCTTGTATTTACCTGTCTCAATAAACTGGCTTCCTACGGTTAATGAGTACAAGAAACCTGAGCAAGCCGCACTAAGATCAAAGCCCCAAGCATTTGTAGCTCCAACTTTATCGCAAATAATGTTTGCGTTGGATGGGAAAGGATGGTCTGCTGTAATTGTTCCAACAACCAATAAGTCCAGTTCCTCTGGTTTCGTATTGGTTTTTTTTAATAATTCGTTTAGAATTTCCGCTCCTAAATCCGAAGAGGGTTTCCCTTTCTCAAGGATTCTTCTTTCCTTAATCCCAGTTCGGGTTGTTATCCATTCATCGTTGGTATCTACCATTTTTTCAAGGTCCTTATTTGACAAGACCTTATCCGGTACTACACCGTGAACAGCAGTTATAGCAGCAGTAACTTTACTCATTATTTAATGCCTTTTTTATTTTACCGGGAAGATCAGCAGCAATCACATCCGCGGCATGGAAAATCATATTTTTAATGGCTTTTGGACTTGAGATACCGTGACCAATAATCACGTTCCCGTTAACACCCAAAACGGGCGTCCCACCATATAATTCATAGTTAAAACGATTAAAATATTCGTCTTCAATCTTTCTCTTTTTGTGGATGGTATAAACAGCTTCAGCTTGCTTTAAAACTACGTTCCCAGTAAACCCATCACATACAACCACATCAGATTCATCAGAAAACAAGTCTCGCCCCTCGATATTACCAACAAAATTAAAGTCATTGGTTCCCTTCATAAGTTCGTGTGCTGCCTGAGAAAGCAAATTCCCTTTTTCTTCCTCTTCACCTATATTCAATAAACCTACTCTTGGGTTTTCAATACCATAAACTTCCTTAGCATATATGCTACCTAATATCCCAAATTGATAAAGAACATCCGCTTTGCAGTCTGCATTCGCACCAACGTCCAATATTACACCTTGACCACCGTCAAGTTTTGGCAAAATAGAGGTGATACATGGCCTGATTATACCCGCAATTGCATTTACGGTGTATAGAGAACCAACCCACATAGCGCCTGTATTTCCAGCACTAGCTAAAGCATCAATTTCACCTGACTTAAGGAGCTTAAATCCTTTTGCTATACCAGAATCTGGTTTTTGAGCTAAAAATCGTGTGGGGTGATCGTGCATGGTAACTTCCTGAGAACAATGCACAAGTGTAAAATCATCAACGCTACCCCCATTTTCTGTGAGCGTAGCGCGAACTATCTCCTCGTCACCGAGAAGTACAATTTCAATTTTAGGGTTTTCTTGCTTGGCTAGGATTGCTCCTTTCACTGTTGATTCGGGGGCATAATCACCACCCATAATGTCCAAGCCTACTTTCATGCCCGAAAAATAGAAAGAATTATCTGTTTTACGAAATAGTCGGATACCCGACCTAGAATTAAACTGCTAAGTCCTTTTCCATGATTACTTTACCCTTATAGTAAAGTTTTCCGTCAAGCCAATAAGCTCTGTGGTAAAGGTGAGGTTCACCAGTTGTAGGACAAGTTGCAATTTGCTGAGAAGCCGCTTTGTAGTGAGTTCTTCTCTTGTCTCTTCTTGTTTTCGATATTTTCCTTTTAGGATGTGCCATCTTCCTTAATTTTTATCTTCTTAACCAATAATTACTAATTCAATAAGCTCTTTAATGCGTCCCAGCGCGGATCAGTATCATCCTTCCCGTCTGGATCATTAGAATATTCGTTTAATTTATCAATCATTTCTTGATCACACTCACCTTCTTCATGCACGAACTTTGATGGACAGTTAAGGTTAATATATTCATATATAACCCTATCTAACATAAGTTCATTATCACCGTGGTGTAAACTCAAAATTTCAGAATCAAACTCTGCTGGTTCATCTGAAAACTTTACGACTAACTTTTCCTGAGCAGAAAAAGCTTGTTGCACTCGCCCAAGACAAATATCACAAGGTGCCGAAAGCCAACCCTTAATATCAAACATTAAAACCAGCATTGTACTTGATTTTTCTAGTTCGATATCGATCGTTAAATCTCCATCTTTAACCAACGAATATTCAAATTCATCAAAGAACGTTTTCTTTACCTCAAATTGAAAAAAGTGTTTCCCAAACTTTAAACCTGAGAAGCGAATTTTATAAGCCTGCAAAGGATTTGACATACTTTCTCCAATAAAAGGGCGACAAAGGTAACAATAATTTCATGACAAATTTAGCAAATAGGTCAAAAAAGTAGGGCTTAGCAAGGAAAGTCCTTCCCGATTTCGTATTTTCGTCGGTCCAAATGAGTTTTCTTCATTTAATATCGGGGTTAGTAAAACAATACGATTGTGTTGTAGTTCCTGGTTTTGGAGGTTTTGTAGGCAACCAACACGGAAGTATTCACAACGCACCAAAGGAAACCTTTTTACCACCACACAAGCACATTTTGTTTAACTCCCATTTAGTTCATAATGATGGTTTGCTAGCACATCATTATGCGTTTAATGAAAAAATCAGCTACAAAGAAGCTCTGATAAAAATAGAAGCAGAAGTTGATGAGTTAAAATATAAACTGCACATGGCCGGACAAGTTGAAGTACCTCAACTTGGCTACCTTTCCTCTGACCTGAACCGAAAAATTAATTTTGTTTTTGGAAATGATAGTAATTTACTGCTTGACTCTTACGGACTAAGGCCATTGCACCTTAAGGAGGTAATGGTTCCTGTAATCGAGGAGGAAGAAACGATAGATACACCAGTCATTCCTATCAATAAACCACAAGAAAATGCTCAAGTAAAAAGACGTTTCAAGTGGGTGCGTGTGGCTGCTGCAGCTTGTATACTCCCCTTTCTGTTTTACTCATATTGGATTCCTGTTCATACAGATGTTCTGAAAAGTGGACATATAGAGCTAAAAGACCTCAACCCTTTCAGCGAGAAAGAGAAATCGATTCAAAGCTTTGAACCTTCGGGTATAAAAAAGCTTGAATTTACAGTGGAGGAAGTTGTAAATCCTGATACTCATTTTACTTGGGAGACACCGGAGGGTGAGGTAGTTAAGTTGAAGATTCGTAAAAACACACCGCTCGTCACCTCTCCAGATCTACATCAAATTAATTCTGGTAATTTACACGCCATCGTTGGATGTTTTTCAAAGGAAGCAAATGCTATCGGAATGGTAGAAGAACTTAAAGGCGCTGGCTTTAAAGCTCATATTCTTGATATTAAAGGCGGTTTGTACCGAGTAAGTGCAGGCAGCGCAGCATCTCAAAGAGAAATGAAAGGTTTGCGCGATCGAATTGCTAACCTAGGCAAGTCTTCTTGGGTATTAAAGCTTAAGTAATGGGAGAGAATTTAAGTAAGGCTTGGAGTAATATTAGAGATGCTGTATATGATTATGGAGCTCATTTAATAGAAATGGCTCCCAATATACTGGTTGCATTACTCGTTTTTATCCTTTTCGTCATCTCTGCTCGAATTATTTGGAAGCTGGTAAACAAAAGGTTAGTTAAATACACTGGAAATGAAGCTGTCTCTTATTTAGTCGCCGCAGTTGTTAAATTTATTGTAATTGCATTTGGGATCTTAACAGCTCTAGGGATTCTCCACCTTGACAAAACAGTAACTTCTATCCTTGCAGGAATTGGGCTTGTTGGATTAGCATTAAGTTTTGCTTTCCAGCATTTCGCGCACAACCTTCTATCGGGTGTTGTTATTGCAACAAATAAGGACATTAAGGTAGGAGATTTAGTTGAGGTTGAGGGCGTGTTTGGAAATGTCACCAAAGTAGGACTAAGAACACTAACCATTGATAATAATGAAGGCCAGTTAATTTCGCTTCCGAATAGCTTGGCAACAGACCATAAGTTCAAAAACTACTCAACTTTGGGCGAAAGAAGGATTGATGTCGAATGCCATATAGCCTACGGAACTGATTATGACAAAGCGGCGAAAGTAACAAAGCAGGCCGTTGAGGAACTCGCGATATTGAAAGGTGGCAGGCCCGTTGAGTGTTACATGTTAGAGATGTCCGATTTTAGCTTAAAATATGAAGTCCGAGTTTGGATTGATTTTGAAGCTGGTCAAATGGTATTTTTGAATGCCAAAAGCGCGGTTACAAACGCAATCTATAAGGCCTTATTAAAAGAGGGAATTGAAATCCCATTCCCAGTTACCACAGTAAAGCTTGAAAAGTAATCACTGTTTTTTTCCTGCCACAAAATCCTTTAAATAAAAGGGCTCGAAATAAGCTAAATCCTCAAATGATTCGGATTCAAATTTTTTCTGTGCAATTTTTGCCATTCCTTTTACGCTCGGGTATAATTCAATAAAGTTAGCTTTGGGGTTCGTGCAAATCTCTTTCCATTTTGGCATGCCATCACCGGCAAAACATATCTCTTGGTCATGGTCAGAATAGCTGTTTTCATCCAAAATATCCGCACTGAGTTCTTTTACGCATTTCAACTCAGGATTATAAATTGCATTATATACCTCCATTCTTCTAGCATCAATCATTGGGGCAAAAATACTGTTAGAGTCTGGATGTAGCTCATAGTATTGTGCGGCCATAGCTAGAGTGGTATCAATGCTAATCAAAGGGATACCTGAGGAGAAGCAAAAACCCTTTGCCGCTGATACACCTATTCGCAAACCGGTAAATGAACCCGGCCCTTTGCTAACACAAACCGCCGCCAAATCCTTAAACTCGGTTTTACTATCCTTCATTAATTCTTCTATGAGAACATGAAGCTTCTCACTATGACTATAATCTTCCTCATGAATTTCTTTAACATTGCTTAACACCCCTTGCTCGGATATACCCACAGAACATACCTTTGTTGCCGTTTCTATCAGTAAAATTTTAGCCATTATTCGTAAAAATCAAATGTATATTTGGTTAATCTCATATACTCTGTAAGAACATCAAATGATATAGCTGCGTCTAATAACATGGTAGGTTTATATAAAATGTCCTTTTTGTTATTGTGCTTCCCGTTCCTATATTCATTTATAAGTATTAAGTTGCCCACTTCATCATATGAATAGTCGTAGCTAATACTTGAATTGTTCTGAATATTACTTGAAATTACTTTCTTGGTAACCCGGCCATGTTCATCATACTCATAGGTCGTTTTGTTCCAATTTCCAGACAACAATAAACTCGTTTTCTCTTCTATTAAGTTGCCGTCTTCATCCCAAAAATATGTGCTACGCTGATACTCCTTACCATAGTTGTTGAAGTAGGACTTTTCAATAGATCCATCTTCATTCTTGTAGTACTTATAATTCTCTTGAACAATAAGGTATTTTTTACCTTGAATAAACTCATTTTTAGATGTCGATAGGTTCTCTTCTCTAAAATACTTTTCACTTAATACACGGCCCAGACTATCATAATTATAGTGGTAGGAAAAATATCCGTAACTGTCATTTCTCCTCTTTTGGATCAATCTATTTTCTTCATCGTAAAAAAACCAAACCATGACAGTGTCTTTAAGCTTATTCCCTTTGAAATGCGTTTCTAGAATGTGATCTAAACGACCTGAGTCATCAAAGTGGTATTCAATTTCAAGGTTCAGCGGAACCATGATGGACCCCTTGGACTTACCTTTAATTGTACCGCTTATCGTTTTTACCTTGTTCTGTTTAATGAATTCGGTATAGAAAAAGGGTTCATCGGTAAAAGCTTTTGCCTTTCGATTATCGATTAGTTGCGTCCATCCAAATAATGGAAATAAAACCAAGATTATCGTACTAACTCTAAAGCTACTTTTATATCTTCTGTTGGTAAATTGCATGCTCTATTAACACAGACAAATATCGTTGTATTGTCCATAAATTTCCCGTTTAACAATTCAAGTTTTGAAGATTTTTTTGCACCAAGCTTAATTGAGTTGGGCTGATATTCTAAATGAAAGCTTTTTACATGATCTATACACTCCTTTCCTGTAATGGCAATTTCATAAAAATCTTCCGAAAAATACAATGCTAGTTGCATGTAATTGGAATAACCTGATCCATAAGTTGGTATTTGTTTTTCCATACCTAAAAGAATTTCTTTAGCTTCCTGTTTTAAGTCTTCATTTCCCGTTAACTCTCCATACTTAAATAAGAGATGCCCCATTTCAGAATTTGAAGATGGAATCACATTATCCTGTGTTTCTATTGGCCTTGTAATTAACTCGTTGTTTTTTTCAGCGTTTAGAAAATACCCCCAGCCGTTTTTATTCTTAAAATTCTTTTCCGTGTAGCCAAGTATTGCCTCCACTTCACTTAGATATTTTTCATCAAAAGTGTTTTCATAAAGTTTAATTAATGCGGAACCAAAAAAGGCATAATCCTCTAAAAATCCTTCGATAGTTGCTGAACCATTTTTATATGAGTGAAAATATGATCCATCTTCACTTTTCATATTATTTAAAATGAAGTCTGCGCATTGTGTGGCCCTTTCTAAATATTCTTTTTCCCCAAATGCTTCATATGCATCTATATAACCGGATATCGTCAGAGCGTTCCAGCTTAACAAGGTTTTATCGTCTAAACCTGGGCGGACACGTTCTTCACGAGCCTTGAGCAAAATGGATTGAACTTTTTCCCTTTTATCCAAAACCTGCTGCACGTTTATGTTATACTTTGCAGCAAGCTGAGCATCCGTTAAAATCCTCAAGGGTATATAATTGCCATGCTCCCAAAGTCCATTGGAATTAATATTATATAGATCCTTTGCGAAATCATATTCATCGCCCAATAGTTCTTTTAGCTCCTCTTTTTTCCACACATAGAACTTTCCTTCCTCTCCTTCACTATCAGCATCTAAACTGGAAAAGAAATAGCCCTTTGGGTGCATCAATTCCCTCTCTAAAAATCTCGTT
Organism: Flavobacteriales bacterium; assembly: GCA_964230025.1. Taxonomy (GTDB): domain Bacteria; phylum Bacteroidota; class Bacteroidia; order Flavobacteriales_D; family JAUILH01; genus CAXRFO01. Next base: position 978,051 of record CAXRFO010000012.1, on the reverse strand, counting down.
GTTTGTTCTACAATTTCTTTATAAAGTGGGTCCTTGTACTTTTTATATGCCTCTGAGTAAAGGGATAACAATTGTCCGTTGTCATATAGCATCTTCTCAAAATGAGGAACCTTCCAATACAAATCGGTAGAATATCTGGTAAAACCACCACCTACTTGATCATACAACCCGCCGAAAGCCATTTTTTCCAGACTCAATCGCAAATGTTGTTCAACCGTATCATTTTCGAAATAGTGATTGTAATGAAGTAGGAATTGATAGTTATTTGGAAGAGGAAACTTTGGGGCATGATTCGGACCTCCTTCTTCCCCGTCAATACTTGTCATCCATTTGCTGACACTTTCGTGAAGCGTATTGATATTAAAATCAGTGGAATCAGAGACGTGTGCTAAATTGTTAGAAGCGTGAATACCTTTATTCAACTTATCCGCATATTCTTCTACTTTGGCTCTATCGTTTTGATAGATTTTTGAAAGTTCATTGAGTACTCTCATCCATTCTTTCTTTGGGAAATAGGTGCCACCGAAATAAGGTTTGCCTTCCGGAAGGGCAACACAGTTTAAGGGCCACCCTCCTCTTTGTCCCATCAAATGGACCGCATCCATGTATACTTTATCTACATCCGGACGCTCTTCACGATCAACCTTAATACAAACGAATTTTTCGTTCATTAATTTCGCTACTTCCTCATCTTCAAAGCATTCGTGTTCCATTACATGGCACCAATGACAAGCTGCATAACCAACACTTATAATTATCGGTTTGTCTTCCTTTTTTGCTAATTCAAGAGCCTTTTTTCCCCATGGTAACCAATTTACTGGGTTGTGCGCATGTTGTAATAAATATGGACTCGTTTCATGAATTAACTCATTCGTATGTTTGTGGTTTTCCATTTTGTCTTTTTGATTTCCTACAGAGCTCTGACTTTCCGCACATGCAAATAGCCCAAAAATAAAGACAAAAACGGCGGAGAGTTTAACCATTCAATAAGTCTTTAATTTTCATACTTTCTTTGTGTTTTACATCAAACCATTTACCTATTCCAAAGACTTTACCTTTTAAACGGCCTTTTACCTCAATATCAACCTTGCCTTTAGTTAAAACTTGCCAAGCGCTTCCTTTTATTGCTGAAAGGACTTTATTATTATCTAATCTCAAACGAATGGTATGCGCTTCCTCCGTGTTTTTATCCATTACTACAGGGGTTTCAAGATGCACGGGGCCCATATTTTTACCTCCAACTTTTAAATTAAATTCCGCTTTTTTAACGGTGATTTTAAATTTATTTGGATTCTTAAGTGTTGCATCTATGGTAAGATAAAGGGGCTTCTTTGGATTCATTACATTTTCTAGCTTGTAATCATCCAAGCTTACCATCTCAACATCCTCGTACTCACATGCCGTAAAAAGTAAACTAAAAGCTACGGCTAAAATCAAAAAACTCCTTTTCATATCCATTCATTTTATGAACCGATATTACTCGGTTCGGTTTGCATAGTTCTTATAGAAATGCGGAATGGTTTCAATACCCTTGTAAAAGTTGAATAAGCCAAAGTGCTCATTAGGACTATGAATGGCATCCGAATCCAATCCAAATCCCATTAAAACAGTTTTTATGCCAAGTTCTTTTTCAAACATTGCTATGATAGGAATTGATCCACCTCCTCTATGAGGTATTGGTCTAATTCCAAAGGTGGTTTCCATCGCATCCGCCGCAGCTAGATAAGCTGGTGAATCTGTTGGTGTTAAAGCGGGCTGACCTCCATGATGAGGGCTGACTTTTACTTTTACCGCCTCAGGAGCAATGGCTTCAAAATGATCGCAGAACAATTTTGTTATTTTATCAGGGTCTTGTCCTGGAACTAAACGCATTGAGATTTTCGCATATGCCTTGCTGGCAATTACTGTTTTGGCGCCTTCACCGGTATAACCACCCCAAATTCCATTAACATCTAGGGTTGGGCGTATACTTGCTCTTTCCATGGTTGAATAACCTTTTTCGCCATAAACATCCGCGATATCCAAGGCCTCATTGTATTTCTCTTGTGAGAAAGGAGCCTTTGCCATTTCTTCCCGCTCCTCATTGGAAATAGGAATAATATCATCGTAAAAACCTGGAATAGTAATGTGTTGATTTTCATCTTTCAAACTGGCAATCATCTCACATAGCACATTGATTGGATTTGCAACAGCACCACCATACAAACCTGAGTGCAAATCTCTATTAGGCCCGGTTAGCTCAACTTCAACATATGACAGACCTCTTAACCCAACTGTGATGGACGGTGTTTCGTTACCTAAAATTCCTGTATCAGAAACTAGTACGACATCTGCCTTAAGTTTTTCTTTATTCTCTTTTACAAAGGTTTGGAGGTTCTCAGAACCAACTTCCTCTTCACCTTCGATCATAAACTTTAGATTACAAGGCACTCCATCACCTTCCATCATTGCTTCAAAGGCTTTTAGGTGCATGAAAAATTGCCCTTTATCATCACAAGCTCCCCTTGCAAAAATAGCTCCTTGTGGATGAATACTTGTTTCTTTAACCACTGGCTCAAATGGAGGAGAATCCCATAATTCAACCGGGTCTGGAGGTTGCACATCATAATGACCATAAACTAACACGGTTGGCAAATTTGAAGCGACAAACTTTTCCGCATAAACTATTGGATGACCTTTTGTCTCACAAATTTCAACGTTTTCTGCTCCACAATTCTTAAAATTATCGGCTACCCAATCCGCACATTTGGCAACATCACCAGCATATTTACTATCCGCTGAAATTGAAGGGATTTTGAGCATTTCCAAAAGCTCATTTAAAAATTTATCCTTGTTATTTTCTATGTATGATTGTGTTTTCTCCATGCCCCCAAAGGTAGCTAGTAAATGGCAGAAAACCTATCTAGAAACGTTCAAGAAATTTACTTGAGGGGGCTATAAACTGGCAATTCAACGAAAAAGGAGGTTCCCTCATTTAATTCCGTCTCAAACCAGATTTTCCCGCCTGCATTTTGCACCATGTTTTTCACCATGGCTAAGCCAAGTCCCATCCCTTTCGACTTGGTCGTGAAGTTTGGTACAAAAATTTTATCTCGTTGCTCTGGCTCTATACCCGTACCGTTATCCTTTACCTCTATTCTATAGAAATCATTTTTTTGACTAATTATAACCTCAACGCTGCCTTCTCTTTCAGCAGGTATAGCTTGAAGGGCATTTTTGATTAAATTGTTAAATATGCGAACCAATTGATCTCTATCATAATATACCCAGGCTTCTGAAGTTAATTTGTTGTCTAATTTTAAACTGGTAGAGTCCACCTCTTGAAACAGGTCTAGAGACGATTTAAGAATATCAATTAGTTTCACCTCTTCAACACTAGCAACGGGCATCTTTGCAAAATTTGAAAACTCGTCGGCAATTGAGGTTAACGCGTCTATTTGCTCAATTAAACTGGAACTAAATCGTGCGATCGTCTCGGTCGCATCATCACTATTCTTATCAAATGAACGTTCAAAATGTTGTATTCTCAACTTCATGGGGGTTAAAGGATTTTTTATTTCATGAGCTACCTGTTTTGCCATTTCGCGCCATGCACTTTCCCTTTCAGAACGAGCCAATTGATCTGCTGCTTGCTCTAATTCTCTAACCTTGTTATTATATTCTTTCACCAAGTTTCCAATCTCATCTTGACCCGTGTAAGCAATAGGTTTATTGGACTTCCCAAATTCTATGTTAGATACGTTCTCTTGAAGCAGTTTTAGCGGTTTGGTTACCCAATTTGATACAAATAAAGCAGCCACAATACTCAAAGCAAATAGAACAACAAATATGTTTACAATGGCAATAATGAAGTTGTAACTTTCATTTTCCAGTGGGTTTTGCTTGGCAAAGAATGGCAGATTTAGATAAGCCAAAGTTTTCCCTTCCTTATTAATAAAGGGCTTATAAGCACTCAAATACTCCATTCCCCCTATATGCTCTTTTTGTACAAAGCGACTTCTTTGGTTTATCACCATTTCTTTGAAGGCGATAGGATTCATTTTTTGAGTAATTAAATCATAATGGAAGAGGTCATGATTGGAGGAGGCAATTAAATTACCTTCTAGGTCATACAAATGAATATCAGTAAAGAAAACACTGCTGAACTTGTGCATGATCATGTTCTTATAACCATCAGTCACGTTGGGCTCAGACAAATCATCCTTATCTCCAAGTTTTTTGCGGACTTCTATGTGAACAGATTCTATTTTCTCAGATATTAGTTTTTCATTCTTCTGTCTATTTTGACTTTCAATGTAATAGCGAATACCTAATCCAAATAATACCAAACAAGAAAAAATAAGTCCAATAATGATAAACTGTATCTTACTCTTCAAAGAAAGGTTGGAAATATTAATCCCATCTGATATTTCTCGTAGGACGATTAAAACAATTATAAGTAAACTCAGAATAGCAAATATGTATGAGAAGGTTGTAGCTTTCTCCAATATACCATCCGTTGGTTTACCCAGCACAAGAAGAGCATTCGGTGAAACTCTATATATCAAATGAGAGAAACCATCTGCTAAATAAAAGATGTGACGCTTGTCCCCTATTTTAGATTGTAAATTTTCAGGACTAATATTATAATTGTATGCGCCTGACTTTTGAATAATTTGCCCGTCCAAATATCGTGCGTATGAATACCCCGCTAACTCCTCAATCGTTCCTGCCTTTGTATCTATTGTTAACTCAGGAAAGCCAATTTCACTTGGTAGCTTTTTTGATTTAAGTTCACCATATAAAATTCCAAGTAAACTATCGGCAGCATTTTTAATCGGGTAACGGAAAACATAAGACAATTGGTTCTTATAGTCCTTAACCAAAAATAGTTTATCGGTTTGAGGACAGCTAAGACCGTAATTTTCGATTAAATTTTCTAGATCCTCTTGGCTTCTATCAGGGTTGCTCGGCTCCTTTTTCCAGTCGATACCGTCAGAATAATATAGGTAAAATGTTATATCGTATTTATTCCAAAAACCACTGAAGTATTCCTTCTTTATTTTATAATCAAATTCGGTTTTACTTTTCTCAGTTTCACTTACAAACGGACGCGTGAACAGCTCATCTTTATCCCACTTTTCAACAAGGCTGGCAAATTTGAATTCCGTATCTGGATCTTCATCGCTAGCTAGCTTTTCTGCATAAAGTAGTCTGTTTCGTAGTTCTTTTTCTGTGCTGTACCCTAGTAAATTAACAGAAATTAAGGCTGCTGTAATAGCAAGCAGTCCAACAGAAGCGCTAAAACTAAATTTTTCATCTAAATCATAAACAACATGAACAACAATCCAAATTGAGAGTAAAGGCCACAGACTAATAAGGAAAGAATACTCTCCCAACAGATAGGCCAAAATAAAAAATACGACTCCCAAAACAATCGCTAAGGAATAAGCATTCGTTCTATCGAAATCCGATCTTCTTAAAATTTTGAAAACGAAAGTTAGGCCTAAAACTAGGCTTAAGAAACAAAATGCAAGCACAAGGATTGCTGCGACACTTTGCGCTGACATTTGGAACAAATTGTTATTGTTAAACAATAACTGGCTATCTAAAATTAAGCTTTTCAATAGTCCACTGATGTATAACAAAGACCATAGGCTGATAGCCATTCCGAAAAAACTAATCACATTGATAAGCGCCTTGGGTAGATTCAAATCATGATGATCTCTCTTCCTGTAAATGAATAAAACCAATAATAAAATGAAAAATGTGTGAAGCAATAAGTGCCCTAAACTAGGAGTCCACTCTGAATGCGCATAGAGTAAAGGATCAAACCATGAGGTATCAAGAAAGCTATGAGGAAACTGAAAATTGACCGAAATATACCTTAGCATTAGAAGGCTTCCAGCAAACATCAAAATTCCATAGAAAAGATTTGTTTTACGTACCCAAAAACTTGCCTCTAGCCATAAAAAAATGAGCAAAAAAAGTAATGCTATCCAAGCAAGAAATGAACTCCATGTAAAGGTATTCTGTTGACGCAAAATATCCGAATTATGTGAAACATATGCCTCCTTTTTTCCAAGGATTTTCAATGGTGAGGAAAGGTCCGTCCCTGATTTATTTAATTCATATGCGTTGGATACCCCAATATACTTTGGAAATGAATTTTTTAGATACTTATTATTGAAGGGAAATTTATAGTAGACCGGTATCCATATTTGCTTTTGAAACTCTCCTGACTTTCCTTGAAGTATATAAAAGAATCCCTTCCCTGTTTCAATAAGTCCTTTATGGTCCTGAAACTTAAGAGGTATTGGAAATAGGTGCTTATTCCAAGCAATTAAGTTTTCTTTCTTATAAATGGCAATCGCATAATCGTCGCTAGTTTTATTAAATACGTCTTGCCTTATTTCATCATCGGACATTGCTTTAAGAGACTTTTTAATCTCTCCTTCACCTAACTGTGCGATCTCTTCTACAGCAAGACCTATTTTATTCGCAATATGTTCCGGTACTTTACCGTCATGCGTAGGGAGTAGCAATTCCGAAATGACAAGGAGTAGCGCTACCAGAATGATGATGTAATATCGATATTGAAATATGTGACGTTTCAAGCTTTACTCAAAGATATATCTATTGTTTTCGCTAAAATAGGATTCCTAGCTCAAGCGCGCACACTATTTTGTTAATAAATCCATAAGTGCTAGCACAAAAACTAAGCCTTAATTTGCTAAGTTTGAAAGAAGTCGTTATTTACAACAAAACTTGCGGCAACACGTTTAATAAGTATGAAATTGCTGAAAAAATATCATGCATTTGAAGCTTGGGTTAATGACCATCTTGGATGGTTTCTTACCAATGGAATGAAGAAGATTGATTAAAGATTCCAACTCTGGAAACTTTTGTGTCGGTAAAAATCTGGGTATTGAATTTCAATGAATTCCAAAATTTCACTTTTGGTCATCCCCTCCCCTCGCAATAAACTTAAAGTCTTTAAGGCCTCCGCATAAGTTTCTAATTTAATCTCAGCGTCCAGTTTTGTGTAGAGATAAAAATAATCGTGAACATACTTGGAATCAACGGCACCAATAAGGCTATCAGCCTTTTTGTAATTGGTTAACTTATTATGCAGGGCAGCTTCTGGAACGTTTAAATAGCTATCAAAAGGCAATAGGCTTTTTAGCACTTTTAAATACGCTAGTGCCTTAGAGAAGTTTCCTTTTTTAGCGTGATAGTCGTACAATAAAAGACTGTAGTGTGGATCGGTATTAAGAAGCTCTACTAGACTGTCCGTGTCTTTTGTATGTTGATCAGAGCGACAAGCTAGGAGCATTGTTCTGAGAGTAGTAGTATTCTTTAATAGGTCGTCAACAATAACAGATTGATTCCAAACTTCAGAACAGTTTGCCCTATTAAAATTACGTTTGATCTCCTTCAAGAGAATCCCTTGTTCTTCATAGTCTTCTCCCATATGATTCGCAATTTTTAAGGTTGTTCCGTAGGAATCACTCAAATAACCTGCCCGAATAAAGCTAAACATATCAACAATACTATCCTTATCCATTTGGAAAATTATGTAATTAAAGCCTGGATTATAAGCCACTAAAAAGTACAAAAATTCAAAGCCTTTATCTTTTTTATTTCCTGCATAGTAAAGGTCAAAATTGGCAGAAGTTTGGAGTTCGTTTTTTAACCAAGGCGTTTTTTTAATTGATGAGGAAATGGAATTTCTAAGACTATCTGTGATCGGATAACCTTTTGTTATTTTTAGTGCAAATTTATCGGCGTTTAGAAGGATTTCTACACTGTCTTCATAAGCGTAATTTATCCAGTCTTCAATTTTATTTCCAAGGTTAATCTCTGAATTACTTTTTTGAAGATTCTTCTCCTTTGGTTGCGGAGTCGAATTCTCCTTACATGACAGAAGAAATAAAAATAATAAGACTAAGCCTAAAGCTTTATGCATACGTTTGTTGGTTCAGTAAAAAACTTAAGGGCTTCCCATCCTCCCTCACGTCCTACTCCAGAATTTTTCATTCCACCAAAAGGGGTACGAAGGTCACGTAAAAGCCAACAATTAATCCAAACGATTCCAAAATCCAATTGTTGTGCTAATCGTTGAGACCTTTTAATGTTGGTTGTCCAAACGGAAGTAGCTAATCCATATTCCGTGGCATTTGCGAGCTGAAGAGCCTTTTCTTCACTCTTAAATTTTTGCAAGGTCACAACGGGTCCAAAAATCTCTTCCGTGTTTGTGCGGCAATTTTGATCTAAACCTTCAATTACAGTTGGTTCCAAATAATAACCTTCAGCAAATTCTCCTTCAACATTTACTCGATTTCCACCGTGTAAAATAACTCCTCCTTCCTCTTTAGCTAGTTCAATGTAGGAGATTACCTTTTCCATATGATCCTTAGAAACCAAAGCTCCCATATGAACAGTTGGGTCATTAGGTGCTCCAACTTTTGTTTTTCTCACCTTTTCTAGGAAGGCTTCTTTGAATTTATCGTAAATGGATTCTTCTATCAATATTCTTGAACCACATAAACAAATTTGACCTTGGTTGGCAAATGAAGCTCTCACTACTTGAGAAACAGTGTCTTCAAAATCGCAATCAGCAAATACCAGTGTAGGATTTTTCCCTCCCAATTCCAAGGACAATTTTTTGAACATAGGGGCCGCTATTTTTGCAATATGTGCTCCTGTGGAAGTCCCGCCTGTAAAAGAGATTGCTTTGATCTTTGGGTGAGAAACGATCTCATTTCCACATTCATGACCAAGACCATGAACAATATTCAATACTCCAGGAGGAAGACCAGCCTCAATACAAAGTTTGCTTAATAAATATGCAGTCATAGGAGTTACCTCAGAAGGTTTTGCGACTACGCAATTTCCAGCTGCAAGTGCAGGTGCTATTTTCCAAGTGAATAAATAAAGAGGCAAATTCCAAGGCGAAATGCATCCTACTACACCTATTGGCTTTCTAAGTGTAAAATTTATGGCGTTTTCGGAATTGTGTGATTCCGATGAAAAATGTTGTATTCCGGTTGCAAAAAATGAGAAGTTTTGACTGGCTCGCGGAATATCTACATGGCTGGCTAGTTTTAATGGTTTTCCGTTGTCTAGACTTTCTGCTTCAGCCAGTTCATCAAGGCGTTCTTGAATAAGATCAGCTATGGTTTGCATGATTCTTCCACGTTCACTTGCAGGTGTTGTACTCCAAGTTTTAAAAGCTGTTTCTGCTGCTTCATAAGCAAGCTGAACATCCTCTTTAGCTGAGCGTGGAATTAAGCTATAAACCTTTCCTCTTGAGGGATCATAGTTATCAATATAATTGCCTGAAAGAGGTGCTAATAGCTTACCTCCTATATAATTCTCAAGTTTTTGCATAAAATTATCTTCGCTATAAAATTAAACTAAATCTTCCATTTTTTGAGTTAGAGCTATGGTATTAAAAGGAAAGTTTTGTTTATTTGTACTATAAATTTTACAAAATGAACTTACAAACATTCGTTGAGCCTTTAGGAGATCTTTTAGTTTGGACCTTTGACACTGTGCTTGTACCTCTAGGTAATTGGGGCTTTTTTGGAATTAACTTGTTCTTCCTTTTAGGTGGTTTCGTAGGTTTGTTTATCTGGTTGAAAATGCAGGCTAAGTATAATGCAGAAGCTGCAAACAACCCTGATCAAATAAAGTAAACTACTTTACTTTTTTCTCTCGCATCAAATCTTGACCGATATCTTCTCGGTAATTAGCGTTTTCAAAAGAAATCAAGCTTAAATTGTTATAAGCTGCTTGCGTGGCTCTTTCAATATCCTTACCATAGGCTGTAACGGCTAATACCCTACCTCCGTTCGTAAATACTCTTCCACTTTCTTCTCTGGTACCTGCATGGAATACTAAAGCATCTTGAACTCCTGTAATTCCAGAAATTGGCTTTCCTTTTTCATAAGCTTCTGGATAACCTCCTGAAACCATCATTACGGTTATAGCGGTTCTTGGATCAATATCAACATCTCGTTCCGAGAGTGTATTGGTTGCAATTCCTTCAAACAAATCGAGTAGGTCAGACTTTAAACGTGGCATTACCACTTCTGTCTCTGGATCACCCATACGGCAGTTGTACTCAATTACGTAGGGTTCTCCTTTAACATTAATTAATCCGAAAAAGATGAACCCTTGATAATGAATCCCATCCAAAGCAAGTCCCTTTATGGTTGGTTTAATTATTCTAGTTTCAACCAAGTCCATATAATCAGAATTTAGGAAAGGCACTGGAGAAACTGCACCCATTCCACCGGTATTTAGTCCGGTATCTCCCTCTCCAATTCTCTTATAATCTTTGGCTGAAGGCAGAATTTTATAAGATTTACCGTCTGTTAAAATGAAACAAGACATTTCTACACCAGATAAAAATTGCTCTATTACTACCTTAGCACCTGCTTCACCAAATTTTTTATCGCTAAGGATTTCTTTAAGAGAGGCTTTTGCCTCAGCAAGATTATCAATAATTAAAACTCCCTTTCCAGCCGCTAGCCCATCTGCCTTAAGTACATATGGTGCATTCATTGACTCTAGAAAAGCGTATCCTTCTTTCAAAGTCTTCTTGGTAAAAGTTGCGTATTTAGCGGTAGGAATATTGTTTCGCATCATGAAGTTCTTTGCGAAATCCTTTGAACCTTCAAGTTGTGCTGCTTTTTTATTTGGTCCTATGAGCGTTACATTTCTCAATTCAGCATCCGACTCAAAGAAATCAGCAATTCCTGCTACTAAAGGTTGTTCAGGTCCAACGACAACAATATTCACATCATTTTCAAGGCAAAAAGATTTTACCTCCTCAAAGTTCATAGGGTCAAGTGGAACATTTTCTCCAACACTTTTTGTTCCCGCGTTTCCGGGAGCAATATATAATTGATCAAGCTGGGAGCTATTAGATAATTTCCATGCAATAGCATGCTCTCTTCCCCCAGATCCTAGAACTAATACATTCATTTTTTCGACTTTGACACAAAGAAACGAAGAAGGCCTGTCCAAATAAAATTATCTTTTGAACAGGCCTTCTGTTTGCTAACAAATGTTAGTCGTATTTTATTTGGTTCGCTTAATGCTGCATCCAAGGTTTTTTGTTTCTGGAACTGACACCTTTTTCCCGCTAGCCAACTCTTTTATGGCATCTTTTAAGTAGTGCTTTTCAACTTTAGAAGCGTTTTTATTATTGTCATCAATTGCTCCTTTATATTGTAGTTTAAAATCACCGTCAAAAAGATACACATGCGGAGTAGTTTTGGCCCCAAAGGCATTCGCTAACTTTGAGTCTTCATCGACTACGTAAGACATTTTATAACCTTGTTCTGTGGCGCGTTCTTTCATGCGATCATATGCATCCGCACCGTCTCTTTTTGCCTCATTGGAATTAATTAAAACCATTCCTATTTGATGTTGAGTGGCATAGTCGTATAATTCATTATACCTGCCTTCCCAACCTTCACCTAGGGTTTCACCTCCAACAACAAATGGACAAGTATTACAAGAAAACACGACCAAAAGACCGTTTTTTTGTTTCAATCCTTCCATATGAATTTCTTTTCCACTCACATCTTTCATTAGAGCTTTTTGCATGGGTGCTTTCGCTCCTATTTCAAGACTTGGATACTTCTCTTTTTTGTCATCTATACTAGATGCAAAGGCCAAGCCCAAGAAGGCTAAACCAGCAATTAATGTTAGTTTGTATGTTTTCATTGTTACTTTTTTGGCTAATTTATTGAAAGCAGTACTATCTAACAAGCTAAAAGAAATTAAAGTAAATTAACGGCGTGAGAATCATTTATACGGTCATATTACTAATCAGTTTTGTTGCAAGGGGTCAAAATTATTGGGAACCCGTTCCCCATCCGCGTCCTTTAGAAATAAGTGTGAAAAAAACCGGGCCATATTTCGGATATGAAAGAGGCCGCTTTGATGTATTTGAAATTGGTGCCGAACGTATGTGGAAGAAAATTAAACTAGTGAAGCCAAAAACACATGGTGCACACTTGGGCTTCAATTATAATTTCTTTGAGCACGTATTGGGGTTTGAAACTGGTTATTGGCAAAAAGAAGGGAGATTAAATCTTACCTATGGGGGAAGTTTAGTGTTAAGGACCAATTTTGAAAAAGAACGGTTTGGGGTATCACCTATGCTTGGCTACCGAGTATTTGGACTTCACTTACAAGCAGGATATCACATCTTAACAAAATCAAGCACATTTACCAATACGAACAACTTTTTTATTCGCCTGCGCTTTACTTTTGTTAATGACAGGGATTGGGATGTTGATGGATTAAATTTTGGTAAGCGAAAAAAGAAGAAAAAGAACTAATTCTTCAAGGCAAAAAGGTAAAATAATCCTTTACTTCAAATTATTTGTGACCCCGTCGGGACTCGAACCCAAATCTGATGCTTAGGAGGCGTCTATTCTATCCTGTTGAACTACGGGGTCAGTAATTACAAGAACATCTCACTAAAGGAAAAAGACTTATTTAATCTCACACCCTTCTCTGTCATTTTTAAATTACAACATTCATTTACCGAATCATGCTCAAGGAATAACACAAAATCATTCTCACAAGCATGTTTCAAAAAAGCTCCTTTTTCTTCTAAGGTAATTAGTGGTCTCGTATCATAGCCCATAACATAAGCTAAAGGTATGTGTCCCACAGAGGGCAACAAATCTGCCATGAACACCAAGGTTTTATCCTGGTATTTTATAATAGGAAGCATTTGACTTTCCGTGTGACCATCTACGAAAAGCACGTCAAAGCCTGTGAAGAATTCTGAAGTACTTGCCTCTTCACGCTTTATAAAGTTTAGCTGACCGGATTCCTGTATTGGTAAAATGTTCTCCTTCAAGAAGCTTGCTTTTTCTCTAGAGTTTGGATTAATTGCCCAATCCCAATGCCTTTCATTACTCCAATATTTTGCGTTTTTAAAAACGGGCTCCAATCTTTCCTTTGAAGCATCCCATTGAATGGCTCCTCCACAGTGATCAAAATGCAAATGTGTGAGGAAAACATCCGTAATATCATCTGGCGTAAATCCTTTTTCAGCCAAGGCCGTTTCTAAAGTCTTTATACCCTGTAAATAATAATATCCAAAGAATTTTTCTGACTGCTTATTTCCTATCCCCGTATCAATTAGAATTAGACGATCAGATGTTTCAACGAGCATACAACGCATGGCCCATGTACACATGTTGTTATCATCTGCAGGATTAGTTCTTGTCCAAATTGATTTTGGAACAACACCAAACATTGCTCCACCGTCCAACTTAAAATATCCGGTGTTTAAGACGTGTAATTTCATTTTTTTGGGGTGTTTTTAACTACTTCTAAAAAGAATTTCCAGAATTTCTGAACGCTTCCAATGTGCACTTTCTCATCTGGAGAATGTGGGTTTCTGATTGTTGGCCCAAAAGAAATCATATCCCAATTAGGGTACTTTTCTCCCAAAATACCACATTCCAGTCCAGCATGACAGGCTTGAACTCTTGGGTCTTCACTGAACATTTCTTTATACATAGGCACCATTAAATTCAAAATCTCTGAATTGGTGTTTGGCTGCCAACCAGGATATGAACCCGTGTGCTCAACTTGTGATCCCATCAAATAAAAGGGTGAAGCAACTGTATGCGCAATATCCATTTTACTCGTTTCTGATGAGCTTCTCTGTAAACTTTGCGTTTGAAATTTTCCATCCTTGACGATAACTCGAGCTAAAGACGAGGAAGTTTCAACCAAGTCCTCGATATCGGGACTCATTCGAAATACCCCGTTATAAACCGCATTAATTGTGTTTAAAATTTTACTTGTATCCTTTTTTGAAACAAAGTCACCATCACTCTCATAATCATGCTTTTCCCAGTTTATTCTGAGACTCGGTTCAGGAGTAGAGAATTCAGATTCTATAGCTGCCTTTCTCTCATCCATTTTTACCAAACAGTCGTTGCATAACTCTGCAATAACAAAAGCTTCTCTTGGAATCGCATTCCTCAAAGACCCTCCATCAAACTCAATTAACTTCAAGCCACATTGCTCTAGGTTTAGAAGTAATCTTGCCATTAACTTATTGGCATTCCCCCTACCTAAATGTATATCCATTCCAGAGTGCCCACCTTTGAGACCTGTAATTGACACTTTGTACACAGAATCCCTTTTAACCCCGCTTTCAGTATCGTAATTATAAGATGTGTTTGTGTCAATTCCTCCGGCACAGCCAATGGAAAATTCATCGTCATCTTCTGTGTCCAGATTAAGCAATATATCACCTTTGAGTATGGTAGTATCTAGCTCAAAAGCACCTGTCATTCCAGTTTCTTCATCAATGGTGAAAAGTGCTTCTAGTGCCGGGTGAGATATTTCTTTTGAGCTAAGAAGAGCCATTATCGTTGCCACTCCTATTCCGTTATCAGCTCCAAGTGTGGTTCCATCTGCGGTCAACCAATCCCCATCCACCAGCATTTTTATTCCTTCATTTTCAAAATCAAAAACTGTATCCGCGTTTTTCTGATGAACCATGTCCAAGTGCGATTGTAAAACCAAAGTCTTTCGGTCTTCCATCCCATGAGTTGCCGGTTTTTTAATTATAACATTCCCAATCGCATCAGTAAATGTCTCTAGTCCCAGTGACTTACCAAAATCTACAGCAAACTGAATTACTTTTTCTTCTTTTTTGGAAGGGCGCGGCACCGCATTTAAATCTGCAAAATGATTCCACAAAGCACTAGGTTCAAGGTTTCTTACGCTCATATCTTTGATTTTCCTCAAAGATAAGAACATAAAAAAGGGAAGCCTAAGCTTCCCCAATTAATTTTGTCTTATTCAGTCTAGAACCTAAACCTCATGAATCCCATGGAAAGAGAAAGGGTTGGACCGTTCTTTGCAAAAAAGGTAATGGCATCCCTACTGGCGATACCAAACTCATAGGTCCCAGAAGGAGCAAAAATTCCGATTCCAACGGGGATTTGTGTGTCGTAATTTCCACCTGTCAGAACCCCTGCAGAAATTTTCAAAAATGGCAGCGGCTTAACATCTCCCCCCAAACCAAACATGGGTTTTTCCATATTACCTGGCGCATCATTTAGAGGTTGCATGTAATCAAAACCAATTTCCGCAATTTCGCCCAAGTCTAAACTAGCTCCAAAACGGAATTTGGTTGGAAGTTTTACCTCAATTTTTTCTTCACCTTGATAACTGAAAATTCCATCGTCACCTACCCAAGAAGAAAATGATTGAGCAATGTTGAAGCTTTCCAATCCGTTTGATTCTGTATCAAACAATAAGGTGTCCTTAACGGTGTAAACATTTCCATCCCAAGTCATAGATCCCATATCAATTATTGAGGTAGCTATTTTTAGTTTTTTACCAATTACGGCATTAAAACCAAGGTCAAAACCAAAACCACTTCCTACAGCATTTGGAATAGAGCCTGATTGTGTGCTCATCGCACTTGGATTTCCCATCGCCGCAGATCCGTAGTCAATATCAAAGAAAGGTGTTGTTGCTGAATAAGCCGTAAAACCATCATCATCAGATACAATATTCATTAAAAACATTCCCTGGAGATATTTTACCCCAGCTCCAGCGTATATAGCAAACTTATCCTCCACATCAACAATTTTACGTCCGTAGGAAAGATTATACTCACGGTACCAAACCGAATTTATATCCGTTCCCCTTGTGATTTGTGATATCAAATCTGGTGCGGAGGTAAAACCTGATAAGATGTTAAGTGTATCATAATCATATGCGCTGGGATCGTTAGCGATTTGAGTTGTGTCTCCATTATAATTCACGATTGTTAAACTGTCAAAATAAGAAGAGGTTTTTCCTAAAAACAACAAATCAGAAGCTGTCTCACCTAATTTACTGTAATAGGAAAAATGGTCGTTTATTCTAAAACCAATTCCGCCAAGTTTATCTGTGGTCAGGGCAAAACCAAAGCTTCCAAAATTCGCATTCATCGCAAATCCTAAATCTGTAAAGTCTTTTGCATACTGTATCTTTTCATCTCGTGTTAGACTATCGGCCGATTTATTTCTCCATATAGAGTTAAACTCATCTCTGAGCTCTTGTTTTTCCAGAGCCTGTGAATGGATTGAAAATGTAAATTCATTGAGGCCTAATGCCATTTTTTTATCTTCGAATTTCATAGTCCAGCCAAGATTTGCTGGATTAATTCCTACCGCTTGGTAATCGGTTGCAAAACTAGTGGCACCCGCATGACCTGTTGATGTAAAAGAAGAACTTTCAATCTGCGCTGACAAATTACATACTGAAAATGCCAAAGCTCCTAAAAAAAATATTTTTTTCATTTCAAATCTAAATCTAATCGTAAATTTAAAGGGCAAGATAAGGAAATAAAAGCTAGGAATAAAAATGGGAAAGGTGTTTAAAATATATAAGAGCTCTGCAGGTAGTGGAAAAACCTTCACCCTCGTAAAGTATTTTTTAGCGACTTGTCTTGCCAATGATAAAACCGATTCATATCAGAATATATTGGCCATAACTTTTACCAATAAAGCGGCCAATGAAATGAAGGAGCGTATAGTTTCAGCCTTGAGCGATATGCAAAATAATGACTCCGAATTAAAAAAGGCACTGATTGATGAGACCGGCATAGACGCCAATACTTTGAGTGAAAGAGCCGTAAAAACATTACATCACATTTTACAAAACAAATCTAGGTTATCTATTAGCACCATAGATAAATTCCTTTTAAGTATAATCAAGGCGTTTAGAAGAGAATTAAACTTGCCTTTTGATTTTCAAACTGAGGTAAGTGAAGATTTAATACTTGATAGTGCTATACAACAGTTATATCAAAAGGCTAGGGAAGATAAAAAGTTGTATAAAATTCTGCTTGACTTTGCTAGCCATAAACTGGAGTCCGATTCCAACACCTATTTTCAGGATTTATTCGACGATATAAAGTTTCAACTCTTGAAAGAGGGAAATACCGATCGCTTTGAAAACATTCATAAAATATCGCTTGATGAATATCATTCGATATACCAGAATTTAAAAAAAGAGAGAATTGAACTTTCAAAAAATATAGAAACCCTCTGTGAAAACTTAAATAAATTAATCGACTCAGGGGGCTATGAACCAAAACTCTATTCAAGAACTGGCCTAATGCCCCTAAAGTTTGAAAACTATATTAAGGGTGATTTAAACTTAAATGAACTGATTAAGTTTACTGGTGAGACGTATCAAATTCATGACAAATGGGTTGGAAAGAGCTGGGACAAAGATCCATCCGATTTCTTTGCGGGTATTGAGAACAAGGTGTATGCGTTTATGAGCGAAATCCACCCAAAGGCCTTGCGTTTAGACACTGTGCTCCAATCACTTGATGACTTGCCATTAAATTACCTAATGGGTGAAATTGGCACCATCGTATCCCAATTAAAAGAAGAGAACGCCACATTCCTTTTAAGCGAATTAAATCAAATCATTGCGGATATAAGTATTAATGAGCCGGTTCCATTTATTTATGAGTTTGCTGGTGAACGTTACGAGCATATACTAATAGATGAATTTCAAGATACCAGTATATGGCAATTTCAAGGAATGTTACCGCTTATATCCGAGTGCTTGAGTAAAGGAGGCACATCCTTAATTGTAGGAGATGCAAAACAAAGTATTTATCGGTTTAGAGGTGGAGAAATGAGACAATTCATCGATTTACCGACCATTTACTCACCCTTAAATGAAAAAATTAAAGCTTATGAAAAGGATTTAGAACGTAACGCTGAAATACATGTGTTAGATACCAATTACAGGTCCTTCAAGAACATAGTTTCCTTTGCAAACTCCTTTTGTGACTATGCTTTTAAGGAGCTATCTGCTGACTATAAGAATGCATACGCGGACTCGCATCAGAAAAATCACAAAGACGGAGAAGGGATGGTAAGTGTTGAACTTTTTAAGGATAGCGCTGATGACGAAATGGATAAAAAGCTTCTAAAAAACATCAAAGAAATTTTAGACAAGGGTTATAAACCCAGTGACATTTGCATATTGAGTAGAAAAAACAAATCAGCCGCGCAGGCGGCAAGTTTGTTAAGAAAAAACAACTATTCGATAAGTATTTCAAACTCGGTAAGCTTAAATGAAAGTCCAGAGGTAAACACCCTAATTGCTATTTTAAAGCAACTAAATTCGCCGCATTCAAGCAGGTCATTTTTAGTTTTATATCATCTTTCTTACGCAAATGATTATTCTCACGAGCTTTTGTTTGATCGATACCATAGATTGGAAGAAAAAAAGCCAAAAGAAGGAGAGAAAGTGTATGAAAACACTCCAATATCTTGGAGTAATTCTTCTATTGACATAGATCAGTTTTATGAAGATTATGGAATTGATACCCGCCCGGTAAACTTTATAAATTACTTTGATTTTGTGCTACATTGCGCAAAACAATTAAAGTTCGATTTTTCTGACCTCTTTTTACAAAGTTTCTTGGATTTGCTAAATCAACATTTCTTCAAACAAAGAAGTAACCTAGCACATTTCCTTAAGTTCTGGGATGAAAAAGGAAAATCAACTACAATAGCTACACCTAAATCAGAAAAAGCAATTGAGATAGGCACGGTACATAAATCAAAAGGTTTACAGTTTCCTATTTGCATACTTTATTTCAAAGGAAAAAAGAATAGTAGCAAGGGATATAAAGATTGGATTGAGACAGAAGTCAACGAGAATCTTAAATTAGAATTATTTGGATCGATTCAAAGTAAATCAGAAATAGCGTACAAGTCAGAATTATATGACCTAGAAAAAGAAAAGAAACTGGTTGATGATATAAACACCTATTATGTTGCCATCACAAGAGCGGAAAAAGCGTTACTAGTGATGGAAGGAAATGATAATAGTCCAATAATTTCTTGCATATCCGACCAGTATGGAAAAGAGAAAAAATCATTTATTGATTGGGAAATTGGAGAAATACCGGTCAACAACGAGCAAGAGTCCTCCACTCCAGTCTCCTACATAAACCCAAAAATATCGTCACAAAGAAATGTGCACCTGTCAACGCGCTCTTCTGATCTTTTAAAGGAAGGCCAGAACCCCCGTTCAGAGGGAAATATCATCCATTTTTTATTATCAAAATGTCACAGTATAACTGAAATTGATAAGGCACTGCTCTTGGCAGAAAAATTAGGTCTTTTACTTTCTTCAGAAATTAATATATTCAGCCAAAAAATAGAAGAAATTCTGCTAATCCCAGAGTTAAAAGAATTGTACAAAGAGGCTGATCATATATACTCTGAACGAGAAATTTTTGATGTTTTTGGTCAAAAAAGAGTCTTGGATAAACTCATAAAGAAAGGAGACTCCTATATTCTTTTAGAATTTAAAACCGGCGAACGAAACCCTGCACACAAAAAGCAAATTTTTGAATACGCTGATATTTTAAATATTTCAAACATAAACGTTAGTAAAAAGTTTTTGGTTTACACTAAATCCAAAGAAATTGACATAGTTTAGCAGTATGTATGAAGAATTAAGGAGTACAGACAATAAAAAAACTGTCATAACATTTATTCTAACTGGAGTAATGTTTTGTGTGTTGATTGGTGTCAAAATGTTTCCCAAGCTGCAAGGGATTTTTGATGTGCTGAATAACGAAATCCATTTCTTTAGAAGATTTGGCTTTATATTCTATCAAGGCTTTTCGCAAATTGCATATACAGAATGGCTGCACTTTTTTATCAACGTTTACTTCCTATTTGTGCTGGGTACATACTTAGAAAAAATACTTGGTTCCTGGCGCTATTTGGTATTAATAGGCATTACCATAATAGTTTACGGTTCCATTACCTATTATTTTGAACTTTTTAGTCCTGGCACAACAGGAATTATTTGGGCCTTTGTCCCCGTAGTTTTTTATTCTTTACTGGAAGCGAGAAGAATTAAAACTAGATCAATGTTTGAGGATTATTACAAGTTTTTACGCTTAAATGCGGCTCTAATCGCTATCATACTGCCGATTTTTATGATCTTTCTGCAATTCTATTTGCGGGGTGAAATAAGCTATAGCCAAGCTGTTTATCATGGACTTGTCCCCTTCCTAAGCTGTTTAGCAGTTGGAGTTATATTTACCTATTTCAACAGGGCACATATGAAGAATAGACTCAAAAGCTTTAACTATAGAAAGAAGCTCAAATACACCAACAACGATAAATATGCGCCATATGTGGCTTTATTAATTCCGGCCTATATATTTCTAATATTGGTATACGATAAGTTCTAATGGAAAAATACTCAAGAAACTTTAATGAACTTTCAAAGTTGGACTTTCACGAAATTTTGAGGCAACGGATTAATGTTTTTGTTGTTGAACAAAATTGCCCATACCCTGAGTTAGATGGAAAGGATACAGAATCAATACACTGTTATCTAAAAAGTGGTAAAGAGATACTTGCATATGCACGGTTACTGCCCGCAGGATTATCTTATAAGGAGATTTCGATTGGAAGGGTACTGGTTAACCAAGCGTATCGAAAAAAAGGACTAGGACATAGCTTGATGTCTTTTGTTATGGATGAAATTGTCCGTTTATACGGTAATTCTAACATTCGTATTTCTGCCCAAGATTATCTCATTAAATTTTACGAATTTCACGGATTCAAAAGTACGGGAAAGTCATATTTAGAAGATGGCATACCTCATACTGAAATGTTATACAAGAATGAAAAATAAACACATACTACTTTTAAGTTCAGTTGTTTTAACTGCCTGTTCAGGGCTGACTGACACAAAAAACCCAGACATTAACTTACCTGAAGGAACGGTAAATACTTTAGACTTTTCCTATATGGATACCAGTGTAAATCCTTCTGAAGATTTTTACCAATATGCAAATGGTAATTGGGTGCAAAATAATCCCGTACCTGATTCCAAAACAAAAATTGGAAGTTTTGATGAGGTTCAGGATAGAAACAATAAGATTTTGAAGGAAATTCTTTTGGAAATCTCTGCATCTAAAAATGAACCTGGTACTGAGGAACAACTGGTTGGGGATTACTATTTTACTTTCTCAAACACAGATCAAAGAAATAGTGAAGGATATAAGGCTATGGAGCCTTTCATGCAAAAAATAGATGCCATGAAATCCTTAGATGAATTACACACAGTACTTGCAGAACTCCACAACTACGGGGTTGGTGGTTTTTTTGAGGTAGGCGTTGAACAAGATCTAAAAGTAAATACTAAACACAGTGTTTATCTAGGACAAGGTGGTATTTCACTTCCAGACAAGGACTATTATACGAAGACAGATGATGCCTCTAAAAGTATTCAAAGTGCTTATCGCGCTTATATTCAGGATATGTTCAAATTGTCCGGCTTAACGAAAACTGAAGAGGAAATTCAACAAATTTATGAATTGGAATATTCCTTAGCAATGCTCAGTATGAACTCAACGGAGTTAAGAAACATTGCTTTAATGTACAACCCAATTAGCTATAGAAAATTCAAAGAAGAATTTCCAAAATTTAAGTGGGATGAGTACTATAAATTGAGAGGATACGCAAGCTTTGATACGCTAATTGCAATGCAACCCAAATTTATAGAGGGGTTCATGTCAGTTGCAAAAACCTACGACATTGAGAACGTTAAAAATTACCTTCAATTTAAAGTTCTTAATAGCTTAGGAAGTGTAATGACAACAGATATGGAAGCCATGCAATTTGCATTTTACGGAACAAAAATTTCTGGTCAGAAAAAACAAAAAGAAATGCTTGAAAGAGGCATTGACAAGTTAACTGGAAATGAATTAGGGGAAGCACTTGGGCATTTGTTCGTGAATAAATCATTTTCTCCTGAGGCCAAGGCAAAAGTGAATGAGATGGTGGATAATTTGACCATCGTATACCGAAAAAGAATCAAGGATTTGGGTTGGATGAGTGAAGAGACCAAGGAGAAGGCCATTGAAAAAATGAATGCCTTTACACGAAAACTAGGGTATCCAGATAAGTGGAAATCATATGAAGGATTAACTATTACAAGAAACTCTTATGCACAAAACAGTCTAATGTTGGATAAGTATTCCATTACAAAAAACACTAAAAAATTAAACGAACCTATTGATAAAAGCAAGTGGGGAATGCCTCCACATATGGTTAACGCTTATTACAACCCTTTACAAACTGAAATAGTTTTTCCAGCCGGAATTATGCAGCCTCCTTTCTTCGACGAAAATGTTGAAGATGCAGTAAACTATGCAAGAATGGGTGCCGTAATTGGCCATGAATTTACGCACGGATTTGACGATCAGGGTGCTCAATTTAACGCTGCAGGTCAATTTGAAAACTGGTGGACAGAAGCAGATATGGTTCAATTTAATGAGCGTACGAATAAATTAGTTAATCAATTTAATGGCTTTGAAGCATTGCCTGGTTTATATGTTAATGGACGATTAACACTTGGTGAGAATATTGCTGATTTTGGAGGGCTAACCATAGCCTATTATGCTTGGAAAGAGTCACAAAAAGGGAAACCACAAGTGGCAGTTAAAGGCTTTAGTCCTGAGCAACGTTTCTTCCTAGCGTTTGCACAGATTTGGAAATCAAATTACACAGATGCGGCTATGAATTTGCAGGTTAATACCAATCCTCATTCGCCAGGTAAATACAGAGTTAATGGCCCTTTATCTAATATGCCAGAATTTTTTGAAGCATTCAATATTCCGGAAGGAAGCCCTATGAGACAAAATGAAGATAACATTGCAGTTATCTGGTAAAATCAATGAGTCAACAAGCTAAAATACTTTACCTAATAAATTATGTAGGTATTTTAGCTTGTATTCTAGTTTCTGGTGCACTTTGGGGCTTTGGTAGCCGAGATGTCCCAGAAATCCCCTTTTTTACGAGCATAGAGATTGGCTTAGGAGCTTGGGCCTTGTTTTTTAGTTGCCTAGGACTTTGCTCCTTAGGTCTTGCCATAATATATCGGGAACGCTTTTTTTACCTTATAGGATTAACAGCTTTTGTTATACTTATCCTATCGGATGTAACTCGGCTACAACCTTGGTTATATATTCACCTTTTTATCATGGGATACCTTGTGTTTACAGAGGTTGTTTCTGCAAAAAGGGCCATTATTCTCATTTTAGGGCTTACCTATGCTTGGAGCGGTTTACAAAAGTTCAATGTATTTTTTGCCGTAGAAATTTATCCTTGGCTTTGGCAAGCATTTGATGAGAACACACTAAAGTTAAGTACCGAACAATTAATAAAGGCTCAAACTGAAGGGATAATTCCGCCTGAACTTTGGGGTGCCAAATTGGCTGCCTTTTTTGAGTTACTAGGTGGACTTGTGTTGATCATATTCAGCCGAAAATGGTGGGCATATCTTGCTCCTGTTTTTATGCATCTCTTTCTTCTGCTTGCCCTTGGACCTTTTGGACATAACTTTAACCTGGTTGTATGGCCCTGGAATTTGATGTTGATAGGATTATTGATTTACCTATCGATAAACACTACCAGATGGGACAGCAAGGCAATTATTCAAAAGAAATTCTACCCCATTTATATCCTAGTGGGAATCGCTCCACTTCTTTTCCCATTTGGGTATTGGGACAGTCACTTGAGTGGGAGTTTATACTCAGGACAGAACTCATTCGCTATTTTCTCATTTGACGCTGAGGAAGGTTGCAGTTGCATTACCGATTCGAAAAGTGCAATGAGCACAGATGTATCTGTTTTTAATGAAAGAACCCAACGTGGAGAGGTTTATTTGGATAATTGGGTAATCAAAGATGTGGAAGCACCCTTTTACCCAGAGGAAAGATACTTCAAAGCCTTCGCTAAAAAGTTGTGCGATTGTCAAGAAAACAACAAAAATAGCTATTTAGAAATTTTTTCTAAAAAACGATGGGGATTTGAAATTAATATAGAAAATGAGGTTACAAAAAAAGTAAATAATTCTAATTTATACCCTTTTTTAAGAAAGCAAGTTTTCAAGTGTGAGGACTTAAAGTAGTTAAAACCGTCACAACCACATGACAATTTTATCATTGTCCTTGTATTTTTCAAGATCCTTTGAGAAAAGGATAACACCGACATCAATAAGCGTCAGGATATAGAAGCCTCCACCTAACGTAAGGCAATAAAAAACAGGCACAACAGGTTTTGTCCCCAGATAAAGTCTATGAACTCCAAATGCTCCTAAGGTAATTGCTAAAAGTGTTGCTTCAAGCTTCTCATTTCCCTTGGAAATTTTATGAACTACTTTTACAATTTTAGCTCTAAGCTTAGAAGAGGATAACTCTTCCATATTTTGTACTTTGTTCATATACAAAGTATCTTGTGCTTTCAGTCCTTGCGAAAAGAAAACAAAAAAGCCGCCTAAAAGAAGGCGGCTTAAAATTTTAAACTCAATCTTATTTATGCTTAGCATAAAGTTCAGAAACTTTATCCCAATTGATCACATTGAAGAAGGCCGATACATAATCAGGTCTTCTATTCTGGTAGTTTAGATAGTATGCATGCTCCCATACATCTAATCCTAAAATAGGATAGCCTCCGCATCCAACACCCGGCATTAGCGGGTTATCTTGGTTAGGAGAAGAACAAACCTCAACTTTTCCACCTGCATGTACACAAAGCCATGCCCACCCAGATCCAAAGCGAGTTCCAGCAGCTGAGCTGAACTTTTCTTTAAACGCATCAAAACTTCCATAAGCCGCATTAATTGCATCTGCTAATTCACCAGAAGGTTGCTCACCACCATTTGGTGACATCACTTCCCAAAACAGGCAGTGATTGAAGTATCCTCCACCATTATTTCTAACAGCGCCATTATTCATGTCCAAATTAGTTAAGATATCTTCAATAGATTTTCCAGCTAGATCAGTTCCTTCAATAGCGGCATTTAATTTTGAGGTATATCCGTTGTGATGCTTCCCATGATGAATTTCCATCGTTCTAGCATCAATGTGTGGTTCCAATGCATCATGTGCATATGGTAAAGCCGGTAATTCGAATGACATATTTTTTAGTTTTAAGATTTAACAATTTGATTCTAAACAAATATACTATTCTATGAATTTTGACCAAGGAAATATCAATAGATAATCTCTATTGAGCATAGACAAAAGAAAATGGCACAAAAAAAGCCCAATCCAAAGATTGAGCTTTTCCTATTCATTTCAGTAAGCTTACTGCTTCATAACCTTAACGGTTGGAGCATTGTTAGCTTTAATAAAGTAAATTCCTGTGCTTAATGATTCTAAGTTAATTGTATTAAAACCATTTACCAAGCTTCCACTCTGCACTGTTTTACCTGTCATATCAACCACCTGGTAAGCTGCATTGTTTGAAGCCTCAACGGTAACAGATGTAGATGTTATAGTCGGGTAAACCTCAAGGTTCACACGAATTAATTCCTCAACAGAAGTAACGTCTGTAATGTCATTTGCGTCTCTTGGAAGAATCTTGTATTCGCTAAAAGAATACTCAACCACACCCGTAACTTGCAATACTTGCCCGTTTGTAGCAATGTATTGGTAAATTACATCATCAACCAAAGTTGAATCCGTACTATTATCGAAAATTTGGAACATTCCAAAGCCATAATTATCATTAGTTACTTCTCCTGTCGTCATCACCTTAACACCTTCATATTGCTCGGCATTTACATCTCCTGTGTTAGGAATGTTTGTTGCTGCAGGCTCATTGTTACCTGAAGATACTACTGTAAATCCAGTAACATTTTCTAAACGTGTAAAATTGAAGAATTCGTTTACTGTAGCACTTAAGGTAACAGAGTCACCTCTTGAAACAGCATTCATGTTATCTTGTACATATACCCCTGAAAAAGGTCCTGTACCAGCTTGGATATAGTAACCATTTGCATGATGTGCAGTAACAATACCTCCTGTCAATACAACATTCCCATCTTCTGGTGAGTCACCTGATGGATTGGTTGTAAATTGAATATCGTAAATAGAAGTTGTAGTAGGAGCGCTAAACTCATCTACCATAATATCATCAACCTCCCAAGTTGCTGCTCCACTTGCAGCTGCTGAGGTATATTTGTACGCGATATACACCATACCATTACCCGTACCAGCATATGCACTCAAATCAACTGAAGTTGGAGTCCACGCAAATCCACCAGCAGACCATGTTGCTGATCCACTAATGTCAGTCCATGTACCCTGAACCGATGGATCAGACGTTCCATCATAATCAGTGGATATTAATAATTGCAAAGCTGGCCCATTAAAATTAGTAGCATTTCTAAACTCAAGTGTTGGCTGAGTTGCAGTAGTTAAATCCATTGATGGTGAGATTAACCACATTTCTGAATCTTCTGCAGCAGTACCATTCCATCCTGTTGCTTTTCCGTAGAAGTTCCCCGTAGAACCTTGGTCAGAAGTTGACCAGTCTCCAGGACTAGATGTTGGAGGTGCGATTACCACTTGTGTTGTCCACCCACCAGAGGTGACAGATTGATCTTGGAAGTCTTTCAATGGAAGGTACTGTGCAATTGCACTTGCCCCCATGATCATTCCAGCAATAAGTAAAGTTGTTTTCATATTCTGTTGTTTTTGTAAGTTGTAAAATTATAATTCAGTTACTGTAAAGTCATCCACTTCCCAGGTACTACCACCTGATGTTGTAGATGTATAACGGAAAGCAAAATAAACACCTGATTGCTTATAAGCACTCAAGTCAATGTCACCTGAATTTGCCCAAGAAAAGCCTCCAGTCGACCATGTTGCATTTGAACTTAAATCTGTCCATGTTCCCTGAGTTGATGGATCTGAAACCCCGTCCCAGTCTGTAGAAACCAAGAATTCTAACGCGGGTCCGCTGTAGTTATAGGCATTTCTAAAGTTAACAATAGGAAATGAGCTAGCGCTCAAGTCAACAGCAGGACTAACCAACCACTGTTCTGTATTATTATTTGATCCGTTATAACCACTTGCTACAGCATAGAAATTACCGGATGAGCCTTGGTCAGAAGTTGACCATTGAAAACCAGATCCAACTGGAGTAAACACTTGCCATCCCCCTGCAGTTATTGTTGCTCCACTAAAATCATTTACTTCATAAAAAGTAGGCTGGCAAGTAGATGCGGTTAAAGCAACTTCCGATGGACGGCGAACATACAACTGCATATCCGATCCAAATTTACCAACCACTCCAATAATGCTTCCATTTCCTGTAGGTAACAAGTCATCAGCAAAATTGGCGTATCCACTCGTTCTAACTATCAGTTGGTTTCCATTACAATCCACTAGGATTCTGTTCTCTGATTGCAGGTTTGCAGCGTCTGCATATGTGTTACCCCATTCTGTATATTCAAACTCAACGTTCTCAATTTTAACCAGGGTATTAACTAGGCTTGTACTTACCTGAGGTAAGGTAACAACCTGTGGAGCAACTGTAACTCCTGTAGCTTGCTTTACAATGTTTTCATCTACATCAACAGAATCCAACTGCAAAACTCCATCGAAATCGTCAAGAATAACTCCATTCAGGTTAATTCTAATAGAATCTCCTTCGTAAAGTCCACCTGTGCTAACAAGCCTTACATTAATTCCTCCTGTTCCATCCTGGATGTAAACATTCTTATAGAGATTTCCAGTACTCTCGTCCATAGTAACCACAGCAAAGAGGGTTGTATCTCCTGAAAATTTAATCGCTTGACCATTATTGTTAGCGTGACGCGCTTGAAGATCAGCAATAGTTACAACTTGCCCTGAAGCAATTTCTTTAATTGGCGGCTCATCATAATCTCTTGTACAAGAGAAAACAAATACACTGAGTAGGGCAAATAGATATAGTTTATTCAATTTCATAATTAGAATTGGTAGGTTAACATTGCAAAAAATTGAGTTCCGTACATGTATCCATATCTGTTCGGAAATCTTTGTATATCCTGAGGATCAAAACGTAATTGCTCAAATCCTCCGGTACGGAAATCTGTATTATTTAATAAGTTGGTTACACTAATGTTGAATCTAAGGTACTTACCATATTCAATCATGTGTGAATAACCGGCAAATAAATTCATTGTAAATCCATCTTCCAGTTTTGTTTGTTCAATAATTTCTCTCCATTGTGGGTCAGACTCAACAAATCCAGAGATAGCCTCTTCTGTTCTTCTGTCTGGGTTAGGGTCTAAATAAATATCTCCAAAGTAATTGGCGTTAACACCAACAAACCAGTACTTGGGGCTGTAGTATTTTAAGCCAATGGTACCCACAGATTGTGGCATCCCACCTACACGGTAGTTTTGGAAGTAAACCGTTCTGTCTTCCGCAATTACTTCATTTGAGTTATCTCTAGTAATTGTTACGTTGGGTCTAGAATTGTAAAGGTACATTCCTTGTGATGCCGCTAATTGTACACTTAAGGTAGAGGTTGCTTTTACATCCCATCCGGTTTCGTATCCAAAGTATAAATTGTCTACATCCGTCATAGAATAATTAACAAAGGTTCTAAACTCCTCGTGATAGAAGCTTCTCAACCAGTTTTGATCATTAATCTCAGTGTAGAATGCAGTAATTCTACCACTCAATCTTGGATAACGTGTGATGTAAGAGATATCTCCTGAAATAACTTCAACATTCTTTAAACCATCCACAACGTAATCTCTAGTTCTAGGTGATATAAATGCATTTCTAATAATAGGATCCTTCTGCTCATACTGAACATTCGCATCAATGAAGTGACGCCCCGTAATTTTATAAGTAGCTCCTCCTTTAACGCCAAAGGTTAAGAAATTATTTGGATCTGACTTACCCAAAGAGTTATCAGGGAATCTTCCATTTTGATATTTCCCTACTCTGTAGAATTGAACGTGACCTAAAGTAAGACCACCGTATGCATCAATTTTTCTTCCTTTGTAATCGAGTTGCCCGAATGACTTTATTTTGTTTCTGTGTATCTCGTACTCATATCCAAATTTATCTCCTACTTTGATTAGTCTATTTGGAGCATTAATATCATTATAAGCCACCGATGGATCCGAGCTTTCGTTCTCAGCAAACTGATCAACGTCAATCCAAAAATCACCGCCTAATAGATCGTTCATTTGTCGATAGTTATTTGACATGTACTTTTCAACGTTTAGACCACCAGCTAAAATCATACGGTCATTTAACTCATGATATAAGTTAACATCAACTCCTGTTTGAAGCGGGTCTGTATGATATTCCTCAAGGATGTATCTCGAACGATTACCAGTTACATCATTTCCTTCTATTCCATCAACGTTTTTGGCCGTATACAAGTTCTTGGAATTTGAAAAGTACAGTCCGTCCCAATCTATTTGACTTGTGCTAGGGTCATTCATCCAAGCATCCGTTAATTGATTGAATTGTACCTGATCTTCACCCTCGTAATAAGATGGTAAATAACGATAATAATCTGGTCTTGGATCTGGAGCATTATACCAGTTTAGGTTCGAGTTACTTGTTTTACCATATGAAAAATAGGCTGTGGTATAAAGCTTAGTTCCTTTTTTGATCTCTAAGTAGTCAGTTACCATAAAGTATGGCTTGTGATTATTTCTTATTCGAGAATTCCTTTTCACTTGGCTTTGTCCATCTGCAGAAGTTTGATAGCCCCACCAAGGGTTATAATAATTGTTCCCTGTTAAATCTAAGGCTTCTTGAACCGCAATCCCAGCTCTCCCCTGCACAGTTGGAGATCCCCAAAAAACAAAGTTTACGCTGTGCTTCTCATTAATTTTTTTCTCAGCTGCCATAAAATAGGCTGCTCCACTATAATAGGTTCCATCTACATAACCCTCATTTGACCATCTGCCAGAACCACTAAACGAAAATGCCCATCCATTTTCTAGCCATCCAGTATTATAGGATGCCATTAATCGGTTATTATAGTTTCTGTTTGTTCTGCCATAGGAAATTCTCGATCCTTTTCTTTTATCGGAGGCTCTAAATGAGATATTAGTTGAACCTGCTACACTTCCAAAACCCCATTGAGATGATGCAATTCCGGTTTTTGTTTCTGGATAACGGGTCATGTCATTCAAACCTCCCCAATAACTCCATATCCCGAATCCCATCTCTGGATCAACTACATCAACTCCTTGAATCATTACTTGAAATTGGTTAGAACCATAGCCTCTCATTCGGAATCGAGCAGCCGAAAAGTTAAAACCGGCATTGGACGCAAAAACATCTCGAGACGATTGAAGTAGACCGGATATATCTTGATTTTGGTCCTGACTATCCTGATCATCGACGGATAAGTTTATAATTGGGATATTTGTGGTATCCTTTTTGGTTGTATCCACCTGAGCAAAGGTCAAAGTGCTGGTAAATACGAGGGCAAATAGTAAAAGTTTTCTCATTGAATTCAGCAAACCTTGCAAAGGTAAAACAAATTGAGCAATTTTGCAGACACCTGCGCACACTTATAAATATTTTAACACTAGCTTAATAGATTAAGCTTACTTTCGCAACTATGAAACACCTATTTTTAGCTACTATTTTATTATGCACAGCTTTGTTTTCTTCTGCACAAGAAAAAAGCTACAAATCTGTAATTATTGGATTCTACAATCTTGAAAACTTATTTGACACACTTGACACACCCGGTGTAAGAGATTCTGAAAATACACCCAGCGGTGATCGAAAGTGGGATACCAAGAAGTATAATGAGAAGCTTTCCAACCTAGCGAAAGTAGTTTCCGAAATGGGGGCAAGTGGCAACGTTTCTAACCCAGACGGACCCGCCGTATTAGGAGTTTGCGAGATTGAAAATGCATCCGTACTGATTGACCTTGCTAAACAAGAAGCTATCAAAAACCGCAACTACCAAGTAGTTCATCATGATGGGCCAGATCGACGAGGAATCGATTGTGCTCTGCTTTACAATCCGAAATACTTTAAATTAATTGAAAGCAAATCTATTCCACTAAAAATCCCAGATGACCCAGATTTTGCTACTAGAGACCAACTCCTTGTAAAAGGTGTTTTAGATGGCGATACAACTTTCTTTATGGTTGCGCATTGGCCTTCTAGAAGAGGCGGAGAAAAAAGAAGTATGCCCAAGAGAATAGCTGCCGCAGAATTAGGAAAATCGATAATTGACTCCATTGAAAAAGCACATCCGGACGCAAAAATCGTATACATGGGAGACCTAAATGATGATCCAAATAGTCCGAGTGTAAAAAAATACATGAAAGCCGAGAGTAAACCAGAAAAAGTTGAAGAAGGTGAAATGTTTGGGGCAATGGAAAAACATTTTAAGCAAGGAATAGGCACGCTTGGTTATCGTAACAATTGGAATCTTTTTGACCAGCTTATTTTGAGCAAGTCCTTAATAGCCAAAAATGGCGAATATCCTGATTACAAATTTTATAAATCCTACGTATACAATGCTCCGTATTTAAAGAACAAAGAGGGTTCATTCACCGGATATCCATATCGATCATACGTTGGAAACACCTATCAAGGAGGCTATTCTGATCATTTCCCTGTATATATGATTCTCTTGAAAGAAGTAAAGTAGTACTTTTGTAAAGTGAAAAAACTATTATTTGCTCTATTACTACTATGCTTTTTTACACCTCAACAAAGTAAATCTCAGGACACCCTGAGCATAGTAACGTACAATTTGTTAAAGTTTCCGTATCAAAGCTACCAACGCATTGATACACTTAAAACCATTATGAAATATCTTGACCCAGATATCCTCTGCGTTCAGGAATTGACAGATGTAAGTGGTTCTAACAATATTTTAAACGCCTGCCTTAACACCGACGGTGTTACAAAATATGATAAAGCCTTTTTCTTTGATGGACCTGATACTGACAATAGTTTGTATTACAATTCCAACAAGTTAGGCTTAGTATCACAAACCCAAATTGCCACTTCTGTCCGAGATATTTCTGAATATGTACTTTACTATAAAGAGCCTGGATTAAATGCCCAGTCAGATACAATATACCTTTATGTTTATAGTACCCATTTCAAGGCTGGTAGTCAATTTTCTGATGAACAAACAAGGGATCAACAAACACAAGTCTTAAAAACAGAATTGGATACAAGAACGAATGGCGAAAACTTTATTCTTTTAGGTGATTTCAATGTTTATACAGATCAAGAACCCGCTGTACAAAATTTGCTTGCCGCACCTGTTCCATTTGTAGACCCAATTAATCAGATGGGCAACTGGCACAACAACAGCAACTATAAGTTCGTGCATACACAATCTACGCGCACAACTTCATTCGATAACGGCACAACCGGTGGAATGGATGATCGATTTGACTTTATTATGTGCACGGCTGATGTTATTAATGGGAGCAACGGTGTTATGTATACTCCAAATACTTACAGAGCAGTTGGCCAGGATGGTCAGCATTTCAACACAAGTTTGGTAAATACTCCAACCAATGCCAGCGAACCTGCCAACATCATTGAAGCCCTTCATATGATGAGTGATCACTTGCCTGTATACATGGAGGTGCAAATTGGAGCCCCAATAAGTGTTGAAGAGATTTCATTGGATAAAATTTCTTTTTTACACACCAATAATGGATTTATTTTATCCAATGAAAAATCAAATGATCAAGTCAATTTTGAAGTTTATACGCTAGATGGTAAATTGTTAGAGTCCTCTTCTACGACCTTTAATTCACATAATGATTTGAACCTACAAAAAGGTATATACTTAATTAAGTTTGAAGGAATTAAAAAAGGCTTTAAATATATTCGCTAAGAAAAGAGTTACTTTACTTAAAATGCGCATTAACGTTATATGAAATCGATCGTTTACGCCCTACTATTATTTTACCCTGTTGTTCTACTTGGCCAGACAGCGCCTTTAAAAGTAACTGTTACCGATTCTAAACAAAAGCCTTACATAGGTGATCAGATTCTGTTTATAGGTGAAAAAACAGGTAAAGAGTTAGTTGGCAAGACAGGGGCAGATGGTAGCTTCAAAATTAATCTTCCAGCAGGCGACATATATAAGATAAAAATCAAGTCCTTTACAGCAGAAAAAGACTATAGTACAGTAGAAGTTCCTTCCCTTCCAGAAGGACAAGAATTTCAAGAAATGCAAATACAAATCATTTATGAGATGTCAGCTTCCATCACCCTGGATGATCTTCATTTTGAAACAGGAAAATCCACTATCCAATCCAATTCTTACGAGATGTTGAATCAATTGGCTGACTATCTTAAAAATCGGTCTGACCTTAAAATTGAAATAGCTGGACATACCGATAATGTTGGTGATGAAGATGCGAATAAGATTTTATCCCAAAAAAGGGCGGATGCCGTAAAAAATTATCTGATTAAAAAAGGGGTTCCCTCTAGCAGGTTAAATAGTAAGGGTTATGGAGAATCTCGACCTATTGAAACAAACGACACGCCACAAGGCCGCCAACAAAATAGGAGAACAGAAATTTATATCCTTTAAATTATTCAGGAAAACCGCAATTAATCCAATTCTCTATCATTTGAATGGTATCTGTAGATAAATATGGGCCCCCGAGAGGCATTCTTGGTGTAATCTCTCCTTTTATTCGTTGTAATAATCTTGGATTAGAGGCTTCATTTCTAATGTTATCATAACCTTCTAAAACAACGCCATTAGTTGCATTTTGAGCATTGTGACAGGGCATACATTTTCCCTGAAAAATTCCTTCAATCTGATTTACCCCGGCTTCTCCATTATTAAAACTTATGGTATCACAAACCGGCTGTTTTGCCAAATCTTTCGAACAAGAAGTAATTAATATTGCGACCATCAAAGAGGAGAAAACTGTCTTCATAAAATCAAATTTGAAACGCAAATTACAAATTAATTAGCAAGGTCTTGAAACATTCGCCCAAAATCAGCCCAGAACCGATCTACAGCCAAAAGTTTATCCTCCAAATAAGAAAATGCTCTTGGCCAGGTATCCTTGTTAAACACAGACACCCCTTCCTTCATCGTTTGAACCCGAGATATCTCTATTCCAGTTTCTAAAACATCTGAATCCAACCATATACATTCACCTATCTCGGCCTCAAAAACTGCTTTTAGCTCCAACATTTGCTCCCAAAAAATTGCACGCAATTCTGAATCTGGCATTTGAAAATCAAAACTCAAGCCAACCTTTTTGTTATCGGCATGTAAACGAATATAGAAGTCTTTGACCTTCGTTTGATAATTAATCCAATTTACCTTCCCCCAGGTTTCAGAACTGTGTTTTTTCATGATTATGCCAAAGGCCGTCCAAAACTCTCTTCTGTATTCTTTCGCTTCCTCTTTACTAAACATTAAGCCCAAACTTTAGTGCCCTCTGAACAATTGGTACAAATATCAATTCCTTCGCGATTCCTTAGAATATGACGTCTGAAGTTATCGTATTTTTCGGATCTCCATATTTCCTTAAAAGACTTTTCCCTCATAATGCCCATTTGATGCTTGGCATCCTTATCAAAACAACAAGGAACAACACGACCATCCCATGTAATAACCGAACTGGTCCACATGCGTTTACAATGATTGTCCATTTTGTTCTTTATTCGATAGGTTCCATCCGCTTGTTTGATATAGCGAGAGTACTTTTCATTTTCAGGCATCAAGGGATTGCCATTCTTATAATCATAAAACTGAGCTGTTTTCAAACGAACTTCATCTACCCCATATTCACGCGCCAATTCAAACAATTCAGGAATTTGATGCTCATTTGGTTTTACAACCAAAAATTGAAAAATTAGATGTGGACCCTTTCCCGCTTCTTTTTTGGCAGCAACCATGTTTTTGGTCCCTTCAAGCACCTTCGTTAAGTCACCATTGATACGGTAGTTCTCGTAACTTTCTTGGCTTGTACCATCAATGCTGATAATCATCCTGTTTAACCCGGAATTTACTATTCTTTGAGCCATCTTTTTATCAATAAAATGGGCGTTCGTGCTGGTACTGGTATAGATTTTTCTATCTGCAGCATATCTAATCCAGTCTACAAGATCTGGATGAATAAAGGGCTCTCCTTGAAAATAGAAATTAAGGTATAATAAATAGGGATGAAGTTCATCTATTACTTGCTGATACAGCTCTTTTTTCAGGTTACCTGTGGGTCGGGTAAATTGTTTTAAACCACTGGGGCATTCCGGACAACCCAAATTACAAGCCGTGGTGGGCTCTAGACTCAAGCTGATAGGCATGCCACGGTGTTTTTTGGTCCAACCCCACTTTGAAAATCGATATGAGCTATATAGTTTAGAGGCGTTCCAAGACTTCCTTAAGCTCATTTTTTTGAGCAATTGCCATGTATCGTTTTTGGACGCCATCTTACAAAGGTAAGAAAGCTAGGCCTTCAATTCATGTGGAATTTCACACACAGGAATTGGCTTCATTTTGTGCTGATTGATTCGATTTAGGCGTCTGTATATTTTTAAAACTTCCTTCTCGCGATTAGAGAGCTTGGTTTCATCTCCATTAAATTCCATGGCCCATTCAAGTTCATCATAACTTGCGCCCAATTGGTCTTCATCGGTTCTACCATCTTCCCATAAACCATCTGTAGGTTTGGCATTTTGGATTTCAGGAATTACATCTAATTCGGCAGCTATGGCATATACTTCCGACTTCATTAAATCCGCGATGGGGCTTAGATCAACTCCTCCATCTCCGTATTTCGTATAAAAGCCTACACCAAAATCTTCAACTTTATTTCCCGTCCCGGCTACCAACAACTTATTGGTTTGACCAACGGCATACAAAGTGGTCATACGCAAACGTGCACGGGCATTTGCTAAACTTAAAAAATCATCTTGAACATCCGCAGGCATACTTGATGAAAAAGAATCGAACGCCTTAGTTAAATCTATATCTTTAGAACTGACATTTGAATAATTCTCTTTCAGCCAAGCAATATGCTTTTCAGCACGCCCTAATTCCGCGTTTTTCTGATGAATCGGCATGCTCAAAACAATTACTTCCAAACCTGTTTTAGCACATAGGGTTGAGGTAACGGCGCTGTCAATTCCGCCTGAAATACCTACAACAAAACCATTCATCCCAGCAGACTGGCAATAGCTTTTCAACCAATTTGTTATGTGCTCAGAAACTTTTAGATAATTCATACCATGTAAAAATAAAAAATCCTTCCCGTTGCTACGAGAAGGATTTCTTTTAAGTTCTTTTTTTTTAGAATAGTACTCCAACAGTTAATCTCAATCCTCTCATTGTTGCAACCTGCTCAAATTGCTCTTGTTGCCATGTAGTTGGATTGTATCTGAAAGAATAGTCGTCGTTTTTCTTCAATACGTTAGTAGCTCCATAGTGAAAGGAGATACTTCCAAATAAATTAGTTGACCCACTGATGTTGTATTCTGTTCCAAACCCTATATTTAAACCAATATTTAAAGGGGCTGTTCCTTTACTATAATCTAAATCCATTGGATCGTCCTCACCATTAAAGTTTGTTGCTTCATCATCAACTCTTGTTTTAGTTTTGATACGAATATCTGCTCCAAACTGACCGTAGTAGCTCATCATACCTATTTCCTTTGTTTTCATTTTAAGAACCACAGGAACGTAAAAGAAGTTATTTCTATAAGTTCTATTCTTAAGTAAGTAACCATTTACATAGCTTCCAGTATCTGTATACTCAACAAAGTTGTCATCTGCATCCGTAGCATAGTAAACTGAATCTGCATTTGATCCACTTGTGAAGTTAAGTTTCGTGTTTTCAAAGCTCATTCCAGCACCGATACTTAAGGCAAATTTTTCAGCGAAATAAATATCTCCTTGAGCACCGAATCCAAAACCAACTCCAGATCCACCGCTTTGCAATTTTTTGGCATCATCCGGCGCAAGCCAGTTAATACTTGGGTCTAACTTTAATCCAAACTTAAACTTCTTGAAGTCTCCATCTTGCGCCATTGCAGCTCCTGCAACAAACAATCCTAATAAAACAGTAGTTATTTTTTTCATATTGCTAATTATTAATGTAGTCTTTGCAAAAGTGCTACTTTTGAGCCTAAGACGGGGCTAAAATATGAAAAAATATCCCTGTATCTATATTGGCTTTAATTGTATATGAAAAAGTTACTTCCATTTTTGCTTTTAATACTGAGTGTTTTCCTTGGTGCCTGCTCCGAAGAGAACTGGCGTGAAAGACTGCTGGTAGATACTAGTGGGATAAAAGTCAAGCTTGAATACCATAGATTAGACAAAACTTTGATGGAAAACAAAGACTGGGATATTGATCAATTAAACGAGCAATATGATCCATATTTTGAGCAGTACTGCCAGCGAATTGTTGGAGTTGGAAACCCAAGCGACAGCATGACTTTAATGAGGCTTAAGGCAATGACTTCTGATTCTATTGTTAGACTACTCTACACTGAAGTTTTCAAAGAATATCCAAAAGTAAATTCAGAAATTTCTCAACTAAAGGAGGCTTTTAAGTATCTGAAATACTATTTCCCCAAGGCAGAAATTCCTAGCATAATTTTTAGTCCGAACCTGTTTAATTATGGTTGCGTTGCCACAGAGAAGCAAATTGGCATTGGCTTGGAAATGTATCCGCATGAAAAAGGAGGGATTTTGAATTACTCTCCAAAATTTCCGCAGCACATAAAAAACAAAATGAAGGCGAAATACCTTACCCGAGATGCCATGAGTATTTGGCTTCAAACCCATTACCTTGATGAGCACAAACGTGACTTGTTTTTGGACAATTTAATTTTCCATGGTAAAATCATGTATGCGCTAGATGCTCTTTTCCCTAAAAAACCAGATCATATTAAAATAAAATATACGCCTGATGAAATGGCCTGGTGCCTAAAACATGAAGAAAAAATTTGGCTTACCATGGTTGACAGAGATATGCTAAAAACCGTAAGTCCTGTTGAAATAAAAAAGTTTTTTGAGCCTGCCCCCTTCACGGCGGGATTATCCCAAGAGAATTCACCTGATCGTGTGGGTGTTTTTATCGGTTGGATGATTGTTAGAGATTACATGATTAAAAATAAGGAACTAACTTTGCCAGACCTTTTTAAGGAGGACAATTCACAAAAAATATTAAACGCATACAAGCCCGGAGAGAATGAGTGAGAAAATAACAAAGAAGTCGAAGATTGAGATTGAAGTAGGATTGAACGAAAACCACATTCCGCTTGAAATTAATTGGAGTGCTGAAGATGCAGGAGAGATGACCTCTAAATCCAATGCTATGATGCTTAGCATGTGGGACCCAAAGCAGCAGAATAGTATGCGCATGGATTTATGGACCAAAGAAATGACCGTTGATGAGATGAAAATGTTTTTTCATCAAACCCTCCTAACAATGGCAGATAGCTTTGAGCGCTCAACAAATGAGCACGAATTAGCATTGGACATGCGTGATTTTTGCGATTATTTCGGGAAAAGAATTGGGGTAAAACCTCAATAACTATTTAAATTCATTTTTAACCCCGTCCGAAATATAGGTTGAATCCGGAGCCTGACTTTTTAAAGCGTTTAAAAATGCTGACTTTTCCTTATCTGGAATACTCTTGGCATCCATTGAGTATCGTCCCGCTGTTGTTTCAAAAAACAGCCGGTTAAAACTCATTTCGAGTGACTTTAAGTGTGAGGTTGGAATGATATTACCTTCTCTTTCACAAAATACAACAGCTGACGGGAGAACTAATAGACTGATTTGGCCACTAATAAAGTACCACAAAACTAAATCGATAGCCATAATAACGAGCAACAAAACCATTATCGGTAGATAGTAAACATCAAGGAAAAAGTAAATTGCTAGGCAATTGAACACAAGCTCAGTAGCACTAAAAAATCTTGCCCAATTTATGGATGTGTTACTCAGTTTGGTTTCATAAACTACAGACTCACTATTTTTTAGTTTGAATATGCGATAGGCACTCGACCATTTTTGCGCAAACTTCAAGGTAAAGCTCAGGTATGCAGCCATCAGCAATATATTAAATACGATTGGCCAGTATTTCCAGCTTGCCAAAATATATGAGCCGAACATAACCTCAAAGGCAATTAAACATGCCGATACAAAACATAAAAAGATGGCATAATAAAGGGTGAGGTTGTATAATTTAAACATGATGCAAAAGTAAGGATATTAACAAATCGGCACGTTTTGTGCATAAAATAAAAGCATATTCAAAGTACTTCTTTTGTATTTTAGAAGAACCAAACCTAATGGGAAACCGAATAAACTACATATTAAATCAATACTGTAAGTTCAGATTAAAGTCTGGGAAAGAGGTGTTTGGTGTAGTTTGGAAAATTTCCGGAAAAGAGGGTGAGCGCTACGTTTTTACGAGTTTATCCGATCACCAAACTTATCTTAAGACCAAGGATTTTAGCCTTATTCATCCGCTTTATATAAATCCAGATGATTTTATTGGTGCAGAGAAGCTCGTTTCCTAACCCACCTGGGATTTTACCCAAACATTCAAATTAATCAAATCCCTTTCTTGTGACTCTGCGTCATCAATGTGTGTACAAAAATCCTCAGCTAAGGCTTTCAAATCTTTGTCTGCGTTTTTGTTATGGCTTAATAATAAAGCCTGACAGAACACTAGAAAATCCGAGCTTCTCTCATCAAGATTCGACTGCCTTTTCTTTAGATCAACAATCATTTTTTCAGCAAACTCTGAATCGTTCATTTCTATTCTTAAAACGATCGAAAATAGTTCCAAGCTAAAGATCAGGCCAGGATCAAGATCATTATAGCCTTCTAATACCTTCATTCGAACCAAGGTTTTATTAGCTAACTTTATCTCTTTTAAGTCGAAAAGCACTTGTGCTTTATTTAAATTCAGATAGAGCAGATTCATCTTGTTTTTTTGAATCTCTTTATCACTAAGAGCGCTTTCAATACTTTCTAATGCTTTAGGAAGATCGATACTTGAATAATTTATAATCTGCCCAGTATAAAAGTAAATCAGGAATTTGTTCTTTAAAAAACCTCCAAACTCTTCTAAACTTTCACCTAGCTCTTCGACAAACATAAGCGACTTTTCATGCTTATCATTTTTAAATAATGCATTCGTAAGATAAATAAGCATCTGCACCTTACTTTCATGCCGGTTTTTTGAGAATAAGTTTTCTTTTTTAAAATCATAATAGGTTTTAATCAGGTAGTTTTCAAGTGCTTTATAATCATGTTTTTGAAGTAACATTTTCGAAACCGCATGATACATCTTAAACCTGAAAGTATGGTTACCTTTTAAGCTCTTATCTTGGTTTATTTCATTAATCGTTTCATTCAGTATATCATTGATTTGTTCATTGCTTTTTGCGTAATTAATGGTCTTTCTTATTCGATATGTCAATACAGCTAATGAATCGTCAAGTTTGCCCAAATGCTCCAGGCTTTGTCGATTTAATTTTCTTTTTTCTATGAACTCTTCTGGATTAATATCCAGCAAATCATTCGCAACCTTTATCTGCTCACCATAGATCAACTCTAATAAATCAAAAGCCTCAATTTTATTGGCAGTTCTCTCTGCTTTTATGAGTATGTTGTGTGCTAACTTATTAAGGTTTTTTCTCGAAAATTTTTTCGCCACCGACAGCAACATAAAGGCCTTATCCCATTCACTTTTATCTAAATTCAAGGTCCATAAACTCTTAAAAACATCATCTTGGAGACGATTCTTCAATCGATAAAAAGAGTTCTTGTTATTACTGCCAGGATATAGTTTCTTAAAAATTTCCTCCTCATCTTTGGATGCCTTAAACAAATCAAACAACTCTATATCCTTTCTTTCCTTCGTATTATGTGACCTTGAAAGCCAAATTTTTAGATGC
Source organism: Flavobacteriales bacterium (assembly GCA_964230025.1). Taxonomy (GTDB): domain Bacteria; phylum Bacteroidota; class Bacteroidia; order Flavobacteriales_D; family JAUILH01; genus CAXRFO01. Next base: position 937,261 of record CAXRFO010000012.1, on the reverse strand, counting down.
CGGATTTCCTCTTTATTAAGATTATGAATTAAGTCTTTAAGCATTTGGATGCGTAAGATATGAAATAAATTTAGTTTCTATTCTGCGAAACAAAAACTACTATTGTATAGTAAATCTATTGTGATATGAAAAAGTTACTCCTCTCCCTAAGCGCTACTTTTATTTTTTCCTTACTTGGTCAAGCTCAATCAATGAGGATAGACCTCTTTTCTCCTTGGAATAACGATACGGTTGTTTACAATCAACAAGTAGATATAAATGTTGCAATAACGAACACAGGAAATACTCCTATCCTTGATTCATTGGGAGTTGTAATTGCCAAGGATACGATGGGGACGCAGGTTATAGACACCATCTATTACAACTTGAGTGGCCCACTGAACTCAGGCGATTCCTTGGTAATAAATCCCACTTGGCTTATATCAACCCAAAAGTATACCCCAGGAAACAACATTACCGTTATTTGGCCTATAAAAGACAATTTTACAAACGATAATTTCCTTTTTGCTAATACCTTTGTAAATGATGTTCAACGGCTCCCAGAATTCGATTTAAGTTTTAGCATCTACCCTAATCCGGCTGATAATTTCATATTTATCGATACAGACGCAAAGAATTTTGAGCTTAAAATTATTGACTTAACAGGTAAGATTATAGAGATAACTCAAGACAAAAGGATAAGGGTTGAAAATCTACCGTCTGGAATATATTTTATACGATTAGAGCTCAAAGATGGCTCAACAGGCTGCAAACGCTTCCAAAAGTTATAGGTTTATTATTCGTCATTACGTTTGCTTTTAGTTAAATTTGCAACAAAATTTTTCAGATGGAAACAATGCAAGCAAATGACATTTCAAAAGTCCTAAATGATTTAGGAATCAAAGACATAAACAGTGGAGCGTCTACGGGTTCCCACTGGTTCACTACAAGAGGTGAGAAAATAGACTCTTATTCTCCGGTTGATGGATCGCTTATAGCATCCGTAAATTCAGCGACAGAAGCCGAGTATGAGGCTTGTGTATTGAAAGCACAGGAAGCTTTCAAAACGTGGAGAATGAAGCCAGCACCACTGCGTGGAGAAATTGTACGACAACTTGCAGAAGAGTTAAGAGCCAACAAAGAGGCTCTTGGTAAACTCGTTTCTTACGAGATGGGTAAATCATATCAAGAAGGACTTGGAGAAGTTCAAGAAATGATTGACATCTGTGATTTTGCTGTAGGACTTTCACGTCAATTACATGGTTTAACAATGCATTCAGAGCGGCCTGGACACAGAATGTATGAACAATACCATCCCTTAGGAATTGTTGGAATCATTTCCGCATTTAACTTTCCTGTTGCCGTTTGGAACTGGAACACAGCTTTAGCTTGGGTATGTGGAGATGTATGTATTTGGAAGCCGTCTGAAAAAACACCACTTACTGCAATTGCTTGTCAAAACATTACCAATAAAGTATTCGCAAAAAATGATGTTCCTGAGGGAGTATCTTGTTTGGTTATCGGTGATGCAGAGATTGGAAAACTAATGTCTAACGACAAGAGAGTACCTTTGGTCTCAGCAACAGGTTCAACTCGTATGGGTAAATCAGTTGGTGCTGCTGTTGGAGCTCGATTAGGAAAATCTTTACTTGAATTGGGTGGAAATAATGCAATTATCATGACGCCAAATGCTGATATAAAAATGTCTGTCCCAGGTATCGTATTTGGAGCAGTTGGAACATGTGGTCAACGTTGTACTTCAACTAGAAGATTGATTATACATGAAGATATTTACGAAGAGGTTAAGAACGCTATCGCTGGTGCATACGGACAGTTGCGCATTGGGGATCCGCTAGATGAAAATAATCACGTAGGGCCACTTATCGATAAAGATGCCGTAAGGATGTACAATGAGGCATTGGAGAAGGTAGTTGCCGAAGGTGGTAATTTAGTAGTAGAAGGTGGCGTTCTTGAAGGAGAAGGTTATGAAAGCGGTTGCTATGTTAAGCCAGCAATTGCTGAAGCAAAAAACAGCTTCCAAATAGTACAGCACGAAACTTTTGCACCAATCCTATACCTTATGAAGTATAGTGGAGGGGTTGAAAACGCAATTGCTATCCAAAATGATGTGCCACAAGGTCTTTCATCTGCAATTATGACTACCAATATGCGAGAGTCTGAAACTTTCCTTTCACACATGGGATCGGATTGTGGTATCGCCAACGTAAACATTGGAACTTCAGGAGCAGAAATCGGTGGAGCCTTTGGTGGAGAAAAAGAAACCGGAGGTGGTCGCGAGTCGGGTTCGGATGCTTGGAAAATATACATGAGAAGACAAACCAACACCCTTAACTGGACGACTGAATTACCACTTGCTCAGGGTATTAAATTCGACTTATAATTTTTTGGTCTAAGAATTGTAAAATGCCGGTCGTGTAATTTTAACCCTAGTTAACAGTTGCACTACTTATTTTTGAATCATAAATTAGAAGTAATGAAAAAATTATTTAGTTCACTATTTGTTTTGGGTTTAGGACTTGGACTTAACGCTCAAACAGGTTATAAGATTGAAACCGTTCAAAACCAAGAGATTGATGACCCAGAATTACAAGCACAAATGGGTGCCTATATGGGTGAAAGAAAATCTACTCAGTACTTTGAAGGTGAAAACTTCAGAATGGAGTCCGGTTCTGCCATGTTCAGTATAGTGGTAATAAGTCATGGTGATACTGACAGTACTTTAATGTTGATGGATATACCAATGGCAGGTCAAAAACTTGCGGTGTTCATGAACGAAGAAGAAGGAAAAGAAATGGAGGAAAGCCGTAAAGGGAAAGATTCTATTGTAGAAGTTAAGGTAGCTAAGAAAACGAAAGACATTATGGGATATGAGTGTAAAGTAGTTACGAAAATCACTTCTGATGACATGGAGCAAACCTATTGGGTTGCCACTGATTTTGCGTCAGACTCTACAATGAGTAAGGAAATTGCTGATGGAGTTGTAGGAGTAGTTTTGAAGTCTAGCATAGAAACGGCAGGAGGCCCTATGATGAACGGAGCTCTTATCTACACGGATACTGAAGTTGAAAGCATAGAAGAAACAGATGTTGATGATTCTCTGTTTGAGTTTGTTGTTCCTGAAGGATACACAATGATGACCTATGCCGAATACAAAGAACAAATGAAAAAGTGGGGAAGAGGATAAACCTTAACTCTCAAAAAAATTAAAGGCTCGCAACTGCGGGCCTTTTTTATTCCTCTAAATACTCAAAAACCGGTTTTGCCTCAAAGCTATCAAGGTAAACCCTTTTGTCAGATACTATTGTTTTGTGATTATATACAACTGAATCAGCAAGCGGATTAAATTGTTCTATATCACTTCTTACGTAGTTCCACTTCTCGTTGTCTAAAATGAATTTGTGCCAGAGGAACCAACGATAGGTAAGTTTACCACCATGATCGGCAATTATCAAAGTGTCCTCTTCAAAATAAACGTATTGATCTCTATCAATAAGTGGAAATCCATGGGCTCCATAAGGACTTATTGCAGTTTCTGAGTAATACAATTCTTCGGTCTTCCCATTTATTGATTTTGAAACCTTCAAATATCGAAACTCAAATATCTCACCTTCCTCAATTAAGCTGTCCTCTGAACACGCAGTAAGGATTGCAAATTGCCAAGCTAAATTACCCCTAATGTAGTTTGTTTTCTCTGTCTCTTCCAGGCAAATTGAATCCTCCACTGATTTCAAGTTTTGGATTTCGTGGTTCTGTGTATTTGTTTGCTTTCCTTTATGATGAATTTCACAAGAAAATACAAGCACTATTAGGAAAGTTAAAAGTAAACTATTCCTTAACAAACCTGTGCGTAGCAATTGTGTTTTGATTTAAATGAGCTCTTAGGACATAAACTCCCTTAGAAAGTGGAGCTACGTTGAATTTGAAATCATAATTCCCAATATTTACCGCTTCCTTAACCAAGGTGCGAACCAATTTTCCATTAATGTCAATTATGTCCAAAACTAATATCCCTTCATTTTCTGTCTTTAACTCAAGGTTTACCCATTCCGCTGTTGGATTAGGGTAAATGGAAATCCCATTTTGAGATAGTTTATTCTCATCATTTGAAAGAACAAAGCCAGAACAATCTTCTTCTCCTCCAATTCGGGCAACCCAAGTTCCATTATCATGGTTTACCTTTCCAAAGGTACCGGCAGTCCACACCTCACACATATTAGTGTAAGATCGTTGTATGCCTAGGTAATCTCCCCAACGCTCCAAAGGATCATTAAAAACAGATATGTAGCCATCCCCAGTGCGTAAGGGTTTAATGGGTGAATAATTTCCATTTCCATCATAATAGACTGCTGCCAATCCAGCAAAATCTGTTGCGCTACTGTATTCAAACGAAATAATAGATTGTTGATCATTCTGATCATAACCTATACCGGCAATATTTGCGTAACCCAAGTTTAAAACAGAATCAGAAATCCAATGGCCCGTGCAGGTTTTTGATGGTAAATGGATAATTCCATGATAAATTGCCGAGTTCCCGTAGGTTGTATCTGTGCAATTCCCAACAAACTGTATGTAATCTAATTCTCTTATCCCTCCCAATACACGTGCATCATTTGTTGCTAAAAACTGTCCACTACTCTGGGGAGCATCAACATTTAAATAGTAGTTGGTACTTGAGTTTAAAAGCTCAACTGTTAAACTCGGGTTTCCACTTAACGCGTCCGTTATGTGAATGAGGTAAATGCTATCGGATTCCGTAGCAAAATTCCGATTCGATAAAAAATAATGATCGTTACCGTCAAAAGACACCCCTTTTGCCGGTCGTACAGGGTGAATATTCCTTATGTTGATACCTCCTTCTTTGATATCTGTCCACAAGTTCGTGGTTAGGGTTGAGTCTCCATTATAACCGCTCCATTTATCAATTTGCCATATTACACTTTGTTTAAACCCAGTTTGCCAAGATTGACCAGGTGTAAGGAGGTTAATTGTTAAGAATAAATCCTCAGGACTCAAACTCAAGGCAGGATAATCACTCCAGCTCGTATCATTCAATGGGTTACCAGATAGTTTATACATATTCCAAGGATCCATAGGATCATTACTGCTTGAAAAACAAGCGATATATTTAGAACTAAAAGCGCTCGTCCCATTTAAAAAAACCACCACAAATCGATCTGCCTCATCATCATAGATTACCTTGGGATCAAACTTATTGTTCGTTATGTCAAGATCAATGGTCCATGCCCCCAAAGAAGCATTGAATAATTCAGTTCCAATCGTATCGTAAAAGTAAATGTTCGAATTAACGACTGAAATGATTTTACCATTATTAGAAATGGCCAAATTGTTATCGTTTGGGGTACCATTTCCAGCTAAATTCCCTTCAAAACCACCGTTCACTCTGGGCAAAGAATCAATGGGCCATGTGCTTCCACCACGATTATAATTCTTCCGAGGATAGCTGGCTTCAACTTTTCTTTTTTGACCCTGAATAAAGGTACCGTAGCTTTTACCGTCAGGTTGAGGGGCTTTGTACTTTAGTTTTACGTCAAAACCAGAACTCATTTCCCTAGGGTTTACAGATCCAATTTTTTCAGCATAAATTCTAGTTTGTGATTGAGCACTAGAAAACAAAAAACTAGCTGCAAAGGCAATCGTAGCAATAAACTTCATAAAATTCAGATTTGTAGTAAAGATAAAAAATTAATAACTGTATCGCAGTTGAACCTCAGTCGCACCATAACCATATTCACGATAGTCAGCATCCCAATACTCACATTCCCTATCACCATTCAGAATACTCCTTATTTCGTGCCTCAAAACACCTTCACCAACACCATGTATTACAATTACTCGGCGGATCTTTCTGAGTTTAGCTTGATAAATAAACCCTCTAAAACGACTTAGTTGCAGGTTAACAATATCGGTATTACTCATTCCATGGTGAGAGTCAATTAGCTCCTCAATATGCAAATCAATTTCCCATATATCATGTCCCTTATGGGTTTTTCCAATTTTCTTGGTAGTATCATGAAAGTATTGATCGTTAAGAATTTTCATGCTTATTTCTTTCTCCGAATGATAACCATCCAAACCATAATCTGTGCGTTTTGATTTTAGGACCAAATCTTTCTCTCGGTATAATTGATCAAAACCATCTTCCGTGACTACCTTATATCGTCCATGACTAAGCACCTCTTTTATGGTACCCCAGCCCTCTTCGTTTAAAAATGAAACCTTATCTCCAACCTTAAAACTCACCTTACAAAATTACCTTAGTTTTTTATTTAGACAAGTTGTTACCTTTGAGTTATGAAATCACTCGGAATTATTCCAGCTCGATATGCCTCCATGCGCTTCCCCGGAAAACCCTTGGTCAAAATCAAGGGAAAAGAGATGATTCTACATACAGTTGAAAACTCCTTAAACTCGGGTTTAGACAAAGTGGTAGTTGCCACGGACGATGAGCGTATTTACAATTGCGTTAATTCGGCTGGCTATGATGTTGAAATGACCTCAACGCATCATCAAAGTGGGACGGATAGAATTGCTGAAATAGCACAAAACTATCCGAATTTCGAATTATTACTGAACATACAAGGAGATGAGCCCTTTGTATCAGAAAAGCACATTAACCCAATACTTGAATTGTTACGCGATGGTAATGAAATTAGTAGTCTCGCTATAGCCATTTCTTCTTTAAGTGACCTTGAGAACCCCAATAAAGTAAAAGCGGTTATAGGTGAAAACAACAGAGCGCTTTATTTCAGTCGTCAAGCCTTACCCTTTCAAAGGGATGTTGAATTTAAAGATTGGCTCAACACAGCCAATTACTTCAAACATATTGGGATGTATGGTTTTCATAGAGAAACACTTTTAAAGCTTACGGACTTACCCCTATCCAAGCTTGAAAAATTGGAAAAGCTGGAACAACTGAGATGGTTGGAAAATGGTTTCAGCATAGCCATGCATATCACAGATTTCGAAAGTTTAAATGTTGATACACCGGAAGATTTAAATCAATTTTCTGACTAATATCATGTTTAATCCCCTTTGCCCTGTCTAAGCTGGCAATCAAATAATAATCCTGCTCACCCAGTCATTTTAAACATTCACTCGTTTATTCATTTATTCGACACATTGCGGGCAAAATAGCTACCTTAGAGCTTTAAATTTGAGCAGATGGAATTGAGCCCAGAAATCCTAAAAAAAATAAAGCTTTTACAAGATAAGTATGCTGCAATTGGCCAAGATCTTGATTCATACTTGGACGGTTTGTTATACTCTAATCCTTTGTACTATTGGGACTATATAAAAGTTGATGCGCTTTTAAACTTGCAGCAGCCCCGTACAGATTTTCCTGATGAGAAGATATTTATTGTTTATCATCAAATTACAGAACTCTACTTTTATCTTACCTTACACGAGCTGGATCAAATTTCAAACAATGGTAAAAACATAAGTCCTTCTGGACAGGACCTTGGTTGGAATGAAAAAATTGAAGTCCCTTATTTTATTGAGCGATTGAAAAGAATCAACCGTTATTTTGAGGCGCTTACCCATTCTTTTGACGTAATGAGAACAGGAATGGACAAGGATCAATTCTTAAAATTTAGAATGGCGCTATTGCCTGCGTCTGGTTTTCAAGCTGCCAACTACCGTAAAATTGAGTTTGCCTGTACCGACCTTAAATACTTGGTGCATAAAGATAAACGAGAAGAACTATGGAACGGCTCACTTGAAGATCAACTAGAAAATGTTTACTGGAAAGAAGGTGCCGTAATAGCTGAAACAGGTGAAAAAACGCTCACGCTTAAACATTTCGAACAAAAATATATGGCTGACTTCCTTGAATGGGCAGAGGAATACAAAACAAAGAACATTTGGGCTAAATACTGTTCTCTAACTGATGAAGAAAAAGCAGATGAAGAACTAATTCGCCAGCTAAAAATGCTGGATGTAAATGTCAATATTAACTGGCCGCTTGTACATTATAAAACGGCATTCCGATACATGGCGAAAGAAGATTCAGACATTCCCGCCACTGGAGGAACCAACTGGCAAAAATATCTTCCACCACGCTTTCAAAAAAGAATTTTCTTTCCTGAAATATGGACGGAACAAGAAAAAGAAGAATGGGGAAAAAGTTGGGTTGATCAACACGTAAATGCAAAATAAATGAGAAGCTTTTTATTTCTATCGCTATTTTTAATTTCGCTCTTTTATGCTTGTAACTCAGCAGAACAAAAAGCATCCAAAAAGCATGGAAATGACCTGGTTTCCGACACCATACAGACGGCACCCGAACTGGTTTATAAATACGGTTTTTGCTTGGATTCATTTGCCGTTAGAATTGATACGGTTAAAAACGGGCAAACCCTGAGTCACGTATTCCTTCCCTTGGGTCTTAATCAAGCTGAAATTAATGAGGCTGATTTAAAAGGTAGAGACAGTTTAATTGGATTAAATTTTATTGTCCCAGGACACATCTTTACCTCCTTGTATTTGCCTGGAGATACGGTAAAACCGCAGTACATTGTATATGAAAAAAACAAACTGGATTACGTAATTTATGATGTTAGAAATGGTATAAATCTTAGAAAAAGCCAACGTGAACATGAAGTAAGAACAAGAGAAGTAGCGGGCCGAATAAGTTCAAGTTTATGGAACGCTTTCATCGATAAAGACTTATCTCCTGATTTAGTTGTAAGGGTAATAAATGCCTATCAATGGAGTGTTGACTTCTTTTCTATCCAACCAAACGATTACTATAAACTGGTATTTGATGAGGTATATGTGGATGATGAAGCAATTGCCGTTGACAATGTAAGAGCCATTGAACTTCACACATACGATAGCAGTTATTATGCTTTTCCTTTTGAAGTTGATGGAAAAATCTCATTCTACGATATTGAAGGAGGTAGTTTGCGAAAGGCACTGCTTAAAGCGCCCTTAGATTATATACGAGTCTCCTCAAAATTTTCTAATGCTAGAAGGCACCCTGTGCTCGGAATTGTTAGACCGCATCATGGTGTTGACTATGCAGCACCGCTCGGAACCCCGGTGGTATCCGTTGGGGACGGTGTTGTAACACGAGCTGGATGGGCTGGAGGAGCAGGTAGAATGATTGTCATCAAGCACAATGATAAAATTAAAACTTACTATCTTCACTTACACAAAATGAATGTTAAGGCGGGAGATCATGTTGATCAAGGACAAGTAATTGGCCAGGTAGGTAGCACTGGACTCAGTACCGGACCTCATTTGGATTACCGGATTGAAATCAATGGTAAAAAGGTAGATCCACTAAGTGCGCAAATTCCAACTTCAGAGCCACTTGATGAAAAATACCTTCCAGTTTATATGGAAGTGAGTGATTCATTAAAAGCTCTTCTGGGAACAATACCAACGCCACCCGTTTTAAATGAACAAAATGACAGTACTGCTGTTAATTAGAAATGCGGTTATTGCTAATTATATCTATTTGTACTCTCTTTGTTGGAAATGGGTTTACTCAAGGCTATAAAGCTAAAATGGAGCTTAACATAGCAAAAATGGATACTTCTACTACCGAAGAATCATTCAAGGAAGTATACAAAACATTCAAATCTCTTATCCCACTGGATGATGACAACTGGCTTTCTTACTATTGGTCAGCTTATGCAGGAACTATCTATGGGCTCTTTTTGGATAATGATGAATCGCAAAAGAAGACCCTAAATCAAGCAAAACGTTATTTAGAGATTGCCGATTCCTTATCACCACGTAACTCGGAAATTTATTGTCTTAAAGCCTTTTGTTTAAGTGGTGAGTTTGTAACCAAAGGTATGACCGCAGTTTTTAGTATAAAAAAGAAATTCTATAGCTACTTGGATAAGGCTGGGTGGTACAATATTAATAACCCACGCTATTACATGCTAAAAGGTTCTGCTTTGTATGCAAGCCCTGTTTTGTTTGGTGGCGATAAAAAGGAAGGCAAAGAATTGGTAAAAACAAGTCTCGAAAAGTACGATACTTTTAAAGCAAAATCTTCTATTCACCCTAATTGGGGTAAAAAAGAGGCCGAACAAATGTGGCAGTATATCCTTGAGGATGAACAAAAACAAGAAGAATAAAAAAGGCCTGTTGTTAAACAGACCTTTCCTTTTTTGTGACTATGAAATTTATAGGTTTACTCTACAAAACCATATATTCTTACCTCTTCTATCCGATCCAAAATAAACATGCTGCGTTTCTGAAACACCCAACATTGGGAAGGATTTATCTATAAAGTATGTCTGTTTTTTACCTTCTATCCCTAAAGAAACTGGGTCAGCCATACTCTTATTTTTTACATCTACCTTGGTAATTACCGGATTGAACCAAACCATCTCCCCAGTTCCGCTGGACTCATAGGCTACCCAAAAAACACCGTTTTCATTCTCAAACATGGTGTGTGAAATTCCATTTTTGAGTTTTCCTTTATTTACCATGTTTCGCATATAATTGGCAACAAGCTTACCATTGCTATCAAAATGCCAAGCCGTAAAATCTCCTGGAACTCCCTCGGCATCATAATACTGACCGTATAGTACAAAACCGCCAGAGCTTAATGGTAAAAAGCTAAAATTTGGTTTGTTTTTTCCGCTGTATGTTTTCCCTTTTTTTGATGTCGATGGTAATACTTTCTGGGTTTCAAAATCTTCTAGAACGGATTCGGTAAGGTATTCTATTTTGCCGGAGCTTACCTTCATCACTTGAACCGATTTTTTCTTACCAGATTGAACGGCAACATTATAGTACTTGTCTTTCCCAAAAGCAGCCGCACCGTATAGGTATACATCTCTACCTCCTTTTTCATTCCATGTCCATTGAGCAGCGTCTATCTTCCAACCAGGGCTAGGGTTATCAAAATTTTCCCTCGCTACAATCTTACAGTCTTTATCAAACTCCACATAAGTAAAGTTTCCTTTATTATCATCTTTAGGAGCTGAACTACCCTTCCAAACCGTTGGAGCAAAAACCAATGCCCCACCGGAAATTGTATTGGCCTCAGAATTATTTTTATCCGGCTCGAGAAATGCTTGTCCAAAAGCTACTTCTTGTCCATATTCAAATGGAATCTTTGTTTCAGCAACTTTATTCAGGTTCCAATCAAATTTCACCAACCTTAAGTCTGTTAGTTGAGCACCAGCATCCTTGCTAACTGCACCTGGAGCAACCCCGGCCACAATATATAAGTCTCCAGTAGTTTCATCCTCAAAATACTTCTTCGCAAAGTATTTATTTCCGTCTTCATCTCTTGGTTTAACCTTGTCAAGGACCTTTACCGTTTTATGGTAGCCCAACAAAAGCCAGTCATACTTATAAGTGATTCTCTTTTTCTTCAGTTTTAATGGGGCAGCAGGATTCCAATTTAGCGTAATCGCATCTACGGAATAAAGTTCACCATTGAAATTAAACCAGCTATACTTGGCCTTTATCTTATCAAATAAAATTTCCTCTTCCGATAAATCCATGAAATTGAAATCTTTATCAAAGGTGTAAACTTGAATTTTTGCTTTCGTATTATTCGCTTTTGTGATGTAATAAAGTTTATAATTTCCACCCTCTGTGCGCTCTACTTGAGCAAGTTTCCCTCGTTTAGATTTTCCTGTTAATTCATAGGTTTTCTCAGTGTCAATTGATTGGCTGTTACCCATGTTACTTCCAAAAAGAAATAACATTCCTACTAATAAACTAAGCTTTTTCATAATTGTTAGTGTTTTTGAATGATCCAAATATGGTAGATGTCCACAATTAATAACTAGGGCGTAGTGCGTAATAAACTAGGGTAAAGAACGTATTCACTTTTTTTAGGATGGATGGTCTATTGAGCTTTAATTGGAATAGTATATTTGTAATTGCATGTCAGATAAAACAAAAATATATGCGCTTATCCCAATTCTCTTGGGGATTGTAGGCGCTTGTGCATACTGGTTAGGCACAAAACACAATAACCTAGATCACATGTCTAAGGATGCACAAAGACGGGTGGTAAAGGTAAATGGTGTAATGGAGTACATTGAGAATAACTATGTTGATGATGTAGAAAAGGATATGCTCCTAGAGAAAAGTTTGAATGATATTTTAAAAAACCTTGACCCTCACTCTTCTTATATCCGAAAAGAAGACATGCAAAGAGCTCGAGAAGATATTGAAGGAAACTATGTTGGAATTGGTATTCGCTTTCACATTTATAAAGACACCTTAATTGTTAGAAGTGTTATTCCTGGGGGGCCATCCGACAAAGCAGGCCTCCTTCCAGGTGATAGAATCATCTCTGTTGACGGAGAGGATATTGGAAATATTGGCATTGATACTGAAGGGGTTATGAAACGCCTAAAGGGAAATGAATTATCCAAAGTATCACTCGGGATTCTGAGAGAAGGAGAAGAAATGTTCAAAGCATTAATTCGTACGCGCATATATGTAAATAGTGTGGATGCCGCTTACATGATGAATGAAAACACAGGGTACATTCGCTTGGATAAATTTGCTGAAAGAACCTATCAAGATTTTGTTTTGGCCGCGCGTAGCTTGAAAGTTAGGGGAATGAAAAAAATGGTAATTGATCTCCGTGACAATGGCGGTGGTTATCTTGATGTTGCGATTAATATTTTGGATGAATTACTTCCAAAGGGAGAACCCATCGTATTTACCAAAGGCAAAAACAGAAAAAAACAAATTTATAATTCAACAAAAAACGGGATGTTCAAGGATATGGAACTGGTAGTTTTAATCAATGAAAATTCCGCTTCCGCTTCTGAAATATTAGCAGGAGCAATACAAGATAATGACAGAGGCTACGTTGTTGGCAGAAGAAGTTTCGGTAAGGGCTTGGTGCAAGAAACACATCCTTTTAATGATGGTTCTGAAATTAGGCTCACTGTTGCGCGTTACTATACCCCTTCGGGCAGGTCGATTCAAAGACCATATGGAGAGGGCATAGATTATTCAGAGGCCCATTATGATCGATACAGAAATGGTGAAATGTTTGAAGTGGATAGCTCTTATTTCGCTGACAGCCTTAAATACTATACCCTCAAAAAGAAAAGGCCAGTTTATGGCGGTGGTGGAATTATGCCTGATTATTTTGTGCCCAGAGATACAAGCGGTTATTCCAGCTATTTTAATCTTGTCGTGGGCGCTGGTATAACCATTGATTATGCCTTAAAATTCTATGATAATAACAAGGCATATCTCAAACAATTTGGTTCTGTGAAAGAATTTTATGAGAAATTCCGAATGACGGATAATGACTGGAATGACTTTTACAATTTTGCCAAAGAAAATGGCATTCCTTATATGGATAATGTTGAATTAAGTAAAGAACGCTTAGAAAACAGAATTGCCTCTGATATAGCTGCTTTCGAATGGGATTTTTCAGGAATGATTTATGTTTCAGTAAAGGAAGACACTGAAGTTAAAAAGGCCTTAGAAGTTATAGGCAATAAAAAACCCGCAGCACTATAGCACTGCGGGCAATTTTATCTAAAAGATAGTAGCTTACTTTGTGTGAGCTTCTACTGCTTCAGTTACAGCTTCTTTTCCTTCTTCGATCATTTCAGTACCTTCTTCAATCATTTCAGTACCTTCTTCGATAAGCTCAGCTCCTTCTTCAACAACAGTTTCTTCGATAACTTCTTCAGTCTCTTCAACAACGTCTTCAGTTACTTCTTCTACTTTGTTCTCTACTTTGTCAGCAGCTTCTGTTGCTTCTTCCTCAGCTTCTTCAGCTCCACCACAAGCTACCATTCCTAATGTGAAAGCGGCAGCTACTACTAATGTTAACTTTTTCATTTTTAATTTAATTAAGATTTGTGCCACAAATATATATCAACTTCTCTAAATTCCTACAATCGTATGTATGGAAATCCGTAGTTAATCCATTTGACTGGGTGAAACACCTATTTCCTTTAACCGAAAATTACATCCGTTTATCGTAGTTTTAATTATGTTCGTCTGAATTAACTACTTTTGCCAAGCTATTTTGAGAATTACCTACTTCATACTCGTGCTACTACTGGCAAGGCTTAGCTATAGTTGTTATGGTCAAGACTCCTTGGTTGGAGCAAGAATTGACCAGTTGTATAGGGTTTGGGACGCTGCATACATAGCGGATAGTAGCGATGAAAGCCCTATTGCCATTGAACAGTTGTTCAATTACTACGACAAGCAAACCATTGATACCAGTCAGCAAACGCAGTTATATGCTGATATGTATTTATTAAAGTCAGAATATCTTAGAAAAGAAACTGGACTATCCATCACAGGTAATTACCTGGAAAACATAGGGACTGCCTTTGGGGATTTAGAAGACAACGCCTTCTACCACAGACGTTTTCAAATGGGATTAAAATGGGATCTCATGAAGGGAGGTTTTTTGAGTTCGAGAAACCAAAGTGAACAAGCTAAAATTCAGGCTGAACTTGAGCAACTGAGGCCAAACAAGCACGTAGAAAAAGAAAACTATATTAAGAAGTGGCATGAGCTTTCTTATCATTTCAACAAGCTGAAAGTTGACTTACTTAACTCAAGGGAAAAACTAATTGATACCACTACAAGTATTGCTGGAGAACTCCATTTTCTGGGTTATTTTCCAAAAGAGGAACTCATAAAACTGTATACCAAACAAGCTGAAATTGCTAGTCTGAAAGATGTGTATAAGGCATATAACGCAGAATACATCAAACTAGCCCCGGCTCCAAACTTTAGCAATGACCTACCCCTATTGGATGTTTTGCCTCTGGTGTTCGGAATTGACTCATTGTGGAATGATGATGTAAAAGACAGTCTTGTTGCCAAAGAAATGGAGCTTGTTGCTCTTGAAAACAAATGGCTTCATGATGTTTCACTCAGCCCTTTTTTAAGGTATAACTATTACGACTTAGTTGCTCCTGCAAACTTTCGTTCATTCATGTCGGCTGGGATAAATTTCAGCCTACCCATACCCTTTAATAATAAATCTGAAAAAGCTTATTTAGAGGCTAAAGTCAAAGCAAAATATGAAGAAATTGATGAAAGCACTCAGCTGATAAGGCAAGATGCTCTTACGATTTTTTACGAATATCGCTACAAACTAAAACAGTATATATCTTTCCATTATAAGGCCATTTTACTGAGAGAAATGTTGCGACAAGAGCAAGCCCGAAAAGAAATTAGCCCCCTTCGTTTTAATCCCGTTGATGCCATTCAAATCCTTGATGAACTTACCGCAGTCGAACTTGAGATGATTGACTTAAAACAAAACATGTATCTAAAAATATTAAGATTACAGTTGGCTTTGAATAACCCAGATGCGAAACACCTTTTCCATGCCATTGATTTGGAAAAAATTCAGGAACAAAAAAGCACCTTAGAACTATATTGTTGGTCTGCTGCCATAGAAGAGTTTTCAGCTGCAAAAATATTTGGATTTTCAGAACTCAACAATTTTCAAAGTGTGCTATTAAGTTTACCAAAAGAATCAGGGTCCAATGCGAGATACAGCTCTTTTCTAGCACTCGCTCAGGGACGTAACATGAATGTTAAATTCATGATTGGCGACAATAACTTAATTAAGAAGGTTTTCGCGGAGGAGATGAGTTCAAGGCTGCAAGGAATTCCTTCTGATTATTATTCTGAAATTCATTTAGATGTTGAACCCCATACTTTTAATGATTGGAAAATAAATCAAAGCAAATATTTAAGTGAATACCTTATTATGCTTCAAGACGCAAGAAAGTGGTGTGACGAAAATGGAAAAAAGTTGAGCGTAAGCATACCCCTACACTACCCTGAAGCTACGATTAAAGATATCTTTGATTTGTGCGATAAAGTTTATTTTATGGCCTACGAAAATGTTAAAACAGAATATATTGTCCGAAAAGCTAAAAACTACGAACTGTCTAAAACAGTGATTGCCCTGAGAACCAATGACTTTATTAATCGTCTAGAAATGGAAAACAAAATTGATGAACTTGAAGACGCTGGGTTTAATCAATTTATTTATCACGACTTTAAAAGCCTATACTCTCTTAAATAATTGAAAAATTTAAACTTCAATAGAACCACAAGTGCCCTAAAAAACATGGATGAACTTCCACGGGTAAAAAAGAAAATCAATTGGGATAAGTTGATCTACTTTACAATTTTAGCACTTATAGGCTTTTTTGTTATTCGCTATGCATATTTCCAAATTTTTTACATTGAAGGACAAGGGCAGGTAATTTTTGAAGAAACAAAAATCAGAGTTCCAGATGATATTACCATAGAGCATTTTTACGTTCAACAGGGAGATTCAATAAAGGAAGGTGATACCTTATTCTCTTACATACCTGCCGATTACGAAGATGATGCTGCTGACATGGCTGTAAGTTTAAGTCAAGGTGCTGGAACTAAAACACCTTCTTGGGTAGAGCGTGAAATTTACGAGCTAAACAAAACCATTCAAAAACGGCGTGTAGAGATTATTGAAGCACAAGGATTAATAAAAAAGAAGGAAGAAAAAATTGATGAGCTGCGAAATGCGGTTATACTTGAAATATCTTCCAAAAATCAAATTGATCAATTAGAGCTCGATATTATTCAACTCAATGAGGAAATAAAGAAGCTTCAAAACTATATTGGTGTGGATTACCGTATGTTGACAAAACTGCAGAATTTAACTCCTCTGGCGGACAGCTTGCAACAACAAAACCTAAATGCCACTTCAAGCGGAGGTGGGAATGAGACTCATGGTTTGAAATATTACATTTCTAGAACGCACGGACACATAACCAGGATTTATATGAGCGATTATGAGGTTGCTCTGAAATCGGAAAACATACTAAACCTTCACAGAAAGGAACATATTTATATCAAGGCCTTCTTCAATCAAGAAGACGTGCAGTACATCAATGAAGGTGATGATGTTTCTGTTATCTTCCCGGATGGGACCGTAAGTAAAGGGAAAATAAGTAGGTTCTACTATGCAACATACAGTTTGCCTGAGGAGTTCCAGCAAAAATATGAGCCCACGCAAAGAGCCATTGCTGCCGATATCTTCCCAATTGAAAAAGAAGCTGAAATCAAATGGAAAGCATTCTATAAAATGGGTGTGAAAATTAGAAAGACAAAGAGATAATGAGCCCAGAGTACCTGCTTGAAAATACCATAGAACATGAAGGCGTTCGTTTTTTAATTCTTTCGAGAGATAGAACCTTTATACCTGAGGGAAAATCGGAATACCATGCTTTTATTATCGAGGGAGGTAATCCTGCATTCACGCATTATATCATCCGTTTGATAAGGTCGCATAATGACCCAGATGTTTACTTAAAACCTTTGTTTTTGCTCAGTGGATCTGACCATAAAGATGTTTTGGTACACAACCTCATTGATGGTGTGGTTTTTACAAAAGATCAAATTCCTTTTCTCATTGATCGTGTTTCTGAACTTAGAATGAAGTTAAATCAGATCACACATCCTACCTCCATATCATTTGAAGCGAAAATCATCAATAAAACACTTCAACTTCTTTACACGCGTGATAAAGAATCCATGGATGCGATTCCATACTTTCATTCGGGGATAGGATATTTTTATCCTGAAATGTCCGTGCAATTTAAAGCGCATGATGAATCAGAGGTCTTGCGAATTTTGAAAATATCAGAGGAGGAAGGCCATTTTAAAACCAGCTTTAATCAGCGTGTTTACCTTTGCACAGGTTGTAGTGGCGGGTATTTAAACTACCGTGAAGTGTGCCCCAAGTGTGGCTCCTCCGATTCAGAAGCTGAGGATTTGGTTCACCACTTTCCTTGTGCTTATGTGGGATTAGTTAGTGACTTTGAAAACACCATTGACGATGAATTAAATTGTCCAAAATGCAACAAAACCCTCCGTCATATTGGTGTTGACTATGACAAACCCAGCATGTTGCATACATGTAATTCCTGCAGTCATAAATACCAAGACTTTAACGTAAAAGCGCTGTGCCTTCAGTGTGGTCATGATAATGAGGTTGATAAACTCATTCCAAAAACTATTTACAATTATAAACTCACCAAAAAAGGAGAAACCCTGGCCGTACATGGTTACATAAATACAAATACCGATTTTGAGGACATCCCTGGAACGGTGAGTTTTGATGTATTTAAAACCATGCTCAAGTATGAGATCGAACGCTTAAAACAGAACGATTCCACTTCAAACATAGCCTATTTGCATCTTGCAAATTCTGGCCAAATTTACTCTCGAATTGGTCAAGATAGACAAAAAGTGCTACTTGCTGATCTTATAAAAGCCTTACGGCACAACTTAAGATCATCGGATTTCATTACGTTCTATGATTCTCATACCTTACTGATGAGTATGAACGATATCCCTTCTAAAATCGCTAAAAATATTCTTAAAGACATTACCTCTGTTCTAGAGCGCATGCTTAAAAAAGGGCTTAAGGGTGTTGAAGTCCAATTTGTTACGGATGTACGCCAAATTAACACCCTTTTATCCAACGAACTTCAAATTCAACAGCTAGTAGAAGACCTATAAAATGGATTGGATTAATGCCACCATAGAGAACTTCTACAATTATATTACAACGGTAGGTTTTAATAAGCTGTTTAGAATTTTCTGGTTCTTCTTCCTTTTTGAGTTTTTCCGCTACATTATCGTTGACTTCCTAGCACTTGTTTTTCTCTTTCTGAAAAGAAAATTGAACCCAGGCCCATATCGCAGAGCTCGACAACGGCTATGGACGGAACAGCCTTTCGTTAGTATCATCGTACCAGGTAAAAATGAAGGGAAACACTTTTATAAATTATGTACCTCATTAAAGGAGCAAACCTATAAAAACTATGAGTTAATTATTGTGGATGATGGCTCTGATGATGATACCGAAACAGTTTGTAAATCGCTTAAAAAGGCCGGACTAATTGATCTTTATATACGTAATGAAGTACGTGGTGGAAAGGCCAGTGGTGCTAATACTGCGTTAAGATTTGCCAAAGGTGAAATAATCGTTCATTTGGATGCAGATTGCTCTTATGACAGAGATGCAATTGAACAAATTTTAATCCCATTTTTTCAAAGCAAAAACGTGGGAGCGGTTGGGGGTAATGTAATGGTAAGAAATTACAATGAATCCTTAGCCACTACCCTACAAGCTTTCGAATACGGGGATGCAATTTCAATAGGGCGTATGGTGAGTTCCTATTTGGGAATTTACCGAGTTATTTCAGGTGCTTTTGGTGCTTTTAGAAAGGATATATTGGATAGAATTGACGGTTGGGACATAGGTCCTGGATTGGATGGTGATATCACGCTCAAGATTCGAAAGATGGGCTATAAAATTATTTTTGCCGATCGCTCTGTTTGTCAAACCAGCGTTCCCAACACCTTCCGGAAATTATCCAAACAACGCTTGCGTTGGGACAAATCCTTAATTCGTTTTAGATTGCGAAAACACAATGACGTTTTCAAACCAACTGAGAACTTTAGCATTATTAACTTCTTTGCCTACCTTGAAAACATCTTTTACAATCTCATTCTGAACATTAAATGGTATATCTACGCCATTGATATGGCCATAAACTTCCCTAATGTACTTCCCTTTATTATTATGATGAACTTTATGCTGTACGGCACCTCTAATCTAATAAAGCTCGTTCTTTTCAACATTTTTCGGGAACGAAAAAATGCACCCTTCAGTTATTTTATACCCTATGCGCCGCTCATGGTATTGTACAACGGTTACTATCTTAGAATGATCCGCACAGTTGCTTACATCAAAGAAGGACTTTTCAAAGCGAGCTACAATGATCCTTGGAATCCAGAAAAAACATCAAACAAAGCCAAGGAAATAGGTATTTAAATACCTTTGCAGCGTGATATTAGTTACCGGTGCCAGCGGACTTGTAGGAAGTCATTTACTTTTCGAATTATTGAAGTCGGAAGAAAAGGTCCATGCCGTTTCTCGTTCAAAGAAATCACATCAACACCTCAACAAGGTTTTTGAACACTATGAAAAAGGTGCTTCTAAACGTTTGGAAAAGGTAGATTGGCACTACGGCTCTATCAATGACATTCCCTTTCTTGAAGCTTGTATAAAAGATATGACCTTGGTATACCACTGTGCGGCTCTTGTTTCTTTTTCAAATCGAGATAGGGATTTGCTTTTTAAAACAAATGTAGAAGGCACGCACAATGTGGTTAATGCCTGCTTAAAATATAAAGTGCCAAAGCTTTGTCATGTGAGCTCCACTTCAGCCTTCCCAAAACCTAAAAACGTTGAATTAATTTCAGAAGCATTGCCATGGACCCGTGAAATTGGAGAGTCTGCCTACTCTCAAAGTAAATTCATGTCTGAAAGAGAGGTGTGGCGTGGCGCAGCTGAAGGTTTGAATATGGTAATTGTAAATCCATGCGTGGTTGTTGGACCTGGAAAATGGGATGAAAGCTCCAATACCATTTTTAAAACCACCCGGAAAGGTAGCAAGTATTATACAAAAGGTGGAAATGCCATTGTAGATGCTAGAGATGTTGCTAAAATTATGACTCAATTGGTAAAAAAAGATGTGCGCGATGAGCGATTTTTACTGATTGGAGAGAATTTAAGTTTTAAACGTTTTTTAGATTTAATTGCAGAAGCTTACGGTAACCCGAAACCAAAAAAATTGGCAAAAAAATGGATGACAGCCCTTGCATACCGCTTTGAATCATTTGTAACATGGTTTAGTGGCAAACGTCCCCGTATGACCAAGCAAACGCATAAAAATCTACACGGAACTCTCAAATACTCCAACGAGAAAATTAAGAATGAGCTAGATTACAACTTCATTTCAGCCGAAGAGGCGATCAGAAACGCTTGCACTTTTTACAAGAAGAAAAACTAAAATCCCGCCAAAACACTCGAAGAACCGGATGCATATTCCTATTTTTGCCGTGCAAAACAAGATAAAATGGAATACAAGCATCAAGAAATTGAAAAAAAATGGCGCGACAAATGGGCTACAGACAAAACCTATGCTGCCAAAGATTTCGATAGTAAACCAAAGTACTATGTGCTTGACATGTTCCCCTACCCTTCTGGTGCTGGCTTACACGTTGGACATCCTTTAGGCTATATCGCTTCTGATATTTATGCGCGTTACAAGCGCCATAAAGGCTTTAATGTTTTGCACCCCATGGGCTATGATTCATTCGGTCTTCCTGCCGAGCAATACGCTATCCAAACAGGACAACACCCCGAAAAAACAACGGAAACAAATGTAGCACGCTACCGCGAACAATTGGATAAAATTGGTTTCTCTTTTGACTGGGACAGAGAAGTTAGAACCTCTAACCCTGACTATTACAAGTGGACGCAATGGATCTTTAAACAACTGTTTTTATCCTATTACGACACCAAAGAAGATAAAGCAAAACCCATCGCTGAATTAATCGCTCATTTTGAAAAGCAAGGAAATGAAGGTGTTTCTGCCCACTCGGATTATGAAGGAAGCTTTAGTGCTGAAGAATGGAAGGCAAAAAACGAGCAAGATAAAGAAGAAATCCTTTCCCAATACAGAATTACCTTTTTGGCGGATAGCTGGGTAAACTGGTGCCCTGCCCTAGGAACTGTTTTAGCAAACGACGAGATAAAAGATGGCGTTTCTGAAAGAGGTGGACACCCTGTTGAACAAAAGCTCATGCGTCAATGGAGCATGCGCATCACGGCTTATGCAGAGCGTTTGTTACAAGGTTTAGACAAAATTGATTTCCCGGATTCACTGAAAGAGCAACAAAGAAATTGGATAGGAAAATCGAAAGGAGCTTCCGTTAGTTTCGATATTGAAGGCCATAATGGGAAAATTGAGGTTTTTACTACCCGCCCTGATACTATTTACGGTGTTTCGTTTATGGTCCTTGCTCCGGAACATCAGTTGGTAAATGAAATTACCTCCGCCGATCAACAAGCTGAAATTGAAGCCTACGTGCAAGCAGCTAGCTTAAAAACAGAGCGCGACCGTCAGGCGGATGTGAAAAATATTACGGGAGCCTTTACGGGGGCCTTTGCGATTCATCCATTTTCGGGTGAGAAAATTCCCGTTTGGATTGGAGACTATGTTCTAGCATCTTACGGCACAGGTGCTGTTATGGCCGTACCCTGCGGTGACCAAAGAGATTGGGATTTTGCCCAACATTTTGGGATAGAAATCAAAAATATTTTCAAAGACCAAGACATTTCTGAGGCGGCATATACAGAGAAAGATGCGATTATAAGCAATTCAGATTTTCTCAACGATATGCCAGCTAAAAAAGCAATTGGTGTGGCCATTAAAGCCATCGAAGAAAAAGGCATTGGAAAAGGAAAAACAAACTATCGTTTGAGAGATGCTGTTTTCAGTCGCCAACGTTATTGGGGAGAGCCTTTCCCAATTTATATTGAGAACGGTGTGCCAAAAGCAATAGAAGATGAGTTTTTGCCCATCGAATTACCAGAAGTAGACAAATACTTACCTACGGAAGACGGTGATCCGCCTTTGGGTAATGCCGAAAATTGGAGCTGGTGTAGAAATAAGAAAATCATCAAGTCCAATGATAAGCAAAATGGAAACTGTACATGGCCTATGGAACTGAACACCATGCCTGGGTGGGCAGGATCTAGTTGGTACTATTTGCGCTACATGGACCCGCATAATGAGGATGAATTTGTTTCCAAAGAAAAGGCTGAGTACTGGGGTCAAGTGGACCTATACATTGGAGGTGCTGAGCACGCCACAGGTCACTTGTTGTATTCCCGCTTTTGGTGTAAGTTTTTGCACGATATGGGCTATATCTCCTTTGATGAACCCTTCAAAAAACTAATCAACCAAGGGATGATATTAGGTAGGTCTTCATTTGTCTACAGAGACAAAGAATCAGGAAAGTTCGTGACATTTGAAAAAAGAAAAGAATATAAAACTGCACGCTTACACGCCGATATTAGCTTGGTAAACGGCGATAAGTTGGATATTGAAGCCTTTAAAAAATGGCGTCCTGAATATGAAAATGCTGAATTCGTTTTAAATGATGATGGAGAGTATACCTGTGGACATGAGGTAGAGAAAATGTCCAAGTCAAAATACAACGTTCAAACACCGGATGAACTAGTGGAGCGTTATGGGGCAGATACCTTGCGCTGCTATGAAATGTTTTTAGGTCCTTTAGAGCAAGCTAAACCATGGGACGTTCAGGGAATAAATGGGGTTTATAATTTCTTAAGAAAGTTTAAGCGCTTATTTCATGATGAAAACGGACAAATTGTTATTTCTGATGAGGCCGCAGATAAAAAAGAACTTAAGAGCTTGCACAAGGCTATCAAGAAAGTCACAGAAGAACTCGATCGTTACTCCTTTAACACCGTGGTGTCCACACTGATGATAGCCGTTAATGAATTAACAGACCTAAAATGTAACAAGAAAGAGGTTTTAGAACCGTTGACCGTTTTGTTATCTCCTTATGCACCCCATTTGGCTGAAGAGTTATGGGAAAAATTAGGTCATTCTGAATCCGTGGTGTACCAACAATTTCCAAAATTTGATGAAAGCAAACTGGTGGAGGACGCCTTTGCTTATCCAGTTTCATTCAATGGGAAAATGCGCTTTAAAATTGAGCTTCCAACCAACTTATCCAAAGAAGACATTGAGAAGGAAGTTATGGCTCATGAAAAAACCAACCATTACCTAGAAGGAAAAGATCCTAAGAAGGTGATTGTTGTTCCAAAGCGTATTGTAAATATTGTTGTATAAACAAATTGTTATTTCCTGTGTTATAAAAACATGGGAAATTACTTGGTAATAGGTGCATCTGGTGGAATTGGAAGCCAGATTGCAAAACAACTTTTAGAAGAAGGAAATGAGGTTTGGGCAAGCTATAACAAAAATACAAGCACACCCTCAGGAACAAAGGACTTCCATTTGGATGTGACGGAGAGCGATTTAGATTTCTCTTCACTTCCTGACAGCCTTGATGGTTTAGTTTACTGTCCGGGCGCTATAAATCTAAAGCCCTTTCATCGCTTTGATCTAGAAGATTTTAAATCTGATTACGAACTCCAGGTTCTTGGTGCAGTAAAAAGTCTACAACAATTACTTCCAAAATTAAAAAACGGAAAAGACCCTTCAGTGGTGTTGTTTTCCACGGTAGCAGTTCAAACAGGTTTCCCATTTCATTCGGTGGTTGCTAGCTCAAAAGGTGCAGTTGAGGGCCTTTGCAAAAGCCTTTCTGCTGAATGGGCTCCAACCATAAGGGTAAATGCCATCGCTCCGAGTTTATCTGACACTCCTCTTTCCGAAAAACTTTTAAACTCCGAAAGCAAGCGTGAGGCTAATGCCGAGCGTCATCCGCTTAAAAAAATTGGCCGCCCTGAGGATTCCGCGAATATGGCTTGTTTTCTATTACAAGACAAATCTGCATGGATTACAGGACAAATTTTCCATGTAGACGGAGGTAAATCAAGTATTTCAGTAGCTTAAATGGACTTATCTGAAAGAGATATCGACCGAATTATTGAGATGGCATGGGAAGATAGGACCCCATTTGAGGCGATTGAATTCCAGTTTTCATTAACGGAAGCCGAAACTATCCGCTTGATGAGGAAAGAGCTTAAAGCCTCTAGCTTCAGAAGATGGCGCAGGAGAGTGAACTCTGGTATAAGCCAAAAACATTTAAAAAAACGCCATCCAGAAATTAAGCGCTTCAAGTGCAGCCGTCAAAAACATATCAGTGGAAATAAAGTAAGTAAGCGCTCATGAGTTTTACTACCGATATCAGGGCTATTCAAAAACGAATTGAAGCCATTGACCCTATCAATTATGCAAAAAGCAGGAATTATTCGGATGGTGCTGTAAGTTATCTATCACCTTACATTTCTCGTGGTGTAATAAGCACAAAACAACTTGCTAAAAGTCTTATAAAAAGAGGTTTTAAAATCCATCAAATAGAAAAATTTGTACAGGAACTAGCTTGGAGGGATTATTGGCAATTGGCTTGGCAGGAGCAAGATATAATGGAAGAACGTTTCCCTGAAAAAGAGGACAGTATAAGTGACGAAATACCAACAGCATTCATAGCGGCTAAAACAGGTATCGACAAGATTGATGAAGGGATTCAAAAGCTCTACGACACAGGTTACATGCACAATCACATGCGGATGTATGTAGCCATGCTTTTTTGCAATGTTGCCAAATGCCATTGGAAAACAGGAGCAAAATGGATGTTTTACCACCTTTTGGATGCAGATCCGGCCAGTAATATGTTGAGCTGGCAATGGATTGCTGGGGTCAACTCAAAAAAGAAATACTACGCAAATCAAGACAATATAAATCAGTTTTTTTATGGCAATCAAAAAGTAAGTTATTTGGATGTTTCGTACGATGAGATCGATGAAATCCCTATCCCAGAAATTCTAAAAAAAAGGCAAAAACTGGATTTAAAAAGCAATTTAGAACCTAAGCAAGACCTGAATCTTTCGCACAAAAAGACACTCCTTTACACTCCTTATAATCTAGATCCTTATTGGCGGGTTGAAAACATCTATAATCGGGTTCTAATTATTGATCCTGCGAGTATGGACAAATTTCCCATATCCAACAATAGCCTGAAATTTATACTAGAGCTCAGCGATATAATTCCAGAAATTCAGCTTTTCATAGGCAGTTTTGAAAGCCTCAGAAGGAGCTACCCCGATCAAGCGTTTTTCTTCAAAGAGCATCCTTTAAACATGCACTTTGAAGGTCAAATGGACCCAAGGGACTGGTTGTTTTCTTACCACCAGTATCAACCTTCATTTTTCAAGTTTTGGAACAAGGCAAAAAAGGAGATGCATACATGGTAAAGAAGGAGACCATTAATATCGTTTGGTTGAAGCGTGATCTGCGTATCAAGGACCATGAAGCCATTAATGCGGCAGAAAAAAATCCATTGCCTTACATTCTTGTCTACCTTTTTGAACCTGCACTCATAAAGCACCCGGATACCTCTAAGCGTCATTTGAGTTTCATCTATGGTAGCGCCATAGAAATCCAAGAAAAATTGCAAGCGCTTAATCGAGAAATGCACGTCATTAATACTGATGCTACTGAATTTTTCTCCTATGCTTTAAATCGGTGGAATATTGCTTCCGTTTTTTCCTATCAAGAAAGCGGTATAGAAAAAAGTTGGAAGCGAGATAAAGCCATTAAGAAATTACTAAATAAGGCTCGAGTAAATTGGATAGAATTCCAAAGAGACGGTATACTCAGAGGAATCGAAAATCGTGATGGTTGGGATAAAGCTTGGTACACCAGAATGAATCAGGCAATTGAGACTACGAGTTTCAATGAACGTAAAACTATCACTTGGAAAAATGAATTTCCTTTAGAAAATTCAATGATAAGCGAACTTGCCGATCATCCCGAATCCATGCAAAAACCAGGAGAAGAAATGGCATGGAAATACCTTAACTCATTTGCCAAAGGCAGAGGCTTTGAATATCACCGTAAAATTTCTAAACCGCTTGAAAGTCGCACAAGTTGTGGTCGTCTATCACCCTATTTAGCATGGGGAAACTTAAGTATTCGACAGGCGGTACAGTATTTAGCGAATCATCCAAACGCAAAAAATAACAAAGCTGCTTTTAGAGGTATTCTAACTCGACTCAAATGGCACTGCCACTTCATACAGAAATTTGAAATGGAATGTGAGTATGAGCATAGTTGTATTAACCGTGGATACGAACTCCTTGAGCATGAAACGAATTCCACTTATATAGATGCATGGAAAAAGGGCAAAACCGGATATCCCATGGTAGATGCAAACATGCGTTGCCTTATAAAAACGGGTTGGATAAATTTCCGGATGCGAGCTATGTTGGTTTCCTTCTTTTGTCATCATTTAGGTCAGAATTGGAAGGATGGCGTTTACCATTTAGCTCAATTATTTTTGGACTATGAACCGGGCATACATTATCCTCAATTTCAAATGCAAGCAGGCACTACAGGAATTAACACCGTGCGAATGTACAACCCTGTAAAACAGAGCATGGATCACGACCCTCAAGGTACATTCATACTAAAATGGGTGCCCGAATTAAAAAAATTGCCCCTAGAGTTTATCCATGAACCATGGAAACTAAGTCCTATGGAGGAAGCTCTATATGATTTTGAACTTGGGAAGGATTATCCAAAGCCACTGGTTCCATTGGAAGAGAGCGCAAAAAAGGCACGGCTCAAAATATATGGCCACCGAAAACATCCGAAGGTAAAAGAAGAGGCTCAGCGAATTTTACTTAAACACACACGAAGAAAAAATGAGACTAAATCAAAAGGAAATAGAAGGCCTAGAAAGAAAGTACAGGCTTAACCTAATAAATTCTGTAACGGGTATTAAGCCTGCAAATCTTTTAGGCACTGCAGATAAAAACGGGCAAGAAAATTTAGCCATCATCAGTTCGGTGGTACATTTAGGCTCCAACCCTGCTCTTATTGGCTTTGTCATGCGTCCGCATCATGAGGTGCGCCGAGATAGCTTCCATAACATCATGGAAACTGGTTTTTATACTTTGAATCACGTACCGATTAAGCTTATAAAAAATGCACACTACACCAGTGCCAAATTTCCTTCGGAGGTTTCAGAATTTGAACGTTGTGAAATAGCTAAAGAATATTGCTTTGACTTCTTAGCGCCTTTTGTAAAAGAAAGTCCGATTAAAATCGGGCTTAGCTTCCAGGAAAAAGTAGATATTAAAGCAAATGGCACATGCCTAATAATTGGTAAAATTGAAGAACTTATCCTAGAAGATCGATTGGTAAACGATCTAGGTTATCTTAACCTAGAAAAGGCAGAAGTGGCAGGTATAAGCGGATTAAATTCATATTATTCGCTTAACTACCTTGAAAGCTTTCCGTATGCTCGCCCCAATGAGCTCCCCAACTTTTAATGAAAGGCAATAAAACATATTTGGAACAGAAAATATGCCCTGTTTGCAATCGCCCATTCAGCTGGCGCAAGAAATGGGAAAAAAATTGGGCTGATGTTAAATATTGCAGTAAAAAGTGTCAAAAAAACAAAAACTAATGGAGGCTCTTTTAATATTTCCGCACCAACTGGATAGGGAACATGAAGCTCTGCATGATTTTGAGAATATCATCATGGTAGAAGAGCATCTTTTTTTCACGCAATACACTTTTCACAAGCAAAAAATTGCCTTTCATAGGGCAAGTATGAAAGCATTTCAGGGGGACTTAAAATCTAAAGAAATTAGGTATATCCCTGCTACGGATGAATTGCACGATATTCGCGTATTAATTCCAAAACTTAGAGAAGATGGATACAACAGCTTGGGGTTTATAGACCCTGTAGATGACTGGCTTCATAATCGAGTCATAGAAGCAGCTGAAAAAGCCAACATAAGTATTAAACACTTTGAAGCTTCCTTGTTTATCAACGAAAAAAAGGACTTAAATCCTTATTTCCGTTCCGACAAAAAGAAGTTTTTTCAAACCAAATTTTATAAGAACGAAAGGGAACGTTTGGGAGTCTTGCTTGATGAAAATGGCAAGCCGGAAGGCGGGAAATGGACCTACGATACAGAGAATAGAAAGAAATACCCAAAGGGGAAAAACGCACCAAGCATCAACTTTCCAAAAAGTGACAAACTTTGGAGTGAATCAGTGGAATATGTGAAAGAGCATTTCAGTTCTAATTATGGCGATATTGATTTATGTTTATATCCCTATACGGTTGAAGAGAGTGAAAAGTGGCTACAGCAATTTCTTGAATATCGCTTTGCCGAATTCGGTCCTTACGAAGATGCCATCGTGAAAGAAGAATCTTTTCTTCATCACAGCGTGCTAACACCTATGCTAAATGTTGGCTTACTAAAACCAACAGAAGTTATAGACACCGCAATTTCCTTCGCAAAAGAGAACAAGGTACCCATCCAAAGCCTGGAAGGTTTTATTAGACAGATCATGGGCTGGCGCGAATTTATACGTGGCATGTATCATGCAAAAGGAGTGGAAATGCGAACCAAAAACTTCTGGGGTTTTGAGCGTAAAATTCCCAAGGAATTTTATACCGGGGAAACCGGAATCCCGCCTATCGACAACACGATAAAAAAACTTTTAAAAACAGGTTATTGCCATCATATTGAGCGCCTAATGGTACTAGGAAACTTCATTGTGTTATGTGAGTTTGATCCTGATGAAGTCTACCAATGGTTCATGGAACTTTTTATTGATTCTTATGATTGGGTAATGGTTCCGAATGTATATGCCATGAGTCAATTTGCAGATGGTGGTCTTTTTGCTACAAAGCCCTATATATCTTCCAGCAATTACATAAAGAAAATGAGCAACTACAGCTCGGGAGATTGGGAACAAATCTGGGACGGTCTGTTTTGGCGCTTCATGCATAAACAACGCTCCTTCTTTGAGGGAAACCCTAGACTAGGCATGTTGCTTAATAATCTTGATAAAATGGGAGAGGAAAAACTCACCAGTCACCTATCTGTTGCGGAGGAATTTTTAAATGGTCTCAAATAAAAAACCCTCTTGCACTAACTGCAAGAGGGTCTTATATAAGTTTTAATTGGACTACTTAGTCACAACCATTTGCTTAGTTGAGCTAAAGTTGTTTCCAACGATAGTGTAAGTATAAGTTCCAGCAGCTAAAATAGCTGTGTTAAACTCATAACTATTAGCACCATTTACGAATCCTAATTCATCAGAGAAAACCAATTTACCAGTCATATCTCTAACTTCAAAACGTAAGTCAGAAGCTTCTGTTAACTCGTAAGCTACAGTTGTAAGACCGTTTGATGGGTTCGGGTACATTTCTAATACAGAAATAGCTTCATTTTCCTCTACGCTTACCGCTGGATCAAAGTTAGCTCTGATCATAGGAGTTGAAGTTAAGTAGTACCAAGTATTGTCTGTACCATCCAATAAGAAAGTTGTGTAAGCTGCAGCATCAACAGATGGACTGTTCGCAAGAACCAATGCATCCGGACCACCGTAGTGACCAACTGCAATAATGTATTCTTTTCCTCCCTCTAAAGCTACTGGGAACTCAAGAGTAATTGAAACTGGGTTACTTACATTCGCAGTAGCTGGAATATCTGAAGCCTGAATAGTGTATTCAGCAAGTGTTCCTGAACCGTTTGCGATTTCAATGTAATCTCCAGTTGCTGGATCGATTTCATATACTACTGGATAAACCAATACACCTGCTACAGTTGTACCTGTAACAACGATATCGATACCTGTCATTGTTTGGTTTGAAGCGATTTGGTATACTTGCCCCATTTCAAAGGCATTTGAGTTACCTGCATCTTCTCCATTCCAAAGACCAGCTCCTGTGTAGAAGTCATCATCTCTTGAGAAAAGATAATTCGTTACTTCCAACATTGTGGTATCTTTCAAACCATCTGCATCAAGCTCATTTGCAACATCCGCATAAGTAACGTCAAAGTATGCTTCAACAATTCCAGGTGTTGCAGGTAATGTCATATCAGGAGATACAACAGTATCAACTACAGCTCCACTCGCAATTGAAAATGGATTTGAAGCACCAGTGTAAGCTTGGTTTGTAGTAACGTTAATTGTAGCTGCTGTTTGATTGTCAGCTCCTAGGTTAGAAACTGAAGCTCTGAAAGAAGCGTCAAACAACTGAGTAGTTGGAACTTTAGTATAAGTAATTTTATCTGTAAAACCTGCTCCAACAGCCAATGGGTGAACTGTATTGTGCGTCATCCATGTGTTAGCTAATACCAAGTTGTCAGGTGGAAGATCAACGATTTTTACATCATCAACTTGCCATCCGTAATCCCAGTTACCTGTCCAACGGAATCTAACCTGAACTTGAGAAGCTCCAGCTGCATTGTATGGAGTGATGTTTACTCTCATGTTCTCTGGGTTTGGACGATTATCTCTTCCAACACCATCAGAAACAACTACACCATCCCATGATGCTCCATTATCTATAGAAACTTCTATATGTAATGAATCAGCTTGCCACTCTGCGAAAAATTGCTCCCACTCTAAAGCAAGTGGTGTTCCCGGAGTAACTGAACTCATATCAATAGTTGGAGATGTTAAAGTTGCCTCTTCAGCCTGTCCTGATTGACCATCAGAATCAGAATCCAAAAGCATCCATTGTCCGCTAACACCAACACCTGTTGTACTGTTTAGCGCTGGAATGTTAAACGTTGACCCTGCGTCATTCGCATGACCAACCGTAGTAACTTCCCATCCAACAACACCCATTTGGATTGCTGTTGTCCATGATCCAGTTACAGTTTGTGTTCCTGAAAAGTTTCCAGTAAGACCATTTTCAAAGTCTTCTCCGAAATAAACAGTTCCTCCTCTTTCTGCGTAAGAAATTCCAGCAGGATGTTTTGCATTCTTCATGGTATAAGAATGCTTGATTGTTTGGTCTGCAACGGTGTTGTTTTGACGTAAGGTATGGAAGCCATTTTGGGCTGAAACCATTCCTGCTAAACTCAGTGCACCTGCAGCAAGGTAAATTTTCTTCATAATCATTTTAATTTAGCGTTGGGATAAATTTACACTAAAACTTGATTCTGAACAAATTAATTATACCTCTTCACTCAACATTTCATACGCCTCAATCGATGGACAGCTACAAATTAAGTTTCTATCTCCGAAAGCGTTATCAACGCGACCTACAGATGGCCAGAATTTCATCTCCTTAACATGAGCAATAGGATAGGCTGCCTTTTCTCTAGAATAAGCTTTATCCCATTCACCAATCAATAGCATATCCGCTGTGTGCGGGGCTGATTTTAATACATTTCCTTCTTCAGGCTGGCTACCATTTGCAATTTCGTCAATTTCATTTTTTATCGAAATCATACTGTCGCAAAAACGGTCAAGCTCAGCTTTCCCTTCGGACTCAGTCGGTTCAACCATTACAGTGCCCGCCACAGGGAAACTTACTGTTGGAGCATGGAAACCGTAATCCATAAGACGTTTTGCTATATCCTCAACCTCAACTTTTGCATCTTTCTTAAACTGTCTGCAATCCAAGATCATTTCATGCGCGCAATTTCCATTTTCCCCTGAATATAATACTGGATAGTGCTTTTCCAATCGGGCCTTCATGTAATTGGCATTTAAAATGGCCATTTCAGTAGATCTCTTTAACCCTTTCGGCCCCAACATTTTAATATAACCGTATGAAATTAAAAGGATAAGAGAACTACCATATGGTGCGGCTGATATGGCCTCAATTCCATTTGCACCACCTGTTTCTACAAATGGGTTCTTAGGTAAAAAGTCAACCAAGTGACTCGCTACACCGATAGGTCCCATTCCAGGTCCACCACCACCATGAGGTATGGCAAATGTTTTATGCAAATTCAAATGACACACATCAGCGTTGATGTTCCCAGGGTTGGTTAAACCTACCTGAGCATTCATATTGGCACCATCCATATATACTTGTCCACCATGCTCATGGATAATATTGTTTATCTCAACGATACCTGTTTCAAACACACCATGTGTCGAAGGATAGGTTACCATTAAGCCAGCTAATTCATTTGAGTGCTTTTCTGCCTTTTCCTTTAAATCACTGATATCAATATTCCCATTTTCATCACATTTTGTTACAACTACTTTCATTCCTGCCATTACAGCACTTGCTGGATTGGTACCATGTGCAGATGATGGAATTAGAACAATGTTTCGTTGATGATCACCTCTACTTTTATGATATTCTCTGATTACCATAAGACCGGCATACTCTCCTTGAGCTCCCGAATTTGGTTGCAAGCTAACTTTTGCAAACCCTGTAATCTCTGATAGATCTGCATCCAATTCTGAAAGAATCTCTTGATAGCCTTGGGCCTGCCCCATTGGAACAAATGGGTGTAAAGCTCCAAATTTCTCCCAACTCAAAGGAATAAGTTGTGAGGCTGCATTTAATTTCATAGTACAAGATCCCAATGCAATCATGCTATGAACAAGACTTAAATCCTTGTTCTCTAACTTTTTCAAATAACGCATCATCTCAGTTTCAGAGTGATATGAATTGAATGTTTTATGCGTTAAATACTCGCTTTGACGATTTAAATGGGTAGCCCCTCTCTCTCCTTCAGATACCTTCTTATCTGTAATTGTCTCAAGAGCTGAGATTAATTTATTGATATGCTCATCCGTATGAGTTTCATCTAAACTGATAGAGAAGAAACCATCAGCCTCATTAACATTTATCTCATAAGATAAAAGTTCGCTCTTAACATCAATGTTATTCGTTTCAAAGGAAACCGTATCAAAAAAGCTATTGTGTACAGCCTTAAACCCAAGTGATGTTAAAGCACTAAATACCTTGTTTGCTTTTGCGTGAGTGTGTTCAGCAATTTCTCTCAATCCTTTAGGACCATGATATACAGCATACATACTTGCCATAACAGCCAATAAGGCTTGTGCCGTACAAATATTTGAGGTAGCCTTATCTCTTCTAATGTGCTGTTCTCTGGTCTGAAGAGCCATTCTGAGACCGCTTTTACCTCTAGAATCTTGAGACACACCTATAATTCTTCCTGGAATATTTCTTTTGTATTCTTCTTTTGTGGCAAAAAATGCAGCATGTGGTCCTCCATATCCCATAGGAACTCCAAACCTTTGCGAGTTTCCATAAACCACATCAACACCCCATTTACCCGGTTCTTCAATTACGCAAAGCGAAAGTAAATCAGCACCAACTGCTACTTTTATCCCGTTATTTTTGCAAGAAGACACAAAGTCTGAGAGCTCTTTAATTTCTCCAAATTTGTTTGGATACTGAACTAATGCTCCGAAATAGCTTTCATCTGCAGCAAATTCGTCCTCGTTCCCAATAATCAACTCTATCGCCAAGGGTTCTGCTTTAGCTCTCACCACAGCAAGCGTTTGAGGGAATACATTCTCAGAAATGAAAAATTTCTTAACGCCTTCTTTTTGTTGGGCTCGAGATCTGAGGTTATAAAACATAATCATTGCCTCAGATGCAGCTGTTGCTTCATCTAACAAGGAAGCATTGGCTATTTCCATTCCAGTCAAATCAGATACCATGGTTTGGAAATTAAGTAATGCTTCCAAACGACCCTGGGCTATTTCTGCTTGATATGGCGTGTATGCCGTATACCACCCCGGGTTTTCTAGGACATTTCTCAAGATGACACTTGGTGTGTGTGTTCCATAATATCCCATACCCAAATAGTTGTCAAAAAGATCATTTTTATCTGCCTTCTTTTGTAGCATTTTTAGGTACTCAGTTTCGGATAAGGCTGGACTCAAATTTAAATCCTTTTTTAATCGAATATGGAATGGGACTGTATTGTCAATTAACTCTTCAACACTTGTTACACCTACGGTGTTAAGCATCTCATTAATTTCTTGATCATTTGGACCAATATGACGGTTTTGAAAAGCTGAACGCATGTCTTAAATTTTGTGCCGCAAAGATAGCTACTTTACTAAAGTAAAATACAAAAAAGCAAATTTCAAAAAGAGTTTAAAATAGCATTCCACAGGCTTTTGTATATTTGTTTAAAAAGCTCCCTATGCGGATATTATTTCTATTCACTTTTATGCTTTCATTTTTGGGAGGTACTGCTCAAAAAGACAGTGTAATCTTATTAAGCGGAAAAGTTATTAAGGGGGAGGTTATTCACTCGGATGATGATAAGGTGCAATTTAAAAGCTACGATCATCCAAAAAAAGGCATAATTAACGAGCCATTTAACTTGGAATCCCATCAAGTTTTTTCGGTCTACAACGATGGTGAGGAAAGTATACTTTATAAAAAAGATTCAGCTGTTGGTTTTTTCTGGAATCAATCTCAAATGAAATCCTTTGTGCTTGGTGAATATCATGCATTAAACTATTACAAGCCAAAGTTCACCAACTATTTAGGCGCTGCCTTGGGACTTGGTATCACTCTTTATGACACCTATTTATTTCCGAATAACGCTGCGAATACTGATAAAACAGGGTTCTTTCAGCAAGATTTAGGAATGGCTCCCTTTTTAGGAGCATTTGTATATACGGTTAGTATAGGTATACCAAAAGCAAAAATTAAAGAAACTAGGATTTCTGACCGAACTCTACTCCTCGATCCATACTTCCTTAGCGGTTATCACAAGTCATCCCGCTCAAGAAGAGTTGGTCAGGGGTTCCTTTATTACATGGGTGGAGTTGGAGTAGGCATTCTTGCTTACAGCCTAAGCCGCGCCTAGCTTATTAGTAGTGTCAATAAAACAACATTTTTTGGCCCCTCTAGTTTACGGTAATCTTTGGATTGCCCTATCTGTAAGCAACTACTCTTTTTTAGCGGCAAGTTGGTTGGGGGAAAGACTAAGTATATACCATCTCATTTTGGTTTTTTGCGCTACACTTCTGATGTACAACTTTCAGCGCTTGTTCAAATTATTTAAAGGAATTCATCATCCACGAATCCAATGGATGGAGAAAAATCTCTTTCTAGTATATGGTCTAATATCACTCGGATTGCTGTTCTGTGCTATATCCGCTTTCAAGATTTTTGATTTTTCTCAAGCATATTATATCGACTTTGCAGTTCTTGCTATGGTAGGCAGCGTAAGCTTATTGTATGCTTTCCCATTTATCAGAAAAAAGACTTCTTTGCGTGATATTCCTTTTTTGAAGATCCATTTGATTGCAATAAGTTGGGCCCTGGTGAGCTCAGTGTTTATTCTAAACAATACAAACAATTCATTACTTGTTTTACTTGAAAAGTATTTGTTCGTATTAGCTATTACAATTCCCTTCGACATAAGAGACATAAGCATAGATGAACCTCAAAAGAAAACAATCCCCCAGCTTTTAGGTGTAAAATACGCAAGGATATTAAGTGTTTTTCTTTTGATTTGCTCATGGTTTGTCTGTCACCAAAACTCGTTTCCATACTACTCTGTTGATTTTATGTACCTGGTGGCAATTCTATTATGCTCTTTAGCTCGTCCTAATAAATCTGACTATTTCTTCTCGTTTTTAATTGATGGAATACCCATATTTGCTCTCGGATTTTACTTCATATTTGACGCATAATCATCAACACCCTACTATTCATAAATCAGAAGAATAGAAGCCCGGAAAACCAAGAATCCAACTTAAATTTGTTGGCTTGGATTCTCCCTTTAAAATATGGTTATTCCTAATGGCTGTTTTAGCAAGTTTATCATTGCTAATGTTTCTCCCCAACTTTGAGGACGATAGAGGTAAGACCTATTTAAAATTTAGTGATGACTTTATGCTCAGGTACCCATCGCATAAAAGCTTTTGGGGAACCTCAAGACAGAAGATAGAAGCTGATTCGAAGGAGATAAAAAAGAATGTTGACAAGACAACAGGGGAGAACTTTGATAACATGGTGGATCAATTAATTGAGAAACCCGATACTGCTTTTAATAAGCAGGACACAACCCTCAAAGGCAACCAAAACAATGTTCGAGAACTTCCAGAAATTGATTTCTCTGGGGTTCAAAGTATTGACTTCCCAAATGATGATAGAAGCCTATTTACAAGCTTATTTAATAAACTTAGCAGTGCCGGAAATCAAAAAATGCACGTTATGCATTACGGTGATTCGCAGCTGGAAGGTGATCGAATAACGAAAACCATACGTGAAAATTTACAGAAAATTTTCGGTGGAAACGGGCCAGGTTTTATTCCTGCAAAACCTTATTATCACCAGAATACGGTAAACATTAAACATTCAGATAACTGGTCACGTCACACTTCATTTTTCAGAAGAACTGCAAAGCATAACCGTGTGGGCGCATTTCTTTCTTATTCCCGATTTACTCCACATGTGGTTGATAGTTTGATTGATACAACTTCAATAAAAACGGGATGGATACAACTAGGAAAGTCAAAATACGCACATGCGCATGCACGCGAATACAGTCAAGTTAATATTCATTACACCAGCTGCCGACTTCCGGTCAGTATCAAAGTATTTAATAATGATGAATTAATTGCCAATGATAGTCTGCGAACTGACGGCAACTACCATATGTTCCCTATTCGTTTGGGTGGTACACCGGAAAATTTAAAAATCGAATTTTCTGGCTATGATAGTCCTGATATACTTGGGTTGACTCTGGATGGAAATGTTGGAATTGTAATGGACAATATTGCTATGAGAGGTTCTTCTGGTAGTGAGATTTCAACAAGTAATTTCACCGAATTCAATGCAATGATGGACAACTTGAATACGGAGTTCGTCATACTTCAATTCGGAGGGAACTCGGTACCACATCTCACTAGTGATGATAACGCAAGAAGAGTTGCGAGTAATATTAAATACCGCATCAACCGAATAAAACAGGCGCGTCCAAATGCAACGGTTTTAGTGATTGGGCCAGCCGACATGAGTATAGAAATTGAAGAGCAGCGACAAACATATCCCTATCTGCCTGTCTTTATAAGTGCCTTAAAAGAAGCAAGTTTAGAAGCTGGAGCAGCTTACTGGAACACCTATGAAGCCATGGGAGGGTTAAACTCCATGATTGTTTGGAAAGAGCAGTATGGATGGGCAGGTGACGACTACATTCATTTCTCTCCAAAAGGTACAAGTAAGATAGCCCAAATGTTTTTGGCGGCATTATTGAAAGAGTATTCCCATTATAAAAGCGTAAATCCATGACAAAGTTTAGCTTAATAGGGATATTTTTATTGTTAATCGGTAACACATCAGGTCAGAAGTTTAGCATAGACACAACACTTCAGTCGAAATATGATTATGTAAATTGGGACAGAAATCAACTCGACTTTTTTGGTGAAAGCCCTTCCTTTCAATGCTTTTTTGAAAAACTTGATAGCTTGCACAATGGAGCTAATGATGAAGTTAGAATTTACCATATTGGTGGGAGCCACATTCAAGCGGACATTTATTCCCACAGGGTCCGTCGTTATTTGCAATTGATGAATGATAATATGAAGGCAGAAAGAGGCCTTGTATTTCCCTTTACCCTGGCAGGAACGAATAATCCGTATAATTATAAAATTGAATATACTGGGCAATGGCAAGGAAAGCGCAATTCAATTAGAAAAGATACATCTGTTTTTGGACTCATGGGAATCACAGCTGAAACTTCAGACTCAATCTCTGAGGTCCGAATTTCCAACAGAAAGTTTCTATCATACAAGTATCATTACAATTCTGTTCGAATTTTCCATGAATGCGACTCAAACTATTGCCTAAAGCCAAAGTATCCTGAGAATGTATGGAGTATAGAAAGCAATGATAGCCTTGGCTATACAGAGTTTTTCCTGAAAGAGGATGTTGACACCTTCAATTTTGTACTTGAGCGTTTGACGGCTGACACATCACGTAAATTCATTTTACAAGCGTTTGATCTAAGAAATACGGATCCAGGGGTAATCTACACCAGCATAGGTGTTAATGGAGCTAGCTTCCCCTCCTACTTGCGCTGTGAAAAATTTGAGCATCAATTAACGCAATACCCTCCCGACTGTTTTATAATTTCCATAGGTACAAACGACACCTATGTCAGGGAATTTGACACCCTAAAATTCGAGCAAAACTATGAGGAATTGTTACAAATTATCTTAAGAGCAAACCCGGAAGCAGCTATTATTCTTACCGTCCCAAATGACAGTTATTTCAGAAGAAAATATGCCAATCCTCATACTGCTAAAGCGGCAAATGTTATTAATCGTTTAGCAGAAAAGTACGACATGGCTGTTTGGAATTTTTATGAAATAATGGGAGGGAAAGGATCCTCTCAAAAGTGGTACTTGGACAAATTAATGCCGCGAGATCGGATACATTTTACGAGCAAGGGATATGACATTAAAGCGGACCTATTCATTCAGGCATTTTTTGAATCATGGGATGAATTTATGTGGAGAGACCCACAAAACTTATATGATCAATATTTAAACCCAGAACCCGAAGGTGAGTAACTTTTGTGATAGCATAGCACCTAGACTTTGTGATTTTTTTCAACCGCTTGATTTGGTTAAAGATGGTTGTGAACCCGCAGGGCAATATTTAACACCGAATTTAGCGCAGTATTGGTTGTTCTTTGCCCTAGCCTATTTCGGATTTGCACTTGTTTACAAGCGTAAATTAGTTCGATCGGCCTATTTAATGTTGATTAGTTTGTTCTTCTATTGGAAGGTTAGCTATGCCTTCGTTTGGATTTTACTATTCAGTACAGTTAGCGACTATTATTTAGGTCACCTCATACATAAAAGCGAAGGATCCAGTCGGAAATGGTGGCTTGGTTTCAGTATTTTCAATAATCTCGCAGTACTTGGATATTTTAAATATTATCCCTTCGTTGCAAATAGTTGGAATTGGCTTGTCTCAGAACATGGTTGGAGTCAGTCTTTATCCTTTTCTAACCCAGATGGAAATGCGATTTCTCAAATGTTAAATCAAGGCTTTTCAGGAGAGTATTTCTTGGAATGTTGGGTAGTTATAGTTGGAATTTCCTTCTATACCTTCCAAACCATGTCGTATTCAATTGATATCTACCGAAAGGAAATCAAGCCCTTGGACAATATATTGGACTTTGGATTTTACGTCACCTTCTTTCCTCAATTGGTGGCAGGACCAATTGTTCGTGCCTCAGAGTTTGTTCCACAAATTCATCAAGAAACAAAAGTCAGTAACAGAGACTTCAGTTGGGCTTTGTTTATGATTTTAAAGGGCTTGGTAAAAAAAATGATCCTAGCGGACTTTATTGCCACCCAGTTCTTGGATATCGTATTTAAAATGCCTGAGGCCTATCCAGGATTCGCCTTACTCTTCGCGATATTTGGCTACTCCTTACAAGTTTATGGAGACTTTGCCGGTTATACGGATATGGCCATTGGTATGTCCAAGCTTATGGGATTTGACTTGCCTAAAAACTTTGACTCTCCCTACAAGGCACATAATTGCGGTAATTTCTGGCGTAGATGGCACCTATCCTTATCTACCTGGTTAAGAGACTACCTATACATCCCTCTTGGAGGAAATCGTGGTGGTTCTTTTGGGTCCTATATTGTAGCTTCATGCATCATATTAATGGTTTTGATTGGTGTAAATAATTGGAATGTTACGATTATTTCGCTCGGTATTATAGCAACATGCATTGTACTTGCCTGGTATTTCAAGGCCTTTTATATGCATATCAGTAGGAACATCAATATAATGCTGACCATGTTACTTGGAGGGCTCTGGCACGGTGCATCTTGGAACTTTGTGGTTTGGGGAGGTCTTAACGGTACAGGGGTACTAAGCGTTAAATACTGGAAGGATGCAAAAGAATGGGTTAAGGCAATAGCCGCAGCTCTGATGTCTTTAGGTTTTTATTTGATTGCTAAAAGTACAGGTTATGATGTTTGGAATCTCTTTACCTACTGGGCAGCAGCCGTTGCTATAATTGCCTTTATTAAATTTATTTATGGTGTTTTAGGTGGAAGAAGTTTAAGCAATTTGAATTGGGGATATGGTGTGGTACACACACTGGTATTCATAACCTTTACTAGAATCTTTTTTAGAAACACGACTTGGGAAAAGTCCATGACTTATTTGCATCAAATGTGGCACAATTTCGGTTGGAGCTGGAGTAAGGGATGGCACCAAGACCCACAAATTATGGCTGACTTCTGGGACAAGTACGGACTTGCTTTATGGGTTATAGTGCTTGGTTACTTATTGCATTGGACACCAATAAAGTGGAAAGACAAACTTTTAGAGAAGTTTATCTCAACCCACGTGCTTGTGAAAGGAATTATTACTGTTTTGGTTGTTATCATTTGCTACCAAACCTATAGCTCCAATGCTCCGGCCTTTATTTACTTTGCCTTCTAAGGAATAGGTATGTCGAGAAGAAGATTTTTGAAAAATAGCGCATTACTAGCTGCAGGAGTTGGCCTGAGTTCAATAGCGAAAGCGGATCAACAAATTACGGCCGGCCCAATACAAAACGGTATAAAGTTTCCTCGATTAAAAAAGGGCGATACCTTATTCATAACCGCTCCAGGAGGAGCTATCTGGAATCAGTCTTATATAGGAAAAACAAAATCTGTTTTAGAAGGAATGGGGTTTAAAGTTGAATTTGGAGCCAACTGTTCTGGAAATTACGGTCAGTTTTCTGCTAAGGATGAGCAAAGGGCAGAAGAATTAATGCAAGCTTTTAATCGTAATGATATTAAGGGTATCATCTGTATGCGAGGGGGTTCTGGTTGTGCAAGAATTCTAGATCTATTGGATTTTGAACTTATAAAAGCCAACCCCAAACTGCTTTGTGGTTTATCGGACATTACTTCTCTTCTTAACGGCATTTATTGTAAAACGGGTCTAGTAGGCGTTCATGGCCCCGTAGGATACAGTACATGGAACGATTTTACAATAGCTTCCTTCGAAAAAGTTTGCATCAAAGCTATCTCGCCAAATTACTTTAACTCAAAGGCAAAGGTTTGGGTTGATGGTAAGGTTGCTTCCGCTCCACTATTTGGAGGAAATCTAACGGTTTTTAGTAATCTCATAGGAACCCCTTATATACCCGATACAAGCGACGGAGTATTGTT
Source organism: Flavobacteriales bacterium (assembly GCA_964230025.1). Taxonomy (GTDB): domain Bacteria; phylum Bacteroidota; class Bacteroidia; order Flavobacteriales_D; family JAUILH01; genus CAXRFO01. The sequence continues at coordinate 895,703 of CAXRFO010000012.1, read as the reverse complement.
TTTCGAAGAAATAGCAGAAGAACCTTACGCTATCGATAGAATGTTGACACAGTTGCGACAAGCCGGTGCATTTAACACGGTAAAGGCCATCTTGTTAGGCAGTTTCAGAAAATGTGTTCCAGAAGAGCCAAAGAAATCGTTGACTTTGGAAGAAACATTGAAACGTAATTTATTACCCTTGGAGATTCCAATTATAACTGACCTTGAGTTTGGCCATATGCTAAACAAACATTCCTTACCCATTGGAGGGAAAATTAATATCGACACAATTCAAAAGGAAATTAGGCTATCAGAAGCTATTTGTGAGTAAATTTGAATTGTGAGTTTAAGCCAGGAGATAAAGAAAAACAAACCTTTTCTTATAACAGGTCCTTGCAGTGCTGAAAGTGAAGAACAAGTACTGCAAACTGGTGAATACTTGAAGAGTCATGGAATATGTGACCTGTTTAGAGCCGGGGTATGGAAACCACGAACAAGGCCAAATTCCTTTGAAGGAGTGGGTGTTAAGGCCCTCCCTTGGCTACAAAAGCTACAAAATAATACAGGCCTAAAGGTATGTGTTGAAGTTGCTAAGGCAAAACATGTCGAAGAAAGCCTTAAAGCCGGAATAGATGCTCTGTGGATTGGGGCTAGAACAACAGTTAGCCCTTTTGCTGTACAAGAAATAGCCGAATCTTTAAGAGGAGTTGATATTCCCGTGCTTATAAAAAACCCCGTTAATCCTGAATTGGCTTTATGGGAAGGAGCTTTTGAGCGTATGCAAGCTGTTGGAATAAATGACCTCAGTGCTATACATAGAGGGTTTTCATCTTATACGCCGAATATCTACCGGAATACTCCACGTTGGGAAATAGCAATTGAATTTAAGCGGCTAAACCCCGAAATTCCATTGATCATAGACCCAAGCCATATTTGCGGTAAAAGAGAACTTTTGGCATTGGTTAGTCAAAAAGCGATGGACCTAGATATGGATGGTTTAATGCTGGAAACTCACCCAGAACCTGAGAAGGCTTTGAGCGATCCTCAACAACAGTTAAAACCAGCCGATTTAAAATTATTATTAGATGGACTTCTGGTAAGAAAGGCCGAAATATCTGATCCAATATTTGAAAATAAGCTCGGGGAATTACGTGAAAAAATTGACAGACTCGATGAGGACCTAATACAATTGCTTGCCTCCAGAATGAAAATAATTGAAGAGATTGGGAAATACAAAAAACAGAATAATATTACCATACTTCAGGTAAAGCGCTGGAATGAAATCTTGAATTTGCGCACATCCGCAGGCAATTCTGTCGGACTAAGTGAAGAGTTTATTTTTAAGATTTTAGAGCTGATTCATCAAGAATCGATTCGGACTCAACATTCAATAATGGGCTAGATTCACCATAGGACACTCTGTCAGAAATCATCCACAAACAGTAAAAGAAAGTAAAGAAACTAACTCCAACTTGCGTTTCTAATGTGTCTTCCCACAGAAAACTAATCATTGCCACTACAAAAAATGCAATAAAGAAAAAATCCAACTTTTCTGGCTTGAGTATGAGGGGATATATAAGCACCACCAAAAACCAAATAAAACCAATTACTCCAAAACAAATAAAAATGGTAAGAAATTGATTATGTGCACGGAGCTGGGTTTCCTCTGATAACATTGACTCCGTTTCAATGTATGCATTATCATAGGCTCTCTGAGGATCTCCAGTGCCAACGCCAAAAATAGTGTTCTTGGAGATTATATGAAGTCCCGTTTTCCAATACTCTAACCTTTGAGCAATCGATTTACCGTTGGGGTCTCCAGTACGGAAATATTGATTCAACTCAAAGATGGTTTCATCCATACGCTTTCTCATACCTCCTTGGACATGATCAATGTTGCAAATTCCGTTTTGGACATTTTGGATATCCTGGTCACTTAAGGCTAAAACACCTTCCTTATCCTTCTTTAATCCTTTTGAAGTCAAATAACGTATGAGTGTCCATGCAATTTCATTCCCGTTAATATCGGAATCATGGTAGGCAATTTTACTTCTCTTATTCCATGTATTCTTCAATTCCTTTGGAGCGATATGTAAGTGCACATAATATCCATTCTCTAATTGGTTCGACTTGAAATTATGTACATACTTTTCGCCGTGAACGGTGCTAACCGCAGCGTTTTCTTTATCCTCTTTTGGTATGAAATAGGAGCTGATACTATTGAATCCAAGAATAAACACAATGCCAATCATCGCAACTATACCGAGCCAGCAGCTTAATTTCTTATTAAATTCTTTAAAACGTAAACTATAAATTAACAACAGAGAAATACTACCTAAAAATAGTACTGTAAATCCTGTAAAGCTCTCTAAAGAATAAAGAGTGATAAAGCTTAGCATAACCACACCCAGATAAATAGGTTTTAGACTATTAGATTTCTTCAGAAAAAGGTAGCTAGCATAAAAAATTGCTAAGGCCAACATTATGCCGAATCGGATATGTGACATTCCAAGTAATGCGTCTTTACCGCTGGTAATTGTTAAGTCAGTATTGATCCATGCAAAATATGTCAGGAAGAATAAAAGTGACTTAACGGCCAATGATCCGAAAAATGACAATACAATGGTATCTTGCCACTTTGAGCTAAGTCTTGGTATTACCGGCACAATTATAGGCAAGGCAAGTAAGGGGAGTTTGATCTTAATATCCTTAAGGGCATAGGAGAAGTCGCTTGTGTAAATTAAGCCTAATACATGAAGGAGCATTAAGCTTGAGAGCATCAGCGCCGGCTTATTTTTGTAAAATATTTGCAGCTTTCGCTTAAAGTCGCCCTCCAGAATCCAGTTCCCAATCAAAACGAAAGTAGAAATTGAGATAAATATATTCCTTTGAGGGAGGGATATAGCTAGAAGGCATAAACCCAGGAGATAAATCCAGTTATGTATTTTCTTAGGCAGCAAAAGTTATTATCTAACGGATAAAGTTTGGATGTATTTTGTCGTATCCAATAAAATTTTTGATGCCTCCTTTACTTCTTCATCCTTTCTAACCTGATACTTTATTTTACCCGTGTTATAATGATATCTAGAGATAATCTCCATCTCAAGCAATGCAATTATATCTGCTTTAAACAGTTTTAAATCTGACTTAGCATCAGTATCAAGACGTTTTTTTAACATTTCTATCGCAGGGTCAACTCGGTCCAAATATTTCTCCTTTTTCAGAATTTCCTCAAATTCCAAAAGTTGTTGACTTGAGAGACTTTGGTATTCAAGGTTCTGAGAAATTACATAGGTTGAAAAGTCCTCATACTCTTCTTCACTTAACTTAAACGATTCTGGCCCTGCTATTTTAGCGTGGGATAGCTGGTATTTCGTGGCATAATTAAAAATCAATTTTTCATCAACCAGCAAGCGAATAAATTTTGAATTGAAGGCTGTATCAACATAAATATCAGGTTCAACACCTTTACCATCATAAACAGTTCTTCCATTTTTAGTCAAAAACGATTTCCTATCTTCTTCCTTTACACTTTCGACCTTTCCATTCTTCTTGTTAAAATAGTTGAGCTTTTGGATGCAGCGCCCGCTTGCGGTATAGTACTTGGCCACTGTTATTTTCATTTTACCATTATAGGCAACGTCATGCACTTGTTGAACTAATCCTTTCCCAAATGAGGTTTGTCCGACGATAATTCCTCTATCCAAATCTTGGATTGTTCCTGATACTATTTCAGATGCAGATGCACTTTTCTTGTCTACTAGTACAACAAGAGGTAAATCGGGTGCAATGGGCTTAGTAGAGGTGTAATACTCTTTGTTAAAATTAGGTGACCTCCCCTTCATGCTAACCACCTTTGTTTTAGCGGGTACAAAAAACCCTAAAATATTAACCGCTTCTTGTAATAAGCCACCACCGTTTCCTCTAAGATCTAATATTAGTCCTTTTATGTCTTCTTTTTGGAGATTTTCAAGAGCACTCCTTACAGATCCACTGGCAGAGCTGTTTATGAAGGTTTGCAATTTAATGTAACCGATTCCATTGCTCAATTTGGCATAATAAGGCACATCAACTGGATCTGTTTTCTTACGTTGGACATCAACAATGTTCTTTTTCCCTTTTCTCACGTACTCAATCTTAAGAGTGGTATTTTCGGGTCCTTGTAATTGCTTTTGAATAACCACCAAATCAAGTTCTCTAACGGTTTTTCCATCAATCGTTAGAAGAATGTCTCCTACATGAACCCCAGCCTTATCGGCTGGACCATCTTTTTCTATTTCTGTAAATACCGGACTCCCATTGATTTTTTCCATTTTCACACCAATGTCACCGGTATTTGAAAGTTGTAAGATTCGGGCGTCCTCTATTAAATTCTCTGGATAATAAACCGTGTAAGGGTCAAGGCTGTTCAACATTGCATCAATCCCTACCTTCATCAATGCTCCCGGTTGCGGCTCCTCAGCATACTTATCCTCAACCTGAGAATAAACACTGTAGAAAATGTCTAGGTTCTTTTTAATTTCAAACAGGTTATTTGAAACAGGAGGCTTACTTGGCTTTAAGAATGCATATAAAAATGGGGTAAGCCCAATTATTAGTCCTAAAACAACAGCGATATAAATTCTTTTCGACATGTTAATCTTTTTGGCTCTTTAGCTTATCCAAAATTACACTATTAATTTTTTCTAAGTCAGTTTTGATTTCATCTTCTACCGGCATTTTCTCAGAGCTATAAATATACATAATACTTATTCCTGCACCCATCTGCAAAAATGATTGGTGATTTAACCTAAGCTCCTCTTTAATAAGACGTTTGACTCTATTTCTATCAACAGCCTTCTTAAATTTTTTCTTTGGCACACTAAAAGCTACTTTAAGATGTTCGTCCTCCTTGAAGCGAAAAACCGCCATCAAGTTACCAGCAAACACTTTTTTTCCTGAACGGAAAAGACTTTGTATTTCCTTCTTACTTTTTAGCCGAAGATGTGATGGGTATAAGAAACGCACAAAAGCAATACGTAGAAAACTATTTTTTGTTCTCTTTGATATAATGTTCAATCGCCATAGTCATGCTCGGGTACTTTGGATGTGGGGCTTTAATATCCACTTTAAGTCCAGCATCTTCCAAGGCTTTGATCGTTGTATTACCATATGCTGCAATACGCGTATCATTTTGCTTGAAATCAGGGAAGTTTTTAAATAAACTTTCAATTCCTGATGGACTAAAAAAGACGAGCATATCATAAGTTATATCTGCAAGATCAGATAAATCTGAACAAACCGTACGATACATTACTGCTTGCGTATAGTCGTAAGCAGCCTCATTAAGAGCCGCAGGTATACTTGGCTTTAGAATATCTGATGATGGCAACAAGAATTTTTCATTCTTATGCTTTTTCATGACTGTTACCAAGTCATTAATATTATGCTTACCGTAAAAAATCTTTCTCTTTCGATATACAACATACTTTTGTAGGTAGTAGGCTACCGCTTCAGACATACAAAAATACTTCATGCTGTCAGGCACTGTAAAACGAGTTTCCTTCGCCATTCTAAAGTAATGATCTACGGCATTTCTACTTGTCAAAATTACGGCAGTAAAATCTTTTAAATGAATTTTACTTAATCTGAACTCTTGCGAATCAACACCCTGAACTTCAATAAACTGTCGAAAGTCAATTTTAACTTTCATTTTATCCGCCAAATCAAAATATGGTGACTTTTCAGATTCCGGTTTAGGTTGTGAAACTAGAATGGTTTTTACAGCAGCCATGTAGATTTATTTTGTAGTTGTTTTCCTAAATTTTACCGATGAATACTTTAAAAAGGAGTACCAACGGTAAAATTTCGAAGGCGCAAAGATATAAAATTAAATACAATGTATTAACATGATGCCTCATGATTTGAATGCTAATCTGTATTAACCACACGAGATAGGAAAGAACTATTAGTGCAATAGGAAACAAATATTGATATTGAAACTTGATAGAGGAGAAAATGTTATAGACATTTATAGCGTATATAAGTATGGCCGTAACAAATAGAAAATCATAAGAAAGCTTCCTTTGGAGTTGAAATAGAATGAGGTTCTCTGATACAAAAGTTACTACTCCTAATACCAAATATCGTATCAAAAAATAACTCAAGACACCTCCGCTTATATATAAAAACTCTTGGTATTCATAAGTAGAAGTAAATAACTGAATGGCAAGAGTTACACTTGAAGCAAAAAATATTAGACCTGTTAGAATGAATATGATTTTATTTTCTTTCGAATCCTCCGCTGAGGGTATAATGAAGTTTTTGATAGCACTAAGTACAGAAAATTGAGAGCTGAACTTTAATATAATCATTAAAAACAACCCGAGAATAAGAGCACCGTAAACATAGTCGGGAAAAATACTATTTCTGAGTTGGACTTCCATTATGGCCAAAGGTAAAAATTTGATTTATGCTAAGCTTTAAAATGCAAATTGATGGCTTTTAACTTCAACTTGTTGAAATGTATTTTTTATTAACATAAAATTAACAGGAAAATTATCGGAACTTTTCATTCCCAAAACTGCTATAAACCAGTGGTTACCGTTCTTTTCTTATTGTATGCCCAGAATAACAAGTCGATTTATCTTCTTGATTATTAGTGTTTTATATGTATATATTAGTTATTCCATTGAAAACAAAGGGCTTTAACAGGTGGTGTTGAAAACTGTCAATTTATGTGGATAGAAATGATTAGGAAACTCGTTTTCTTTTCTCAAAATTTGTGGGTCTCAAATCGGCAGAACCCGATACGAAAAGAGTCCTATTCGTATTATCTGTTTGTATGTTAAGAAATTATAAACTCAACAACGGTTGAGGAGGGAATTTTTTCCCTCAAAAATGAAGTAAAGTGTTTGTTTAATTTCTTTCCGTTTAGAAGCCGGAAAGAGAAAAAGAAAAAATTGGTTATGGAAGAAAATTTGAAAAATGTGAGCGAAAATGAAGATGTGAATCTGAATGAGGTTTTACCTGAGGACACCACTTTTGTGGAGCCTATCCTTAAGGACAACCCAGACAGATTTGTTCTTTTCCCAATTGTACATGATGATATTTGGCAGTTCTACAAAAAAGCGGAAGCAAGCTTTTGGACTGCAGAGGAGATTGATTTATCTCCAGATTTAATTGACTGGGAAAATAAATTGAATGATGATGAACGTCATTTCATCAAGCACGTACTTGCTTTCTTTGCTGCAAGTGATGGTATTGTTAATGAGAACTTAGCTGAAAATTTCCTTTCAGAGGTTCAATACACAGAGGCTAAATTCTTTTATGGTTTTCAAGTTGCTGTTGAGAATATACACTCAGAAACTTATTCTCTTTTGATTGACACATATATTAAAGACAAAGCAGAGAAAAATCATTTGTTTAAAGCTATTGAAACACTAGACTGTGTTCAGAAAAAAGCAAAATGGGCCTTACGTTGGATAGACAACGGATCTTTCGCTGAAAGATTAGTTGCTTTTGCAGCTGTTGAAGGGATTTTCTTCTCAGGTTCTTTCTGTTCAATCTATTGGTTAAAGAAAAGAGGCTTAATGCCAGGACTTTCTTTCTCAAACGAGTTAATTTCTCGTGATGAAGGATTGCACTGTGATTTTGCTTGTTTATTATACACAAAGCATTTGGTTAACCAATTGCCAAAAGAGCAAGTTCGTGAAATTATCATGGACGCTGTAGAAATTGAAAAAGAATTCGTTACAGACGCACTTCCAGTTAAACTAATTGGAATGAATGCTGAATTAATGACACAATATATCGAGTTTGTTGCTGACCGTTTACTAATGGAATTGGATTGTGAGAAGGTATACAACGTAAGTAACCCATTCGACTTTATGGATATGATTAACCTGCAAGGTAAAACTAACTTCTTCGAAAAAAGAGTTGGGGAATACCAAAAGGCAGGCGTTACTGGAAACAAAGAAGATCAATCATTCAGTTTGGATGCTGACTTCTAACAAATAACCTTTTTATAAACCCTTTAATCCCTATTTCTCCATGTATGTTATAAAAAGAGACGGAAGAAAAGAAGCTGTAAAATTCGATAAAATTACAGCACGTATCAAAAAACTGTGTTACGGTTTAAATCCAATCGTTTCTCCAGAAAATGTTGCCATGAAAGTGATCAATGGTATCTATGACGGAGTTACAACATCTGAATTGGATAACTTGGCAGCAGAAGTTGCAGCTACAAACACTATTCAACATCCTGATTATGCCCTTTTGGCATCTCGTATTGCCGTATCAAACCTTCATAAAAATACCGAGAAAAGTTTTTCTCAAACTATGACTGCTTTGTACGAATATATTGACCCTAAAACGGGTGAAAATGCAGCCCTTTTAGCTGATGACGTATATAAAGTAATTCAGGATAATGCAGATGAGCTAGACTCTCATTTGATTTACGACCGTGACTTCCGTTATGATTTCTTTGGTTTTAAAACCTTAGAAAGATCTTATCTTCTTAAATTAAATGGAGAAATTGCTGAGCGTCCTCAACACATGTTAATGCGTGTTGCAATAGGGATACACAAAGAAGATTTAGAATCGGCCTTAAAAACCTATAACTTAATGTCGGAAGGCTGGTTTACCCATGCCACTCCAACCTTGTTTAATGCAGGTACACCTAAACCACAAATGTCTAGCTGTTTCTTGCTGACAACTCAAGAGGATAGCATTAATGGTATTTACGATACACTTAAGCAATGTGCTCAAATATCACAATCTGCAGGAGGAATTGGACTATCTATTCATGACATTAGAGCAACAGGTTCATACATTAAAGGTACCAACGGTACTTCAAATGGTATCGTTCCTATGCTACGTGTTTTCAATGATACAGCGCGTTATGTTGATCAAGGCGGTGGAAAAAGAAAAGGATCTTTTGCCATTTACATTGAACCATGGCATGCTGACATTAACGACTTCTTGGACTTGAAAAAGAACCACGGAAAAGAAGAGCAACGTGCACGTGATTTATTCTACGCAATGTGGATTCCAGACTTGTTCATGGAACGTGTAGAGTCTAATGGTGAATGGACTTTAATGTGTCCAAACGAATGTCCTGGACTTTCAGATGCATATGGTGATGAATTTAAAGCACTTTATGAGAAATATGAGGCAGAAGGAAAAGGTAGAAAAACAATTAAAGCTCAAGACCTTTGGTTTAAGATATTAGAATCTCAAATTGAGACAGGTACACCTTACATGCTTTATAAAGATGCTGCCAACGAAAAATCTAACCAAAAAAATCTAGGTACAATAAAGTCATCTAACTTATGTACTGAGATTATGGAATACACAAGCAAAGATGAGGTTGCGGTTTGTAACCTAGCATCTTTAGCTTTACCAAAGTATATCAACGATGGTAAATTTGATTTTGACAAATTGTTTGAAGTAACTTACCAGGTAACTAAGAACTTGAACAAAATCATTGATGGTAACTTCTACCCTGTTGAGGAAGCAAGGAATTCTAACATGCGCCACCGACCTATCGGATTAGGTGTTCAAGGTTTAGCTGATACCTTCATCATGTTACGTCATCCGTTTGAATCGGAAGAAGCACGACAACTTAATAGAGACATCTTTGAAACGATCTACTATGCTGCCATGACAGCCTCTAAGGATCTTGCTAAAGAAGAAGGTGCATACGAGTCGTTTGAAGGCTCACCTGTATCAAAAGGTGAATTCCAATTTGACATGTGGGGAGTAACTCCATCGAATCGTTGGGAATGGGATGTGCTTAAAGAAGAGGTAATGGAACATGGTGTGAGAAACTCTTTGTTACTAGCACCAATGCCAACCGCTTCTACCGCTCAAATTCTTGGAAATAATGAATGTTTCGAGCCATATACTTCTAACCTTTACACCCGTCGTGTATTATCAGGTGAGTTCATTGTAGTAAACAAGCACTTGTTGCGCGACCTAGTTAAATTAGGTATTTGGAACGATGACTTAAAGAATAAGCTAATGATGAGCAACGGATCTGTTCAAGAAATTGATGAGATTCCAGAGAACATCAAAGAATTATATAAAACAGCTTGGGAAATTTCTCAAAAAGCAATCGTAGATATGGCTGCAGATAGAGGTGCGTACATCTGCCAATCACAGTCATTGAACATCTTTATGGAGAATGCAAACTTTGCCAAGCTAACTTCTATGCACTTCTACGGTTGGAAGAAGGGCTTAAAGACTGGTATGTATTACCTAAGAACAAAAGCGGCCGCAGACGCGATTAAATTTACTGTGGACAAACAAACACAACAGCAACCAAAAGCCAAAACAGAAGAAGAAAGACAAGCTGAGATTGCATGCTCACTTGACGATCCAGAAAACTGTGAAATGTGTAGCGGTTGATTTGCCTCACATCAAATCAAGCGTTAGGTTGATGTAATGCTTCTTAACCAATAAAAAGCTCATTCCGAAAGGGGTGAGCTTTTTTAGTAAATATTAATATAGGAACTATAAGTAAGAACATCTTTTCCAATGAAAAACTTTAAAAGCTAAAGCGGATCATATTTGACACCGTATAGGTTCTCCTAAAATTTTCCGTTGGAGGGTATTCATCATAAGTCCATCTAAAACGCATTTGATACTGAAGGCGTTTATGCAGTTGCAGACGTAAACTAGTTTCATTTGCCATTCGAAGATCCTTCCAATTTAACATATCGGGCTGGTAATATGTGATACTGTTTAGGCCTATACTTTTACTGAATTGGATATCGAAAGATAGATAAGAGCTTAATCTAAGATGACGATTGTTTTCATCCGTTGTTAGGTCTTCGAATTCCAACATAGGCAATGCTCCTATGTTTAAAATAGCCGAATCCTGTCGAATAATTTCACAACGAATTCCTGCACCATATAATGATCTTAGGCGGATGTTTTGAACTTTATTGTACTGTGATTGCCGAAAAGCTTCCACTACAAAGCGTCCCGAATCAGACAGATCATAATTATAGCGCATATGCTCAAAACCGTTATTGATAAAACTGTTTTCACCAGCTTTAATGAAGTTAATCTCAGTCAAGAAAAATCCTGTATGACGTTTTTCTTTGTACTGGATATTAAAACGGCTTCCCACTTGATATACCTCAACACCATTGTTATTGTAATTGAAATTAAGACTCATGTTTCCCTTCCAGCCTTCTTGTTGGGCATGTAGGCGTTGATTCTCAATATTTACAATTTGAGCCTTTATTACAAATGGTAGCAGTAGGATGAATACATACAATAGCCTTTTCATCAATGCAAAATTATGAAAGCTATAAAGGATTTACAGTAACAGAATGGGTAAATAGTAAACGAAGGAATGTTAATCATAAGATGCTAAAAGGAGCAAAAAGTTTTCCAACCAAAATTGTGGTTAAACTTTAGCAAGGTGCATCCTACACCTATGCTTATCCATTAACTTCAAACAAATTCTACAAACTATGGCGAAACGCGCATCTAAAAAGAAAATCTTTGTTCTCGACACCTCTGTTTTACTTCATGACCACAAATCAATTCATAGTTTTGACGAGCATGATGTTGCATTACCAATAACCGTTCTAGAGGAGTTAGATAATTTCAAAAAAGGTAACGACACTAAAAACTTTGAGGCTCGTGAACTTATTAGAGATTTGGATAAACTTTCAGAAGGTTCCACCTTACAAGATTGGATTCCTCTTGAGGGAAAGGCTAAAGGTTCTATACGGATTGTAATGCCTTCGGAAATGGATGGAATAGATGCAACCAAAATATATCTTGACTCAAAAGCAGACCATCAAATATTAAACTCGGCGTTGTTTATGAAGAAGCAACACCCAGACCGTGAGGTGATTTTAGTCACCAAGGATATTAACTTACGCTTAAAAGCGAAAGCTTTGGATCTTAATGCACAAGATTTTAAGTCAGGTAAGATTGAAAACGTTCAGGACACCATTAAAGGTGCTAATACAATTTTAGGTGTGGATAGCGACCATATTCAGCGCTTATTTAAATCGAATAAAATTGAAGCAACTGATATTTTAGGTGATGACAAAATCAACAATGGTTTTTATATTCTAAAAAATGGTAAGTCGAGTTGTTTGGCATATTACAACCCTTTTGAAGATCAAATTGAGCGAGTAGACAAAGAGTACGTATCCGGAATTAAACCCAGAAATGCAGAACAAGCTTTTGCTGTTAACGCCTTGTTGAATCCAGAGATTAAACTAATTACCCTTCAAGGGGTTGCTGGTACTGGGAAAACACTGCTGGCTTTGGCCAGTGCAATTGAGCAAAAGAATAACTACCGTCAAATTATATTAGCAAGACCTATTATTCCATTGTCCAACCGAGATATTGGATACCTCCCTGGTTCTGCCGAGGATAAAATCAATCCTTATATGCAGCCGTTATTTGACAATTTAACTTTTATTAAAAGCCAGTATAAAACAAGTGAAAAGCGTCACAAGGCCATTGTGCAGATGCAAGATGAAGAGCAGATGATCATTACCCCGTTGGCCTTTATTAGGGGTAGAAGTTTATCTAATGTTTATTTTATTGTGGATGAGGCTCAAAACTTAACTCCTCATGAGGTAAAAACAATCATTACAAGGGCCGGAGAAGGGACCAAAATCATTTTTACGGGTGATATACATCAAATTGATACACCATACCTTGATGAGCACTCTAATGGTCTATCTTATCTTATTGATCGTTTAAAAGGGCATAAGCTTTATGCACATGTTAAGTTAGAAAAAGGAGAACGTTCTGAGCTGGCCAACCTAGCAAACGAAAAATTATAAATCAAAGAACTATTAAAACTAAAAAGGCGAACCAATTGGTTCGCCTTTTCTATCTCTAATATGTAGCCTTTTAGTGCTTCACAGTTATTTTGTGTACGAAATAATCGTTTCCTACTTTTACCTTAAGCAGATAAATGCCCTCTGAAACTGAGGATGTATCCCAGCTTAAATTTTGCATTCCACTCGCATTTTCGTTCAACAGAACATTAACTGTTCTACCTGTGATATCAATGATTTCGGCTTGAACATTTTCCATTCCGTCTATGTTAAACTCAATGTTTGTTAAACCGCTTGTTGGGTTTGGATAAACACTAAGATTGTACGCTGCACCATCAATGCTCTGAAGTCCGTCAGGGTCTGCAATGTTGATGTTGTCAATATATAAGTTATTTCCACCATCTGACTCGAACTCGAACTTCACTCTGAATCCTGGTACTAAATACGAAGATATAATGTTATTAATTGTTACTGTTTCCCAGTCTGATGCAGAAGGAATATAATTCGTTCCTGTAACTGGCGCAGTGGCAAGGTTAGAACCAGATAGGCTTTTTCTAACACTCCAAGACTGCCCACAATCTTTGGAAACCATAACTTTTAAATTATCGTTGTTTGTTGTTGATCTTTGTGCAAAAGCGTAATCAAAGGTGATGATAACATTACTGTTATTTGTCAAATCAAAAGTATTTGAAATAAAGGCATCAACATTTCCAGCACTTGTTGCTGAGTTGTTTAGATAAACAGACTTGCTACCGCTTGAGGCCGCATTAGATGTCACCTGAAAACTTACACCATTGTCAATGTTTTCTAAGAACCAATCACCATTTGGAAGGCTAGCAACACTCTCAAAACCTTCAACCAATGGCTGCGATAGCTCATCATTTGCTAACACAGTAATAAAAGCTGTTTTAGTTTCAGATATTGTAGTGGATCCGTTTCCAGCTGTTAAGCTTACCGCATAGGTACCAGGAGTGTTGTATGTTATCCCAGTTGGATTTTGGTCTGTAGAAGTACTTGGAGTACCTCCTGTGAACGTCCAGTCCCACTGGGTAGCGCCATGATAAGTCATGTCACTAAAGTTTACCGTTTGACCTTCACAAATCGTGTAAATATCAGCGTCAAAATCTGCCTCACACAAATCTCCAGGGCCAATAACTCCCGTTTCAATTAAGTTGGTAGGTGTGCTAAGTTGATCTCTGTCAGACGCATCATTATTTAAGGCTGCTTGCATTCTTGCTGCCTGCCCCGGCGTAAACATTCTTGAACAATAGGAGTAATCCATGTAATTCTGAACATTATCAATTACATCATAAGTCCATGAAGATGGTGGTAAACTTCCGTCCGTATCGTCACAGGTGTTACCTGAAAGATTACATGTTTGCCAACCGATAGTAAGAGGAGTATCTGCTACACCATCATCTGTTCCACATGAAGATGCATTCCCTGGGTTATTATTCCCTCCCCATGGGTGTGATAAGTTTAGCCAGTGTCCCGCTTCATGAGTTAAGGTTCTAGAACGACCTACACTACTTGTACCGATTGAGCCAACATAATCGTGTCGCACAAGTATTCCACCATACATTGTATTTCCGCTGTTTACAGTTCCCGGTGTAACAGTATATCCAGCAGCACCGTTAGGGTCAATACATACAAAAATGTTCATGTAGCTGTGTTGAGGCCATGTGCCATGTTGAGCAGCAACTGCATCAACAATTGGGTGACCAGTCCATCCCCAGCCACCATCATATGTGTATTGTGAATAGGTTCTTGTGATTCCTGGGTGGCAATTTCCGTTTGGATCCTTCTTAGCAAGACGGAACTCAATGTCAGAAAACCCTAGGTATGCTTTGAAAGGATTAACTATAAAGTTAGTATCAGAGTTAGTGGCACTGTAATCTTCGTTCATAACACGAATTGCGTCATAAACTTGCTCATTACTGATGTTTTCTGGTCCGCCTAAATGAACAATATGAAAAACCACAGGAATAACATAAGACATTGTGTCTCTTTCAGCTGCTGTTGCAGTAGGATCGAAATGATTTCTCATGTAATCCTCATAAAATGCTTGAAACTGAGCCTGATTAATGCTGTCTTGAATCCTTAAGCTTGGATTCATTTCAAACAATTTCATTTTTTGTTTTAACACTCCACAGGGTTCTGGGTTAAGTGGAGCTCCATTTTGAGTGCTTTGGGCAAAGGTTAAACTACCCGTTGCGACCACAAGGGCCAATAATAACATCTTCTTCATAATCAATACTTGTCGCGTTTTTAAGCGTCTATAAATTTACAAAATTTAGCCCTTCAGGTTTAAATGCAATGATAAACGGTAGTAATAATTGACCCTAGGGTTAATTTTATGGGTTAAGTATTGATCTCAATGAATTTGGTTACGTTTCTCATTAAACCAAAAACAACAAGAGTGTCTGTGGTTTCAATTTTCATGTCATGAGTAGGAACACCCATTACGTGCTGCTCCATTTGCTTTTCTCCATCCACAACATCACCTTCAAATTCTCTTTTAATGGTGATTAAGGATAACTCATATTTGTGGGGTAAATCAATATCCCCTATCGTTCGACCTATGACATTAGCTGGAGCTTTTATTTCAGCAATTTCGTGGTCATCAGGTAACTGAAGTGAACTTAAAACGCTTGGATTTATTAGCTTTTCAGCAACAACCGTAGCTACCTCAAATTCTGGTGTTAATATTTCCTCAACTCCTAAAGCTTGTAGGATTTTGATTTGTTGTGGTCCGGATGCTCTTACAATAATGCGCTTGGCGCCCAATTCCATTAAATGAACAGTCGTTAAAATAACAGCTTCAAAGTTCTTCCCAATAGCCACAACAACAGCATCTACCGTATCAACCTGCTGGGCTCTTAAAGTCTTTTTGTCTGTTGAATCCAAAGTAACGGCGAGTGCAACATCATCCTTTATCGTTTCAATTTTCTCTTCGTTATTATCAAAGGCATATACTTCCGAACCCCTGTCAGCTAATTTTGACGCAATTGCAGCTCCAAATTGACCTGCACCGATTACTAGAAACTTACTCGCTCTCATTTTATAATTTGTTTAAAGCTGAAATTAAATCATTCACTAAATCATCTCCATCCTCAACACCAACACTCAAGCGTATCAAACTATCCACAACGCCAATCTTTTCTCTTTCTTCTTTGGGGATAGCACCATGCGTCATAGAAACAGGATGTCCTATTAGAGATTCAACTCCTCCTAAAGATTCGGCCAAGCTGAATACATTTACATTCGAAACGACCTTTAAGGCATCTTCAATTCTATTCCCTTTTAGATTGAAAGAAATCATACCACCAAATCCATCCATTTGCTTTTTTGCAATTTCATGGTTTGGATGGTCTTCAAAACCAGGCCAATAAACTTGATCTACCTTCGCATGAGACTTGAGTGCATGGGCTATCTTTTCACCGTTTTCGCAATGTCTTTCCATCCTAAGATGCAAGGTTTTAATTCCTCTTAGAGCTAAAAAAGCATCCATAGGTCCACATACGGCCCCACTACTATTTTGTATACGATAGATTTCATTTGAAAGATCTTCGTCTGAAGTCACCAGCGCTCCCATGAGCACATCCGAATGTCCTCCAAGATATTTAGTAACTGAGTGCATGATTATATCTGCACCCAATTCTAAGGGTCTTTGTAAATATGGTGAAGCGAAAGTATTATCAACAGCTAGGAGGATACCATGATCCTTTGCTATTATTGAAATAGCCTCAATATCGATGATATTCATCATGGGATTACTGGGTGTTTCCAACCAAATTAATTTGGTCCGCTCCGTCAAGCAAGACTTAATTCCCGATAGATTCCCCATTGGAACAAAGTGAAACTTTATTCCATAACTCTCAAAAATTGTTTTGAAAAGGCGATATGTACCTCCATACAGATCGTTCGTAGATACTACTTCATCTCCGGGCTTAAGCATTTTTAAAACACAATCGATGGCAGCTATTCCTGAAGCAAAACACGCTCCATATTTCCCATTTTCCAGGGCCGCAATATTATCTTCTAATTGCTTTCTTGTAGGGTTTTTCGACCTACTGTACTCAAAGCCCTTATGAACACCCACTTCCTGCTGTACATAGGTTGAAGTTTGGTAAATTGGTGTCATGATAGCTCCCGTTGCTGGATCCGCATGTACCCCTGCATGAATTGCTTTTGTGGCGAACTTCATTTTAGTGGTATCCATAGGGCAAATCTACAATTTTGAGAAGGTATATCAATATGGAAAAAACCATTTATTGATTTCGTTTAACTGAGATGATGACAATGCTTGATTGTTGCTAACTTTTACATTAATACAATTATCCGAATCTTCATGCTCAGCATCTTTCGAACTCAACAGAATATTCTTTCCATTCTGGAGGATAAACGCTTGATTATCACTAATATTTTTAATCTGCTCTCTAATTTCCGTTTTGAAGTATGAAAAATTACGACTTTCTCCTTCCGTTATTAACACTCCATTTGGGCCATAAATTTTTATTACTACATCCGTTGGAATTCTCATCAAGGCGTCTACAAGTAGCTTTTCTAAATAAACCCCCTCAACCTCATCCTTGGCGAAAATATGCACGTTTACAGTGTCACTCATTTTTGAACCAAACTCCCTGTAGGATCTTAACTTGGTGGGAAGCACTAAGAAGTCGTCTACAATTATTATTGATTTAGCATTGTCTTTACTTTTAATCTTAAAGCCATTGACTATGTTGTCATCTTGTGTGTTATTTCCTTTAAAATTACCTAGGACTAGATATTGTTCTCCACCTTTTGCTTCATAAGCAAATTCATGTTTAACCCAACCATCATCACTTACCTGTCCTGAAGCAATTTGCATTTGCCCATTGTAGTTCGCCTCTTTATTTAACTTATCTACTATGGCAAGCTCTAGTTCAGGGTTAACTAAATTAGAGTGTGCACTTACCTTCATGAAGAAAAGCACCAAATATCTCTCACCTGCCTTAAGCGGAGTTTTAAATTTACATGAGATAGCTGCTCCTTTATCTCCGTTTACATCCAACCTAACTGCCTTGTTTCCTCCATGGATTTCAGTTTCGTCATTTCGGTTAAATGCTGGGTCGTATAGATTCTTATTTATCCATATATTTCCTCCTTTTGCGGCAAACCAGTTATATGAAAAACTGCTAGGAACATCAATTGCTCTCCAACTAAACTCAGATCTTGGGTGGAATTCAAAACTAGGATTAGTAATGAGGTTATACTTCCCATAATTATTGAAATAGCGATTATTTGGAGCGACGAGAACTTGTTTTGTATTAATAAATTCTTTTTTGCTTAGTTGTACATCATCAATCAAATAGTAACAATAATTCCATGAGATATTCTTTACCAACCACTTCTTATATGGCCCCTTAACGTGGTCAGTAGCTTTCTTGGTTTCTGAACCGTAGTAAAAGTTTCCTAAAGTCAGATATTTTTCACCTCCCAAGGCCGTATATTCAAATTCTAATTTTCTCCAATCACCATCATTTTCATAAAGAAAATTGTCATTATCATTTTGGACTGAAGGTATATAATTCAAATTTTCAAACTCATCTTTTGTTATCGGCGTTTCACTTATCACCGCACCAAATGAATTTGTAATTTCTTCTGTCTTATTCGCATGTGCTAACCACATACTAAGCGTATATACCATTCCGGCCTCAAGAGGTTCTTTCAATTCAACTTGAATATATTCTTGAACTTCATCCACCAGCAAAAGCCCCATATAACCGTCACCTTGTTTTGGCTCTATATTCGCAAACTGATTATCCGGCACCCTAACCTTTATGTTTTTTGAACAACGATTAAAATAATCTGCTGTTCCGCCAGATGGCTTAATCCAATGCGGAATTATCTCGGTGCCTGTTTTGGTGTCCTTATGTGTTAGGTTGTCTGGGCATTCAGAAAAACTTTCAAAACCTCCATTAGGAACCAAATTCTGTCCCATACAAAGGAAACCCATCGCAAGAAAAGGTAAAATAAACGCTATTTTCTTTTTAACCACCCCGGTAAAATTAACGATCCTATTAACAAATATGGATAATATGAAATTAATCTCCACAAAATTCCAGCCAAAGCTATTATTCCAAATGGGAGAAAATCAGATAAAAACTCTGAAAAGGCTAATTCTGCAACACCGCTTCCCCCCGGTGTAGGACTTACAAGAAGTATTATCCACATCCCTATCTGTCGTGCATATATCATGGCCTGATCGAGTAAGTTACTTGCTGCAATTCCTTGTATGATGCAATTTACAACTAAAAACCGTCCGGTCCAGGAAACGAAGGTCATCCCAAACGCAGACCCCCAGAATTTAAAGCCTTTGGTTCTATACTCCTTACTGGCAATTATAACATCCTCTCCTGTTTGAATAGCATCTTGCTTCCATCTCCTTAAAATGGGTAGTGAGAAAATACCTTTTAAAATATTTTTTATCAATCTTGGATAAAAGAAGAGACTAATGAATAGAATTAAGAAAAATCCAAAAACAACTATATATGCAAACCAAAATATGGATGCAGCATTTAAATCCATTCCAAATACTGTTCTTTCCGTTATGTCCGGAAAAAACTCATTTGCCCCAACCAACAATATTACTAATGGAACTGTAACTAGGTAAAACAAGTTATCAAGCATAGCCGTGGATACGACTATCGCTGTACTCTTGCCAAGGTTAATTCCTTCCTTTCTAATGATAAACATGGCTACAGCTGCTCCACCAACAACTCCTGGAGATAGTGCAGATGCAAATTCCCACATCATAATAACATAAAAACTCCTTTTCCAGCCAATTTTTTTGTCGGTCAGTATTCGAAGACGAATCATATAGGCCACATCACGAACCACCATCATTAAGCAAGCCATAAAGAACCAAAATGCCATTTGCCATCCCCAAGAAAGATTTTGGAGCTCATCCCATGTAGTTATTCTACTGTAGCTACCATTCTCTGAAGCTCTGAACTCCTTAGCATTTGAATACTCAGGAATACCATTATTATTGCTGTCAACAAACTCATGGGTGCCATTTCCTATACCTACATCTGTGAACCTCTCAGCTTGGAAGGCCTGCCAAATAAGATAAACTGAAATTCCAACACCTATCAGAACAGGAAGCAATATCTTCCACCAGCTGAAACTACCTCTTATTTGTTTTTCGCTGCTCATCAGTTTGTAACTTTGCAAAGATGGAAAATAATAGCAAAACTGTCTTTCACCTAAAAAGTTGTAACACTTGCCAACGTATTATGGGTGAGCTAAACATAGATGATTCATGGAATATTAGAGAGATTAAATCATCTCCTATAACCTTGTCGGAGTTAGAGAAATTACGTTCTGGTGTTTCATCTTATGAGGAGCTTTTGAACAAGAGATCAAGAACCTATCAACATTTAGGACTTAAGGATAAAAACTTAAGCGAAGACGAATTAAAAAATTGGATATTAAAAGAATATACCTTCTTAAAAAGACCTGCCTTTATAATTGGAAATAAAGTTCTTGCAGGTAATTCTAAAGCTATTATCCAATCTGTTAAAGAAGCGCTATAGCATATGTGGAGAGCTCATTTAGCTTTGTTAGCCGTTAATTTCATTTACGGAGCCAACTATATTATTGCTAAAGGCGTTATGCCTGGTTATTTGAGCCCCAATGCTTTTGTTGCCCTAAGGGCAACTGGAGCCTGTATCCTGTTTTGGCTGATCAAGTCACTTTTGCCAGAGAAAGTCCAAATTAAAGACTTGTTGCGACTCGCAGCCTGCGGTCTATTCGGTGTTGCCATTAATCAACTTTTATTTTTTCAAGGTCTTAGTTCCACAAGTCCAATTAGTGCTGCCATCATTATGACTTTTAACCCTATTATGGTGCTAATACTTGCCGCCGTAATATTGAAAGAGAGATTGACGAAGGCAAAGCTTTTAGGAAGTTTCCTGGGTTTGACGGGTGCTTTATCTTTAATTTATTATTCCTCTCAAAATGGAATGGAGGGTGAGACTACAAAAGGAAATATATTGGTATTGATAAATGCGGCAAGCTATGCCATGTATTTGGTTCTTGTAAAACCTCTAATGAAGAAATATAAACCGATCACTGTAATTTCTTATGTTTTTCTTTTTGGAAGTTGTTTTATCCTTATCGTTGGTCTTCCCGAACTATCGAAGGTAGAATTCGACTTTCCGTCACACATCTGGTGGGCGGTTATTTATGTAGTATTTGCGGTTACATTCCTAACCTATCTATTAAACATATATGCACTAAAAATGGTAAGCCCTACCGTAAGTAGTTCATACATTTATTTGCAGCCTGTAATTAGTATGGGAATATCCATTTTTGCTAGCACCTACATCCAGGGGAGTACAAATTACCTCATGGGAATTAGCTGGTGGCATCTAATATTTACCTTACTTATTTTTATTGGTGTTTATTTGGTCAGTAAACCGGTCAAACGGGCCTAAATTGTATCTTTGTAAAAAACGACTATGGTAAAATCAATGACAGGCTTTGGTAAAGCCGAAGGGCAAATTGCCGGTAAGAAAGTAACAGTAGAAGTTCGTTCCGTCAATAGCAAAGGCCTGGATTTGAATACCCGTATATCCTCTTTTTTCAGAGAAAAAGAAATGGATATTAGAAAAATTGTTGGAAATTCTGTTCTTAGGGGCAAGTGTGAAGTGAACATATATGCCGAAAGTCTGGGAGGCGATAAAAGCTCTTCTATCAATTTTGAACTTGCTCAATCCTATTTGGATGAACTTAAACCTTGGACGGAAAAGAATGATATACCGAAGAGCGAACTCTTGAGCAGTATTCTAAAAATGCCTGATGTAATAAGTTCGCAAAGAGAGACTTTGTCTGACAATGATTGGGAACAATTAAAAGGTCTTTTAGAAAGCAGCCTTTCCAACTTCAACTCCTTCCGTAATAACGAAGGCAAAAGCCTGGAAGATGATTTTAGTCTTAGAGTTTCAAATATTGAAAACTATTTAGCGCAAGTTGAGCCTTTAGAGGACGAAAGGATCAAAGCAGTTAAAGAACGTTTGAATGAAAATCTACAAAACCTTGCTACGAATACTGAAATAGACGATAACCGTCTTGAGCAAGAATTGATTTTTTATTTAGAAAAACTTGACGTCTCAGAAGAAAAGGTGAGATTAACCGCTCATTGCAAGTATTTTAAGGAAGAACTTGCAAAAGAGGTTAACAGTAAAGGAAAAAAGCTGGGATTCATTTCTCAAGAAATGGGGCGTGAAATTAACACCCTTGGTTCAAAGGCAAATCACTCCGGAATCCAACGCCTGGTAGTTCAAATGAAAGATGAACTAGAAAAAATAAAAGAGCAGGTGCTAAACACCTTATAGGAATGGAAGGTAAAGCAGTCATATTCTCAGCCCCAAGCGGAGCAGGTAAAACGACTATCGTAAGGCACTTGCTTGAGCAAAATTTAAATTTAGAGTTTAGCATTTCGGCTTGCAGTAGACCCAAAAGGAAAGGGGAAGAGAATGGTAAAGACTACTACTTCTTAACCGTGGATGAGTTCAAGAAAAGAATTGCTGAAGATGCCTTTTTAGAATGGGAAGAGGTATACACTGACAATTTTTACGGCACCCTAAAGTCAGAGGTCCAACGAGTTTGGGATAGTGGACGCCATTTAATATTTGATGTGGATGTTGTTGGTGGATTAAACTTGAAGAAATTTTTTGGTGACCACGCACTTGCAATTTTTGTTGAACCTCCTTCAGTAGAGGTCTTAGAGCAGCGTTTACGTTCGAGGGATACCGAGACGGAAGAATCGGTTGCAAGAAGAATAGGAAAAGCACATGAAGAAATGCAAGTAAAGGAACAATTTGATTATGTTTTATTGAATGACGACCTAAGCAAAGCATGTAATATGGCTTTTGAAAAAGTAAATAGCTTCCTACAAAAATGAAAAAAGTTGGTTTGTTTTTCGGAAGTTTTAACCCCATACACGTGGGACACTTAATCCTTGCGAATTACATGGTGGACAAGCAAAACCTTGATGAACTCTGGTTCGTAGTTAGTCCACACAATCCACACAAAAAAAAATCAAGCTTACTGGACGAAATTCACCGGTTTCGACTGGTTGAGGAAGCGATTGATGATAATTTAAGTTTTAGAGCTAGCAAAGTTGAATTTAAGCTACCTCAACCCTCCTATACAATTGATACTTTGATTCATTTAGAGGAGAAACATCCAAACCATGATTTCCACATTATCATGGGAGAAGATAACCTGCGTTCCTTTCATAAATGGAAGAATTACGAGCAAATAAGGGATGAGTACAAAATTCTTGTTTACCCTAGAATTTTAACAGTTCAAGAAATGCAGCATGCCGAAACTTTAAGCCCCTTGCCTCAGCATGAAAATATAATTTTCTGTGATGATGCTCCCATGATGAAAATATCTTCTTCTTACATACGCTCTACGATTAAGGAAGGCAAAGACATCAGTTACCTGGTAACAGACCCAGTAAAAAAGTACATTCTAGAGATGGGCTTTTATCGTTAGTAACCGAAGGCGGTTAATATTTAATCAAGTAGTTCGTTTTAACACTAGGCCATAGGTCTAATTTTGTCATATGCGCATTTTTCTAGCCATATTTTTCTTGCTTGGGCTCACTTCAACTGGCCATTCTAAAGATCAGATTGTTCTGCTAATTGATCCCGGGCATGGGGGGAAAGATTACGGTCGTTTGGCGAGTAAAGATGATTACATGCATGAAAAAGAGCTCAATCTAGAAATAGCTCAAAAGGTTGGGAAATACATTGAGGAAAAGCTTAGCAATGTCCGGGTTATATATACTAGAACTGATGACAGCTATCCTAGCTTAAGTGATCGAGTTAAACAAGCCAATGATAATCATGTCGACTACTTCCTAAGCATACATTGTAATGGTTCACCAGATAATTCCAAAGCAAGAGGTACTGAGACACACATTCATAATTTTGACTCCAAAACAAGCTATCAATGGGCACAAATCATGGAGAAGGAATTCAGTTCTCGAGCGGGTAGAAAAAGTCGTGGAATAAAAACCAGTGATGACCGTCACCATAGCCTCCAAGTTCTTAAAGAAACCAACATGCCCAGTATTTTGGTGGAAGCTGGTTTTATGTCAAACCCTGGGGAAGAACAATACTTAAATTCAGTTTATGGTCAAGAAATAATAGCCTCCGCTATTTTCAGAGCTTTTAGAACATTTATTCAAAAGAAGCATCCTCAAATAAACTTTATACCGAACGAGCAAAGCGCCACACACGCAGAAGGCCCGTTTTACCGTGTTCAAATTATGTCAAGCATTGACCCCGTTGACACCGATATTCAAGAGTTTAAAAAACTAAAAATGGAAGTTGAAAGGGTTCAAGTAAACTCCAATTCCAACTATAAATACAAGTATTTTGTTGGAAAATGCACAGATAAAAAAGAAGCAAAAAAAATTCAGAAGACCGCTCGGGAAAGCGGTTTTAAGGATGCCTTTATTGTTCATTTTTAGCTTATATTTGGGCATGTGCCCTAAAATAACTCTCTCCTTCTTTTTTCTAATTATAAGTCTCTTTTCAGTTGGTAAAGATTTCGATAAACTTGAAGAACCTGAACTTTGGAAAATTTACAAGGAGAAGGACCAAAATAAAAGTGCTAAAGCAGCTTATTACTTGGGTTCCAAATTCTTCAAACGTAACTACGATTCAGCACTAATTCTAATTGAGCAGTCCTTGTCTCATTTTAAAGCACCAGACGAATATTTTTACAAGGCAGCGAGAAATAAACATAAAGTTTTATGCAAACTAGAACGATTTGAGGAAGCTGAAACTTGGCGGTCAAAAATCATAGACAATCAGAACCAAAATTATTCTATTTCGTTCATGTCTGACTTTATTTCAAGTACCATAATTAACCTTGTAAACAGTCAAAAAATGAACATTGCAAATGAAAATCTTCAAGCCTTTGAGAAGATTTACCTTGCAAATAAACACCCTAACCTTCATTTCTATTATCACTATGCTTTAGGCTACTACAATTACTTTACAGGAGATTATCAAAAAGTATTATTTGGATTTGAAAATGCGCTAAAAACCGACCTGAATGATATTCCTGAAGATAAAATTTCTGGTACCCGAATGAATATCGGCATCATACATTACCGACAAGGAAAAAATGACCTTGCAAAAAAAATGTTCTTTCAAGCTGTATCGGATTTTAAGGAGCAGGACGAACCTCAAAATTTAGCCAATGCTTACGTAAACCTGGCTTCCGTTTATAGTTCTGAAAATAAAAATGACTCCGTGATTGTCATTATAAAACAAGCTAAAAATATATATGAGGAGAATGAAGATAGCTCTGGAGTTGCCAATGCTTTGGAATATTTAGGAAATGCCTATTCGTCTCAAGGCGACTTTGCAAGTGCACTTGAATATCATCTAGAAGCCCTGAACCTCAGAAAAGCCATTAACAGTCCTGTCATTGTCAATTCATATGTCAACATAGCTAACTCTTACAAGGCAATGAAGGATGATAAAAACCGATACAAATACCTCTTGCTTTCAAAAGCAGAGTTGCTTAAAAGCGGTAATCAATACGCGCTAGCTAATTCAGATGGCTACTTTGCTCAATATCACTACGATTTGGGGGATTATGATAGCTCCTTATACTATGCGAATAAAAAGCTTGAATTTTTTAAGTCTCAAAACAATGCGGGACAGATTGCCTCCAGCTACCTTACACTTGGGAATACATACAAAAAAATGGGAAAGTTGGACAAAGCTTTGGAGGCATACAACAAATCATATGACATTAATAAAGAGCTTGGAAAAGAATTTGAAACGGCAGGATTGGGGAGTAATATTGGTGTGATATATTTAGAAACAGGTAGGTTTAATCAAGCATTAAAATACTTTATCCCTGCACTAGAATATAGAAAAACAACTGACAATCAAGGTGCGATTATGGATGGGCATTTATTATTGGCTAACACATATGACAGCTTAAAGCGATATCAAGATGCCTTTTACCACCTCCGCCAATACAACTACATAAAAGACAGTGTTTTTTACGGTTCTGAAATGAACGACAGACTGGCTGAAATGCGCACAAAATTTGAGACCGATCAAATACAAGATTCTTTGGCTCAACAACAACTGGCCAATGAAATGCAATTAGCTATCAATGAAAATGAGAAGCTAAAAACCGATAAAGCAGAGGCCGAAACAGCTGCAGCAAATAGGATGGTTCTAATGTTTATTATACTTTCAATTGTGTTGTTGGCAGGAGCTCTTTTCATACTAAGAATGGCTAACCAAAGGAAGAAAACTAATGCGCAATTAAGTTCTCAGAACGAACAAATTTCCAAACAAAACACAGAAATACTACTGCAGAAGGATATTATACAAGAAAAAAATAGAGAGATTGTTGACTCAATAAATTACGCCAAACGTCTTCAGGATGCCCTGCTCCCGCCTATCGAAAAAATCAAGAGTGCCTTACCAAATGCTTTTGTCCTTTTTAAACCAAAAGACATAGTTTCTGGTGATTTTTATTGGATGGAAGAAAACAATAATAGGATACTTTTTTCGGCCATAGACTGCACAGGACATGGGGTTCCGGGAGCTATGGTGTCGGTTGTTGGAAACAATGGTCTAAACCGTGCTATAAATGAGTTTGGAAAAGAAAAGCCTTCTGAAATTTTGGAAACATTAAATGAAATAGTGACCGAAACATTCCGAAAACAAGGTAAAAAGGATATTCGAGATGGTATGGATATGGCGCTTTGCTCACTTGAAAAGAGCAGTCGAGTTTTAGAATATTCGGGAGCAAATAATCCTGTTTACATATGCTCCGAGCAAGAACATTTAGCTGTAAACGGAGAAGCAATTCCTCCTAATAAAATCGGAAAGAATGGTGTCAATTTGTTTGAGATAAAAGGATCTAAACACGCCATTGGGCCATCAGATGCAATTAGTGAGTTTGCTAATAATCAGGTACAGCTGAATAAAGGTGATAAGGTATATGTATTCTCAGATGGTTTTGCTGATCAATTCGGAGGTGAAAAAGGCAAAAAGTTCAAGTATAACAGCTTTAAAGAAACTATTTTAAGCCTATTTTCAATTCCAACCGAAAAACATGGAGAAGCTTTAGAAGATGTAATTGTGAAGTGGATGGCGGATTATGAACAGATAGATGACATTTGTGTGTTTGGTGTAGAAGTTGACTAATTTGAACCAATACAAAAGTCACTTGTATCTATAACAAATGAATTCTATGAAAAATCTTCTTTTACTACTCATATTTGTTGTTTCCTATAGTTATGCAGGGAATATTAGAACAAATAAAATCTTCACTCCTAATGAAGAGGCCAGTGTTTATATTTATAGCTATTCTCAAAGAAAAAGCAAGTCGGTAAAATACTTTGTTTATGAGATAAATGATGCTAAAAGTTTCCTTGATAAACACACCCTCAACAATGCGAATGCAGTAAAATGGGATTCCTTGTGTCTTGCCTCAAAACAAATAGATAAAGGAGAAGCAACATTTGACAGGTATTATGGCGGAAATATTTCCTTGGGAAAACTACAAACGGGAATTTATGTAGTGGAGGCTTTTGACGGATATGAGGTTTACCATACCCTCGTTTATGTTACACCTTATACCTTGCTCACAGCGGCAAGCACAAAAGATGCTGTTGTTCAAGTAAAAAATGAAAGTAACTTGACCGAAAGCGGATTTCTAATCCGAAATGCCCGCCATGAAAAACCAAACTATGTACACAATAAATTAGCTTATTTCAAAGGAGAAAATTTCGACAATTTCTTTTATGCCAGAAGAGGTGATCAGTTTGCGCTCTCAACAGCATACTTATCCTATTCCTACAATAATCAAGTATTTACCGGTCATTTGTTTTCCGATAGAAGCGCCTATCGCCCAAAACAATGGGTTTATTTTCATGGTGTATTTAGAAACAAAGATGGAAGCTCATACTCAATTCCAAAAGATTCGGTTCATTACACAATTCATAATGCCCAGTATGAAGAGGTAACTAAAAAATGGATAAAACTGAATAAAGATGGCGCTATTAGTGATAGCTTATTTTTAGAAGAATCTTTTAAGCTTGGAACCTACAAGGTAACGTTTAGTACTAACGGGTACAGCTATTATTGGAACAACTCCGCCCCGCAGTTCACATTTGAATTAGAAGAGTATAAAAAACCAGAGTTTGAGGTAATCGTTACTAGTGAAAAAACTCAATACCAGTCGGGCTCTGAACTTAAAGCAAATATTGCTGCAAAGTACTTTTTTGGTGCTCCTGTTACCCAGGCGAAAGTTGAATATAAAGTTGTTCGCGAGGATTTCTATATTCCTTGGTATTATTTTAGCCCTTGGTATAGATGGTACTCCGCTTATTATGAAAACCAGTACCGTGCCTCAGAAGTCGTTCACTCTGGACAGCTGGAAATTAATGAGAAGGGAGAGGCTCAGGTAAGTTATTCGATCCCAGAAAAAACACCAAATAGCAGATATCATATAATTGCTGAAGTAACGGATGGCAGTAGGAGAACCATCACTGGAAAATCGACCGTTCTTTCTTCCTTAACCGACTATAGTTTGAACGCGCGAGCAGAAAAGTATTATTACTACGAAGACGAGCAGCCCAGTATTAAGCTCATGGCTTACGATTTAAGTAAGAATTTAAAAGAGGCCAAACTCAAAATAGAACTGAAAAAATACCGCTACAACAATCGTATTTGGAATCATGATGAGGTAATCCGTGACTTTAACTTTACAACATCCACTGACCCTCAAAACAACACTTTTGAGCTTCCAAAGTTAGATGCTGGATATTACTATCTTGACATAACGTCAACAGATAGTAGAGGTAATAATGTCTCCACTAATGCATACTTCTCAGTTTACGAAGAGGGAAAAAGTTATTACTACAATCCCTGGAGAAATGGTAGTACAGCAGATTTAAACATTGAATCTAATAAGGACGTGTATGAGGCTGATGACAACATTGTTCTCACGTTAAATTCAAGAATAAAAGGTGATGTTCTTCTAACAGTTAACGGTATGGAAATGTATCATTTCAATACACATCAAATGAACCCGCTGGACGAAAACACTCCTGACTTTAGAATGATTTCCCTTAACCTCCCTTCAGACTTGGTTGGAAACGTGAATATTCAACTAAGTAGTTTGAAAAATGGCTACCCTATTCAAAGCCAAAAAAGCATCACCATTTTACCTAACCAAAAAATGTTAGATGTAAGCTTAGAATTTGATGCCAAAAAATACAAACCTGGTGACAGAGCTAAGGCAACAGTGAGAGTTAAGGATCATCTAGGAAATCCTGTCCCTAATGCGAATGTAGCCCTATATGCATCTGACGAAAGCATTTACTCTCTATACCCTGATAAAACCAAAAAAATTGATGAGGTCTTTTACCCATCTGGATTAAGCTATAATTTAAGGTTAAGTCACAATGCCTTTAATTACTATGGTTATGGAAAGGCCATCACCCCATTGACCATTCGAGATCGTATGAAAAAACATCAGCTAACTTTTAGCGAACTCTACAACATTAGTTTCGCTAAGAATGAATTTGTAAACGCTGCGCATAGTTCTAACCGACATAATATTGAAGGTATTGCCGTAGATAAATCAAGTTTAGTTCCGTTAAAAAACATAAACATCAAGTACGGATCTCGTAGTTACACAACAGATGCATACGGGTATTTCTCATTCAAGGCAACAGCAAAGGACAGCGTTCTTACATTCAACTCGAGCAGCAACAGCAGCCACAGCTTTATAATTCATGGTGGTGGTAATGGACTTTCCGGGTATTTTGGGATAAATAAGAAAACAGGGAAGCACGAAACCGAAATCCTTCAAAACATTACATATACCATAGACGATTTAGTATTAGCAGAAAGCGCAAATGAAGAGTTGGATGCGACCACCGTTATGGATAGTGAGGTTTCAGGCGGTGCGATGGCAACTGGTTTTGCTGGTGCCCCCATGGCCAAAGAATCAGCCAAAGGAGACGCTAATAAAGATTTCAAATCGCTGGAAGGTCAAAAGCAACAAGCAGACGACCAAAACGCCCCGGCAAAACTCAGAAATAATTTTAGAGATATACTGGGCTTCCAGCCCGACCTAAAAACGAATGGCATGGGCGTAGCTCAATTTGAGTTTACCGTTCCAGATAACCTAACAACATGGAGGGCACAAGCAAGGGTTTATAACGCTCAAACACAAGTTGGGCAAGCCATGGTAAAAATCATATCGACCAAAAACCTACTTGTAAGAGCAGAAACTCCCCGTTTTATCACAAGAGGTGATGAGCTATACTTGGCTACTACAGTGCACAACTATTTGGATAGTAAGAAAAAAACTACGGTAATTGTTGAAGCTGATGGACTCGAATTAAGTTCAACTAAGCGAGTAGTAGAAATTGAGCCAAATGGAGAAGCGCATATCGACTGGACCCTTTCAGCTAAACAAGTTGGATCCGCTAAAATCAGAGTTAAGGCGCTTACCAATGAAGAGTCTGACGCAATGGAGGTTAAAGTGCCTGTTCAACCGTTTGGACTGGAAGTAATGAAATCTGATAATATTTATTTGTCCCAAAGCGGTTCAAAAAGCATAGAATTGGAAATTCCTATGAACGGCGAATTGGCCTCAGCCAATTTAGAATTATCAGTTGCTCCGTCTATTTCATCTAGTTTAACAGCAAGTTTAGAAAGCTTGATTGGGTATCCATATGGCTGTGTTGAACAAACCATGTCGCGATTTTTACCCACGGTTATTGTTGCCAACACCATGACCAAAATGGGTAAAAGTTTAAGTACAAATATTGACCAAACTGAATTGGACAAAATGGTTACCCAAGGCACCAAGCGCCTTGCAGAACTGCACCACAACGATGGTGGCTGGGGCTGGTGGGAAAATGACGCTTCACACCCCTTTATGACGTCTTATGTGGTAAATGGTTTGTACATAGCAAAAGAAGCCGGATATAACATCCCTGATGCCATGATTAACCAGGGAAAGAATGCTATGCGAAATATGATTTCTAACAAAAATGAAAAAATTGACGGAACTACTTCCGCGTACATGGCAATGGTACTTGCAAAAACTGGAGAGATATCTAGCTACAAGAAAATTGACGTTCCTAGTAAACTTGAAAATGCTTATGAAGTAGCACTTTGGGCTCAAGCAGCAGCCTTTGCTAAAGACAGTAAAACGCAAAACACCATGATTTCTTGGTTGGAAGAAAACGTTATAGAAAGTGGAAGTATGGCTTATTGGGGTGGAAAAAAATTCTATTACAGCTGGAGAGATGATCAAGTTGAGACTACTGCCAATGCTATTCATGCACTATTATTAAAAGATGAAGATCACCCACTTATTCCTAAATCTGTTATTTGGTTATTAAATAAGAGAAGAGGAAACAGCTGGTACAATACCCGTCAAACTGCAATGAGTGTATATGCTCTTCAGAACTTAATTAAAAAAGAAATTAATCCTGACCTGGAGTATGAACTGGCAGTTAATGGATTTAATATTGGGCGTTTCAAACTGGACAACTCAGATGTGAACAAGCCTGCTCATTCCTTCCAGGTAGATGGCGAAAAATTACTCACTGCAGTGCAGAAGGAAAAAACTGGAAAGGATTACCTTAAGGAAGGTAAAAACAAGATTAAACTTTCCATGACAGGCAAAGGATCCTTGTTCTTAAGTGCCAAATTGACCTATTATTTGGATGGGAAAAATGCAAGTCATCTTAGCCCAGGAAACGAAGACCTAGATATTGAGAGAGAATACTACAAACTTGTTCCGAAAACTACCAAGAGCGGTTTGATCTATGAAAAGGTAGCCGCAGACAAAATGAACATTAATAGCGGTGATAACATACTTGTAAAGGTTAAAGTAAAAGCTAAGAGCCCACAGGAGTATGTCTTAATTGAAGACCCTATACCTGCCGGTTGTGAATTCATAAGAGATTACACAGGTTACAATGTTGAAGGAGAAAACCTTTATCAAAACAAAGGTCGTGGATACTACGGCTGGTACTGGAACTATTGGTATACGCATAGAGAGTTGCGTGACAATAAGATTGCTTTCACCGTGACAAGATTGGCAGCTGGTAACGAATACTCCTATACTTATTTAATGAAGGCACAAATTCCTGGACAGTATAAACTGAACCCCGCTGTTGTACAGTTAATGTATTATCCCGAATTTAGAAACTACACCCAATTTGGGGAATTCCGCATACTGGAGTAGTCTTTTTAACATTTCTTAACCTTTTGATTTTCAGACATCAAAACATTTTGGCATGTAGTTTGTTTAGAGTAAAGAGAACACACAAAAACAAACGAGATGGAAAATTTAAATATTCAGATAAAAGCAGCCAAAAGATTAGCTAAAGAGTTTATGATGGTAGGAAATTTAAATGCCTACATAGCTCAACTTGACATTGTATCTTCTTTAGAAGAACAACTTAAGCAACAAGCTGCCTAGTATTAACTATAACACTTTAGAACGATGAAAGAATTAAGAAGACAAATTAAGGCCGCAAAAACATTAGCGAAAGCCTTTTTAATCCAAGGAAATATTAAAGCACATTTGGCTCAGTTAGATGTAGTAAACAAACTACAGTTTCAAATGATGAGAGTTAAGTCTTAATCATTAAAGACAATAAACTAAGCATTAAACCCGTTTTAGAATAAAGAAGCAAGGTTTCTTTTGAGTTTAACAATAGCTTTTCCTGAACGAAGGAAAACAAAACTCAAAGCGATTTAACATACTAAATGCGGTAGACTGCATTTGCACTGAACAAAGTTTTTCTCTGTTTTCAAAGGATAGTGGGCCAAAGCTGGAATGAGCTTTTAGAATCCCGTCACAGATGACACACAAAACTTACAGTCTAGTGCTAATGATATCCTATCTGCACTCAAGAAAGCCCATTTGATGGGCTTTTATTTTTATCTGATTTCCGAACCAGCTCCCATTTCCTTTTCAGGCGATATAAATGCCAATCCATCCTCATCGTTTTCAGCCATTAAAATCATTCCTTGCGACTCAACACCACGTATTTTTCGCGGGGCTAAATTCATTAAAATACTCACGGTTTTTCCAACAATATCTTCTGGCTTATAATGTTGCGCAATTCCAGAAACCACTGTTCGTTGATCCAAGCCCGTATCCACTTTCAACACCAACAATTTGTCAGCATTCTCATGTTTCTCTGCGCTTAAAATCTTAGCAGTTCTGATATCTAACTTTGTAAAATCTTCAAAAGCAATTAAGTCTTTCATTGGTGGGAAATTTGAATTTTGAGCGGCATTGGCTTGCAGCTTTTCTAATTGTTCTTCTATCGTAGTATCCTCAATTTTTTGAAACAGTAATGGACACTTGCTAATTTCACTGCCTTCTGCAATTTCTACTTCTGTCCAGTTAGCTTCATTAATACCCAATGCTTCTTGAAGCACTTTGGACGAAAAGGGAACAAAAGGCTCCATAATTACACTCAAATTGGCCGCTACCTGCAAAGCACAATTCATAATGGTTTTTACACGCTCAGGGTCGGTTTTCTGGAGTTTCCATGGCTCCGTATCTGCCAAGTACTTATTACCCATACGCGCTAAATTCATGGCCTCAAAAAGAGCATCTCGAAACTTATACGCATTTAAAGCATCTTCAACTTTAGCTCTCTGACTGTTGATGGTAGCTAGCAGTTCTACATCCTGCTCCTCCAGGTCTCTGGCTTCTGGAACGGCCCCATCATAGTACTTATGAGTCAACGTTAAAGCCCGGTTGATGAAGTTACCGTAAATGGCAACTAACTCATTGTTCACACGGGCCTGAAAATCCTTCCAAGTGAACTCGGCATCCTTTGTTTCTGGGGCAATGCTGCACAATACATAACGCAACATATCTTGGCCACTTTCAAAATCAGCCAGATATTCATGTAACCAAACTGCCCAGTTTCTTGAAGTGGAAAATTTTTCTCCCTCTAAATTCAAGAATTCATTGGCAGGAATGTTTTTAGGTAAGATATAATCACCGTGAGTTTTAAGAATGATAGGGAAAATTATACAATGGAATACAATGTTATCCTTTGCTAAAAAGTGAACCAATTCTGTGTCCTCATTCTTCCAATAATCTTCCCAATTTTTTCCGCTTTTTTCTGCCCAAGCTTTGGTTGCTGAAATATAACCTATAGGAGCATCCAACCATACGTAAAGTACTTTACCTTCACCACCTTCGACCGGAACTTTAACTCCCCAGTCAAGGTCACGTGTCATCGCTCTCGGCATTAAACCTCCATCAACCCAACTCATGCACTGCCCCAAAACATGGTTCTTCCATTCTTTTGGATCATGATGTTGCTTTCCATCTAAAATACCTTCACTGATCCATTGCTTGATCCAACCCTCATGCTTATTCATGGGCAGGTACCAATGCTTGGTTTCTTTTAACTTAGGGGTGTTCCCGCTTAAAACCGACTTTGGATTAATTAATTCCGTTGGAGAAAGTGAGCTTCCACATTTCTCACATTGATCACCGTATGCATTTGGGTTTTGGCATTTAGGACATTCCCCAGTAATATATCGATCAGCTAAAAACTGTTGATGCTCCTCATCAAAGTATTGCTCGGATGTTTGAATATCAAAACCACCTTGAGCATCTATCTGTTTAAAAAAGTCTTGAGCCGTTTGATGATGTATAGGTGCTGAGGTTCTATGGTATATATCAAAGCTAATCCCTAAATCTTCAAAAGCTTTTTTGTTAATCCCATGGTACTTATCTACAATTTCTTGAGGTGAGATTCCTTCCTTTTTTGCACGCAGCGTAATGGCTGCACCGTGCTCATCGGAACCACAAATAAAGGCCACATCCTGCCCTGACATTCGCTGAAAACGAGCAAAAATATCGGCGGGCATATAAACACCTGCGATATGTCCTAAATGCAAAGGGCCGTTAGCGTAAGGTAAGGCGGCTGTTATGGTGTATCTCTTTCCCATGTAAGTGGAATTTCATATTTTCGAGCGCAAAGATACAGTATTAATCAGGTGAGCTCGATATGTTTCCCCCCATTTTTAAACCCCGGTGATGGAATTGCTATCATTTCCTCCGCCAGGAAAATTGATATAGGCATAATTGAACAAGCTAAAAAGCGCATTGAAGAGCAGGGATTTAAGGTACATTTAGGTCAGACCATTGGTCTCGAACACCACCAATTTGCTGGTACAGACGAAGAACGTGCAAGTGATTTAAATTGGGCCATTCATAACCCCAATGTTAAAGCCATTTTCTTTGCTAGGGGAGGTTACGGTACCGTACGTTTATTGGACAAAATTGACTGGAACCATTTTCAAAAGCACCCTAAATGGTTGGTTGGCTATTCTGACATTACTGTCTTTCACTCCAAGTGCCAGCAATTAAATATAGCCAGTATTCATGCCACCATGCCGGTAAATTATGAGAGCAATACTTCTGCATCCCTTAAAGAGCTGTTTGACCTGTTGAAAGGTAAACCTAACAGTCTAGAAGTCGCATACACGGGTCCAGAAATAGCAGGCCCTTTGGTGGGAGGAAATTTATCTATCCTTTACTCACTGAGCGGCACTGATTGCCAATTAAACACCGAAGGAAAATTACTTTTTATTGAAGATTTAGACGAGTACCTCTATCACGTGGACCGAATGTTTCAAAATTTGAAATACTCCAGACAACTCTCAAAAAAAACTAAAACGCTTTTACTGGGAGGATTAACGGATATGAATGACAATGAAATCCCCTTTGGTTTTTCCGCAGAAGAAAGTGCCCATCAGATGGCTGGTGAACTAGGCATCCCAATGGCCAGAAATATTCCAGCTGGGCATCAAAATGAAAATCGCCCCCTTTGCTTGGGAGCGATTTATACTCTATCTAATAATATTTTAAGCCTTACTGATCCTACTTTTCCCACATAGAGTAGCCCTCAGGAATTTGAAACAAGCTATCCTCCAGTTCTGTCTTCTCTATTTTTTTTGCTTCACGGGTGAACATTACGGTTCCAGCTGAGTTTTTTTGCTCGGTCTTTAAAGGCATGGCATCTTTCTGATCCAATTTTTCAAAAAAGACATCACTGGCATCCGCTTTTCCCATGGTATGTATAAGTTTGGAAAAGAAAGCAAAATCTCCTGCAGCTATTTGAAAAGTAACACTATTTCCAGCAGCTGAAGTTGCAACAAACTCTTTACAATCGTATCCTAAAATATTGCTTGTTTTACCCGTTGCTTTTCCTGTAACTTCCTTGTCATGCCCTCCTTCTTTAGGCTGTACTTCAAAATATAGCTCGCGAGAAGGGATTAATGCCGTCACGGTTCCTTTGGCCATATCCACAATTTTAACTCCTTTTAATTCTGTTTCGCTACCAGGTTTGTAAGTCTCAATACGCACCATGTCTCCTTTAACGAACATCTTTTTCGTCATTGAGACATTTCTTTTTGTTTCCTTCCAGGTAATCACACCCTCAAAGGCACTTACCGAAAAAGATAAGAGTGACACCAATAAGAAGAGACTTATATTTTTTAACTTTCCCATACTTTCCTAGTTTACTTACGAATATACGTAATTTTGTTCGCTAGGACTTTGGCAAAGACTGTACCAAGTGGCAAAACACAACGAAATAGGAGCTTTCGGGGAGGATCAAGCGGCATTTTTTTTGGAAAATGATGGCTATGAAATACTTGCAAAAAACTACCGTCATCAAAAGGGTGAAATTGATCTTATTGCCTTTAAGAAACCCTTTGTTTGCTTTATTGAAGTAAAAATGAGAAGCTCAAATCTGTGGGGGGATCCAGAGTCCGCTATTGATGAAAAAAAAGAAAAATTACTCGTAGCCACTGCAAATGCTTATTTAGAATCCCATGACATTGATGAAATGGCACGTTTTGATGTAATTAGCATAGTGGGCGATGAAAAAAACTATGAATTAAAGCACATCAAAGACGCTATTCACCCTGATTTTGAATGATTCATTTGTTTTGTCCTACCTTTGCATCCCAATTTTACAATCATGAGCGACGACAAAAAGCCATACAAGAACAAAAAAGAGTCAGAAAGCACATCTCTAAACGATGGTTTTTTTAGCGCTTCAGAGGATAGCAAGGAAGATAAGAAAAAGGAGTCCAACGATTTCAAGGACAAAAGGAAGTCCTTTAATAAGGAGAGAAATTACGACGATAAAAAGCCGTATAGTCGAGACGATAAGGATAGAAAACCTTATGCTAGAGATGATAAAGATCGTAAACCTTACAACAAAGACAAAAAGCCTTACAGCAGAGACGACAGGGACCGAAAACCGTATAGCAGAGGAAATTCAGATAATAGGAAAAAGGACTACGGTAAGGACAGGCCATTTGATAAAAAGAAACGCTTTGAGGATAATGATGGCTTCCAACCATTAAAACCTTATAAAAGGGATGATAGGGATAGTAGGCCTTACAACCGAGACGATAGAGATAAAAAACCGTACAACAGGGATAACCGAGATCGTAAGCCTTATAGCAGGGAAGATTCAGATGATCGAAGAAAAGATTACGGAAAAGACCGTTCTTTTGATAAAAAGAAGCGCTATGGGGATAAAGATGATTTTCAACCCTTTAAGCCTTATAAGAAGTACGATAGAGACGATAAAAGGTCATTTGACAAGTCCAAATTCGACAAGCCACGCTTTAAAAAGCCAAACTTTGAGGAAGAGAACCGTTCTCTAAAACCTTGGGAAAAGGGGTATGAAGACGAGAAAGTACGTCTAAACAAGTTCATTGCAAACTCTGGGGTATGCAACCGGCGGGAAGCTGATGAACTCATAAAAAGAGGTGAAATTAAAGTCAATGGTAAAGTCGTTACAGAAATGGGCTTTAAGGTTAGCCGAAAAGACAAAATTGAATATGATGGTCGGGTACTAAAAGGTGAAACTCCTATCTATTTCCTTTTAAATAAGCCCAGCGGATATGGCTCTGGTAAAAAAGATTTCGCTGAAGGAAAATCGGTAATGACTATCATGCGTGATGCCTGCGAGGAAAGAATTTTCCCCGTTGGAAAAATGGATAAGTACGCCACTGGTCTCTTATTGCTTACCAACGACCAGGAACTCAATAAAAAACTTCAATCTGGTGAAACACAACACCGTGTTATATATCAAGTAGATGTACTAAAACCCCTGAATGAAGATGACCTGAACAAACTTAAGGAAGGCGTTAAAACCAAGGACTTTGAAATCAATGTGGTAGATGCATCATTGATCGATGGCCGACCACTACACGTTGGGATAGAGCTTGCTGGTGAATTTGATGGTGCTATCCGAAAGTTATTCCAAATGAATGACATTCAAATTAAAACTCAGGAACGAGTTTGTATCGCCCACCTTACCAAGAAAGATCTTCCAAAAGGAAAATACCGTATGCTGACTGACAAGGAGGTCGCCCTTCTTAAAATGATATAACCTGTAAATTAATTAAATTAGATCTGGGTTATTAAAATCTATTACCTTGCTAGCTCCGCTCTTTAATATAATTCGCAAGTATTTTTTAGTTGAATTAGCTGGAATAGTATATATAATTTATACCCTGCTTTCAAATTCTAATCTTAACCCAGGAGAGGTTTCAGTATTTCTGGTTTATGAGAACATAGCATACATGTATGCTTCTGTTATTGCAATTATTTTAGTCACTCTTTACCAACTCTTTAGGGATTCGATTAAAGGTAATAACCAAGGGTTAAAGCTTACGTTAAAAAATTTATTTGACATTTTAGCTGTAGCGCTCGTGTATGGACTTGGGGTACTAATAATCATTTGGTTGGCAAACGAGCTAACTACTGGCTTTTTCGCCTCATATATATGCGGTGAAGGCAAAGAATGTGCGTTTCAAATCTTTCAGGTCCTTGATAAAGGATTAATTTTTGAAGAGTCAGTGCAAAATGGTTTAAAGGAGTTTTATGGTGACACTTTAAATGAAGCATTCAATCTGATGTTTTACATATTCATTCTAGCGTTGACCTTTGATTTCTTTATGCTTAGAAAGCATCACAGTGTTGCTAAAATAATGACGCAAAACCTAATGCTGATTGCAGCAATCAGAACCATTGCGGCTCCGATATTCGCTTTAATCGCATGTATCATCTGGGTTATTCTGGATGAAGTTGGTGTTAGGTCTTGGACAGCTTTCTTTATTATGCTCTTAATTTTCCGTTTAGGAATTTATTTATCTGTAATTATCGGTGGGTTATTATCTCAAGATATAGCTATTGAGTCTGACAAGGAAGACAAAAAAAAGAGCCTAAACTAGTAGGCTCTTTTTATTCTTAATCGAAAATTAAACTATTCTATAATTAACTGCTCTATAGCTCGGTGCTCTCCATCAGTAATATTAACCATATACATCCCTTTATTTAAGAAAGACAAGTCAATACTCTTGTTAAAGCCACCATTAAGTTGATATAAACTTTCTGAGTACACTATTTTACCGGAGAGATCGTAAACTTCAATC
Organism: Flavobacteriales bacterium; assembly: GCA_964230025.1. Classification (GTDB taxonomy): domain Bacteria; phylum Bacteroidota; class Bacteroidia; order Flavobacteriales_D; family JAUILH01; genus CAXRFO01. Next base: position 856,348 of record CAXRFO010000012.1, on the reverse strand, counting down.
TGAGTACCACCATTAAATCCTTCACCAACTAAGTTAACCATACCTGTGCTTGGGTTAGGTGCAATTCTCAAATATGACTCTTTCAAATTATCTTCAATTGACCAAGGCCCTCCTACCGTAAAATTGTAGATCAACTTATCTCCAAAGTTGGGCTCAAAAGTATTTATACTTCCTGATCCGACTGGCCTCCAGCGGAAAGTTCCGTTGCCATCATTATTTGCGAAGAAAGATAAACCGTCCTCATCCGAATCAATAATCTCTAATTGATAGCACCCTTCATCCAAATCGAAGGTATCTCTGTATGTAGTATTATTTGCCCAGTTATCACGTTCAAAAATGATATTCCCTTCCCAGTCTTTTAGTCGGTATACATTTTCATGAGCGGCTGCATTCGTTTGAATCCAGAAATAAAAATAATTAGGCAGAACATCTGGTGTTTCAAAATGCACAGCCATCACATCATTATCAGGGTTCTCATCTGCTACTCCATTAGGTTCTCTTAGCTCAACTTCAAACATTTGACTGCCATCGTGCTGATTCCACCACCAATTTCCTTGTGCATCAAGCTCAACAACTTCTTCTTCCATAAATGCAAGCGAACCCGTCCAATCATAAACAACCTCAACTCCCCCTCTCAATTTGTATGCAATTTTTAGAGAGGTCAAGGTGTCTGATCCCAAGTTTCGTATTTGAACGATCGGTTGAGAGCAAATTGGATTCAAACGGTTAAAGAACTCCCAATCATTAGGCGCCACTACATACATTACTTCCGCATCCGTTTGGAAATTTATATCTCCGTAAGATACCATTTGTAAAGCCACCCAATAGTTCCCTTCCATACCCCCTGCGGTGGTTTGCATTCCATAATCTATAGAAGCAGTTGATCCTGGATTAACCAAATCTGTTATGTCATAATCATAAGTGTTAGCAAAAGTTCCGGGGCACCATCCAGCTCGGTCATAAATCCATGTTCCTCCTTGATCTACAACTGGGTTATCCGAACACTCTTTCCAAACTGTCCACTGAAACTCTTGATTCCCGTTAACGTCAATATGATGATTTTTTGGACAGAATTCAGCGCAATTTTCAAAGCCACCAAACCAATGTCCTGTAGCACGAGTTTTTAAAGAAAACTGTGTAGCGTTTGGGTTAATATCAACGTCTACTGCAGGCATTACATTATCATTGGCGATATCCGAATGCTGATAATTCCCTGTCCAAATGGTTTGGAAATCTACCACATTACGAGCTGGTGTACCTTCAATAAATTCAAACTTAAGGTCAATCAGTTCTTGCTGATTCCCTGCTCTAATTTCTACTGTATCGGATAAAATGGGCAAATAATCCGTCACTTCATATTCCCATCTAAATCCATCAGGCCCCAGGTCTAAACCAATTCCATACGGCGTGACATAATTTTGAATCTGATGTGTGATAATCTCCAAGAAGTTTAGCTCGTATGCATCATATGAAACCCATGTTGAATCTAAAACATTTCCATTTTCATCGTAGGTATAAGAATAAAAGTTTCCAGGATAAACCAAGCTCGTATCAATATTGGTGTAACTAATACCTTGGCCTGTGAAATTTCTTGCAGTGTTTTGCTCTACAAGCGTATTGGTTCCAATTGCCAGCGAATCCAAAATCATAACTGAATCAAGCTCCATAACATAAACTCCTTGAATGAAAGTAACATTAGGACGCAGAGCTGCCTGTTGTATATCAAAATTCATATCTCCTCCTTCATGAAGTTTATGAGCTGGAATTCCCATTAGAATAGCGTCATTCCCATTTCCGGAATAATCGCTTGTAAGCTGGCCATTTAAATTATCAAAACTATATGCTGCCAACAAGTTTGAATATTGTGGATGACCTGCATCCACACTTTGGTACATGTAATTTTGAATTTCTGTTTGTGTTAAGGCTGCATCCCAAATACGGAATTCATCCATTTTACCTTCATACTCTCCATCTTGTCCGGCTCTACCTCCAATTAAAAAAGTAGTAATACCTTCCATGGTTCTTGTTTTACCTGTTCCGGAGTGCCACAAGTTTCCATTTAAATAAATCTCCATCGTTCCGGCAGCAACATCTTTTACAAAAGCATAGTGATTCCATTGACCTGCAAAATCAGAAAAATTTGCCGCTTGATCTATCCTATCGTAAGATCCTCCCCCTGAATTACCAGCATCCCAGTAAATTCTTGAATTGCTCCAAGGTAAATGAGCATTGATTACTCTATTGCCGTTAGCGTCTCTTCCTTCAAATGTATATGAATTTATGGGCATAACATTTTCATCTCCCCAAGCCCAAAAGCTTACGGTAACAAAGCTATCTAATTGTGCAAAAGCAGTAGCTGGCACTTCAATGTACTCTGGTCGATTAAACTCCATGTAAGAATTCTCTCCAAACGTATGCACACCCGCATTAAAAGAGGGTGTATGTGAAGTAATTTGATCGCTTGTTGATGGATTGTAATTGTTATTGGTATAAGAAAACTCTAATACCAAATTTGAAACACCATCCCAATTAAACGGATAGGCAAAATTCAAGGTTATTGAACTTGCAGCAATAGAGGGTATATTCCCATTCAACACCGTTTGAAAGCCAACGCTTTCATAACTTGTAGGTGTAAGCTCTGTCAAAGAAGAATGTTTCATTTTAAGGGTGAAGTTTTCCATCATATCCCCTAGACCGGCTATATCCATTGAAATTTTATGGATATCTCCAGGCTGAACTCCAGCTGAAGCCAATTCCGCAGCCGTAAACATAAATTGTGCTCGGTTATTTCTAAAATTTGTTTGGAATACTTCCGACATTGGGCTCGAGCCCGCTCCTACAGGATAAAGGTTTTCTGAAACGGTGGTGGTATATACAGGGAAATAATCATAACTCTGATAATAATTATATGCAGGACCATTGTTATAAAATATCGTGTCAGAACTATTGCCATTCATTGTAAAGAAAGGAGTGCCTATACCCTGATATTCGAATAAATTACAAAGAGTTGTGTAATCCCATTCTCCGCAGTTAAAGTTATCTTGAGTGGTTTGAGGGTCACACTTTAGGGTGTATTTCATTGTCACTTTTCTAACTCCGCCCGTATCCGGTGGAAAAACATACCAGCCGCGGCGTTTGGTTATATCAGAAAACTCTAATGTTTGAACAGTTAAAGTATCCTGAGCGCTTAATTGAAAACAAAGGAGCAGGCTAAAAAGTGTAAATAATTTCTTCATGTGTGGTATTCTTTGAATACCAAAAGTAAGCTCAATGCTAAAACTATTGAAACAGGAATAGACCTATTATTGGAATCTCAATATAACTTATGTTTTCGGTTCAAAAAGGTATATCCAAGAAGAAAGATTAAATTTGCGGCAAATTATTGAGCTATGAACGCCATCGACAGAACAAATTTTTCCAATAAAAGAGCTTTAATCAGAGTTGACTTTAATGTTCCTTTAAACAACGAACTTGAAGTAACGGATGAAACTCGAATTAAGGCTGCATTAAAAACCATTAATAAGGTCTTAAATGATGGAGGTAGCGTTGTGTTAATGTCGCATTTGGGTCGTCCTAAAAACGGACCAGAAGAGAAGTTCAGCTTAAAAAACATCCTGTCAAAACTTTCAGAAAACCTTAACAGAGAGGTTAAATTCGTTTCTGATTGTGTTTCTGAGGAGTCCTTTCAGGCCAGTAGTTCGCTAAAAGCCGGTGAAGTCTTATTGTTAGAGAATCTTCGTTTTTACAAAGATGAAACAGCCGGAGATAAAAATTTTGCCGAACAATTGAGCAAGCACGGTGATATTTATATTAATGATGCTTTTGGAACCGCTCATAGAGCCCATGCCAGCACAACAATTGTTGCTGAATTCTTTCCAGAAAATAAGATGTTTGGTTATCTAATAGAAAAAGAGTTAGAAGCCGTGGGCAAAGTTCTCAGCGAGGGTAAGAAACCCGTAACAGCAATAGTAGGAGGAGCAAAAGTATCAAGCAAAATCTCTATTCTTGAGAATCTTCTCCCTAAAGTTGATAATATTTTAATCGGTGGAGGGATGGCTTACACTTTTGCCAAAGCACTGGGAGGCACCGTGGGAAATTCACTATGTGAAGAAGATTTCCTAGATACAGCCAAAGACATTCTTGAAAATGCAAAGGCAAAAGGTGTGAAAATATTCCTGCCTTCAGATAGCGTTATTGCAGACGCATTTGATAAAGACGCCAATAAAAAAGAATGCGATACTCAAGCTATCCCCAATGGATGGATGGGAATGGATATCGGTGATAATGCCGCTAAGGAATATTCAGATTGTTTAGAGTCCAGTGCCACTATTCTTTGGAATGGACCAATGGGCGTGTTTGAATTTGATCGATTCTCAAATGGAACTAAAACCGTTGCAGAAGCTGTAGTTGCGGCTACCAAAAATGGAGCCTTCACGCTTGTGGGCGGTGGTGACAGTGTTGCAGCCGTAAATAAATTCGGATTTGCATCACAAGTAAGTCATGTTTCGACAGGTGGAGGTGCTATGTTAGAGTTTTTAGAGGGAAAAACCCTTCCTGGGATTGCTGCGATAAAAAACTGACGCACATCAGTTTTGTAACTGACCACCCTCATTTCCTAGGAAAAGTACTTGCTTCATATTTGTATTGAACATTTAAATAATACAAAAATGAAAACTGAAGCAATTAAAAACAGAGGAATTGATTTAACATACGCAGAACAGAGAAATTTTCCTTTCTTAAACTTTTACAATAAGATAACCGCCGAAGAAAACAGATATGGCACTATCGTAATGGCGCTATTGATTATGGTAGCATGGGGAGGATTAACTGTAGGTTGGGGAGCCTTAACAAATGCTTGGCAATTGGCGGCAATCGTATTTCCAACGGTAATAGGTTTAGCATTTATTCTTGCAGTAGCCCCTATGAAATTAATCGTAAACACGGTAATTTTTGCCATCGTGGTGGATTGCATCATTATAGTAATGAACCTTCTTGCATAGGATTATTAGTATCTTCATCCCAAATTGTATTTTGGGATGAGCCAAGATTTGTACGAACTATTTTTTCAAAGCAGTAATGAAGGCCTTGCCTTACTAGATGCCGAACGAAAATTCAAATTAATAAATGAATCGTTTGCAAAAATTGTAGGGTATGATCGAAATGAGCTGATAGGTAAAAGTTTTGAGGTTTTAGTGCCAAATGAAGTAAGGAAAAGGCATAAACAGCACACCAAAAACTTTGATGAAAACCCTTCACAACGATCCATGGGGCAGAATGCAGCACTATCAGCTCTGCATAAAGAAGGGCACAATGTACCTGTAGAGATTTCACTTAATCCAATTGAAATTAACGGGGAAAAGTGCCTAGCTCTTATTGTGTCAAATGTCAGCGAAAGGGCAAAAATACAAGCAGAGCTTGAAGAATTAAATGCAAGTCTTGAAAAAAGAATTACAGAAAAAACTAGGGATTTGAAAGATGCTCTTATAAAAGAACAGGAACTCGGTGAGTTAAAATCACGCTTTGTGAGCATGGTGTCGCATGAATTTCGCACACCGCTTACAACCATAAAAAGTTCTGCTCATCTCCTTAGTAAGTATCTTGACAGCTCAGATGAAAAACTGAGTAAGCATTTTACTAAAATCAATAGAAATATAGAGCATCTTAATCAAATGCTAAGTGACATCCTTACCTTAAGTAGATTAGATGAAAAAAAGGATGACAAAGAGATAGAGGAAATTCAACTAGCTAACTTTATATCTGATTGTCTTGAAGAGCTCGAGCATTTATCAAAAGCCAAAAGCTTGAGCATAAACGTCACAGCCGACAAAAATTCAACGGTTCATAGCGATTCAAAAATATTAAAGAGTATTTTGATAAATCTACTTACAAATGCTATCAAATACTCAAATGAAAACGGAAATGTTGAAGTCCATACAAAGCTAAATAAGGAAGCCTTTGAGATAAGTATAAAAGATGACGGTATTGGTATTTCAGAAAAAGATCAAAAGAGAATTTTTGAGCGATTTTACCGAGCAAGAGATGTTGAAAACATTGAAGGAACAGGACTGGGCCTTGAAATTGTTAAACAATGCCTAAATTCTTTAAACGGAAGTATTACTTGCACCAGCGAACCTAAAAAAGGAAGTATATTTACCGTAAAAATTCCTTATGCTGGCAAATCTTCTAGTAATTGAGGACAATGTTGATGTCCGTGAAAACCTTGTCGAACTCCTTGAACTTTCATCATACCATGTTGTTGCTGCATCTAATGGTAAAGAAGGGGTTGAAAAAGCCCTAGAACACAAGCCAGATCTAATTATTTGTGACATAATGATGCCAGAAATGGATGGTTATGGGGTTCTATACCGTTTAAGCAGAAATAAGGACACATCAAAAATCCCTTTCATTTTTTTAACGGCAAAAACGGATACTGATGATATCCGGAGAGGCATGAACGAAGGGGCTGATGATTACATTACAAAACCCTTTAATGAGATTGACCTTCTTAAAGCTATTGAGTCAAGACTCAAAAAAAGTGAAAGCGTTAGGCAAGAACAAGGGGTTTCGGTTCAAATATCTTCCATTCATAACCTTAGTCAACAAATCATGGCATGGAAAGACATGGCCTTGTTTGAGCAGCAAAACTATGAGAAGAATACCTGCTTTGTTCGTGACGGAAAAAATTTACAACGGGTTTATTTCATAGAAAAAGGACAGATAAAGAAGGAAATGACCAATTCGGATGGTAAAACACTTTTAACAGACATGTTGGGGTCCGAGGAAATTATTGGGATTGAAAAATTATTCAACCCTGGTCCTAACCCCTATTCATATACAACGGTTACTGAATGCACCTTGTATTCCATTTCTTTTGAGAATTTACTGGGCTTAATGCAATCAAAACCTGAAATCTTAACGGGTGTTTTAAATCTACTAAGTAAAAACATTGAAAACCGTGATCAGGAATTAATTGATATGGCCTATCAAAGTGTGCGCAAAAGAGTAGCCACTTGCCTTTTACAATGGAGTGAAAAATTTGCTGATGAAAATGGGTACTTCAAACTTAAAAGGGATGATTTAGCGCACCATGTTGGAACTTCTAGCGAGACTGCTATCAGAGTCTTAACTGATTTCAAAGAATCAAATTGGATTGAAGCAAAAGGGAGGTCGGTCAAATTAATAGAAATCGGAAAATTACAGAACGCCCCAATTTAACTGTGATATCTATCATTTCAAAAATTGATTTTACTCATATTTCTTGACAACAAAGAGGCTTTTCTTTGAAAGAAAAATAACTATGTCAAGGAAAATAAAATCCCTCTTACCAACAGATTTTTCAGCCTGTGCTGAAAACGCCCTAAAATATACCAGCCAGTTGCTAAATTCATTTGAATTGCATTCTGTCTTAACTCATTTTTCTTCCGAAAAAGTGGCGAGTATGGAAGACTATTTCAAAAAAAATGGACTTAATTCTGTTAGGTTATTAAAGGAAGCAAAAATACTTGAAGAACAAACGAGCAACGTTGTTACTGACGTGAACTTGGAAATAGCCCCTTTAAACCGACTTAATTCGGACTATTTACAAGCAATGGATATAGATCTCTTGATTTTTGGGACTGAGCATTTTGATCGACATGAACTGAGCAATGCTGACCATATGATGAGAACCATCAATCAGAACATGATTATCGTTCCATCCTTAGCTGAATATAAGGCTCCTAAGAATATTTTGATTCTAAGTGACTGTTCAAGAGCTGACATGGACCTTAGTATCCTTTTGAATATTGCCAAAAACAACAATAGCATTGTGCATTTAGCAACTATAAAAGAGTGGGAATGCCAGCTATCCGAGCAAAAAATGGAGAACAATCAGAAAATCACACAAAAGCTTTATTCGGTGAAGAATGAAAGCCATATAGTGAGTGAAGAAAATGTGCTTTTAGGAATGGAAAAACTTATTAATCGCGTTCAACCTGAACTTCTAGTATTTATTCACAAGCATCTAACGGATACTGAACAGCATTATCACGTAGGAACAAAAAAACAAATCATGAATAAATTCAAACTTCCTGTTTTGATTTTAAAATAGAATACATTCTCTTCAGTACCTTTGAGCTATGAATGTTGAAGAAATAAGAGCTCAATTCCCCATTTTAAATGAAAAAGTAAACGGGAAACCCCTGGTATATTTTGATAATGGAGCAACGGCTCAGAAGCCTCAGTCCGTTATAAATGCCATTTCCTCTTACTACAGTACTTATAATGCAAACATTCATCGTGGTGTTCATGAGCTAAGCCAAAGAGCAACTGAGGCATTTGAAATTGGTCGAAATAAAATTCAAGCATTTATCAATGCTAAACATGAGCATGAAGTCATTATTAACAAAGGAACAACGGATGGTATAAACCTAATCGCTAGCTGCTACGGAAAGGCCTTTATTAAACCGGGTGATGAGATTGTCATCACTGCGATGGAGCATCACTCAAATATAGTCCCGTGGCAACTTATGTGTGAGGAGAGAGGTGCTGTTCTAAAGGTTGCTCCTATCAATAAAAAAGGCGAATTAATCTGGGATGAGTTTATTGCACTTTTAAGTGATAAAACCCGTTTGGTTTCAATGGTTCATGTATCTAACACACTGGGAACAATCAATCCAGTTGAAAAAGTAATATCTGAATGTCATGGTAGGGGAATTCATGTTCTTTTAGATGGAGCTCAGGCCGTTCCACATATGAAAGTAGATGTCCAAGCCTTGGATGTCGATTTTTATGTCTTCTCTGCACATAAAATGTATGGCCCAACAGGAGTTGGTGTTTTGTATGGTAAAGAAGACCTTCTTGAACAACTTCCACCATATCAAGGCGGTGGGGACATGATAAAAACAGTGACCTTTGAAAAAACCACTTATAATAGTTTACCGCACAAGTTTGAGGCCGGAACGCCAAACATTGCAGACGGAATTGCCATGAGTGCTTGTATTGACTTCATGAACGCTGTTGGGCTTGATCAAATTTCTCAAATTGAAATGGAGTTATTGGATTACGCCACTCCTAAATTGGAGGCAATGGACCATATTGAAATAATTGGCACCGCGGATAAAAAAGCGGCTGTTATCTCATTTGTTTCGGATCTTGCTCATCCATTCGATATAGGTACTTTGCTCGATCAACAGGGAATTGCAGTAAGAACTGGACATCACTGTACGGAGCCCTTAATGAACTTCTTCTGTATTCCGGGAACGGCAAGAGCGAGTTTTGCTTGTTATAATACAATTGAAGAAATTGATATTTTTCTGAATGCCTTGGAAAGAAGTCTTAAAATGCTGGCATAAAAAAGCCCCAACCATTGGTTGAGGCTCTCTAATTTTATTTTACATTTTAGTTTAGTGCGTATAGCTCAAGTGCAATACGTATTTAATTCCCAATGCTGTGTCTTCAACTATTTTAGTTGGAGGAAAGCTACCGCCCGTCCAAAGGTTGAAGGTAATGTCTCCCATAGGGTCATCAGCACTCGTTTGATCATAATCTCTCATGCTTAAAGTAAACTCCTCTGTTACACTAATAACATCAATGGTTAAAGCATCAATACTAAATTGTGTGCCAGGAGCTACATTGTCAAAATTACCAGACTCATAAATTTGATTCCCATCGGAAACACGGGTCAATTTTATAATAATGTCTGGATCCGTTTCAATCAGTGGATCCCAGTCAGCACCAGCATCATCATCCGGGAAATCTTGTATTTCAATACTTGTAATTCTAATTTTTGATGGCTCAAGTGCGGTTGAACAGTCCTCTCCTGAATAACCTTCAACACAAATACATTCACCTTCGTCGCAACGACCACCGTTATTACATTCAACGTCTTTACACTTATCTCGACAACTGGTCAAACTCAACGCAGCGCCAAGAAATAAAAATAGCAGCTTTTTCATTTTAATAATTTTAGGTACAGCAAGGTAAGAAAAAAACTTATACCTCATATACCCACAGATCGGCAGGCATATCTCTATAAGTGATGCGATCTTCTATGTTCATTCCGTTATTCTTGGCAACTTTTTGGGATGCTATGTTTTCGCTATTAATTACAGAAACAATACGTTTTAAACCTAGTTCGTTTAAACCGTAATTCTTTATAAGAGCTGAGGCCTCCGTGGCAAAACCTTGACCCCAAAATTTTGGTAAAATATGGTATCCTATTTCGACTTCATTCCCGGTTTGTAAGTTTTGATTTAATAGTCCACATTGACCAATAAAATCACCGCTTTCTTTATCAATCAATGCCATCAAACCAAAATCATTATTGGAATATCTTTCTATTTGTTTTTTTATCCAAACTGAAGCAGTGTCAGGTTTCTTCATGCTTTCAGGGAACAAGCGAGTAGCTTTTTCATCTTGAATGAATTCATTCCAAATTTCGATATCAGAATACTCTAATGGACGTGTATAAAGTCTTTTTGATTCTAGTCGTATAGGATATTTCATAACAAAAAAGGGGCAAATAGCCCCTCAATATTCTTTCTTTTTAATTCAATTTTTAGTCTTTTGTTACCCCAGCTTTCAAGAATTCTCGATTCATTCGAGCAATGTTTTCTAAAGAAATTCCTTTAGGGCATTCAACTTCACAAGCTCCTGTAACAGAACAGTTTCCAAAACCTTCCTCATCCATTTGCTTAACCATATTTAAAACACGGTCTTTTGCCTCAACTTTACCTTGCGGTAACAAAGCAAATTGTGAAACCTTAGCAGATACAAATAGCATAGCAGAAGCATTAGAACAGGCCGCAACACATGCTCCACATCCAATACATGTGGCAGCATCAAATGCCTTATCTGCATCATCCTTATTAACAGGAATTGCGTTGGCATCCTGCGTATTTCCACTGGTATTAACTGAAATATATCCTCCCGCATGCTGAATACGGTCAAAAGCAGAACGATCAACAGTCAGATCCTTAATTACCGGAAATGCATTTGCTCTAAATGGTTCGATATAAATGGTATCTCCATCTTTAAAAGAACGCATGTGTAACTGACAGGTTGTTACTCCTCTGTCAGGTCCGTGTGGCTCACCATTAATGTACATGGAGCACATACCGCAAATCCCTTCACGACAGTCGTGATCGAATGCTACAGGCTCCTCACCTTTTTCAACAAGCCCCTCATTCAACACGTCAATCATTTCTAGAAAGGACATGCTTTCGGAGATATTATCCAAAGGATAATCCACCATTTTACCCGCATCATTGGGTCCTTTTTGTCTCCAAATTTTAAGTAATAGTTTCATGTCTTTCTTATTTATATGAACGTGTTTTCAATTCAATATCGTTAAACTCTAATTGCTCCTTGTGCAGTACTGCATCACCTGGCTCACCTTTGTACTCCCATGCAGAAACGTATGCATAATTAGCATCATCTCTTTTTGCTTCACCTTCTGGAGTTTGATGATCTTCTCTAAAGTGACCTCCGCATGATTCATTTCTATCCAAAGCATCTTTTGCGAATAATTCACCTAATTCTAAAAAGTCAGCCACTCTACCCGCCTTTTCAAGCTCTTGATTAAACTCATTTGCTGATCCGGGCACTTTAACTTCTTTCCAGAATTCTTCACGGATAGCTTTAATTTCAGCCATGGCTTCTTTCAAACCTTCTGGATTTCTAGCCATACCTACTTTATCCCACATCACTTTACCTAAACGCTTGTGGAAGTGATCTACGGATTTTGTTCCGTTGTTATTTACAAAGAAGTCAATTCTCTCTTTTACCTTGTTTTCTGCCTCTTCGAATTCTGGGGTGTCCGTTGGAATTTTACCTGTACGAATATCATTTGCAAGATAGTCTCCAATGGTATACGGAAGAACAAAGTATCCATCCGCAAGACCCTGCATTAATGCAGATGCTCCCAAACGGTTAGCTCCGTGATCAGAGAAGTTTGCCTCACCAATCGCATATAATCCAGGTACAGACGTCATAAGGTTATAGTCTACCCAAAGACCACCCATGGTGTAGTGCGTGGCTGGATAAATCATCATTGGTGTTTTGTATGGATTATCATCTACAATCTTCTCATACATTTGGAACAAGTTACCATACTTGCTCTCCACCACTTTCTCTCCTAATTCTTTTATTTTATCGGCACTAGGATTTTCAATTCCTTCAAGCTTAGCTTTCTCTTTACCGTATCGCTCAATAGCTGATTTGAAATCAAGATAAACAGCTTCTCCAGTTTTATTTACGCCAAATCCAGCATCACATCTTTCTTTAGCTGCTCTGGAAGCAACATCTCTAGGAACTAGATTTCCAAATGCTGGATATCTTCTCTCCAAGTAATAGTCTCTATCTTCCTCAGCAATTTGAGTAGGCTTTAATTTACCTGCTCTAATGGCCTCAACATCTTCTTTCTTCTTTGGTACCCAAATACGACCGTCATTTCTTAAAGACTCTGACATCAATGTCAGTTTAGACTGGTAGTCTCCGGATCTTGGAATACAAGTAGGGTGTATCTGCGTGTAGCATGGGTTAGCAAAGTGAGCACCTTTTTTGTGTGCCTTCCAAGCAGCTGAAACATTCGATCCCATTGCATTTGTAGAAAGGAAATATACATTTCCATATCCGCCTGTTCCCAGCACAACCGCATGAGCAGAATGTCTTTCAATTTCTCCAGTAACCAAGTTTCTAGCAATGATTCCTCTTGCTTTACCATCAACAATAACTACATCCAACATCTCATGACGATTGAACATTTCAATCTTACCACGAGCTATCTGACGGTTCATAGCAGAGTAGGCACCTAACAATAGTTGCTGTCCAGTCTGCCCTTTGGCATAAAATGTTCTGGAAACAAGCACACCACCAAATGATCGGTTATCCAATAAACCTCCATAATCTCTTGCAAAAGGAACCCCTTGTGCAACACATTGATCGATGATGTTTGCTGAAACTTCTGCTAAACGGTGAACGTTGGCCTCTCTGGAGCGATAATCTCCTCCTTTCACTGTATCATAAAACAAGCGGTAGTTGGAGTCACCGTCTCCCTGATAGTTTTTAGCAGCGTTAATACCACCTTGAGCTGCAATTGAGTGCGCTCTTCTTGGACTATCCTGGTAACAGAACGCCTTTACGTTATATCCTAGTTCGGCTAAGGTAGCAGCAGCAGAACCTCCTGCCAATCCAGTCCCAACAACAATCACGTCAATTAGACGCTTGTTGGCTGGATTCACCAAATTAATGTTGTCTTTGTATGTTGTCCACTTGTCTTTAAGTGGTCCAGCAGGTACTTTAGAATCTAAGGTGCTCATTGTTCTAAAATTATTTAGTTAGCATTTCTATGGCCTTAACCGCTTCATCATGGTGCTCGGTAAGTCCGAAACCTATGTATGCAGCGATGACGATAAATCCTAGTGGAACTAGAACTGAATAAGCCAATGCAAAATTCTTAATTAGTGCGTTATATTTTGGGTGATTTGCACCCAATGACTGGAAAGCCGCTTTCAAACCGTGTGAAAGGTGGAAAGCTAAAGCAATCATTGCCACTATATAAATCAATGTAGCAACCATCCCATACTGAGGATGGGTGAAAAAAGCTACTACTATCAAGTATAAGCCTTTAATCTCTTCTCCTTTTACCTTATAAACAGGCATATCACTAAAGTGCATACGAGCCCAAAAATGGTACATATGCATGATGATAAAAATTAGGATAACTGAACCAAGTATTGCCATATATCGGCTTGTCCAGTTTGAGTTTTTCTCAGGTTTGCTGTAAGCATAGTTTTGTTTTCTTGCTTTTGAATTTTGAAAAGCCAGCATAAAACCATCAATGGCATGAAACAATATTGAGATGTAAGTCAGGTATGACAAGATTTTAACCGCAGGGTTAGTTGTCATAAACTTTGCATACAAATCAAATTTCTCGGCTGTTTCTTGATTAAATTCTCCCAAAAGTTGGAGGTTACCCAGTAAATGTCCTACTAGGAATAAACACAAGAACAGTCCCGTTAAAGCCATCCAATATTTCTTGGCAAGAGAGGACTTCAGAAGTGCTGAATTTTTCATTTAAAATAGTTTGATTCTTCCTGACAAAAGTAGCTTCCAAACATGACCTATGCAAAGCAAGATCTTATTTAGAATCGTTCTATACAAGTTATACTCAATTATCGTAAGAAGAAACACTTTAATCGTATTTTTGTTGAAGAAAATCGAAATTATGAAGTACGAAAAAATCGACAAGGAACTATACATACACCAAAGATCAAGGGTAAAAGAAATGATGGAAGATGGCTTTTTGGCTGTTTTTAACTCCAATGATATTTATCCGATTTCAGCTGATAGCACCATGCCCTTTCAACAACACAGGGATATTTTAGCTTTAAGTGGAATAGATCAAGAGGAAAGTATATTGTTGATTTTTCCAAGCTGCCATGAAGAAAAACACCGTGAAATTCTGTTCTTAAAAGAAACCAATGACCATATAGCTGTCTGGGAAGGTCATAAATACACCAAAGAAGAGGCTTTTGAGCAATCGGGAATAAAAACTGTTTATTGGTTAAAGCAATTTGAGTCGATTTTTAAAACCTTAATGGCTGAGGCTAGAGGAATCTATTTCAACACCAACGAGCATACTCGCGCTAATACGGAAACAGAAACCCGCGAAGATCGTTTCATAGCGAAATGCAAGTCACAATATCCTTCTCATGAAACGCGTAAGATGGCGCCCATCATGCATAAAGTGAGAAGTATCAAGCACCCTTTGGAGATAGAGGTGATGCAGAAAGCTTGTGACATCACAGAAAAAGGAGTGCGAAGAATTTTGTCTTTCATCAAACCTGAGGTTTGGGAGTATGAAATTGAAGCTGAGTTAATACATGAATTCACTAGAAATAAAAGTAAAGGCTTTGCTTATACCCCAATAATTGGAAGTGGTGCCAGCGCCTGTGTGTTACATTACATTGAAAATAGCAAGCAATGTAAGGACGGGGATGTTATCCTAATGGATTTTGGGGCTGAGTACGCCAACTATGCATCTGATCTGACCAGATGTTTCCCTGTAAATGGAAGATTTACAGAACGCCAGAAAGCAGTTTATAATGCCGTATTGAGGGTAAAAAATGAAGCAACAAAGCTTCTGGTACCGGGCACAATATTAAAGGATTACCATATAGAAGTTGGAAAACTCATGGAGTCTGAACTTCTAGGGCTAGGGTTAATCAATGAAAATGACATTAAGAACCAAAAAGAAGATTGGCCAGCATACAAAAAGTACTTTATGCATGGGACTTCTCATTTCATTGGTTTAGACACACATGATGTAGGGCTGTGGACGGAGCCTATAAAGGAAAACATGGTGTTTACCGTTGAGCCTGGAATTTATATCCCTGAAGAAAATTTAGGAATTCGTTTAGAAGATGACGTTGTTGTTCAAGCAAATGGAGAGCCATTCAATCTGATGAGAAATATTCCGATTGAAGCTGAAGAAATTGAAGACTTAATGAATAGCTAATGCTCCATTATGAAATTATAGGAGAAGGAGAGCCACTGGTTCTCCTTCATGGTTTTTTGGAAGACTCTTCTATGTATGACAACATAAAATCAGATTGGTCCAAAAAACAAAAACTTATTCTTATAGATTTACCCGGACATGGTAAATCCCAACACATCCAAAACTGGGATGGAATGGAGGAAATGGCCCAGTATATTTGGGAAGTTATTGAGTATTTAGAGCTAAAAAAAACTAAAATTATTGGGCATAGCTTGGGTGGATATATTGCCTGTGAATTATTGGAAAAACACACTGATTCGATATCAGAAATTACCTTATTAAACTCAACCGCACGAGCGGATAGCCCTCAGCGTAAAAAGGATAGAGACAGGGTTATCAAAGTTGTCAAAAGTAACCTGGGAATACTTGCCAATGAGGCTATCCCCAACCTTTTTCACGACCGTTTCGCACATGAAGAAACCATTTTGAATATGATCCATTCTGCCTCAAGCCTAAAAACAGAAGGGGTTATTTCCGCAATTAAATCCATGCGGGATAGAGAGGACAAAACACAACTGCTCAAAAACAATAAGGAAAAGGTAAACTACATTATCGGTAAATACGACAATATCCTAGCCTTTGATGAAATGCAAAAAGAGGTTGAATTTGTTGAGCCCAAATCAGTTAAGGTTCTTGAAACTGGACATTTGAGTGTGATTGAGGCTCAGTTAAAAATATAAACCCCCACCAAAAATTTCTGGCAGGGGCATCATACAATTGAGTATAAAGAAGATTTTTTCAGCCCTGAGCGGAGTCGGAGGGGAGTAATCGTTGTTCAAATCAACCTTCGACTCCGCTCAGGGTTCTGGTTTTAATCGATTTTTATTTTTACACTTTTTATCCCTTTTTCGGTTTGGATATTTAGAACATATAATCCGGAACTTAAATGAGATAAGTCTAGGATGTTTTTTAATGCATTCAAGGTGTTTTGATAAATCAACTTGCCACTTAAATCATACAATTGAACGTGCTTAATACGTGTATCTGAATCAATGTTAAAAACACCACTGGAAGGGTTCGGATAAACGTTTAATTCAAAATCCGCAGGGTGGGCCTCATTCAAAGCAACAGCGGAACTACAACACTGACAATTATCCATAAATGCTCTAATATCCTGTGAATAGCTCATGAGATTGTTTTTAGCAGCTAAGTTCCCCGATTGACTTGGATCAAAGGCATTGGTGTACACAAAGGTGCTGGTGTAGATTCCTCCTGGGGTTATGGTAAAAGGCCCAACAGAACCTAAACCTCTTCTATCACCAGGTGTGTTGCCAAGATTAATCTCATTTGGATGAAATGTTGAATCTTTGCCCATTGTGGCCCACCCCTTTGGGTCAGAGTCGTCATAGAATGCATAAATAGTATTGACGGTATCGCCATTTATTAGGTAATAAGCAGAGTCGCCATTGTTTCGCAATCCATTAAGAACATTGAACTGTTCTACTGGTGTGCTTGCTACCAATTGCGGACCGAACATGTCATGATAGGTGAAATTTCTCATCATATACATTTCGTCATCCACTATTCCATTATCGTATTTCAATCCAAGCCCTGGATAAGAAACACCATTTTGTGAGCTAGCGAAACTATAACTTAGGTAATTTGGGTTTACAGCGGAAGGGCCAGGATTATCTTGACCATCATAGTCTTGAAAAGGACCAAAAACCATAGCACCGGTCATGGGTAAATTACTGCTGCCAAATCCTAGTGTTCCATTGCAGCCCAAATCATCATTATCTCCGTTATAAGCGTAAAACATTCCGTTCTCAACACTAGAACCCACAAAATCATCTTGAGAACAGCCTATATCAAAGTCAGTCCAATTTCCAATATACGAATCTGCTAGAGTTTGCGTACCAATGTTCGTAATCTCATAGTCAACAAAAACACTGTTGTTAATCGCATCTGAATTCTGACAATTGTAAGCATATGCCATGCATCTTAGCTCAATTCCAAGAGGATCACCGCCGTTACAATGGAGGGTATCATCCCTCATATACCACCATATAGCTTGATCACCTTTGATTTTTGGATAGTCACCGTGCGCAGGGTTATATATTCCGTCCGCGCCCATAGGTCCATCAGGGTTATCAAAAAAAGGGGCTAAATAAAACGGTTCACCGCAAGTCGTATCTCCATGAGCCGGCCAATTAGTTATTACTTGAGGAATCGAATAGTTTGGGAAGTTTATCGATGGATCACATGCTAATTGCTGCATGCATGTCCACCAATCATAAAACTCCTCTACATCAGTTCTATTTACCTTATAAACACCTTGATTTACACACCCCCCTTTAAAATCACAACCGTTAAAATGCTGAATCGCTGTTTTAACTTGACCATTCACATCTTTGCCAGCTATCCATAAACCAGAAGCATAAATTGTAGAACGTGATGAATCATCTACAATAAAGTGTGCATTTGAAGTTGATAAATCAGAAAACAACACATCTTTAAAGTTAATACGTGCTTCTATATTATTTATATCCAAGTTTTCCCATTGGTTTTGAGCTATAGTGCCTGAACAAGAAACAAGAGCTAAAAGGGTAATTAATTTTTTCATCGCTTTTTAATTTGATTTACGGCTAAACTAAAGCAAGGTTCAGATCAAATCAAACGATTTACTGAGCAAATTATACAGCTCATTGGACACATTTTAGATGGATATATATCTGATTGATAGTGTTTTATACTAAATAAAAAAACACAAGTTAAGCAAGCATGAAAAACTAATCGGTTAAATATACAATTCTAAGCGTCCTATATCACAGTATAGCATTGACCATTAGTGTTTTACGCACTGATTAAAGCACATAATTAATCTCAATTTTATATATGCGAAAACAACTCAAACAAACAACTCAAACACTTAAACATCTGTTTACATGATATTTACAGTGATTTGTGATTACACTTCTATAAAAATGATTAAAGCTATCGATTAATTCGTCTTCTGTATTTATATGCTGATGATTGGTACTTCTGCTTGAGTAAACGGTTCTAAAATCAAGGTGCCTTTGGAAACAAAATTCACTTAAAATGGTATATTTAACCAAACCCTTGCGAATATGAAACTAAAAGCCCTAGTTGTTGATGACGAGAATTTAGCTCGTGAAAACTTAAAGATGATGTTAACCGATTTCTGCCCGGAAATTGAGGTTGTTGGAGAAGCTGGAGACATTGAAGAAGCAAAAGTTAAATTTCTGAATGAAAAACCGGATGTCTTGTTTCTTGATATCAGGATGCCATCAGGAGCAGAAGGGTTTGAACTTTTAGAATCTCTTAAAGGTGAAGATTTTATGGTTGTTTTTGTTACAGCATTTAAAGATTTTGCGGTTCGCGCGTTTAACGCCAACGCAGTTCATTACGTTCTGAAGCCAATTGATATTGATGATTTGCAGAATTCTGTTCAAAAATTAATAGAGACTAAAAAGCAGATGACGGAAACTCCAGAAATGCTAGGAGAGTATAAAAACTTATTAAACAACTTTACCCGAACCATGCGCTTTGGTGATAACAACGGAAGGATTACTATCTCCCATTCAAAAGGATTTAAAATTGTAGATGAAGGCGACATCACACACTTGGAAGCCAATGGCAACTGCACAACCTTGAACTTTAATGAAGGGAATAGGTATCTTGACACCAGAACGCTTAAGATCTATGAAGAAATGCTTCCAAAAGAACGCTTCTTTCGAGTTCACAAATCACATATCATAAACCTTAAATACCTGAAGGAATACCTTAGTGAGGATGGACACTTTGCGGTACTCAAAGGGGGTGAGCGAATACCAATTGCTCGCAATAGGGTAAGCAACTTTTTATCCCTTATAAAATCATTCTAAAATGAGGTTATTCGGGCTTCTTGCCTTAACGTTAATTACTTGTTTCGCTAATGCCCAGCAGTATAATTTTATTGAATATACAGTAGAAGATGGATTGGCGCAAAATCAGGTATACAGTATCATTCAGGATAATGATGGCTATTTATGGATGGCTACAACCGGAGGGGTTAGCCGCTTTGATGGCCATGAATTCATCAATTACACACAAAGAGATGGACTGATAAAAAACCATGTCTACGAACTATACCTTGACAATGAAGGCAACATATGGATGGGCTGTGTTGGTGGATTATCCAAATGGGATGGTGAAAATTTTGAGAATTTCTATTTTCCTCCCTCGCTTGTCAATAACAGGGTTACTTCAATAAGCATGGATCATCAGGGTCGGTTGTGGATTGGAACTAACGGTGCAGGCTTACTTGAATTAAAAGACAAGGTGTTTTATCATTTTGAAAGTGAACTTGCCATTTCATCAAATTTTATCAATGCCTTGTATTTTGACGACAACAAAACACTTTGGATAGGAACAAAAGAAGGCTTAAGTCTAATGCGAAACGAAAGTTTTGAAAAATCGCAGTATGTTGAGCTTAACTCCGTTTATGTGAGCAACCTTACCCGTGGTAAGAACGATGAACTAATCGTGTCAACCTTTGGTGAAGGTAGTTATCTTATTAACGAAAACATAGGGCAGATTTCTGTTAATGAAGGCATCATGACCAACTGGATAAGAAAGGGTATTTATGATGATAGCCTTGGCTATGTTATGGCCTCTAAATTTGGTCTTAGCTTTTTGCTGAACAATAAAGAAACCATCAATATTTCTGAAGAGAACGGGCTTGAATTCACAGACATAAAGAACATCTTTATTGACAATGAATCTAATTTATGGCTGGCAACAAATGGAGCAGGAGCTTTAAAGTTCAGCGGTCTGGCCTTTCAAAACTATACCATGCAGGATGGCTTGCCGGCAAACGAAATTTTGAGTATCAATGAGTTAAGCAATGGTGACTTGTTGCTTGGCACATTACGAAATGGCCTTTGTATTCGGAAAAATGATAGTTGTGTTCATATATATGACCAGTTATCCAATCCAACTATATGGTCAATTCTCCCAGATGGTGATGATATTTGGCTTGCCACCAGTCGTGGAGCAACCCTTTTAAGCGGAAATAGTTCAAAAGTGTTTCTGCATTACGACTCCATCCAAAATAGTATCGCCGACAACAGAATCACTTCCGTGTACAAAGATTCAAAAGGTTCTATCTGGTTCGGTCACAGGGCTGGAATATCTAGATACAATAATGGAGAATTTGAAAACTACGGGTACAATGAAGGTCTTTTAGGTATTAATATC
Organism: Flavobacteriales bacterium; assembly: GCA_964230025.1. Classification (GTDB taxonomy): domain Bacteria; phylum Bacteroidota; class Bacteroidia; order Flavobacteriales_D; family JAUILH01; genus CAXRFO01. Next base: position 835,611 of record CAXRFO010000012.1, on the reverse strand, counting down.
AGGACCATTCTTGAGGACAACAAAGGCAACCTACTTTGTGGGGCGGAAGATGGCATGTATGTGTTCAATCCGCATAAAAAAAGCTCGATAAAAATTGAGATTGGAGATGACATTGATAAAAAGGTATTCTGCCTAAGTAAGGACCGCTTTGGCAAAATTTGGATAGGAACAGATAATGGACTTTACAGAAAAGACGGGGATAAGTTTTATTTCATTTCACTTGGTGAAGACAGCAGAAGAAACTTTATCAATTTCCTTCAAATCCAAGGTGAAGATAAGCTATGGATAGGGACCAATTATGGGATTTATTGTCTTGAAATTACCGAAGAAACGGTAAGTGACCCTAAAGTAAAAACCTTTACTAGCCATGAAGGCATTAAAAACTTAGAGTGTAATCTTAACGCATCTTTCATTGATCAAAAGGGGCATATCTGGTTTGGAACCGCTGGCTCTTTGGTTAAATTAAATGAAGGCCTTTTAAAGGATGATGATTCTGAAAACCATGATGTTGACATTCGCTATCTCACTATTAATTACGATCGTGAAATAAGTGCTGATGACCTTAAAAATGGCTTGACTTTAAAGCCGAATGAAAACCGCTTGGTATTTGATTTTATCAAAATGTGTTTTTCAAACCCGGACAATGTAAGCTACAGTTTTCGCTTGAAAGGTTGGGACGACAAATGGTCACCTTTGAGCAAAAACAACCAAGCAGTATTCAGCAACTTGCCAAGCGGGGAATATCAGTTTGAGGTTAAAGCAATGGATAAAAATGGAAATTGGACAAATATTTCACATTTGAAATTTACTATCCTAACTCCATTTTATAAGCGATGGTGGTTTATTACCCTGCTTTCATTGACGATTATCTTAATTATTTACGGCATCTATCGTTGGAGGCTAAAAGAAAAGGAAAAGAAATTAAAAAGTGAGAAATTAACTTATCAGAATAAACTTCTAGAGCTTGAACATCAATCCTTGAATGCAAGTATGAACAGGCATTTTATTTTTAATGCCTTAAACAGCATTCAGTACTACATAAACCGTCAAGATAGAATTAGCGCCAATCGTTACCTGAGTAGTTTTGCAAAACTTATTCGAAAGAACCTTGATAGCTCAGCAGAGAGCGGCAACATTGTCAGTCTCGCAGAAGAAATGGAGCGAATAGAGCTTTATCTTCAACTGGAACACATGAGGTTCAACAATAAGTTTGAATTTTTCATTGAAGAAGAAGGATTCATTGACAAAGAGGCTATCAACGTCCCCGCAATGCTTCTTCAGCCTTTTATTGAAAATAGTATTTGGCATGGGATTCTACCTAAAAAATCGGATGGTAAAATCTGGTTAAAACTAAGCGAACAAAAAAACGGAATTCATTTTTTGATCAAAGACAACGGCATAGGTATAGAGGCCAGTAAAAAAGGTCGAGAAAAGTCTGTTGATGCGCATGATAGTAAGGGAATGAAAATCACCTATGGCCGGGTTGAATTGCTAAAGAAGATAACAGGTCAAAAAATACTACTCAAAGGACCCTATGATTGGCTTGATAAAGATGGAAATGTTGGTGGCGCGGAGGTAAATATTTTTATCCCCTTTAGGTAATCATGTAACATTTAACATATTTTTTCGTTCTAATACTTGTGAAAACTAAAGTTTTGCACTAAATTTGTTAGACAGAGGACATGAATAAATTATATAACATAGCGTTCTTACTACTTTTTACCCTTTCGATTGTGGCTTGTGTAGAGGTTGCACCGTTAGATCCCGTTGACAATAATTCTGATCAAAAAACCCTACGGGGTGGAGATAATTCAGGAGAAGACAACACTGGTGATGATTCAGAAGATGGTATTACTGATGACGGAGAATCAGGGGATGAAGGTGTTACAAACAAAGAAACAGGTATTACAGATAATGGTGATGAGTCCGAAGACGAAGAAAGCGGTGCTGTTACCAAAGGAAAGTAATCAGACAAAATATTTGAAATGAAAAGCCAGCTTTAAAGCTGGCTTTTTTTATACAACTCTAACTCCCATTTCTCCCTTTAATAAATTACATTCTTAAATCTTCCGGTTTAAGTATTATTATTACCTTTCTATTGAGATTTATTAGAAAGGAGCTGATCGCTAATTGATATTTACCGAAACACTTCTTCAGGAGAATCCTCAATTATTTTTTAATATACGATACCCATTTTGTTTTAAAAAAACTAGTAAGTATACATGTCTAAAAAAGCATCCGACAGCCTTCATAAACTAATACATTCTTTGAGCAAGCCCGAAAAAAGGTACTTCAAAGTTTTTGCTTCTAGACATAGTTCTGGTGAAAATGTTTACCAAATATTATTTGACGCAATATTGAAACAAGAGAGCTATGACGAAGATGCTATTCTAAAAAAATTTAAAAAGGAGAGTTTCACCAATCGTTTTCCAATTACAAAGAGCCGTTTATATGATACTGTCCTTAAAAGTCTAGATGCTTTTCATTCCAATTCCAGCCTGGATGCACAGCTTAAAAGAAACCTACATTGCGTGGAAATTCTTTACAAGAAGAGTCTTTATAAAGAAAGTTCAAAGCTGTTGTATCAAACCAAAAAGAAGGCTGAAAAATTTGATAAACATGCTATACTAATAGACATATATAAATGGCAGAAACAACTCATTGAAAAAGACAACTACACTGAGACCAATGTAAAAGAATTGGAAAAGATTTGGGAAGAAGACAAGCTGACCCTTCAAAAAATTAGGAATTATTCGGACTTCTGGCACATAAAAAGTCTTCTGTTTCAAACCTTAAATAAACGTGGTAAGGCAAGAAGCACCTCAGAATTTAACGACCTCAAAAAAATAATTGACTCCTACCTTCTTAAGAGCGAAAGCAAAGCCCTATATCCCGAAACAAAATATTTGTACCATCATATCTACAGTGCTTATTATTTTGGAGTTGGGGATTATGAAAACTGCTTTGAGCACCTTTCAAAAAACATAAAGCACATAGAGGACAACTATGAAAACTACTCTGAAGAACCCAATGTTTATTTTTCAGTTCTTTCAAACGCTGTTTATATTGCTAGTCGGTTAAAAAATTATAACTCTGCCTACACGTACCTAGAGAAACTCAGATCTCTCCCAGAAAAATTGGCCATAAAAAGCAACGAAGACCTTGATATAAAGCTTTTCTCGAGTACCTATAGCATAGAGCTAACACTTTATTGTATAACGGGACAATTTGAAAAAGGTATAAGCCTAATTCCGATGGTGGAAGAGGGACTAAAACTGTACGATAACAAGATAAATAATGTACGTGTTGCCTTCCTATGTTTTAACTCTGCATGCCTACAAGTTGGTGCCGAAAATTACGCTGAGGCACTTAAATGGACCAATCGTTTGCTTAATGATGTAGATATCGACAAGTCAGAGGATATTTATTGTTTTGCCCAAATCCTAAATTTAGTAATTCACTTGGAGCTTAAAAACAACCGCCTATTACCCTATGCCCTAAAATCAACAAGCAGGTATTTGGAGACCAGAAACAGAAAGTATCAGTTTGAGGAGTGCATGCTTGAGTTCGTAAAAGACGCCATAAAAACGGATGACTCATCTGAAATGAAAAATAGATACTCTAAACTGAAAGTTGAACTGGACAACTTATCGAAAAACGAATTCGAAAAGACTGCCTTTGAGTATTTTGATTTCCCTGCTTGGGTTGAACACAAAGTATCGGGCAGAACAATGATGGAAATCGTTAAAGAGAAGTCAGGTTATCCTTCGTCCTCAGATGAAAAATGATTCCAACCCTGTGCTTCAATAGGATGGGAGTTTCCAGATTGCGTAATCAATTGTAGCCCCGAGTTTTTATCGGTTATGTGTCCAATAGCCGTCATGTTTGGGTTTCCCTTGATTTTATCCCAATCTTCCTGTTTTACGGTAAACAATAACTCATAATCTTCTCCCCCGTTTAGGGCACAGGTAGTAGGATCAAGTTCAAAGTCCCTGGCTCTTGAATGTGTCATAGGGTCAATTGGAATTTTTTCTTCATAAATCGCTATTCCGACTTCTGATTGCTTTGCAATATGATGACATTCGGAAGCCAAACCATCAGAAATATCAATCATGCTGGTAGGCACAACACCCAATTCTTCAAGCATTTCAACAATATCTACACGAGCCTCAGGTTTCAATTGACGCTCTAGTATATAGTCATTACCTTCTAGGTCCGGTTGTATTTCAGGATTATCAACAAAAACGGCCTTTTCTCTTTCAAGAACTTGCAGCCCCATAAATGCACCTCCAAGGTCACCACTAACAATCAATAGATCGTTTTCTTTTGCTGAATTTCGTCTTGCTATTCTTTTTTCATCAGCATAACCAATGGCACTAACTGAAATGACCATTCCACTTTGAGAGGCACTGGTATCACCTCCTATCAAGGTGACTTTATAACGTTCACAAGCAAGTGAGAAACCAGCATAAAATTCTTCCAGCGCTTCAGCCGAAAAACGATTAGATATAGCAATATTTAAACTCAAATACCTGCACCTTGCATTCATTGCAGCAATATCGCTGATATTGACTACAGCTGCCTTGTAACCAAGGTGCTTCAATGGCACATAAGAAAGATCAAAATGAATACCTTCTACCAACATATCCGTGCTATACACCGTATTTTCATCCGATTTAAACACAGCCGCATCATCACCAAGGGGCACTATAATCCCCTCGTTTTCTAATTGAAATTTAGCCGTAAGATGCTCTATTAAAGCAAATTCGCCTAACTGGTCGATTTCCGTACGTTCCTGATTTTCAAACATGCTGCAAAAGTAGCGCATATTAATCATAGAAACGCCCCTTTTGTGTGATAAAAAGTACCAAAGAATAAAAGCAATCTATTTAATCTTAAGATTTGGTTTTCTTTGTAAGAGAATTATAAAAATTTTGTAATTTGGCGCCCTGTTGTAGGAAGTAACGACTTCAAATAACTACAGGAGAGGTGCTAGAGTGGTTGAATAGGCTACCCTGGAAAGGTAGTGTGCCCGCAAGGGTACCGAGGGTTCGAATCCCTCTCTCTCCGCTGAAAAGAGTAAATAATTAATTAAGGAAGAGTAACTAATAAATAAATCATGAAAAAAGTTTTCGCAACCATTGCACTAACAGGTTTAATGGCATTCGGATTTCAAAATGTTTACGCACAAGATGGCGAATTAACAGTAGAACAGCAGGACTCAGCTAGAGTTGCTGATAGCCTACAGGCCGCTGCTGACCAAGAAGCTCAGCGACTTGAAGCTGAAAAACTAGCCCAAGAACAAGCTGAAGCTGAAGCTCAGGACGAAGGAGCTCCTAAAAAAGAAGAAGCTAGTAGTGTAGATTTACAACAAACCTTGAAAGAGCAATTCATCGATGGTGGTGTTGTTTTCATGAGTATTGTATTGATTGCATTAATTTTAGGTTTAGCCCTATGTGTTGAGCGTATCATTTACCTAAACATGGCAACTACAAACACAAAGAAATTAGTTGAAGAAGTTGAAGCTGCCCTTGCAAGCGGTGGTGTTGAAGCTGCTAAAGAAGTTTGTAGAAACACAAGAGGTCCAGTTGCTTCTATCTTCTACCAAGGACTTGACAGAAGCACTGAAGGTGTGGAGCAAGCTGAAAAAGCGGTTATCGCTTACGGTGGTGTTCAAATGGGACTTTTAGAAAAAGGTTTACCATGGATTTCATTGTTTATCGCACTTGCACCCATGCTTGGGTTCATGGGAACGGTAATTGGTATGATCCAGGCCTTTGGTTCGATCGTTGAATCAGGAAGTATCGTAATTGAAGAAGTTGCACTTGGTATTAAGGTGGCACTTTTAACAACGGTATTTGGTCTTATCGTTGCGATTATTCTACAAATCTTCTACAACTACATTGTAAGTAAGATTGATAGCTTGGTAAACTCAATGGAAGATGCTTCTATTAGTTTGATTGACGTGTTGGTTAAGCACAACGCAAAAAATAACGGATAAAATAAACCTTAAAAAAGGAGTTTAAAATGACTCAAATTTTTTCAAGTATAAAAGCGGCTTTTGCCTTCCAAAGTGACCCGATTGGAATTTCAATTATGCTTTACTTAAGTATATTGATCATTCCTGTTGGTTTCTTCTTCCTAGGGAAAACCTTGGGGCAAAGAGCAGACAAGATTACCAACATCATTTCTAAGTCACTGATGGGGCTTATTATCGTTGTTGGCCTATTCTTCACTATTGATGTAATTTATAGTGAAGAAGAATTGCCAGAAGAAGTACTAACTGTTTTTGAAAATGGTTACGGAGAGGTAAAAGAACCTCAAATGGTTGTAGCTGTAAAAGCTGAAAAAGGTAAAGCTGCTGACGGTAGCGAAAAAATCACCTACGTTCTTGCTGAAGACCAGTCTAAGGCCCAAGCAAAAGCGGAAGAAAACAACATCAAGCGTCCACATGTTATGTTGGAAGATGGTTCTCTTCATTATGTTGGAGCTGGTATTTCTTACTACAGTGACAAAGGTATTTCAAGCACTGCCAACCTTTCAATGGTTCTTGCCATTGTTTGTTTAGGTATGATGATTGGTTTTGGAATTCTTGGAATTGTTCAAAATCCACAAGCTGGAATTAAAGCTGGAATCTTCGTAGGAGGTTTCTTAGTAATATTTCTAATTGCTTGGATGATGACAGATGCTGATTCATCAGATATTTCAAACAAATTCTTAACGGACACGATTGCTAAAGACCCTGAAAATGTAACTGCTGAATCAGTAAAACAAGATTGGTGGGATGGAGCGATTTCTTTGAACTTTACATTCATTCTGCTTGGTGTTGCACTGGTAGCATGGATAGGTGGAGAGATTTATACGATCGTTAAAAAAATGTCTTAAATTATGCCAAGAAGAGAAGCACCAGAGGTTAATGCAGGGTCGATGGCAGATATTGCCTTCCTACTCTTGGTATTCTTCCTTGTAGCAACCACTATTGAATACGAAGAAGGTATTCCGGACAAAATGGAAGTTTTGGATCCAGACAAACCAAAACCACCACCACCGCCGGATCCACCTGAAGTAAATGACCGTGATGTTCTTATCCTTTACGCTAACAAAGAAAATAGCTTGTTAGTTGATGAGAAGAAAGCCTATACAAGAGCTGAAATTGAAGGGCCAAAATCCGATCTTATCGTGGATATGGTAAGAGAATTTTATACGGACCCCTTCAAAAAAGTACGAGCTGAAAACTATCCATGGAGGATTAAGTTAACGCCTGGTATAATTGCCGATTCCTTGGAATATACTCAAGAGCAAATCGACAAGTATATGGATGAAGGTAACACGGGAGCTCAGGAAGCTTTCGAACGTTCCAAAACAAAGCTTGAAAATTATCTATTTACCATGGAATATCTTGGTAAAAGAGAAATTTGGGCCATGCCAGATGTTGCTCGTATCATGCTGAAACTCGATGACGAAACATCCTACGATTTCTATCTTCTGTTAAAAGATGATATTGAATCAGGTATTGTAACGCTAAGAGATGAGTTCTGTAAGAGTGAATGGGGCATCAGTTACTACGAAATTGAATTAGGTACGATTGTAGGAGAAGAAAGAAGAAAAGTTGTTCATCAACTTTATCCTCCGGTTCTACAAGACAAACTAGAAAAGAAGAAAAAGTGAGTAAGTTTTCATCCAAAAAGAAAAGAGCAAATCCAGAGGTTTCAACAGCCTCCTTACCGGATATTGTATTCATGCTATTATTCTTCTTCATGGTGGCAACCGTGCCACGTGAACCAGAATTACAGATGCTCTTAGAAAAACCTGAAACGGATACCTTCAAGCGTATTGAGGATAGATCCAAACTAGGTTTTCTAAATATGGGTTACAGAAGCAAGTCTGAATACGGTGGAGAGCCTTGGATACAAATTGGTGCTGTTGAGCCATTTAAATTTGCTAACGCAGAAAGAAAAATCAAGGAGCTATTTCCAATGATTACAAAGAACAAAAAGACCACTGGTTTTGTACTCTCTGTAAAAATTGATAGTGAAGTTCCTATGATGTACGTTGATGGTTTAAAGGATATTCTTAGAACCAAAGGACTGGAACAATTGGAGATTCTTTATTCTTCAAAACCTTCAGGGGACTAGTATTAAAAAACTTTAATTGAACCCGATTCCATCATGGATCGGGTTTTTTTATGCCTCATGGTTCAGGTAAGCTACAGAAATCAAGCCTGTCGCATTGTATAGAAAATGCATAATCACGGTGTAATAGTAATTTCTATAATGCAAATAAACCAAAGTTAACACAGCTCCCATCATCCACCTTACCAAGAAACCACTGAACTCCCAATGAAAAAAACTAAAGATTACCCCGCCCAAAAAGGCAATCAGCCATTTGGAGTTTAACCATCCATCAGTGACGCCCTCAATAAAAGCTTTTCGAAAGAAATACTCTTCGCATATAGCGGGTAAAAACGCTAGGAAAATAAGGTTATAAATTAATTGATCTGAACGATAGGCCCCTAATAAATGCAGGTTTTTGTCATATACCTTATTGGCGGCTTCAATTGCTCCCTCAGTTTGGAAATAATCCAAGATATAATCAGTTGCCAACCTGAGATACCCAGAAACAAAAAGTAAAGCAACGGTTAACAAGATTAGTTGTAAAAGCTCTTTTAAGTCAATCTTAATAGAAGGCAACAATCCTATGCCCTTTTTGCTTCCAAGAGTTTCACCATTCATTAAATCTTTACCATATATGAGTTGCAAAAAAAACACACCTGAAGCAATAAAAGCGAGTTGGTTAATTCCCATAAAGACGCGAAAATTCCATACGGCCGACACATCAAAAACTCCTTTTTTTACAATTTCCTCCAGGCTTCCGGCTTCCATAAAACTCAGCACGCCTTGAGCAATCATGGCAAACATCACATACATTACAACCCAACAGAGTGCCCATATTCCCAGTCTAGAAAAAGCTTTTGTATGTCCTGCGATACCAGATGCCATTGTTTTGCTAATTTTGCAGCGTGCCAAAGATAGGAAATATCGACCTTGGGGATTTCCCACTACTTCTCGCTCCTATGGAGGATGTAAGTGACCCGCCATTTAGAAAGCTATGCAAACAAAATGGAGCAGATTTAATGTATACGGAGTTCATTTCTTCAGAGGGGCTGATACGTGATGCTGCCAAGAGTGTTATGAAACTCGATATTTACGAATATGAAAGGCCCATCGGTATTCAAATTTTTGGAAACAATATCGAGTCAATGATCAAAACCACTGAGATTGTTGAACGGACAAATCCCGATATTTTGGATATCAATTATGGCTGTCCGGTTAAAAAAGTAGCGTGCAAAGGCGCCGGCGCTGGAATTTTGCAAGATATCCCTAAGATGGTTTCTATGACTGAAGCAATAGTGAAGGCCACTAAGCTTCCGGTTACTGTTAAAACACGTTTGGGTTGGGATGACGACACTAAGTACATTGTTGAAGTGGCAGAACGCCTGCAAGACATAGGGATCCAAGCCATCTCTATACATGGCAGAACCCGGAAGCAAATGTATAAGGGGGAAGCCGACTGGACTCTTATCCGAGAAGTAAAAGAAAACCCAAGAATTAACATCCCGGTTTTTGGAAATGGAGATATCAATTCACCCGAAAAAGCCGTTGAGTACAAAAACAAATATGGTGTAGACGGCATCATGATTGGTCGGGCTTCTATCGGTTATCCTTGGGTATTTAATGAGATTAAACACTTCATGAAGACAGGAGAGCACCTTGCTCCTCCTACCCTTACAGACCGTGTTCATACTGCTAAAGAGCACCTTCGAATGTCTATAGAGTGGAAGGGCGAGCGCTTGGGCATTAACGAGATGAAGCGACACTATACCAACTATTTTAGAGGGATTAGAGAATTTAAGGAGTACCGCACCCGATTGGTTACCTCCTTTGACTTAGATGAAATTTGGAGCATACTGGATGAAATTCCTAAGCGTTTTTCGGATGCTGATTTTGTTGTTTAGTCCTTTCTTCATGCACTTTAGCTTCAATAAAAATCTGTCCAAACAAATAGTGTCAGAGCTGTCATTTTCAGAGGGTTTGTATCCATAACTTATACTTATCTAACATATTCACATAAAAGTTTGTCCCAATACCGCTTTTTAGGTATTTTTGCAGTCACTTATTAACTATTTAGATTAAATCTAAATTATGATTAAAGTAACAGATAACGCTAGAAATGAGGCACAGCGCTTGATGGACCAGGATAACAAGCCCGGTTCTTTCATTCGAGTTGGTGTAAAAGGTGGTGGATGTTCAGGACTGATGTACCAACTTGATTTCGATAATGAAATGAAAGAGGATGACAAGTCGTTTGAACACAACGGAGTAAAAGTTGTTGTTGATAAGAAAAGCTACCTCTATCTCGTAGGCACTGAATTGGACTTTCAAGGAGGGTTAAACGGAAAAGGATTTGTTTTCGTAAATCCCAATGCAGACAGAACTTGTGGGTGCGGCGAAAGCTTTTCATTATAAAATCAAACTATGGCCTATACTGAAGAACATCTTAAAGAAGAACTCAAGGACAAAGAGTACGAGTTTGGTTTTTACACCAATATTGAATCAGACAAAGCCCCAAAGGGATTGAATGAAGATATTATTCGACTTATTTCTCACAAAAAAAATGAGCCTGAATGGCTTTTGGAGTACCGTTTAGAAGCTTTCAAGGTTTGGTCGGAAATGACAGAACCAGAATGGGCACATGTATCATATCCAAAGCCTGATTTTCAGGACCTACATTACTACTCGGCACCTAAGAAGAAAAAAGAATTAGAAAGCCTAGATGAAGTAGATCCAGAATTATTGGAAACCATGAATAAACTTGGTATTTCAATAGATGAACAAAAGAGACTAACAGGCGTTGCTGTTGACTTTGTAATGGATTCGGTTTCCGTTGCAACGACTTTTAAAGAAAAATTAGGAGAATTAGGGATCATTTTCTGCTCCTTTTCTGAAGCGGTTCAAAACCACCCAGAATTAGTACGAAAGCATTTAGGAACCGTAGTTCCTAAAACTGATAACTTCTATGCAGCACTTAATTCAGCTGTATTTACAGACGGATCTTTCTGCTATATCCCTAAGGGAGTGAGATGTCCCATGGAGCTTTCTACCTATTGTAGGATTAATGAGGCAAACACAGGGCAGTTCGAAAGAACCTTAGTTGTTGCGGATGAAGGCTCTTACGTTTCTTACTTAGAGGGATGTACAGCTCCAATGCGTGATGAAAATCAATTGCATGCAGCGGTGGTTGAGCTTATCGCCTTGGATGATGCGGAAATAAAATATTCAACCGTACAAAATTGGTACCCTGGAGATAAAGATGGCAAAGGTGGTATTTACAACTTTGTAACTAAACGAGGAATTTGTGAAAGAAACGCCAAGATTTCTTGGACACAGGTTGAAACAGGTTCTGCAGTTACATGGAAGTACCCCAGCTGTATTTTAAAAGGAGATAACTCCATCGGCGAGTTTTATTCTGTCGCAGTAACCAACAACTATCAGCAAGCTGACACCGGTACCAAGATGATACACTTAGGAAAAAATACTTCCAGTACCATCATTTCTAAAGGAATTTCAGCGGGAAAATCGCAAAACTCTTACCGTGGTCTGGTGAAAATCCACAAGAAAGCAGAGAATTCAAGAAACTTCTCTGTGTGTGATTCCTTGCTAATGACCGATAGATGTGGAGCCCATACCTTCCCTTATATAGAGGTGGAGAATTCAACTTCTAAAGTTGAGCATGAAGCAACCACTTCTAAAATTGGAGAAGATCAAATATTTTACTGTTTACAACGTGGAATGGATGAAGAATCAGCCATCAACATGATTGTAAACGGATATGCAAAAGAAGTCCTTAACCAACTTCCAATGGAATTTGCAGTAGAGGCACAGAAACTATTAACCATCAGCCTTGAGGGCTCAGTAGGATAAAAAACACGAAATGTTAAGCATTAAAAATTTACATGCCTCTGTTGAGGATAAGGAAATCTTAAAAGGAATTAACCTTGAAGTAAAAGCAGGAGAAGTTCACGCCATCATGGGACCAAACGGTTCGGGTAAATCAACCTTAGCCTCTGTATTAGCAGGTAGAGAGGATTATGAAGTGACTGCCGGTAGCGTAGACTTTGATGGACAAGATTTATTGGAGTTGGAAGTAGAAGAAAGAGCACGTGAAGGCTTGTTCTTGGCTTTTCAATATCCTGTTGAGATTCCAGGTGTAAGTAACATCAACTTCCTTAAAACTAGCTTGGAGCAAATTCATGAGCACCGTGGTTTGGACAAACTAACTGCAAAAGAATTCTTAGCTAAAGTGAAAGAAAAGTCTGCTTTGGTTGAGCTTGATTCAAAGTTGGCGAGCCGTTCAGTTAATGAAGGTTTTTCAGGTGGTGAAAAGAAAAGAAATGAGATTTTCCAAATGGCCATGCTTGAGCCTAAATTATCCATCTTGGATGAAACAGACTCAGGATTGGATATTGATGCCCTTAGGATTGTTGCTAATGGTGTTAACACCCTTAAGAGCGATAAAAATGCGACCATTGTTGTAACTCACTACCAACGCTTGTTGGATTATATAGTACCCGATTACGTTCACGTACTGTACAACGGTAGAATCGTTAAATCAGGACCGAAAGAATTGGCCTTAGAGCTAGAAGAAAAGGGCTACGATTGGATTAAAGAAGAATTAGTAGAAGAGGCTTAAAATGGAATTAACGGCAACGAGTCAAATGGAAAAATTCATCGAAAAACTGGAAATTCCAGGGGATAAGGATGCATATAGATCTGCGGCCAAAGCTGCTTTTTTAAGCCAAGAGTTTCCAACCAGTAAAGTAGAAGACTGGAAATATACTAAAGTAAACAAGCTTGCAAAAAAGGAATGGAAAAGCCCAACAAGCTTTGATGAAATTTTAGAAGTTGAGGCTTTTGATGGGGATTCAATTTTGATGATCAACGGAGTGCTGCAAGATGAATTCTTACCAGATGATGTTGATATTGATGAAGCCAGTACCCCAGGCAATTGGGACAATGACATTTTTGACAACCTCAACGCCGCTTATCACCTCAGCTCCTTGCATGTTAAGGTGAACAAAAACAGCAAAAGAGAAGCTCCTTTAAATGTTTACCTGGTGTATACCGAGGAAAACACCTATTGCCCTACACAGCTATTTGTTCACGCTGAGCAAGGCTCAAAGGCTGAAATAAACTTGTTTGTCATTAACGATGAGAGCAGCAATTTCATTCACCACATTACGGATGTAAAAGTGGAAGAAAACGCGAACATAGAGATAAACAAAATCCACCAAGGGAATGAAGCTTCCTTTGAAATGTTTAAAGAATACGTGGACCAAGCCGACGGAAGCCAATTCCAAATCAACACCTTATGCGGTGGTAAAGCTTGGATTCGCAACAACGTAAACATTGATGTAAACGGACAAAACTGCACTTCCAACATGTACGGTGTTTATGCCGGTAGCGGAAAACAACACATTGATAACCATACACGCTTAGATCATAAAGTACCGAATTGTTTGAGCAACGAGCTTTACAAAGGTGTAATGGATGACAACTCAACGGCAGTATTTAACGGGAAGGTTTTTGTTCGTGAGGACGCCCAAAAAATCAATGCTTTCCAGCAAAACTCTAACGTACTTTTATCCGATGGAGCAACGGTAAACACAAAACCGGAGTTAGAGATTTATGCCGATGACGTAAAATGCTCTCATGGTTCTGCGACCGGCCAAATGGATGAGGAATCAGTATTCTACCTCAGAGCACGTGGTATTGGCGAACGAGAAGCCAAACGTATTTTAGTAAACGCCTTTGCCGAGGAAGTATTTGAATTTGTGTCCAACGAACAAATCAAAGAATACATGTCAGAAGCGGTGCAGAGTAAGCTGGCTTAGTAGCAAAGCTCCCTTTGTTTACTTAAATCGCAATCACAGCTGTATCAAATTAACTCCCAATGCTTGGGAGACTATTTTAGTTAACTTTATTCCCATTATATGGTGGTATATAAAACATTAGTGTTCTGTATCTTGCTATTGGCTAAAATTACCTTGATAAAATTAATTGACAAATGGATTTGAATGAGTGTGTAAGAATTATGAGAAAGAGAATGCTCCATTTCACGTCATTTAATTCAGAAGAATTAGACGATATTTTGAGTCATTTCGAGCTAAAACAAGCGAAATCAAAATCAATAATTACTAAGCAAGGTAGTATTGCTAGTAATGTCTATTTCATTGTTCAAGGAAGTATGCGATTTTTCTACAATTACAACGGTAATGAAATCACTGGGGCAATTTTTATGGACAATGAATTTGCAACTCCACATGATAGTTTTTTCTCGCAAACTCCTACTAGGTATTCACTGCAAACAATTGAAGATACCATACTGTTAGAGCTAGCCTACAAGAGGTACAACGATTTGAGAGAAAAATACCCTAGTTTAAATGACCTAACGTTCAAAGTCCTAGAAAAAGCTCTTTCAGTAACCCTAACCAATAAATCACGTTTGCTAATGATGAGTCATGAAGAACGTTACGCCAAGATATATGTAGACAAACCCGAGTGGATTCTTAGAATTCCAGATCACATGTTGGCAAGTTATCTAGGAATTACTCCTACCTCTTTGAGCAGAATTAAAAAAAGATTAAATACCTGATTTCTTTACATATGTAAAGAATTAATTAAACTTCTTAAACTAGTTTTGGACTAAAACAATTTATATGTTAAGGTTCAACTTTCTTTTTTTAGTCGTTTTATTACTTTCCTCATGCAAAAAGGATAACCTTTCTCCTCAAGAGGAAACTTTATCACAGAATGAGTATCATTTGGATATTTTATATGGAAGCACTCAAAATTATTCTGGTAATGATGGGCAATGGTTAAATGTCTATCAAGCATCATCTGCGCAACCTACCCCGATATACATTTGGGCACATGGGAATGGTCACACTTACCGAGATGCACATGAAATGTACGAATCATTTATTATTACTTTACTTGACAACGATATATCTGTTATCAGCTGGGAATCTATCAAACAAATGGACTCAAGTAATTACTCTTTAATTCAAGATGATGCTGACCTAATGTTTCAATGGTTAAAAAACAATGCACAAAATTATAACCTTGACACAACGAAGATTATCATAGGCGGTCACTCAAGAGGAACAATCGCTAGTTGGAGATTAGCGCAAAGTAATGACCCAGGAATTATTGGAATTTATTATGGAGATGCCGCAGGGAACTTAGATGATGTTAATGTTGCTCTTGGTGACTTGGTGTCTACTCAATCTCCACCTATTAGAATGTCCTTCAATCAAAATTTTGTTACAAATGATGGACAACATGATCCGAATGAAGGACAGATTATAATCGATTTATACGCTGCTTTAGGGTTCAGCTCGGAAGACGCCAAACTAATTATTAATCAAGGATACCCGTCTATGTCAAATTTGGGATTCTACAGTGATTTACTTCCATTCTGTCAGTATGTTTTGAACTAACAATACTTCTAATGAAATACTATCATAATGTGGCTAAATCAAATAAACAAAAGTGCCTTTATCAATTTGCAAAACGTCAAACAATACTCCCCAACTTCTTACCAATTAACCAACGAACCGGAAGGTAGACGATTAAAAGTCCCACGACAAAAACAGCTAAGAAAATATAGAGCATGTCCATCCATTCAATGTGGACAGGGAATTGATCAACTACGGCATTTTCGCCCATGCCAATCCATCCAAAAGTAATTTGCCCCCAGCACAAGGCCAAGCCTAACAAAATACCTAAGAAAGAGCCTAAAAAGTTTATGAGCATGCCTTCCCAAATAAAAATGGACTTTATGCTTGATTCTTCTGCACCCATACTACTGAGTGTTTTAATGTCTTTTTGCTTGTCCAAAATAAGCATGCTCAAGGAGGCTACCATGTTAAAGGTAGAAATGATAAAAATGAAACAAAGTATTAAAAAGACAATCCACTTTTCACTCTCGTTCGTTTGAAAAATAAGGGCATTCTGCTCAAAAAGGTTTTCTACTTTATAATCCTTACCCAATAGTTTTTGAATCTCTGTTTCAACGGCTTCTTTGTCCACACCATCTTTAAGTTGGAGCTCAACACTCGTTACGGTTTGCTCTGTGGTATCCATTAAGTTATGCATAAAACTTAAGGGCACTATCATATAGCGGTCGTTGTATTGCGCATTAACCGCAAAACGGCTTCCCACGTCAATAAAATCCGTGCGTTTAGCTTCTTCTTTTTGCTTCATTAAGCGCTTGCCACCTTTAACCAATACAACCTTTATTTTCTCATACTTATCAGGGTTGGTTGGAGAGTGTATATAGCCGTTCAATTGCATGAGCAAGCCGCTTCCAATGATTCCCAGGGGTAATTCCTCATCATACAAGGCATAATTACCTTCATTGATGTAGTCTTTGAGCTTGTTCATTTTGAGGTAGTCCTCATCCACTCCTTTTAAAACAGCCAAAGTGCTTTTGTCCTCATGCTGCACGAGTGCCATTTCCTCGTATACATTTACGCGGTATTTTATTCCTTTAATTTCTGATAGTTTATCATCCGGAAAATCCTCCAATTGTATGTACTTCCCTTTCGCAGCGCTGATCTTAATATCGGAGTCCATAGCGGAATATAGATCCTCTACTACTCCTTCAATCCCGTTAAAACCACTTAAAACCACTACCATGGCACAGGTGGAAACTAGAATGCCAAAAATGGCAATGCCGCTAATAATATTTATTGCGTTGTGGCTCTTCTTGGAAAATAAGTACCTGCGAGCTATGAAAAAGGGGAATTTCAACTTTTCAGCAGCTTGTCAATTTCTTCCGCGTAATCCAAAGAATCATCAATAAACAACTGGATTTCAGGGGTTCTTCTTATTTGCTTTGAAATTTTCTGAGCTACAGCATAGCGAATGTTCTGCTTGTTGTCCATCAAATTCTCATAAACCTCCTGCGGATTCTTGTGGCCAAAAATAGAAATGTAGGCCTTGGCAATACCCAAGTCTCTGGTAACTCTAACTACCGTTACAGAAACCATTGCCCCATCACAAAGCGTTCTGCTTTCTGTTCGAAACAATTCAGCCAATTCCTTCTGAATCAGATTTGCTACTTTCTCTTGTCGTATACTCGCCATAAAACAAAGATAGAATTAATGCCCTTAGGCTTTCATCTTATTGATAAGATTCGTGCTGCTATGACCATCAACAAATTGAATTACCTCAACCTTGTCACCTCTCTCTAGCTGCTCTTTTCTGCCAACGATATATTCTGGTGCCGCCTCATCAATGCAATTTGGATCATAGTCGCCGCCCT
Source organism: Flavobacteriales bacterium (assembly GCA_964230025.1). Lineage (GTDB taxonomy): Bacteria > Bacteroidota > Bacteroidia > Flavobacteriales_D > JAUILH01 > CAXRFO01. The sequence goes on along the minus strand of CAXRFO010000012.1, from coordinate 818,223 downwards.
TAATCAGCACCTGCGGTTTTAACTCCTTAATTAGCTTAAGCGGTGTATCCTCTGAGAAAATAACTACCCCGTCAACAAAACCAAGTGCTGCTAATATTAATGCTCTCGAGTTCTCATCTTTCACGGGTCTGTTTGGACCTTTCAACTTTGAAACACTGGCGTCTGAGTTAACAGCAATTATTAGCTTATCGGCTTTTGTGCTGGCTTCTTCTAAATACAACACATGCCCTTGATGTAAAATATCAAAGCAGCCATTGGTAAAGGCCACCGAAAACCCCTCTTTTTTCCAAGCTTCCACTTGGTCCTTCATGGAAGAAAGCTTGAATATTTTCTTAGCTATTCTACTCACCCTTTTTTGTTTTAAGTGCAAAGTAAGATAGGGAAATTAATCCTAAAACTATCATCATAATGGTCTGGCTGGTCCAAATAATCCAACCCAAGGCAAGACCTTCTGAGCTGATGGTTTCACTACCATCTCCTGGCAAATAAAACCCAACAACAACTGCTACCAATGCAGGGTATACGCCCAAGCCTCCTTGTACGACAATCATTCCTATCGTACCGGCAATAAAACCGGCAAGCATGGCATCTGCTCCTAAAACTGCAGTGCTTTCCATGCTGTAAAAACAAACCGAGAACATGGATACATACATAATCCATATGAAAAGGGTATGCGCAATAAACCACAGTTTTTTATCCGATTTAAAAACCACTGTCGCGCCTTCCCAAACTCCTTTTACGAATTCCCAAGCCTTTAACCTAAGGCCCTTACTGATAGCCATGCCAACTGCAGCAGCCCCAAAACCAATAATTATAAGCCATTTTATTACGGTTCCCATTATAGCTATGTAGTTGGTTTTTCCACAATCACTTTCCGCTTCACCGGTTAACTTGATCTTCTCTTGAAGGATTTCTATATCATCAAACTGCAGAAACAAGGCTACAAGGAAGACCAATCCCAACATACCCAAATCGATAGCCCGTTCAGCTACTATAGTCCCGAATCCTTTTTGAAAAGGCACCTTTAAATTTGATTGAAGTAGGCCTGCACGGCTCGCCTCTCCAGCTCGCGGGAAGGCAAGGTTTACGATATATCCTACGAACAAGGCGTGAACCAGGGTTGGGAAATGTGTTTTATAACCCAGCGGTTCTAGTAAAAATTTACTCCTCCATGCCCGGCTTAAATGAGATAAAAAACCAAATAGCAAGGATAGAAGCACCCAGCCATAGTTGGCATTTTTAACAGCAGAGAAAAGTTTGTTTTTCTGCTCTTCGCAGAGCATGTCGTAAAAAATCCAAATGAGAAAAACCCCAAATAATAGGGGTAAAAATATTTTCAGAAACTTGATCAGTCCCTCTTTCAAGAAATTATGGTATTGGTTTTAGTATCTGGAAATGCCAAGGTTGGCTTGAACGATTTTGCCTCTTCAAAATCCATAAAGGCATAACCAATGATGATGACAATGTCTCCAACTGCAACTCTTCTTGCTGCAGGTCCATTCAAACAAATTGTACCTGCTCCTCTTTTTCCCTTGATAACATAAGTTTCAATTCGCTCACCATTGTTACAGTTTACAATCTGAACCTTTTCTCCCTCAATTATATTAGCTGCATCCATCAAATCTTCGTCAATGGTTATACTTCCAATATAATTTAAATCCGCTTGTGTTACTGTAACTCTGTGGATTTTTGATTTTACTACTTGAATTGTCATAGCGAATGCAAAAGTAGTGAATTAACTTTGTAATTGAATAGTTATGGCAGACACCCAAAAATATCGTAAGATAATCCATGTTGACATGGATGCTTTTTACGCTTCTGTAGAACAATTTGACGATCCTGAACTCGTTGGCAAAGCCATAGCCGTTGGAGGTGGAGGAAAAAGAGGAGTAGTAGCCGCTGCGAGCTATGAAGCCAGAAAATTTGGTGTAAGATCTGCTATTTCTGGGAGACTAGCAGAAAAACTATGCCCTGAATTAATCTTTGTTAAACCCCGCTTTGAACGCTACCGTGAAATCAGTCTTCAGATTCGTGAGGTCTTTTACGAATACACCGATTTAGTTGAACCCCTTTCATTGGATGAGGCATTTTTAGATGTCACTGAAAATAACTTTGCAAATCCTTCTGCCAGTTTGATTGCAAGCGAAATTCGGCAAAAAATAAAGGCCAAAACGGGTTTAAACGCATCCGCAGGAATAAGTATCAATAAATTTTTAGCAAAAGTTGCCTCCGACATTAACAAGCCTAATGGTCAAAAAACGATTGCACCAGAAGAGGTGCAAGAATTCTTGGAAAAGCTTGATATCAAAAAGTTTTTTGGGGTGGGCAAAGTAACCGCAGAGCGCATGTATAAACTGGGGATTTTTACTGGTAATGATCTCAAAAAACATTCTGAGGAATATTTGGAAGAACACTTTGGAAAATCAGGCAAGCATTATTATAACATAGTTAGGGGTAAACACAACAGCCCGGTTAAACCAGATAGAAACAGGAAATCTATTGCCGCAGAGAGAACCTTTTCGGAAAACTTAAGTTCGGAAGTATTTATGCTTGGTAAGCTTGAAAAAATTGCGGAAGAGCTGGAGCGAAGGATGAAAAAATCGGACAGTAAGGGGAAAACCATTACCCTAAAAATCAAATACCGCGACTTCAAACAACAAACACGGAGCCGAACATTAAACCAATATGTTCAGGACAAAAATGACTTCTTTCCTATAATTAAGGAGCTCCTATACCAAGATGAACTGCAGGATTCAGTTAGATTGCTCGGTATCTCAATTTCTAATCTGGAAGGAAAGAGTGAAGAAAAAATAATCGGGCAATTAAAGCTCGAGTTTTAGAATACGACAATTACCCTATTGTGACCACTCAACCAATCACTTAGATTTGCATGGTAGCTTAGAAAAATGACCTTTTTACGATTATCTCTACTTCTTGTATTGGGGCTGTACTCAAATTTTGCATGGAATCAATGCAATGCGGATGCAGGGCCCAATGTAACTACCTGTGATGGAGTTAGTGTTACCATAGGTGGGTCTCCAACCGGACCTGGAGGCGCAACTTATGTTTGGAGTCCTGCTGCTGGACTTAATAATGTTAATGTAGCAAACCCGGTCGCCAATCCTTCTACAACCACTACTTATACAGTTACAGTGACCGTTGGTGGTAATACCTGCACCGACCAAGTAACGGTAACTGTTAACCCTAATCCAACGGCATCTTTTAGTTTCGGGCCCAACAATGTTTGCTCTAATCAAGATATTAGTTTTTTAAACACCAGTGCGGGGTCTGGTTTATCCTACTTGTGGGACTTTGACAATCCCGCACACCCCAACCCTACATCTACACAACAAAACCCAGATCATGATTTTCATGCTCCTGGAAGCGGAACAGTTAATTTCAATGTATCCCTCACGGTAACGGACAATAATGGTTGCACGGATAACGACATTCAAACGGTGACAGTCTCAGAAACCCCAGATCCGGTTTTAATGGATCCTTTTACCAACTTTAGAAACTGTGATGGTTCTCCATTCAACATTACTTTGTTTGATAACTCAGTTCCTGCCGCTAATGCAAATTATCAAATAATATGGGGAGACGGAAGTCCTGACTTTAACTCAGCTACTTTCAGTGGTGCGGGTGAAACACACACTTATGCCCCGGGAAACATTTATACCTTACAATATATTATAACTGGTACAAATGGATGTACTGACACTACCGAGTATTTAATTTCAAACATTACAAACCCCGCGGTTGGTGTAGCTAACCCAGGAGCAACAAATGGTTGTGGCCCTCTTACGCTATGCTTCCCAATATCAAATTATGCTGGAAATCATATTTCAACAATATATACGGTTGATTACGGAGATGGAAGTCCCATTGACACCTTTCCTCACCCTGTGCCTGATCCAATTTGCCATACCTACACGCAAACCTCTTGTGGAGCAGCTGGTGGAGCCTTTACCTTTACAATAAGCGCCATCAATGCATGTGATCAATCTGTCGCAACAGTGTCGCCAATACGAGTATACACTGGGCCTGAAGCTCATTTTTCGGCAGCCCCAATTCCACAATGTGTAAACACTGCAGTAACATTTACCAATACTTCAATCGCTGGTTTTAACAGTTCTTGTTCAGATCAAACATTTTATGTGTGGGATTTTGGTGACGGCACCACCTTAAACGCCTTTACCAATGCTGCTCAAACCCACACCTATGCTGCTCCAGGAACCTATACTGTTAGTCTTACAGCTAGCAATTCATGTGGGTCAACAAGTGAGACACATGACGTGTGTATTGAAGAGCCTCCTACACCTGATTTCAGCCTAACTCCTGACAACGGTTGTATTCCGCTACAAGTTCAAACCAACAACTTAAGCACAGCTACGAACATTTGCGATACCACAAACACTTGGACGGTAATATTTAATGGAAGTGCTTGTTTACCAGCAACTGGAACTTTCAATTTTATCAACGGTACCCATGCCAATTCGCTCGAGCCAGAATTTGAATTTATAGATCCCGGTGAATATATCATTCGATTGACAGTGACGAATTCATGTGGAACATTTACCCATGATGACACAGTTAATGCATACACAATTCCAGAAATAATTCTGAATCCAATTGTGGATATATGTGAGGGAGATCAGGTTACCCCAGCTGCAACATTTACAGATTGTGATAATCCTATTACCGCCTATGCTTGGACCTTTCCAACAGGATCGCCTGGCACAGACAACACGGATACACCAGGTCCAGTAACATTCAATACTGCTGGAAATGTTACCATTAGTGTAGATGCAACCAATTCCTGTGGTACAAGCACTGCATCAACAAGTTTTGTTGTAAATGCTGCACCACTGCCGCCAACAGTTTCATCCAATTCACCTATATGCGAAGGTGATACAATATTTTTAGAATCAAATACCATTGCTGGTGCTACCTATAATTGGACGGGGCCAAACGGATTTACCTCAACACTAGAGGATCCCTTTATAATAAATACTACTGCAGCAAACGCTGGGCTTTATTCATTAAGCGTTTCAGCGAATGGATGCGGGAGTGCCAGTGCTGATGTAAATGTAACTATAGATCCTACACCTGTTGTTAGTGTTGTTCCCAACCCAACCACAATTTGTGAGGGAGATACGGTGCAATTAACAGCTTCTGGAGCAACCAACTATACATGGTCGCCTTCATCGGATTTAAGTGCCTCAACTGGCACTACGGTAGATGCTTTTCCAACAACAAACACTACTGTAACGGTAACAGGTACAACTGGAGGCTGTGCAGATAGCGTAGATGTAATTATAAATGTAAATACCCTACCTGTGGTAGACGCTGGACCAGACATTACACTTTGTAATCAGCCGATTGGCGAACAGTTGACAGGTACTCCAGCGGGTGGAACTTGGTCAGGACCAAATGTAAATGCCACAGGATTATATACTCCAAATGGCGTTACGGTTGATGAGATAATTTATTCCTATACCGATGGGAACTCCTGTTCTCAAACAGATACTCTATACGTAACAGTGGTGAACCCTACTCCGGTAACAGTTGGGAATGATACAGCAGTTTGTATAAACTCCGGGATTTTCAATTTGGCCGGAAGTCCAGCAGGTGGGACCTGGTCAGGGACAAATATGGCAGTAAATGGAGACTATAACCCTGTGACATCAGGTGTTTTTACCGTTACTTATAGCCTTGGTAGCGGATCTTGCTTAACTACGGATGATCTTGATATTACGGTTAATGATTTACCCGTAGTAGATGCCGGGCTTGATCAAAGTATTTGCATTGATAATGGAATTTTAGCTTTGAATGGAAGCCCAGCAGGAGGCAGCTGGTCGGGAACAGCCGTTGATCCTTCTGGAAATTTTGATCCAAGCATAAGTGGAGCAGGAATTTTTACATTAACTTATACCTATACCGACCCAGCAACACAATGTGATAATTCAGATGTCCTCAACATTACCGTAAACGCATTACCTATTGTAGATGCAGGGCCTGATTTTACTGCATGTAACCAGCCTGTTGCGGTTAATATTACAAGCGGAACACCAGCAGGTGGAACATGGTCTGGACCAAACATTACCGATCCTTCTGGTGAATTCACCCCTAACGGCACAGGTGTTTTTACAGTATACTACGACTACACCGATTGGAATGGATGCACTAATGTGGATAGCTTGGACATTACAGTTATTAATCCAACAACTGCAGATGCAGGTGCGGATACAGCCGTATGTATTGATGCAGGATTAATAAACCTAACTGCTACCCCAGCTGGTGGAACTTGGTCCGGAACGGGAGTTAGTGGTTCACAATTTGATCCAGGATTAACGGGAGCAGGAACTTTCACCCTAACATATATAGTAGGAACGGGATCTTGTCTTACCAGTGATGATGTGGACTTTACGGTTAATGATTTACCTACTATTAACCCAGGGAACGACTTTGATATTTGTATTGACGCTGCACCTTTAAACCTTAGCCCAACTCCATTGGGAGGAACATGGTCCGGCAATGGAATTACAAACCCAACAGGAGAATTTACCGCATCAGTTGCAGGGCTCGGAGTACACATTCTAAGCTACACGTACACCGACCCTGCGACAGGATGCTCTAATACAGCAACTATTACAGCCACTGTTAATGCACTGCCTGTAGTTGATGCTGGAAATGATACAACCCTATGTAATCAACCAATAGCTGTGCAATTCAATGGCTCGCCTGCTGGTGGAGCTTGGTCGGGACCTGACATTACCGCAGGTGGACAATTTACGCCAAATGGTACTGGAACATTTACGGTTACTTATACCTATACGCTAGGTTCAGGTTGCTCAGATTCAGATGATATTGATATTACAGTCGTGAATCCGGTACAAGCAGATGCAGGTTTGGATTTAGAAGCATGTTTTGGAGATCCAATTTTTAACATTTCAGGAGCACCTGTAGGTGGAACATGGACTGGTTCAGCTCTGGTACAAAGTAATGGTGATTTTAATCCAAGTACCAGCGGAACGTATACACTAACATATTCCATCGGTCAAGGAAACTGTTTAACCACAGATCAAATGGATGTAATTGTGCACGATTTGCCAATTGTGGATGCAGGAGCAGATCAAGATTTTTGTGTTTCTTCATTGTCGGTTGATTTTATTGGAAGTCCGGCTGGTGGGACATGGTCCGGTACCGGCATTACAGATCCAATAGCAGGAACATTTGACCCAGGAACAGCAGGTGTAGGAGCATTCGATATAGTATACTCTTATACTGATCCAATAACATCTTGTGTTAATACCGATACCCTCATTGCTACTGTTAACGACTTGCCTATCCCGTCGTTCACAAATAATCCAATAGCATGTGTGAACGTTGCTGAAACCTTTAACAATACAAGTACGGGGGCAAGTTCTTACCAATGGAATTTTGGTGATGGAAATACCTCCATAAATGCTAACCCTAGCCATACCTATACTTCTACAGGTATTTTTAATGTCCAATTAATTGCTACCTCTGGCGCCGGCTGCATTGACTCAACCAACGGTACCATTGAAGTTTTAGAGCCACCAACAGCATTGTTTACTGTAGCACCTGACTCAGGTTGTGGACCTTTAAATGTAGCTTTCAATAACCAAAGTTTTGGACAAAATATAAGCTTTGCATGGGATTTTGGAAATGGAAATACCAGCACTGCGCAATCACCAGCAAACGAAATATACCCTGCGGGAATTATTGCAGACAGCATTTATTACATCCAATTAGATGTGACCAACTTTTGTGGAACTGTAAGTCATTTAGATAGTGTGCAAGTGATGCCTGAGCCGGTTTCAATATTTGGTCCTAATGTTAATATTGGCTGCAGCCCGGCGACCTTTGAATTTTCTAACACAAGTATTGGTCTACCTGATATTTATACTTGGGATTTCGGAAATGGGGTTACATCAAACGAGGATGATTCTCTCTTCAACATGGTATTTACGACGGGTCTGAACGATACCACATATACGATAATGATGATTGCAGAAAACGAATGCGGAGTAGATACATCTTATCATACGATTACCGTTCTACCTAACCAAGTTACGGCATTCTTCAATGCTGACACCCTTGTAGGTTGTGACCCTCTAACGGTCAACTTCAGCCAGTTCTCGCAAAATTCAAACGCATTCAGCTGGGATTTTGGAGACGGAAATGTTTCCACTCAATATAATCCAACGCATACATTTGTTGCTCCTGGGGTGTACACCGTTCAATTATTTGCAGACGACGGCTGCAGTTATGACACCACAAGCATTGATATCACAGTAAACGGAGCTCCCTTTGTAGACTTTTCAAGTACTCCTGATAGCGTTTGCAAGAATGAAGAGTTTAGCTTTAACAATCTCAGTGGGACTTTGGCGGGTATGACTTGGGATTTTGGAGATGGAAACTCTTCAACATTGACCAACCCAACACATTCATACGCTGCTACAGGAACCTACAATGTTACACTAACTGGGATTAGTTCTGCCAATGGATGTCCAGGAAGTGTTACAAAACCGGTTGTGGTCTCAATTAATCCTATTGCTGATTTTAGCTTCAACCCGCAAAATGGTTGTATGCCTTTGCCTGTGAGTTTCACGAATAATTCAAGTGATGCAGATTTCTACGAATGGTATTTTGGTGATGGAAACTCTTCCACAAACACTAACCCAAATCATACCTATAGCAATGATGGAAATTACACCGTAACCTTGGTGGCAACAAGATTAAATGGCTGCACAGACACAAGCGAACAAGTGGTTGTGGTACATCCACTGCCTGTTGCAGGGTTCACACTATCACAAGATTCTAGTTGCTATAGTCCTGTAACAATTGGAATAAATAGTACAGCACAAAATGCAGTGAATTATGCTTATGACTTAGGAAATGGTAATACTTCTGCTTTGAATAGCCCGAGTGCCACATATAACAACCCAGGCACATATACGATTGAACAAATTGTTTCTAACACTTTTGGTTGCTTAGATACAGCAACGCTAAATTTCACGGTTTACCCAACACCGGTTGCCAATTTTGAAGTTGACACTGATACTACATGTGAACTATATCCCGTAAGTTTTACCAATTTAAGCACAGATGAAACAAGCTGGGTATGGGACTTTGGTGATGGAGGAAGCAGCAATGTAGAAAATCCTAATTATCAGTTCCCCAATTCTGGTTCGTACAATATTACATTGATGGTATATGGAGATGGAGGATGCGGAGACACCATCAGCTTATCGACACCTGTTGTAATTTACCCTAGCCCGATTGCTGCTTTCAGCTATGTTAATATTCAAAACCCGGACCCCTTAAGTGGAACCGTGGAGTTTACAAATGAGTCCATTAATGCTGATTCTTACTTGTGGCAATTTGGAGATGGAAGCACCAGTACAGAAATAGATCCAATTTACCGCTACTATCAAATTGGAACTTTTAATACTTATTTGATTGCATCCAATGAGTTTGGTTGCGTTGACACCGCATTCCAAGGTGTAGAAGTTGAATACTTTAAAGGCTTGCACATACCTAATGCCATGAACCCAGGACACCCAAATTTTGAAGTCGCCAATTTTGTTCCAAAGGGTGTTGGACTGGAGACCTATCATATTTTAATTTATGATGCTTGGGGTAACCTATTATGGGAAAGTACTGCTCTGGATAGTGACGGTAGACCGACAGAGTCTTGGGATGGAACATTTAACGGAGTACCTCTACCTCAAGATGCCTACGTTTGGCGTGTTTCTGCGACTTTTAGAGACCGAACCTTATGGGTTGGAAAAGAATACGAAGGTGGACTAGTGAGAAGAAGTGGAACTGTAACAATTATTAGATAATGAGAAAACTATATTACATACTGATCTCTATTCTAATTGCTTTTGCAACTGATGCTCAGGATCCAAACTTTAGTCAATTTTTCAATAACCCCTTGTATTATAATCCAGGAAATGCTGGTATAAATGGCGGACTGCATTTAGGAGGAAGCTACCGTAGCCTATGGTCACCAATCCCAAGTAAATTTAATACTTTAGGACTTGCGGCAGATGCCCAAGCTATTAACAAGATTGGATTAGGAACCACTTTCTATTCCGACATTGAAGGAGAGGGCTTCTTAAGAACAAACGCTCTTAACTTTTACTATTCTTACCGACCTATAGAAACAAGAAATTTACGTTTGCAATTAGGAGCTTCTGGAGGTGTAGTTAACAAAAACATTGATTACGATAATTTAGTTTTTAGTGATCAGTTGGATGAAGTATTCGGGGAAGTAGGAACAAGCCAGTTTAACAATAGAAATTTTAACAATGTACTTTATCCTGATTTTGGAGCTGGGGCAGTTGTGAGATTCAATAATCCAAATCACCGAACCAAAGATTATCAAATGGTAACAACCATTGGGGCCTCTATGCTCCATTTAACTAGCCCTAGGGACGCCTTTTTAAGTGATGATGGAAGACTACCAAGAAAGTTTGTTTTTCACGCAAATACCAGCATTCAATGGAACGGAATTGTATACATGCCAGGTTTGATCTATGAAAAACAGTCAAATTTAGAAACCTTTCAGGTAGGAACTAATATCATGAAATATCCTATTTACACTGGGTTTTGGTTTAGAAATAGAAACTATAAACTATCCTTCCAAGAGTATGATAGTTTTATCTTCAATATCGGAGCCTATGGCAGACTAAATGAGACCCGTATAAAGTTCACTTACAGCTTTGACTTTACTGTATCACGCCTAAAGACGGCAAGTATGGGAAGTCATGAAATCTCCTTTATCTATCACATTAAGGATGCGGTTGTATTTAAGGGCTGGTCAAAAAAGCAACAAAGCAAAAACAGATCAAGGTTTTTAGAATGCGTTGACTCTTAATGCAACCTTTTTTAACAGACGTTCATCATAAATCATAGAAAACGGCGTTATTTTGTTTTAACTTGCTGACTCAATGAGTGAAAACCAACTTGTAGAAGACTGTTTAAATGGGTGTAGAATTGCCCAGCAAAAGGTTTATGCCAAGTATTCTCCAATGTGTATGAGTATTTGCTTGCGCTATGCAGGTAATATGTCTGAAGCCGAGGACATCCTTCAAGAAAGTTTCATAAAGGTTTTCACAAAAATGAAGCAATTTAATCGTCAGGGGCCTTTAGGGGCATGGATTAGACGAGTCACGGTAAACTCTGCCGCAGAGTTTTATCGAAAGCAAAAAAACATTCGTTTAGAAAGTGACCTTTCAGATCATGGTTACCTAGTTGGATCATCTGTTGATGCACTACAAAACCTTGAAATGGAAGAACTCATGGAAAAAATTCAAAACCTCCCAACTGGATTCAGAGTGGTATTTAACATGTATGCAATAGAAGGATACAGCCATAAGGAAATTGGTGAAATTTTAGAGGTAAGTGAAGGAACATCAAAATCACAATATAGCAGAGCGAAAGCCGCCCTACGTGAGATGATTATAAACGAAGAGAAACTCATTGAAAGAGCAGTCTAAAAATAAAGAACAGGGTTTTTTAGCTGATAAGTTCAAACAAGCTTATCACATCCCCCATGTGAAGGTGTGGGAAGGTGTAGAGGCTAGCTTGGATACTAAAAAAAGAAGAAAGGCCATTGTTTGGTGGACTGGCCTAGCTGCTGGGATATGTGTTTTACTAGGTTTAAACCTGTTTATTCAAATGGAACGCGCACAGCAGAATTATCGCGGTGGCAATATTCAATCGGCAAGCAACTTTACGGTTCAGGATAATGATCTTATTTCATTTTACCAAGTCGTTCCCCCGGTGAAAAACAACTTAAATCAAGGTAATTTAACTTTCAGTAATACAGCAGAATCCAGCCATAAAAAAGTTATTGATTTAAGCCCATCGGAGAGTCAGGTAAAGATGAACATTGATTTATCTTCTGATAAGGGCTTTAACTTTGATCGAAACTATTCTTATACAAAAAAGGATCAGGTTTCAATTGATATAAAAAATAAAACAGAAGGACGAAATTGGTTTATTGGAAGCCAGGCTGGGATGAATATGTTTAGTCAGTCCAGCTCACCCGTTAACACCTTAAAAAGTGCAAATGGGATCGGAGCTCAAGTAGATGGAGCTAACAATTTTAGTGCACAAGCCCGTCCAAATGCAGCCCAAAAAGAATATAGTTACAGTCAAAATCCGGGCGTTAACATCCATTTAGGTCGTAAAATAAACCGAAAGAACCGAGTAAATATTGGCTTTGGCTTTCAGCAATTCGCCGCTGAGAGAGAAATGAACATTAGCTCAGAAGCAAGCATATTAGAAAAGAAAACAATGGAACTTTATGCTACTGAAATTGGTGTTGAAAGAGATTTAATTCGCCTAGGCAGTTTTAATATTTTTGGTGAATTGAACCTTCGTCACCTTTCAGGAAGAAGCATTCGGTCAGAAAGTACCACTTTCTCAGGAAGTGAAGAGGAGAACATTTCAGTAAGTAGCTCATTGAGTAAAACACGGATTAATACCTCTGGTCTATTTGCTGGAATTAACAAACAAATCAACCGTTTTACAATATTCGTGAAAGGTGGTATCAATTATAAAATCAATCAAAGCACCTCCAACGACGGCCCGAAATTTCCCATTGCGGATGAAAATCACAAGGCATATAGCAGTGTGTTTTTAGGCGTTCGGGCAAGTATCTAAAATTGAATTTTGGAGGAAATGAAATGAATTCTATTTCAATGCCTTTGGATTAACCCTTCTAAGACTATTAAGGTCTGCATAAACGGATGATCTAAAAACTTCTTCAATCGGCAAAATTGCGTCATGATTTGGGTCCTTTTGCAAAAGCTTTGCTTTTTTAAGACTAATCTCTGCTATTATGGAGTCTAATCCCACGTACATGGTATCCATAATTTTCATTTGGGTAGATTCGATATCCTTTGGGTCCAAAAGTTCTACCTTCTTTCCAATTTCCAGCAAACTGGCTTGCTGTTTCTTGGCTAAATTTTGAATATCAACGGACAAATTCGAATTACTCGTATCAGACAAAAGGGCATCCAGTTTATGAATGCCCTTGTCATAAGTTTTTTTTGCCTCATTGATTAATTCTTGACTGTTTTGTGCCTCTTCGCCATTACATCCTAATAGGAATGCACATAGAAACAGTATAGAAGTAACCCTAAGCAATTAGATTATACCCAGTACAATTAATAATGCATGCACTACTGCAATTAGTGCAAAAATTCCCAGTCCGGGAGAAACAAAGAACAAGGCACCACCTAAAATAGCAAACAATAGGTTCAACCAAAATCTAGTCGTAACTCCTTCGTAAACTAATACGGCCACTGGAGGAATAATTAATGCCAAAATCACAAGAATTAATAACATAATTCCGTCATCTGAAACATCTTTGGTATCCGATTTATCCTGATTCGTAACTTGTTGTTTTGAAACTTCTTTTACATCAGAACTGTTTATTTCTTCTACAACAGTAATGTCAGGATTTGTTACAGAAGTTGGAGCGGTTTTGCTTTCAGTTGCATTAATAGTTTCGCCTTCTTCTATTTTGATAATAAGGTCATTGTTGGTCTTAAGCTTCACCTCTTCAACCTCAATTTCTTCTGCTTTAAACTCAACTTTGCTTTTATCTATCTTTTCATTTTCAGACGCTTTCTTAGCTACATCTGGAGTAGCCTTTTTTTCAAAACCGTGGTTTATCCAATTTAGTTTTCCGTAACGGGACTTGTTGAATCCTCTATCCGCACATGATGTAATGAGCAAACCTAATACTGCAATTGCGATTATTCTTTTCATAGTTGTTTTTTAAGCGTTAATCAAAACATTGTTTATTAAACTTTCTAAAAGGAATTTTCCATCCTTATTTCCTAAGTATTTGTCCACTGCTCTCTCCGGGTGTGGCATCATACCAAATACATTTTTTTCTTTGTTACAAACACCAGCGATACCATCAACAGCTCCGTTCGGATTTGATTCATCGTTAACATTTCCTAGCGCATCACAATATTGAAACAAAACTTGGTCATTATCCCAAAGTGCCTTAATATCGTCTTCTTTCGCATAATAACGACCCTCACCATGAGCAATCGGAATTTTGTACGATCGAGTTGAATCCAATCCAACAGTAAAAGCAGCAGTTTTAGAAACTGGTTTTAAATGGACATTCTTACAAATAAATTTCTGGCTGTCATTGTGCAACAAAGCACCCGGAAGCAAACCTGCCTCACAAAGTATTTGAAAACCATTACAAACACCGAACACAATTCCTCCGTTGTTTGCATGCTTTATAACTTCTGTCATAATTGGTGAAAACCTAGCAATCGATCCTGAACGAAGAGCATCACCGTAACTAAACCCCCCCGGTAATGCAATAACATCACACCCTTGTAAGTCTGAATCCTTATGCCACAATTTAACTACTTCTTGATCTAAAACATCCTGAAGCGCATAGCGCATATCATCATCACAATTACTTCCAGGAAAGGTTACAACTCCAAATTTCATGTTGAATTTTTTTACAAAATTACACCGATAATTTTAGTTGCTTATGAAAACTTATACTTTTTATTCACTTAAAGTATATTCCAGGCCCAAAGTATATAGGACAAATAAACACTATGACTTATCATTTCAACAAGCCAAGGAATTTTACTGTGCACATACCAGGAGAAAATTAAATAAGTAAGGCATAGGCTAATCGCAAAATGATAAGATCCGAAACCCGATAAGACCAATATGATGGAAAGAATTATTAGGGGAGCGGAAAACGCAATGCTCGATTGGACAAGCTTACGTCCTCTTATCGAGAACATGTTTAAGTTTTGTATTAAACTAAGACCACCTATTAGGACGACCAAGGCGTAGCTGGTAAAAATGTACGACTCTAAACGAACCATGTCTCTATTGTAAATGCCACTTAATTCAGATATAAATGGGAGCTCGTCCGTTATTATATAATTTATAGCATATGCTATAGTAAGAACAAAAAAGGCACCTATCAGGGCAAGAAAATACTCCCTCCACTTAAATGGCCGAATATAAATGAGAAAAACCAGTAGCGACAGAGTAAGGACAATTGTAGGGAAGTAGAAGATTGCTCCAACACCCAAGGAACTTGAGGCCCAAAACAGGAGCTCTTTTGAAGGTTTATTCCGATAAATTTGATAACAAATATGAATAGCAAACAGGATAAAAAATTGCGCAATTAACACTCCTGATACTCCATAATACAAAACGCTTGGTGCTGAAATTGTCGCAAATAAGAAGCCCGCTAAATATGAATTCTTATTGTAAAACTCACTTGAATTAATGATCAAATTGAGGTAGGACCCTTGCATACTCAAGATTAGAATCGCAATAATTCTCTCCGTATTAGGAACCAGTTGAAGTTCGTTTAGGTTAACTAAACTTTGAAATGGAAAGTCAATGATTTCCGTGCTCCAAAATGGGATTAAAAGTGGGACTAAAAACAAAGGAATCAGTCCATTTACCACGGGTAAGTTGTTATGAAAAATACGGAACACCTCTGTAAAATTACACCAAATAAAAAATCCAGACTCATTAATTGAATCTGGATTTCAACAAAGTTTTATAAATGTTTCTAGCTATTCAAAGCTTCAGCTCCACCAACAATCTCTAGAATTTCGTTGGTAATAGCAGCTTGACGTGCCTTGTTATAGCTTAATTTAAGTTCCTTTTGAAGGTCAGAAGCGTTATCCGTTGCCTTGTGCATTGCTGTCATCCTAGCACCGTGCTCTGAAGCATTTGAGTCGAGCATAGCCTTGTAAAGCTGTACTTTAAGTGACTTAGGAATAAGTTCAGTAACTATTTCCTCCTTGCTTGGTTCAAAAATATACTCAGATGAAGCTGAGCTGCCATCTTCAGACGCCTTCTCTTCAATTGGTAAAAACTGCTCAGCCTGAACATATTGCACAGCGGCGTTTTTAAATTGATTGTAAACTAAAACAATTTTATCCGACTTTTCAGTAACAAACAAGTCCATTAGGTGCTGACCTAAATCGGCAACCTTTGAAAACTCCAATTCAGACCAAACATCAGTTTGATTTGAAATAGCCCCTTCAATAGAACATAACCAAGGAGTATTCTTAAAGCCATCATACGCTTTCTTTCCAAATGGAAGAACATGAACTTTTGCTCCTGCCGCTTCATATTCTTTTGCAAGTGCTGTACAACGCTTAATTATGTTGTTGTTAAAGGCCCCGCAAAGACCACGGTTTGAAGTAATAGCAACCAAAAGAACATTTTTTTGAGCTCTTTGTACTCCAAAATCGTTTTCAGAAACATCCAAAGATTCCGACAGATTCGCTAAAATTCCTTGTAGCGTCTCAGCGTAGGGTCTCATTTGAGTAATCGCATCCGTTGCTCTTTTCAACTTTGCAGCTGATACCATCTTCATTGCAGAGGTAATCTGCATGGTAGAACCAACGGAGGTAATTCTGTTTCTTATTTCTTTTAAGTTAGCCATCTTTTAAAATTTAGCTTCTTAATATTTACTTGACAAATCCTTGGCTACTTGCTCGATAGTGCTTGTTGCAGAATCTGTTAATTTTCCAGCCTTTAATTCATCCATTGTTGCACGGTGAGAGTTCTTCATAACTTGCAAGAATTCAGCCTCAAACTCCTTCACCTTGTTCACAGGAACATTTCCAATTAATCCTTTAGAACCAACATAGATGATAGCAACTTGCTCTTCAACTGAAAGTGGTGATCCTTCATTTTGCTTGAGAATCTCAACGTTTCTAGCTCCTTTATCAAGAACAGACTTTGTAGCAGCATCCAAATCAGAACCAAACTTTGCGAAAGCTTCTAGCTCACGGTATTGTGCTTGATCTAACTTCAATGTTCCCGCTACCTTCTTCATTGATTTAATCTGTGCAGATCCTCCAACACGTGATACCGAAATACCCACGTTAATTGCTGGACGAACACCAGATAAGAACAAGTTAGACTCTAGGAATATCTGACCATCTGTAATCGAAATTACGTTAGTTGGGATATATGCAGATACGTCACCCGCTTGAGTTTCAATGATTGGAAGTGCAGTTAATGAACCTCCACCTTTAACTTTTCCTTTTAATGATTCAGGTAAGTCATTCATCTGAGAAGCAATCTCATCTGAAGCGTTGATTTTCGCCGCTCTTTCCAATAATCTTGAGTGTAAGTAGAATACATCTCCTGGGTAAGCCTCACGACCTGGAGGACGTCTCAATAGAAGAGAAACCTCACGGTAAGCTACCGCTTGCTTAGATAGATCATCGTATACAATCAAAGCAGGACGACCAGTATCTCTGAAGTACTCACCAATTGCAGCACCCGCAAATGGAGCGTAAAACTGCATTGGAGCAGGGTCAGATGCATTTGCTGCTACAACAACTGTGTAAGCCATTGCTCCAGCTTCTTCTAACTTAGATACAATTCCTGCAACGGTTGAACCTTTTTGTCCAATCGCCACATATATACAGAATACAGGCTCTCCTGCATCATAAAATTCTTTTTGGTTGATGATGGTGTCAATACAAACGGTTGTTTTACCAGTCTGACGGTCACCAATAACAAGCTCACGTTGTCCTCTTCCAATTGGAATCATGGCATCAACTGCTTTCACTCCTGTTTGAAGTGGCTCGTTTACCGGCTGACGATAAATTACACCAGGTGCTTTACGCTCAATTGGCATTTCAAAAAGCTCACCTTCAACAGGACCTTTACCATCAATAGGATTTCCTAGGGTATCAACTACTCTTCCTAAAAGACCTTCACCTACTTTAAGAGATGCAATTCTTTTGGTTCTTTTAACAGTGTCACCTTCTTTAACCTCTGTAGAAGAACCTAAAAGTACAGCACCTACATTATCCTCTTCAAGGTTAAGAACGATTGCTTGCAATCCGTTTTCAAACTCGATAAGCTCACCTGATTGTACACCAGATAATCCATAAATACGTGCAATACCGTCACCTACCTCAAGTACGGTACCTACCTCTTCTAATTCAGCTTCAGATTTAAAACCTGATAATTGCTCTCTTAAAATTGCAGATACTTCTGCTGGCTTTACTTCTGCCATAACTCTTGTTTTTAATTCTGCCTATACGGCCGTTTTATTAAACTCTTTTCTAAGTTGATTCAATTTATTTGCAATGCTAGCATCATACTGGCGATCACCTACTCTTACGATTAAACCACCAATAATAGAAGGATCAACCTTTTCTTCAACAATGATTTCTTTGTTCAGCTCAGTTTTGATTTTAGCTACAATCTTTGTTTTAATGTCATCCGTTAATTTGATTGCGCTTGTAATCTCAGCAACAACAATTCCTTTTAACTCTTGGTACTGAGCAACTACAGCGCTGGCAATACCTGACAATAAACGCTCTCTACCATTTTTGGTAATCAATTGAATAAATGACATGCTTAAGTCATCTACCTTCCCACCAAAAATTGATTTAAGCACCTCACCTTTTTTGTCTGACTTTACCACTGGGCTGGACAGCATCAATTCCAAGTCGCGAGACTCAGCTATTGTGCTTTGAACTAACTCCATGTCAGCATTAACTTTGTCCAAGATATTTTTCTCTTGAGCCAAGTCAACCAACGAACGGGCATATCTTACAGCTGCGCGTGAGTTTTTCATTTTTTCTTAATTCAAATTAATATCTTCTGCCAAGGAATCAGCCAAAGCTTTTTGCTTCTCATCAGCAGTTAAGTCTTGCTTAACAATCTTCTCAGCAATTTCCAAGGATAATGCAGCTACTTGACCTTTAAGTTCAGCCAATGCAGCGGCTTTTTCAGCTTTAATTGCCTCTTGTGCTTTTGTTAAAATCTTGTCTGCTTCCTCTTTAGCTTGTCCTTTAGCTTCAGAAATCATGTTCTCTTTGATTTCTTTTGCTTCTTTCAGCATTGCGTCTCTTTCAGATCTAGCTTCCTTCAGTAACTCCTCATTTTGAGATTGTAACTGAGCCATTTCTTCTTTCGCTTTTTCTGCTGATTTTAAGGCATCATCAATTGAACTTTCTCTTGCCTTTACTGCCTCTAAAATAGGCTTCCAAGCAAACTTTTTCAATAAAACGATTAATAGCACCAAGATAACTACTTGCCAAACTACTAAACCTAAATTGGGGGATATTAATGGATTGTCCATGTTTTTTTATTTTTTGTCTAAGTAAAATAACCGACCGCCAACCGCGGTCGGATTATTTATTAACCTTGCATCAAACCTACAACTACACCAAATAATGCAACACCTTCAACAAGTGCCGCAGCAATTAACATAGCGGTTTGAATTTTATTTGCAGCTTCTGGTTGTCTTGCGATACCTTCCATCGCTCTTCCACCAATTAAACCGATTCCGATTCCAGCTCCAATTACAGATAAACCTGCTCCTACTGCTCCCATTTTAATTTATTTTATAGGGTTAAACAAAAATTACAATTTTAGTGATGGTCTTCTGCTACTGCCATACCAATAAATAAGGCAGATAACATAGTAAATACATAAGCTTGAAGAGCGGCCACCAGCAACTCAAGCCCCATTACAAATAGTGTCATAGGCACTGACAAACCTGCCCAACCTATGCTTTCCATTTTAAACATTAAACCAATTAAACTCATTACAACGATATGTCCCGCCGTAATATTGGCAAACAAACGTATCATAAGTGCAGCAGGCTTAATAAACATACCCGCTACTTCAATCGGTATCATAATAGGCAACAATGCAACCGGTACTCCTGGAGGTGCAAAAATGTGCCCCCAGTAACCTTTGTTAGCATTTATTGTAGTCAAAACAAAGGTAAACATAGCCAATGCGAAGGTTACCATTAAGTTTCCAGTAAGGTTAAATCCAAATGGAAGTAAACCTACTAAGTTCGTGATCCAGATAAAGAAGAACACCGTTAATAGGTAAGGCATAAACTTCCCTGCTTTTTTCTCTCCAATATTTGGCACAACAATATCATCTCTTACAAATAGTATTAAAGGCTCAACAAATCCTGCGATTCCTCTAGGAGCGGTTTGAGGTCCGTTTCTTTTGTAAAACTTAGCGACAGCTCCGAAAATTAATAGCAACAAAATACCGGTAACAAACATTGCTACAACAGACTTTGTAATAGAAAAATCTAATACTGAAAGCTCTTTACCATTTTTTGTGGCGATAACTTTACCCCACTTATCTAATTCAAATGTTACTTCACCCTTTTTTACTTTAGCATGTCCATGCTCAAAGTCCGATGACATAAATGTGTGAACGCCGCCATCTGCATAAAGAATTACTGGAAGCGGAATAGAAACTGGCTTGTACATTCCATCTTCAGCTGGAATATCAAAAAGATGCCAATCGTGTGAATCAATTACGTGATGTAGAATATAGTCGTTGTCAAACTTAGCTTTTGGAACTAGATGATGGTCATGTCCGCCTTCTTTAGCGTGACCATGATCATCGTGTTCACCCTTATCATGAGAAGCACTTGCTACGAAACCTGAAAAAGTAATTAAAACCAGTGTTAAAACGGTTCTAATTTGAGCTTTTAATTGAAGTTTTTTCATCATAAAACTTGACTTATCCTCCTAAAATTTGGCGCAAAGTTATAACATATTTCGGAATCAGCCCTTAATAATCAACTTTTATTTGATTTTTCGTCAACCATTAAAATATTCCATACAAATAAGGTTTCCAGAGCAATAAATGTGAGCGCTGGAATCATACAATGAAAAATCAACGGCAGACGATTCCCTTTCGGTAGATTCATTCCTAAAACAAGTAAGGATATTGCAATTAAAAGCAGTTTGAAAACACTTAAGTATGCAAAGTAAACTGCCGTTTTCTCCGGTTCCGCCTTATGCACTTTTTTGGCTACTGTAATTATACCAATGGTGAAGATTAGTAGCATTGGTGTAAACCAAAACACATTGAGGTTTTTCCAGTTTTCAGGAAGCACAAAATATAACCCAAAATGAACTAAGGTTATCAATAAGCCCAGTCCTATTACTTTACTTTTCGTCATCTTCTTTTGTAATTCTTAATATTTGCCTAATGGCAACATACATTGCGGTGAATACTCCAAGCAAAGCCAATATGATGACCCACAAATTATTCCCACCATTATAATTGTTGTCCAACCACGACCCTAGATAAACAAATCCAGCTATGGTAAGTCCCATCTGGAGACCCATTTGGGAAAATTGCACCCATTTTTTACCGGAATTTGCCATTAGGCAGATTGGAATTGTTTTAAAAAGCGAATATCGTTTTCGAAAAATAGACGCAGATCATTAACGCGGTATTTTAGCATGGCAATCCGCTCAATCCCCATTCCGAAAGCATAACCCGAATAAACTTCTGGGTCAATACCACAATTTTTAAGTACTGCGGGATCCACCATTCCACATCCCATAATTTCTAAATAGCCTGTGTATTTGCAAACATTACAACCTTTCCCAGAGCAGATATTACAACTTACATCAACTTCCGCGCTGGGTTCGGTAAATGGGAAATAGGAAGGTCGTAACCTTATGTCCACATCCTCTCCAAACATAGCCTTTGCAAAGTGCAGAAGGGTTTGTTTTAAGTCGGCCATGGAAACCTTTTTATCAATATAAAGCCCCTCTACCTGATGAAAGATACAATGTGCTCTTGCAGAAATTGCTTCATTTCTAAACACCCTACCCGGACTAATCGTCCTTATTGGTAATTCATTGTTTTCCATATAACGAACTTGCACAGAGGAGGTGTGTGTACGTAATAAATAATCAGGATTTAATTGAACGAAGAAGGTATCTTGCATATCCCTTGCCGGATGATTCTCAGGCAGGTTTAGCGCCGTAAAGTTATGCCAGTCGTCTTCTATTTCAGGGCCTTCAGATAAGGTAAACCCGAGTTTTGAAAACACCTCAACAATTTCGTTTTTTACTAAAGAAATTGGGTGTCTAGAACCTAATGGTAAATCAACACCAGGGCGGGTTAAATCAATTTTCTCGCTCTTTGAAGCGGAGGTATTTACCAACTTTAGCTCTTCCCATTTACCTTGAGCCTTTTGTTTTAGTTGATTTAGAAGCTGACCAATTTCTTTTTTCTCTTCATTAGGCACATCCTTGAAAAAAGCAAATAAGCCTTGAACTTTTCCTTTTTTACTTAAAAAGCTAAGTCTAAATTCTTCCGCTGGATTATCTCCTTCTGGATTAAATTCTACTAACTCATTCTCTATTTCTTGGATTTTATCTCTCATTGCTTTGCAAAAGTAAGAAAAGGGAATTATTTCCCATTAAATTGATTCATCGTATGTGCGAGCCCAATGGTACCAAAGCTCAAAACTGCTTCTGCTGCCATTTCTATTCTTTCATCCAAGCTTTTGAGCTCTTCACTATCCCATTCTCCAAGCACATAAGAAACCTGCATTCCCTTGTGGAACTCATTTCCAATTCCAAATCGTAAACGCGGGTATTTGGATCCAATAATTTGTTGAATATCTTTTAAGCCGTTATGCCCCCCATCACTGCCCTTACCCTTCATTCGGATTGTTCCAAAGGGTAAAGCAAGCTCATCAACTACAACAAGAATATTTTCATTGTTGAGTTTTTCTTTTTGCATCCAATAATTTACGGCCTTGCCGCTCAAATTCATGAAGGTTGTTGGCTTAATTAGGATAAATGTTCTTCCTTTATGCTTAAACTCGGCTTTTTCAGCAGTTTTATCCAAGCTGAATTTAACATCAAATTTCTCGGCAAGTTTTTCAACCACCTTAAATCCAATGTTGTGGCGTGTATTTTCATACTTAGCACCGGGATTTCCTAAACCAACAATTAAATACTTCATTCCTCAAAAATAAAATGCCGTTACGACAAAGACGCAACGGCATTTAAAACTTGTGTTAATTAGATTATTCAGCTGCCGCCTCTGCTGCTGGAGCTTCTTCTCCTTCAGCTGCTGCCTCATCACCTTCTTCCTCTTCTTCTTCATCAACTGCACCTCTTGCAGTTTTAACACCGAATACTACAGCATTTGCTGGGTCTAGGAAAGTTAATCCTTCATAAGCGATATCTTTTACTCTTACGCTTTGACCAATTCTAATTTGTTCAATGTTTACTTCTATCGCTTCTGGTAAAGCGTTTGGAAGACCAACAACTTGTAATCTTCTGAAGTTTTGAGATGCTTTACCACCATTTCTAACTCCCAATGCAGACCCTAATAGTCTTACTGGCAATTTAATTCTAACAGGTTTACCGTCCACTAACTCTAAAAAGTCTACGTGTAAAATTTGATCTGTTACCGGGTGGAATTGTACTTCCTGGATGATTGCTTGTACTTTTTTACCATCTACATCTAAGTTAAACTTAAATACGTCTGGAGAGTAAATGTACTTTTGAAACTCAACCGCGTTAATGCTAAAGTGAGTTTGATCCGACCCGCCATAAAGAACTGCAGGTACCTGACCTTCTTTTCTTAGCTTGGCAGCATCTTTTTTCCCTACGTTCGATCTTTTCGAACCGCTCAATGATACTTCTTTCATTTTATATTTATTTATTGTATTACGAAATGTGAACTAATAGACTCCTGATTAATGACGTTATTCATTACTTCAGCAATCAACGGAGCTACAGTTATGGTTTTTATTTTGTTTGATTCTTTCTTTAGTGGAATAGTGTCTGTCACAGCCAATTCCGTAAGTGCACTATTCTCTATTCTTTCATATGCTGGGCCAGATAATACAGCGTGTGAACAAATCGCTCTTACACTATTCGCCCCATTTTCCATGAATAAGCCAGCGGCCTTGGTTAATGTTCCAGCGGTATCCACCATGTCGTCTATAATTACAACATCTTTACCTCTGACATCTCCAATCACTGTCATAGAAGCAATTTCATTTGCCTTCTTTCTTTGTTTGTAGCAAATTGCAAGCTCGGCATCTAAATGTTTTGCATAGGCATTCGCTCTTTTGGTCCCTCCAGTATCTGGAGCAGCAATTACCAAGTTTTCATTATCGAATTGCTTTAGGTAGGGTAAAAACACCGTTGAACCAAATAAATGGTCAACCGGTACCTCAAAAAAGCCTTGAATTTGATCTGCATGTAAATCCATGGTCATCACACGGCTAACACCCGCGGCTGTTAGAAGATTCGCAACCAATTTTGCTCCGATAGCAACACGTGGCTTGTCTTTCCTGTCTTGACGAGCAAAACCAAAATAAGGGATAACAGCAATAATCTTTCTGGCTGAAGCCCTTTTTGCGGCATCAATCATCAGTAAAAGCTCCATTAAATTATCCGCTTGTGGAATGGTACTTTGTATCAAAAAGACATCTTGTCCTCTTACCGTTTCCTCAAAAGATGGCTGAAACTCACCATCACTAAATTCTGAAACAGTAACGTTTCCAAGAGGTTGACCATAAGCCTCTGCAATTTTACTTGCTAAATCTCTGGTTGCTCTACCTGCAAATATTTTAACTCCTGTTGACATGCTCAAACTAATACGGGGCTGCAAAAGTAGCCAATTTATATGTGGATTAGAAATTTAGACCAAAAATATTGTGAAAAAAGGGAATTTTCATACATTTGCCGTCCAATTTGTACCAAGTACACAAGCCAAAGTGGCGGAACTGGTAGACGCGCACGACTCAAACTCGTGTTCCTTCGGGAGTGTCGGTTCGATCCCGACCTTTGGTACAAAAAAGGGCTGGAAATATTTCCGGCCCTTTTTTTTGAGGTTCTTTTATCTCTTATTCCAAAATGACTTTACTGCTATAAATCCGATTTTCGAAAACTAAATTAAGCATGTAAACTCCTTTAGGAAGATGCTGTAATTCAATAGCCTGGTTGTTTTTGGCTTGCGCCTTATCTAGAACTAATTTACCTTGCATACTGTAGAGTTTTACATGGTACGTGCTATTTAAGCTTGTCTCTATTTGAATTACTCCACTCGTAGGATTTGGATAAATTTTGAATCTATTTTGGTATTCGTCTTCTATCCCTACTTGGCTTCCAACAAAAACGGATAAGCTATCGGAACAACCATTTGCATCCTCTACCCAAACGATATATGTCCCTGTTGATAAACCAGATAGATCTTCCGTGTCATCAAAATCACCTGTTCCATCTACATCCCAATCATAATTGTACGGGGGAGTTCCTCCAGTTACGCTTAAGTCGATAGATCCATCGGATCCAACTATTTCATCTGCCGGAGTAGCGTTAACGCCCAGGGCACTAGAGGGTCCATTAATAGTCGCTGCAGCAGTTCCAACACAACCCACTGCATCCGTTACGGTTAAATCGTATGTCCCTGTCGACAATGAAGATATATCTTCTGTACTTTGTCCATTATTCCAACTGATTGTTAAATTACCTGAGCCTCCAGTAATTGTGGTATATATTGCTCCTGTGGATTCACCAAAACAGGAAACATTAATTGTGGAGTCAATGGTAATTACTGGTGCAGACGGGTCGCTTATTGAGGCTGAGATACTTTCTGTGCATCCATTAGCATCCATCACTTCCAATATATAGGTGCCTGCTCCTAAATTGTTCAGATCTTCTGTATCATCAAAATCTCCAACTCCATCATTATCCCAATCAAATAAGTATGGTTGTGTCCCTCCAGATGCACTTACTAATACTTCTCCATCACTTACCCCACATGTAGATGGATTGTTTTGGGCATCTACAGTCAATTGCAAACTTGAGGGTTCAGTAATAACAATTCCTAATGTATCATCACATCCGTTATCATCAGTGACAATAACTTGATAAGAACCTGCAGCAATACCCGTAAGGTCTTCTGTGTCATCATTATCTCCGAAACCGTCCGCATCCCAGTCGTATTGATAATTATTTGCCACATTACCTCCTGTAGCGCTGATGTAAATTTGACCGTTCATATCACCAAAGCATAAAACATTATTACTGCTGTCCAATAAAGCACTAGGAGTGCTAAAAATATTAAAGCTTTGTGTGGAAGAGTTAGGGCATGCCCCGCTCGTTGTATAGGTAACTTGATATAAACCATTACCTGAAGCGACAAGGTCTATTTCACCCGTGCTTGAACTGATAGAACCACCATTATCGATAGAGAATACACCACCCCCTATTCCGGTAATGTTAGGTAAAGGATTTAAATTATCCTCACATTCGCCTGCATTCGCATATGCAAAGCTCGCATCATCTAATGCTAAAACTTGAATAATTTCAGTATCCACATCTCCACAAGTTCCTGAAATGGTATATGTAATTGTGTGGCTTCCGACACCTGCTAAAGCTGGATCAAAAACTCCAGTTGAACTGTTTGAAATCCCTGTACCACTCCATACGCCTCCAGAATTAGATGCCGTTAAAGTGATAGGGGCATCATTGGAACAAAGAGCAGAAACTGTTGATATAGTAGCGTCTGCAGCGCTTCCTATACTCAGGGAAAAACTTGAAGAATTTGGACAAGGTCCGTTCGTTGTATAGGTAATTGTATAGGAACCTGGAGGTGTTCCACTAATATCTATGGTACCATCATTTGTATTTATAACCCCACCATTATCAATCGAAAACTGTCCTCCCGCTAAACCATTAATTGTCGGTAAAGGATCAGCATCATCTGTACAGTAATTGTTTTGAGGATAATTAAAACTTGCATCATCAGGGCTAAGAACATTAACAGTTTGGACCATGCTATCCGGACAGCTTGTCCCCACTAAATATTGCACATTATAACTTGTTCCACCAACGCCATTGGTGATTTCACCAGTAGAAGGATTTATCGTTGCTCCATCTAATGGGTCAGGATTAAATGAAAAAGTACCTCCTGACGTAACTATATTAGAAGCCGAATTAGTTGAACCTTCGCAAAAATCAGATAAGGTAAACGATGGGTCTGGAGCAGAACAACAACTTGGGGAAGCTAAATTCGTTTGCATAAACACATTACAAACGGATTGAGTTTGAGCTACTCCACCTGTAGCACCAGTAAAGCCCCACCAAACAACATTTGGATTTGTAAAAAAGTTTCTAATGTCACCATTGTAGGTTGCAATTAAAGTTCCATCAAATTGAATCTCGTATTTAAAAGTTGAAGGATCCCAAGATATGCACACACTGTGATTTTGACCATCTACAACACTTGTTCCTGACGGCAAAAGACAAACAGGCTGAAGAATTGTATTTGATGCTGCTGTTACTCCATCCGTTTGAATGGACATATGGTTGCATGCAATATCGTTGTCTCCGAAGGTCGTTCCATCCCAGGTGTCAAACTCAACGGCTACCGAAGGCTCAATTGGGCAAGCACCGCCCTGACAGTTTGCACCGTCTCCAGTAGCATAACCCAATCCTCCACCTCTTCCTCCGATGACCTGAGGGACACCTTCATTTTGAAGTAAAAAGGCCATTCCATCGCCACCGTTTATATCGGTTCCAAAATTCACATCAAACTGAATGCGGAATGAGAAATCCAAATCAATGGGGTCACAAACCCAAACGGCTCCATTTGCAAAACCGCCACTGGTAAGCTCAATGCAAGTCCCGGTCTCATTGGCTGCATTAACAGTTTTAAACCCATTGGTTCCACAATTACTTGGCGCACCACCCGATTCGGTAATGTTAACACCGTTGGTTAGAATTGTTTGTGATCCAGCAATAAAGGAAAAAAATAAAAACAGGGAGGTGGATAAGGATTTCATATAAATTAATTTACTTATTGTATATGTTACACTAACAAATGTAACTTTTTTTTTGAATTTGTGTAATTCTAACAATAAGCCCATTTTTTTTACCTTAGCGGCAATACAATTCTATGAGTAAAATTAAGACGCAACAAGAAGAATTCTTCAAGTTAGGCATATCGATTGATTGTGTTGTATTTGGATTCGATGGACAAGAGTTAAAAGTTCTTTTGATTGAAAGAGGAGATGATTTATATAAAGGGTATTGGGCACTGCCAGGGAATTTACTTTCACCTGATAAGGATTTAAATTCCTCTGTTAATGAAGTTCTAAATGAGTTAACCGGAATTAAAGACTTGTTTTTCGAGCAAGTAGAAACCTTTGGTGAAGTTGACCGCCACCCTATGGGTAGGGTACTAACTGTAAGCTACTATACCTTAGTTAAAATTAGTGACTACAAGTTGAACCCATCATCATTTGCTTCAGAAGCACAATGGGTAAATCTCAAAGATGTAAAGGAATTAGCATTTGATCACAATAAAATACTTGACACCTGTTTTAACCGACTCAAGGAATCAGTAAAAGTAAAACCTATTGGGTTTGAACTGTTACCGCCTAAATTCACTTTAACGGAATTGCTTTTGCTTTATCAAGCTATTTTAGGTATCGAGCTTGATCCAAGAAACTTTAGAAAGAAAATTTTAAAAATGAATTTGTTGCGAGATTGCAATGAGCTTCAAACAAATGTATCCCACCGCCCCGCTAAGCTTTACGAGTTTGACACAAAGCAATATAAAGAGCTGAAAAAAGGCGGATTTGTGTTCGAAATGTAAAAAAATTTTGCTTAGTGTTGTTTTTACAATATCTTAGTGTCCTTGTTACACTATGTAAATGCAGCTTAGCGCAATTGATATAACCATATTAGTAGTCTATTCTTTACTAATTCTTTCGGTTGGATTATATATGTCCAGACCCAAAAAAGGAATAGAGAAAAGCTCAAAAGATTATTTCCTTGCCTCAAAGTCTCTCCCATGGTGGGCCGTTGGCGCCTCCTTGATTGCAGCAAACATTTCCGCTGAGCAGTTTATTGGAATGTCAGGTTCAGGTTTTGCAGTTGGTTTAGCCATTGCGTCATTTGAATGGATGGCTGCTCTTACGCTAATCATTGTGGGTAAATACTTTCTCCCTATTTTCATAGAGAAAGGACTTTATACTATTCCAGAATTTCTTGAGAAAAGATATAACTCCCAAGTAAAATCCATGCTTGCTGTATTTTGGGTAGTACTCTTTATTTTTGTTAATCTGACTTCTGTTCTATACTTGGGCGCAACCGCCCTTGATACTGTGATAGGAACTGGCGATGGTTCTACTGTAATTTATAGTATTCTGGGCTTAGCGCTTTTTACTGCAGCCTATTCCTTGTGGGGCGGATTATCATCAGTTGCATGGACCGATGTTATACAGGTTGTCTTACTTGTAATTGGTGGTTTGATAACCACTTTTATAGCACTTTATGAGGTTTCTCCTGACAACTCAATTGTAGGAGGTTTTTCATACATATATGAGAAAGTGCCCGAGAAGTTTGATATGATTTTAGACTCTAGTCACGAGGAGTATTCAAACCTGCCTGGTATAGCCGTGTTAGTGGGAGGTATGTGGATTGCAAATATTTATTACTGGGGCTTTAATCAATATATCATTCAACGAACATTTGCTGCAAAAAGTCTTAAAGAAGCTCAAAAAGGAATTGTGTTTGCAGCTATTTTAAAAATGATTATCCCTTTAATTGTTGTCATTCCGGGTATTATTGCTTTCGTAATGTATTCAGAGAGCCCAGATGTAGCAGCAGAGTTCACGGGGCCTGGAGGTGAAGTGGTTAACGATAAAGCGTTCCCGTGGTTAATATCAAGCTTTGTTCCATCCGGTGTGAAGGGGTTGGTTTTAGCCGCATTAGCTGCTGCAATTGTGTCTTCTTTAGCGTCTATGCTAAACAGTACCTCTACCATCTTTACAATGGATATATACAAGCCATTAATCAATAAAGAAGCGAGCGAGAAGCGCCTTGTAAATGTAGGTCGAATTACTGGTCTTATTGCGCTTGTGATAGCTATCTGCATGGCTCCATTACTTGGCGGGGTCCCCCAGGTGTTCCAATACATTCAAGAATATACGGGTCTCGTTAGTCCGGGAATATTAGCGATTTTCATACTGGGCTTATTTTGGAAAAAGACGACTGCAAAGGCAGCGATTACTGGTGCTATTCTATCAATACCAATTGCCTTCTTCTTAAAAGTTGGATCAAAAGGTTGGGTAGATAGCGCTATATTCCCTGATTTACCTTGGATGCACCAAATGGGCATAACCTTTTTATTAACTTCTATTATTATGCTCATTATTTCTCATGCTCAAAACAAAGGTGCGGATGATGAAAAGGGAATTGAGTTGAACAAATCTTTATTCCAGACTTCATCTATTTTTAATATCTTATCTTTTGGAGTTATATTAATGCTTATCGCGCTTTACTCAATATTTTGGTAAATTGAATTTAAAACTTACATACGCTATACTTTTTGCCTGCACGGCATTACTATCCTCCGGTCAAGACAGCTTGGTGAAAGAGGCCCCACTTCAAGGTTTTGGGGTTAGTGGAAACTATAGGTTTTATACTCAGCACCGCTACATGACAACACCATATGCTGTGGATGTTGTAAATGGCGATCCAATCTATATTGATGGTAGGAATATCCTAATCGGAGATGACACGCAGTTACCAGAATTGACATTAAACTTGAGCGGTAGGCCTTCCGATAAAACTTCTTTTGGGACGGATTTGGTTGTTTGGAATCAAATGACGGGAGATTTTGATTACTATAGAAACCTTCTTTTAGGAGTAAATTTATATGGTAATTTTCAAACCCCCCAGGGAAATGTTTCAGTTCGTGCAGGTGGGATACACTGGCACCAAATGACACCTTTTACCATGCAATCCTTTGCGGGGTATAATCGCTTCAGTATTTTTGAGCGAAATCCGTGGGACCCCCAATTCAAGGAGGTTGACCAACGTTACTCACAATATTACAAACAAGGTGCGATTTCACAAGATGCTCGTTGGTCGAAACAAGCTTTCCAAGGCCTAATACTGGACATCTCAGAGCTTCCACTTGGTCTTAATCTAAGTCTTCTTTATGGGAAAACCCAAAACGCAGGTTCTGCTTTTTTGGCCGATCCTGCTGTGCCAGCGGATTCTTCCTCAGTCTACTTTCTTGGTTTATTAGACAACACCATACCTAATAACGTATATGGCGGACAATTATCTAGAAAATTCGGAAAACATAGAATTGGAATTAACTCTTTTAACCGTTTATCCTACACTGATTTACTTGCGCAGGATGAAATTAAAAACTCCATTTTAACTACTGATTTTGCACTTGATTTCAATAAAGTACTTTTCTCTGGAGAGGCCGGCTTTGGACACTATCAGGATGTTTATCAAGACCTTGGAGTAGGTGAATTACTTTCGTTTAAAATTAATTTCACAGACAAGTTCATTCGTAACGTACCCATAGAACTACATTATTTTAGAATCGCTCCAAATGTTGTTAATAACAACGCTGAATTCGTAAACACATCCGTTGTAGAATCGCCTTCTGCTTCAGCGAGTTCTGGTCAAATTATTGGCTCGAACGGCGTGTTACAACAAACTGGTAGTGCAATGTTAGGGATTGGTCAAATGGCTAATAATAGACAAGGTTTAAACCTAAATTCAGATTTCAACATTCCATTAGGGTCAAACAAACTTAAAACTACAATAGGGTTGGGCTGGGCAAAGGAACTGGAAAATCTTAACAACCAATTAACCTATGGTCATGCTATAAATGGTCTTACAATGGCAAGAATGTGGAGATGGTCGTTCCCAAGTAATGTTGGACCATATAACCGCATGTCAGTATTATTCCGAGGGGCCTTTGAAACAGTTAACCTTACTGATGTTGGTGCGAATGGTGAGGTGGTAAACGATAAATATTTTAATAACACAGAAGTTCAATTGAAATATGAATTTAAGTTATTCAATAAACCTTTCTATATGTTCTATTTAGGTATGTATAATTCCGCTCAACCGGAATTTTCAGCAACCACCTTAACTACAGAAGAGGCCTATATCCGTTACTATGCCCACCAATGGGAAAACTATTATCGTATTCATAAAAAATTAGTTCTTGCTCAATATTTTGGCTACGAGAGAGTAATCGGGAATTATGCAACTCAAGTGAATATTGAATCTCAGCGGCCCTTAAACCAAGAAGGTGTAGCTATTGGGTTTGGAATTGATTATTCGATGAGTAAAAACACAATGCTGTATCTGCGGCACCGGTATTTCAAATTTGAAGATAGCAGTTTCGAACTTGCAAGATTCGCTGGCCATGAGTCAACGGTTGAACTTAAAATATATTTCTAATGAAACAATACTTACTCATCATATTATGTGTTTTTGCTTTATCCGTTTTCGGTCAGAAAAAAAAGTTCCAAATAAATGGAGCAGGTAGAGCTTATTACCTAGCTAACGAACTCGACATAGACCGTGAGTTGGACTCTATTTCAACCAGAAAAGCAAATTACGGTCACACTTTACTTGATTTTGGAATTAGTGCATTTCCAAACAATAATACCGAAATCATTGGTATGTTTAGAATAAGAAATGAACTTGGGGGCTTTTGGGGAGCAGGTGTATCCTTCAATGTAAGGCAACTAACACTTAAGGGTGTAGCTGGAAACATTGTGCGCTATGAACTTGGTGATATTGATATTAGGCAAACTCCTTATACAGTTTGGAATTCACCAGAGGAAGGCAATTTAAATGAAGGTGAAGTGTTCAGTCAGCGCAGAAGAGTTGTTCATTACGACATGTTCTATAATGACACAACAAATGCCTGGAGAATGCAAGGCGCTAAAGCCGCTTTTGGGCTAAAGTTCAATAAAGGAATAGATGCCATTCGTTTCAAGTCATACTTGACTCGTCAACAAGTAACAGATGGTCTTGCGGTTCCTGAGAGACTGTTTGGTGGAGGATCTTTAGGGGTGGTTGTTATCCCGCGTTTTGAATTGTCTTTCAACAGTGCCAATCTGTTTGATTTAAAGGAGACAATTGCTGACAGCATCCAATTCAAAAATTCGGTTCACACAGCTGGTTTTAGATATAAAACTTACTTAAAAGACAGCATAGAATTGGGGTTTTCAGGAGAAGCAGGCCTATCAACAAGCCAATACCTTTTTTATCAGGACCTAAGAGCACCAGAGTCTTTAAGTGATTGGTTTGTGGATGTGAATATTCATTCTATAATCGCTGACAATAAATTCAAACTTAGTTTGGGTTATAAAGATGTTGGATCAGATTTTAGATCTCCCGGTGCGCAAACAAGAAGAATAAACTTCTCGCAGTTTCCAAGGGTTTATCAACAATATACAAATGACGCCATCGGAAGACCTATAAGCTACGTAGATTTTATTAGCGGAAATACTGATAATACCAACAAAATCTCTGAATCATTGGTTCCATATTTTGCCGCTTACAACAATAGCACTCCTTATGGGCAAGCTACTCCAAATAGAAAGGGAGTTTATTTTAACGCTGAGCAACTAAAGGGTAAAGCATTTAAAAAATCCTTCTTAAGGTTTTCGGGATTAACTCAATCAAGAGGGACTGGAACAACTCAAAAGAAGTTATTCTTACTTGCTGAAACAGGCACGGACCTCTATTTAAATGAGGTTCTTAACTGGGAAAGAAAAATAAAGTTTGATCTTGGATTGCGTTACGAAACAACTGCTAGAAGTGGTGAGAGCTATGAACAAATTAACTTGCAGAGTGTTTTCGGAGACGTAGGTATGTCAATTGAAATTGCTAAGAAATTAGATCTTTTATTTGGAGCGAAACTATGGTCAACAAGTGGTACAGCTTTCGTAAATGAGCGAAACGTGTATAATACAATTGTTGATTTTGATATCGTTAATTACGATTTTGAGGAGAGTGTAATAGCCGCTGGTATTCAGTATCGCTTTAATGAGCACAACGTTCTTTCAACACATTTCCAAAAATTTAACATCAGTCATGCAAGCGAAAACTTGACCGACTATGGAATGTCGCAGTTCACAATACTTTACAACTTATTCTTTTAGTCATGAAGAAAATTATATTTAGTACAATAATTCTCGGCCTTGTTTGGACCTCCTGTAGGAAAGAAGATGGTGAAACCATTGATGGCCCAAGTTTGAATGACCTAGTAGGACCATTCAGTATCGTTGAAGATATTACTGCAAGCCAAGATCCTATAAATTTTGCAACTGATGGAGATTTGGTATTCAACGGGGAATTATCCAAAAACACTACTTGGGTAATACAAATTACAGGTTCACAGTCCGGCGCGGTGAGAACACTAACTGGATCAGAGCGTATTCTGTCATCAGATAATGCAGCATGGAATGGAGGAGCAAACAGTTACCCTTCTTTTGGTTTGGAAGATGTTTATGTTGAAATAACATTCCCAGATGAAGATGGCTCACCTATCTTATATGATACGATAACAGTTACGGGTGAAAAAGTAGACCAAGGTGTTCTAGTTACTAGCTTTGAGAATGGTGTCGGCAGCAATTGGAATGTTTGGCAACAAACTACCGTTACTGCCGGAATTGTTTGTAATAGTGAATCTGCAAAGGGCAGCTGCCATTATAGTCTTGAAGGAACCGTAACATGGGATTGGGCAATTGGATCTGTTGCGGTACAACCAGATGCCGGCACGTTTGGCTTGCAGGCAAGCCCGAATAACTTATACTACAATATGGCCATTAAGCCTTTAGAAAGTGTTGGGCCTACTACATCCTTCGTACTACTGTGGTTCGATGAAGATGAAAACGGAGATGGTGTGTTCGACCCAAATACAGAAGACAGGTTTACCTATGAGTATTGGACAAGTGACACGACTTGGCAACAAATAAGTTTGGAGTATGCTTCCTTGGTAAATGCACCAAACGGAGAGCCGGCTGAAACAAATGGAAATGGATTACCTGAGCCTTCAAAACTCATTTCAGTAAACATGTTCTTTTTAGCAGATCAAAACAATGGAAACGCCAAGATTCTATTTGATCACGCAATATTCACCACCAACGGCCCTTACAATCCGTGATGACTAAACTTAAAATATTTATTCTTCTCTTCGTTGCTAGTGGTTGTGGCTCTATCCAGTTTGAGCAACAGTCATTGTATGATCGTTACGAAGAAATAAGCATCAAAGAAAAAGGTCCTATGGTAATCTACCAAGATGCTGCAGGAACCATGTGGAACGAATTGGCTGAGTGCGGTGATTTTGAAATTACAAATGAAGTCAGTGCTTTTTCAGGCAACAATTGCATTAAAATAGAGTGGAATAAAGGAAGGGGTTGTGAATGGGCTGGTTTTGGAAATAGTTTCAACAACTGGAATCCTATTGATCTTTCGGAAGCTCGACACAAAAAGGCACTCTCCTTTTATGTTAGATCAATTGGCAGTGACACCGTAAAAAGCATACCAATTGTTGCTAATCTTGAGGATTTTGGAGGTGGTGGAAGCTACTATTTCATTGATGCCAATAAATACTTAAATGGCCTACAAATAGACTCAACATGGAAGCAAATTATCGTGCCACTGTGGGATTTTCCTGTTAACGAAGAGGAGGTTGATATTTATTCAATTAAACAAATGAAATTTCAGCTTGAAGGAGCCGGAGCCTTTTACCTTGACGAGATCAGCATTATCGATTATTCCAAGGAACAATACAATCAAATGCGTGAGAATGTTGAACTCATGAAGCCGAAAGGAAACGTTAACCAAACCATCTATCGAAAAAACCGTTTCTTAAATGATGCATGGGGATATGAAAATAATGATTGCCAGGATTTAAAGGAAGTTGAAAAAGAAGGAAACAAAGTAATTTACTGGAAATATAAGGCCGATTGTTCATGGTCTCAATGGGGAATTAATTGGAACGATTGGTATCAAATTAATTTAAGGGGAGTAATCGATCAAGCAAAAATTTCCTTTAGAGTAAAGGCTGGAAAAGGCAGTCAATTTCAAATTTCTTTAGAGGATTACCGTGGTCATTCCGTTAAGGTTTATGAAGGAAAAGAGACAAACGGATGGCAAGAAGTTGAGATCCCGCTTTCTAAAATTAACATCACGCAATCTGGACTAGTTTTAGACCAAATTAAACAACTAAAGTTTCAAGGTAGTTCTGATGGTGAAGTTTATTTCGATAATATCAAAATAACCAAAAAATGAAATCTTTAAATTATTTGTTGATAGGAACGATCTGTTTCTTGACCTTGTTTTCCTGTGGAACAAGTAACACCACCGAGCAAAACGATGACAATAAAATAGAGAAGACTTCTAAGGCAAAATTTGACTACGGGGAAAAAATCGAAAAGCTAATTTCTAAAATGTCAATCGAAGAGAAAGTTGGGCAAATGACCCAAATTAATCTTGATGTCATATCCAAAGGTGAAGTATTCAATTTGGTAGAGCCACATGAATTGGACCCTATAAAACTTGACTCCGCCATAAATCACTATTTCGTTGGTTCCTTTCTAAATGTTGGTGGTCACACTTATACTAGGGAACATTGGGAAGAAATAATTACTGAAATCCAGAAGAAAGCAGTTAATGAAGGTAATGGAATACCTATAATTTATGGTATTGACGCTATACATGGTGTTAATTATACGGTTGATGCAACTTTATTCCCACAACAATTGGGGCAAGCGGCTACATGGAATCCTTCATTAGTTGAGGAAGCGGGTAGCGTTACAGCATATGAATGCAGAGCTTCAGGAATTCCATGGAATTTTTCACCAGTGCTGGATCTTGCGAGACAACCACTCTGGTCAAGGTTTTTTGAAACCTACGGTGAAGACGTTTATTTAGCCAAAGAAATGACTGAAGCAGCTGTTAAGGGCTACCAAGGCAACGACCCATCTAACCCTTATAAAGTTGCGGCCTGCATGAAACACTTTTTAGGTTATAGCATGCCTGTATCTGGAAAAGACAGAACACCAGCGTGGATTCCAGAAAGACAACTGAAAGAATACTTCTTACCAACATTTAAAAAAGCAATAGATAATAATGCGCTTACCTTGATGATTAATTCTGGTGAAATAAATGGAATTCCTGTACACGCAAACCCAAAGTTACTTACGGATCTATTAAGAAATGAATTAGGATTTAAAGGAATTGCCGTTACAGATTGGGAGGATATTATCAAACTTTATAGGGATCATAAGATTGCTAAAGACATGCGTGAAGCAGTTAAAATAGCAGTATTAGCTGGTGTAGATATGAGTATGACCCCAAATAATTACAGCTTTAACAGGGCTTTAATCGATTTAGTTAAAAGCGGGGAAGTTCCAGAAAGCAGGTTGGATGAAGCCTGTAGAAGAATCCTGTGGGTAAAAAATGAACTTGGTTTGCTGGATAGCCCAATACCAAACTTCAATCAATATCCAGATTTTGCCTCCGAAAAGCATCACAACATTGCTAGAATGGCTGCGGAGGAGTCCATTACCTTGCTTAAAAATGAGAACGAACTTTTGCCTCTAAATAAAAATAGCAAAGTATTAATTTGCGGACCAGCCGCTAACTCACTTAATATTCAAAATGGAGCATGGACACATACTTGGCAGGGAGTGGATGATAAGTTTAACACCGAAGGCAGAAAAACGATTTTTGAAGCCATCTCGGCCTCAAGTAATGGACAAGTAAAATATGTTGAAGGAGGAGGTTTGGACTCTTTGAGTAATTTGAACGCAATCAAATCAGCCGCTCAGCAGGCAGAAGTTGTGGTAATTTGCCTGGGTGAATTGCCTAGCACTGAGAAACCCGGAGATATAGAAGATCTTCAATTACCTAAAGCACAAATTGAATTAGTTAACTCTATTAAATCCGTCAACAAGAACATTGTATTGGTCAATGTTTTTAATCGCCCCTTACTTATTAATCAAATTGAAGGGAAGGTAGGAGCAATTTTACATGCATATCAACCAGGTGACTTTGGTGGTGAGGCTATAGCTCGAATAATTTATGGTGAGGTAAACCCTTCTGGGAAATTAC
Source organism: Flavobacteriales bacterium (assembly GCA_964230025.1). Lineage (GTDB taxonomy): Bacteria > Bacteroidota > Bacteroidia > Flavobacteriales_D > JAUILH01 > CAXRFO01. The sequence goes on along the minus strand of CAXRFO010000012.1, from coordinate 780,427 downwards.
CATTTACCTATCCAAGGTATTCGGCCTCTCTTGTACCATATGATCACAAGCATACTGAAAAGCTAGATAAGTTTTTTGGAGATAAAGCCTTTAATCCTCAATGGGAATTTGGATTTGGATTGAGTTACACAAATTTCGTATACGATAAGCTCAGTATAGACAAATCAAGTTATGGAGTAAACGATACGATAATTGTCTCTGTTAATGTAAGTAATACCGGACAACTAGAAGGGAAGGAAGTAGTACAGGTATATATAAGTGATCTTGTTGCGAGCATAACCCCATCTGTAAAGCGTTTGAGAGCGTTTAAGAAAATCAATTTAAAAGCAGGTGAAACTCGAACAGTAGATTTTAAAATCCCCGTTCAGGAGCTCTCTTTTGTTGGAATAAACAATCAATGGAACATTGAGTCAGGTGATTTCCAATTGCTTATACAAAATCTAAGCTCAACATTTAGCGTACAATAAATTTGCTTATATCAAAATTATTGTTATCTTTACAGTAAGTTATTGTAAAATTAACAATATCATAGCATATGAAAAAAGTTTATACCCTTCTAGCAGCCGTTACATTAATTTCATCGGCTAGTAATGCCCAAGAGACTTGGGATGATTTTGATAATCCAGAGCAAATCGTTTATTCTTATTATGATGGAACAACGTTTGACGAGAACTTTAGTAACCCTGTAACAACAGGAGCAAATTCAAGCGCTGTTTGTGCTCGTTATGTGCGAAACAACGCTGTTTTATATGATGTAATCGTCATAGATCCAGCAGGGACGAATGTAGTTGATACAGTTACTGATTATGTTACCGGAGCTAAAAATATGACGATTCAAGTTTTTAGTCCAGGACCAGGATACACTGTGCAGATTACATTAGAAAACTCGAGTGCAGCCATGCCTACAAATTATCCAACAGGAAGGCATAGTGAATACACTGCTACAACTACCGCAAGCAATGCCTGGGAAACGTTGACTTTTTCACATGTTAACACCCCAGATGCCACAGTTTCTGACGGTGATGTAAACAGAATGGTTATTCTTTTTGAGCCTAACACCAACAATTCAACGATTTGGGTTTGGGACAACCTTATGGGACCAGAATTTGTTGATCCTTGTGCTGGAACTACACCAGATCCAACCATTGGTGACAATTTTGAGTGTCAACGAAATATTACTTATACCTTTTCAAATGGAAATTATTCTACTGTAGGAAACCCAATGAATTCCGGAAATAATATTTCAGCAAGTTGTGGTTTTTTCCAAAAATGGCCTCCGCCAACGAATGATGGAGCATTTGGTGGTGATTTAGATATGCCATTCACATCAGACACGTATAATCTGGCTCAAATAGACCTTTACAGTCCGGCCGCACCTCAAGATTTTCTACTTATACTGCAAGATGCTAATGGTAATAACCTAGCGGATACTACATTCACTACATCATCAACTACGGACTGGGAAACTTTTGATCTATACCTAAATGAAGTGCCAACAGCAACTCAAATAGCAGGAATAGTGTTATTGCTTGATCCATCAACAGCAACAGAAGATTCAATTTATTTAGATAACATTAGATTTTCTTTTGATTCCACAGTTTCTATTGAAGAGTACAACTTGAGCGCCAAAACGCAAATCTTCCCGGTGCCGTTTAAAAATGAATTTACAGTGTCATCTGAAGACGTAATTGAAAACATTGTAATAACAGATATTACAGGAAAAGTTATCTATCAGCAAGCAGGCTTAAATAGTTTGTCAACTCTGATAGAAACTAGTCAGTTCAATAGTGGAATCTATATGATTAGAGTTCAAAACGCGGATGGACATAGCTTTACAAGAAAATTAATTAAGGAGTAGCAACTCTCGCATGATTTTAGCCAAAAGGCTAAAATCATGCTTTGCTTTTTTATGTCCTCTTTAAAATACATATCCATTTTAATACTAGCCTTTACTTTGTTTTCATGTAAACAAAGTGACCCCGTAACTAGGGAATATAAACTTGTCTGGTCAGATGAATTTAATTCAACTGAACTAGATGAGGATAAATGGGAAATTCAACTTGGTGACGGATCTGCCTATGGCTTATGGCAGTGGGGCAATAATGAGGCACAGTATTATCGTGCTGAGAACATTGAAGTTACTGGCGGCCACCTTAGAATAAAAGCTCAAGCAGAAAGTTTCGCTGGATATGATTACACATCTGGTCGTTTACGTTCTCTAAACCTAGGTGATTTTAAATACGGTAAAATTGAAGCTTCAATTAGAATGTCGGATATTGGTGGACTATGGCATGCCTTCTGGATGCTTCCTTCAAACCCTTCTGAGCCATGGCCAATAAGTGGCGAAATAGACATTATGGAATATGTCGGAAATAGCCCGAATGAAATTCTGAATACCGTGCACTTCTCTGATCAATTTGGAAACCACAACTTTATTGGAGATCCGGAGCCCTTTTTTCCTGATAATAACTTTCACCTATACGCGGTAGTATGGGATGAAAACTCAATTACGTGGTATTTAGATAATGTTGAAACCTACAAAATATTAAGAACTAACGATTTAATTAGTGCCACTTGGCCATTTGATGCTGAGTTTCATCTACTACTTAACACAGCAGTGGGAGGAAATTTAGGTGGGGACATAGACAATTCAGCCCTGCAAAATCCAAGATTCATGGAGGTTGATTATGTAAGAGTTTACCAGAGACAGTAGACATGTTAAAGCTTAGCTCCATATCGATTCTAGTCTTGCTAGCTAAGCTGGCGCTTAGTCAATGCCCTGTTACCTCACCAAACAGCAATTTAAGTAATCTTGATGCTGGATCACCTGCTTGTGATGCGGGAGGAATCTATGAGTATCAAGGGGAAGTTTCAAATACGGCTAGTTGTTTTGTGTTTTCTGGAAGCAGCTGCGGTATTGCTTATTATGGAGACACGTACAGTTTAACTTGTGATTTTTGTGTAAGTTTTGATTTTACCTTGTCTACCTTAACTTCCGATGGAATTGCGTTTTCCATTGTAGATTTTTCCTCCGCTTACAATGACAACCCGTGTCAGCAAGTTGTAGGTTGCGGGCCTGGTGGTAACATAGGATACAATGAGTTAAACAATGACGCTAGTAACCTGGGTGGAGGAGCCCCCACCGATGGAGGGGCCCTTACAATTGAGTTTGATGTTTTCGATAACATTAGCTTTGGTGATGCCGATGAGCCCTCGACTGGAGCAGGATTTTGCCCCCACATTGCCATTCACGAGGATGGTGACAATAACTCTTTTGAGGCTTTCGCCTGCATTCCCGACTTGAACGACGGAAATACACACTCTGCTAATATTTGCTGGAACCCAAGTACAAACACCCTTACGGTTGAATATGATGGTAGTACAGTGATTACACTTAATAGTGATATAGCTGCGGACTACTTCCCCTCTGGAAACACTGACGTTCATTTTGCTTTCTCAAGTGGATATAACGGGTCTTTTATTGGCTCCAACCAAGTTTGTAATTGGGATGTTCAACCGATTCCTATAACCCTTAATAACCATGCCGTGCAGTTAGAAGGACATAACGACAACGGAAACAACTTGTTAAATTGGAAAGACATTAACAGTTTAAATAGTAAATATGTTGTAGAAAAAAGTAGCAACGGAAATAACTTTGAACCTATATCAGGTATTATTTATTCAAACAATGAAACTGAATTCACATTTGTTGATAATAATTCAAACTACAACCCAGTGACATATAGAATTAAAAGAACGGATGAAAACAACAACATTACTTTTTCTAATTCCCTTCTCTTACTGCCAAACAAAGATGAATTAAACATCTATCAAGCTGGTAATATGGTAAATGCAATACATAATGAAGGAGGTTTGGCAGGCTTAAAACTCTTTAATAGTGCGGGCCAATGTATAAAATTAGAAGAGCTTGAAGGTTCATTAAGTTGGGACTTATCAAATTTACCGACAGGGATTTACTTTATTATTGGAACCACAGAGTTTCGAACTATTAGAAAAAAGATTTTTATAGAATGATTAAGTTGCTTACTACCATAACACTACTAGCAGCTGTTTTACTAGCTAATGCAGAGGCAATAAAAGTTGAAGTTGTTGCGACTGATAGCGGATTTCAACTTTTAAGAGGAGGTGAGCCATATTATATCAAAGGTGCCGGTGGAACCACTAAATTGGAAAGACTATCCGAATACGGAGGTAATAGCATTCGAACATGGGGTGTTGACGCTAACACAGATGCAGTTCTAGAAGAGGCTCAAAATCTAGGACTCACTGTGACCTTTGGAATTTGGATGGGTCAAGAGAGACAAGGATTTGACTATAGCAATAAAGATGCGATAAAGGGACAACTCGAAATGTTCAGAGAAGTTGTAAGAAAGTATAAAGATCACCCAGCCATATTGATGTGGGGAGTGGGCAATGAAATGGACTTAGATTATTCAAACTTTGACGTTTGGAAATACCTGGAGGAAATTTGTCAGATGGTTCATGAAGAGGATCCCAACCACCCTACCATGGCAGTAACTGCTGGATTGGATGTAGCCGAAATCAAACTGATAAATAAACACACACCTAGTCTTGACATTCTGGGGGTAAATACTTACGGGAATATATCCTACTTGCCAAAAGCCATGAAAGTTTATGGTTGGAATAAACCATATGTAGTTGCCGAGTGGGGACCTTACGGTTGGTGGGAAGTAGCCAAAACGGAATGGGGCGCATCTATAGAAGAAACAAGTACTCAGAAAGCAGAAACATACGGTCAAAGTTTGAAAGCAATAGAATCTGATAAAACTTCATGTTTAGGCTCATATGTCTTTCTGTGGGGTCAAAAACAAGAGCATACATCAACATGGTTTGGGCTTTTTACAGAGAGCGGTGAGGAAACAGAGGTGATGGATGTGCTTATTGAATCATGGAGCGGAAAAGAGGTTGACAATCATGCACCAAGTATAAATGATTTTTTACTCAATGGTAAGACCCCATATGCTAATATCAAAATTAAACCAAATGAAGCAATGAGTTCCTCGGTCACAATTGCGGATAAGGATAATGATGATTTACGCTACGAGTGGTTAATTATACCTGAAAGCACTGACAAAAAAACTGGAGGAGACGCAGAAAAAGCACCCAAAGCATTAAAAGGTATTTTTTCTAAATCGTCCTCAAAAGAATCGAATGTTAACTTCCGCGCCCCTTACAGGGAAGGAGAATATCGCTTGTTTCTCTTTGTTTATGACGGACACGGCAATGTTGCCACAGGAAATATTCCTTTTAAAGTAATCAACTAAAATGTATCAATTAATAGCAGATGGAGGGTCCACTAAAACGGACTGGGTGTTGGTCGATGAAGAGTCGAATGAACTAGCAAGCATAAGAACTATAGGGTTTAACCCATACTTTCATGATTCTAGTTTTATTGAGAAAACACTGCTTAAAGAGTTTTCTGAATTACCTATAGATAAACAGGAACAAATAAGTATTAATTATTATGGAGCAGGATGTTCCTCAGAAAGTAAGAATGCCATTTTAAAAACAGCATTCTCCAATATTTTTCCAAATAGCACCATAGAAATAGACCACGATTTAATTGCGGCAGCCAGGGCCTCCTTAGGCCTAGAAAATGGAATCGCGTGTATCCTTGGAACCGGATCTAATTCGTGTGTATGGCAAAATGGACAAGAGATAAAAAACATACCTTCTCATGGCTACTTGTTTGGTGATGAAGGCAGTGGAGCATATCTAGGAATAAGGGTCCTTAAAATGTACCTTGAGGGCACTATGCAATCTAACATAAAGACTCATTTTGAAGTTTTATATCATCTATCGAAAGACGATATAATTGAGGCTGCTTATCAGAAAAAAAGCCCGAATGTATTTCTAGCAAAATTTGCGCGATTTATAAATTCTCATCCACATTATGAACCCTTTAATGATCTATTAACACAGGGGTTTGATGACTTTTTTAAATTTCGCGTTTTACCCTATGGACCATACGTTGACAAAAAAATAGGCTGCGTAGGATCTATAGCATTTTACTATAAAAAGTATTTCACTAAAGTTGCTGACAAATATGGCTATGAGGTAAAAAACATAGTTCGTTGTCCTATTGACAAGTTGGTTGAGTTTCATACTAACGGAGTCAAAGAAAGAATCACTTAAACAAAGACTATTCTTAATAAAATCCATCAACGGGTTTGTTTTGAAACATGTTATTGTTATATTTACAATAAGTTATGGGTATGAGTGAAAATGGAATTAACTTTAATTTGATCGTTTTTGGTGGCGATGGAGATTTGGCATGCAGGAAAATATATCCTGCTATCTATCACAGAATACGAGAAGGGCAATTTAGTGCAAGTTCAAATATCGTAGCGGTTAGTCGTAACCAATACACGGCAGATGAATTCCACAGCATTTTGGAAAAAAACATCACCAAGCATGTTGAGAATGTTGATCCTAAAATCATGAAGGATTTGTTCTCAATGACGGAATATATTTCGGCTGACCTAACCCAACAATCAGAATATAAGAGCATAAAAGAATCAATCTTATCGAAAAACATTAAGAACACGATCTTTTATTTTTCAACCCCTTCTTCCCTATTTTTATCAATATCAGAGTCATTAAAAGCTAATGACATGATTCATGATGAGGTAAAAATAGTTCTTGAAAAGCCATTGGGACACGATTTAGCCTCCTTCGAGAAATTGAATAGCGGTATACGCAAGTACTTCAAGGAAAAGCAAATTTTTAGAATCGACCACTACTTAGGGAAAGAGACAGTACAAAACTTAATGGTTCTGCGCTTTGCTAATCACATATTCGAGCTAGCATGGAATGCGAATTACATTGATAATGTCCAAATTACAGTAGCTGAATCTATAGGGGTAGAGCAACGAAAAAATTATTACGACCAATATGGCGCATTAAAAGACATGGTTCAAAACCATCTTCTTCAGCTGCTTTGTTTAGTTGCTATGGAGCCTCCGGCAAAGTTAAATGCGCACAATGTAAGAGATGAAAAGTTAAAGGTTTTAAAAGCCGTACGGAAATACGACAAGAAGTCCATTCAAAAAAACTTTGTTAGGGCTCAATATACAAGGGGTGAAGTAAATGGCGTTCAAATGCAATCATACCAGGAAGATATTGACAGGTTTGATTCGACCACGGAAACCTTCGTTGCAATGAAGGTTGATATTGACAATTGGCGATGGGCGGGCGTTCCATTCTATTTAAGAACAGGGAAGCGAATGACAGAACGATATTCTGAAATAGTCATTAACTTTAAACGAGTTCCTCATAATGTTTTCCCATCGAAGAAAAAAATTCACAGAAACAAGCTCATCATTCGTCTTCAGCCAGAAGAAAGTATACAATTGGTTCAAATGGCCAAAGAACCGGGTCCAGGTGGTTACAGATATAAACCTGTATCGCTAGAATTGGATTACGCTGATTCCTTTGATGACTATTTACCAGATGCATATGAAAGATTGCTTGCTGATGTTGTAAGAGGAATTCAAACGCTATTCATGCGAGAAGATGAATTAAGAGCAGCTTGGGAATGGACTCATTCCATTCTTGATAATATGGAAGCCACAGAACTCGATTTCTATAAAGCAGGAACAATGGGCACGGGTGATAAAATCCTAAATGGCGACCATTATTGGCACAAAAACAATACTAAAAAATGAAAAAAAAGGTCTTTGACAATAGAAGCGAATTAGATATTCAACTTGCCAAGGATATCTTAAATTCAATTTCAGAACTAAAAAAAAGTCAGAAAGAGGTTAACATTCTTTTTTCAGGTGGCTCCACGCCTCAAGGACTGTTGTTAATTCTTGCAGAAAGTAAATTTGATTGGCACGGAGTATCGGTCAGTTTAGTGGATGATAGAATTGTTGAAGAGTCGAGTAACTTCTCTAACGCCCGAATGATTAAAACGATATTTCTAAATAAGATATCTGGCAATAAACCTAAGTTTTTACCACTTGTTAGGGACACAAAGGATCTCTCGTTTAACATGGACTCACTGATTGAAAACATACCCGCGACTAAGAAACCAGATATTGTTGTTTTGGGCATGGGAACTGATGGGCACTTTGCATCACTATTTCCGAATGATCCAGCATCCAGTGTGGGACTCCAGGACGATCAAGACCAACACTTAATTTACACTACGGCGCCAAGCGAACCAAAAAATAGAATTTCTTTCACTTGGCCATATTTAAGAAAAGCTGATAAAGTATTCCTTCATATTACAGGACAAGAAAAGTTAGAGATTATTAATAATGGTGCTAATAGAAGCCTGGAGTTACCTATCGACAAAGTTTTATCTGACAATCATCCCAACTCAAGTATTTACTGGGCACCATAAGCATACAAGCTATGAACAAGAAAATTTTATCCATAACAAATCGAATTGTAGAACGCAGTAAAGAGAGCAGAGAAGCCTACTTAGAACAAGTATCTGAACTGGCTAAAGCGGCTTCATCTCAGGGTCGTAACCACCTCTCTTGTGGTAACCTAGCACATGGTTTTGCGGGATGTAATGCCACCGACAAAGAATTAATAAAAGAAGGTGCTCAGCCTAATTTAGGCATTATAACTGCCTACAACGATATGTTATCGGCTCACAAGCCATATGAAGACTACCCAAAACTAATTCGCAAATATGCCAATGAGTTTAATTGTTCAGCGCAAGTAGCAGGAGGTACACCAGCTATGTGCGATGGCGTAACGCAAGGTCAGCCTGGTATGGATTTATCGCTTTTAAGTAGAGACATTATAGCGTTATCGGCTGGTATAGGCTTATCGCATGATATGTTTGATGGTGTAATTAACTTAGGGATTTGTGATAAAATTGTTCCAGGACTTTTAATTGGAAACCTGAGCTTAGGTCATTTACCCAGTGTATTCTTGCCTGGTGGGCCAATGGAAAGCGGAATTTCGAATGAGGAAAAGGCACGAATAAGACAAGCCTTCGCGGAAGGAAAAATTGGTAGAGAGGAACTGTTAAAGGGAGAGTCAGATTCTTATCATTCACCCGGGACCTGCACCTTTTATGGAACCGCCAACAGCAATCAAATGTTGATGGAAATTATGGGCCTACAACTTCCGGGCTCAAGCTTTGTAAATCCCAATACTCCTATGCGAGAAGCCCTAAATAGAGAGGGGATAAGAATATTGATTAACAATATTAAAAGTAAAGAGAGTAATTCGAGCATAGGGCATATAGTTTCAGAGAAAAGCTTAGTAAATGGTATTGTTGGATTACTTGCAACAGGTGGCTCTACAAACCATACGATCCACATTATTGCTATCGCGAAAGCGGCTGGAATAAAAATAACGTGGGATGATTTTTCAGAATTATCGGAAGTAACCCCCTTAATTGCCAGAGTTTATCCAAACGGGGCCGCGGATGTAAATCATTTTCATGCTGCTGGCGGAATGGCATATGTAATACATACACTACTTGAAAACGGACTTTTGCATGATGATGTAGACACCATTGTTGGGCATGGTCTCAGCCAATATACTATGGAGCCCAAACTTCAAGGTAAAGAAATTTCTTATGTTGATGGGCCGAAGAAATCACTAAACGAGTCAATTCTTAAGTCCGCAACTGAACCATTTCAAAATACAGGTGGGATAAAACTATTAAAAGGAAACATTGGTTCGGGTGTAATAAAAACTTCCGCTGTAGCTGAAGAACATAGAACCGTAAAGGCACCCGCAATTGTATTTGACGATCAAGATGATCTGATCAAAGCATTCAAAAGGGATGAGTTGAATAAAGATTTTATTGCTGTAATTCCTTTTCAGGGTCCAAAACAAAAAGGCATGCCGGAGCTTCATAAGCTCACCCCTACTTTAACGATACTTCAGAAAAGAGGTCATAAAGTTGCCCTTGTGACAGATGGTCGAATGTCAGGTGCTTCTGGGAAGGTACCTTCCGCTATACACATACATCCAGAAGCGGCTGAAGGAGGCTTAATTGGTAAAATAAGGACCGGTGATGTAGTTAGTTTATGTGCGAAAGAAGGAGTAATTGAATGTCTCGCAGCTGACGTCTCTGAACGACCTGAAAGATCAGTGTCATATAACACAAACAGTCATTCAAGACAATTATTTAATAAAGTTCGCTCCTTAATCAGTTGCAGTGAAGACGGGGCAGGAATAATTTAATACAATGCAAAATAATATTGAAAATATCCTAGATGAAAACCGCTTAATCCCGGTGGTATCTATTAGCAATGAAGATGAAGTTCATGAAATTTATAATAAACTTCAATCCAAAGGAATCAACTGCGTAGAAATCACATTAAGAACAGATTTTTCCTGGAAAGCAATAGAACTATTTAAAAAACATTACGGTAGTGAGTTCATTGTAGGAGTTGGAACCGTCATTTCGAAACACCATATCCATAATTCGGTTGAAGCTGGTGTAGATTTCATCGTGAGCCCCGGATTAACCGACAGCATGATGAAGTATTTAGAATTTAGTCAAATACCTTTTTTACCCGGTGTTTCAACTCCGAGTGAAATTATGAAAGGGCTTGAAATGGGTTGGGAAATTTTTAAGTTTTTCCCTGCCGAAATAGCAGGAGGAATTCCTGCCTTGAAAACATATAGCTCTGTTTTTAAAAAGGCTACTTTTTGCCCAACCGGAGGAATAAATGAAAGCAATTATAAAGACTATCTGGCTCTTTCAAATGTTAGGTGCGTAGGTGGTTCTTGGATAACAAAATAAATTAACATGAGCAATATTATACCCATAGCAATTAACGGTTTTGGTAGAATTGGACGTTTAGTTTTTAGACACGCAATGGCGAATCCAAGATTTAAAGTGGTTGCAATTAATGATCTAATAGATATTGATTACATAGCCTATTTAATGAGCTTTGATTCAACCCATGGTAAAAGTAATCTAGAAATAGATGTTTCTGGGAATTGTATCAAAGTTAACGGGGAGAGTATAGTTATCTCTTCGGAGAGAGACCCCAACAATATAAACTGGGAGAATGTTGATTTTGTAATTGAATGCACAGGGCAATTCTTGACACAAGAAAAAGCTCAGGCCCACATTGATTCGGGTGCAAAAAAAGTAATCATGAGCGCTCCTCCAAAAGATGACACTCCAATGTATGTTATGGGGGTTAATCATACTGAGTATGATTCGTCAATAAACATAGTTTCAAACGCCTCTTGCACCACTAACTGTCTTGCTCCATTAGCCAAAGTTATAAATGACAATTTTGGAATAAAGGATGGCTTAATGTCTACTGTTCATGCATCAACTTCCACTCAAAATACCGTAGATGGAACTTCAAAAAAGAATTGGCGATTAGGACGGGGAGCCCTACAAAATATAATTCCCTCTTCCACTGGAGCAGCCAATGCAGTGGGCAAGGTAATTCCGAGCTTGGAAGGTAAATTAACCGGAATGGCTTTCAGAGTGCCCTTACCAAATGTTTCCGTAGTAGATTTAACTATAAACCTATCAAGGCCAACAAATTTTGAGGAAATTAAAGCCGCATTAAAGTCAGCCTCCGAAAATGAACTAAAAGGAGTCCTAGGGTATACAGAAGAAGCTATAGTTTCAAGTGACATCATAGGAGACACGCGCACTTCCATATTTGATGCAGAAGCGAGTATTGCTTTAAACAAAAATATGGTAAAACTAATTGCATGGTATGACAATGAATGGGCTTATTCGAGTAAGGTTCTCGACCTTGCCTTACACATGAGTAAGTAGATTATCTAGTTAGGACTCATAGCAAACCACCTGAGGAGATTATAAAAGTGAAACTACAATGCGTTACTTTTCATGTTTATGGCATTAGATAAACATGAACGCAATCATAACAACCCTTCTACTCGTCTCATTAGTGTCTTGCACTGCTTCTGAAAAAGAACCACGAAATTTAGGGCTTAATCACAATGCACATGCTGAAGATAGTGTATCACTATCAACGATAGATAATAATGCCTTAATCGTAAAAGTTGAGCAAAAAGACACTTGCAATTCGACATGGAATTCAAAATACACCAGCTACCAATCATACAAAACGGCTTGTCACAACTTGAAGGCCAAGTTGAAAAGTGAATACCTGGCCACTGCTGATTCATTGAAGGAGAAAAAACTGTTAGCCATAAGCTCCGAATGGGGTAAGATTATGGCAAAGCAAGGGATACCTTTCTGGTTGGGCACTCCTTGGGCTTTTGAAGGTCATACCGCTATTCCTAACCAGGGTACGGTAGCCTGTGGCTATTTAGTAAGCACATTATTAGCCCATTCCGGACTCAATATAAACAGATATTACCTTGCCCAGCAAAGTGCCTATAACGGGGCCAAAACACTTAATTGTACAGGAGAAACACCAACCAGATATTATCTAAATAATATTTACCAGCATATTGATACTCTGTCTGATGGTTTATACTCTGTCGGTCTTGCCTACCATGTGGGTTACCTTTGGAAGGAAGGAGCCAAATCGTATTTTATTCACTCCAACTACATTTTGGAAGAAGGTGTTGTTATTGAGCAAGTTGAATGTTCAGATGCTTTTAATAGTTCAAACCTCTTCCTTATTGTTCCAATTAGCGGTAACCTCAAATTGACTAAAAAGTGGTTGTTCTCTGAAAAAGTAGAGGTTTTTAGAGCATAAAAAAGGACCTACTATGAGGTCCTTAATTTTATATTCTTTAAAATGAATTTACTTCAAATCCGGCATTTCTCTGGTAAATGCAGGAATGCCTGTAACATCCATACCTGTTATCAAAAGGTGAATGTCGTGTGTTCCTTCGTATGTGATTACCGACTCTAGGTTTGCCATATGACGCATCATAGGGTACTCCCCTGTAATTCCCATTCCGCCGTGAATTTGCCTTGCTTCACGAGCAATTTTAAGGGCCATGTCAACATTGTTTCTCTTAGCCATAGAAATTTGAGCTGAAGTTGCGCGACCTTCATTTCTTAATTGGCCCAAACGATAAGTAAGTAATTGTGCCTTGGTTATCTCAGTAATCATTTCAGCCAACTTCTTTTGGGTTAACTGAAAAGCTCCGATAGGAACGTTGAACTGTGTTCTTTCTTTTGAATATCTTAAGGCACTGTCATAGCAATCCAGGGCTGCACCAATAGCTCCCCATGCAATTCCATATCGCGCAGAGTCTAAACAAGACAACGGTGCTCCTAAACCTGATCTTCCAGGTAATAAGTTTTCTTTTGGTACTTTAACATTGTCGAAAATTAGCTCCCCAGTTGCTGAAGCTCGCAGAGAGTGCTTTCCGTGCATTTCTGGAGTAGAAAAGCCTTCCATTCCTCGTTCTACTAATAGTCCATGTATTCTTCCGCTTTCATCTTTAGCCCATACCACTGCAACTTGAGCAAATGGAGCGTTAGAAATCCACATTTTTGCTCCGTTTAGAAGATAATGATCACCCATGTCTTTGTAGTTGGTAATCATTCCTCCAGGGTTTGATCCATGATCTGGCTCTGTAAGTCCAAAGCAACCGATATACTCACCTGTTGCTAATTTTGGTAAAAACTTTTGCTTTTGCTCTTCCGAACCATACTTCCAAATGGGATACATTACTAACGAGCTTTGTACCGAAGAGGTTGAACGCAAACCTGAATCACAACGCTCTAGTTCTTGCATAATCAAACCATAAGAAATTTGATCAAGCCCAAGTCCACCATATTCAGCAGGAATGTATGGCCCAAATCCTCCTATCTCACCTAAGCCTGGGATAATTTGTTTTGGAAACTCAGCTTTTTCATAGTATTCTTCAATGATTGGAGAAACTTCTTTCTTTACCCATGCTCTTGCGGTATCGCGTATCAGCTTATGCTCATCCGTAAGAAATTCATCCATTAAGTAGTAGTCGTGTGCATTATATAAATCAGATCCCATTTAAAGTGGTTTAGAATATTTTCTCCAAAAGTAGCTAATCCCAGTCAAAATAACAGTGAATTTAACATCAAGTTTTAGTTCAGATAAAAATTAAACAGCCTCAAATAATAATAAACAGAATGTTATTGATTAAAACTTAAGCTTTACTCCAACTGAAAGACTTACTTTTGTGGCATATAATACTTTATGAAAAAGACCCTTTACTTGGCTATTGCCCTAGGATTATTCTCATGTGGAAACGCAGAATCCACTGGAAATGAAAAAAAATCAGATGAAAGTAAATCGACTAGTGACACGCTTAGCACTACCAATGAAGTGGTTGAAGTCGAGAAAAAAGACGTTCCTTTTGATCAAGACCTAACCAATATTTCAAGAGTTATAGCGGGACTACCGGTCGAAGGCGATAGTGCTTTAATTGCTATTCAAGAAAAACCATTCTATAAACGATATAAGGACTACACCGATAGAACATTCAGTGAAGTAAAGTCGACTATGTTAGATCCAGTTGCAGGGTGGACCGACAGTATGCATGTAGGAAATGATGCCGAAGGAATTACTTGTTTTTATCCCCTTTCTGGTCCTGACTTTATGTTTGCAAATGCATTTTATCCGAATGCTAAGAATTACATTTTAATGGCCTTAGAAAGAAGAGGAAGCCTGCCAAACTTCAAAGAAATGACGGACGAGCAACTTCAGCGTTATTTTGATGGTATGATAAAGTCAATGAAGTATATTACCACAAGAGGTTATTTCGTTACTATGCATATGGGGAGTGACTTTTCAAAATCTCATCTAAATGGAACCCTTCATATGATTTTATATATGATGGCAAGAACAGGTCATAAAATTGCAAAGGTAGAGGACGGTTTAATTGACAGCAATGGTAACTTAACCCGAATAGATGAAAATCAGAAAGACATAGAAGCTGAAACTAGAATAAAAACAATTGACTTTGTTTCTCCTGATGGGAAACAAGCTAAAACCCTATACTTTTTCAACCAAAATGCTGATGACGAGCACCTGCCTGATCACCCGGGTATCGAAAAGTTCATTAATGGATTTGAGAGAAGATCAGCATATATGAAAGCTTCACAATGTGCTCTTTTCAACCCTAATTTCAAAAAAATAAGAGAGCTGGTTTTAAGTTGTGATGAAGTAATTCAGGATGACTCTGGCCTGCCTTACAAGTATTATTCGGACACCACAGAATACGACACATACTTGTATGGAACTTATAAAACTGTAATTAAAGACCTTTCTTGGTGTTACCAAAGAGACCTTAAAAAGGCAATTGATGCTAGTGAGTTTAATTACCCTCTACCATTCAAAATTACCTACAATGACAACCACGGCTTTGGTATGATTTTATACGCAATTAGAAAGTAATCCTCATTTCTTTTTGGACGATAAAACTGTTTTTTTTCTAAAAACCTCATAAAAATGTATCGTCATTAACAACATCAACATGTTGTACATAGTATCTTCTACCGGAATGGTTCCTATTCTTTCACCAATGATATGATCGGCTGAGTACCATACAACTTGCTCTTCAATCCATGAGCCCGTCAATACTCCGTTTACAATAAGAAAGGGTATTAAACTAATAGCATATGCTAACAGAAAGTAGTTCAACCACTCACTTTTGAATATGTATTTCTGTGCAAGCAAGTATATTCCCAATAGGGAAAATGTAAACGCTGTATATTTCGCTGAAAGGTCTAAAAACACGAAAAACACCAAACCGAAAAACAAAGTAATTATAATGGTGTTAAGCAGAGAATTTGACCATGATAGTTTGGGAAAATAGGCTTTTAAACATGCATAAATAAATACACAAGCATAGGGAACCACTATGAAAAACAAGCACTCTTCAAGAGGCAAATTTCCAATATAAATCCCACTTAAATAGGCAGGGTTAAAGCCCCAAACTCCAATTTCTGTGAAATACATATCCCACGGAATGAATAAAAGCATCATGATACCAATAGCTGGGAAAAGTGCCTTCCATGTTTTGTAAAAGGCCACCTTTTTATCAAAACTCAATGCCAATGGGCCAAGCAAAGTTGCTATATCAAGTATGAGATAAAGATATTGCATCAAGAGCGTTTTGCCGCCAAGGCTTTTCTAGCCTCAACATGGTATTTTTTAGGGACTACCAACATCCCAAAACACTCGCCGTCTTCCTTTCCAAGGTGTTTATGGTGAACTTTATGCGCTTTCCTTAGCGCCATTAAATAAGCCGAATTCGTGTTTCGAAACCATGAAAACCGACGGTGGATAAGTACATCATGTACCAAAAAGTAGCAAATTCCATAGGCCGCAATTCCAAAGCCAACCGCCACCAAGAAATAATTAAAATTCATCATCCCCAACATGATAAAAAGCCAACTGGGAACAGCAAATATTAGAAAAAAGACATCATTTTTTTCGAAAAAACCGGGTTCGTGCTGATGATGGTCCTTGTGAAAGTACCAGCCCAAACCATGCATCACATATTTGTGCATGAACCACGCCATGAACTCCATAAAAAAGAAAGTAGCAAGGCCTATGAGTATATAAATTACCAACACAGCTTCAAATTACTCGAATTTATCCCATCAAAACAAGCTAAACTGCAGAATGTTCACTGAAATAATGGTAAATTCGCCCTTCAAAATTTCAACGCATGTACAGATCGCATACGAACGGTGAGTTAAGAATAGAAAATGCAGGGCAAGAGGTTAAGCTTTGTGGTTGGGTTCAAAAATCTAGAGACCTTGGGGGGATGACCTTTGTGGATTTGCGTGATCGCTATGGTATAACTCAATTGGCATTTAATATGGATGTCAACAAAACTCTCTGTGAAAAAGCAAGAACCCTTGGGCGCGAATATGTGATCCAAATTTCAGGGAAAGTAGTGGAACGTGAGAGCAAGAATAAGCAAATGCCCACTGGTGAAATTGAGATTGAGTGCACCGAATTAAGCATTTTAAACCAAAGTAAGACTCCACCTTTTACCATTGAAGACGAGACAGATGGAGGGGAGGAATTGCGAATGAAATATCGCTATTTGGATTTAAGACGTAATCCCTTACGTTCTAATATTCAGTTAAGACATAGACTATCTTTAGAAACAAGAAAATATTTAGACGCACAAAAATTTATTGAAGTAGAAACCCCGGTATTAATCAAATCAACCCCAGAAGGCGCAAGGGACTTTGTGGTTCCAAGCCGCATGAACCCAGGGGAATTCTATGCTTTGCCACAGTCGCCGCAAACCTTTAAACAATTATTAATGGTGAGCGGATATGATCGATATTATCAAGTGGTGAAATGCTTCAGAGACGAAGACCTTCGTGCTGACCGTCAGCCTGAGTTTACACAAATCGACTGCGAAATGGCCTTTGTTGAGCAAGAAGATGTATTAAACACCTTTGAGGGTTTGACACAACACTTGTTCAAAGAAATAATTGGCGTTGACTTACCATCCTTCCCGCGTATGACCTATGCTGAGGCAATGGAAAAATACGGAAGCGATAAGCCCGATACACGATTCGGAATGGAATTTATTAACTTGAATTCGGTTGCTCAAGGAAAAGGTTTTAACGTTTTTGACTCTGCAGAATTGGTTGTTGGAATCGTAGCAGAAGGAGCGGCTTCATTTACTAGAAAGCAATTAGATGGACTTACTGATTTTGTAAAACGTCCACAAGTAGGTGCAAAAGGTTTGATATATGTAAAATGCAACGATGATGGATCTTTTAAATCTTCGGTAGATAAATTTTACTCACAGGAAGACTTGGCAGCATGGGCAAACCAGGCAAACGCAAAGAAAGGCGACTTAATACTTGTATTGTCAGGTGATAAAAACAGTACACGTAAACAAATGAATGAGTTGCGATTGCACATGGGCTCAGAATTAGGCTTGCGTAAAAAAGGTGATTACAAACCTCTTTGGGTGATTGATTTCCCTCTTTTGGAATGGGATGAAGAAAGTGAACGCTACCATGCCATGCATCACCCATTCACCTCACCAAAAGCGGAACACTTGGAAAAACTTGAAAGTGCGCCCGGTGAAGTCAATGCAAATGCATATGACCTTGTCATTAACGGTGTCGAAATTGGAGGAGGTTCTATCAGAATCCACGACCGTGATATTCAGTCGAGAATGTTTGATCTCTTAGGCTTTACCAAAGAAGAAGCACAAGCTCAATTTGGTTTCCTAATGGGTGCATTTGAATATGGTGCCCCTCCGCATGGTGGGATTGCCTTTGGTTTTGACAGATTATGTGCAACGCTGAGCGGTCAGGAAAGCATCAGAGACTTTATTGCCTTCCCAAAAAACAATCAAGGAAGGGATATGATGATTGATGCGCCAGCTCCAATTGCAAACGACCAACTAGACGAACTGGAATTAAAAATCAAATAGAAAGCTAAAAGCAAATAAACCCGTATCTTAGTCACTGGTGAAAAAGATATACTTTGCTTTAGTTCTATTGTGCTTCACGCAGGTTTGGGCACAAAACCTACAGCCCCGCATAGTCAACTTTAGTATATCTGACTATGACGCACACGCCCAAAACCTTACCGTCATGCAGGATGATGACGGTATCCTTTATTTCGGTAACCTTAACGGCTTACTTGAATTTGATGGTGAAAACTGGAAGACCTATAAGCCCAAAAAAAACCAATTCATCTTCAGCATGGCTAAAGATGAAAACAATCAAATTTACATTGGTGGTTTAGGAGAGTTCGGAAGAATGGCCGTTAAAAAAAATGGCTTGTCCTTTCAATCGCTTAGTGAAAACCTTCCCGATAGCTTATCGAGCTTTTCTTCTGTTTGGAACACAATTATCATAGACAAAAAGGTATATTTTAATGCAGATCCATACTTGTTTGAATTCAACCAGTCGACGGAAGAGTTAAAACACTGGAAAGTTCAAAACGGTATTTTAAAAATGTTTGATGTTGATGGAGATTTGATTTTAAATAATGAAACTGGTCTCTATAAATTTTCAAATGGTAAGCTTAACATTGTTCCGGGCAGTCCCGCCTTTTCTGCAGCTCGTGTGGTTGATATTCTCGATTTCAATAAAAGCCAAAAGTTAATTATAACTCGAACTGACGGAGCATATTTATTTGATTTTGAAGGAACCCGTAACACTGTTCCCTATTTAGTCAACCATAAAGATCTCTTGGTTTCAAATATAGCCTTTGGTGCAATTAAGGTTGGGAAAAAAATCCTAATTCACACGCTTGCGGATGGTATATTTATTTTTGATCAGCAGCAAAACTTGGTGCAGGGCATTAATAGTAAAGATGGGCTTCAAAACGATATGGTGATTGATGTAATTGAAGATGAAAAAGGAAACTTATGGTGTGCCTTAGACATTGGAATCAGTTACATAAATCTAAATAGCCCCTTTCAATATGCATTTGAAGGAGAACAATTTCAAGGCGCCATAGAAGATATTATCAAGCATGAGGACACACTCTATATAGCCACATCACAAGGCGTTTATTATTCAATTGGTAACCAGGAGTTTCAGAAAATAACGGACTTAAACGGCCAATTTTTTGATTTAGAAAAGATCAATAATTCAATATATGCCGGTGGCGCTAAATCCTATCTTATCCAAAGCGGAAAAGCCATAGAAGTAGCCAACAGGTCAGGAAAGAAAATCGTGAAGGTTGGTAACCGGCGAGTAATAACCGCAGGGACGGACGGCTTATATTTATGGGATGCAAATCAAAACCCTTGGAAAGAATTGGACTCTAAAACAACTTTTTCAAGCGAAATAGTTGATTTACTGTGGAATCCTGCAAATCAAAATTATTGTCTAAAAGAATTTAACAAGGGGCTTTTTCAGTTCGAAATTCAAAACGATAAAATATCTGACTTGAGAAGAATCGACCATACCTTCGATGAAGGTGAAATTGTGTTGTACACCTATGAAAAACAGCTTTTCCTAGAAAACAAACAAATAAATTATTTATTGGTAAATGACTCGATTATCCCTGCAACCAATAAATTAAAAGGGAAGAGATCCATGTACAAAGTTGCTCGAAAAGATGACAGCTACTGGTTTACTTATGGGTCCAGCCTAGCCCATATGGTCAGCGGTAAAATTGACACTACGTTTTGGACCCCCGAATTGGGGGGAATAAACGTTATTTATCCTATCTCCGAGCAAAAGGCCTATGTGGGAACAGATCAGGCTTTGGTAAAAATAGACCGCTCCAAAATCAACGAAACTTCAGACGGAATTAAGTGCTTTATTCGCTCTTTCAGTTTTAACCAGGAAGCTTTATATAACGGGGTTTTCAAAATAAATGGGCGATTCCAACGAAAACAAGGCAAAGATTATCCCGTTTTTAATTATGGTAAAAACACTTATCGTTTTGACTTCTCAGCCTTAGACATGACCAACGAGTCAAACCTGGAGTTCTCCTATCGTCTCAAAGGGTATGATAATAAATGGTCTGAATGGACCCTAGAAAAGAAAGTTGAATTTACCAACCTTGATGAAGGTCAATACACCTTTGAAATAAAGGCCAGAAACTCGTTGGGCGAAACCTCTCAGGTTCAAAGCTATAAGTTTGAAATTCTTCCTCCGTGGTACAGAACATGGTGGGCGTACGTTCTATTCACTTTAATCGGTATACTTCTTCTTATAATGATTATTTGGCTCTATAGCCGCAGATTAAGAAAAGAGAAAATTAAGCTTGAGTCCCTTGTTAAGCAAAGGACCATGGAGGTTGAAGAAAAAAATGAGAATCTAAAAATCGTAAATGAGCAAATAAGTCAGCAAAAAGCACTGGTAGAAGAAAAGAATAAAGATATTTTCGACTCCATCCGCTACGCTGAGAGAATTCAACGTTCAGTGCTGCCATCCAAGCGAGAGCTCAAACTAATTTTACCTGAATTCGCTGTATTCTTTAAACCAAAGGACATTCTAAGCGGTGATTTTTATTGGGCATATAAAAACAATCAATATATATTCTGGGCTTGTGTTGACTGCACCGGTCATGGAGTTCCTGGTTCTTTGATGAGCATGCTTGGAAACAGCTTGTTAAATAAAATTGTAATTGAAAATGGTATTTCTAATCCTGCAGAAATACTCAATCAATTACGTTCTCAATTAATAGAATCTTTGGGTGCTGACAAATATGGAGAGTATCGATATGATGGTATGGATATGAATATTTGTAGATGGGAGATAGCAAGCGATAAACTCACTGTTTCAGCAGCAAAAAATCCTGTTTGGATCCTGCGTAATGGTGAATTTAAAATCTCCGACTACAGCCGTGAACCCATCGGTTATTATGACGACATGCACGATTTTGAAAATGATAGTATTATTCTTGAAAAAGATGATTTAATCATATCATTTAGCGACGGTATTGTTGACCAATTTGGGGGCTCAAGAGGGAAGCGACTTACTCAAAATGGTTTTAAGAAATGGCTACTAGATCTTGATGTTAGTGATTTGAAAGAAGTGCCTGCCGAGCTCGAAAAGAAGTTTAACGAATGGTCTTCCAAAGAGGATCAAATCGATGACATTTGTGTGTTTATTGTGCGGGTTTAGCTCAACTCATAAATGGTTAAACCACTCCTTAGCTTAGGCTCTATCCATGTAGATTTTGGAGGCATAGCTAAACCAGCATCTGCCACAGCTTTTAATTCGGTCGTGCTTACACTAAAAAGTGTAAAAGCAACTGCAAACTTCCCCGAGTCAACCAATTTTTCAAGCTTTTCGATTGGTTCTAGCCCCCCCATAAAATCAATTCTTTTAGAAGTTTTGGCATCCTTAATCCCCAAAATTGGGTCTAAAATATGCGCTGAAAGCTGCGCAGCATCCAAATTTTCGACTGGGTCTTCTAACTCATCTTGGGTTTTGAGGGTCAAAGCATACCAACGTTTGTTCAAGTAAACACCAAAGCTTCTCTTCGCATTAGGAAGGTGGGCTTGTTCACAAGAAGACAAATCACCAATTTGCTCAAGTTTCATGATAAAATCATGTTCGGATAAGCCGTTCAAGTCAGTAACCATTCTATGAAAGGGGTGAATTTGTAAGCTGCTTTCTGGAATGAAAAAGGCAAGAAAATGTTCGTGTGCTCCCTTTTGTCCTTTTTGCATTTTTTCCCACCCATGTAAGGCCGATGATGCAGACCTGTGGTGTCCGTCCGCAATATAAATTGCAGGCACCTCTTCAAAAAAGCCTAGAACTTTATCATTTTCCGATTCTGGCAACAACCAAAGTTCGTGCTTAATTAAATCAGTAGTGGTGAATTCGTATTCGGACCTGCTCTCTGCGTGCTTGAACAAGACCTCTCTAATCCCTGAATGATCAGGGTAGGTGAGCAAGACGGGTTCAGCGTTAAAGCCACAGACATCTAAATATAGTTTAAAGGTTTGCTCTCGCTCTGACAGAGTGTTTTCATGGATTTTAATCCTTCCATCCATATAATCTTGAACTGAAGCACCAGCAATAAGCCCTGTAAAAGTTCCCATTTCACCAGTCTGACGATAGATATAATATCGTGGGCTTTCATCTTGAAGAAAAGTCCCTTCAGACCTGAATCTGTCATAGGTAGCCTTAACTTTGGTAAAGCGTTCCACAGAATTCGGTTCCGATTTTTCGGCCTCTCCAAACTCCGGATTGATTATATGAATAAAGGAGTAAGGATTAGATTCGAGCTTAGCCTCCAAAACGGATTTTTTGTACGTATAAAAAGCCCTGGAAGCCACCAGGTGTATCTTATCTCGGGTTGGCCTAACGGCCTTAAAAGGGATTACATTTGCCACAAAACGAAAGTAAGAAATTTTAGTTCCAATGCTAAAAACAAAAGGCTAACATTTCTGTTAGCCTTTTCTTAGTTGCGGGGGCCAGACTCGAACTGACGACCTTTGGGTTATGAGCCCAACGAGCTACCAACTGCTCCACCCCGCGATATATCTTGAAGAACTCGTTCGTTCTTGTGTTTCATTTTTGGGATTGCAAATATAGTGAAACTTTGATTACTGGCAAAAAATTAATTGAAAATTTGTTTTTCTCGTTTTTCTTCCCTTAACTTTGTCGGCTCAATGAGAATTGTAAAAAATATCTGTCCTTGTATGATGTGTTGCTCACAACGCTAAAAGGATAGGTATATAAAAATATTAAAACGAAAAGCCCTATCCGAACGATAGGGCTTTTTTTATGGACAAAAAATGAAAACGATAAAAACTAATAAAATGATGTGCTGCATGTGTTGTTTTGCCAAAAAAAGGCGAAGGGAATGAGCTATGCAGTTGATTAAATAAAAACAAATTAGAACCAACCCTTCCGCAATGCGTGAAGGGTTTTTTTATGCAAAAAAAATGAAAAGTTTTAGAACAGAATACGAAAATCAAACCGTTGAAAGAGACATCTTAGAATTAGAAAAGAAAATCCATGAGTTTAAAACGGGAAAAATTAACGAAGAGAAGTTTCGCTCTTTAAGATTAGCCAGGGGTGTTTATGGCCAGCGACAGCCAGGTGTCCAAATGGTGAGAATAAAATTGCCTTATGGCAAGATTACGGGAAAACAGCTGAACCACATAGCTGAGCTGTCTGATGAATACTCAAATGGAAAGCTTCATATTACTACACGTCAGGACATTCAAATCCATTACGTTAGCCTGGATAAAACCCCTGAACTATGGAATCGACTCGAAGAGGAAGATATTACACTTAGGGAAGCGTGTGGAAACACTGTTCGAAACATCACCGCTTCCGAATTAGCAGGTATAGACCCTGAAGAGCCATTTGATGTAAGGCCCTATGCTCATGCCATGTTTGAGCACTTCTTAAGAAACCCCATCGCTCAAGAGCTAGGCAGAAAGGTAAAGATTTCTTTTTCTTCATCAGATAAGGATACAGCTTTAAGCTATATACACGATTTAGGTTTTATACCCAAAATCAATAATGAAAAAAAGGGTTTCAAAGTAAAAGTGGCTGGAGGTCTTGGCTCCCAGAGTAGAGAAGCGGATACTTTGTTTGAGTTTTTAGAAGCAAAGTCCATTCTTACCTTGGCAGAAGCCATCATACGGGTATTTGAATTTCACGGAGAGCGTAACCGTAGGATGAAGGCCCGTCTTAAGTTTCTTGTAAATGATCTGGGCTTTGATGAATTTAAAAACCTTGTTTTGAAAGAGTTAGCGGTGACTCAAGACATCCCATTGGTAATTACAGAACTACAAAAGGAGCATTTAATCGAAGGACAGCCATTATCGGAAATCAGTGATCAAACTTTCCAAAAATGGCTTGAAAGTAATTTGATAAAACAAAAACAAGCAGGCCTATATGCTGCGGGCTTAAAAATTCAATTGGGGAACATTAGCTCAAGTAAGGCGAGGGCCTTGGCCTCCTTGGCCTCTTCCTATGGTAATGGTGAGATGACTTTAACGCTTAGGCAAAACTTAATTATTAGGAATATACCTGGAGATAAAATTTATACCCTGTACAACCACTTGAATCAACTTGGCTTTGGGGCAGTTGGATTTAATAGTACAAGTGATATTACAGCCTGCCCCGGGACTGATACTTGTAATTTAGGTATTGCCAGTAGCACAGGTTTAGCCTTCGAACTCGAAAGACTGATCAATGAGGAATATCCTGAGCTTCATTCCAATAAGGAGATTGACATAAAAATCAGTGGCTGCATGAACAGTTGTGGTCAACACATGATGTCAAATATTGGCTTTCAAGGCATGAGTATCAAAAATAAAGATGGCAGGGTGCTTCCTGCCACACAAATTTTATTGGGTGGGAGTAATTTGGAAAATGGAAATGGCCGTTTTGGAAAGAAAATTACCAAACTTCCTTCAAAGTTAGTTCCGGATGCCCTACGAACGATACTTAACGATTTCTTGGCAAACGAAGAAACTAATTTCCTGACCTATTACGATGAAAAAGGCGAACGATACTTCTATGATCTACTAAAGTTTTTATCGGAGGAAGAAATAGAAGAGCATTTTTTCACCGATTGGGGCAACGAGCACAAATACACCAAGGCCGTTGGTTTGGGAGAGTGTGCTGGTGTTGTTATCGACTTGGTATCGACACTACTATATGATAGTGAAGAGAAAAACGAGCAAGCCCAATTGGCAATTAACGAGCAAAGGTATTCGGATGCCGCATACCTGATTTATCAAAGCCTTTTGAATACAGCAAAGGCCCTACTGGTAGGAGAAGGAATTCAATCGAACAGTCAAAGGTCTGTAATTGAAAATTTTGAAAAGCAAGATAAGCTGAAGAAATTTTTAAATGAAGGAAGCCTGACAGAACTGGCTTTGCGACATAAAAGCATAAACCAAAGCTCTGATGAGTTAAGTGATTACTTAAATATTAGCAAGGCCTTTTTAAGAAAAGCCTTTCAAACAAAATCGAATTAAAATGAAATTAAATAAAAAACGAAAGCTTAGCCTTGTTGGTGCCGGACCTGGTGACCCAAAGCTAATTTCAATTGCCGGTATAGAGGCCCTAATGAGCGCTGATGTTGTATTATATGATGCCCTGGTTTCAACCGATCTACTGAAATATGCGCCAACCGCCGAGAAAATTTTTGTCGGAAAACGAAAAAACAAGCACTATAAAACACAGGATGAAATACATCAACTAATTGTAAAAAAAGCAAATTCAAAAGGTCATGTTGTACGCTTAAAAGGTGGTGACCCTTTTGTTTTCGGAAGAGGCGCTGAGGAGCTTGAAGTAGCAAAACTCTTTGGAATTCCAAATGAAATTATTCCAGGTATTTCATCAGCTACATCTGTTCCCAGTGCTGCAGGAATTAGCCTTACAAAGCGAGGGTTATCACAAAGCTTTTGGGTGCTTACCGGAACTACTTCCGAAGGAGAATTATCAACGGATATACAGCTCGCTGCACAAAGTTCTGCCACCTTGGTAATACTCATGGGTATATCCAAGTTGGATCAAATTATTGAAGAGTTTAAGTTAATAGGAAAGTCAAACTTGCCTGTTGCAGTCATACAAGAAGGCTACACTGAAAATGAAAAACTGGCCGCTGGTCATATCTATGACATCTCGGAAAAAGTGAAAGAAAAGGGAGTTTCCAATCCGGCCATAATTGTCATTGGTGAGGTTGTACAATATAGCCAAAAACTGAAGGAAATATACCATCAATATACCCTACAAAACTGAAAGCAATGAATCAAATGTATCCTATCTTCCTTAAGATGAACCTCTTTGAAACTCTCATAGTAGGGGGCGGTAATGTTGGCTTGGAAAAACTACATTTTTTGTTAAAATCAAGTCCGAATGCTATAGTTACGGTTGTCTCAAAAGATTTTCATCCAGATTTAGTTGACCTGAGTAAAACTCACTTGGTAAGACTTGTAGAAAAGGAGTTTGAGGTGTCAGACTTAAACAATAAACAACTGGTCATCGCAGCCACTAACTCCATCGAGAAGAATTATGAAATATGGCAGTCCGCAAAAAATCAGAAAATTTTGGTCAATGTTGCCGACACACCACAGCTGTGTGATTTTTATCTGGGCGGCATTGTAAGCAAAGGTAATTTGAAGGTAGCTATTTCCACCAATGGAAAGTCACCGACCATGGCCAAGCGTATTCGACAACTACTAGAAGAAGCGTTGCCTGACAATACCGACGACTTGTTGAACAACCTCAACATTTATCGCAAAACACTAAAAACAGACTTTGAAGGAAAGGTTAAAAAACTAAATGAATTAACACAACAATTTTTAAACTAGGAAAAATGATTAAAACAGATATTATTATCATTGGTGCAGGACCTGTTGGGCTGTTCACCGTTTTTGAAGCTGGCTTACTTAAACTCAAATGCCATCTAATAGATGCCTTACCGCAAGCAGGTGGTCAATGCTCTGAATTGTATCCTAAAAAACCGATATATGACATTCCTGCTTATCCATCTATTCTCGCTGGAGATCTAACAGAGCGGCTTTTGGAGCAAATTGCACCATTTAAACCCGGTTTCACCCTAGGCGAATCGGCCGTTCAAATTGAAGAAAAAGATGGCCTATTCACGGTTACAACTGATGCGGGCACTGCTCATCAAGCACCAGTCGTTGCAATAGCAGGTGGTTTAGGGGTGTTCACACCTAGAAAACCGCCAATTGAGAATATTATTGAATTTGAAAAGAAGGGTATTGAGTACTTCATCAAAGAACCTCAGCTTTATCAAGGAAAAAAACTTGCGATTTCAGGAGGCGGCGATAGTGCGTTAGATTGGGCTATTTATTTTGCTGAAAATGGTGCCAAAGAAATAAGTCTAATTCATAGAAGCGAAAAATTTAGAGCTCACCCCGATTCAGTTCAAAAGGCCATTGATTTAGCTGCACTCGGAAGGATTAAACTAATCACCAACTCTGAAGTAAAGAGTTTGATAGGATCGGATCATTTAGAGCAAATCGTGGCCTATGAAAAAAACGGTACCGTTCACAACATTGAAGTGGACCATTGGTTCCCGCTTTTCGGCCTTTCACCTAAGCTTGGGCCTATTGCCAATTGGGGCCTAGACCTTGAAAAAAACGCAATAAAAGTTAATAATGCCTTGGACTATCAAACGAACATAGAAGGCATTTACGCTATTGGAGATGTGAACACCTACCCTGGTAAATTGAAGCTTATTTTATGTGGGTTTCATGAGGCAACTCTAATGGTACAAAGTGCCTTTAAGCGTATTCACCCAGATAAAAACAATGTATTAAAATACACCACTGTTAATGGTATAAGTGGTTTTTAAATGTTATATTATGATAACTGAACTTACTCAAAATTTCTTTGATGATCTACTCAATGCATTCTACCCTATTAGGCTTGGAATGCCCGAGAACGATTTTGATTTCACACTGAACTTACAAGAAGAGCTAAAACTAATTTTAGACAGCAACCTCAGTGATAGCAAAATTGACGCACAAACAGTATCTAAGGCCTTTATTAAGGGTATTCCAAAGGTTAAGCTTGAACTTGATAAAGACATTCAAGCCATCTATGAAGGGGACCCTGCTGCTGATTCAGTAATAGAAATCATCTTGGCTTATCCAGGTTTTTATGCAATCGCCGCTTACCGTGTTGCTCATTTATTGGATCACTTAGGAGTAAAATTAATTCCACGAATCATTACGGAACATGCGCATGCTAAAACAGGAGTAGACATCCATCCAAAAGCTAAAATCGGAAGCCATTTTTGCATAGACCATGGAACAGGAATCGTTATAGGAGAAACGGCAGTGATTGAAGACAATGTAAAAATATACCAAGGAGTGACCTTAGGTGCATTAAGCCTAACATCCAGAAACTCCGTTTCAAAAAGACATCCTACAATAAAGAAGAATGCAATTATATATGCTCAAGCCACAATACTAGGTGGTGATACGATAATTGGCGAAAATAGTATCGTTGGAGGGAATGTTTGGCTAACGAAAAGTATTCCTGACAACACCAAAATTTACTATCAGGATTACTCCATTAGCACGAGTATAAAAATGAATGCCGTATGAAACTAATTGATGCAATTGGAAATACAGCACTAGTGGAGCTTAAAAGCCCCAACCCTCAAGTTAAAATTTTCGCAAAACTTGAGGGTTCCAATCCAGGTGGAAGTGTAAAGGATCGCGCCGTGAAAAACATGTTGCTAAATGCAATGTCCGAAGGTAAAGTTTCACCTGGTGACGAGCTAATTGAAGCTACAAGCGGAAACACTGGAATTGCTTTGGCAATGCTCGGAACACAATTAAATTTAAAAGTAAATATTGTTTTACCAGAAAACTCTAGTGTGGAGCGAATAGAAACAATGAAAGCCTATGGTGCCAAATTAATTCTTACCCCAGCGGAAAAGGGAATTGAGTATTCTCGAATTTTGGCAGAAGAAACCAAAAAGAAGAAAAACTTAAAAGGTTTGGATCAGTTTTCAAATGATGCGAACTGGCAGGCTCATTATAAAACTACTGGTCCAGAAATTTGGCAACAAACAGCAGGTGAAATAAGCCATTTTGTTTCAGCAATGGGAACTACAGGAACCATCATGGGAACTAGCAGATATCTAAAGGAGCAAAATCCAAAAATCCGCATAATTGGTGCTCAGCCCAAAGAGGGCGCCTCAATTCCGGGTATACGAAAATGGAGTAAAGCTCTGGAGCCAAAAATTTATAATTCTAAAGAAATAGATGTCCTTTCTGAGGTAAGCGAAAAAGAAGCGCATCAAGCACTCACTACTCTTTCAAAAAAAGAAGGTATTTTTGCGGGCGTTAGTACTGGAGCAGCTTATCATATTAGTCAGGAAGTGGCACTTTCAATTCAAACGGGAAACATTGTTTTTATTAATTGTGATAGGGGAGACCGTTATTTAAGCACTAAAATATACAACTAGGATGGAGGTAGATAGAGAAATAGATATTACTCAATTAAGTAAGATATACGAACCCTTAGAGGTTTATGAGCGCGTAGAGCAACTATATAAAGACTTTAGTGAGGATGAGATAATGCTAACATCTTCATTTGCAGCAACCTCAGCCTTTTTATTAAAGGTTTTTTCTGATGTCAATAGTGCACAGAAAATTTATTTTATTGATACTGGGTATCACTTTAAAGAGACTTTAATTTATAAGGAATACCTCACACAGCTGTACGATTTAAACGTTGTGAGTGTAAGAGCGGATAAGTGGAAACATGAGTTTACACTTAAAGACGAAACTTGGAAGAAAAATCCAGATTACTGTTGCTCCATTAACAAAGTAGAGCCTTTAGAAGAATTAAAAAGCGACTATAAGGTATGGGTCTCTGGCCTTATGCGCTGGCAGTCTGACCATCGGGCTAGCCTTAATGTATTTGAAGACAGAAGTGGAATTGTGAAGTTTTATCCTTTGTTGGATGTTACTCCAGAAGAGAGGGATCAATTTATCAAAGACCACCACCTACCCTTTCATCCGCTGAAATCAAAAGGATATTTTTCTATAGGTTGTGAACATTGCACAGTGCCAGGGGACGATCGATCAGGACGCTGGAACAACTCTCCCAAAACGGAGTGTGGCTTGCACTTGTAATTCAATATTTGGAGAAAAATAATCGGTATCTTAGCAAGCTAAATTTACACTATGGCAATTAATGTAGAGCTTTTAGCTAAAATTTGTGAAGCACCCGGGGCCCCTGGTTTCGAGACTAAAATCCGTGAACTTGTTTTAAGTGAGATCGAAGGATTAGCAGATGAGGTGAGTATTGACAATATGGGCAACGTAACCGCTATAAAACGTGGTAAAGAGCGAAAGAAAGTGATGATTGGTGCCCACATGGACGAAATTGGTTTCATTGTAACACATATTGATGCGAATGGGTTTTTACGATTTCATACACTTGGTGGATTTGATCCAAAGACTCTTACGGCTCAGCGTGTAATTGTTCATGGCAAAAAAGATTTGATTGGTGTGATGGCTTCAAAACCCATTCACGTCATGTCTCCAGAGGAGAGAAAAAAGCTTCCAAAAAATACGGATTACTTTATTGATTTGGGACTTCCGAAGGAAGAGGTTGAAAAACTCGTTACCGTAGGTACACCTGTAACTAGAGAAAGGGGACTTATCGAAATGGGCAATTGTGTAAATTGTAAATCCCTTGATAATCGATTGGCTGTTTTTATTCTTATCGAAATGCTCAGAGAACTTAAAGATGTTGAGGTTCCTTATGACATTTATGGTGTATTCACCGTTCAAGAAGAGATTGGAATTAGAGGGGCCAATGTAGCCGCTCAAGCTATCCAACCTGACTTTGGATTTGGCTTAGATACTACTATTGCTTTTGATCTACCTGGCAGCACAGCCCACGAAAAAATCACTTCCTTGGGTGAGGGTGCAGCCATAAAGATTATGGACGCACGAACCGTTTGTGATTACCGAATGGTAGAATACATGAAACAAACTGCCGATAAGAATGAGATAAAATGGCAGCCTGAAATTCTAACTGCTGGTGGAACGGATACCGCTGGTATCCAGCAAATGACAGCGGGAGGGTCTATTGCCGGAGCAGTTTCAATCCCTACACGTCACTTGCACCAGGTAATTGAAATGGCCGACAAAAATGATATTCGATCTTGTATTGATCTACTTAAAGCATGCGTCTCTAACTTGGACCAATATAACTGGAGCTTCTAGTGTTTACAATTTCAGCAGATCTTCAAGAACACATTATCAACTATGGGTTGATGCTGAGTTCTATTTTAATGATTATCTACTTTTTCTCATTCAAAGTAGACGCCGAAATCTGGCGTTTTGAACTTACCGGAGGAAAAGAAAAAGGCAATCAAAAAGGCTTTTGGGTGTGGTTTATTATCCACTTTTCAATCACGTTTACACTAATGTTTATTGCCTCTACTCAATTATGGAAACAAAGTTTGGCTATCAATCAAACAACCCTATTTGTTTTAAATATTTTCATTTATGCCATGTATGCCTTGGTTGATTTGTTGGTAGTAGACCTCATTATCTATATGCGTTTGAAACCTCCTTTTATGGAATTAGAGGGGCTAGGTATAAATAAAGATCTTCTACATCACGCTAAAGGTTTCTTCATCCATATGATATACGGAAGTGTTTTTGCCTTTATTGTCTCTCTGTTTTTTCTGGCTTAATCTATTTTCTTCTTAGGCTTTCAGTCTCTCCTGCGCCTAAATGGTAATCATAATATGATATAGGTGGCTCCATATTAAAACCAGCTGAATCAAGGAATTTAACCGAATCCCCCAAAGATTTATAATAAGCTAATACTTCAGGAGATAAGTCTGATATACCCGTTTCATTTGCCCATTCCAGAATATCCTTTGACTCATGGTAGCTTTCAAATGAGTATAAGGCAAGCAATAAGTTTAACTCTGGATTATTATCATCAAAATCGCCAAAATCATCCTCTATCCAAACCAATAGTCGGCTTTCCTTACACAGCATAGTGCATTTGATGAGTCCCATTTCTCTTGAAAGCTCAAATATTTCAATTTGAAATTTGTCTATTTGATTCTTAAGAAGTGTTTTAGCTGTCATTTTTTTGAAAAAAAAAAGGGCCCCAATGTTGGGGCCCTCTAATCTATATAAAAAGCATATTACTACTCAACAATAAGTTTTTGTTGTGCTCCAATTTGAGCGCCATCAACAGCTACAAATTGAATGAAGTAAACTCCTTTATCTAAGTTAGATACAGAAATAACTGCCGTTCCGTTAACTGCATTTGAAGAAATTAACTTCCCGTTAAGGTCATATAGTTCTGCAATTAAGCTTTGGTTATTCTCAACAGTAATAGTTAATACATCTGAAACTGGATTTGGGTACATTGAAACTGAACTAGCAGTAATTTCATTAATACCAACAGCAGCACTGTTTACAACAACGCTATCCATGTAAGTACATCCATTTGCATCAGTAATAGTTACTACGTACGTACCTGCTGTTAATCCTGTTGCAGTTGCAGTAGTTTGACTTCCTGCAGCAGCATCCCACATGTAAGTGTAAGGAGAAGTTCCTCCTGTTGCAGTAGCGGTAGCAGTACCATCGTTACCTGCAGCAGTCTCATCAGTAGAAGACATTGTTGCAGATACCGCTGTAGGCTCTGTTACTGTTACTGTTTCAGAAGTTGTACACCCGTTTGCATCAGTTACTGTAACGCTATAAGTACCTGCAGCTAAACCTGTAGCCGTGGCTGTAGTTTGGCTTCCTGCATCATCCCATAAATAGGTGAAAGGAGCTAAACCACCTGTTACAGTCGCTGTAGCCGTACCATCTGTTCCACCATTACATGTAGCATCAGTTGCTGCAGCAGCAGCTTGCAATGATGAACATTGATCAATGTTTGCAAAGTTTGGACGGATTACAAATGAATTAGGGAATCCAATTGATTCAATTGTTTGGTATGCACCACCATTGATACTACCCCAAACTGTATTTAATGTAAAGATAGAGTCAGTTCCGTAAAGCGCATAGTTGTCAACAGTAACTGCTTCCTCTAAGCCCACATAGTAAGTACCAGCAAGTAAATCTAATCCACCAGGAATTACGATTTCAAATAATGGCCCCGCATCAGGAGCAATAAAAGTTTGCGTGTGAATGTTTGTTGTTGGCATTCCTGTTCCATCAACATCATTAACTAAAAGAGTAACTGTATCACCAGCAACCAGTCCAGCAGCACCAAAAGTTACCGAAGAAATTGTATCGTTTGTTGCTAAATCGTAATTCTGACCTAGAACAGCAAATGAACCTGCTCCAATTCCTAATTGAATTGTAACATTTCCATTATCTCTACCATAAATAGTATCTGTAACAGTAAATGAATAGAAAGTAGTATCATTTGAACTGTTGTTATCAATAATCGTTGCAGATGAAACGATATGCTCCATTACATATTGACCAACAACTGAAGGAGTATAGGTACCATTAGAAATGGTTAGTGTGCTTCCTGTTGTAACCGTAGCTGGTGTGCTAGCTTGAGAATATACCGGAGTTACAAAATCTGGTGCCAAGTATACATTTGAAGTTAATACAACATCCAATACATCAGATGTTCCAAGGTTCTCAACTGTTCCTTCTACTGCCATAGCAGTTACTTGAGGCAAAGGAATAATAGTGTATTCACCTGTAGCATTTATTGCTGCCATATCATCTGAAGAAGCAACTTGCTCTAAACGAACATTGTCCACACCAAGTCCTGTAGACCAACCTCCGTTGTCATTCAATCTAAAAGCGATCAATACTGCTGGGTTTCCAACATAAGCATTAAGACTAATTATGGTATTATCTTGCCATTGTCCGTTAAGCGCTGGAATAGTCAAAATAGATGTCCAAGTGGTTCCACCATCTGTACTCACTTCTACATCTCCTGAGTTTCCGTAGTTTCCATCTTGGTATAAATCAACGATTAGGTTTAGTCCACTTCCAACGTAAGGTGTGAAATCTTGAGAAGGTAAGATTAATCTATCCTCTGATTTATCACAATTACAAACGTCATCGTTAGACTGAGCAAACATAGTGTGGGCAGGTGCTGGCCAATATCCAGCTGCATTTGCATCTACATCTGTTCCTACATAGTATATACCATCCGTAGAAAGACCTGTTTCTGTCCAACCAGTAGGTATTCCAGTGGTACCATCCATAGTACCTTCAAAATCTTCTGTAAAAAAGATTTGTGCATTTGCTGAAAGTGCAAACATTCCTGCTGCAGCTATGCAAATAGTTTTGTAAATCTGTTTCATAAATAAATAAGTTTAGTTTGACCCACAAAACTAAGGCATTCATTGTGAAAAAGAAAACCGTTGGTCAAATAAAATAAGAAAGGCCTGAAACCGTTGTTTCAAGCCCTTCCATCTACTACAAAACTGGCATTTTACTGCCTCTCTACTTATGATCTTTATGCTTAGCGCATTATTTTATATTACTTTTTAGTTCCCATCCTCCGATTTTGTACAACCATACCTTGAACTTAAATAAAAGCAAATAGGTAACAGGTACAATCACCAAGGTTAAAAATGTCGCGAAGGTTAGCCCGTAAATAATGGTCCAACTCATGGGGCCAAAGAACATCACGTTATCTCCTCCAACGAATATTTCAGGGTTATATTGTGTAAACAACTTAACAAAGTTAATGTTCAGCCCGGTTGCCAAAGGAATTAACCCGAGTACCGTGGTTAACGCCGTTAAAAGAACTGGTCTTAATCTTGTTTTACCCCCCTCAACAATAGAAGCAATAAGCTCATTCATTGAAAGGTGTTCCGTTTCCGACAAACCTTGTTCCTCACGTTTTCTCTTTCGAATCAAGTTGGTATAATCGATTAATACGATAGCATTATTCACCACCACCCCTGCGAGAGAAATGATTCCAATCATGGTCATCATAATAACGAAATCTTGCCTAAATATAACCAGCCCAAGAAGTACACCAATTAAACTTAAAACAACCGCTGTAAGAATTATCGATGGTGTTGAATACGAGTTAAATTGTCCAACGATTATCAGAAGGATTAGAAATACTGCAACTCCTAGGGCTGTGCTCAAAAATGCCATTTCTTTCGCCATCTCTTCTTGTTGACCAGTAAACTTGTACTTAAATCCTGATGCGGCCATCTCTTTACCTATTGGCGTTTTTTCAAACTCTGTCATCAAGGTTTTTAATGAATCAATTATGGCTTGGTTCTGATCTTCTTTTGTCGTTTTTGCGTAAACTGTAACCATGTCTTCTAGGTCCTTTCTAACAACGCTACCATAAGTTGAATATACCGTTGTGTTTTGGCTCTTAACCAGGGAACGAACTGGAATATTCACAATACGACCGCGGGTATTTCTAAAGACTATCTCTTGATTTAGGAGCGCATTGATATCATTTCTTTCTTCATCACTTAAACGAATATTAATATCATAGTTGTCCTCTCCTTCCTTGTAGGTACTAATGTCTTTTCCAAACAAAGAGGTTCTAATGGTGTTTGCCACGCTGTAGGCATTGGATCCTAGAGAATTAATTAGCTTATCGTCCAATTCAATCGGAAGCTCTAGTTTGTTGGTTTCAACATCTAATCGCAGAGTCTGCATGTATTCTGGAGCACGAGCTTGCAAATACTTACGGATAGAGTCTGCGTACTCAATCTTTTTTGCATAAGAACCTGGCCCTGTAACTTCAATATTTACTGGGGGCATTTGTGGAGGCCCATCTTGGTTTTTATCTACAATTACACGAACTCCTGCCGGGAATTTACCAGCCAATGCTGCATCCACCTCATCCTTAATGTCAGAGGTAAGAATTCCTTTTCTATGCTGGAATTCTGCAAATTGAACTGTAATTCTAGCTTTATGCGGTGAGTCACCTAATTCTGGACCTGCCTGTGGGTCGGAAGTTCCTTTTCCTACCTGACTAATTACAGACTTAATTAAATACTCTTTTGTTTCAGTAGTATTTCCAGCCGTATCAACATCATAAACTATGTTAAACTTTTTGTCATAGCCTTTCTCTTTCAGGGTGGCATTCACTATTTCATAAACCTGTGCCGTTGTTTTGTTCGTGGTATGAATATCAGTTCCAACAGGGTGCTCTATGTATATGTTAAGATAGTTGGGTTGATTCTCTGGGAAAAATAAGATGTTCGGTGGAACAATGGCAATCAACATTCCTGATAAAATCAATAGTAAAAAGGTTCCCCCCAAAAACTTCCCTGGGTGCTTATGCAGCGCGAATTGCAAAAATTTCTCATACCCATTCTCCAACCTGGGTAGAAACTTGTTTTGAAAAACATAGGAGCCTGGGATAAAAATCAACCTATTTATCAAAACCAAGCCGCCTGAAATAAACATTGTGTTTGCCAAGCCAATGCTTTTCATGGCCAGGGCAATTACCCCAATTCCAATGGTCAAAATACTTGGTAGCATTATACTGGACACCGGTGTTTCGTCACTCACAAATAAGAACCTACCTAAGAACATTATTAGTCCAATAACAAGTGGTATCAAGCCTAAAATTCCCGCGCCAACAACACTCAACAAGGTTCCTACCAAAAGTAGAACCACCGGCCATAACCAAAAGTTTCGCGTTGTTTTTGGAATGGCTTCCTTAATCTTCATATAAACCGCCGTAAATACCGGGTTAATTACAAGGGCCACGAACAAAGAAGAACCCAAAACAATAATTAAAGTTATCGGTAAGTACTTCATGAATTCTCCCATTATTCCTGGCCAAAAGGCCAAGGGAACAAATGCCGCCAAAGTAGTAGCCGTAGAGGCGATAATCGGCCAAGCTACCTCTCCTACTCCAAGCTTTGCGGCTCGCATAGGAGAGTAGCCTTCATCCATTAGACGGTAAATATTCTCTACCACAACAATTCCATTATCCACCAGCATACCTAAGGCTAACACCAGTGAGTATAGCACCATCACGTTTAAGGTTACACCCAAGGTATTTAAGATGAAAAACGAAAGAAACATGGATAAGGGAATCGCAATACCAACAAACAAAGCGTTTCGTAATCCCAAGAAGAAAAGAAGAACCAAAACCACCAAAATCACTCCAAAAATGATAGAGTTTTCTAAGTTAGAAACACCATCTTTTGTTTTGTTTGCTTGCTCATTCGTAATGGTAATCTGAACCTCATTTGGAAGTCCTTCTCTTGCCTCAACAATCTCTTTTATTTTATCCGTTGCATCCAATAAGTTCTCACCAGAACGTTTTTTAACATCCAGCATTACAACAGTTTCGTCATATTGACGAGCAAAACTTGTTGCGTCAGCATCACCAAAATAAATGGTGTCTACAACGTCTTTGAGGTAGATTTCTTCATCATAGTTCTCAGCTTTTATAATTACTGAGTCCATACTGGACCAGTGCTTAAACTCTTCGTCAATTTTTATGGTAACTTTTCTGTTCCCAAAAAGTATGTCTCCGGATGGAAGGTTGACATTTTTTGCTTTTATACTGTTCTCAATATCATTGAAAGAAACATTTTTGGACGCCATGGCAATCCTGTTCAGTTCAATGATTACCTTTTTTTCAGGAACACCGCGAATCACAACATCCTGTACTTCTGCTAAGGCCTTTATTTTCTTTTTCAAAATCTTACCATAAGACTCTAGCTGGTTGGCAGTATAGACTTTTGAACTCAGGTTAATATTCAAAATGGGCATGTCTGAAACATCCCTTTGTAAAAACTGAGGTTCTATCTGAAGTTGAGGGAAATCTCTATCGGATCGGGCTATGTCATACTTATCCTTAACTTTTCGTAAAGCCTCATCTGGCGTTACCGAAAAGTCAAACTTTACCTTAATCATTGAGAATCCATCAGTACTTGTGGAGGAGATTTCATCAACCCCTTTTATACCGTTTATTTCAGACTCTACGGGCTCGGTTATATTGTCTCTTACAAAGTCAGCGTTTCCACCTGGGTAAGGCGTTGAAACATAAATTTCTGGCACTTGAAGCTCTGGGAAATATTCCTTTGGCATTGAAGTGTATGCCATCAAACCTCCTAAGAATATAATCGCTGAAATTAGAAATACCGTTTTTCGGTTATTCAGGGATAAGCTTGATAAGCCAAACTCTTTAATAACTTCTTTCTTCTGTTCCATTACTCTTATTTTAGAATTGTAAGCTTGTCCGCGTCTTCAATTCCCTCAGCACCTTCACTAACTATTCTGTCTCCTTTCTTTATATCTCCTGACTCAATAACTGTGGTTCCCCCGTAAGAGAAAAGCGTTGAAACAGCAACCTTCTTGCTTACCATAGTGGAATCTGAACCCTCAGCCACAAAAATGTAGGAGTTGCCGTTTTTGTCATACTGAATAGATTGACTGGGAACTAACTTAGCGTTGGACTGAAATTTATCCTGAACATAGATTCTTGCCGTTAAATTAGGAACAATCGTTCCCTCCGAATTATCTATATCAATGTAAAAATCGTAGGTGCGGTTCGCTGGATTAACATATTTGCTAACCCGAGATACCTTCAAAGTATCAATCGTTTTATTGATAGATGGGAAAACGATTCTTACTGGTGTACCTTCTTTAATTGTGTTTAAATAGGCCTCCGAAACAGAACTTTTCACTACCAAAGGATCCAAGCTTACCAAATGAATTACAGGAGACCCAGGAGCAGCTGTTTCACCTTGAACCGGAAAAATCTCATCAACTATTCCCGAAAACGGAGCGTATATTCCTGATTTACCCGCTTGAACTTGAAGCGTTTTCCTTCTTTTCAATAGGCTTTTAAGGTTGTTTTGCGCATTTGTCAAATCAAATTCAGTGCCTACTCCCTTTGCATAAAGCTCTTTTTGCTTTTGATAAACATAATCTGCATTTGCTATTTGTTGTTCAACTTCTTGAATGTTTGCACCAATTATATCGTTGTCCATGCTAGCAAGAGCAGCTCCCCTTTTTACAACTTGACCTTCCTTCACATAAATCTTCGTAACGATTCCCGCGGTTTGGGGACTTAGAATAACATCTTGATCAGATGTTACATTCCCTTGCACTTCAATCCAGTGTCCGAAATCTTTTTGTTGTAATTCAGCAACCTTAACATTTTTGACGTCTGCTGCTTTTTCTTCTTTGTCTTTCTTTTCTTCAGCTCCACCACAAGCTATTAAAGCAAGACTAATTCCTATGGGTAAAATCCACTTTTTCATTTTAATAAGCGTTCATTAAGTTCTTTAATTCTGAATATGCTTGAGCAATTTCCATCATTGACCCTATCAATGTGGTTTGTGCTTGTATTTGTTGTGTTTGCGCTTGAGAGTAGTCAAATACACTCGCCATCTCACTCTCATATCTTGTTTTTGTCCGCCAAAAAATTCTATCGGCCAAAGCAATGTTCTTTTTTTGTAAACGGTATACTTCAATTGCCGAGTTGAATCTGTTTTTTGCAGCTTCAAACTGAAGTTTTAAGTAGGAATCAGCTTGCTGCATGCTAAGCTCCGCTTGTTTTATATCAATCTCAGCTTGTTTAACTTTTGCATTGGTACTTCCACCTGTGAAAATAGGAACCTTCAACTGTAAGCCCCATACTGTCGTTGGGAACCAGTTCTCATTCGCGAAAAAGTTAAATTCATTTCTCAATGCTTGTTGTTCATGATTAAAAAACCCGACCAATTGAGGGTAATAACGATATTTATTTACCTCTAGGTTCAACTGCTGCAACTCCAATTGCTTTAGCATAAGCATGTGTGTCGGCAAGTTTTCAATGTTAAAACGGCTTGTGTCCATGACAATCATTGAATTGATTAGTCCGTCAATTTTATCAGTAAGAGTCAACTTAGTGTTTACCGTGTCTCCCATTTCAGTAAGTAATGCCTGAATAGCTGACTTATAATTATTTGAAGCCTTTTGCATTTCCGTTTTTACATTGCTACTTGCGTAAGTCAATTGATCATAAAGACTTGAATCAGATACTCC
This sequence comes from Flavobacteriales bacterium, assembly GCA_964230025.1. Classification (GTDB taxonomy): domain Bacteria; phylum Bacteroidota; class Bacteroidia; order Flavobacteriales_D; family JAUILH01; genus CAXRFO01. Next base: position 740,593 of record CAXRFO010000012.1, on the reverse strand, counting down.
TGCCTCCATATAGGCTTTAGCTTTTTCTGCTAATTCCTCATTTGCTTGAGCTAATTTCCCCAACTGAACCACGCTATATTCTGCGACTGCGGCATTGTAATAAGCGGTCTCTACTCTTTTTTTAACATCCGCTTCTGCCTTTTGGAGAGCTATTGATGAAAGTTCAGGGTATTTCTTTGCCGCACGCAGACCCGTTAAATATGTTCCATCAAACAAAAGTTGATTCAATTGTAAACCTCCTTTTAGCGAGTATTCCGTCCCAAATTGAACCCCTATGAAATCATCAGGACCAGCCATAGGATTAAAGAATTGGGCGGGCACCAAGCTAACGGGTATATCCAAAAATTGATTGAAGCTTCCGTTTAGAGAAACTTGAGGTAAGCCCATTCCGCGGAACTCATTAACTCTGTATTGAGCTTTTTCCAGTTCAAGTTTGGCTGAAATTACTTCTGGATTGTTTTGTACTCCAAATGCCATAGCCTCATCTAGCGTAAGGCTTTTTTGGGCACTTGTTCCAAAAACAAAAAAAGTTGCAACTAAGCAAAAAACTAGTTTTCTCATTTCATTTCTTAATTAAGTCGTTTCTGTAAATACTTTATTCCTTCGTCACTTGCAATTCCACGGATGTGGTAACGAATCATCTCGATATGTATATCGTAAAAGGTATATTGGCTTGGAGGAAAAATTGCCGCATCAAACACAACGTCAATTTTCATCGTATAAAGTTTAGCAATGATTTCCGGATTTATATTATCGCGGTAAAGGCCTTCATCAATTCCTTGCTTTAGGTTTTGTAAAACCTCTCCGTAAATAAACTCTTCCTTGTGCTTCTTAAATACCTTCCAGCCTTCCAGATAGTATTTTTCTAAATCGTAGTGAATGGATGGATGAATGTTCTTTAGGTGACGTCCTGCAGCCTCAGTAATAAGTAACAACTCATCAATCGCATTTTCAGAATCTTGCTTGCAGCGTTGGCACTCATACCGCTCCATTGCACAGAATGATTCCATACACTGTTTGACCAAATCGTTCTTATCCTTGACGTACTTGTAAAGGGTTTTCTTGGAAATTGAAAGTTCTCTGGCAACATCATCCATATTAACGCTCTTCATCCCATAGCGCATAAATACAGCTGCTGTTTGCATCAATATTTCCTGTTTCTTTTGGTCCATTCCGCGGCAAATGTAAAACAATGGAAACAAATTAATATAAAAAATGTTTCCGTGTTTATACAACTATCTTGCAAATCACTCATTATAAAGGCAATAAAAAAACCCCTATTTTACTAGGGGTTGGATAATATTACTTTAAAAACCGATAATTACTAGTGGTCCTATCTTACATAGATTTCTTTTTTTCTTGAATTATATCCAAATGAAACGCCAAACCTGACACCTTTTATTGAGGGAACTACATATGCGTTAATCGGTATATTGAGCGTTTTGGTACTATAGGTATATCCTAAAGCAAATATAAAGCCTGTTTGAAGAGCCAAGTCTCCTCTACTATCCAGTCTTCTCTCACTTGGAAAAGGGTTTGGAACAGTGTCCGTATAGCTAGAATTTAGTCTCCAATTTCCTTCTGTATCATAATATCCGTTCGCCATTTTTGCGAGAGATACGGTTGGACCAAAAGCGAACTCAAAGCCATTTTTCCATCTCAATCCGTTCATTACGGTCAAGCTTGGAATCAGCAAACCTTGGTCCATTCCAGATATCATAGGAATAAATTCAAACAGGGCTTGAAAGTTTCCTTCATTCAGATATTGTTTTTCGAACTGATAGCCAAATTGAAAGAAAAAGGGATAGGAATCAAAGCCCCCGTTTTCTTTTCCAGCCCTGAAAATACTGGCATTTTCTCCGGTTAAAACCGAGAATCCCATTCTTGGTCCGCTCAGTGATAAGTGCGGCACATCCTCCACTTTTTTTGGTGCGGAAACCCTGTAAAAATATGATAGGCTTTCAGAAAGTTCTTTATCATAGGGAAGTCCAAGCATTTCGTAGAGGGCAAGATTAAGGATGACCGCGAAATTCTGCGAAGACTGTATGTAATCTTTGCTCAAGGTATGGGTTACTTTTCCACTTTTTATATCAATCATCCTTAATTGTATGTGCATGGCATTACCCATATACTCTGCGTTACCATAAAGTGCCAAATCGGCACCTAGCTCCTTACCCATGCTTGTCAAACAAATTTTTCCAAAACAACCCTTATAGTCTAGGCCTTTGGTTTTTGTAATGTGCTTGATGTCATAAATATCCATTATTTCGAATTGACCGGTGTTCTCCGCTGCAATTCTAAGAACATTTCCCGCGCTTTCGTTATTATAGGCTGGTATCTTACAATCCATGTTTAACACCGCCAATACGGGTTTATCTGTTGAGTCTGTTTGAGCCTGGATATTTCCGATAGCGAAAAACATCAAGCTTGCAATAAATTTTTTCATAGCATTAATTTTTTGGTCAAATCTCTACCAAAGCCCTAAGACACACAAGCAATGTTTTTATAATTATGACATTAATTTATATGTTATTTCTTTTTAATTTATTTATTTGTAGATGTTTAAGACACATAAATATGACATAAATGATTGATGAATATATATCCATATTGACCAAAAAAGAAAGAATTGAGTTCTCAAGATTTCTTGATAGAAAGCGTCAATCAAAGGATCAAAAATTAAAAAGCTACCTTCAGAAAATTCCAAGTAAAAGCCCAAAAACTGCCGCAGAGCTCACCATAAGAAAACGTTTGAAAAAAGAACTTTTGACCTTTCTTTCATTGAAACAGATGGAAAGCAAGCCTGATACCGACTTCAAACACCATGTTTATTCGGTAAAAGAACTATTTGACCGTAAAGCACTTTCCTCCGGATGGAAGCTAGCGCTACAATTAGAAAAAAAACTTAGGGCAGAAAATGAGCTGCAGTATCTGAGAGAATTATATGAAATTATGTTGGACAACTCTCCTTCCTCTGCTGGCCCTGATGTTAATGTTCTAATTGAACGATACCAAGAGGTTGAGGAGACACTGCAAAAAAGGATCAGACAAAAAATTGAACTCGCAAGTATCAAAAATACAACCCGAAAATTGCGAACGGAGGGTGGAATAAACAATACCTCAGGCTCTGCGGTTCACAACACCCTTGTAAAGAGTCTCAAAAGAAATGACATTATTCATAGCGCTGCGATTATGAAAACGGCAAGAAGATTAGCCATATCGCATCAAAATCTTTCTGATTATTCGGAAGCTTTTGAGCGAACTTACCACTTTTATAAAGCATATGAACCCTTAAATTCAGAGGAAAGAAGAGCGAAACAAGATATCTATTATGCTTATTTTCATGTTCTTTACAGGCTTTTACAGCTCGAAAAATTGAACTATGAGCTAGATTTGATGCACAAGTCATCCTTAAATTTTAAGCTTGATTCAGATGCCTACTTTAGCTTATCTCTAATTGAAATCATTGCTGCATTCTATACTGGAAAGCTGGAGTTAGCTAAGAAACTGTGTGATGATATGCTAACACGTCCATTCATACCCGCAAAATTCAGCTTAAACCTTTATCTAAACTATGTAGTGATTTTGTCATGCCTCAAAGATCATAGGGAAGCTGCTCGTATTTTCGCTACATTCAGACATAGCGATGAGTGGTGTCGTAAAAAGATGGGGTGGGAATGGGTTCTACGCAAAAACCTCATTTACATAATGATTCAATATGACATGGGAAACATTGATATCGCCGAATATCACCTTTCAAGGTTTAAATCAAAAAAAATGAAGGAAGTGATTGATATGCACCCTGAAATTGTATTATTTCTAGATCTTTTAAATACATACTTTCAATCCCCGAACAACATTGATAAAGCAAAGCTGGAAGAGTTAGAAAATAAATACTTTTCTGATGTCCAAACGATAGAAGTTAAAAAGCTTTCTTATTATGCTTGGTTAAAATCAAAAACAACAAAAAACGATTATTACCAAGAAATGTTAACTCTAATGAATAAGTATGGCTCATAAGACTTATTCAAAAGTCACAATAATTTAAGCTGTCTGGCTTACCTTGTTGGTAAAATTATGACACTCATTTTGATTCCAACCCTTGAAGGATGAAAAGTTTAATGCGGTAATTTGTTTCTAACCAATCCATATAAAAAAGTGCCTCCAACAGCTCCGAAAATAACCAGCGCAATGGGCCATATCCCTTTACCAATTAATACAAACATAGGTCCTGGGCACGCTCCTGTCATTGCCCATCCTAAGCCAAATATCGCACCACCAGCAAGGTATCGTGTAATGCTCATGTTTTTTGGAGTAAACTTAATTTCCTCCCCTTCGATAGATTTCAGTTTTAATTTCTTTATTAAAAAGACAGAAAGCACACCTAAAAACACAGCAGACCCAATCACGCCATACATGTGAAATGATTCAAAGCGGAACATTTCATATATTCTGTACCACGAAATAATTTCGGCTTTGCTCATTATGATTCCGAAAATAAAACCAACAATTAAAAACTTTATAAATTTCATATCAAAAATTAAAATTAAGTATCAAGTTAAACTGATGAAAATTCACCTTATTAAAAATTTGTTTTGCGCTAATTTCTTTGTCATTGGTCCAACGGTAAATGTATAATACCCTGAAGTCAAGGCCTTCCATTAACTTTAAAAAATGGTATTTTAAATCTAGATTAAACTGCCAATAACTGGGAATGTCGTATTTATTATGCTCAAAATCTTTAGAAACCTTCATTTTGTTTAGATGTGTACTGCACAACAAGTTTTTATGCTCATACACATAAGCTAATGTATATGCTGAAGCGTTTCCAAAGCCTTCCATTTGACTTCTTGATATAAACGTATAGAGCGGGTCCATTCCAAGTTCCCTAGGAAAAATGAATTTAGAACCTTCGAATATATGTGAGGCATTTAATTGAATCCGGTGCTTAAATTGCTTGTACATTATCCGAGCACTGATAACATGAGTATTACCTTGGTTGTTATAATAGGTACTATGAAAATTTTCATTCCCCCCATGCTTTATTCCCGTTTGATTCAAATACATAACACCAATATAAACGGATGAATCTTCGAAATAAGGATTAACGAGTGCTGTATTAGATACATTCTCAATATAGTAATCCCATAAACTAAGATTGAAACCCTTTAGTACCTTTAATTTTGTTCCCATAATTCCTAAGCCATCCGAGCTGATTTTTTGGTGATATTCGGCTGGATTTCCATCGGGTAAACAACCATTATTATATAGCCCAATGGACTCACCGATACTATACCAATGTGTTATTGATCTTGGAGATGCTTTGGTAAACCATCCAGCAAAAAAATACTTCCCATCCATTTCATATTTGGCCCGAGCTCCCATAAACACTTTCGGCTTCATGCGTCCATCGTGTTTATTTACGATGGGGGTTTCAATTTCCATTTTCCCAAGCCTTACATTTAAGTCCTTAAATTGATAATTTACATACAGTTCCTCGAGTCTATCCAAATCATTATAATTTCCAGGATGCTCAATATCAAACAACTGTAGTTCGTAATTAGATGGTTTCTCGGCTAAAGAATCAATGGCTAGTAAGTCATTTGAAAAACCTTTATACACAAACAACCCATTTAACCCAAGCTTTAGGCCTCTCCATTGCTTGGTTTCATAGTGAATTGAAGCACCAATAGCGTTAGCCAAATAGTCGTTTAAGGGACCGTCATTAATTGTTGACATTGTAAAATTTCGAATTTGACCTGATAAGTGACCTTGTCTAAAGAAGTCTAATACCTTGTGAGGGCCCTTGTGAGCTTTTAAAGAATCTTCTTCGTTAGCAAATGCAATTTTACACGAGACAATGACAAGTAATATGAGAACTAATCGTTGCAAAAAACTATAGAATAATCGGAAGAATAAAATAGGTCATTAATAGGCCTCCAATAAAAAAGCCTATAACGGCAATTAGCGATGGTAATTGCAAGTTACTTAATCCTGATATAGCATGTCCAGAAGTACATCCTCCGGCGTATCTGGTACCAAAACCGACCAATATTCCTCCTATTATCAGGAATAACCACCCCTGCCAAGAGCTTAATGCTTCCCAACCAAAAATGGATTCAGGAGCATATGATTCACCTGCATTTTCAATTCCCATTGATTCAAGGTGTTCAATTGTTTCTGGGTTAAGGTCGATAGCGTGATTTTTAGTCATAAATTGATGTGCAAAAAAGCCTCCTAAAGCAGCACCAAGAATGAATACCAAATTCCAAATCTGCTTTCTCCAATCGAACTTAAAAAAATCAGCAAGCCTTCCAGCTCCGGCAATACTGCAGACGGTTCTCAAATTGGAAGACACTCCAAATGATTTACCGAATATCAATAAAAGTGTCATTACCAAAGCAATTATTGGTCCCGCAACGTACCACGGCCAAGGTTCATAAATCCAATCCATAAAAAATTATTTTTGGCAAATTTACTTAGACCTCTTCTCACGGACAGTAACCTATGTTACTTAATGAATAAATATACGTGAGACACTGATTTAAAAGCTGAAAAAACCTATGAGCAAAAAAAAGGAGCCTTTCAGGCTCCCTCCTACTTAAAAAAATATCTTTTGCTCTTCTTTAGTTTATTTTATCTAACTCCGTGTTCAAAGATTCGTAATCTATGAAACCGATTTTTCTCCACACCTCAATTCCGTCAACAAAAATAATAGTTGTTGGAACTGAATTAATACTTAATTCGGACAATAAATTCTTATTCACATCATAGTCTATTTTTTCCACTGCTATTTTCGTTCGCTCTGAAGCTATAGTGTCCAAAATTGGTTCCATTTTTTTACAAGGGGCACACCATGCTGTTTTGACTTCAAGTAATACTGTTCCCTTTCTTGAAATCAGTTCATTAAAAGCATTCTCTTCCCAAGCTTTCTCCTTGCTAACTTGAGATCCTGATCCTTTCGATACATTGTATCCAACATTCTCCCAAGACATAATTCCACCCTCTAAATTATAGACTTCCTTAAAACCATTTTGAACAAGTAAATCTGCTGCTTGTGAACTTCTTCCTCCTCCCTTACAATAGACATAGATAGCTTTTGATTTATCTATTGTATTAATTTTTGATTCGAAATCGCTATCATAGAAATTTATGAAACTTGCTCCTTCAATATATGAAACTCCTGTTTCTTCGGGGGTTCTTACATCCAATAAAATTGCACTGTCTGAGTTAAACTTGGCCTTAAATTCAGCTGCTTGTAAATTTACTTTTTCCGCAGCTTTTTCCGTTTTAACAGGATCTTTTGCTGAGTCACTTTTTTTCTCAGCTTGATCATCTTGTGCGTTACATGCAAAGAAAATTGGGAGGGTGAATAGTACCGCTAAATATTTCATATTTTATTTAATTATTTGAGGGGAAAATTAACCAAAAATTATGAGGGCTGGACTACTTTACCATTCCAATTCATCATTCCCCCTATAAGGTTATAAGTTTTAGAAAAACCTTTTTGGTCCATAACACTACAAGCCTGAGAACTTCTATTACCACTCCTACAATAGACAAAGTATTCTTTTGTTTTATCAAGCTTTTCAAGCTCTGAAAGAAACCTGGATCCATCAAATATATCCAACATAATTGCGTTCTCAATAATTCCCTCCTTACATTCGGCTGGTGTTCTTACATCAATAATTACTGCATCAATAGAGCTATTGACTAACTCTTCCCACTGTGATTTTGTGATATTTTCCATTTCAATTTAAATTTTGCCAAGCTCCAGCATTATGGGCTTCAACTCCATTGTTTGTTAATATTAATTTTGCTCTCGCTGCTCTCGCTCCGGACCGACAAACCAAAACAACCTTTTTTCCTTTTAAATTCTTAATACTCCCTTTGATTCTGTCTAATGGAATATTTTTGCTTCCTTTTAGGTGACCAGCATTAAATTCAGCTACAGATCGCACATCAATTATTACAGCGCCCTCATGAATCATCTCTTTGAAGTTTAAGCTATTACCTGAAAACAGTGATTTGATAAACTTTATCATATTTGCGAATTATAGAGTAGTAGGACAAACAAATTCACTAACCGGAGCATTTGTTTCCTTAATTGCTCCAAAACCACCTTGTACATCAACCAGGTTATGAATTCCTCTTGATTTTAGAATAGAGATAGCAATCATAGACCGATATCCTCCTGCACAATGCACATAGTTGATTTCGTTCTTTGTAAAGTTGTCCAGATGATCATTCAATTCATCCAAAGGTGTATTTTCTGCATTTATCACATGTTCAGAAAGATACTCGGAGTTTTTCCTTACATCTATAATGTCAACTTCTGAAGTATTTATCCGCTGAGCCAGTTGTTCCGCGGATACTGTTTTTACACTATCTACTTCCTTATTCGCTTTAAGCCAAGTCTCAAAACCTCCTTCTAAATAACCTATAACATTATCAAATCCAACTCTAGATAGGCGAGTGATTGTCTCTTCCAGCCTTCCATCAGGAGTTACTAATAAAATTGGTTGTTGAATATCCTTAATTAGGGCTCCAACCCAAGGTGCAAAACCTCCATCTATTCCAATAAATATTGACCTAGGAATATGGGACTCTGCGAATTCATTTTGATGTCGTACATCCAATACAACCGCCCCGGTTTCATTAGCAGCTCTCTCAAACTGTTCAGGGTTTAATCCGTTTTCGCCTTTTTTTATAACCTCTTCAATATCTTGATAACCCTCTTTATTAAGCTTAACATTTAAAGGAAAGTATGCGGGTGGTGGCAGCAAGCCGTCTGTTACCTCCCTTATAAACTCTTCTTTTGTCATATCTGTACGCAAGGCATAATTGCTTTCTTTCTGCTCACCAATTGTTCCAACGGTTTCTTTGCTCATGTTTTTACCACAAGCCGAACCTGCTCCGTGTCCTGGATAAACAATTGTTTCATTGGGCAGCTTCATTATTTTTTGTCTTAAGCTATCATATAGGGTTCCTGCCAATTCTTCTTGTGTCATACTTGCAGCCTTCTGAGCAAGATCTGGTCTTCCAACATCTCCCAGAAATAAAGTGTCTCCACTAAATATTGCGTGCTCCTTGCCGTTCTCATCTATCAGTAAATAGGTTGTACTTTCCATAGTATGACCTGGAGTATGTAAGACCTTTATTTTGACATTTCCTAGAGTAAACTCTTGTAAATCCTCTGCTATTACAGCGTCAAAAGAAGGGTTTGCGTTTGGCCCATAAATTATTGGGGCTCCAGTTTTTTGAGCGAGTGTAACGTGTCCCGAAACAAAATCAGCATGAAAATGAGTTTCAAAAATGTATTTAATTTTCGCATTTCGTCTTTGGGCCATGTCAATATATGATTGCACCTCTCTTAAAGGATCAATCACGGCAGCCTCACCGTTACTTTCAATATAATACGCTCCCTGAGCTAAACATCCGGTATATATTTGTTCTACTTTCATCTTGTTTTTTTATTCAAATTTAGCCTCAAAATTTCCAATCAACAGTAACATTTGTTACGCTTGTTTAATTGGTATTGTAATGATTGGATGATATAAATCCCGGACTATATTTTGTGATATACTTCTTCTAAACAGCGTAGAAAAACCACCCCGTTGATGTGTACCTATAGCAATTAAGTCAATATTGTTTGCATTACAAAAAGTTACTATCCCCTCCTCAACACTTTCTGCTTTATGAATATATGCCTCAACATTTGTCAATCCATTATTTTCTGCAAAACTGCTCGCCATAGTTTTTATTTCATCATCCGAACGTTGCTGATCATCAGTAACCACCTTTAAAAGAATTATTTGTGAATTATACTTTTTAGCAATGTTTTTCAAAATAGTCAAGTCAATAAGATCATCAGTTAGGAAATCACTTACAAAAACTATCTTGTCCAATGGCATGTTTGATCGATCACATTTTAAAGTCAACACCGGAACTTTCGAATATTTACTTAAATACTCTGTATGTGTATTGGACCAAAAACTTGCTGTAAGTTGACCTGCCATACCTAAAACAAGGAGATCGTACAATCCACTTGACAATTCTCCAAGTATTATATTATTTATATCTCCCACCTCAGTACGAAATACAATATTCTCTTGTCCGGTGTAACGAGACTTAATTATTTTAAGATTTTGTTGTGCTTCTAGCATGTATGCAGTTAAATCTATTTCCTGATCTTCCTTTACTATGCCATTTTCATGAAGAACTGCATCCGAAGGTGCATTAACTATGTTCAACACAACAATCTCTGTGTTCTTTTTATCGACTAGTCTTTTAGTCAGATTAACAGCATTATCGCTGCTTTCTGTCAAATCGATGGGGACAAGAATTTTTCTCATAATTTCTACTTCTTATAAAATTTCTTTGAGCACTATATAAATACCCATAACTAATACGAACCAACCAAATCCTTTTTTTAGCTTCTTACCCTCAATAAAATTATTAAGGTAAATACCCATGAAAATACCAACTATTGACACCGCTGTAAAAAGCAAAAGAAAACTCCAGTCTATGTCAAAATTTTGAACATCACCAATAAAACCAATGAGGGATTTTATAGCAATAATTAGAAGGGATGTTGCAACGGCTTTTTTCATTGGCAGTTTTGCCAATAATACTAGTGCTGGAATAATTAAAAAACCTCCACCAGCGCCAACAATTCCTGTCAGGAACCCAACAACAAGCCCTTCAATAACAATCAATGGGTAATTGTAGGATATTACTTGATTGTTATTTTCATCCTCTTTCCTTCCTTTAATCATAAAATACGCCGCAATTAGCATAATAAATGCGAAGAAAATCATTATTCCAACGCTCTTCGTAAGCTCAAAACCTCCCACATAGAATAAATGTTCTGGAATTGCAGGCACCAAAAATTTTCTTGTTAAAAAAACAGCTATAAACGCTGGAATAGAAAATATAACTCCTGTTTTAAAGTCAACCATACCACTCAAAGTGTTCCTAATTGCACCTACCAAAGCTGCTGACCCAACAACAAACAGGGAATAGGCGGTAGCTAGTACAGGATCAATACCAAGTATGTAAACGAAAACTGGGACAGTTAAAATAGAACCTCCGCCACCAATTAACCCTAGTACCATTCCTATTAATAATGCTCCAACAAACCCAAAAAGCTCAATCATTTTTTTCTTTTATGCAAAGAAACTGAGCGCGGGCTTGATTAACAGCAACAAATGTTACATAGGCACCAATAACGAATATAGAAACTAGGAACTTTACTAGAAATTCAGTACAATTATTTTATTTCTTCCTAGCTCAATTGAACCTTCATTTTCAAGGCTTTTTAGTAATCTCGAAACAACAACACGTGATGTGTGTAAATCGTATGCTATATCTTGATGAGAAATTTCTAACACAGTCGTTTTTCTGATTAGAACTTGGTCCTTGAGATACTTAAATAGTCGATCATGCATGTTGTTAAATGCCAGGTTATCAATTGACTGAAGCATCTCATTAAACCTGTTGTTGTAGCTTTCGAAAACAAATGCCATCCATGTGGAGTAACGCGTTATCCACTCTTTCATTTTTCCTACTGGCACTGTTATAAAGCTAACATCTGTCTCAGCAACAGCTTTTATTTCGGATGTTTTTTGACCCATACAACAAGTCATTGTCATTGTACAAGAATCTCCCTTTTCAAGATAGTACAATGCAAGTTCATCCCCCTCGTTGTCCTGACGCAATATTTTAATAGCTCCATCCAAAACTAGCGGCATTCCCTTTAAGTTTTGCCCGTACTCTATTATTACCTCACCTTCCGGCACCTTATAGAGCTTACCAACTTCAAGAATTTCTTCGATAAGTTCTTTTTCAAAAATAAACCCGTAATTTTCTTCGAGTAGTTCTCTCATTTTACACTATTTGTTTGAGAATTGTCATTGAAAAATATTCACTAATAATTCATCTTCTTTCCTCAGATTACTAAACTTTCGTTCCGAGTTTAAATCTAAAGAAGCTTAAAGCTTTTGTATGTAACAAAAGTTACTTATTGTTAGACGAATACTACTTTACAGCAAATCTTACCACTGATTTTAGTTCGTTTTCAGGTGTGTTTGTAGGCGAGTTAAGATACTCCTCTATGGGGTGAACTTTCTTATTCTCTTTAAAAACTTTGGCCATTTTTCTACCATACATGGCACTCCAGACATTACCTGCATATTTATAAGGACCCGTATGTTCACACGAGTACATTTTTCCGCCGGAATACGTTCCTTTGATCATTCCCGACTCAAGTGGCACATCACCCTTAACTGGAATGCAGGCAGTGTATTCAACCACTTTTTTAACGGGATCCCATTTATGATATATGCTGAAGGCATTTCCGTCTACTTTGTCTTGGTGATTCTCCATTATGTAGGGCATTAGTTTTTCGTAATCCTCTTTCATCGCATCACCAATGTTATTCAAATCAGTTGTTCGATGGATTCCAACATATTGCTTGCTGGGGTAATTATGCTCCCCTAAAACTTTCAATTCTGAATTTACCTTTCCTTCCTCTACGTACTCTTTTAGCATGGTAAGTCCACGATCATAGTCCATTCCGATCATCTCAGTCATCATTTTTTTCATCCAAAACATGAAAAAAGGCAAAGAACTATCCATGGTCCAACTTACTTCTGTGCTATTTCCTTTCTCAGTCAGATAAAAGCTTGTTTTTGCCTTAGACTTCCATGGTTTAAGAAAGGTAAGATCTAAATTAATCTCTTTATTTTCGACTTCATTCGCTATTTGAAGCTGACCGGATCCAACGACCTTTCCTTCCCATTCTTGAAATTTTTTATCGTCTGAAACTTTTACCACGGCCTCTCTTTCTGATATTAACCATGGAGACCAAGGTTTCCATTGCTCAAGATTAGATAATATAGCATAAACATCAGATGCTGGCTTATCAATAGACACGGTGCGTTTTACTTCAATTTTAGGCATAGCATTTTTTTGTGAAGCTAGCAAAATAGAAGGAATTTTCAAAAAAATTAAAAAGCCGCCAGATATAAGCATACATTCATTTTTTCTTTGTTTTTTTGTGCTTCAAAATCACTAGGAATGAAGCGAACAGAGATAGTAAACATTTCAGAAAAATCTGAATTTGGTAAGGAATTAAAAATTGCCGGTTGGGTTCGAGCGTTTAGACAAAATCGCTTTCTAATTGTTAACGATGGAAGCACCTTTAACACGCTTCAAATAGTCGTTGATAGTGAAAATATTCCTGAGGATATACTCAAACTAATTACCGTTTCATCAAGCGTGGAGGTTATCGGAGAGTTGGTTGAGTCACAAGGATCCGGGCAAGGCTTTGAGCTGATTGCAAAAAATATTGAGGTTCTGGGTCATTCAAAAACAGAGGATGTCCAAGGAACGATATTACAGCCTAAGCGACACAACCTTGACAAATTGAGGGAGCAAGCACATCTGCGTTTTAGAACCAATACTTTTGGAGCTGTTTTTAGAATACGGCACGCAGTTTCCTATGCCATTCACAAGTACTTTAATGATCATGGTTATTTTTATCTAAATACTCCCATCATTACTGGATCAGATGCAGAAGGCGCAGGGGAAATGTTCCGGGTTTCCACACTTGATTTTGAAAATTATCCCAAAACGGAAGATGGTAAAGTTGATTATAGCCAAGACTTCTTCGGTAAAGAAACCAACCTCACAGTTTCTGGGCAACTAGAAGCAGAAATGGCAGCCCTTGGTTTAGGAAAAGTTTACACTTTTGGACCCACGTTTAGAGCAGAGAACTCAAACACAAGCCGTCATTTAGCCGAGTTTTGGATGATAGAGCCTGAAGTTGCCTTCAATGAATTGCAGGAAAACATGGACTTAGGTGAGGACTTCCTTCGGTATGTCATTAAATATGTATTGGAGAATTGTAAGGATGACTTGAACTTTTTAGCTGATAGAGAAGCAAAGGAACAAAGTCAAAAACCTGCCAATGAGAGGAATGAACTTGGTCTGATTGAACGAATGCAGTTTGTTTCAAACAATGACTTTATAAGACTCACTTATACGGAGGCAATTGAGGTTCTGATGCAATCAAAACCTTATAAGAAAAACAAGTTTAAATACCCTGTTGAATGGGGAATTGACCTTCAAAGTGAGCACGAGCGTTACTTGGTAGAGAAACACTTTAAAAAACCCGTAATTCTGGTTGATTATCCAAAGGAAATCAAGGCCTTTTATATGCGTCTCAATGAAGATGGTAAAACAGTGGCTGCAATGGATATTTTGTTTCCAGGAATTGGTGAAATAATGGGAGGATCGCAAAGAGAAGAGCGCTATGAGGTGCTAAAATCTAAAATTGCTGATATGGGTATTCCAGAGGAAGAAATGTGGTGGTATTTGGACTCAAGAAAGTTCGGTACAGTAAAACATGCAGGATTTGGTTTAGGCCTTGAGAGATTGGTTATGTTCGTAACGGGCATGACAAACATCCGAGATGTAATCCCCTTCCCTAGAACACCTAAAAACGCTGAATTTTAAACGACATTTTTTACTATCTTGGCATAAAGCTTTTTTAATATGTTAAAACAAAGTCTGAATCAAAAGTTACTTCAAAAGTTGAGCCCTCAACAAATTCAACTTATGAAGTTATTGCAGGTTCCTACCATGGAACTTGAGCAGCGTATTAAAGAAGAGATAGAAGAAAATCCTGCTCTTGAAGAAGGTAAGGATGAAGAAGTTGATGAGTTTGCGGATAACTCTAAGGAAGAAGAAAAAAAAGAAAACGATAAAGACGAAGACTTTAACATTGAGGATTACTTCAGTGACGATGAACCATCCTACAAAACCTACGCTAACAACACCAGCCCCGATGATGACGAGAAAGGGATTCCTCTTTCCGGGGGTAAAACTTTTCAAGACTTATTGATCAGCCAGCTTGGGTTAAGAAACCTTGATGAGAAAAGTGAGGCAATTGGCTTGACGCTCATTGGAAATTTAGATGACAGCGGATATTTGAGAAGAGAAATTGAGAATATCGTTGATGATTTAGCTTTTTCTCAAAACATAATGACAACCGAAGAGGAGGTTGAACAGGTTTTGCTGAAAATTCAACAATTTGAGCCTGCTGGGGTTGCTGCAAGGGACCTAAGCGAGTGTTTGTTGCTACAAATTCGTCGTAAGGAAAGAACAATTCCCATTCGAACAGCAGAGGAAATCCTAGAGAAACACTTTGATGAGTTCACCAAAAAGCATTACAGTAAAATCATCAAAAAACTTGAGATTTCAGAAGAAGACCTGAAGGAAAGCATTGAAGAAATTCTTAAGCTAAATCCTAAGCCTGGAAATTCTCTACGAGAGACCGCAAAAAGTATTGTTCAGGTAATTCCTGACTTTCAAATAGTAGAAGAAGATGGGGAACTGCAACTAAGTCTAAATGGTCGTAATGCACCAGAATTAAAAATTAGTCGACAGTACCGAGAAATGCTTAAGACCTATGCTGAGGCTAAAAAAGCGGATAAAGCTCAAAAAGATGCAGCACTCTTTGTAAAACGAAAAATCGACAGCGCTCGTTGGTTTATTGACGCGATAAAACAGCGTCAGAACACCCTCATGATGACCATGGATGCCATTATGAACTATCAAAAGGAGTACTTTTTATCGGGAGATGAAACAAAACTCAAGCCGATGATTCTTAAAGATATTGCGGACATTGTAAGCCTGGATATCTCAACCGTTTCAAGGGTGGCAAATTCTAAACATGTTCAAACCCCCTACGGTACATTTTTGCTAAAAAGCTTCTTTTCGGAGAGTCTTAGCACGGATTCTGGGGAAGAGGTTAGCACGCGAGAGGTTAAAAAAATACTTCAAGATGCTATTGATGCAGAAAATAAAAGCAAGCCACTTACTGATGAGAAGCTGGCGAAACTACTGAAAGAAAAAGGCTACAATATCGCGCGAAGAACCGTTGCTAAGTATCGTGAACAACTTAATATCCCTGTAGCTCGTCTGAGAAAAGAGCTTTAATGACTAGTTTTTTCAAGCTCATATCCCTCATTTTTCACCCAGTCTTTATTCCTAGCTTGGCGTGTTATTGCATGTTTCATTTTAACGCAGATATTGAAATGTTGACACCCGCAAACAACTTTAAAATGCTCAATGTGCTCAATCTTTTTGTTGCCGCATGCTTAATCTGTCTTGCACTAGTCTTACAAGCTGGAAGTGGGCATATGCGTTTTGAAGAAATGAATAAAAATCATCGAATATTATTAGCTCTTGGAGCAGTAATAATTTATTTCGTTGTGCTCAAATACAAGCTACTTGAATTCCAAAACATAAGTCAATACATGCACCCCTCCTTTATTTTTGCAATAATGGGAATCATTACTGCCCTCACATTAGCCTCTATCATATCTTATTTCTGGAAGATTAGCTTCCACACTCTAGCTATAGGAGGTTTTACCGGCATGTTTGTAGCCTTGGGATCTATTACGCTAACCCAAAGCTCTTGGGTGGTAATAGCAGCCCTTGTTGCATCCGGCCTTGTTGCCAGTGCTCGTGTATGGCTTAAATCACATGATTATTGGCAGGTAGCCGCAGGCTGGCTACTCGGTTTTTTGGTGCAATTTTATTGGATAAAATTTCCCCTTTTGGAAGTTTAAAATGTCATCACTGAAATTCCCACCGAAATAGGGTGCATATTAACAGGATTGGCATTTGAATCGAGTAATTTACCTTCTTCAAAAAAAGTGTTTAATCCATAAAATGCAAAAAGGCTAAAACGATTCAACCCCACCCTTGCGGTTAACCCATATCTGATACGGTTGACATTTTCAAAGTTATAACCCTTGTAACGTTTTCCATCCTTTGTGTTACTCGAAGAATGAATGTTTGATAAATATCCAACCTTAGCTCCTAAGTATATTTTAAACTGTTTTTTAAGTTTATTTGGCTCTTCCTCCCTACTTACTTTTCTGGTTCTAAATCGAAACTCAATAGGAACCTCAAAATAGTTTGAGCTTATCTTATTTTTACGGTAATCACTGATGTCCTCTCTTGGAAGTAGGTAGGAATATGTGGTCGCAGTATCAGAATTTAATGGATCGATAAAATAAGCTGTATGATGAACATTATGGGTTGAAAAACTCATCCCAAAGGCAAAACCAAACTTTGAAAAACCGAAGGGTACATCAAACATACGACTAACGCCAAATCCGTGAGACCATGGGCGTTGTTGAACATCATCAGGTTCATATAGAAACCTATCATGAGTGAAGTCAAAAACGAAACGATCGAATTTGGGTGGAGCACCTGCTTTTGGTAAAAAAAGGCCCGTATAATAATGAAAAAGCCCTGGCCTTTGAGCAAAAGCGCTGCTCACTATAAAACACAAAATTATACTAAAAGCAATCCTTTTCATCTTGTCCCTAGGTACTTCTCCCATTTCCATACATGCCTTAATGCATCTTGAATTGAGTACTTTGCCTCCCACTTTAATTTTTCCTTGGCCAGGGTGTTGTCGGCATAAATTTTTATTACGTCTCCCGGTCTTCTTGGAGCAAAGTTATAGTTTAATTTTATTTGATTTTCTTCTTCGAAAGTCTTCACTAATTCTAGTACACTATGACCCTCTCCAGTTCCAATATTGAAAATGCTCGGGTTCCCCTCTATTCCCGATTCAAGGAAATTAAGCATGTCTATGTGGGCATTTGCTAAGTCAACCACGTGTATGTAATCCCTTATACAAGTTCCGTCATGGGTGGGATAATCATTGCCGAATATTGCTAAACTCTCCCTTTTACCGGCTGCTACTTGAGACAAATAGGGGACTAGATTATTCGGAACCCCCATAGGTAATTCACCTATTTTGCCGCTTTCGTGAGCACCAATGGGATTAAAATAGCGTAAAATTCCCATTTTTAATTTTGATTGGGAAGACGCTAAATCACTTAAAATTCTTTCTCCAACCTGCTTTGTATAACCATAGGGAGAAGTAGCCTCTTTAATTGGTGATTCCTCTGATACAGGAATCTTATCCGGCTCACCATAAACTGTGCATGAACTACTGAAAACAAAGTGCCTTACGTTTAAGTCCTCTGCAAAACTCAATACTTGGGTAAGAGCATTAATGTTGTTTTGGTAGTATTTTATTGGATTTTCAACTGACTCTCCTACTGCTTTAAAAGCAGCAAAATGAATAATTCCCGATATTTCTGGATACTTGTCTGCTAATCTTTTAAGAACCTTTGGGTCTGAACAGTCTCCTTCAATAAAATCAAGTTCCTTGTCACACAATGACTGAATGTTTTCTAAGATCCATGGATGAGAATTAGAAAAGTTATCTAATATGATTGGATTATAGCCTTGTTTTGCAAGCTGCACCACTGTGTGAGATCCAATGTATCCAGCGCCCCCCGTTACGAGAATGTTTTTTCCATCCATTTCGTACAAAGAAACAAAATTCTTAGTTTAGCCCAGAACAAATCTGACCTGGACTTGTTTGAAACCTGTAGACATTGCTAAAAAGATGACAAATTATTCTATCAAGGAGCTGGAGAGGATTAGTGGTGTTAAGGCGCACACGATTAGGATATGGGAGCAGCGATATAACTTACTTAATCCCCACCGAACAGATACAAACATTCGTTATTATTCCGATAATGACCTTAAAAAGCTATTGAATATAGCGCACCTTTATGAAAATGGATGGAAAATTTCTAAAATTTCCGTTCTGAGTAATGAGGAAATACAACAAAGAATAAGAGAAGAGTACGATAAGAAACTCAACGCTGGGCTGTCATTGAAAATGCTCGTTCAACACATGCTTGACATGAACGAGGAAGGAATAAGGGATGTATTGGACAGACATTTTGAGAAAGATGGCTTTCGAGAAACCGTAGAGACATTAATATACTCATTCCTCCAAAATATTGGGGTTATGTGGCAAATTGGTCAAATAAACCCAGTGAGAGAACATTTTGTAAGTAACATCATAAAAAGCATTCTGACTGAAAAGAAATGCAGTTTGCCTGTTCCTAAAGGCGATAGAACTGCCATACTTTTCCTCTCGGAAGATGAGCATCATGAAATTGGACTACTTTACTATGATATAATTTGCAGGTTAGATGGAATAAAAACTATATACCTTGGCCAAAACTTGCCATTGGTATATCTGAAAAACTTCCTGAAAGTAAGCCAACCAGACTTTCTTATCACCTCAATCATAAATCCGAATACCACTGAAAAGTTTCAGGAGCTCATTGACACTTGTAATGATTTGGCACCCAATACGAGTCTATACTTAGGAGGACACTACGCCATTTCTATTAACGAAGAGCTTTCCGGACAATTTAATGTCATTGAAAATATAGTTAATTTTCATTTTGTTTAACCTTTTTCTTGTTTCGTTAAACATTTTTGTTTAGGTTTGTTTTATAAAACTTAAACAAATGAATGCTTTAGAGTTTAATTATCAATTAACGAAAATGGAAAAACCCTTATTGGGATTTGCACAGAGCCTTACCAGAGACAGGGAAGAGGCAAAAGATTTGCTACAGGAAACTTATGCAAAGGCCATTCGTTACAAGAACAGTTTTTCAACAGGTACTAACTTCAAGGCTTGGACCTTTACGATAATGAAATCTATTTTCATTAATCAATACCGTCGTAAAGTGAGATCAAAAACCTTTCACGATGATAGCGAAGGCCAAATCCAAATAGTCTCTCACACCGTAAGTAGTGATAGAAACGCCGAAATGAATGCTAACCTTAAAGACATTTACAAGGCAATCAATGACTTAAGTGAGGACTTGAAAGAACCATTTATGAAACACTATGAAGGTTTTAAGTATAAAGAGATAGCGGATGACCTTAAGTTACCGATTGGAACAGTAAAAAGCCGTATCTTTCTTGCTAGAAAACAATTAATGGAAGAACTCAAAAATTTTAATGAGTAAACCGACAGCAATAGTTATTGGTGCCGGTTTTGCCGGCTTGTCCGCAGCGAGTTACCTTGCAAAGGATGGTTTTGAGGTATCTATAATTGAAAAGAACCTTCAACCTGGAGGACGTTGCAGACAATTTAAAAAAGATGGTTTCACCTTCGATATGGGACCCAGCTGGTATTGGATGCCGGAGGTTTTCGAAAAGTTTTATGCTGATTTCGGTAAAAAAGTTTCTGATTTTTACGAGTTGAAACGACTTAGTCCTTCCTACAGGGTTTATTTCAAAGACAAAAGCTTTCAAGATATCCCGTCGGATTATAACGATTTGAAAGTACTTTTTGAGACCTGGGAGAAGGGTTCTGGGGAAAAGCTAGATAAATTCCTGAGTGAAGCAGCCTTTAAGTATCAGGTTGGCATGGATGACCTTGTGCATAAACCCTCTCTTAAGTGGTCTGAATTTCTAAGTTGGAAGGTCATTTCAGGCTCTTTGAAACTAGATATTACCAAATCGTTTTCTAAGCACATTCGTAAATATTTCTCACATCCTAAAATACTTGAACTTCTTGAGTTTCCTGTTTTATTTTTGGGTGCAACTCCAGAAAACACCCCAGCCCTGTACAGCTTAATGAATTATGCGGATATCAAGCTTGGTACCTGGTACCCTATGGGTGGAATGCATGAAATTGCTAAGGCCATGGAGAAGATTGCTTTAGAGCAAGGGGTTCAAATTAAATATGGACAAAGCGTTCAGAAAATTAATGTGCACAATAAAAAAGCAAAGGAAGTCCAACTAAGTTCTGGAGATACCCTCTCGGCGGATCTAGTTATAAGCGGTGCTGATTATCATCACACAGATAAAAAGCTACTTGACGAAAAACTATCAAACTACAGTGAAACCTATTGGGATAAACGGGTAATGGCACCTTCATCCTTATTGTATTATGTTGGACTAGACACTAAAATACCTGGGTTAAAGCACCATACATTATTTTTTGACGAGGATTTTAAACAACATGCAACGGACATTTATGAAAATCCAAAATGGCCTGAAAAACCCTTGTTTTACATGTGTGCGCCGTCTGTTACAGATCCTAGCGTGGCCCCTGAAGGGTGTGAAAACTTGTTTCTTTTAATTCCTGTAGCCGCAGATTTAAAAGATAGCAACGAAACAAATGAACGATATTTTAATTTGCTAGCAGAACGTATAAAAGATCACACAGGCATTAATATCCTCGATCACATCAAAGTTAAAAAGAGCTACGCTTATTCCAATTTTGTTTCCGATTATAACTCTTACAAAGGGAATGCATACGGACTAGCAAATACATTAAAACAAACGGCTGTTTGGAAACCAAAAATTAAAAACAAAAACCTGAAAAACTTGTTTTATACTGGTCAGCTTACTACTCCAGGACCTGGTGTGCCCCCAAGCATAATTTCAGGTAAAGTTGTTGCTAATTACATTATAAAAAACTACGCCCATGCCAAATAAATCTTTGTTTGACACTGTGTCTAGAGATTGCAGTGTGAATACTACAAAAAAATACAGCACGAGCTTTTCTTTGGGTATTAGAACCCTAGATAAATCAATACGCCCTGACATTTATGCGATTTATGGTTTTGTGCGTTTTGCTGATGAAATCGTAGACACTTTCCATGACTACGATAAACGCGCTCTTTTTAACCGCTTCAAAGAGGACACCTACCTTGCTATTGATCAAAAAATAAGCTTAAACCCTATACTAAACTCTTTTCAAGAAGTTGTCAATAAATATCAAATTGACCATCATTTGATTGATACCTTTTTAAACAGTATGGAGATGGATTTAAATGCCATTTCATATGACCAAGAAGGCTATGAGGAATATATTTTAGGCTCCGCTGAAGTAGTAGGTCTTATGTGCCTGCAGGTTTTCTTGAGTGGAGACAAGGATGAATACGAAAGGCTTAAACCCCACGCAATGAGCCTGGGTGCTGCGTTTCAAAAAATAAACTTTTTGAGGGATTTAAAAGAGGACTATGCTGAATTAGGGAGGGTTTATTTCCCCGGCTTAGACATGCATGATTTTAATGGTGATAAAAAGAAGGAAATTGAAAAAGATATTGAGAAAGACTTTAAGCATGCGTTAGAGGGTATTCGCCAACTTCCGAAGAGTTCAAGAATGGGCGTTTTCCTAGCTTATAGATATTATTATCGCCTGTTTTTAAAAATAAAAGGCCTTCCCGCGCCAAAAATTATGAGTTCGAGAATTCGAATTAATAACGGCAAAAAAATTAGCCTATTAATGAGAACTTATGTGAAACATAGCCTGAACCTGCTATAAATGGAAAAGGTTATTCTAGTCGATGAGCACGACATCCCCATTGGCGAAATGGAGAAGATAGAAGCACATGAAAAGGCACTGCTCCACAGAGCTTTTTCCATCTTAATTTTCAATTCAAAGAATGAGCTGTTAATTCAGCAAAGGGCTCATAGTAAATATCATAGTCCTGGTTTATGGACCAATACCTGTTGCTCTCATCAAAGACCTGGAGAAAGCACTATGGATGCCGCTCATAGACGACTTCAAGAAGAAATGGGTATGAAAGCAAAGCTAGAGCCTTCTTTTTCATTCATATATAAGGCTCCCTTTGATAACGGTTTAACGGAACATGAGTTTGATCATGTATTGGTAGGGTATTCTGACGATCTGCCAATACTTAACCCAAGTGAAGCAGCTAACTATTCTTATAAGGGGATTGAAGAAATTAAATCAAGTATTAAAGCTTACCCGGAACAGTATACCGAGTGGTTCAAGATATTGATTGATAAGCTTTAAGGTTGATAACGGTAAAGTGCCCATCCCCTCTTATACTTTCCTTCCATTCGAAAATCGTCCGAATGCTCTTTAAAAAACTTTAGAAAGAACATTTTAGAAAGTTTTTCTTCCTCTTCCCAATAAGTATTATGCAAGTAGTAGTCACCTTCTTGGTATGGGTTTTTGTCTATTTTATAAAGACTAATAAATTCATTGTTCTTGTTGTAATGCTTGAGAAGCATGCTTGTTCCGTAACAATAAACACGCTCACTCCTCATGTCTTTAAACGCTTGTGAAAGCTCCTTTTCGTCTTGATTAAACTGTAAATATGTAGTGAGAGCATAGCCGCTCATTGACACCTGAATAGACAATAATAAAACTAAAACAAGTGAGGGCTTCAGGAAACTTAATTTTTTGCTGATGACTTTTGTTGTTGTTAAAAAGGCCGGATAAAATATATAAGACAGTGTCGGTATAATAACAACAAAGAAGCGACTATTTTGCAGTGGGAAACACCCAATAAATACCAAATAAGCTAGCACCAGCAAGCACAGCTTTACTCTTATAGCATCTTTAAAAAAACTACGCACAGATAGTATGCAAAGTAAAAAAGGAAAAGCAAGTCCAGGATGATAAAATGGCTCAAAGGCCTTAACTATGTTTATTGTGGCATATTGAGTTATACCATCATTTGTAATAAAACTTGATTTAAATAAATTAAAAGGAGTCCAGCCGGAAAAAAAGCCAGCGTTAATTACACCTTGCCCTTTAGGATCTTGAAAAATAATTTCTGGTATGAAAAAAACAAGGGCTATACCCGCCGCAAGCAGTAAGCTCTGCGCTTTAAAATAACGCCATTCCATAGCTAATATAATGGACAGGCAAAACGCAATAGGAAAAGCTGCCCAGCGACTTGCAAAGGCCCCTGTTATTCCAACAATAGCAGCCAAAAACCAGCTTAAATTATGTTCTTCTTTATATTTTGCTATCCCCAAGATGCTGAGGGCAATAAAAAAGACCGATAAAGGGTCTGACATTGAAGAGAGTCCAAGACGAAAAAGAAAAGGAGCGAACAATACGCTGCTCATAGCCCAAAGGTGACCACTTATTACTCCTGCCTTTTCACTCAGTAAAAGTCCAATCACATAGCTGGCTCCAACTAGAGATAAAATACTGATAATTTGCAATCCTATCTCGACAGGGCAATTCAACATAAAGGAAATCAAAGCACCTAGTAAGGGAAAGAGTTTCGGCCATGAAAAATTTGAGGGCATTGTACCTCCACTCCAATAACACAAAATGTCATTTGAATAACGAGCATATTCATATGAGTCTTGACCATAAAGGCCGTTATAATGGAATAAAAACTTACATAAACCGAAAAGGGCTACTGCAATAGCCAAGTATATAATAAGAAAATGTCTGTTTTTAACCTTTAAAGAAAGCAATTTTAGCTTTTAACACCCGTGATAATACTAACACATCCCGTCATATCTAATTCATGTGTTGTGTTATCTGAATACGGCACCTTAATTTCAACCACTAGTTGCTGTGTTGACCCCATTCTAAAATCGAATGAAGCCATTGACTTACCTTCACTTTTAAATACTGGGTTATTATCAGTGTCTTTGACAACAATAGTAACTTCATCAAAATCAGTACACGTTAATAAACGATACTTTTGACCCGAATAGAAGGTCAATTTAATTTCTGCTTTATCACCTGCATATAACTGAACAAAGTTCATCTTACCATCATGGGTGTACTCCTTCAAGCTAGGAATACAGTTCCTTTTGGTGTAGCCTCTGCATTGTGAATAGGCAAAGAAACCGCCTGATAATAGCAGAGAGGCTAATGTTAATCCTAAAAATCTCTTCATTACTTTGTGATATATTTTGTCCGTAATTCAGAAACTTTATCCTTAAGCTCAACAAATTGATCATGGTTAAACTGTGGGCTAGGTTTTGCTCCTATCACTAATTCACCATCCTCTTCTTTTGTCTCAGTTCTCTCACCTTTTTCTTCCATTTTGTCAAAAATGCTTTTAAGGCTCTCGATATCTGATTTAATCTCGGACTCTCCTGCACCGATAATTTTTTCGGCCAAAATAAACATATTGTCTACCGCCGTTTTATGATCGGATAAAGCTTGAATTATTTTTTCATTCTCCTCTCCAACATGCGTGCCGAGATAGAGCATTTCAACAATTCCTCCGGCCATCATGTAAACCGCAAGTTTTTCTCTGTGCTCCTCTCTTAGATAGTTTTCTAAACTACCATAGGTCTCTGAAGAGATTTTAACTATTGAATCCTGATTGTTTTCATTTACTCTAAAACGCTCCACCAAATCTGTGTTTATTGCTGATCCCAAACCTAAATTTTGAGCTAGTGTAAGAACAGTAGATAAATACTCAATCTGTTTATGCTTTAGGCCAAGTACGTTACAATAATTAAAATCAGAGGTGTAGATTCCCATATTTATGGCCTGCTTTTTCTCTTCATTATAAGAGCTAAATGCGTTGGGGTCGTGCAGTAAATTTGTATTCCCCTCTACCCCGGCTGCTTTTAACATATTCGCCATAATTATTGGAGATGGGATATTTGCGAAAATCTCATCAAACTGTTGTAGATTTTCTTCACGAACCACGGTTGTGTCCTTGTCAACCTTCTCAACATTCTTTACATCACTCCCTTTATCGTTCTTCTCTTTGCTTCCACAAGAACCAAGAGCAATAAGAGCTAATCCCGATAATATTATTGCCGTTTTTTTCATTTTTTAAATGCTATACACAGTTGCTAATATACACATTTGATTGGTTAATGCGCTTCTAACCAGTTTTTAGCTTCATCCATTTCAACGGTCAACGGAACCTCCAATTTAACTGCGTTTTCCATTTTTGACTTAACTAAGTCCTTGAGGCTGTCTTTTTCACTCAAATGCATATCAAAAACCAATTCATCGTGTACTTGCAAGAGCATTTTTGACTTCATTTTTAAGCGGCTCATCTCTTGGTGAATATCGATCATTGCAAGTTTAATAATATCAGCCGCACTACCTTGAATTGGTGCGTTTATGGCATTTCTTTCTGCATGACCTCTAACAATTGCATTTGCAGAATTAATGTCCTTTAAATATCTCCTGCGTTTCATGATTGTTTCCACGTAACCGTTCTGTCGAGCAAAATCTTGCATCCCCGCGATATAGTCTTTAATGCTACTAAATTGGGCGAAATAGCTGTCGATAATTTCCTTTGCCTCTTTTCTGGAGATGCCAAGGTTTTGACTCAAACCGAATGCAGATTGACCATATAACAAGCCAAAATTTACTGCCTTTGCTTTAGACCTTTGATCTCTGGAAACCTCACTTTGTTCGATACCAAAAACTTTGGCAGCGGTTGAGGCATGGATATCTTTTCCTTGTCTGAAAGATTCAATCATAAATTCGTCTTTAGCCAGAGAAGCAACAACTCTTAATTCAATTTGGGAATAATCGGCTGCAAGTAAAAGGTAGTTCTCATCTCTTGCCTCAAAAGCCTTTCTAACTTGGCGTCCTCTTTCCGTCCTAATGGGAATATTTTGTAGGTTAGGATTGTTTGAGCTTAGCCTACCAGTGGCCGCCACCGTTTGAAGATAAGAGGTGTGAATTCGGCCAGTGCTTGGCTCTATAAGTTCAGGCAATGCATCTACGTAGGTTGATTTTAGCTTGCGCAACTGGCGATAGGATAAGATATCGTCTATAATGGGGTGCTTTGCTTTATATTTTTCTAGAACATCCTCACTCGTACTGTATTGACCCGTTTTAGTCTTTTTAGCCTTAGAGGTTATCTTCATATGGTCAAACAAAACCTCCCCTAATTGGCGCGGAGAATCCAAATTAAAATCAACTCCAGATACTTCTTTAATCTTATCTGAAAGTGTAAGAATTTCAGCATCAATTTCCTTTGATTGCTCTTTTAGAATGTCCGCATTTAATCTTATACCCTCATGCTCCATTTCTAAGAGCACTTTAATTAATGGGGCCTCCATTTGATAATACAAGTTCTTTAAATGCTCTTGATTCAAGCCGTCCTTAAAGTTTTCAAATAATCGCAAAGTAATATCCGCATCTTCACAGGCATAAGGAACTATCTTTTCAACTTCCACATCCCTCATTGAGCCTTGTTTTTTTCCTTTTTTGCCAATTAAAGTCTCTATAGAAATAGGCGTGTAATTCAGATAGGTTTCAGCAAGATAATCCATGTTATGACGCATGTCTGGATTCAATAGATAGTGTATAAGCATTGTGTCCTCCAACACCCCATTGACCTCAACCCCATAATTCTTTAAAACAGCTACATCATACTTCAGGTTTTGACCAATCTTCCTAATTTTTGAATCTTCCAAAACCGCCTTGAAATGTGACAAAGTATTTTCACATTCTTTTTTATCTTCCGAGAAATGAATATAAAAAGCCTCCCCTTTTTCAAGAGAGACTGACATTCCCACTAACTCCGCTTGAAAGGGATTTAAATCAGTGGTCTCTGTGTCAAAGCACATATAACCCTTCTCCTTGATTCTTGCACATAATTCGCTGAATTCCTTCTCGCTTTTAATCCATTTATAATCCGTTTTAGTCTCATCAAAGTTCGATAAGGCAATCAGTTCCGTTACTTCTTCATTTTGTGTTTGTGATGCATCTGCAAACAAATCCATCTGTGCTGCTGCCGGTGCTGCTTGAGTTTGGATTTGAGCCTCTTCTCCAAAAACTCTTTTTGCTAAAGTTCTAAATTCAAGTTCTGAAAAAAGCTCCATTAAGCGATCCTTATTTGGTTCATCAATTACCAATTTATCCGGTTCAAAATCTACCGGTACATCCAAAATAATGGTGGCTAATTTTTTAGAAACGAGCCCTTGTTCAGCAAAGTTTATTACGTTTTCTTTTTGCTTACCTTTTAACTCCTCAGCATGCTCAATTAAGCCTTCAACACTTCCGTATTGAGCAATTAATTTCTTAGATGTCTTTTCACCAATTCCAGGAATTCCTGGGATATTATCTACCGCATCCCCCCATAATCCAAGAATATCTATCACTTGTTCTGGGCGTTCAACCTCAAACTTTTCACACACCTCTTTAACACCCCAAATTTCAGGCGCATTACCACCTCTTGCGGGCTTATACATGAAAATATTCTCAGAAACCAGTTGCCCAAAATCCTTATCAGGAGTCATCATATAGGTGGTAAATCCGGCCTTTTCTGCCTTTTTTGCTAGGGTTCCAATTACATCATCAGCCTCAAAACCTTCTAGGCCAAGAATTGGAATATTAAACCCTTTTATGATTTCCATAATATAAGGAACAGACTTTCGAATGTCCTCAGGAGTCTCTTCTCGATTAGCTTTATAAAATGAATGTTCTTCAGTTCTTACTGTCGGAGCACCTAGATCAAATACTACCCCAATATGAGTTGGATTCTCTCTACGAATCAGATCTAACATGGTGTTTGTAAACCCAAAAATTGCAGAGGTATTTAATCCTTGTGAATTTATTCTTGGATTTTTTATGAATGCATAATAGCTTCTAAAAATCAGGGCATATGCATCTAAAAGGTATAGTTTTTTCTCCATAAGTTTTGCTGAGGCTTAAAAGTACAGAAAATAGTTTGGGGCAATTTGAACAAAAGGGTATTTTTGACCCCATGGCAAGAATTTTAACCGGCATTCAATCTACAGGGGTTCCCCATTTAGGAAATATACTAGGAGCAATCCAACCCGCAATTGATATGAGTAATGATGAAAGCAATGAGAGCTTTCTTTTCATTGCGGATATGCATTCATTAACCCAAATAAAAAATGGACAAGAGTTACGTGACAACACATATGGAGTTGCTGCAACTTGGCTTTCTTTTGGTTTGGATGTAAATAAGACGGTTTTCTATCGCCAGTCGGACGTGCCGGAATGCGCTGAACTAACGTGGTATTTAAGCTGTTATTTTCCATTTCAACGACTTACACTTGCACATTCTTTCAAGGATAAATCTGATAGATTAGAAGATGTAAATGCGGGCTTGTTTTCTTATCCTATGCTAATGGCTGCTGACATTTTGCTGTATGATGCAGAGTTTGTACCCGTGGGAAAAGACCAATTACAACACCTAGAAATTACACGTGATGTTGCTGATCGGATTAACCACTCTGTTGGGAAAGAAATCCTAGTTCCACCCCAAGCAAAAACAAGTGAAACAACTATGCTAGTGCCCGGAACAGATGGAGAAAAAATGAGTAAATCAAGAAACAACTTCATCAACATATTCTTGCCTGAAAAACAACTTAAAAAACAAGTTATGGGTATCGTTACTGACTCTACCCCATTAGAAGAGCCTAAGGATCCTGACAGCTGTAATGTATTTCAACTTTATAAATTGTTGGCAAGCGAAGAGCAAAATCAAGAAATGAGGTCCAACTATCAAAATGGAGGATACGGTTTTGGACATGCTAAAAAAGCTATGTTAGAGTTGATTTTAGATAAATATGCGCACCAACGTTCAGAGTTTGAACGCTACATGAATGATAAAGCTGAGTTGGATAAACAATTGGCCGTTGGAGCGGAAAAAGCCAGAAAAGTCGCTCAGCAAACCTTGGATAGAGTAAGAGCGGAGCTTGGGTATTAACATTTAGGTAACTCCAGAACTTTCCGGGTAAGTTTTTTTAGTCTTACCTTTGTGTACGTTCTTTCTTGCTAAAGAAAGAGTCGCACCTTATGAAACTATTTGCTCTTATCATTAGCTTTTTTCTCCTTATTCAAGTGAGTTACGGGCAGAGCCTTATCCTAAACGAAATCTCTCAAGGGCCTTCGGGAACGAAAGAGTATATTGAGCTACTGGTTACGGGCCCTCCACAAACCGACTGTTCTGTTTCTCCTCCTTGCATGGATTTAAGAAATTGGATTTTGGATGACAATAACGGTTACCTCAACGGAGCTTCAGTTTCGGGAGTGGGTATTGCACCTGGTGCTTGTCGCTTTTCTAATGATATTTTTTGGTCATGTATACCCGCTGGGACTATAATTGCGATTTATAATGACGCCGATCCAAATGCTGCCTTTGGGCCTGATGATGCATCCATGTCTGATGGAAATTGTACCCTTGTCCTTCCCATCTCCTCTGCATTATTTGAACGCCACACAACACAACCTAGCACAACAAGCATGAATTACTCAACAACGGGGTGGGTTGCCGGTGGAAGTTGGTCGCATATTTCTTTATCGAATGGAGAGGATGGCTTTCAAATCTATGATCCAAGTAATTTACTAACACCTGTTTTTAGCATAGGCTGGGGGCCTTCAAACAATCTAGGTGACATTTATATGGGAAGCTCATCTTCTAGTGATGATGTTTTTTACCTTACCGATTGCAACCCATACAATCAAGCAAGTTGGGCTCAGGGCTGTGCCGGTGATCCGAGTTGCGGTAATGACGATCAAACCCCTGGAATTATAAACCCAGGGCAAGCTACATGTATAGGTCAAATGAACCATAATTGTAACCCACCTACTCTCAATATTATAAGCACTAATGAAACTTGTTTGGGTGATTGTGACGGAACCATAGATGTAAGTGTGACCGGTGGTACTGCTCCCTTTGTTTATTCTTGGAGCCCTGCACCGGGCACCGGGCAAGGAACCAATCAGGTAAGCAATTTGTGCCCAGGCACCTACACCCTAACTTTTACAAATGATAATGGAAACGGTTGTACTCAAACTGAAACCATCGATATTTTGGCGGGGCCAAATTGTACCAACCCATGTTCTATAGGTGGAATTACAGCGAACTTCTCTTCTTGTGACCCCTTTGATAACACATATGATGCTAATGGAACTGTCAGCGTTACTAACCCGCCCCTTACGGGTACTTTAACCATTACGATTGACGATGGGGTAAACCCAGTTTACGACACCATTATTAATGCTCCATTTGTGAGTCCAATTCCATGGAGCATAAGCAATATGGTAACTGGCACTGGAAGCAATGCCACAATTAACGCCAGTTTTTCTGACGACCCCACATGTTTTTTAGACATCAGTCAAGCTGTGCCTCAAAGTTGTCCTTGCCAGGCAGATGCTGGAACGTATGCTGTAAATCAATCAGGACAGGGAACAAATAACTTTGTGCTATGCTTTGGTGACCAAATTAATTTTGTGCATAATCAGGATGAGGTTTTGTCTCCCGATTACTCTCACCCAACAATAAACTATCAACCTGATATCGCATGGGCCTTGTATAGCTGTTTGCCCAGTGCGGGAATTGAACCAAATAACGATCCATGCTTTGTGGGGATAGTTGGAAGTGGTTATACGTTTAGTGACTTGAATGATCTTAGTTTAATTTCGGCGTATCCCCCTGGTACTTTTACAAATAACACCGTTTACATTGCCCCTATTACCATGTATGATAACAGCAGTAGCGCTTATACCGCTTATTCTAACCCAAACGACTGTTATAACCTGGGCTCAGTTACAACTGTTACCTATCTTAACGACTTAAGTTTTAGTATCAGTGAAGACTGCTTAAACGGAACTGCACAAATCAACTTAACGGGAGGCTATAGTGAGTTTTTTGGAGGTAATTTGCTAGCATCTAACTTGGTTCCGAACAGCCTTTCATTTACTAACACAACAACAGGTCATGGTGGTAGTATAGAAATAAACGGATTATCTGATGGAGACAATTATAGTTTTACCATTGTTGATCCAAACGGATGTTCAATTATTATTTCTGGGGGTCCTTTTACCGGTCAAGCTGATGCATCTATAATTTCTACAGGCCCATTTTGCCCGAATTCAAATAGCGAATTTTTAACCGCCCTGAGCCCCGGAGGTACTTGGAGTGGAAATGCAATTATAGATCCCGTAACAGGAGAGATTAACCCCTCTTTATCAGGCCCTGGAACGTATCAGGTATCTTACAACATTCCTGGGGTCTGCGGTAATCAAAGCGATACCACGATTATTATAAGCGCCCCACCTACAGTGCTGGCACCAAATAATGCAAGCATTTGTATTGGCCAAAGTGTAAGCCTCAATGCAAATGGACAATCGAATAACGGTATTTTGACCTATACTTGGATAGATACTGCCGGAAACATTGTGGGTAATGGCCAACAAATTCAAGTGAGTCCTACTGATACAACCACCTACATAATACAAGCCACAGATGCGTGTGGCATAAGCATAAGTGATACCGTTGAAATATTTGTAATTGAAAGTCCTCAGGTAAGTTTTACCTATAGTGATAGCTCGGGATGCTCTCCTTTGGAAGTGGAGTTCGTCAACACCAGCTCTCCTGCAAGCACAAACTGTTACTGGCTTATAGGAAGTGACACACTTAACAATTCCTGTGACACCATCCAGTACACTTTTACCGAAGAAGGCTGTTTTGATATAAGTTTATATACTTCTTTCAACTCTTGTGCAAATACTCTGACATTAACAAACTTGATTTGTATTCATCCTGATGCAGAAGCAAACTTTACGATTTCCCCTGATTCTGCAAGTACCTTTGATCCATTGATTGAATTTTACAATTCGTCATCAAACGCATCTGAATACGTTTGGTTCTTTGGAAATAATGATAGCAGTGATTTGGAGAACCCAGTACATTCTTATCCTAGCATAGCGGGAGATTATCCGGTTTGCCTCACGGCGCTGTCTCCGTTCGGCTGTCATGATACCATATGCGATACCGTTATTATTTACGATGAGTTTTTATTATACGTTCCTAATGCTTTTCGTCCAAATAGTGACGGCTTGAATGACTTTTTTGGACCCGTAATAAGTGAATTTAATGGCACCTACGAGTTTATTGTTTTTGATCGTTGGGGACAAATCGTGTTTGAAAGTGAATCACCGAATGAGCTTTGGGACGGAAGCTATAAAAATCAGAACGACCTAGCAAAATCAGACGTTTATACTTGGTATATCCGTTTGCAGTTTGATGGTACCACCGATATTCGGGAGTATCATGGCCATGTCAGTTTATTGCGGTAATTAATTCTTATCTAGAACCTTAGGAATCTTGAAGTAATCAGAGTCTTTCAGGGGTGCATTCTTCAGGGCCTCCTCCTTAGTCGTGCTAACAATGACATCATCAGCTCTCAAGTCTTGGGTTTCATCTACCATAAAAAGTAATGGTTCAACTCCCTCAGTATCTAATTCTTCAAGCTTATTGATGAAGTCTATCATCTTATTCATATCACTAAGAATCTCTTCCTTTTCTACACCATCAAAACGCAAGCGAGCTAACTGTGCTAAGCGATCTATTTCTTCTATATTAACTTTTGAACTCATTCGGATATCGTTCTTTAATTGGATTTTCAATTATTTCCTTCCAATCCTGTCGCAAAGATAGTAAATCTTGTTGCTGTACTTGTTCAGCTCTTAAAAACGGGTGATATATTACCGTTGCAATTCCAGGATGCGCCCTTCCAAAGGGTTTGCTGGGATCGGAAAACAAACGGAAATTATTACAAAAAGTAAGGGCTTGAATCCCCACATTTTTATCCTTGGCAAGCTTAAAAGCTCCTGCCTTGAGGTTTTTCATCTTAGGCGCGGTTTGGGGTATGGTTCCCTCAGGAAATATTGCCATACCGTAACCTTTATCAATATATTCCTCCGATCTTTTTAAAGCTTTTATAGCCTCCAGCCTATTTTGTCTATCAACAGCAATATCCATCGTTTTGAAGAAAATGTTAAATAGTGGCCACCTTAACAATTCCTTTTTACCCATGAATATGAACTTCTGAGGAAAAAGCCGATACATCATTACAATGTCCATATAGCTGCTATGGTTTGCTATTATAACAAAGGGCTTTTCCGTTGTGGGCGCTCTTCCAATTTTTTTTACTCTAATAAAAGCTAGGCTAAGTAATAACCATCCCCAAAACCGCTTTAACTTGTAAACCTTCGGATACCATTCCTCTCGGCGTGTTAGAAGATAAAAAAATGGGAAAAGTATTATTAGAGTAATGTAAAACAATACCCCAAAGTAGATTTTATATAGTAGCCCAAAAATTCCCACAACTAGCAAATATAAAAGTAATTGTTTCTTCTAAAGCATAGGGACTTGGGTAATCATAAGAAACTGTTATGCGACGAATCATTTAAATGATTTTTAAACTTAATTGATTACGTTCTTTTATATCTTTGGTGTATGCCCAAAGTTAAAAATGCACAACTCCGATACCGAATAATCGACAAGTCCATTCGCAACCCTCACAGACCTTTCCCTACAAAGGATAAACTAAGAAGGGCCTGCGAAGAAGAACTTTATGGCTCTAGCCACGGTGAACATATTTCAGACTCAACAATAGAAAAAGACCTTTTTGCTATGCGTGAGGAATTTGATGCGCCAATAGCTTACAGTAAAAGGGAAAAGGGATATTATTATACCGATAAGAATTTTACAATGGATGACATTCCATTGAACGAAGAGGACGTAGAGGCTATACGCTTTGCTGCCAAAATATTTCATCAATTTAGAAACGTTGATGTATTCCAACAATTTGGTTTTGCGATAGATAAAATCTTAGATAGAGTTGAAATTTCAGATAAATTTAACGATAAAGCCGTAAATGATTATGTTCACTTTGAAACACGACCTGAAGTTGGTGGATCTGAGCATCTAAACCCGATTTTAAAGGCAATCAAAAAAAGGAAAAGTGTTCAATTCGAATACCAAAAATTCAATTCAACTGAATCGAAAATAAGGAGAATTGATCCTTACCTTTTGAAAGAATATCGTAATCGCTGGTATTTAATTGGAAAGAGTATTGCCAAAAATAAAACCATCACATTTGCATTGGATAGAATTAAGGAGTTGACCGTTTTAAGCGAAAGCTTTATTGCAGATACAAGCTTCAATCCTGAAGTCTTTTTCAAACATTCAATAGGGATTACGAGTTTTGAAGGAAATCCTGAAACCATTCGTTTTCAGGCAAACAAGTTTTTAAGTCAGTATTTATTATCTCAGCCCATACACCCTACTCAAAAGCTGATAAAAGAAAAGAAAAAATCAATGGTTTTTGAGGTTGAGGTATTGATAACTCCCGAGCTCATAATGCTACTCCTCTCGCATGGTGGAAACTTGAAGGTGTTGGGGCCGGAGTCTCTTAAAGCTCAATTAAAACAAGAGCTTGAGGCTAGTCTTCAGAATTACTAGGCTCTTGCTTTAGGTGTAATAAACGAAATACTTTAAAGCTCAAATCCAATAAAATAATCTTTGGATTACCGTAACGATCTATATGCGCTATTGCTTTGTTAAATTCGTCTGAAAGCATGGTAATATTGGCGCCATTAATAAAAGGGGCAAAATTCTGAACAAACTTACCCTCATTGGGACTCAGTTTTGGTTCATACTTTTCAACGTATGATGAAAGCATGCATTCTCTGAACATGAAGGTAGCATAAGCCAAAAGTGTTTTGATTTTCTCTCTTTTCAAATCTGCAAGGCTTCCTGCAATTTCAATCGCTTCAGAGACCTTTTTTCGGTAGCATACCCTCATCCAGTTTGAAAACTGACCGAAGAGCTCGCTTTCTTGATCCAGATTTTCAGCTAGGTTAATTGCTGTGCGCATATTTCCCTGTGCATATGCCGCAATTTGAGCTGACCTGCTCTGATCAACACCTTTTCCTGCAAGGTATTGCTCAATATCGGTATTTTGATATGGCGGTACATTAATTATTTGTGTTCGCGAGACAATTGTGGGCAATATTGTATCAATACTTTCAGCTACAAGGATAAAATGCGTGTCCGCAGGCGGTTCTTCAATCAGCTTAAGTAGTTTATTTGCAAGGACAGCATTCATCATGTCTGCCTTCCATATTACTTGAACTTTTTTCTCTCCTGCAAAGGCACTCAAATTCAGTTTTTTATTCAAACTCAATGCTTCATCCTTGCCAATAAGAGCATTCTTATTTGCGTCCCCACTTATGAATTCTGTCCACTCATTCAGGCTAAAATACGGCCCTTTCTCATTCAATTCCATCCATTTTCCCGCAAGGTCTTTACTTGATCGCACCTCCTTACTTAATACAATTGGGTATGAAAAATGCAAGTCTGGATGGTTAAACTCCTGAGCTTTTTTCCTTGCTTCATCAGGTGATTCTGAACCACTTGCTATCAAATCATATGCATGTTGCAGGGCGAGCTCATATGATCCAAAATCAATCTTTCCAACAAACATTCGAGCATGAGGAACCCTATCATCTTTAATTGATTCCTTCAGCTGCAAGGCTATTTGCTCGTGTTTAGTCATTTTTCTTGATGCAAATATTATCAATCAATCTGACATCCTCAAGCCAAACGGCCGTGCACAATTGAATGTAGTCGCTTTGATTAAGGTGTTTAACTGGAAGTAAAGAGTTTCCATCCACAGGTAAAAGATACTCCAACTCAAAGTCATCTGCCAGCTCCTCTTTTGCTCTTTCAATAGCTGTGTCCAAGGAATAGATTAAACTTTCCCTTTCAACCTTACTTAGCATTTTATAGACCGCAGAAGCCTTATTTTTTCCTTCCTCACTTAACCTCATATTTCTACTGCTTGAAGCAAGTCCATTTTCTTCTCTGATAATAGGGCAGCCGACTGTTTCGACATTCCATTTTTTTTGTTCAACCAACTCGCGTATGATAGCGAGTTGTTGAAAGTCTTTTTCTCCAAAATATGCCTTATTGGGTTTTACGAGTTCAAAAAAGCGGTTAATGACAGTGACCACACCTTCAAAGTGCCCTGGACGATTTGGACCCTCCATGAAATCCTTTAACGATTTATAATTTATTTTAAGCTCTTTGTATTGAGGGTAGATTTCTTTTTCTGTAGGAAGGTAAAGGATGTCACAATTATGCTTTTCTAAGATCGCTATATCATTTTCTATAGGGCGAGGGTACTTTTCTAGGTCGCTAGAATTGTTAAACTGAGCGGGATTTACGAAAACGCTACAAACAACCACATCACATTCATCAAGAGCCCTTTTAATCAGAGACATATGCCCATGGTGAAGAGCCCCCATGGTTGGAACAAATCCAACTACTCCTTTGTCCTTTAAAGCAGCCTGTAAATCTTCACTATTCTTAACAACTTTCATCCTCTGAAAACGGCTAAAATAAAGGTTTTACACCGTCTAAGTTTTGAATTAACCAGATTTTTTTTATATTTTTGTGCTCGCTTATTAAAACGAACCTTTTCGTATGGAAAACACACGAGTACTGTATATCTCGCAGGAGATTACCCCATTTTTACCAGAAACACAAATCGCGAAAACTGTAAGAAACCTTAGCCAAGGAATGTTAGAGGCTGGCGTTGAAATTAGAAACTTCATCCCAAGATTTGGTGTTATCAACGAACGTAGACATCAATTACATGAGGTAATCCGCCTAAGTGGAATGAACCTCATTATTAATGATGAAGATCACCCGTTGATTATAAAAGTGGCTTCTATCCCGCAAATTAGAATGCAGGTTTATTTTATCGATAACGAAGAATATTTTAAGAGA
This sequence comes from Flavobacteriales bacterium, assembly GCA_964230025.1. Classification (GTDB taxonomy): domain Bacteria; phylum Bacteroidota; class Bacteroidia; order Flavobacteriales_D; family JAUILH01; genus CAXRFO01. The sequence goes on along the minus strand of CAXRFO010000012.1, from coordinate 703,352 downwards.
AAGGCCGTTCTATGTTCTGAAGACGATAAGTTCTTTGAGGATAATGATGAACGTTCCATGTTCTTTTGTCGTGGAGTATTAGAGACGGTTAAAAAACTTGGATGGTCTCCAGATGTAATACACTGCCATGGGTTTATGACAGCCTTAATGCCAATGTATATTAAGGAAGTATACCAAAATGACCCGCACTTTGCAGAATCAAAGGTTGTTTACACAAGCTACAATTCTGGCTTTGACGGAAAATGGAACAAAAACTTAGTAGATAAAGTTGCTTTTGATGGAGTAGACAAGTCCGAACTTGAGTTACTAAGCGATCCTAGCTTTGAAAATTTAGAGAAATTTGCTTTAAAGTATTCTGACGCATGGGTGGCCGGTGAAGAAAATGGTTTGGATGACATCAAATCTTATGCTGATTCCCAAGGATTAAGCACGCTGGACTATCAAAATGAGACGGACATCATTCCTGCGCACAAAGAATTTTACGAATCTTTGGTTGGTAGTGATATTTTAGCCGAATAGAATGAAAGTAAATAATATTAAAGTATTGAGAAAGCGGTCCTTCAAGACCGCTATCTTTTTGTTAGGACTTTTTGTAAGTCTTTCCTCTTGTAAGAAGAACAAAAATGTGGGTCTTGCCGTTCAGCCAGAAGATGAACTTTTGGAGGGCGATGGGGTCGTTTACACAGATGTTCGAATGAAAACCATTCAGGAGGACTCCGTAATAACTTCTAATCTGTCTAAAAATATTTTGGGAGAAATGAACGACCCTATCCTGGGCACTAGCAAATCAGCTATTTACAGTCAATTCAGCCTAACAGCAAATAATGTAAGCTTTGAGGACGACAGTGTTTGGGTTGATTCGGTAGTTTTGGTTTTAAAGTATGATGATTATTATGGCTACGAAGACAACCAAACCTTTGGGGTTTATGAAATAATAGAATCAGGTTTTAGTAAAGATTCAACTTACCACTCCTTTGATAACCTAGATGTTGATGTCACCAACCTTATTGAACCGGGATTTGAAAACCAAAAAATTGATCCTACAGGAGATGTTGTGGTTGGCAGTGATACCCTTAGTCCACAATTAAGATTAAGACTAAAGAACAGCGTGGGGGAATCAGTGCTGTATGCTGACGAAAGCACTCAATTATCAAATGACGATCAATTTTTAGAATTCTTTAAAGGTGTATACATTACTCCAGAAAACAACAGCTTTTCAGGCGAATCTGGTGCCATGCTTTACTTTGACTTAGAAGATGCGAATCAGACTTCCGGTATCTATATCTACTACAGCGAACAAGTTGATGGCGACACCTTGAATAAAATTTTTCAGCTGAGAAACGATGGAGATTCTCACTTTCATAGTGTTAGTCATGATTATATTTCAGCTCCAATCGGCAATATTTTAGGTGACGAAAACGCTGGAAATACAGCAGCCTACATTCAAAGTCTTGCGGGCTTGAAAATCGAAATGAGTTTTCCTGAATTAGACCAATTAAAAGACAGTTCGAATATTGCAGTTAACCGCGCTGAATTAATCTTGCCTGCTTCTTATTTTCAAGGCTCTAACTTTTTTCCCAATCAAACTTTAATAGTACGTGATTTGGACAACAATGGAAATGAAGGAATTGCGCTTGACCAAACAATTTCTATCATAGCTGGACAAACTTACGATGAAGACAATGCAAATTATACAATAGTATTAACAAGACATGTTCAACAAGTTCTTAGGGGTGAGCTAGAAAACAACCCTATAAGAGTTGTAACTTCATCGGCAGCAGTAACGGCAAATAAGGTTGCAATCAACGGTAAAAATGCACTAACACAGCAGCAACCAAAGCTGGTTATTAGCTACAGTAAATATTAGAGATTATGTGTGGAATAGTTGGATATATTGGAGAGAAGAATGCCTACCCTATCATCATAAAAGGATTGCAAAGGCTTGAATATCGTGGTTATGATTCAGCAGGGATAGCGCTACTTGAAAAAGGAGAAAGCAAACTATACAAATGCAAAGGAAAGGTTGCCGACCTAGAGGAGCACATTGGTAGTACAAAACCTATGGGAAGCATAGGAATTGGTCATACTAGATGGGCAACACATGGTCAACCAAATGACGTCAATGCACATCCACACCAATCCGGAAATGGGAAAATATCTCTTATTCACAATGGAATTATAGAGAATTACGATACTATTAAGAACGAGCTAATTGCACGCGGACACACCTTCAAGTCGGATACGGATACAGAGGTGCTAGTCCACCTAATAGAAGAAATACAAAACACAGAGAAAGTTGATATTGCAGAAGCTGTGCGTTTGGCCCTAAACTCTGTAATTGGAGCTTATGCAATAGTTGTTTTCTCCGAAGACGAACCAAATCGATTAATAGCTGCAAAAAAGTCATCACCGCTGGTAATTGGAATTGGTGAAAACGAAGGTGAGTACTTTATTGCCTCTGACGCAACACCCATCGTAGAGTATACGAAAAACGTTGTTTATTTAGAGGATTTCGAAATCGGAATACTTGATAGAGATAAAGGTTTAGAGCTAAAAACAACAAAGAATAAAGAAGTTACACCTTTTGTTCAAGAACTTGAGCTTCAGCTTGAAGCACTAGAAAAAGGTGGTTACGAGCACTTCATGCTCAAAGAGATTTACGAACAGCCACAGTCGATAGCAGATTGTATGAGAGGGCGTTTAAACGTAGCTAAAGGGTTGGTTAACCTTGGCGGAATTAAGGACTATGAAGCAAAAATTGCCAACGCCAATAGGATTATCATGATCGCCTGTGGAACTTCTTGGCATGCTGGTTTAGTTGGAGAGTATTTATTTGAAGACTTGGCCAGAGTTCCTGTTGAAGTTGAGTATGCCAGTGAATTTAGATATAGAAACCCTGTGATTACAGAGAATGACGTTGTCATTGCTATTTCACAATCCGGAGAGACTGCAGACACCCTCGCAGCCATAAAAATGGCAAAAGAAAAAGGCGCCACCATTATTGGTATTTGTAACGTAGTTGGTTCGTCTATTGCCAGAGAAACACATGCGGGGTCTTATACCCATGCAGGTCCTGAAATTGGAGTAGCATCAACGAAAGCATTCACAGCTCAGGTAACTGTCTTAACTTTAATGGCCTTGTCAATAGCACACAAAAAAGGAACTATTTCAGAGCGCCGTTACAGAAGCTTATTAGTTGAGCTTGAAAACATTCCAGGTAAAGTCGAAAAGGTTCTTGAAACCAACAAACAAATCGAATACATATCGGACATCTATAAAGATTCGGAGAATGCACTATACCTTGGACGTGGATACAATTTCCCTGTTGCACTTGAGGGAGCACTGAAACTTAAAGAAATATCCTATATCCATGCAGAAGGATACCCTGCTGCAGAAATGAAGCATGGCCCCATTGCCTTGATTGATGAAAACATGCCTGTTTTTGTAGTGGCCACAAAGGATAACCATTACGAGAAGATTGTTTCGAATATCCAAGAAGTAAAAGCTAGAAAAGGAAAAATTATAGCAATTGTTTCAGAAGGAGACTCTGAGGTAGCCAAAAGTGCTGATCACATCATAGAAATCCCTAACACAGACGATAGCTTGGTTCCTTTAATTGCGACCATTCCGCTACAGTTAATCTCTTATCACATTGCTGTAATGCGTGGCTGTAACGTTGACCAACCAAGAAATTTAGCAAAGTCGGTAACGGTTGAGTAGTTAATTCAAGGTATTATTACCTGGCTCTAAATCTTCGTTATCGTCTTCAACAACTTCAAAGTCAACAAAATCATCGTTGCCATTACTATCGTCAAAGCGGTCGTTATCGTTTTGATTGGGATTGGCGATACCGTTAATGAGTTTTTGAGTTTGCATCACTCCGCGAAACAGAATGTTTAGCAGAAAAAAGAAACCTACAATCATCAGAATCCACTTAATGATTGGCGTATCATAAAAATCTTGAATCGTGATATAAAACCACTGGGTAAAACCATTCTGGACTATTTGAGGGTAGAACACACAAACGGAGTAAAATATTAGTGTTAAGGCTAAGTATATCATTCCGAGCCTTTTATTGATTGGTTTTACAAGCGATTTAATTTGGCCTCCAAAACCTTGCTGCATTTGCATTAACATTTGCCTACGCTCCAACTTTCCAACCATGTATAGGTAAAGCATTATCAAAGTCGCAACAATATATCCATTACCAGTTAACCCATCCTCTACCGTCTTATTTAATGCAAAAGACGCTGCCAAGGTTGCAATCAGGAAATGGTTAACACTTTTTAAAAGATGTTCTTCAAAAATCCCTTTTCGCTCCCCCATGGTAATCATGCGCAACAGGAGCATAAAAAATCCCCATATTATGGAGAGAACAATAAAAACGATACCCAGTTGATAGAGGTATTTCAAAATATCCATACCGCAAATATACTTTCTATCCCTTTCATACAGTTCAAAAGCTTAATTTAGCTTGAATTTTGATAGATTCGCAACTTAGAAATTGTGTTATGAAAAAGCTTTTAACCTTCCTCTTTATCTCAATTACTTCTGTTTCTATGGCTACGGAAGGAATGTGGATTCCTTCGCTTATTGCAGCCTTAAACGAAGATGACATGCAAACAATGGGCATGCGCCTTACAGCTGAAGATCTCTATTCCGTGAACAACTCGAGCATTAAAGATGCCATCGTACATTTTAATGGTGGTTGTACAGCAGAAGTAATTTCAAAAGAAGGGCTCATTTTAACCAACCACCATTGTGGTTATGGCGCTATAAACTCTCACTCAACTTTAGAGAACAATTATTTAAAAGATGGCTTTTGGGCTATGAGCAAAAAGGAAGAGCTTAAAAACCCTAGCATGGTTTGCACCTTCGTTATCTCTATTGAACAAGTTACCGACGAGCTATACAAACAGGCCGGAAAAGAAGAGGGCAAAAGCTTTGGCGAGCGCTTTTACAAAGCCCAACGAACATTGGAGAAGAAAGCAGTTGAAGGCACACATTACACAGCCTCAATTAAAGGCTTCAATTATGGGAATGACTACTTCCTAATTAAGTTCGAAACATTCAAGGACATCCGTTTGGTTGGAGCTCCTCCAAGCAGCATTGGAAAGTATGGTTTTGACACAGATAATTGGGTGTGGCCAAGACATACGGGTGATTTTTCCTTGTTTAGAATTTATGCTGGAACAGACAACAAACCTGCAGAGTATAGCGAGAACAATGTGCCTTACACACCAAAACACTCCCTTCCTATTTCCTTGGAGGATAGAAAAGAAAACGACTTTACCATGGTGTATGGTTTCCCCGGAACAACAGAGCAATATTTAAGTTCTTATGAAGTAGATTTCGTTACAAGAAAGCTTAACCCAATGCGCATCAAAATGCGTGAAACAAGCTTAAATGTAATAAATGCAGGAATGATGAGCTCAGAGCTAATCAATATCCAATATGCTTCAAAGCAATCAAGAATTGCAAATGCTTGGAAAAAGTGGGTTGGGGCCAACATGGGATTAGAACGCTTTAATGCGGTGGAGAAAAAACAAGCCTTTGAAAAAGAATACCTTAAACGTGCATTTCAAAGAGAAGAGTTTAAGGATTATAGAAATATACTTGACGAACTTAAAGCAAATGCTCAAAATGTGAATGAAAGCACTTATGCCTTATGGCTGAAAATTGAGATGTTCAATGTGAACTCAGAGCTGTTCCGATTTGCTGATAATTTTGCCTTCCTTCTCAGCGACACTATCAATAGCAAGAATATTCCACAAGAAAATATAGAAAGCCTTCAAAAGAAAATGAGCTTTTTTAAAAACTACAATGCTCAAATTGACCATGATGCAATCGCTGGAATTTATGACATTTTTAAGAATGAACTGGATGAAAAATATCAGCTGCCTGCATTGAAAAAGTGGTTAAATGATTTTCCAACTGGTAAAGACTTTGCTGATCATATGATGGAAGAATCTTTACTTATGGACAGCACAAAATTAAAACCGCTAGTTAACTCTTGGGGTAAAAAATCTTACAAAAAACTACTAAAAGATCCGGCCATTAATTTTGCAGTCGATTTATTGGCTTCATACGACAGTCTTATCCTTCCTGCCTACAGAAATTACGGTGGCATTCAATACCAGCTAATGGGGAAATATGTGAAAGGTATTGAAGAAATGTTCAGTGAAAAAATAATGCAATATGACGCAAATTCGACCCTTCGTTTAACGTACGGTAAGGTTGAAGGCTCGTCTCCGAGAGATGGTATGGCGTATACCTATTACACCACAATGGATGGCGTAATGGATAAATATATTCCCGGTGATTATGAATATGACCTTCCAAAAAAGCTAGTAGAATTAGCTGAAAAAAGAGACTATGGTCAATATGCCCAAGACGGGGAACTTTTTGTCTGCTTCACAGGATCAAATCATACCACAGGAGGAAACTCAGGCTCACCATGCTTGAACAAACATGGACACCTTATTGGGCTTAATTTTGATCGTAGCTGGGAGAGCACCATGTCAGACATTATGTTTGATCCTGAAATATGTAGGAACATAATGGTGGATATACGCTATGTTCTTTTTATCGTAGATAAGTTCGCTGGTGCCAAACATTTAATTGAAGAAATGAACTTGATAGAAAAAGGATATGACGAGAAATTAAAAATTAAAGCCCTTCAAGAAAGTCTTAAAATAGTTACTGATAAGATTAAAAGCGCACCTAATAATGCAGAACTTCTTTTCGAAAGAGCAGTTATTTACAAAGAACTTGGTATGCTGAAAGAATATGAGCTGGATGTAAATGCTGCTTATACCGCCGACAAAAAAGGGGAAAAAATAGCAGCCGAAAAGGCAGAAATCCTAATGAACAAGTTGGACAACAGAAAAACAAATTTAAAGGAAGCCCTGACTATTTTAAATTATGCCATTCTTAAAAACCCGAGTTCACCATTACTCTATTATAGAAGAGCTATGGTAAAAGTAAAGCAAGATCAATATAAGCAAGCGGTGTATGATTTTAACAAGGTTACTTCTATAGACCCTTCATACTTTCAAGCCTATTACAACCGTGGTGTATGCTATCATTTAATCGGTAATAGAAAAAAGGGTTGTGATGACTTTAGGATAGCTCAAAAAGTAGGGCACAATCAAGAATACTGGATTTACGAATCTGTTTGCGAGTAATGGACAGCTCAAAGCAGACTCAAGGCAGGATAAGGTCCAACCCAAACGGTTGGAAAATATTTGGTTTAAGTGCCTTGGGAATGTTTTTGGTAGGCCTAATACTTCTACTTCTTTTTATTTGGATGATTTCAGGTGCTTTGGGTGCCTTCGGCGACCGTATTGAAAAACTAGTTGGTGGTGAGTCTAATCCGTTAAATGTAAAGTCAAACTCCATCTTACGTATATCGCTTAATGGAAATATAGGTGAAAGAACCTACAATGAATTAGAACCCTTAAGCTTTTCTACAAACCGCTTTACTGGAATTTATGACTTTTCTCAGGCCATTAATGCAGCAAAAAAGGACAAGAAAATTAAAGGCATACTGCTGGATCTTAGTTCTGTGCAAATAGGAACGAGTACCCTTTGGGAGGTTAGATCAAAGCTTGAAGAATTTAAAGAATCGGGGAAGTTTGTTTATTCATATGCTGACGGATATAGTCAAAAAGCCTATTATCTAGCCAGTGTAGCCGATAGCGTCTTCATGTACCCTCAAGGATATCTAGAATTCAAAGGAATTAGTGCCTCCTATATTTATTACACGGATGCATTGACAGCTCTTGGCGTTAAGGCACAAGTTATTAGGGGAACCAACAATCACTTTAAGTCTGCTGTTGAGCCATATTTCTTAAGAGAAATGAGTGACAGCAGCCGTTTACAAACAGAGGAACTACTATTCGGAATATGGGGAACAATGCTTAAGGAGGTTTCTGCCTCAAGGGGTGTTTCGGTTGAAGAATTACAAGAAATAGCAGATAGTCTAAAAATTCGAACAGGAGAAGATGCAGTTCGGCACAAATTGGTTGATCGCTTGGTTTATTTTGATGAACTTGAAAGCAAATTCATCAAAAAATTTAAGTGGAAAAGAAAAGCTCCAAAATGGGTAACGCTTAGTCGATATGCCGAGAAAATCAAAAAGAAAAGTAAAAAGAAGAAGAAAAATATCGCCGTGCTTTATGCGAATGGTGGGATTGCTGGAGGAAGCTCAGATTTTAGCAGTATAGGATCTAGGTCCTTTGTCAAAGCCCTCAAAAAAATTCGGGCCAATAAAAAAATAAAAGGCTTGGTGGTAAGGGTCAATTCTCCTGGCGGTGAAGTAGTTGCCAGTGATCTTATTTGGAGGGAAATTGGACTCATAGCTAAAGATATTCCTGTTGTTGTGAGCATGGGTAATTACGCTGCCTCCGGAGGATATTTTATTTCATGTCCGGCAGATTACATTATGGCTACCCCAATGACAATTACTGGGTCTATTGGGGTATTTGCGGTTATACCCAATGCACAAGAACTGGTTGAAGAAAAACTAAGTCTCCACCAAGATGGTGTAAAAACGGCAAAACATGCAGACGTGTCATACTTGGATCCGGGATTAGGCATGGTGTCAAAAGCTTTAAGTCCTGAAGCTCTCAAAATTTTTCAGGAAGGTGTTGACTATAGTTACCAAGACTTTTTAAAAAGGGTGAAAGATAGCAGAGGCTTTAAGAGTTTAGATGAGGTGAACAAAATAGCTAGAGGGAGGGTTTGGCTTGGACCTAAAGCAAAGCAAATTGGGCTGGTAGATGAGATTGGAGACCTTGAGGATGCCATCTCTAAGGTGAAGAAAATGGCAGGTTTGAAGTCGGTAAACATTGATGAGTACCCCAAGAAGCCAAAAGACATTCTTACTAATCTTATAAAGGTTAGTGAAGATGAAATGGGCTCAAGCAAAAATGCCCAAACGCTATATCAAAAGCAATTTTTAGATCTCCTTTTAAGGATAAAAGAGCCCCAAGCGATATTTGGAAAACAATATAGGTCGCCCTTTATTTTAGAAATTGAGTAAACGAAAGCAACCGTTAACCTTCAATTGATGTAAAGCATATTTTACATCCCATTAAATTTCCTACCTTTGCAGCCGTCAAAAGACACTAATTTAAATGGACCCTGAACCGCATGCAATTCGAATTAACCAAACAGTTCTTAGAGGAACTGGAAAGCTTAATCGATAACCGCAAAAACTCTGCGGTCAAGGAAACCGTTGCCCCACTCCACCCTGCTGATATTGCCGAAATCATTGATGAGCTCAACACTGAGCACGCCTCTTTTGTATATCGCTTACTAGAAGATGAACTGGCTGCTGATGTACTTGTTGAACTAGAAGAGGATGTAAGAAACGACTTTCTAGAAAAACTCTCTTCTCAGGAGATAGCGAGCTCTCTAGAGCATATGGATTCTGATGATGCAGCTGATGTAGTTGCCGAACTGGAGGAAGATATCGTTGATGAGGTAATTGGTCTTATAGAAGACGAGGAGCATTCACAAGATATCAGAAACCTGCTGTCTTATGACGAAACCAAGGCAGGATCCATTATGGGCACCGAGTATATCAAAGCAAATTTGAACTGGCCCGTAAACCGTTGCGTAGTAAACATGAGAAAACAAGCGGAAGAGGTTGATCGTGTTTATTCAATTTATGTAGTGGACGATAATGATGTTCTTGTTGGAACACTTAGTCTTAAAAGCCTTCTTTTTGCACAACCCACCACCCTAATTAAGGACATTTATATGGATGGGGTAAAATCTGTGACAGCAGATGAGGAAACAGAAGAGGTGGCTAAAATCATCCAAAAATATGACTTGGTTGCACTGCCAGTAGTTGACGAGAACCATAAACTAATCGGAAGAATTACGGTTGATGACGTAATGGATTTTGTTCAAGAAGAGGCTGAAAAGGACTACCAATTGGCATCTGGTATCTCTGCTGACGTTGAGGCTGATGATTCCATTTGGCAACTTTCAAAAGCTCGCTTACCCTGGTTAATCCTAGGTTTAATAGGTGGTCTTTGTAGCGTGTTTATTATGGAAGGCTTTGAAACAGCCATGGTCAAATATCGCCAACTATTCTTTTTCACGCCACTCATTGCCGCCATGGCTGGCAATGTTGGTGTTCAGTCGTCAGCAATCGTTGTGCAGAGTTTGGCCACTGAAAATATTGAGTCAGATTTATGGAAGCGTTTTAGTAAGGAACTCGTTCTTTCCATATTTAATGGAATTATTTTGGGATTACTTATTATGCTCAGCGGCTACATTTTTGATTTTGGCTTAAACCTCAGTATCACAATTGCCATTAGCATGCTAGCAGTAATTATTGTAGCCGCCTTAATAGGTACTTTTGTCCCGCTAATATTAAACAAGCGTGGAATTGACCCAGCGCTGGCAACAGGGCCTTTTATTACAACCAGCAACGATATTTTCGGAATATTTATATTCTTCTATCTTGCAAAAGTTATGTTGGGCTTTTAACTAAATTTGCAACATGTCAGAGGACGAAAAAAAACTACCCAATTACGCTGCGTTCATAGTAATGACGATTGTAATTTTACCCATCATTCTATTCCAATTTGGAGTGTCGATTTCAGGAATTACGAATTGGTACTTTGATAATTTCGGTATAATTATTCTATTCCAAATGATAACCTGGATATTCGTTTTTATTGAAACGGTTATCAGTTTTGACAAGCTCTACGGTAGTCACCAAATTCACGCCCCTGCCATTTTGGGCATTTTTGCTATCGCTCTATTTGCTCAATTAGGAACCTACATGGGCTATTTAGATATTGACCCTATTAAGTTCCTACACAGCTATACTGAAATGCACACCTTGTGATTGTCGTTTTTATTGATACCGTTCATGAAGTTCTGTTTAATGACTTGACTCATGCGGGTTACTCCTGTATAAACGCAACTGATCTTACCGCTGAAGTTATTAAAAAAAAATATTCAGAGGCAAATGGTTTCATCGTTAGAAGTCGATTTCCTATGAATAAAGATTTTCTATCCCATTTTAAACAACTAAAGTTTATAGGGCGCTCAGGGGCCGGCATGGAAAATATTGATGAGGCCTTTTGCAAGGCATATAATATTACCACTTTTAATGCTCCGGAAGGCAATCGAACAGCTGTTGCAGAGCACGCAATCGGAATGTTGCTTGGCCTATTTAATAAGTTAAATACAGCCGATAGAGATGTACGGCAGGGCAAGTGGGAACGAGAAGAAAACAGAGGCTTAGAAATAGCAGGAAAAACTGTATGTATTATTGGGTGTGGCAACAATGGAAGTGAAACTGCCAATCTATTTAATGCATTCGGAGCAAAAGTACTCGCCTACGACAAGTATAAACTTGATTACCCCTATAAAGCCAGTTTAGATGACATATTTGAGAGTGCGGACATTTTAAGCCTGCACATCCCTCAAACAGAAGAAACTCGTTTTTGGGTAGATTATCATTTTCTTCTTCGATTTAAAAAGCCCTTTTATCTCATCAATTTGAGCCGTGGTAAAATAGTAGCGTTAAAAGACCTGCTGAAAGGACTTTCTGAAGGAAAGGTTTTAGGGGCTTGTCTTGATGTTCTTGAATATGAAAGCGCCTCATTCGAAGAGAATTTTTTGGAAGATGAAAATCAAACTTTAAAAGATCTTCTCCGGCATCCAAATGTAATGCTAAGCCCTCATGTCGGGGGATGGACAAAGGAATCCTATTACAAGTTAAGCAAGGTTTTATCCGACAAAATTTTAGCCCATTTCGGAAAGCAGTCTTGATTAGCACAAAGTCAGAAAAAACGGTATCTTTGCATCCAATTTTCACAAAAAAATGGATAGAAATTCAATTGTTGGCTTAGTCCTAATTGCCGGTATTTTAATAACCTTCAGCATGTTCATGAACAAGCCTGAGGAAAATGCCAAAAAAGACAAAAAAGCCGATCAAGACAAAATAGAAGAAAAATTAGCTGAAAATGATAGCACAAGTTCTAATGGACTAAACACAGTTCAGCTTGACTCTATTAAACTAATGGATGAAGCTAAGCAGAGCGCTGAGGTTTTGGCCAAAAAATTAAACTTAATTGATTCTACCTCAACAGATTCAGCTAAGTTGGTTGTGATTGACTCTATTGCACCTGAGCTGTACGCAATGGAAAAGCAAAAGTTAGAAAAAGAAGAATTAAATTCAAGCTACGGTGTATTTGCTAAATCGGCCAAAGGAACAGATGAAGAATTTGTTCTTGAAAATGAAAATATTAGATTGAAGTTTTCTTCTAAAGGTGGGGATATTAGCCGTGCAGAACTTAAAAAATACATGAGCTATAAGGCTTATGCCGCGGGTAAAACACCGGAAGAAAAGCCGCTAATTCTTTTAGAAGGGACACACTCCATGAGCTATTTGATTAACGATCAAAACAGTCAAAATGATGTGCTTACATCTGACTTGTACTTCACCAAAGAAAACGCCACAGATAACGAGCTTAGCTTGATTAGCACAGGTTCAAATGGTGCACTTATCCGGTATAAATACAAGTTAAAAGGATATGAGTTAAAGGTTGAAATGGAGGCTGCAAATCTTCCATCAGGAGTGATTTTTGAAGAGTTTGTATGGCATGCCAGAGCAATTCACAATGAGAAAAGCGCCACCTTGGAAAATCAGATGGCAGGTATCTTTTACAAATATCCAAATGAGGGAAGAACCTATATGACCGAAACTGCTTCCTATGATGAAAAAATGGAAAGCAAACTGGAGTGGATCGCCTTTAAACAACCTTATTTCTCGGCAGTATTAATAAATGATGGTGCATTTGGTAAAGGTGGTGTTATGTCACAGACAACTCCAAAAGATCAGAGCAAGTACATGAAATGGTATACCGCAACCTTTGAAAACCCTATGCTAGCTAGTGGAGAAAAGGTGAAATTCCGTCTTTATCTTGGTCCAAACCAATACGATGAATTAGTTGCATACGACAACGACATGGAACGTATCATCAATCACGGTTGGGGTATTTTTGGTTGGTTAAACAGAAACATCTTTATGCCGCTTTACAAGTGGCTTGCTGGTTTTGGTTTAAACGACGGGATAGTAATTATTCTTATGACTATCATGGTTAGGGTGATCATTACACCGCTAATCTTTAAAAACTATAAGTCAAGCGCAAAAATGCGTGTTCTTAAGCCCGAAATAGACGAACTAGCGAAAAAATTCCCAGATAAGAATGATGCTATGGCGAAACAACAGGCACAAATGAAGCTGTATAGGTCCACAGGAGTTAATCCATTAGCGGGATGTATTCCTATGCTTATTCAGATGCCGATATTGTTTGCAATGTTCCGTCTAATTCCTAGCTTGTTCGATATCCGTCAACAGAGCTTCCTATGGGCAGATGATTTGAGTGCATATGATTCCATCCTGGACCTAAGTTTCAACATTCCATTGTATGGTGATCACGTGAGTTTATTTACTTTGTTGATGGCCGGTTCTACATTAGCCTATACGATGATGAGTTCTGGGCAAATGACACAACAGCAACAACCGGGAATGCCTAATATGAAGGTTATCATGTACATCTTCCCGATCATGATGATTTTCTTCTTTAACTCTTATTCTTCCGGATTAAGTTTCTACTACTTCCTATCTAGTTTGTTTAGTATCGCCATTATGTGGGGGATTAAAAAGTACTTCATTGATGAGGATAAGCTTAGAGCTCAGATAGAGGAAAACAAAAGAAAGCCGAAGAAAAAATCTCGCTTCCAACAGCGTTTGGAGGAGATGCAGCGTCAACAAAACGCAAAACGCGGACGTAAATAATTTTATCGGATATTTACCGGTATGTTTTTCGTTCTATCCAAAATACTGGCCTTATTTATCTCGCCTTTATTTTGGGTATTGCTTTGTCTGGCTCTTGGCTACTTTTTAAAAACGGTCAAGCTTAAAAAACGTTTTTATATAGCTTCTCTGAGCCTTTTTCTATTCTTTTCAAACAGTTTCATTTTTGATGAGTTTATGCGGGCCTACGAGCCTGAAGGCGTAAAATATGAAGACGTTGCTTATCATGATGTTGCAATAGTTTTAGGAGGAATGTCTTATTATAATAATGACATGGAGCGCCTAAACTTTGGTTGGGGATCTGACAGGATATTTCAAGCCCTTTATCTATACAGGCAGGGAAAAGTTGGCAAAATCTTAATCTCAGGTGACTCTGGAGCGCTGGGTGATGACGGATTAGATGAAGCTAAACAGGTGAAAGAATATTTGGTAGACCTTGGCTTCAATTCGGATGATATATTGACCGAAACCAAAAGCAAAAACACACATGAAAATGCAGAGTTCAGTACCAAAATCATAAAGAAAAAGCCAGAACTTAAAAGCTGTTTACTGGTAACCAGTGGCTATCATATGCCAAGGGCAAAGGCATGTTTTGAAAAAGAGGGGCTCAGGGTTACTCCATTTCCAGTTGATCTGTTTACAGGTGCTCGTTATTTCTCTTTAAGAAAGCTCTTTGTCCCGAGCATAGAAACCATGAACAATTGGCATATATTAACGCACGAATGGATGGGTTATATAGCCTATAAATTTGCTGGATATTTATAATGAGTTGTACAAAAGAAAATAAGGCGGTAAAAAAAGGTGAGCCCTGTTGTGAAGGGTTAAAGCCTGTATTTGATGGCGAGAGCTATATCTGCCAAGAAGTAAAGGAAAAAGAAGCCGAAGAAAGTCAGAATATATTTACGGGCTATATGTTTTGGCTTGGCATAATAGTGCCCTTTATGCTGCTGCTTTTTGTGTCGCTATCGGTTAAAAAGAAGATTAAATAAATTAGAAAAACTTTTATATTTGCCACAGCTATGGGGGATTAGCTCAGCTGGCTAGAGCGCTACACTGGCAGTGTAGAGGTCACCGGTTCGACTCCGGTATTCTCCACCCAAAAAAAGCCCACTACTATAGTTGGGCTTTTTTTATTTGTCTCACTTGTTAATATCTATTCGAAACCTTTTTCATAAAAGGCCCGTTAACTTAAAAAGACACTCTCCCCCATTGTCACTTTTTGAGCTCAAAATAAATCACGCGGCTAGCGTGACCTTACCTTGTATTAACTTAATATTTTGAGCTATGAAAACGACAGCACTAATCACTCTCCTCAGTTTTATTTCATCTTTTACTTTTGGTCAAAACTTTTACTTTAATGATAGTTTGGTAGAGGTAGACACCACCTACATTGTTTATATAGGAGAATTTAAATCTGACAAATCAATTGATACCAAAGAAATTCCCTACGAATTGGTTAAAATAAACACATCCGATAAAAAGCAGATGTATTTCTTTGGGAAATTTAAAACGGCTTGTGACGCAGAACACGTATGCCTTTTAGCAGAATTAAACGGAATAAAAAAAGCAAGGGTTTACCCATATGTAGACTACAAGTATAACAAGGATCAAAAGACTTATGATATGGTTTGTAGCAATCCCTAACTAACGGTTGTCATCTGCTAAATCCGCTTCAGCTCGTTCGCGCTCCGCAACGAGCTTTTTTTGGTACCTGCCTTGAACAACATCTACAAGTACCAGCACCACAATAACAAAGTAAAAAGTGGTAACATTCATCTTCGTAATCTCACTTCCAAACAAATGAAGTTGCGCTAAATGTCCTCCATCAGTGAGTAGCATAACACCTACAATTAGTAGGATAAAAAGCCCTAAAACCTCATACATTCTGTTCTTCTTCAAAAATTCACTCACTCCATCTGCCAGCAAAATCATCAAAATTCCCGAAGAAATAAGTGCGGTGGCCATAATAAAGAACTGATCAGTTAAAGCCATGGCGCTTAGTATTGAATCAAACGAAAAAACCAAGTTCATTAAAACAATCATAAAAATAACCTGTCCTGCAGATTTTTTACCCTTGTCCCTCTCCTTTTCGTCATAGGGTGTAAGCATATGCCAAATCTCTTTTACGGCAGTATACATAATAAAGCCGCCCCCAAACAAAACGATTAAGCTATGGAGGTTAAAACTACCTTCAATCACACCTTTATAGTCGAATTCTAATATTGGGTTTTGAAAGAACTTAATCAGTTGTGTTAGCAGGAACAGCAATACTAACCTTAGGACAATAGCAAGCCCTATTCCCATTTTCCTTACCCTGGACTGTGTCTCCAACGGAGCTTTTTTTGACTCTAAGGATATATACAACAAGTTGTCAAAGCCCAAAACCGCCTGTAGTATGATGAGCATGATTAGGGTAAAAAAGTTGTCCAGTGTAAATAGGTCTTGCATAAGCTATGTTTGCCACAAAACTAAAAAACATAGTTTTATATTTGTTTTATGAGAGTTTTAATTCCCGCACTTCTTACGTTTCTATTATTTTCCTGTGCGCCAGAAAAGAAAATGCTAAAAAACGCTATAAGCCAAGATGCTGATTTTGATGAATTGGGAGCCTATGTAAATAAGTTTGAGGCTGCTGTGGAAAGTCATGATAAGAATGAGGTATTAAAACTTCTGGAACCGGGCTATGTAAAACGACAGCATGACAGTTTTTTAAGTGGAAATACCCAGCAATTTTTGGACGAACTTCTCTGCGGTGAATCATCGGATGAAGGAAAATTCACCTGCCCTGGTTTTGAAAACATCAACAGCATTAAACTCATTAAGGTTGAGCCTTATATGGATTTTTACTTTGCTTGGTTTGAGTTAAAGGCAAATGGAAAAACGTATACATCCCGCCTCCCATTGGTAAGTGAAGATGGTAATCCTTTTCGACTGGCTGGGGCTGAGGGTTAAAATCAAAGAGTGAAGCTTATCAATAAACCTCACTCTTCAAACTACTACTACTTATGAAAAATTCTACTACACTATAATAAAGCCTTGGTGGTAACTGCAGCGCTTGATGGAAAACAAAAATCCCCATCAGCAAGCTGATGGGGATTTCCACTCTTTGAGGTCCCGAGCGGATTCGAACCGCTGTAGATGGTGTTGCAGACCACTGCCTAGCCGCTCGGCCACAGGACCCTCTTTGTTTTTGTCGATTAAATCACCGACAGGCTTGCAAATTTAAACAATCCACTTGAAATATCAAGATATTTTTTCATGCCATGTTACGGCAACGCTTTCTACTTCCCCTCCCATCGGCGGAGAAACTTTCACCAACTCCAAACTCATTTCATCCAAAATGCTAAACTCTTCCTTAAAAGCGATAGCGACTTTTCGTAAAATAGTTTCAATCAACTTGGCTCTAACTTTTATTATTTCTTCGGCTATCTCACGTACTCGAACATAATCTATAGTAAGAGTCAAGTCATCGCTAATAGCGGCCTTTTCATAATCACACCACAGTTCTGCATTAAAAACATAATAGGTTCCTATCATGCCTTCTTCGTCCAAACAACCATGGTTTGAATATACCTTTAAACCATTAACTTTTATTGATGTACTCATGCTTCTGCTTTCATCGTTTGAACGGCCTTAGCGTTCTTCTCGATTCTACTTAAACACTCTTCTTTTCCCAACAGTTCCATCATTTCGAACAAAGAAGGTCCCATGCCTTTTCCACTGATTACAAGTCTTAGGTTTGGCATTACTTTACCAATTCCTAGCTCATTTTTTTCTAAAAAGGCCTTGAATGTTGTCTCAATATTTTGGGCATTCCAATCAGAAAGTTGCTCCATTTCAGCACGAATTCCTTCAATGTGTTCGGCTGTATCCTCTTTCCATTTTTTTCTGGCAGTCTTTTCATCAAAGTCACTTGGGTTTGCAAAAAAGTAAGCACCCTCTTTCCAAATATCTTGAATAAATGTAGCTCTCTCCTTCATTAGCTCACACACTTTAGCGGTAAATGAACTGTCAGAATTAATATTGTTTTCCTCAAGTATAGGGCTTAAAAGCTCTGCCAATTCTTCCCCTGTCTTTGCTCTTAAATATTGTTGGTTAAACCACTTGGTTTTATCTGGATCGTACTTAGCTCCGCTCTTACCTACCCTTTCTAAACTAAAAGCTTCAATCAGTTCATCCATAGAGAATATTTCCTGAGGAGTTCCTGGGTTCCAGCCTAACAGAGCCAACATATTAACAAAGGCACCTGGGAAGTAGCCATCCTCACGGTAACCACTAAAAACCTCATCCGAACCGGGAACATTCCATTGTGTAGGAAAAACAGGGAAACCTAAACGATCACCGTCTCTCTTGCTTAACTTTCCATTACCATCTGGTTTTAGAAGCAAAGGTAAATGAGCAAATTCTGGACAATCCCAACCTAAAAAACGGTATAAAAGCACGTGTAATGGAGCCGAAGGCAACCACTCCTCTCCCCTAATAACATGGCTGATCTCCATGTGATGGTCATCGATGATGTTGGCCATATGGTAAGTTGGCATGCCATCAGACTTGTAAAGCACTTTATCGTCAAGGTTATTGGTGTTAACTACCACCCAACCTCTAACAATGTCATGAAAACGAACCTCTTCATTTCTTGGCATTTTAGCCCTGATTACATAAGGCTCTCCATTATCCATTCGCGTTTTAACCTCATCCTCCGAAAGCGAAATAGAATTCTTCATGCTTCCACGAGTTATGTGGTTATACTGCCAAGATGGAATTCCGGCTTTTTTTGCCTGATCCCTGGCATAATCCAGCTCTTCGGCAGTATCAAAGGCATAGTAAGCATTTCCGCTTTCTATTAATTTTTCCGCAAAAGGAGCATAAATACCTTTTCTTTGAGATTGAACGTAAGGTCCAAAGTTTCCTCCCTTTTGCGGGCTTTCATCTGGTTCAAAACCACACCATTTCATTGCATCTACAATGTAATCTTCAGCTCCTGGTACAAAACGGGTGCTATCGGTATCTTCAATACGAAGGATAAAATCTCCTCCGTTTTTCTTTGCAAATAGGTAATTGTAAAGCGCGGTTCTAACCCCTCCCATGTGCAATGGGCCAGTTGGACTTGGCGCAAAACGAACTCTTACACGTTTATCTGACATGCTCTTTAATTTTGCGCAAAGATAGTTAAACCCAGATTATCTTAATTGGATTTGCTGCTGAACTACACTATCACCATCAGAAATAATTAAAACGTAACTTCCTGAAGCCAAATATTCAAGGTTTAGAACTGCGTTTGTTCCCTGAATATCTCTGGTTAATATTAGCTTACCCTGAACGTTGTATAGCTCTATTTTTGCCTCTTCTGTGGCGTTTTCTCGTTCAACATTAATAAGACCATTGCTTGGGTTAGGAAAAATTGAGTAGCCTTGAAGATCCACTTCTTCCAAGTTTAAAACACCTACATTCTCACAAAATTGGTTGGTACACCCGTTGCTGTAAACAGCGTCTACACAAACGTTGTAATTGCCATAAGCGGCATATGTATAGCTCGGGCTTTGAAAGATTGAAGTGCCGCTTCCATCCCCAAAATCCCATGAATAACTTTGTGCCAAGGGAACCCCTGCAAAGTCAACCGTAAATCCGCCTTGCGTTGTAATTGTTGCTGTAAATTGCGGAATTGGATTAGGTAAAAAATCGATAATCACTTGGGTTCCTTCACTTTCACAACCATTTAGGGTTTCGGTAACCCATACTGTGTCCGCCAAGGTAATCCCAGATGAAAAAGGACTGCCTGTTCCTAATTGATTGCTCAAAGAATCATCGTACCAAGTAAAAACACCTCCTGAACCTGTTGCTGTTAAGCTATCTGCGGGCGTATATTCACAAACAGGGCTCGGTGGGCTTGCGCTAGGTGCAGCTGGAATCGAAAATATTTCAATAGTCTCAGTTACATCATCAAAACAAAAACTTGTCCAGCCAAATAAGGTATCAGTCATCATGACATTATAAACCCCAACAGCGTTGTAAGTGTTGGTACCATTTTTTAGATAGGCGTCCGTGTTGCCGTTTCCATAATCCCAATGATAAGACAAAGGGTCTCCGTTTGCTTTACTTTGATGATACATATCCAAGTTCCATGGTCCTGATGAAGTGTTTGACCAATTCACAGGAATACCCACACAGCCAGTAGCTGGCCCCGTAAACTTAGCGTCAATATTGTAGGTAACTAGCGGAAATAAATGAAAATCAAAGTCACCTAACGCCCATAATTCCATGTTCTTTTTCCACTGACCTGCCGGTTCGTAATAAGACATTGATAATTCTTCGCCTGCTCCATCATTTGTGTCCTCATCATTTGAGGTAAATATTAACCACTCGGTATTTGAATTGGATATCACCACTGCATAATTTTGGTTCATTACAACCGGTGTTGCAAACATGGCAAGATATTCTTGTGTGCTCGACCCAGGCAGTACGGATACTGAGGTGCTCGCCAAAGCGCTGCCAGTAGGTAAACTATCAGATCCAACATTAAACAATTCACAGTCCACAGAAATTGTTGGCGACCCACCTAAAGGATCATAAGCATAAGCGTAAAACTTGAAACCATGCACCGTAATAGGCACAGAGCTTGAAGCTCTATAAAACTGTCCTGCTCTGCTTGAGTAAGTTCCATCGCTATAAAGTATTTTGGTTTCGGTATTTGATGTCTTATTTAGTGTGTAAAGCACCGTATCAACCCCGCAGTTCACATTTCCACGTTGTCCTAACACAGACATTTTACCCGAAAATTCTGGTGAAGCTTTTAATAGAACTGAAGTGTTTTGAGCGTATGAAAAGCTCGCTGCTAGTAAGGATAGAGCAAGTAAATGTTTGGTCATAAATTAAATTTTCAAACCATAATTACGTTGATTTTTCAAAAAGGTTCGGACTAAACCAAAACTAATTTCGTTTGTAAGCATTTATTAACTTGACAAGCATAGCAAATTTTACGACCTTTACTAGGTTTAAGTAGCATCAGCTAAATGACAAAAGATAGCCTAATAGACAAACTGGACGGTTTTATAAAAAAGTATTACCGCAATGAGCTTTTAAAAGGAGTGTTATATACGCTAATTATAGGCTTGGGCTACTTTTTGATGGTTGCTATTTTAGAGTATTTCGGAAAATTCTCATCCGGAGTTAGGTGGTTCATGTTTTACTCCTTGCTCTTTGTGCTTGTAGCAACAGCACTAAGGTTTATCGTATATCCGATTTCGAAATTATTAAAGATTGGCAAGACGATAGATCATCATCAAGCGGCACAAATTGTTGGAAATCATTTTGGTGATGTTAAGGATAAACTATTGAACACGCTTCAGCTTCAAGAGAACGCTATTTCGGCTGGCTCTTCTGGTAGCCTTTTGGTTGCAAGTATTGAACAAAAAACTTCTGAACTTAGACCCGTACCTTTTCAAAAGGCGGTAGACTTTAGCGAAAACAAAAGTTATCTCCTATACTTGATACCCATTCTGCTATTATTTGGAGGTTTAATGTTGTTTAAGCCTGATGTTTTAACACAATCAACAGAAAGGATTGTCAACTATAATAGCAAGGCCCCTGCCCCATTCTCTTTCCATATTCAAAACGCAAATTTAAGTGTTGTAGAGGGTGAGGAAATAGAAATAGAAGTAAAAACAAAGGGGACGGAAATACCGGGAAGTGTTTACCTGCACACCTCCAAGGGTAGTTTTAAAATGAAAAAGAAAGCAAAGAATAAGTTTGTTTATTCTTTACGACCACAGAAAGACACCAAAATTTACTTTTCTGGAAATGGCGTAGAATCTGATAACAAAACGATTAGGGTGTTGCCAAAACCCATGGTGCAAAACTTCCAGATCAAACTTTCCTATCCTAGTTATACAGGTAAGAAGAATGAGACCATCGAAAACGTTGGCGACTTAAGTGTTCCTGAGGGTACTATGGCTAGTTGGGAAATTATTACCAAAAGCACCGATAAAATTCATTTGACTTTTGGTGACACCAACCAAGTATTTAGTTCAGAATTAAATGAAAGCTATAGTTTTTCAAAAGACCTTAGAAGAAGCCTTTATTATTCTTTGAAAACAGAAAACGAGTATATCAAATCAAAAGACTCTGTTCTATATTTTATAAATGTAAAAGCAGACGAACATCCAAAAATTAGTATCAACTCTGAAAGAGACTCCGCAAGACCACGGTTAATATATTTTGACGGAGAAATCGTTGATGACTATGGCTTTAGCGGCTTAAGTTTTACTTACGTAATCAAAGAAACTGGCAAAAGAAAGTCTATGCCAGTAGGTTTTTCTAAAGACAGAAGTACCGACAAGTTCTTGTTCATGTGGGATATCAGGGAGTTAGGACTAAAGCCCGGTGAGACGGTAAAATATTTCTTTACTGTAACCGACAATGATGGTGTAAACGGCCCTAAATCTGTTTCTAGTCAAAGTAATTCTTATCAAGCTCCAACTCTGGAGGAGTTAGAGGCTCAAAATGATGAGAACGCAAATGAGTTGAGTAAATCGCTTCAAAACAGCATGAAGGAAGCCAACAAGTTAAAAGAAGAGATGAAGAAAATGGAGAATGAGTTAGGAAACTCAAAATCCATGGATTGGCAACAAAAACAAAACTTAAGTGAGCTTCTTAAGCGTCAAATGCAATTGCAAAATGACGTAGAGAAAATGCAAGAAAAGTTCAAGGAGAACAATGAATTTAAAGATGAGTTTAAGGAACTCGACCCCGAACTATTGGAAAAGCAAAAGATGCTCGAAAAGTTGATGGAAGAACTTTTAACGCCCGAAATGAAGGAGCTAATGGAAGAGCTTCAAAAAATGATGGATCAACTTAACAAAGAACAAATCCAAGAAAAGTTGGAAGAAATGACACTTGACAATGAGCAAATGGAAAAGGAAATGGACCGAGCGCTCGAGCAATACAAGGAAATGCTTTTCCAAGAAAAGCTTAATGATGCCATTGATGAACTTGAAAAACTTGCTGAAAAACAAGAAGAACTAGGAGAAAAGACTCAAAACAAAGAAATTTCAGAAGAGGAATCAAAAAAAGAGCAAGATAAATTGGATAAAGAGTTCGAAAAAGCGAAGGAAAAAATGGAAGAACTCAAAGAAAAAAACGAGGAGCTTCAAAACAAACATGACCTTTCTGAACCTGAAAAAAGCATGGAAAATGCCGAACAGGAAATGAATGATTCCCAAGAAAGCCTACAAAATGGGAAACAAAAACAAGCGGGACAGAAACAAAAATCAGCTGCACAAGAAATGAAAAAGGCTGCTGCACAAATGAAACAAATGCAGCAACAAGAGCAAGAACAAAGAGCCGGGGAGGACATGAACGCTATTCGCCAAATTTTGGAGAATTTGGTTCAATTATCCTTTGATCAAGAAGGACTTATGGACGAATTAAATGATTTATCCCGAAATGACCCTAGGTATTTTGAAGTTGGAAGAGAGCAAAAAAAGCTGGAAGACAATGCTCAAATAGTTAAAGACTCTTTGTTTGCCTTAAGCAAGCGTCAACCCATGCTATCATCCACTGTAAATAGGGAAATCTCTGATATAACCTATTTCA
Source organism: Flavobacteriales bacterium (assembly GCA_964230025.1). Taxonomy (GTDB): domain Bacteria; phylum Bacteroidota; class Bacteroidia; order Flavobacteriales_D; family JAUILH01; genus CAXRFO01. The sequence continues at coordinate 679,909 of CAXRFO010000012.1, read as the reverse complement.
TGGAAAAAGCCATTGAAGAAATACAAGAAAGAAAATCTGCTAATGCAAAAAGCCACCAACAATATGTTATGACGGCAACAAATAACTTAGCACTCCTGCTTGATGAGGCGCTACAAAGTATGCAGAGTCAAATGCAAAGCCAAAGTCAGAGTAAAAGTCAAAATCCAGGTTCTGGATCTTGTAATAAGCCGGGAGGAAATGGAGCTCCAAAGCCAGGGCAATCTCTGGATCAACTTAAAAAACAGATGGAAGATGCGTTAAAGCAAATGCAAAATGCACAGAAGGGTAATAATCCAGGAGGGCAGAAACCGGGACAGAAACCGGGTGGACAAAACCCAGGAGGAATGGGCATGCCTGGCGGAATGGGGTCAGAGCAGTTTGCAAAAATGGCCGCCCAGCAAGCGATGATGCGCGAACAATTGAAAAGAATGCGTCAAATGCTTAATGAAGATGGTAGCGGAGCAGGAAACGGACTAAACGACATCATTAAAGATGTTGAGGAATTAGAAAAAGAACTGGTAAATAAACAGTTTAATCATGAGACAATTAAGCGCCAACAAGATATTTATTCAAGGTTATTAGAGCACGAAAAAGCAGAAAGAGAAAGGGATTGGGACGAAAAGAGAGAGTCTAAAGAAGGAAAAAATAAAGAAAATAGTAACCCTGATCGTTTTTTGGAGTATAAAAAGCGCAAGGAAAAGGAATTGGAACTATTAAAAACCATTTCTCCAGACCTTAACATATATTACAAAAACAAGGTTAATTCGTACTTTAACGGAGTACAATAAAAAACGGGCATGGAAGAGTTAAACCCAACGGTTCAGCGCTTGGAAATCCAATCTGAGCCGGCAAGCATATCATCTGTCGAAAAAATGATTGATAATGTTTGCGAACAAAAAAAACTGAATGAAGATTATTATGGCAACATTTTAATCGCAATTACAGAAGCCGTAAACAACGCCATAATTCATGGCAACAAGCAAAACCCTGAAAAGAAAATTATTGTTCAGTGCTCAAACTCTGATCATGATATAAACTTCACTATAGAGGATCAAGGAGAGGGCTTTGACTTTGAAAATCTTCCTGACCCAACCGACCCAGCGAATATTGAAAAACCTCATGGAAGAGGCGTGTTTCTTATGAGAAACCTAGCAGATGAAGTTAACTTTCATGAAAATGGAAGGGTGGTTGAATTAAACTTCACGATAAGTTCTAACTAACATATGATTGAATTCCACGGTGAATTGGATTCTTCCTTCGAATTTAATTCAGAAAAATGCTCTGCTTGGTTAAATAGGATTGCAGGCACTTTTGAAAAAGAAATAATCGAAATTAATTTCCATTTTGTAAATGACGCGGAGTTGCTCAGCATTAACCAAGAACACCTTCAACACGATTATTACACGGACATCATAACTTTTGATTATTGTGTCGACAACCACCTAATCAGCGATATTTTTATAAGTTACGATAGAGTAGAGGAAAATGCAAAGAACCTCAGTGTCCCTCCCTCTAAAGAACTTCATCGTGTAATTGTTCACGGCGTCTTACATTTAATTGGATTTAAAGATAAGAGTGATGCTGAAGCCCAAGAAATGCGTAAACAGGAGGATTTCTGCCTATCTTTGCGCTAATTAGTCTATTATGCACCAAATTTATGATGTAATCGTTGTTGGAGCAGGTCACGCTGGATGTGAGGCTGCTGCAGCTGCTGCAAATTTAGGATCAAAGGTTTTGTTGGTCACGATGAACATGGGAACAATTGCCCAAATGTCTTGCAACCCAGCCATGGGTGGTATAGCTAAGGGCCAGATTATCAGGGAGATAGATGCCCTTGGTGGTTATTCGGGTGTAGTTACTGATGAGACCATGATTCAATTCAGAATGCTAAACCGATCGAAAGGACCTGCTATGTGGAGTCCAAGAGCTCAAAGCGATCGTATGAGATTTGCAGAAAAATGGCGATTAATGCTTGAAGAAACACCTAATGTTGACTTTTGGCAGGATATGGTAAATGACCTGATTATTGAAAATGGCCAAGTGTGTGGCGTTAAAACCTCAATGGGTATTGAGATAAAATCTAAGACCGTTGTATTAACCAATGGAACCTTTTTGAACGGTTTAATTCACCTGGGTGAAAAACAGTTTGGAGGAGGACGTGCGGGAGAAAGAGCAGCCACAGGTATTACAGAAACTTTAATTTCTCATGGTTTTGAATCCGGTAGAATGAAAACTGGAACGCCTCCGCGTGTAGATGGAAGGTCCTTAAACTATGTCAAAATGGAAGAGCAACCTGGGGATGAAAACCCAAGTAAGTTCTCATATTTAGACACTACTCCACTTGTGAAGCAAAGAAGTTGTCATATTACCTACACTAATCCAGCTATTCACGAAATTCTTGAGTCAGAATTGCACAAAAGCCCAATGTACAACGGCTCCATTAAATCCACCGGACCAAGATATTGTCCGAGTATTGAAGACAAGATATACCGCTTTAAAGAGCGTGAGAGACACCAAATTTTTGTAGAACCCGAAGGGTGGAACACTGTTGAAATATATGTGAATGGATTTTCTACCTCTCTCCCAGAAGACGTTCAGCACAGGGCTATGAAGTTAATTCCTGGGTTTGAAAACGTAAAAATGTTTCGACCTGGGTATGCCATCGAATACGACTACTTCCCGCCGACACAATTAAAGCACACCCTAGAAACCAAACTTGTTAAAGGCCTATTCTTTGCAGGTCAAATTAATGGAACAACAGGATATGAAGAGGCGGGTTGCCAAGGCTTAATGGCTGGAATAAACGCACATCTTTTGTGCACAAATCAAAATGAATTCATTCTTCAAAGATCAGAAGCCTACATTGGAGTATTAATCGACGATTTGATAACAAAGGGAACGGAAGAACCTTATAGGATGTTTACCTCAAGAGCTGAATATCGTATTTTATTAAGACAGGACAATGCAGACATCAGACTTACACCTATTGGTCACAAAATTGGATTAGCCTCCGAAGAAAGGCTAAAAAGAGTAGAGCAAAAAAATCAAAAAACGGATGAGTTAGAAAGACTTTTTAGAGACACCTCCATTATACCAGAAGAAGTAAACTCATACCTAGCTACCACTGGACAAAACGAAATAAAACAAAAAGTAAAAGCACACAGTGTGTTTAGTCGACCTGGAGTAGTCCTTGAAGAGCTGGCACCAAAAATTTCGGGCTTAAAAGAACCCTTTAACAATGAAGTTAAAGCCAACCCTGAGGCAATAGAACAGCTCGGAATTCGATTAAAATACAAAGGGTATATTGACCGAGAAAAAGAAACCGCCGAAAAATTATCTCGTCTAGACTATGTCAAAATTCCAGACAACATGGAGTATGACAAGCTCTCATCTTTGTCTTCAGAAGCAAAGCAAAAACTAAAAAACATAAGCCCAAAAACAATTGGTCAGGCAAGCAGAATAAGCGGGGTTTCACCTTCCGATATTTCAATATTATTAGTTTATTTAGGACGATAGTTCCACGTGAAACATTACACCATGACTGAATGCAAAATTTGTAAATCACCTCAAGCTAGTTCATTTTTAACGTGCAAAGATCACACTGTTTCACGTGAAACATTTCAAATTGTTGAATGTGATAACTGCTCTTTTCGCTTCACAGTAGACGCCCCTGAACAGGATAAAATTGGGCCCTACTATAAGGCTGAGGCATATGTCTCACACACATCTACGAAAAAAGGTTTCATCAATACGGTATATAATTGGGTGAGAAAAAGAACTCTCAAAAAAAAGGAAGCACTGATTAGAAAACACAACAATAATCAAAAAGGCACCTTACTAGATATCGGTGCTGGAACTGGACATTTTTTGAAGCAATGCTCAGATAAAAACTGGAAGGCAATTGGATTAGAACCCGATGAAGATGCCAGAAAAACTGCCAAGGAATTAAACGGGATGAACCTACTTCCGACGAACAAGTTTTTTGATTTACAACAGAAATTTGATACCATAACCATGTGGCATGTTTTAGAACATGTCCATCAATTAAACGAATACTTTGAAAAAAACTATTCATTATTAAACGATCATGGACATTGGTTTATTGCTGTTCCAAATTGCAATTCATGGGATGCTCGACATTACAAAGAGCACTGGGCCGCTTATGATGTACCCCGACATTTGTACCATTTTCGAAAAGAGGATATCGACTACCTTGCTAAAAAACATGGTTTTCGAATAAAAGAAATATTACCAATGAAATACGACTCGTATTATGTTTCATTACTCAGTGAACAAATAATAGGAGGCTCAAAATTTAAAGCATTTGTAAATGGCTTTAAATCCAATAGAAAAATTAGCGAATATGGTGCTAGCAGTCAAATTTATGTTTTAGAAAAGGCTTAAAACTGATTTTAAGCGCTTTTTAAGCCTTTTTATCTGGTTTGGTAGTTGGTGATATCAGTTTTTGCTAAAAAAGCCGCAAATTGCGAGAAAACAACCTTTTTAATTTATTGATATTCAAGCAGTTATGTTAAATAAAATCTTAAGCCGCACTAACACACTGGTTTTCACAACTTTGTGTTTAATCCTTGTTTCTTGTGAGTCTAAAAGCAAAAAAGAAAAAGAACACGACCCTTTACCTGAAATCATTTCTATCGAAAATGAAAAAGTGACAAAGGAGCTTAGCACGAATGACAATATAAAGTATTATAAAGGTGTTAAAAGCTTGCTACGGTCTTATACCCTTCCTAAAGAAGAAAGACCTGAACTTGTAAATAACCCATCCGCAAGACTGGCCAGTAAATACCTATATAAAATTATTGATGGGACTTTTTCGATGGACAAAATAGACCCTCTAGATGGATTGCAATTACTGAATCTACCGAATGATATTAAAAAAACTCAAGTCCGTTTGGATCAACTATCCGAACATAATTACCCAACCATTACCGAAAACTTGTATGCCATATCCGGTCTTACAAACCCACCTATAAGCGATCCCGGCATAGAGCATTTTATCCTGCTGTGTTTATTAGATCTATCTGAATGGAATGAGGAACTTATGCTATATGAGGCGCAACAAATTAATATAGACCAGCTTCCTCATAACGAGCTAAAGCCTATTGCCTCATATTACAAGAGCACAGTGCTTTTACAATTGGGATATCCAGCCTTGGCCTATCAAGCCGCCAAAAAGGGAGAGGAGTCTATTTCAGAAAACATCTCTTATTCCGGTCGCTTTAATACTGAATTGTATGGTGGCCGTGATGAGATGGATAAACTTGAGCAACTTAAACGTACAGGTAAACTTTTACAAGCTATCAGTTTAAGTGAGATTAAAAATGACAACGTTCAAAAGCAAGGAATAGATGACTTAAAAAAAATCCTAACTTCAATAAAATCTGATAAGGAGGTAAATGAAATAAGCTTGCTCACAGAAGCCTATTTGTACAGTTTAAAGGAAGATAACAATCAAAAGTTTTTACCCTTAAGTAACAATGATAACCTTGGTTTTTCTGAAAGAAGTACAATTTTAAGAAGTCTGCAGGCCCAACAAAACCCTTCAAAAATTAGGCGACTTGTTAGTTCTATCATTATAAGCAACCACCTATTTAATTACTTAAAAAGCACTGACTTTTATTCCGCCCTACTTGACTCCGAAAAGGGTAAAGATGTCCTTTCTATTTTTGATAGACTTAATTCTGCCAAAAACCTACCCTATGTCCGGGATATCCTGAAATTTTAATCGCATAAAATACCATGGGTGATTGGCTTCTTTTAAATGATACTCCTTAAAACATTCGAATCCATAATACTCATATACTCTTTTTGTCTTCTCTAAAGGAGTTTCTAGGTAAAGATCCAACTTTTTCCGCTTAGCCAAATCGAACACAAAGTTCTTTATGTCTAAAGCCGTTTTAAACCGCTCAGCATGATTTGAAACACCAAACACACCCACATGTATAAAAGGATCCTTTGGGTGTTCATTTAACATGGTTTTACGCCTACCCTTAAGCTTTAAGCCCTTATTAATACCACTTACACTTAGTATAAATTTAAGCTGTTTAAAAGGCTTAGATCGGGGGCGTGAAACACCTGGATTCATGAATAAAACACCTTTTTTATTGGGGTGATAAAAAACACCTCCTACCGAATAATATTCATCAAAAGAAAATTCAAAGACCTTAACAATATTTTCTTTCTTGTAATTAGCAGCATACAAAACCGTAGGGTTATTAATATAAACATCCGTTAGGTGTTTTACAATCCACTCCTTATCCGATTTCTTAGCGACTAGCATAAACAAAAAAAGCTGCCCAAATGAGCAGCTTTCAACATGTAAAAAGTTATTTAATTTGTGAAGACTGAACCTCCGAAAACACCTGTTTCTCTTGGGTTAACAATCATCACAGGAATACCATGTTTGTTAGTGATAAGCTCTTGCTCATATTTACTACCTAACAAGCCCATTCCCATTAAAGAGTTCTTTGCTAAGTTCATTATGGTGATTAAATCCGCGTTAATCGCACTAGCGTGCTCTACGATAGCATCATCAAAACTACTAGTTTCCGCTACCGTTGTTGTGAACTCAATTTCTCTCTCACCTAAATAGTTTTTAGCAAAATAAATGTTGCGCTCCAACTGGTTTTTTAAGAACTCGTCTGTCTCTTTCGGAGTAATAATGTGTACTCTTCCGTCAAAGTACTTAGCCATTTGGGCTACAATTTCAAGTTTCTGCTTAGTCTCTTTATGCAGGTCCAAAGGAACAACTATATCATCGTATCCAGTATCGCGAATCCCTCTCTCTTGAACAACTACAAAAGGAACCTCTGAATGGGTGATAACTTTCATTGCATGGCTTCCCACTATTTTCTGCCATCCTGAAGCACCATGGGTACCCATAAAAATCAATTCCGCATCTAGTTCTGCAGCCGTGTCCCCGATATCATCAAAAATATTACCTATTCTAACTACACACTCAACCTTCACCTTTGTGTCAGACTTTCTGATAATCTCAGCCTCTTCCTCTAGTTTTGGTTTAGCTGCATCAACTTCAGATGCAGACTTAACAACGTGTAACAAGATTATGTCGCTTTCGGTTACTTCAGCTGTCTTGGCAGCATGTTCAAGTGCTACATGAGCCACTTTAGTAAAGTCCGTTGGTACAAGAATTTTCTTATTCATTTAAGTATTTTTATGCGGGTAAAGGTAAGCATTTCAGCCTTTATCCATAATGATGGGATAATATTAACATTTTTTTTATAATCTAAAAAACCAAAGCCCCTTATTTTGCGTTATATATAATATGAGAATTAAATCAATAATCTTTGTTGTAGCGGCCATATTATTAAGCTCTTCAGCTTGTAATAATGAATTCACAAACAACTCAACTGAGGCAACAAAAACTAGCAATGACATGAGCGATAACAAAATAAATAATATTCAAGTAGCTAAGGATAGTTCAGAATTTAACCCTCTAACAGATTTTGAGCGATATGTAATTGTAGACAAAGGAACTGAAAGACCAGGAACTGGGGAGTTATTGCATAATAAAGCAGAAGGTGTATATACCTGTAAACGTTGCAATCAACCTTTGTTTACTTCAAATGATAAGTTCGAGTCACACTGCGGTTGGCCAAGTTTTGATGATGCTATAGAAGGTGCTGTTAAGGAAGAAACTGACGCAGACGGAAGGCGAACAGAAATTCTATGTAGCAATTGTGATGCCCATTTGGGTCATGTGTTTGAAGGGGAGGGGTTCACTCCAAAAAACGTTCGTCACTGTGTTAACTCTGTGAGTATAAACTTTATTGACTACGACAGCATCCCATCAGATAGTGCTAAATGAGTTTTAGGTATTTCGCGATAAACAAACCCTACGGTGTACTTTCTCAATTCTCTGAAGAAGGAGGTCACCCCGGCTTAGGAAGTGTTTATGATTTTCCTTCTGATGTATACCCTGTAGGAAGGTTAGATAGAGATTCGGAGGGCTTACTAGTGTTAACGAATGATAAGTCCGTCAACCAAAAACTGCTTAATCCAAAAAACAAAAGATCTAAGCGCTATTGGGCACAGGTTGAACATAAACCAGCGCCGGATAAATTAACCTTGCTTGAAAATGGTGTGAGGTTCAAGGCTAAAGGCAAAGAGTACATTAGCTCTAAATGTTCTGTTCAACTTATTCAACCTCAAATAGAGGAGCGCAACCCTCCCATTCGCCAAAGAAAAAATATCCCAACTGCTTGGATAGAAATAGAAGTATCCGAAGGGAAAAACCGACAGGTTAGGAAAATGTGTGCAGCTGTTGGCCATCCTTGTTTAAGGCTAATAAGGGTTGGAATTGAAGATATGAAACTAGACTTTAAGGGTGTTATAGAACTTGATAAATCCCAGTTTTTTTCTCTTCTCAATCTATAAATTGCTTTTTCTGGTCCCTAGTTGGAATATGGCAGTATGGTTTTGCTAGTTTCTTTCGAAATTTTGCTACAATGTTGTAAAAAAAATCTCGCAGGAACCTAGGCACCCAAAGTAGTATTCTCATCCATTTTATCCCTTTCAGGTTAGAAGCAATTTTTAAAGCTGCGGTGGATTTTATGTGTATCCCCTCGCCTTCGATATAAACTAAAGTACTCAAATCTTCAGGAATATTATAGCCCCGCTCTCTCAAGGAATCGACATACTTAGATTGTAATTGGCTAAAAACAAATATTTCCGAACCTTTCTTTGATAAAATGTACTGAACCGATCGATTGCAGAAACCACAATCACCGTCAAAGAGAATTATATGATCAGGTGTTTTAATAGAACAAAACTAGGCAAAAAACTATCTCGCCTTTATCCAGTACAGCGGGTTCTCTTTTTTTACATTCCCGTTGTATATAGACCATATTTCAAAATGGGATTCGGAGTATTTACCATCCTCTCCTGGCAACAAGTACCCGAGCTCTTGCGTGGCATCCACCTGATCTCCTTTTTGCACATAGACTTCCTTTAGGTTGGCATACACTGTTCTATAGTTTCCGTGTGACAACATCACAGCACGACCGGCACCTGGTATGACAAAAATTGAACTTACCGTACCTTTAAAAACAGCCTTAACTACTGCGCTTTTATCCGTTGTAATATCTATCCCGTTGTTTTGGGTATAAACTCCGGCCAGCACAGGATGAGCATTCTTACCAAACTTTCCAGTAATCTCACCTCTTCCAACGGGCCAAGGCAAGCGGCCCTTATTGGCGGCAAAACTTTTACCCTTAAGTAGCGCCTCAGGTGCGGTTTTCAACTCTCCTTTCGAATTCTTTTTTGCTGCTTGTGCGGCAATTTCTTTTTCAATAGCCTTTTTAATATCTCTAGCTAATTTATCCTTAGCCTTTTCCTGTGCGGTTAATGTTGATTTTAGCTTGTTCTCTTCTGTTTTGAGCTTGCTGAGCAATTCCCTTTGTTTTTCTTTATCGCTCTCAAACTTTCGTCTTTCCGACTCTTCAGAGCTTTGTAAGCCCAATTTTTGGTTCTTTGCCTCTTGAAGGGCAAGCTTTTCTCTTTCCAGCTGCACCTGCATTTGCTTGATCATTTCTAATTGTACCTTTCTAAACTCAGCAATTTGTTCAATATATTTTTGTCTTCTATGGGCATTGTTTAGGTCCTCTGCCGCCATTAACCCAATTAAGGAATTGTCGTTGTTTCTTAGTTTATAGGAAAGGAAAACCAGCTTTTTGTATTTAACTTTTAAATCCTCAATATCTTGAGTTAAACTTTCGATGAGACCCTCTGTGTTTTCAATCTTCTCATCTATAAATTTAATTTGCCTGTTAATGTTACCAAGCAGTTCATTTCTATAAGCTATTTGCTGGTTAATTATACCAAGTTCTGATATTGTTAGTCTTTCCTTGTTCTTGGTTTCACCTATTAAACTCTTCGTCTGACGTATCTTTTTCTCTAATTGCCTTTGCTGTGCTTTTAGCTTATCACTGGTTTTTTGGCCCACTCCTATGAAAGAAATGAGTAACAATAATAATATTGCTCCAGTTTTATTTAGCGCAGGGCTCATAGCGATCGGGTATTCGATAGTTAAACCTTTCTTTTTGATTGATATCTCTGTTATTAAAGTTTAACTCCATGGTTACAGTGTCTCTGGGTGTAGTGGCGTATATATCAACCTTTTCTGGAAACAGAAAAGCTCCGATTTCTTTATACTTTTCATTGGTAATCTTTAAAAAGCTTGAATCTGCCAAGCTGGTAATCTCCGTTTTATAAACCGTACAATTTGAGGGGTCTACAAAATACTTTTGGATGTATTGTTTTTCTTCCTTTCTTGGGAGCTTTTCAAATGCCTTTTCTATTTGTTTTTCAGAATGAGAACTTAAAATATAATAGTTAGAGTCAGGCAATAGTTTATAGCGTTCGTTTTTATCATACCCTAAAGGCTGCCCAAGCAACATGGATTCCAACATTACATAATTAAGGTCAACATTAAACTTCTTTTTAATGTGACTTATTGATTCGTGAATGTAGCACCGATCCATTTTGTTCATAATTTTAACTGAATCGGGGGTTATGAGAATTTTGGCTCCTATAAAGTTCACTTTTGAAATAGTTGCATAAATCGCACTATCATGAACTACTTTAAGGTTGATTTTAAAACTTTCTTTCTCGTTTCTGAAGCTAACATCAGTACTTATTTTCGCAGAAAAGGTGCTTAGGTTAGGGAATTTAGCCTCCAAGCAACCAGATACGTTTCCGGCTGAATATGATGGATCTGGCTTTGGGCTATTCGTAAGCCCCCTTCTACAGCTTATAAAAAGTAAGCTTCCCATTACCATTCCGAATAATACCGACTTAATCCACATAGCCCTTTTCTTTCACTTTTTGTGCCAGTTTGTCTGACCCACCTCCCATCTCTTGAGCTTTTGTCCAGGCTTCTATAGCCTTTTCAGTTTCTTTTAAATGCCAAAGGACATCACCATAGTGCTCTAAAATAGCCCCTGTTGCGTTAATTTTTATCGCCTTTTCTATGTAGCCCTTTGCCTCATCATACTTTTCTGTCTTGTAAAGAATATAACCTTTAGTGTCCAAATATGAGGCGTTATTAGGACGGGCTTTTAGGGCCTTATCTATCATTTGATTTGCCTTACCTAAACTCACATCTTCTAAGGCTAGGTAATAGGCATAATTGTTCAATACATAATAATAATCAGGAAACAGATTCAGCGCCTTATCAAAGCTCTCAAAAGCCTTCCTTTTATCCCCTATAACATAATGACACAACCCTAAAGATTTGTAAAAATTTGACTTTAAAACATCATCATTAACAATGTAAGTCTTGCCTAATTCGAAAAGACCTATTGCTTGCTTGTATTTTCCTTGTTTTCTATAAATCTCACCTTGATAATAATAGAGTTTTGGACTAGTTGGAAATAATTCAATTGCCTGATTAGCATGGATATTTCCTGCCTCTAAATCGTTTAAATCATTATCCAGCTTTAAGAGCTGTTCCCAAATTAAATGTAAGCTTGGGTCTATTGTTAAGCACCTATGAAAGTCATCACGAGCCTCTTCGATTTCATCCTTTTGGAGGTGAAAATCAGCAGCGAGAGAATATACCATAGCATCATCCGGATGGGTGAGAGCCAGTTTATTAACCATGCTATCCAAACTCATAAAGAGCGAACTGTTTCCTTCCGACTGTTCAAAAATTCCAAATATTATTTTGATCTTTCTATCGGAAAGAACATTGGGGTCACCAACAGTGATTGATAAGTGGTAAAGTGCTTGACTCAAATTGCCCTCTAACTCATTTTTTTGAAAAAAATGCAAGTGCGCATGACCGTTATCTGGTTCAACTTCAAGTATTTTGTAATACGTTTCGTCTGCCTCTTGAGTCTGAGAATTAAGCTCGTACAACTCAGCTAAAATCAATAAATAATCCGCTTGGTTCTGATATTTTTTGTTTATCCCTTCAAAGTATGATATACCCTCCTTTACAGCACCCGTTTGAATGTACAGCTGTTTCATTTGATGAGCCAACTCCAAACTTAAACCTTGGGCGTTTACGAGTTCTTTATAAGCGTTAATGGCCTCCTTATTTTGATTTGAAAAAATCAGAGCCTCAGCATAGGGGATGACATATGTTGCTGTGTTTTTCTGTTCAACTACAACCGCGTAGTACTTGGTGGCGTCTTCATAAAGACCTTGTTCCATCTTTAATTCTGCCATGTTTAAGTTATACCAAAACTGGCTTTGATTAACCTCTAGGGCCTTTTTTCCCAACTCTTCAGCCTCTGGGTATTGCTTAAGATAGCGATGAGTTCTGGATAATTCATAAAGTATGTCACCGTTTCCTGGCTCAAGCTCCAAACACCTTTGATATTTCTCAAGTGCCCTATCATAGTTTCCATCCGCTTGATCTTTTGAAGCGTCAATAAACAAGAGCTTAGCCTGCCGATTCATCCCCCTTGGTTTATTTTTCTCCTTACCTTCCTGATTCAACAAGAAACAAGAAGAAAGACAAAGAACAAGCGATATATAAATTAGCTTTCTCAAAGAATCTTGCAATAATCCCCAATACTGTAATCTTTTGGGTCTAAATCTATTTCTACATGGTTTCCTACCATTGAGTTGGTAAAATTGGCACCATTAATTTTTGTCTCTTCTTGAATTATCGAATCAGATATTCTTGAATTCAAAATCGTTGTATTATTTCCAATAGAAACATATGGCCCTACCACGCTATCCTCAATAACAACATTTTCCCCAATAAAACAGGGCGGAATAATAACTGAATCTTCAATCTCAGCAGATGCTGGAACAGAAAGCTCGTCCTCAATGAAACCAAGAATTCTTTGATTGGTTTCAACCGTAACATCTTTGTTTCCGCAATCCATCCAAGCATTTACCTGTCCAGTTTTAAATTTGAGCCCTTTTGATTTCATGTTCTCAAGAGCGTTGGTAATTTGATACTCACCTTTTTCCCTTACGTCATTATCAATCAAATACTGTAACTCTGATCTCAAGTTTGCACCGTCCTTAAAGTAATAGATCCCAATTATAGCAAGGTCAGATACAAATTCTTGAGGTTTCTCAACAAAATCAGTTATATGTCCATCTCCATCAAGTTTAACAACTCCAAATGCGCTTGGATCTTCTATTTGAGAAACCCAAATAATTCCATCTGAGTCCGTATCCAAGGTAAAGTCAGCTCTAAACAAGGTATCCGCAAATGCCACCACACAATTACCTTCTAAACTAGGTCCAGCACATAAAATAGCGTGAGCTGTTCCTAAGGCTTCTTCCTGGTGGTATATAGAACCTTTTGCTCCTAAACTTTCCGCAACTGAAATTAATTCAGCCTCAACTTCTTTACCAAAGTCTCCGATAATAAAAGCTACCTCTTCTATCTTTTCACCGCACACCTTTGCTATATCTTCAACTAAACGGTGAACAATAGGTTTTCCTGCAACTTTTACTAAAGGTTTAGGAGTTGTTAATGTATGCGGGCGGAGCCTACTACCGCGCCCTGCCATTGGCACAATTACTTTCATTATATCTTATTTTTTTCCGGTTGAACCAAAACCACCTTCACCTCTTTCGGTTTCAGATAACTCCTTGGTTTCTTCCCAATTAATTTGTTCAAATTTTGCAAAAACTAGCTGAGCAATACGCTCACCTTTTTCAATTTTTACTTCTTCATTTGAAAGGTTAGCTAAAATTACGCCCACCTCCCCTCGGTAATCCGCATCTATCGTTCCTGGGCTGTTTAAAACAGTGAGTCCATGCTTGTATGCAAGACCACTTCTTGGCCTAACTTGAGCCTCCATTCCCACGGGTATTTCAAGATAAAGACCTGTTTTAAAAAGTTTCCTTTCTAGTGGCTTTAAAACCGTGTCTTCCGTATTGGACCTAACATCTAAACCGGCAGAGGCTTTAGTTTCGTATTGAGGTAAATCCCATTCCGACTTATTTATTACCTTAACCTTCATACAACAAAATTACCTTTTAAAACTGAGGTTCGGCTTTTCTATTCCCCAAATAATAAACACATATAAGCCGAAAACTATTGTTTTTACAAAATAGTCCATTGCCACATTAGAAATTCCCAACCAATGATAGAGGTAAAAAAAGCTTACAGATAGACCAATATAGAAAAGCGCTTTTTTAACGTTGTACCTAATAGGGTAATGCTTTTGACCAAAATAGTAGCTTGCCAACATCATACTTAGGTATGCAAAAAAAGTGGCCCACGCACAGGCCTCATAGCTATAACTTGGAATAAATATTAGGTTAACAACTATAGTTATAACCGCTCCAATTAGTGCCATATATAAGCCCCAGATTGTTTTGTTTGTTAATTTATACCATATGCTTTGATTGAAATAAACACCAATAAAAATATTGGCTAAAAGTAAAATTGGCACCACCTTTAAGCCCTCCCAATAACTCTCATTTATAAAGTGCTTAACTATATCCAAATAGAGCATGATGCCCAAAAACAAAATGCCCATGATTGCAACAAAAATGTTCATTACCTGAGCATATACCTTTTTTGCATTAGGGTTTTCCTTTTCTTGATTAAAGAAGAAGGGTTCTGCTGCAAAACGAAACGCCTGTACAAACAGGGTAATAAGTATGGACACCTTATAAACTGCGCCGTAAACCCCGTTTTCTGCTTGAGCCATTTCTCGCGCCTCCTTTGTCGGAATTCCCTTTGCTGTATATTCATCAAATAAAATATCTGGAAGCATTATTCTGTCCATTGTTTCATTGATTATACCCGCTAAACCAAAAAACAAAATAGGCCAAGCATATCTAAACATCTCCTTCCAAATGCCCCAATCAAACTCCAATTTAATATCAATAAATTTCGGGCTAAGCAGTGCTAGCTTAGCAATACTTGCTATTAAATTTGCAATAAACACATACCCTATACCAATACCCGTCGGATCACTAGTGTCAAGAAAAAAGAATATGAAAATTAGGTTCAACCCTATGTTGATTGCAATATTAGATAAAGACACAATTGCAAATTGTCTGGCCTTGTTTTCAGACCTCAGCCTTGCCAGGGGTATGGACGAAACAGCATCAAAACCAACAATAATAGAGAACCATACTACGTATTCCGCATGGTTCGGATAACCCAAAAAATCAGCTATTCCCTGTTGATTCAAAAGACATAATAAAATAAATAGGGTAGAGGTAACCGATAATGAAATTAGTGCTGTTCCAAAAACCTTTCCCTTTTTTTCCGGATACTTAGAGAAATACCTGAAAAAGGCCGTTTCCATCCCATAAGTAAGCAGCACTATAAGCAATGAAACGTAAGCATACATTTCGGATAATACACCATACTGAACTTTAGTAAAGTAGGCCGTATGTATAGGAACAAGGAGGTAGTTTAAAAAACGCCCAAGGATACTACTTAAACCGTATACCGCGGTTTGTTTTGCTAAGCTTTTGAGCGGATTCATCTGGAGTTATCGGAATTACTCTCCGGTAAAGCTTGGTTTTCTTTTTTGTAAAAAGGCCTCTGTTCCCTCTTTAAAATCAGAGGTGCCAAAACAAATTCCGAACTCTTTAATTTCTTTCGCATAGCCGTCAACACCTTCTTTAAAACCTGCATTGACTGAACGAATTGCCGAACTTATGGCTGTTGGTGAGTTTTTCGCAATAGCCTCACCTATTTCTAATGCCTTTGCCATCAACTCAGGTTGAGGAACAACATGATTAACTAGACCCGTTTCATATGCCCGATCTGCTTTTACCATTCCAGCGGTCATTACCAATTCATTTGCTCTACCTTTTCCTATTAGTTGTGCTAGGCGCTGGGTTCCTCCATATCCGGGAATTACTCCTAAAGACACTTCCGGAAGGCCCATTCTTGCATTATCAGAGGCCACACGAATATGAGCAGACATAGCTAACTCAAGACCACCGCCCAAAGCGAATCCATTTACCGCAGCTATTACTGGTGTGTTGAGGTTTTCAACCAAGTCAAATAAAATTTCTTGCCCTTTTCTAGCTAATTCCTGTCCTTCTTCCACTGAAAATGAAGCAAACTCGGAAATATCCGCACCCGCGACGAAAGCCTTTTCTCCTGCACCCGTAACAACAACGCAACGGATGTTTTTATCGGACTCAGCATCCTTAAATGCATTTGAAAGATCTTGAATCGTTTGCCTATTAAGGGCATTTAGCTTTTCAGGCCTATTTATCGTCAGCACTCTTACGTGCTCATTATCCTCAATTAAGATATTGCTCATTATACTCGGTTTATTACAAAATTAACAGCTTTTGTGCTGATTTGTATGGTTCCAATGTCAAGTAATTAACAAAGTTTAGGGAAAAAACTAGTACAAGAAATTGTGGTAAGGGTAACGTTTAATGAAGATCTTTTTGGCCTCTTCGTAAATTGTGTCTCTCAATTCATCTATAGCAAGGTTATCTATGGCCGACACAAAAACAACCTTTTTTTCATTCAGCCGAGCCATCCAGGTTTTTTTCAACTCCTCTAAACTCGGGGGTTGGTTGTAAACATCTTCATCGTCCTTTGGCTCAGGTTGATAAGCATCCACCTTATTAAAAACAACAATTGTGGGTTTGTCTATACTTTCAATTTCCTCTAAGGTTCTGTTCACAACCTCATAGTGGTCCTCAAAATTTGAATGTGAAATATCAACTACGTGAAGCAGGATATCGGATTCTCGAACCTCATCCAAGGTGGACTTAAATGATTCAACCAGCTGATGAGGTAGCTTTCTGATAAAACCAACAGTGTCCGATAGTAATACGGGCATGTTGCCCAAAACAAGTTTTCTTACTGTGGTATCCAGGGTGGCGAATAACTTATTCTCTGCAAACACATCTGATTTTGTAAGTCGATTCATAAGGGTAGACTTACCCACATTGGTATAACCTACAAGTGATAGTCTAACCAACTGACCCCTGTTACTTCTTTGCGTAGACTTTTGCTTATCAATCTTTGCTAATTTTTCTTTTAAATCAGCAATCTTTTTCTGAATAATCCGTCTGTCAGTTTCTATCTGGGTTTCACCCGGTCCTCGCATTCCGATTCCCCCTTTTTGACGTTCTAAGTGCGTCCACATTCGAGTTAATCTAGGAAGAAGGTATTCGTATTGCGCTAGTTCTACCTGTGTTCGTGCATGGGCCGTTCTTGCTCTTTTTGCAAAAATATCCAAGATTAGACCACTTCTATCAAGTATTTTAACCTTCAATTCACGCTCTATATTTCTCATTTGAGTCGGTGAAATCTCATCATCAAAAATGACAATATCAATTTCGTTCTCCTGAACATAGAGGTTAATCTCTTCCAACTTTCCCGCTCCAATGTAGGTCGAAACATTTGGTTTGTCCAGCTTCTGAGTGAATCTCTTCTTAATGTTAGCACCACTTGTTTCTGCCAAAAAAACAAGCTCATCTAAATATTCTAATACCTTTTCTTCTTCTTGGTTTTGAAATATTACACCAACAACTACCGCATCCTCGGGGATTACGTCTGTATAAAAATAACCGTCGCCCATTAATCCTTAAAGCTTTCTATGTAATCAACAATAGCTTCTATTTCCTCATCCGACAGATAATCGAACTTTTGCATATCACCTTGACCGTACTTAATAATGTTAAACTTTTTCTTTTTACTCATTTTAGAGGTTCTAAGGTTCTTTGCATTGCTCGAGCCCATATCTCCTCTGGGGCCATGGCACATGTTACAATTCTTTTTATATAGGTGCTCTCCGTTATAAGATCCGTCAGGGTTTTTATCCTTTGGATCTTCACCACACGAGAGTAGAAAAAAGGGTATTATTAATACTATTAATCTTAGAACCATCCTGCTGTTTCAATTCTAAAAGGCCAAGGTATACTGGCCAAAACAATAATTAGAGTTATTAGATACCAGATGAATATTTTTCTATGTTTGGCCGCGTCTTTAGCGCTTTCTTGTGCTCTTTTACGTCCTATTGTCATTAAAACAGCCGCTAGTATCATTCCAAATATGTGCTCTACAGCAAAAAATCTAAATACTTCATTTTTCATTGTGCCTCCGCTCAAAATTCCATAGGGAGAAATGAAATATAATATCAAACCTATTAAAACCTGAGTATGCATGGTGGCCATCGTAACCAGATTCAATAATTTACTTTTTGCACCATATTTTTTTCCTTGTTTCCATGATGAAAAGGCGTGTACTAAGGCTCCTATAAAAAGCAGTAATAGCACCCACCTTAATCCTGAATGCGCGTGTTTTAATGCGTCCATTTTCTAAAGTTTTGCTCAAAATTACGCTAAAAGCTTAAACAACAAAGCTACCGTCCATAAACTTCACATCTACTAGTTGTTGAAAAGGTTTATTTTTGACCAAAATGTAAATAATATGAAGCATCTTTTTTGGATATTTATTTTCACATTAAGTCTTGCACATGCCCAAGAGACTTTTCCTGTTAATGGAAGCTCTTTAAAGGGACACAAGCATATGGTCTTTATAAACGCAAACATCCAAAGTAACCCGAATGAATTGGTGCAAAATGGAACTCTTGAGGTTTTAGATGGTAAAGTGGTAAAGGTTTATAGCGGGAAAAAAACACCTAAAGGTGCAGTCGTAGTTGATTGTCAAGGTGCATACATTTATCCTTCTTTTATTGATCTTAACAGCCACTTTGGAATTGAGCGAAAAAAATCCACCTCTCCAAGCCCAGGACCACAGTTGAATAGCAAAAAAAGTGGGGCCTTCCATTGGAATGAAGCTATTAAACCAGAAACAAAGGCCCAGGATCATTATAAGTATAACCCAAATCAAGCAAAAAACTACTTAAGTGCTGGCTTTGGAACGGTACTCTCTTCATATTCTGATGGAATTATGCGTGGGAGTTCTTTTCTTACCTGTTTAGGTGAAAACGAGCAAAAAAATCTAATTGCAGGGATTGAGGGAAACCACCTTTCTTTTTCGAAAGGAAGCAGCCGTCAAAGCTACCCTTCTTCCTTAATGGGTGTAATTGCATTAATACGTCAAAGTTATTATGATGCTATTTGGTATGAAAAAACTACCAACAGGGAAGAAAATAATTGGAGTTATAAGGCAATGGTTGCCAATAAAAATTTACCCCAATTTTTTGATGCCGGAAATTATTTAAACGTATTGAGAGCTGAACAAATAGCAAAAGAGTTTAACTTAAAATATACCTATGTTACCAACGGTGACTCGTACAAAAGAATTAACAGCCTTGCCGAGTATAAACCTCAACTCATTGTACCACTTAATTTTCCAAAGGCAATAGACCCCACAGATCCTTACCTTAATCTTCTAATCACATTAGAAGAGCTCCGTGAATGGGAAATGGCTCCTCATAATCCTCATATTCTTGCAGAAAATAATATCCCTTTTTGCCTTAGTATGAGCGGTAATAAAAATGCTAATGAGTTTTTAACGAACTTAAGAAAGGCTGTGCGATTGGGGTTAAGAGAACAAGACGCACTTCAGGCATTGACAACTAACCCTGCCTCATTTATTGGTGCGCAAGGAAAAGTTGGGACTTTGGAGAATAATAAGCTTGCTAATTTTATTATTTGCAGCTCATCTATTTTCGATAAAAAGTGTAAAATTTATCAAAACTGGGTATTGGGAGAACAGCATTTAATTTCAAAGCCTGATCCGGTTGACCCTAGAGGAAGTTATGATTTAAAAATTGATGGGAAATCCTATAGTTTAACCGTTGAAGGAAAAAAAGGCTCACATAAGGCTTATATTAAAATTGATACAACAAAATATCCTGCCAAAGTAAAACTGGATAGTCGTTCGGTCGCTGTTTCCATTGACTTTAAAGACACCTTGAATCCAGGATTGGTCCAATTGGGGGGCTACGTGCATAGTTACAATAGCATGTGGCAAGGTAACGGAACACTTGCAGATGGTTCATGGATAAAATGGACCGCTATTCGGGCCACAAAAGATATAATTGACAATAAAAAAGAGGAAAGTATTGATAGTACCTTACTACAATTTGGAAATGTAAGATTTCCAGATATGGCATACGGCCTGGACAGCTTACCTAAAAACAGAGCGGTACTTATAAAAAATGTGACCGTATGGACAAATGAAGATGATGGGATACTAGAGAATACTTCAGTTTTAGTTCGTGACGGAAAGATTGCAAAAATTGGAAAAATTGTAGATGTCTCCGATAAAGATGCAATTATCATTGATGGTACTGGAAAGCACCTCACCAGCGGAATTATTGATGAACATTCTCATATAGCCATACAAGGTGGGGTTAATGAAAGCGGACAAGCGATTGCTGCTGAAGTTAGAATTGGTGATGTTATTCAGCCAGATGATGTAAACATTTACCGTCAGTTGGCTGGAGGGGTAACAACCTCTCAATTATTGCACGGTAGCGCAGACCCCATCGGTGGACAAAGCGCAATTATTAAGCTAAGATGGGGTCAAGATGCAGAAGGCTTAAAATATGAAAACGCTCCTAATTTTATCAAATTCGCCTTAGGTGAGAACGTTAAGCAATCCAACTGGGGCGACTACAATGTTGTTCGCTTCCCTCAAACCAGAATGGGTGTGGAGCAAGTCTATTACGACGGTTTTTATAGGGCTTTGGAATACGAAGAAGCGTGGAAAAACTACAATACAAAGCCCAAGAGAAATGAAGCTCCTAAAGTTGCCCCAAGAAAGGATTTGGAATTAGAAGCATTATTGCAAATTTTAAGAGGTGAGCGCTTTATTACCTGTCATTCATATGTACAAAGTGAGATTAACATGCTGATGCACGTAGCCGACAGTATGGGGTTCACCTTAAACACCTTCACTCATATTCTAGAAGGTTATAAACTTGCAGATAAAATGAAAGCTCATGGCGCCGGAGCATCAACTTTCTCTGACTGGTGGGCATATAAATATGAAGTAAAAGATGCTATTCCATATAACGCAGCAATCCTAAATCAAATGGGAATTATTACCGCTATAAACTCTGATGATGCCGAAATGGGTAGAAGACTTAACCAAGAAGCGGCAAAAGCTGTTAAATATGGCGGGGTAAGCCCTGAAGATGCATGGAAAATGGTAAGCTTAAATCCGGCAAAACTTCTTCATATTGATGATCGTGTTGGCTCTATTAAGGTTGGGAAAGATGCGGATCTCGTATTGTGGTCTGATAACCCGTTGAGTGTATATAGCCAGGTTGAATACACCTTGGTGGATGGCTTGATTTATTACGACAAAAAATCAGATGAACAAAGAAGAAAATCAAACGCTCTCGAGAGGGCTAGGTTACTAAAAAAGATGGCGGATGCGATTCAAGCAGGCGAAAAGCCCCGACCGCTTACACCAACTAAAAAACGAATGTATAACTGCTCAAAAGAGGAGGAAAAACAATGAAAGCATTAATCACACTTAGTTTACTTCTGTCCTTTGCTTTTGCGCAGGAGTCGGTATTATACCTTAACGCCACAGCACATATTGGTAATGGAAAGGTAATTGATAACTCTGCCATTGGTGTTTCAGATGGAAAAATAGATCTGGTGGCAAATGCACTGCTAATTAGGGTAGATACAAGTAAATATGATACCGTAATTCACCTAAAAGGGAAACACATATACCCTGGTCTTATTGCTCCAAACTCAACCCTTGGTCTTGTTGAAATTGACGCAGTTCGAGCTACCCGGGACGCCGTTGAGGTAGGAAAAATGAAACCACATGTGCGATCCGTTATTGCCTATAACACGGATTCTGATGTTGTAAAAACAGTTCGCTCCAATGGAATTCTTGTCGCACAAGTAACACCACGAGGAGGCAGGATAACGGGAACTTCAAGTATCATCGGTTTAGATGGGTATAATTGGGAAGATGCTGTTGTTAAAATGGATAATGGTATTCATATAAATTGGCCACACCAGTATAAAAGATCTTACTGGTCTACCGATGGAAAACTAGTAGAAAACGAAAAATATGAAGCCCAAAAACAAGAAGTAATTGATTTTCTGAGTGCTGCTAAAGCCTATTCAGAAATTAAAAAACCTGAAGAACTTGATATTAGATATGAAGCTTGCAAAGGGTTATTTGATGGTAGTAAAAAGCTTTATATAGACGTTGATTATATTAAGGAAATACAAGATGTAATTGCCTTTAAAAAAGAGTTTGACTTTGAAGATTTAACCCTTGTGGGAGGATACGATTCTTGGATGATTGCTGATCTATTAAAAATAAATAACATTTCTGTTATGCTTACTCGCACGCACAGCTTACCAAAACGTCCTGAAGATGATGTTGATTTACCATACAAACTTCCTTTTTTGTTAAAAGAAGCAGGAGTGAAATTTTGTCTTCAGAATGCAGGAGACATGGAGGCCATGAACAGTCGAAACTTACCCTTCTTGGCTGGAACCGCGGTTAGCTATGGTCTAACTAAAGAGGAAGCTTTACAGGCTATTACCCTTTCCGCAGCTGAGATATTAGGTGTAGCGCATAAAATAGGATCGCTTGAAGAAGGAAAGTCTGCCACGCTTTTTGTTTCTGAAGGAGACGCCCTTAACATGATCAGTAATGACGTGCTTATTGCAATGATTGATGGTGTGTATGTCGATTTATCAAACCATCAAAGAGAGCTCTATGAAAAGTATATGAAACGCTATTCTTTGCCTTTAGAAGATTGATCTTTTTTAATCTTATCAATCTGTTTTTGGTTTTTTAAGGTGATGATAGAGGCTATATCCTTAATGTTTTCTCTTACCACTTCACCTACTTTCTCTCCGCGATGAGAAATAAGCGCTATTGCCATAATACTGCTAGAAATTAGAATTGTATAAAGTAATATTCCTGGGTTAAACCCCGGAATGATAAACTCTGGGTGTTCTGCAATAATTGCAAAAAACAATAGTATGGTGATTAAACCTCTTGGTGCTAAAAAAAGCTCCGGTAATACTGTTTTTACTCCACTCATTACTAGTGATAAAAATCGCACAGCATATAAAATTCCAATGATTCCCAAACTAATTAAAAATACATCTAGATCGAAAAGGGTAGTTACGTCAATTGTTAAACCGAAAATGACAAAAAAGAAGGTTCTAATTACAAAAGCCGTTTCTAGGGTTATGGTATGAAAATCATGCATAAGGGGCTTTGATGCCTCTTCGTTTACATATTTATTCAGAGCACCCCTAAAAAACACATTGGTGTTATTCAAAACCAAACCAAAAGCAAGTATTACTACCAAAGAACTTAAGTGAAACTTCTTTCCTAGGGCATACATAAACATAAGCACTGCAATCACAAGAAACAGTTTCACTTGTGTTTTAATCTGTTGAAACAAATAAACTAGTCCATAGGCTACCAGCCCGGCCATAAGTAGCGTCAGTAAAATGTTTAAAGCGATATCGCCAACTAGATCTCCAGTGCTTGATGAATTCTCGCTTCCCATTAAAAAATAGAAGAACATAATACCAAGGATGTCTGAAAAGGTGCCTTCATAAACCATGAATTCTTTTTTTCTTCCTTTTAGACTGGATACAGAAGGAATTATTATCGCTGAACTCATGATAGAAAGCGGTATGGCATATGCTAGAGCTCGTGAAAAATCATCAATATCAAAGGCATACTTAATCAAAAACGCAATAGCCACTGAGGATAATACTAGGCCAATTAGAGCAACAGAAAAAGATTGTCCTATTAAACCCATCTTCCTTTTTTCAAGTTCAAGATCAAGCGCAGCCTCTAATACTATCATTATCAACCCTATGTTACCAATAATTGGTAAAACAGCCAGTAAATCAACTTTAGCCTCATCGGCTATCATACCCTGGCAACCGACACCTAAAAGAATTAATAATAAAACACTGGGAATTTTTGTTTTATCAGAAATGATGTTGAAAAAGAAGGATATTATAACTACCCCTGTTGCAGCTAAAATAAGTGTATATGTATCCATTTATTTAATGCTTTTCGCTATAAAGTTAGTTGCATCATATAAATGCTCACCACAAATTTCTTTCAAGTCTCTTATATAGGACTCAAAATAGGAGACCGCAAGTCCTGAGCTCACAATATTAGCATTCATATCCATACATGTGTAGTGAAGTTGAATTTTTGTTTGACCTTCTTTTCCATTTTCATCGATGGACTTAAAAATGTCCATTTGATTAATAAAAACGATTATATCTGCTTTATATTTCTCTTGCAAATAAGTCAGAATGCTCTCATCCAATAACACTGTTTGCATGAACTTAGGGGTGTTATCAATATGGGTAACTACTTGCCCGTTTTGAACCCCATTCTGTTTGTTTTCATCTTTACTAGAGTCTTTATTTATTCTTGCTTGCAGCTTGCCTAACTTTGCTTGAATCTTAGAATTCAAGCTTTCATCTGCCTCTGATTCCTTCTCTGTTTTAATAGGTTCATAAGAATACCCTATTGATTGATATATTCTGGATAAATCACTGTTATTTGCTGAGTCAGAAACCAAAAAAGAATGAACCTGACACTCACCTTTAAACATCAGTGTTAAACTACTATTTACACCGCTTCTAAACTCTGATTTAACATCATGCACGCTGATACCCTCTTTTTGAGCTATCTCGGTATCTATTGTTGATTGGTAAAGTTTATACTCAAAGGGAACCAACAATACTTTTTGTTGCGTTGAGTCCTGTGCTGACATATAAAGGGTGGGAAACAGCAATAAAGTAAAAAGGAATTTGCGCATGGTATAAAATTAAACCATGGACAAGCCCACTAAACAGTTATAACTTTTAGTTATAAAACAAAGCGCGTGAATTACTGTCGGAAAAGTTGGATGTATCCGTGTGTATTTATAAGTTTACTATTGACATCCTTTGCTTGGATAACATAGTAATATGCTCCCTCACTACATGGTAGGCCTCCAGGACTAGTATGCCCGTCCCAATAACCTTCAGGTCCTTCCCAACGATAAACAAGATTACCCCATCTATCATAAATATGTCCTTCTAATTCAGTTATTCCAACAACCTCAGGGTACCAAGTATCATTAATTCCGTCGCCGTCTGGTGTAAATACATTGGGAGCGGTGAGGCTAGGCTCTCCAATAACTTCAATTAATATTCCGCTTGTATCTGTGCAATTTCCGTCCGATACCGTTAAAACAACATAATAGCTTCCTTCCTGATCAAATGAAAATGAAGGGTTTTGTTGAATACTTGAACCAAGAACAAAATCCCAGCTATAGCTTGTTGCTCCCTGTGAATTATCCGTGAAGTTTACCAACAATGGCATTAAACCTGAAGTCACGTCAGCACTAAAATCAGCAATAATATTTCCCGGTCCTGTTAGTGCTACATTTTGTGTTGTTACACAACCGTTAGCGTCTTCAACATAAATATCATAGTTACCCGCTGTGAGCCCAGTAAATGTACCCGTGGGAAACAAGACTGCACCACCATTTATGCTATATTCAATTGTTGAGGTTAATGAAACAGCGTCTATGATTATTTCACCATCAAAACTTGTCGCACAACTCGGCTGAGTAACTGTAACGCTATTTATGGTTGGTCCTCCACCCGAATTAATGGTTTGACTTCCGTTTGCGAAACAACCATTTTGATCTTGAACAACCCATTCATAAGTACCTGCAGAAATGGGAGTAAAGCTGTTATTTGAAACAAAGTTATTCCCTGTATCAATGGAATATTCATATGAACCATTGCCTCCCGTTGCATTAAAGCTTAAGGATCCATCTCCACCTACACAGGTTTCATCAAAAGCTAAAACCTCAACCTCAAGAACATCTGGTTCGACAATCTCAACGACCTGCCCCACAACACAGCCATTTGCATCTTGCACGGCTATAGGATATTCTCCTGGTGCTAAGCCGGTAAAGGTATTCGCATTTCCAAAGTTTACGCCATCAATGGAATAAGTAATAGGTGCTGTTCCTTGGGCAAAAACAGTAATACTACCATTATCACTTCCATTACATAGCGGGTTAATAAAGTTTAAGGTAAGAATACTTGGGCCTGCAGTGCTCTCTACTATCACGTAAGTCGAGTCAGTACATCCAAAACCATCCTGAGTCCAAACGTGGTATACTCCGCTAGATAAACCAGTAAAATTTGGCAGTGCTGAAAAGTTGGCACCACCATCAATGCTATAAGAATAATTTGAATTTCCTCCAGTGGCTACAATATTAATTTCTCCATTTGCTGTAGGACAATCAGCATCCACTAGCGATATAGTATGATCAACAGGTGCTGGGTTGTTTAAAATTACCTCCGCCGTATCACCACAAAAGCTTGAGTCCATTGCAATAATTGAATAAACCCCTGGAGCTAGAGAGTCATAATTAGTTTCTGCTGAAAATGTTAAGCCACCATCAATAGAGTATATAAGACCTGTTGATCCACCACTTGCGGTAATATCAATTATACCTAGGTTTTCGTCAGCACAAGGAGGGTCTGTTGCGTTTATGTTATCAATCGTAACCGTGCCTAAGCCAAGCAACAAAATTGAAGTGTCTAAGCTGCTGCCTGCTGAGTCTTGAATTGATAAATTGTAAATTCCCTCATTTAAAGAGGTAAAGCTACTATCGGCTTGAAAGCTAGAGCCGTTATCAGCACTATAACTTAAGCCTGTAGCTCCTCCACTTGCATGAATGGTAAAGCTACCGTCTGCCGCTCCGCAATTTGGGTATTGAATAGTTAGGCTATCCAGCTGGATTTGAGCCACTGAGCTTAATCCCAAAATAAGGGCAAAAAATATGTTAGTTGCTTTTATCAAAAAGTTGTCAACTCGACAGGAACCTTATACTGTATTCTGTCTTCTTTTGTTTCAAATATCAAAAGTAATATCCACAATTCATACTCTGTGGTGAAAAAGTGTCTTTTCTTCACTACGCAATGTTATGAAGTATCAATAATATATAGACGTTGTAAGCGAATAAATAGTTCCTTTACTCTATATAATGGGTAGAAAAAGAAAAAAAATTCCAAAAAAACGCTCCGGCGGTAAGCTAAAAGGGTCTCTAAAAAGAGCCATATTTAAATATATGGAGGACAATCCTTCTCGCTTTTATAACTATAAACAAATCTGCTCCAAATTTGAAATAAAGGACACACACACACGTCAGCTAGTTATACAATTACTTCATGAGCTTAAGTCTGAAGGAAAATTAACAGAACAAGAAAGAGGTAAGTTTCAAATCAATGACAAAGGCCTCTACACAGAAGGTGTTATTGAAATTACCAAATCTGGATCTGGTTTTTTACTTCAAGAAGGAGATGATATACTCATTCCTGCACATTCAATAAAAGATGCCTTTGATGGAGATACTGTTAAGGTTAAAGTTCGCTTAAGCTCTGGAAAAGGAAGAAAACACGGTGAAGTAGTAGAAATAGTAGAGCGTGCAAAAACGCACTTTGTTGGAATATACCAAGACGCTGGAAAATTTGGTCACGTTATACCCGATAATAACAGAGTTCACACCCATTTTTTTGTTCCCAACGCACACAAGAAAGAAGCAAAGGATGGTGATAAGGTGGAAATCAAATATTTAGGATGGAAGGAGGGAGATAAAAGCCCAACTGCAGAAGTAAGTAAAGTCTTTGGACCTGCCGGTGATCATTTTGCCGAGATGCATGCAATTTTAAGCATGTTTGACCTTCCCGCCGAGTTTCCAGAAGCCGTAGAAAATGCTGCCAATAATATTGATGGTAAAATAAGAAAGGAAGATATTGAAGAGCGAGAAGATTTAAGACATTTAAATGTCTTCACAATAGACCCCAGTGATGCCAAGGATTTTGATGATGCTCTTTCGGTTGAATATCTGGAAGATGGTAATTACAAAATAGGTGTTCACATTGCAGATGTTAGTCATTTCGTTACCCCTGGCTCTATATTAGATAGAGAGGCCTATGCAAGAGCTACCTCTGTTTACTTAGTGGATAGGGTAGTTCCTATGTTACCTGAGGTATTATCAAATGGATGGTGTTCTTTAAGACCAAATGAAGATAAGTTTACATTCTCCGTTGTTTTTACCATGAACGAAAGTGCTAAAGTCATTGATGCTTGGTTCGGTAAAACACTAACCCATAGCAAGAAACGATTTGCCTACGAAGATGCTCAAGAAATAATTGAAGGGGCGGAGGGAGATTTTAAAGATGATATTTTACTCTTAGATAAATTAGCCAAAAAACTACGCAGAAAACGATTTAAAAATGGTGCATTAGAGATTATCTCTGAAGAAGTAAAGTTTAAATTGAATGAAAAAGGTGAGCCTGTTTCGGTTTATACAAAGGTTAGTAAAGACGCAAACAAGCTGATAGAAGAGTTCATGCTACTTGCAAATAAATATGTAGCCCTTCGTTTAGGTAAACCTGATGGAAACACCATGCCTTATCCAAATATTTATAGGATTCATGATGCTCCAAATGAAGAAAAGCTTTCAAAACTTCAACAGTTTATCCGTTTCTTAGATTATAAAGTTGGTGAGTTAACCCCTGATAATTGCGCGGATAAAATTCGTGAATTATTAAGCAAAATTGAGGATGAAAGAGAAAAAAGTCTCATTCAAATGATGACAATCCGTTCCATGTCAAAAGCCGAATATAGTCCTGAAAACATTGGACACTATGGTCTTGCTTTTGACTTCTATTCTCATTTTACTTCTCCTATTCGTCGGTACCCTGACCTTATTGTTCACCGTCTTTTACAAGACGTTCTAACAAAGAAAAAGAGAGGTGATATCAGTTATCTAGAGGCTGCTAGCAAGCATTGTTCTGCACGAGAACGATTAGCTACGGAAGCTGAAAGGGAGTCCATTAAATTCAAACAAGTTGAGTTCTTGTCCGAACGCCTTGGTCAGGTATTTCCTGGTATCGTTTCTGGCCTTACTGATTATGGAATTTTTGTTGAGCTGAACGAGAACAAATGCGAAGGCATGGTAAGCTTACGAGATATAGATTTCGATCGCTTTTCTTATGATGCAGATAAACATGTAACCATTGGACGACACTCAGGCTTTACTTTCCACATGGGGGATGAGGTTGAAGTTCAAGTAATAAAAGCTGATATTTTAAAGCGTCAGATTGACTTTAGATGGATAGAACCTGACGAATAAGGCTGAATTAAATCAAATTGATTCTTTTGCTTAACTCATCCTTATAAGAACCACCTATTGGAACTACTTTCTTCTCGTTTTCAAGAATTAAGTTTGGCTGCTCAATAGCTGCAATTTTATCTAAACGTACGATAAATGATCGGTGAACTCTAAGAAAAGATTCTGCCGGAAGTTTTTTCTCGATATCCTTCATTGTAGAATGAATGGTATATCTCGTGTTTAAAGTGTTAATCACGACATAATCTTTCAAGGCTTCTACAAAATAAATGTCAGATGTATTTAACTTTACAAGTCGCGAATTTGACTTAACAAAAATAAAGTCGTTGTTATCTCTGTTTTCTACGATATTGTAGAGAAGGTCTCGCTCTTTACTTACCTCCATTTCTTTACCATGCTTGTAAAGTGCCATCTCGATAGATGTATGAAGATCTATCTCTTTAAAAGGCTTGATAATATAACCATAAGGTTCCGTAACCTTTGCTTTTGATAAAGTAGACTCATCTGCGTAAGCTGTGAGAAAAATCACTGGTATTTGGTGGCGTTCTTTCACAATGGCTGCCGTTTCAATACCATTCATGTCTCCCTTTATCATAATATCCATCAAAACGATATCAGGTTTCTCGGATTCAGCTATTTCTAAAGCTTTATCTCCTGAGGTAGCAGCTCCAACAACATTATATCCGAGTTTCTTCAAACTCATTTGAATGTCTTTTGAAACTATGCTTTCATCTTCAACTACTAATACGTTCGTTTTGGACATGGGATAAATAGGGTTTATTTCCGTTTTACAAATGTAATCAAATATTTAACGCCATCAATATTTTCTATTTCAAGCTCTCCATCAACCTGTTCTACAAGTGTTTGCACAAGTTGAAGGCCAAGTGTATTTGATTCTTCTATTTTAAAGTTTTTAGGTAGTCCAATACCATTATCAGACACTAATATTTTTACTGTGTTTTCGTCTATCTCCTCCAAACCTAGAACTAGTTCAGGATTTTCAGTTCCTTTGAAGGCATATTTTAGGGCGTTGGACACTAATTCATTTACAATCAATCCACACGGTATTGCCTGATCAAGATTAAGTTCAACATCCTTAACCTGGTAGGTAAAGTTTATATCTTGATCATACATTTGATAAGAATGAACTAGGTTTTTTACAAGGTTTATCATGTACTCTGAAAAGTCAATATTACTTAGTGTATTCGTTTGATAAAGACTTTCGTGAATAAAAGACATAGACTTAATTCTATTTTGACTTTCCCTTAAAATGGTTAAGGTATTTTCATCTTCTACGTAATTAGATTGTAGGTTTAATATACTGGAAATTACTTGAAGATTGTTTTTAACTCTATGGTGTACTTCCTTTAAAAGTAGTTCCTTCTCTTTTAAGCTATCTTTTAATTTTGATTCGGCTGTTTTTTTGTCTGAAATTTCATGCGCAACGCTGGCTACTTCTTTTATATCACCGTTTTCCATAACTACCGGTGTAAGGAAAACTTCCAACCAAAACGCTTCACCTCTTCTATCAAAAAACTTTAACTCTATTTGTTTTGAAGTTCCCTTTAAAGCTTGCTTATAAGCGCTCTCTGCTTCTTTTAAATAATCTTTATCCAATACCTGCCCAAAGAAATCAAGTAAGCCTCTTCCTTTTTCAATATGTGCTTTACTCACTAATCTAAAAAACTCATCTACTGCGCTATTAAATGAACTGATATCCAAATCTCCGTTAGTAATCCAAACGAAAATATTGGAGTTACTTTCGAAAATCGAGCGTAGCATACTTCTTTGAGTGCTCAACATTAATTCTACATTCTTCATTTCAGTTATATCTCTCGATATACCCATGTAACCAATAATGTTTTCGTCCTCATCTTTAATTGTAGTTGCGCTTAGGGTAGAAATAAAGACCTCTCCATTCTTATTAATATTTTTTACTTCACCATCAAAGAATCCTTTTTTCTGCAGTGTCCCAAAAACAACTTGTTCTTCCTTTTCAGAAGCAAATAGGCTTTTGGAATCAAGTTGATTAAGGTCGTTTAATTCATAACCAAATTTTTCCTGTGCGGATCTATTCCATTCTGTAATTTTTCCCTCAAGATTACTGGCAATTATCATGTCACGCGAGCTATCCATAAGGTTTCTTACAAAGTTTTGGTTCTCTGTTAACTCCTCTTGAATTTTTTTTCGTTCATTAATTTCTTTTTCAAGAGAAAGGTTAAGTTTTTCAGCCAAATTGGCCCTTTCTTGTTCCGAAATTAATTTGCGTTTTGTTGTAACATCAGTAAATACTAATTGTATAGTATTTTCTCCATCGTACTCTATTAGGGTACTTCTAGTTTCAGCAAAGGTTTCTGTTCCATCAGCTTTTACAAACTTTACTTCAGTCCAAGGCAGTTTTTCTCCTTTCAATAGCAATTCTTTCCTTCTTCTAGCTTCTTCTTTATACTCCTCGTGTACAAACTCCATTAAGTGAGTACCTATAATTTTATCTCTATCGCTATAACCTGTGATCTCCATCGCAGCCTCATTCACGTAAACAATTTTACCTTCTCGATGAAGAACTATTCCAAATGGAGACTCATTTAAAAATCTTTCGTATTCCTGATGTTGTCTTTTTAGTTCATTTTCTCTTTTCTTTCTTTCAGTAATATCAAATATAAAACCTTCGAGTTCTAGGTCTCCTGATTCTTTATTTTGTACTAGTTTCGTTTGTTCCCATATCCATTTTTCCTCTCCTTCCTTTGTAATAATTGGGTAGTTATAAACGTAAGATTGACCTACATTTTCCTTATTTAATAAGTTATCTGGAGGCGTCTGAAAATCAGAACGTATAATGTCATTATAACAGATTTCTCTATTGTTGATTAAATCATCAGCCTTATAACCTGTAAGGGTTTCAACTCCATCGCTTAGGTATACCATCGTCCATGATTGGTCCACTTTACAGCGATATACAACACCAGGTAAATTACTTAACAGCGTATTTTTGAACCGCTCATTTTCTTCCAATTTCTGCTGTACTGATTGTAATTCGGTAATGTCAATTAAGGTGCCTTCTATAATGCGCTCACCGTTTTTTGTATAGCTGGATGAGTTAACAAGTGTTGTTATAATCTTTGCACTCTTCGTTCTGAGTTTAATTTTATAGTTTTTTACTGAACCGTCTTTTATTAAGAGGTCTAAGTAGTCTTTCCTATCTTGATCATTTACGTACAAATCTCGACTGTTTACTTTCATAAACTCTTCAAGCTCATACTCAAAGAACTCAGCCATTTTTTTGTTTACTTCAAGAAATTCACCTCTTTCATTACTACGATAAACCCCTGCCATATTATTATCAATAAGTCGCTGATATTTATCTTTTGAAAGCTTTAAAGAGTTTTCCGTTATTTTCTGTTCCGTAACATTTCTAATAATTCCAAAAACCCCATGTAAAATCCCCTCTGAATCAAGGTTTGGATAAAGTTTTTCCTCTAACCATATGATATCCTTGCTGTCCGTAATTATTCTATAATTAAGAGATACTGGGCGTTTAGTACGTTTGAATGTTTCCCATAAAAATTCATAGTCCTCTATATCCTCTTCATGCAGAATCGTTTTGTAATTATCCTTTTTTAGGAAGTCTTTTGCTTTACCTTCTACAAGCTTTAATTGATCTGCAACTCTTGGACTGTGATAGGCAAGCGTATAACCTTCATCTTCTGTAGCTAAATTAAAGATTACATCATCTAGACTATTTATTAGTAAATCAAGGTTAGATTCCGTCTCTTTTAAAGTTAGTTCTATTTCTTTTCTAGAGCTTATATCTCGGGTAATCCCCATGTTACCTACATAGGTACCATTTGCATTGAATTGAGGAATTACTTTTTCTTCAAGCCAGATATATTTTTTCTTTAAAGGATGATAAAAACGATATTGTTGTTCTACCGGGCGTTTTGTTGCTCTGAGTTCTGCTGCCTTTTGTTTAAGATAAGTGATATCATCAGGATGACATAATTCTAATAGGCCGCCATCACTAGCTTTTGTGATATATTCCTTTCTTCCTATACCAATGATTTTTTCAACATGATCAGAAACGAAATCCAACCTTGGTACTCCAGTTTCATCCAGTTTACTTGAATACAACAAAAAATCAACTGATTCTAAAATCTTATCTAATTTAAAACGACCAACAGTTTCATCATTTTGATTGGACCCATGGTATTTAAGTTCATTGATTCTGATTAAATAAAACTTTTTATTTGCAACGGCAATTGGTGCTATATTGGTTTGCGCAATTTTTTCTTTGCTTCCAAATTTAAAGGCTAATTGCTCTGAAAATTCACCATGTAAACCAAGCGTTTTTTTAACCTCCATTAGTTTTCCGTCAGAAACATGATCATAAATTAACCAAGCTTTTGTCTTGCCAATAATTTCACTTTTAGTTTCGTTACAAAATTCACATGCTTTTGAATTACAATCTTTTATTTTATCCGAATAAAAATCGACAAGAAAGATTGCTTCTCCAGCATTTTCAAAAAGATCCTTTCTTAGGTTAATATTAAAAGCTCGTTGCTTATCAATAGCCTCTGTATCTATCAAAAATTTCCAAGAAATGATGGCAAACGTTAAAATAGCAGGAATGAAATACAAAAGGGCGTTCGTATGATAAATTCCACAAAATATTGTGGTTAGTAAACCTCCTAAAAGGAAAAGAAAAAACGTAGCTCTTTTAGTGATCAAAGGAATTACCAGCAATAATATTGATAGAGAAAGTAATGGAGTGTAGTTATAAATGAAATTGTTTAAAGTCAATATAGAAATAATGACTCCCACAACAATTGCAAATACATGCGCCCATTTTTGCATGGCCTTAATTTAAACAGAATTATTTGTTTTTTATCTTCTTACCATTGATTTTGTGCTCTTTGCCATTTTTATAACTAATTCGAATTATTAGTTCTCCTTGTTTATTGAATTTTTTCCATTCCTTGATCCGCCGTCCGTTTTTGAATTTACCTATTTCAGCAATAACACCATTCGGATGATAATAGACGTGTTTTCCTTCTTCAAGTCCCGATTTATAATTCCCTTCAAACCTTACTTCTCCATTATACCAATAAGAAATCCAGTCTCCATCCTTTTCGTCATCAACAAAAGCTCCCTGTTCTTCATGATCGTTGTATTTGAAATACCAGGGACCATCCTTGTATCCATTAATAAATTCACCTTTTGAAATGATAGCTCCGGTCATATCATATTCAATGGCCTCTCCCATTCTCTTACCTTTAATAAATGTCTCTTCTCTTTGAACTATGCCATTGGGATAGTACCAAACCCAATAACCAGATGGCTCACCATTTTTATATTTCCCCTTTTGTTCGAGTTTAGAATTCTTGTAATAATACTTCCACTCTAAAATTTTATTTCCAGTGCTATCATATTCACCTTCAGCCTTTAATTCACCACTTTGATAGTAATATTTCCATGGTCCTGTAAACGTACCATCAGCCGTTATCATTCCCTCACTCACTCGATTTCCTTCTACAAAGGTATATCCATTTATGAGGTTTCCTTTTTCATCATATTCCCTGAATATTCCGTGCTTTTTCCCATCTTTTAACCCACCTCTTAATTTAATTTCTGCATTTTGGTGATAGCTTTTATAGACTTCTATAAAAAATAATTCAGGCGCATTTTCTTCTACGATACCGTCATCGTATTTTTTTATTTCCTCTAGACTACCTTTTTTATTGTAGGTTTTTACAACTCCATTCAGCTTTCCGCCTGTATATTTTGCTTCTTGTTTTAGTTTTCCATCAGGGTAATAGTCTAACCATTTTCCATTTTTCCTTCCTTGTGAATCAAAGCGATTAATTGCTTCTTCTTTTTCCTTAAACCCGTTTTTAAAGGACTGGATGGTAATGATTCTTTTGTCCTCATCACTGTATTCAAGTACTGTTCCGTCAGGATTTCCATATTCATTGTATCGCACAATTTTTTGTAAGTTACCGCTAGGATAATAGTATTTAGCAATGCTATCTCTGCGATTTTCTTTCATGTAGAATTCCGAAATCAACCTTCCTTCCTCGTCATAATTTTTTTGTATTCCGTTTTTTACTCCTTTCTTATAACTTATTAGCTTTTCAACGGTACTGTCCGCCCTGTAAAACACCCAGCTTCCTTCCAGTTTTCCATCCAACCAATGACCGACACTTTTTATATTTCCATTCTCATAAAAGGTTTTCCATTCACCAACAGGTTGTCCATCTTTCATGTTACCTTCAGACGCAACTTTGCCGTTTGAATGGTAAAAGGTATTAAATCCATTTGGATTAACATCTGGTTGAGCATTAACCAAGGAAATAGTTAGAAGACTAACTATATATAATATATATATTTTATTATTTAAAAATCTAGTCATTATTATTAGGGCGTGGAAACAGTTTAAAACTGACACTTAAATTTCTTGTAAAATAACTTAACTTTAGTTTATGAACAATAGTTTAACATTAAAATTATTTAAAAAACAGGACTTTAGTTGGTTACTCACAATCGGTTGATAACCCAAAAAATGATAAATTATTTTAAAAAGAAAGCCAAAATTTTGTTGAAATGAAGTGTGTAAATCACCCAAAACTCGTCGTAACATTAAGGCAAATTTTGTGCCTTAATGGAAATTCATTAACAGAAGCAAAAACTTTTGGAAACTAATACACACTTGATTAAAAGTAGTGTTGAAATAAGTGTTAATTTCGCGGGACGTTTAAATACTTGAAAACGTGGAGAGTTAGTAAGCATAAATTTTATTACCAATACTTATAAACAATGGATATTTCTGTGATTCATATCGGTTCTGACCATGCAGGTTTTGATCTAAAATCAAAAATTATTAATTATTTAAATAAAAGAGACTTTGAGGTTATTGATCATGGCACCCATAGTGACGAAAGCACAGACTATCCAGATTATGCCCATCCGGTAGCCGAAAGTGTGGAAAGCGATGAAAACGCAAAAGGAATATTAATTTGTGGTAGTGGAAATGGGATATCGATTACTGCGAACAAACACCAGGGTGTGCGTTGTGCCCTTTCTTGGTTGCCCGAAATTGCGGAGCTAGCTAGACAGCATAATGATGCAAATATTGTATCAATTCCTTCTCGTTTTGTTGAGGCAGATTCAGCAATAAAAATAGTTGAGGCCTTTTTAGGAACGGAATTTGAAGGTGGGCGTCACGAACGAAGAGTAAATAAAATCGCATGCGACTAACTATAAGCACTGCTTTTTTCGCTACTACATGCCTATTAACATTATCTGTTTACGGGCAAAATGAGCAGGCAGAGAAATACGTAAAACATATTGATGAACAGGGCTATAAAACCCATTTAAAAACGATTGCCAGTGATGACTTTATGGGTCGAGAGACAGGAAGAGAGGGTCAAAAAAAAGCTGAGCAATACTTGGTTGATCAAATAAAGGAAATAGGACTTTCAAGTTTAAAAGACAGTTACACACAAAACTTTGATGTAATTGTAAATAGCCCCAATGCAAGCCTCACTATAAATCAACAAAAATCTGAATTTTTAGATGCCTTTTATTTTTATGAGCCCTACAGTAAAGATATAAAGGCTAGCGATATAGTTTTTTGCGGCTACGGTATAGATGATAAGAACTACAATGATTACTCTAATTCTGTAGAGGGCAAGGTGGTTTTAATATTTGAGGACGAGCCTTATGATAAAAAAGGCAAAAGTCTAATCTCAGGAACCAAGGAGGCTAGTGAGTGGAGTAATAATTGGAAACTCAAATATAAAACAGCAAAAAATAAAGGGGCAATAGCGCTACTTACAATCACAAAAGGATTTAAGGAAAAAAAAGAAATTGTAGGCGACTTTTTAAGCAGCAACCCTATGGTTCTTGCTGATGGTTTTGAAGGGAATGAAGAAGTTCCAAATATTTATATCTCTGAAAAACTAGCACAGAGTATTGTTGGCGGAAAAACCCTCCTTGAAGACTTAAAAAAAACAATTAAATACAAAGGCGCTCAAAAACCACAACAAATAGAAGTTAACTTAAAATTAGATTTTGAGTTGGAGAAACTGGTTAGCTCAAACGTGTTAGGCTATATTCCTGGCAATGAAAAACCAGATGAGTTTGTTGTGATTTCTGCTCATTACGACCATCTTGGTGTGAGAGGTGAAAAGGTGTTTAACGGTGCAGATGATGATGGAACAGGAACTACTGCTCTGTTAGAATTAGCAGAGGCTTTTATGGCAGCCAAAAAAGAAGGTAATGGACCAAAAAGAAGCGTTTTGTTTCTTTGGGTTAGTGGAGAGGAAAAGGGCCTTTTAGGATCTGATTACTTTACCAGATATCCCTTGGTTCCACTAGGAAATATTGTGGCAAACCTAAATGTAGACATGATAGGTCGTCACGATAAAGACCACGAAGGATCAAGCGATTATGTATATTTAATAGGGTCGGATAGATTGAGCAAGGATCTTCATGTTCTTAGCGAAAAAGCAAACGACGATTATTCCCAGTTAATGCTTGATTACACGTATAATGATGAGAACGATCCAAATCAGTTTTACTATCGATCGGACCATTATAATTTTGCAAAGAATGGCATTCCTGTCATTTTTTATTTTAGTGGCGTACATGAGGACTATCATAAAGAAACAGATACATGGGAAAAAATAGAATATCCCAAAACCATTAAAATCGTTAAGCTGGTTTACTATACTGCTTGGGAAATTGCTAACAGAGAAGAGCGTTTAAAAGTAGATAAGGAAAAGCTTTTTGATCGCTAGTGAATTACAAGCTTCTTGGAAAAACCTTTCGATGATCTAATAATATACACCGAGGGTATTAGATCGAGCGTTGAAAAAAACACTGTTCTACCTTCTATAGTTTTTAAGACCTTTCCCTCAATGCTTATTAGGTAGAAAGTGTCTAAGGCGGCGGCGTTTATTGTAAGGCCTAAGTTATTTTGAATTAACTCGTAAGATAAAGGCGATTCAGGTAGCTGGTTTACAAAACCCTCAGCGATAGCAAAACCACTTGAATTTGTTCCAACAATTAGTTTATCATCCAGCTTAACAACACAAGTGGTATAATTTTCAGGAATGTTTGAGTTGGTTGTGTTCACAGAGGTAAAACTACCATCAATAAAGGTTACTAGCCCCGCATCAATGGATGATAAATAGATGCTATCCAGCCCCTCTAAAAACACCCCATTATAAGAATTACTGGGGCTCCCGCTATTACTCATTAAGTAGGAGGAAAAAAAGTTGTTTTGGGGATTAAATGTGATTAAACCTCCTGCTGGTGTAGCGCCCCAAACAATAGAATTATCATCCACTTCTATATCGAGAATGGTGTTATCCAATAGGTTGCTGTTGTATGAATTATACGAATATATGGTGTCAGATAACTTGTTCAGCCCGCCATTAATAGAACCAGCAAAAAGAGTATCGGATTCCCAAACAGCCAAAGAGCTTATGTTGCTACTCCACAAACTAGAATTGAACTCGTCATAATTAAACCACACTGCAGCTTGTAAACATGATAAACCCCCAGCAGTTGCAAAATAAAGCCGGCCATCTGGCATTCTAATAATATCCTTTACAAAGTCATCCGCTAAACCAGAGTTTGAAGTTGAATACAACGTCCATGAACCATCGTATTTGTAAACACCCGCATCAAATGTCCCCACCCAAAGTAGAGAGTCACCATCCTTGTAAAGTGCCCTTATCTTATTACTCGGAATACTGGCATTTGAAGAGTTAAAAACCTGCCAATTATTGCCATCAAAAGCATATAGGCCATTGTCGGTTCCAATCCAAACATAATTACTAGTATCCAAGGCTAAACAACGAACATTATTGCTCTCTAATGGAGAGTTGGAAATATTATAAGTGTTCCATTGGCTTTTAGAAAAAAAAGGAACGAGAAAAACGAATAGTAGCCAAGATTTACTCCACCACAAAACGTTTACTGTATTGTTTGCCACCGATAAAAATGTTAATGGAATATATGCCAGATGCTAAGTTGCCGAGATTAATATTCTCACTAAACAAACCTGAACTAATCCCAGGGTTGCTTTGATGCAATTCTTTACCATCAATACTTGTGATAGTATAAGCCCAGCTAGCGTTTCCTTTTATGTTAAATTCAAACACAAACACCCCTTTGTTTGGATTTGGGTAAACACGAACATCTTCAAAAAGTTCTATCTCATCTATTGCATTACAAGTGTCAACTTGAACCGTAAACGAACCTTGGTCACTAGTGCAGCTTTGAGCCCCTACATGGATTTCCCAATCGTAGAAGAAATAGTAAAAGCTGTTTGTACTCGTTGAGCTATGGATCAAAACAGTGTCAGAAGATCCGTATGGATATGAAACATTGCTATTTGATCGAAACAAGTTCGGAGGTTGCACAGCTGTAATTGTATAGTTGCTTCCAGCTGGAATATCGTAGTTTAATTCAACCCGGGATTCACCGTCAGGAATGAAATAGCTTCCAGAATTCAATATGTTGCCAGATTGATCTAAAACCTGGATCGTTCTGTTTCCATCACCGTCAGCATAAACCTTAACTGATTTTAAAATAAAAGGAAGTGCGGCATCAAAAACCAACCCTTGGTCTCCTGTAAAGTTACCGCCAGTTGCTGTTAAATTGTTTTCGATACCAACACTTGTAATTGTTCCACCAGTTACCACGGTTTCTTCAGCAAAATAAGTGGAGGTAGCTGTAAGGGATGGTGTTGTAAAATTATTACCACTTCCAACCCAAAACCCATTTGAATTATACCAGTCTATGTTAGTTCCATTTGCTGTTAAGTTGGCACTTTGGTTGGTGCAAACCAAGCTATCCCCACTAATTGATGGTTCTATTGGCGCTTGTGAAACTGTTACTACGTAATCTTGACTTGTGCCTGTTCCGCACAGATTAGTTACCGTTACAGAATAGGTTCCAGCTTGGCTAACCTGTATCGTTTGTGTTGTATCTCCCGTGCTCCAAAGGTAATCAGTACCCGGTGTACAAGATAAAGTTGCTGTTTCGTTGTTACAAATGTTTTCTCCCAAATCAGAATAAACTGTAATAACTGGGTTTCCAACTGTGTCTTGCATGGTTAGTGTCACAGGAACCGCTGTCCAGTTATTACTTGCATCACTTTCTAAAAAATGATTTAAGGGGTCGATTTCGGCTACAATGTAATAATCCCCATTACACGTTCCGGGAGGAATGTTTATCCACATTTCATCAAGGTTTTCGGAATATATGTCTGTCCAACCTGCTGAAATGCCTTGCTCGACCGGTGAGCAGCCATAGTTCCCCCCTCCAAGCCCATAGTTTGGAAAATCCGCATTGATTAATGTGTTACCGCTTCCGTGAACAGTGTTCGTGTCCTTACAGTGCCCAGGATAAGTACTGCAAGATCCATAGTCCATTAAACAAAACCCAAGCTTAGTTCCATCACCTACTATAGGCCAATTTAATGGGTTTGGGTCATTTGGGTCTTCTATTCTTAAAGTTAATACCGCCCAATCGTCTACGTGATTATGGCCATGATTAGGGTGGTAGGTCATGGCACCAGCATAGCGATCGTAATAAGTCATACTTCCATCTGGGTTTTTGTGATAAACCCGTTGTACAATTAATTGTTGTGGTGCGCTACCATCGGGGCACGTTCCAGGGTCACCGATAACCGTATCTCCGTTACAAACAAAAAAGTCTGTTCCCCTTACAGTTAAGGGACCATAACCTATGTTAGGGCTTGAAACGGAAACTTTAAGCCTTCCATTGTTAACTCCCGCCCCTGTTTGGGGGTATTCATTCGGGCCACTCAAATAAGTATCAATTGCTTCCCAAGAGACCGTAATGTCTGGTAACAAGTCACAATCATTGGAACCGTCTTCACAGGCACAAGATGTTGCATCTGAGGTTGTACACTGAGAATAAGTAGCGTAAGAAAACAGTAGGATAAGAGAAGTAAAAAATTGTTTCATACTTTTAAAGTGATTATAAAATTAAGAAAATTGGAAACGCAAAACCATATAAAGGGTCGCTTTTTATTTGGCAAGTCACTGGAATTCAAGAAAGATGCGCTTGGGTTTTTTCAAAAATGTGCGAGCACATATCCAAATTACCAGCGATTTAAGTTTGCACATCTAAATATGTTGAGCATCAGTTCTCCGGATTACATAGATTATGTTCTTAGAAAAAACAACAAAAACTATAAAAAAGGAATAGAATACGACCATTTAAAACCAACCCTTGGAAATGGCTTGTTAACCAATGAAGGCGAACATTGGCTCAAACAAAGGCGTTTGGCACAACCTGCTTTTCACAAAAAAACAATTGTAAACTTTGAAGATGCTATAAGACAAATCAGTAAGGACTATTTAGATCAAGTTCCAAATGAGAAACTAGATGTTCACCCATGGTTTATGGAAATGACCGTGGAAATAATATCTCAATTGATGTTTAGTACAACCGTAAAAGAGAATACAAAATTAATTGGTGAATCTTTAGAGGTTGCTATAGCTGAATCTTACAGGAGGTTACAAACGCTAATTCCGAGTCCTTTGTGGCTTCCAATACCTAAAAATATAAAATATAGTAAGGCCCGCTCCAACCTAAAAAATTTAGTGAAAGAAATTATTAGCGAACGCGAAAACCAAGAAGAAAAAAAAGAAGACCTTCTACAAATGCTTATTGATGCACGTTATGAAGACGGGACGGTTATGGATGAAAAGCAGTTGGTTGATGAGGTAATGACAATTTTTTTAGCTGGGCACGAAACAACCGCGAATGCTTTAAGTTGGGCCTTGTATTTATTAGGGAAGAATATAGAAACACAGGAAGAGATTAGAAAGAACCTCAATGATGATTCGACCTTGGATAATTTAATAAATGAGGTATTACGGCTTTACCCTCCAGCTTGGGGGATAGGCAGAACGGCATTGTCAACTGATAGCTATAAGGACATGAAGGTTCAAAAAAACGACAATGTAGTTGTTTGTATATATGCCTTACACAGAAACCCAGAGTATTGGGAAAACGAAGACGATTTTATTCCAAATCGTTGGAATAACCCCGACCTATTAAAAAATAAAAATCAATTTATTCCTTTTGGCTTAGGCCCACGTTTTTGTATTGGAAATAATTTCGCCCTGATGGAGATGAAAATTATTCTTAAAGAAATTCTATCCCGTTATAAAATTTTGATGGATGAAAAGTTTGAAAGCCCCCCTTTGCCCTTAATAACTTTGCGACCGGAAAATGGAGTTGAGCTCGAGTTTATAGAGGAGCCTCTTCCTTAATTAAATTTTCTATGAGTTCTGTAAACTCGATTTTATAGTCCTCATAGTATTTCCCTGTACTCGGTCCGTAAAACCCGGTGTGAACAGATCTAATGGCTCCTTTTTTATCTACAACAATGGTTGTTGGAAAACTAATAATGTGATTTAACATGGGTAGGGACTCCGCAGCACAGTCTTTACAAGCATCCCCAGCAATCAAGTATTGATGCGTAGTTCCTAGGTGTGAAATAAGCTTTTCAACTGATTTTTTCTTTTGTTCTAAGGACCCAACTTCATAACAAAGGCTAATAATTTCTAGTCCTTGAGAACTGTACTCTTCATACACTTCTTTAAAAAATCGGGATTCATCCATGCAGTTAGGACACCAGGAGCCCATCACTTGAACAACAATTACTTTGCCCTCTGTTTTGGTGTTAGGAAAGTGGAGTGTGTCTCCATTTAAATCGGGAAAAGAAAAACTTAAGGGTTCTTCTTCATTCTCAACATAAGTTAATTTGAACGGGTCTTCAAGTTCGAAATCCTCATCCGCAACAGCCATCCAGTCCTCTTTCCAATGATTACCAGAATAAAACTGACCCCACAAGGTGTCATTTATTAATTTACTTTCAAATAAAAACGCATGAGAACCATCAAAACAACTTAAGCGCATAACGCTGTCAGCACAAAAGCCCCCTTCTAAAAAACGATAATCACCGGTTGGAGTTGTGAAAGTGCCAATTACATGGTTTTCTTTTTGTTTAAAAAAGCCTATTGCATCCCCAGGATCATCTGTGTTGTAAGAGAATACCGTTCTCCATTTTTCCTTTAGTTCACGCTTTTTGTCGCATAGGGGAAATCTGACTGATGAGGGCTCAGCAACAAAAGGAATGATGTATGGTTCACCTTCCTTATCCTTGTAATGGTTGTGCCAGTTTCCTGATATTAAATTGGTGTTCTTGT
Source organism: Flavobacteriales bacterium (assembly GCA_964230025.1). GTDB lineage: Bacteria > Bacteroidota > Bacteroidia > Flavobacteriales_D > JAUILH01 > CAXRFO01. Next base: position 636,561 of record CAXRFO010000012.1, on the reverse strand, counting down.
TGTGCTCCCCAATAAATTCTGAGTTAAACAAAGGAAGTGTTAGCTTGAATTTAGAGCCGCTAAGTTGAAACTTATTTGTCTCTAAACGTTCATCACCGTTAATAATGTGAGCGCTAGAATCATGGTTATTAAGTTCAAGAACGAATGGTATTTCACGAAGGCTATCAATCTTTAACGAAAAGCGCCAATACGAGAATTTTTCATCTGCAACCTTTTGTAACTCTACTTTAGAACTTGGGTTTTGAACTTTTGCTTCTGTTGGTCCACACGCTTGGAAGGCCAAGACCCCAATGATTGAAAAATAAAGTAGTAATTGTTGCATAAAAGTAATAGGTCTGCAAAGGTCGTATTTTAGCTTGGCAATACACCTACCAAAGTAAGACTAATATTTGATTTTTAAGCAATTCTTTTTCTGATGCAACCCTTTTTTGTAAACTTGAGTCTTTGTTATGCAAACAATGACCGAAGAGCATATTATTTCTGAATGTATAAAAGGGAATCCTATGGCACAACGTCAACTGTATGAGGGATTTGCCCCTAAAATGTATGGAGTTTGTTTGCGTTATGCTGATAGGCCAGAAGAGGCCCAGGATATTTTACAAGATGGCTTTGTAAAAGTGTTTGAAAAGTTGAAAAGCTACCAGAGTAAAGGTTCTTTTGAAGGTTGGATTCGCAGGATAGTTGTTAATACTGCATTGGATCATATCCGCAAAGAGAAAAAAAGGCAATTGGATCAATCTTGGGATGATGTTGACTATAAGTTGGCAGATGATCAAGACATTGAGTCCAACCTTGCCGCAGAGGACCTGTTAAAGGTATTGCATGAAATTCCTGTTGGTTATAGAACGGTATTCAACATGTATGTGATAGAGGGCTACAATCATCGTGAGATTGCCAAGGAATTGGGAATCTCAGAGAATACTTCAAAATCACAATTAAGTAGAGCAAAAAGCCATTTAAAAAAATTAATAATAGAATTGAATTTAGACTAGTGAGTCAGAAAAAAGACATAGAAGACATCTTCAGAGAAGGTTTTGACAATTTTCAACCGCCGGTGGACCCTAAGGTTTGGCAAGGTGTACAAAACCAAATTAGCGGAAGTGTTTCGGGTGGTGCAGCCGGCGCAAGCGGATTTGGAATAGCAAAAATTGCGTCTGTAGTTTTGGTTGCTGCTGCCGTAGGTACAGGTATCGGTTATTATGTGGGGTCAGACCAAAAAGATGACCCTAAAGTAACAGAGCTTAAAGAAGCTAAATCTAACGATAAGAAGCAGGAGAGCTTAACACCAAAAGTACATTCCGATATAACAGAAGAAAAGCAATCAGAGGAGGACATTATAGAAAGTGTTGGCCTGGTGAATGAGTTTGTTAAAAAAGAAGAAAAGCAAAAAGAAGCTGCTCAAAACGATGAGCTTTTATCCAAAGATGAAAGCAATCAAAATCTTCAAGAGGAAGAAGGCGTTTCAACTCAAAAGCTCGATTCTGAATCAAGCGTTTCAACAACAACAAACGATAAAGATAATGCCTCAAATCCTTCAGACAATAAGGATGGTTTAGATAAAGAAGACACAGAGGAAACACTTAAACCTCTCAATCTTTTAATTAATGCAAGCCCAGTGGGCGGTGCGGCGCCGTTAGTGGTTTCTTTTTCTGCAAAACATAACGGAGAGAGCATTCACTGGGAGTTTGGTGATGATAAAAGCTCTACTGAAAACAAACCAACACATGTTTTTAATGAACCAGGCACTTATAATGTTCAAGCGACGATAAAAGACAAAAAAGGAAACGAAAAAACTGAATCTATAAAAATTGATGTTGAAAGCACTTCAAGTATTAATATTCCTAACATTTTTACTCCCAATAGCGATGGTGTAAATGATAGCTTTGAAATTGAATGTATCGATATTTCAGAGTTCAACGTGAAAATATACGACTTGGAGGGTACTTTAATGTTTGAAAGCAACTCGAATGATCGTCAATGGGATGGCGCAACCCTTGATGGTAGACCAGCCGCTGCTGGAAATTATTACTATTTTGTAGTAGCAAAAGGAGTGGATGGAAAAAAATACGCAGAGAAAGGAATTTTACGGTTGGTTCGCTAATAGCGACCACTAATGGCTGATTCTCACTCTTACTCTAGTGCTCTTTGCCGCGTTCACATGGAAGCCCATTTATGGGAAAGAAATGTGGATGCAGCACTCAGCCAATCTGATTCCTTAAATTATTGTACTCAGGTGATCTTGCAAATGTTATAGAGTCCTTTTTATAAACAAAAAAAGGCGGTAATAACCGCCTAAAAATTAAAAGGATGTTCTTTTAGTTTTCACTTGCTTTTTCTCCTTTTACGTATGTAGAGTAAATGTAAATAGGTATGTCTAAATGCCCCAATTTATCCTCTATAAGAGGTAAAACATCATCCCATTTTAAATTACCATAACCAGTCGCCAGTTTTGGGAGTGCCAAACTTTGGATATTTTCTTCTTCAACCTGCTTAGCAAGGTTTCTTAAACAATGGTTTACATTGTGTAAACTTGCCTCCCCAGGATGTCCATCATGTGATTTCGCTGGCTCCTGTGTCATTAAGTTGAAAAAGCGTTTTTTATCAATAGTTCCCCACATCCATACTTCCCCAGCAGGAGGGTTGGAAATTTTGCAATAATGTCTAAAATCTTTCACCATGGCTGGATAATTCTCCCTTAAACTTAGTGCCAAACCTCTATCAAAGTGGTCATGTGGTGCTACCCCGTGAGCTATTGCTTGCGCTTCAGACATTAATATATCTCCTTTTACTTCTTTAATCATTGTATTTGTATTTGTTCATGACAAACCTACATTCGATGAGGGGGCAATAATATGAGCGTGGTCAAGGAGGTTTATGACTTTTATCACTAAATGAAGTTAAACGCCTTGTTAAGTCAGGTTAAAAGCATAAAAGCCTTCAGCTTTTCCCTTACATTTAGTATATGAGAAAACCAATTTTCCTATTTTTTTTAGCACTCTTTGTTTCCCTTGGATTTGTTCATAAAAACGAAACAAGTGAACTCCAAGTCTTTATAATTAAAGAAAAAACAAAGGATTTTAAAACGGGCGATCTCGTTTTTCAAGATTCCGAAAGCCGACAAAGTCAGGCAATAAAACTTGCGACTCAAAGTGAGTTTAGTCATGTGGGAATAATCCTCATTAAAGGAGAAACTCCATATGTACTTGAAGCGGTAGAACCGGTAAGATTAATCACTTTTGAGGAATGGAAAAACAACGGATCTGATGGAAATTATACCTTAACACGTTTGAAACAAACAAAGGAATTTGATTCGCTTAAAATCGAAACGTTTAAGAAAAAACATCTGGGGAAGCACTATGATTTGGGCTTTTATTGGACAGACGAAAAAATGTATTGCTCCGAACTAGCCTATAAATTTTATAAAGAAATAGTAGGTATAGAGTTATGCAAAAAGCACCAATTAAAGGAATACAGCACAAATTATCCGGAGGTTAGAAAAATAATGAAACAACGATATGGAAATAACATACCATGGGATGAATGGATGGTAAGTCCAGAGGATTTGTTTAAATCCAACCAAATGAAGGTGGTGCAGAATTAACGCACCACCACTCCATCAGCAGACCAAAGCTTATGGTTTTTCATTTTGTAAATACCTGACATGATTTGTTTTTCCTCCTCATGTTTATGCTCGTTAACACATTGATGGGCAATTCGCTCAATGTTGTTTGCCAAATTTACACTAGCGCCTTCAGGAATTTCTAAAATCACAGTTACATCTTGTCCGTAGTAACCAGCGTCTTCTTTAATTTTAAAGTAAGGAGCAAGGCTTAGGTTGTTGCCCTTTATGTCCCAATTGTAATCTATACTCTTTGCATTTGAAATGGCATCTGTTTTAGTTCTGCCATTGGACTCACGGCGCAACAACACATGAAAACTGGTATCTTTGCTTTGCGCCAACTCAAGCTTTGGGTAACCAAAGATTACTTCTCCGTTTTTTCTTTCAATCATTTCCCAGAACCTATCTTGTGGATATTTAAGCTCGTTAGAAAAGTAAGGGTCGTTTTGAACACTAACATAAAGGGTTTTACTTACTGGGTTCACAGTTAACTCTTGCTCGTATGGGTGAAAAGAAGAATTTTTTCTACCCACCATTATGCCAAAGCAAATCATAATTAAGATTCCAAATCCCCAAATTCCTATGGCGCTAATAATGGGAATTTTTATGCTTTTATTGAAACCCAATAGAGCCTTTGAGGCTAGTGTAAGTAAACCAACGACAGGTCCAAGCAATAAGAATAAAATTCCTAAATCGAGCAAAAGCATTTCTAATCCGTTTAGGCTAATGGCAAGTAAATCGGCAAGATGAAAACCTTGTGGACCATTGTTCGAAACACTTATTATAAAGTCGTGAGTTAACAGCCAGTACCCCAAAACGATACTTAAGAACACTGCCAACAATAAACCACCAATTGCTCCAACCTTTAAGATAACGTTAAATGCGTTTCCGGCTGTACGTCTAAATTTATGTGCATGATTTTTTGAGTTGTACCCCCTGCGCTCCTTTAACTTGTGAATCTCGTTTTTTATACTCTCTGTGTTTATTATAGAACCCTTCATGCTTAAACGCTCACTTGCTGTTTCTGCAACGGGTAGCGCCAACCATAGTATGATATAAACTAGAATTCCTGCTCCACCAAAAATGGTAAAAAGGACAAAGCCTAACCTTACCCAAAGAGGATGGGTGCCAAAATAATGGGCTAAACCAGCTGCCACACCAGCAATTTTAGCTTCCTCTTCATCTCGATAAACACGCTTTTTTACATTTTCTTCAATTAAGGAATCTTTGGGTTGCTTGTCAGGGCTAATTTTGTCACCAAAAGCCTCTGGTTCACCCATTGTTTGTATAATGTTTTCTACATCAGATGATATAATAACATCTTTTCTATCGGCGTTTTGTTGGGTAAATAATTCGGCTATTCTAGCTTCTATGTCCGCCATCACTTCCTTTGCATCTTCCTCTTCCAATCGAGATTGAATGTTGTTGAGATAAGCCAACAATTTGTCATAAGCGTCCTCTTCTATATTAAACACCCATCCTCCAATATTTGCACTTACAGTCTTTTTCATGTTTTTATTTTAAGCTGTTGATCACTGATTTCAATTGTTCCCAACTTTCATCTAGTTGGGTTAAAAAATTTTTTCCGTCTTCGGTAATAACATAGTATTTTCTTGGTGGCCCGCTAGGAGACTCTTCCCAACGATATCCCAAAAGATTAGCCTTTTTTAATCTGGTTAATAGGGGATATAAGGTGCCTTCAGCTACAATTAGTTGCGCCTCTTTTAACTCGTTTATTATTTCTGAGGGGTAGGCTTCTTGTTTGTTGAGTAAGGTTAGAACACAGTATTCTAGAAAACCTTTTCTCATTTGTGCTATGCTATTATCAATTTTCATAGTATGATGAATCTGGGACAAACTTATAACAAAATATAGTACTATGCAATACAAGGTACTATATTTTTTTAATAACTCGTTTGCTGCGAATAATAAAAACAACCTTTAATAGAGGGATAGCGCCGTTAATTTCAGTCCATGAAAAAAATTATTGGGCTCATGTTTTTTTGTCTTATTGGACTTGTAAATGCGCAAGATATAAGATTAAACCTGAAAGGAGGCTTCTATAAAAACACAATAGAAATTAATCTAGAATCTAAAACAAAGGTGCTTTACTCCTTGGATGGGTCGAGTCCCACGGTTGTTTATAGGCAACCGTTAAAAGTTGATTCAACACGATTATTGCGATATGCGATTGCAGAGGGAGATAGCATTATTGAGTTTTCACCAGAATTATATTTGATAAACGCTTACCACAGTTTGCCTGTGGTTTCCATTCAGACAGAGCCAAATAATTTATTTAGTGCTGATACAGGGATTTTTATGATGGGGTCAAAGGCTAAACCAAGGAAGCCTTATAAAGGAGCAAATTTTTGGTTAAACAAAGAAGTTCCTGCCCACATGGAGTACTTTGAGAATGGACAATCACAATTAAAGCAAAATATTGGTATTCGTGTTTTTGGTGGTTATAGTCGTTCAAATGACCAGAAATCAATCACTTTAGTTTCGCGAAAAAAATATGGCAAAAAGAAGATGGACCATAAGTTTTTCAAGTCAAGAAAATTTGATTCCTACAAAACATTAATACTGAGAAACTCTGGTAATGATTTTAATAGAAGCATGTTAAGGGATGCATATTACACCACAGTGTGCAGTAATATGGGAATAGATGTTCAAGCCAGTCAGCCAACAGTTGTATATATTAATGGGAAGTACTGGGGAATAATGAATTTACGCGAGAAGTTAAATGAAAACTATTTAAAACAGCACCACGATATTAAGAAGGACAGCCTTGACCTCCTTAAGCACCGATTTGATAGACAACATGGATCAAATAAAGATTATAAAATGCTTTTGAAATGGTTGGAAACCGCGGACCTATCTATACCCAAAGATTCAATCTACTTTGAGAAAAGGGTGGATGTAATGAACTTCATGAACTATCATATTGCAGAGGTATTCTGCGATAACCGTGATGCGGGCGGGAACATACGTTATTACCGCGATGGAAAAAATGGCAAATGGCGCTGGATTTTGTTTGATGTTGATGCTGGTTTAAACAACGGTGTCAACAAAGGGCACAAAAGCAACACACTAAAAAAAATGACGACCTATTCGGATGAAGCATGGCCAAACCCTGCTTGGAGCACACTGATTATTCGCAAAATATTACAAAACCCAAGCTGGAGAAAGAAGTATATTGAATTATTTCAATACCATATGAATACAACTTTTAACTTCAAAAGAACAATCGCCATTTTGGATAGCATGGAAGCAAATATTAATCATGAAATGGTCTATCATAAAATAAGATGGGGAGGTAGCTTGAATTCATTTAGCAGAGAAATAAACAGCATTAAAAACTTCATGTCAAAGCGACCCGAATATTGTTTAAACCATCTTAGCCTGAAATTTGGATTAGGAAGGCCACAAGATTTCTACACGGACTATCAGAGTGAAGATGTTAAGGTTTTCGTGAATGATATTCCTTTATCATCGTGTGATCAGTGGATTTCTTTTAATGATTTGAATAAAGATGTCATAGTAATACCCCAGCAGGGCTATCAAATAAAGAAAGTTGAATGGACGAATAATGTCTTGAATGTCGAAACGGAAAAAAAGAAAAGTCACCGTAGGGCACTTTATATAACAGGCATCAACCCAAGTAATGAAGAAATAAAGCTTACGAATTATTCAAAGAAGCCAATAAACCTTCAATATTATCAAATTGCTGATTCGAAAAACGAGCATATTACAAGGCTACCGAACCGGGTTTTAAAGCCAAATGAAAGTATTCTACTAAGTGGGTTAGACACCGTTGGTGGCCGAATTAAAATCCCGTTTAAATTATCAAAAAAACAAGATAAGGTAAGGCTGTTTTCATCCCAAATGTTGCTTTTGGAAGAGTTGGAAGTTTCCGGAAGGAAATCCGTGATGCTAGCGCATAATTTGCCAATGAAAACCTTTAATGTTAAGAAGGAAGGAGTTCAGAATAAAAAAAGGGGAAAAACTAATTTCCCCTTATACCTTGGTTTGATGGTGTTAAGTGCGTTTGCAGTTATTCTTTACACCAAAATGAGATGAATGAAATATTATTCCTGAATAAGAACGGGTGCTTTATCCGACCCTGTAAAAATGACCTTAGCATTGTTAGACTTGGACAACTCTAACATAGCTTCAATTTTTTTAAGCTCAAGTATTTCATCAGTTAGTCCTTCAGATAGTATTTTTTGAGCATCACGAATACCTTCGGCTTCAATGATTTTTCTCTGAGCCTCTAGTTTTTCTTGCTCAAGAATGAAACTCATTCTCATCGCGTCTTGTTCGGCTTTTAAACGCTCTTCTATACTAGCATACAAACCATCTGGAAGCTTAATTGATTTCATTAAAACAGCTTCCGTTAATATGCCTTTATCTTCCAAGTTTTTATTCATCTTCGTTCTAATTTCTTGCTCAATTGCCTCTCGGTTACCCGAGTGCATATCTTTTGCATAAAAACCAGCACAAACATCAGCTGATGCCGACCTGAATACATTCGTAATGATTTGCTCATAATCTAGCCCCAGGGTTTTAATTAACTCAGGAACCTTATCTTTTTCTATACGATATAATATCGATATTTCAGCTCCTACGTTTAGCCCCTCTTTACTTGGAAGCATAATTGTTAATTCAATGTTTTCTGTTCGAATAGGGGCTACAAGAATAATAGTGGTTAGGGGGTTATACATGTGAGGGCCCTCCTCCATAATTTTTCCATCAAGGCGTCCAAGCTTTTGTTTTACACCGACCTCCCCAGGGCGAATAATGATACAAGAACTCAACAAAATAAGAGATGAGCAAAGGAATAATAGTTTGGTTTTCATTTTTAGTGATTTAGATTTTTATACTAAAACCAAACAAAAATTATGCCCCCTTGTTCGTGCCTTGAATACCAAAATCAAAAAAAAGGGAGTATTATTTTCTATTTCTATATAGGCTTTTGTCCACGGCTGCAGTCATATTTTTTGCATTTACCTTATTATTCAAAAAGTCACTGACTTTTTTGAAATCTAATTCTGGTTGATTTATAACATCAGTATAGTTTAGATAAAGAATATCAACGCCAGGTTCATGTTTTGCCCATGCTTGCGCTTTTCGAACTTCCGCTTGCAAACTTTCTTTGAGTCCCATTCGCGTAGCTTTGTTTTCCCTACCCAGCATTTTCTTTTGTGATAAAATGATCTCATCTATATCGCGCAACATGAAAATCACCTTATAATTATATTCTGGTTTTATAAACTTCAGCAAGGGAGCCACCACTTTGAGGCTCTTATTATTTGCTTTATCTAATATTGAATTGTCTTTGTGAAGGCTTTTAACTTCATCTATTTCAAAGTATCCTTTGGGATTGTTTTCGTCACTTTTCCTTTTACCGTCAGAAAGCGCTTCCATTCCACCAGCATGTAAGGCTTGCATCATCATTGAGGTTCCGCTTCTTGGGAGGCCACTTACTATAGTAATAAAATCTCCACCAACATTTGATTTATTGTTTTTCAACCCATTGGCACTAACATTAGCCCCTTTCTTTGCTTTAATGTTTTGAGGACGCAATTTATTTGCTGTTTCGAATGCAAGCTTAGCGCTTTCATTTTCTCCCAATTTCTCAAGAATTTGGCCCAATGTATAATGGGCATCCGGATAATACCTAACAAGCTCTATACTGGCAAGAGCGTGATCAACGGCATCTTCATATTTTTCCTGGAGCATAAGTGCCTTGGCTATGGCATGCTGATATTTGGCATTGTCCGGTTTAATTTCAATTGATTTTTGAAAGGCTTCTTCGGCTTCTTTATATCTACCAACATTCAAAAAATGTTTTCCAATTTTAAAATGCGCTGGAGCATTAAGACTACTGTTTACTTTTATACGATTTAGTATTTCAAGGGCTTGTTCGGGCCTGTTTGATGCCATAAAAATATCTGCCTCCAGAAGGGACAGCTTCAAATGGCCTTTAGGTTTCTTTGATTTTAGTTTTTCTAAAAAGTCAGTTGCTGCCACAAATTCTTTCTTCTTTATTTTAATGTTGATTAAGTCTAATAGGAAAGGATATGTGTCTGTGTCTTCCTTTAGAAGATCTAAAAGAATTTTTTCGGCTTCATCTATGTCATCGTTAGAAAACTTAACTCTTGCCAGGTTGAACTGCAAATCAATCCAAGTTTCTTTGATGGCTTTTTCAATATTTTCGTCCGGTCGATCTATATATCCCAGCTCAATAAGTTGTTCTATTGCTTGTTGCTCACTCAATGGATCGCTTTCGACTTTTTCATTGTGTTCACCAAAATCCCCTTCGACTTCATCCCAGCTTTCAATGTATTTGATGGGGTTTGGGTTTTCAAAAACATCTTCTAACACACGGCCATCCATGTCCTTGCCAATAGGAAGGTCTAAAAAATTCAATATTGTCGGAGTAATATCTAATAATGATGCACCAAATATTTTTTCTTTCTTTTTGATGCCTGGTCCAGCCGCAACGAATATTCCAAAGTCTCTGTGCTCCAATGCTGGTGCAGCTCTTAACCCCGGCATGTCCAACATTCGGTCATTATCCGAAACATACCCATGGTCCGACATCACAATTACCAGGGTATTGTCATCACAAAAATCAAGAGTTCTTTCTAGCATCATATCTTGAAAGCGGTACGCCCCCTCCACAACGCCTTTATATATATCAAAGTGTTCTTGTCGAACTCTGGGTAGTTTGGGTGGGTGAAAACGCATAAAACCATGACAGATATGGTCGATCATATTGAAATAAACTCCCGTAAAGTCCCACTCCTTATTTTCCATTAAATAAGTACTACACGCTTGAAAGGTTGAATTCTGCGCGAGAATTTTAAGTAGATTGGGGAGGCTTTTGTCTTTCTCTTGATCAATTTTATGTGCTTCTGGAATGAACGGAAGAACATGCTGTTCTGTTAATTCGTTCACGTGCACTCGTAAATCGGCCATTTCATTTATCAAGCTTTTGGGGTGAAAAGATCCCTTTTCAACTCCCCATTTTTCTCTCTCTTCCGGGAAACGCTTTCCCCACATATCGGAAACCACATGTCCGTTTATTGGTTCAGAAGGGTGGCTCGGCCACCACCCAATTAAATTAGACTTTAAGCCCTGATTGTGAAGTATATTCCATAGAGCACGTGTTTTTCTTTGTGAAACTGTAACTGGTCTTACTTGTTGTTTGTCAGGATTGATTTCAATAAAACCCAGAATTCCATGTTTGTTGGCCGTTTTTCCAGTAGCAACGGAGGTCCAAAGCATTGGTGAATATGCGGGGGCAAGTGTTTGAAGGTTCCCATGAACCCCATTGTCAATTAGTTTTTTTAGAGCAGGCAATTTCCCTTCGGCTAACAAAGGATAAATAATTTTCCAATCTGCTGCATCCCACCCAACGATTACAACCTTATTTTTTAACGCCATTCTTGTTTTTTGTGCTTTTTTTATTTTTCTCTTCTCGCCAAGCTCTTAAACCCTTATGACCATGAGCTAATAACCCAAGCGACCCTTTTTCTGGAATGACAAATTTCTGCTTATCCTTTTTTGACATCTGCTGAAAGTAGTATTTTTTCGTAAATTTATCTAATTATAAAAGATACTCTCTTATGGAAAAAAAAGACTTAAAGAAAAGGTTAAAGCAATATGGCTCGATGGCCGCTGCTCTAACGGCCACGCAGGCAGCAAATGCAACTATAATTTATACGGATGAAGCCCCTGATTTTAATGGAGGGGTAGGTAGTCAATATTTTTTGGATTTAAATAATGATGCTACGGATGACTTTAGGATTTGGCATAACGGTTCTAACAATTTGTATATTTCGCCTTTAACTTCTCAGAACAATGTATTAGGTTCAGGTGGCGCTACTTTCGCATATCCCTTTGCTTTGAGCTCAGGTGCAATAATTAGCTCTGGAGCGGGCACGTTCTTCAATAATGGCTACGCCGGAGGCTATCAATCGCTTAATTACGGATCTTGCTCTTTTGGTAATTGGTGTGGGGTTACAGACCGCTATATAGGCTTACAATTTAATGTTGGTGGAAACATCCATTATGGTTGGGTTCGTCTGGATGTGGATTTTGCAGGAAACGTGTGGACGGTTAAGGATTATGCGTATGAAGATATAGTTGGGAACTCTATTGCGGCGGGCGCTATGGGTACACCTGGCTCGGCTAGCCCATCAACTGGAATCATTGGAGTGGACGTTGCTGATAATGGGAATGGACAAGACTTGGATGTAACTTTTACCGCCTCTGCGGATGAGACAACGGTTTCTGAATATAGAATTATGGCTGTAAAATCTGCTAATGCGGGTACATTTAACTTAGCAGCCGCAGATGTTGTTCCTCTGGCGGACTATACAGCAGTAACACCGAATGCTAGTCCTACCTACAATCAAATTTTAGCTGCTGGAGCAACGGATGTCGATGGTGACCCTATTGTGAACGCACAACCCTATCGTTTATTTATTTTAAATGTGGCTGATGGTGTTAATGCAACTACCAATAGTTTAAGCCAGGCTTCCGCTGATGTTACTTTGCATGTTCAGAATGATAGTGCGATTAATATTGTTGCAAGTGATGTAAACAATAATGTGAACGGGTCAGATCTTCAAGTAGATTTTGATGCCGCACCAAGTGAAGCAGGAATAACTGAATATAGAATTATTGCTGTTAAGGATATTAATGCTGGGACATTTGACATTCCTGCAGCTGAGGCCTTGCCGGTAACAGCCTACGCTACAACAACGCCAAATGGAGGCCCATACTCAGTGAACTTAGGGGCTGCAACAACCGACTCAGATGGAGATCCAATAGTAAATGCTCAGCCATATACAATATTTGTATACAGCTTGTTTGATGGTACTGTTGCTACCCTTGCGAACATGAATTCAAGCGCTGCAACCATTACGTTAAACAATCAGCTTGACGCTCCAACAAATGTGGTTGGAATGGATATAGATGATAATTCAGACGCTTCAGATGTTGAGGTTACATGGGATGGACTTGCGAATGAAACAGGCCTGCAAGAGTACAGGGTGTTTATTGTAAAGTCAGCGAATGCTGGAACATTCGATTATACCGCTGCAAATGCAGCTGTAGCTGGAATGTACGGTGTTGTTAACCCATCAGGAAGCCCAAGCTATTCTTTAAACTTGGTTAGTTTCCAAAATGACGTTGACGGCGATCCAATTATGATTGGAGTTGATTACGTAGCATTTGTGATGAGCAAGGATAACGGTACTCCTGGTACAATTGGTGATTTGAGTGCAGGCTCAGCTGTTTTCAGCCTAACAACACCAGCAGATGTTGCATTGAATGTTTTAGGACAGGATGCTGGAAATAACCAAAACGGTACAGATGCACGCGTTGATTTTAACGCAGCAGCAGATGAAACAACAGTATTGGAATATAGATCAATAGTTGTAAAGACAGCAGCGGCTGGCTCATTTGATTTAGCGGCAGCTCAGGCCTTGCCTTCAACAGCATACAAAGTAGTGACACCAACGGGTGCTCCGAACTATGCTGAAGCACTTGATGCAGCAACCACAGATTCAGACGGTGATCCTATTGCGGATAACGTTGATTACACCGCTTTTGTCATGAGTGTACAAAATGGAAGCACTTCAAATGAGGATAATTTATCTGCACCTTCAGCTAGCTTTATGCTAACCACTGCACTTTCTCTTGAAGAAGGAGGCTTGGAAGGGGTAACTAGTTTCTTTTCCAATGGTCAATTAATAATTGATGCTGGATCAAATCAGAAACTATCATTTACCTTATTTGATTTGAGTGGAAAAATTATCCTTGATGATCAATTAAATCCAAACGTAAACAAGTTTGATGTTAATCAACTTAGTACTGGTTTATATCTGGTAAGATTATCGGATGGAAAAGGCAATACATTTACTCAAAAGATCGTATTGCAGTAGTAAAAAACCATTGAATAGAATAAAGACCAGCAAATCGCTGGTCTTTTTTTTATCGAAAATTTCGTACACATTATCGTTTGTTGAAAAAGAGCAGTCTAGCCTTAGCGTATATTCGTAAAAAATTAAAAAATGAAAAGAACTATTTTATTAAGCACGGTGGTTTCTTCTCTTGCAATGTTTTCTTGCGGGGGGGACGAAGAAAAAGAAACAGAAAACCAAGAAGGCGCTGTTACTGAAATGACTCAAGATGAGAAAGACCAAATTGTTGAGGAAGAAATGCATGCAATAGAAATTGAAGAAACCTCTGCGGAGCTTCACCAGAATCAAGAAGACCTAAATGAGGCATTAAATGATTTAGAAGAACTTTAAAAAAATAAATGATGTATAAGATATTATCAGTAATGTTCATTTTTAGCCTAGGGCTTTCTGTGAACGCACAAAGACCTGATCATGCGATAAAAGCGAAAGGTAAACAAGTCGAAAAGTCAGCCGGGAATCAAGCGGGAGAGGCTAAAAACAATGGTCAGCTAAAGAAAGCCGAAATGACTCAAAAAGCCGATTCCTTGAAAACTGCTGGAAAAGCAAATAAAGACAATGCTGCTAAGGAGGTCGAAGAATTGGAAAAAGAATGGGAAAACAAAGGCATGTCCAAAGAAGAAATCCAAGCTAAAAAAGACTCTATTCTAGCTGTTAAAATGGCCAAGAAGGATGAAAAACTTAACAAAGAAAAGAAGGAGTTCAAAGGCAAGGGGAATGCTTATGGCAGAGAAAAAGAACTTCAAGGAAAAGAGTTTGGGAAAGCTCGCGCAGAAGAGGCTAAGAAAAATAAAGAAAAGGCGATAGAAAACGCGGAAAATGATGTAGAAGAAGGAAATTCTCAAGTAGAGAGTGCCGAGGAAAAAATAAAAGCCGCTAAGGAAAAACTGGAGAAAGAAAAAGAAGAAGGGACCATCTCGGAAGAGGCCGCCAAAGAAAAAGAAGAGAAAATCAAAAAAGCTGAAGAAAAGCTTAATTCCTATAAAGAAACTCTAAACAAACAAAAGCAAAATATAGAGGAGGCGAAAAAATCTTAACAAGGACTCTATAAATATTTTAACAAATAAACCCTGGATTTAATCTGGGGTTTTTTAGTATAAATAAACCAAGCTAAAATTCAATAAAACGAAAAACAAAACAAAAACAATAGCATAGGGTAAAACCAACCTGTTCTTTGTTTTAATATCTAAGATAAAGAATGCAGAAATAAGCAAAAACGAAATCATGAACCAGCTTAAATAATTAAATACCGGAACACTAACCCCTTCCCATTCCCACCATTCCAATTTGATTGCGACAGGCTCAATAAAATAATCTAAAAGTGTGAGTAGGCTCCCACCAGCCAGGGCCATAACAGCCCAATGCCCACGATATAGCTTAGACATAATCAAGCAGGCAACATAGCATACAATGACCCATAGTACCCCTACCATTACCGGGGTGTTAAATACCTTCAAACCCAATAAGGAACTATATTCATATGACCCAAAGAGCAAGCCTGTGTTGACCCCAACAAGTTCGGACAGAAACCCTATAAAAAAGCAGGCAAATAACCATGTGATAAACTTTACCCCCCAACCTTTATGGAAATACAATAGAAGCCCAAGACTGGCAATAAGATTCAGCACGGTTAGGCCGTTAAAAAAATGTCGTGTAGCTGGTATGCTCAAACCAATAAATCCAACCGAATAAACGATGGCAACAATCGTTACAATTCCTATTTTTTTATTTCCTACTTCCAAGCTGATACGATTTCTTCAGAACAAATTTTTGCAGACAACAAACATACAGGAACTCCGCCTCCAGGGTGAGCACTGGTTCCGCAAAAATACATACCCTTTAGTTTTTTCAATGAGTTTGCTTGTCTTCTAAAGGCAGCCATTTTTGTGTCACTGCTATAACCGTAAATAGAACCTTTGTACGAATTTAGTTTGTCATCCAAGAACAATGGGTCCATTATTGACTCTTCAACAATTAAAGGCTGGATATCCGTTCCTAGCTGAGCACTTAATTTTTTCAAGATCGTTTGTCTGGTAGTTTCTATAATCTGCTCCCAGTTTTGGCCATTGTTAGGCCCTACATTCGTCATAACAAACCAGTTTTCACAATTTTCAGGTGCGTCAGATTTAACTTTTTTTGCACTGATATTCAAATAAATGGTCGGGTCATCTGCAAAGCCTTTTGAATAAATTTGATCAAACTCCTTTTTGTAGTTTTTCGAAAAGAACACATTGTGTAAATCGAGCTCTGAAAACGATCGGTTAATTCCCCAATAAAATAAAACAGTACTCATTGATCTAGGTTGAGAGAGTTTCTTTGATTTTGTCCACTTCCCTCCAAGCAGCTTGGTAAAGGTATAATGAACATCTGAGTTACTAATAACTAAATCAAAGTTCACCTTCTTGTTTTTAGTTTTAATCCCGACTACTTTATTTTTTTCAATTAATATTTTGTCTACCTGTGAGTTAAAGTGAAACTTTACCCCTGCATGTAGCGCTAGCTTATATATTGTTTCGCTTATTTGGTACATGCCTTTATTTGGAAGGAAGGTGCCAACATTTTGATCAAAATGAGGTATCATGTTAAGTAGCGCAGGGGCTAAATATGGATTAGAGCCATTGTAAGTTGCATAACGATCGAAGAGCTGAACTAATTTTTCAGATGAAAAGTGTTTTTGGTTTACCTGATTCATCGTTTTGCTCAGTTTGTATGAAGGCAATCGCAAAAGGGCCTTTCCTACATCTTTACTGAGCCATGTGCTTGACTTATTAAGGCTGTTCTCCAAAAAAATCTTGCCTACCTGATTGTAAAGTTTTTCCGCGTATTTCAAGTGGTAAAACACCTCATTTGGGTCAGTGCTAAGGTTATTGTTTATTTCGGCTCCTAATTTCTCATGGTTCGAATAAAAACGGAAATTAGTACCATCCTCCCAAAAGTATTGTGCGCTCGATTCAATTTTTTCATAGCTGAAATTTCCTTCAAATTCCGGATAGAGGTTGAACAATTCATCTACATACTGCGGCATGGTAAACAGCGATGGGCCGCGATCAAAGCGATAGTCGGCTAGCTTAAATTGAGAAAGTTTACCACCGGGCCCCGTGTTATTATCAAACACATGACATTCAAAACCCTCCCTTGCTAGTCTTGATGCCACCGCTAATCCTGCCACACCAGCACCTATTATCCCCACTTTTTTCATCTAGCCGCGAATAAAAGTACATGAAAAAAATCCAAAACACTTGTTGGTGCGTATCTTATTTAGTAAAGCAATTAGCATATTTTAACAATATTACTGAAACAATTCACGTATAATGATGTTACTACAATAGTTTAACCCGCACACAACAAAATTACATAATGAGACAACTTAAGATAGAACAAAGTATAACGGTCAGAGACACGATTGCTCTGCAGAAATACTTTCAGGAGGTAAGCTCCATAGAAATGATTACAGCCGACGAGGAGGCTGACTTAGCGAGACGAATTAGAAAGGGTGATCAAAATGCTTTAGAAAAATTGGTTACAGCTAACCTGAGATTCGTGGTGTCTGTTGCCAAGCAGTATCAGAATTATGGAATCTCTTTAAACGATTTGATTAATGAGGGAAACATTGGATTGATTCGAGCAGCTCAAAAATTCGATGAAACCAAGGGTTTCAAATTTATTTCATACGCCGTTTGGTGGATTCGACAAAACATTCAAAACGCAATTCAAGATCAAGGAAGAATTGTGAGAATTCCTGCTAATAGATCAGGCTTATTGTTGCGAATAAAAAGAGCAACAGATTCATTTTATCAGCTTAACAACAGAGAGCCAGATGCCTATGAATTAGCAGACATGTTGGAAAAGACTGAAAGAGAAGTGAAAGGAGCTTTGGCCGCCAAGGTAAGTCAGTTTAGCTTTGATGAGCCTGTTTCTGATGAAGACTCCACAACAAAAATGGACCTATACAACTCGGGAGAGGAAAACAACATTAGCGATAATGTTAATGTTAATTCTCTTCGAAAAGAGGTTAAAGGCCTTTTAACGCGTCTAAATGAGCAAGAAAAAGCTGTAATCATAGACTTCTTTGGAATTAGCACCAATGAGCCTAGAACGCTTTCTGAGATAGCAGGCAAAATGGATATTTCTAAAGAAAGAGTAAGACAGATAAAATCGAAAGCACTTAAAAAGCTAAACAGAAGTAAAAAAGAACACCTGAAGGAATACTTATAAGATTATTCCTATTTGTTAAATTGGAAAACCCTATCCTTCTTGGATGGGGTTTTTTATGGTTTTAAGCTATAACCTATTGCTTTTATTTCTCGCATGTACTCCCTGTAAATAAAGTATCCAGGGACAAAGGTTAGGCCATTAGAAACAATAATCCTATCGTTTTTTTCATCGTGAATAGCAACCATGTAGTAATAACCACCGTTCCCGTATTCGCTATCGTATTCATCGGTAGCAGAATAAGATCCCATCATCTCTATGGCGTTGCATCCGTTAATGCGCGTTTTTGAAATTATACTGTTGTCCAAATTCTCAGACATTTGCATGTATTTGTCTGTTTTACTTTTCCCATTATAAAATTCTACATGACGCTTCATGTATTGATTTCCTTTCCATACAAGCCCGCCTGGTGAAAAGGTTGAGCTATCAAACTTAAAAGTATAAATCAAGAGGTCTGTATGCAGCTCAAGTGAGCTCTTTTTATTAGCCCTACGTACTTCCCTTTTTCTAAGCCAGGAAAATCCCTCGCTTACATCTTGAATACTTGAAAAGGTGGCTGGGATGCTAACTTTTAAATTCATCTTTTGTTCGATTTGTTTTTCCGCCTCAACGGAAGGGCTTTGTTTCGCAAAAGCAATCAAACGTTCAACTTCTTTCCCATTAATTTTTTGGGTAATCTCATCCGCTTTATTATGTATAAATGCGGCTCCGGTATCACCCTCCATTACAGAGATTTCGATGGTAAGTTTCTCCAAAGGGTCTTTCCCGTCGTTATAAGTGATTTTATTTTCGGATTGACTGGTTTTTATATGAATAACATTTGGAGTAGATTTTTGACTCGCTGATTCATTTCCAGGTTTGCTAAAGGTGTAGTCAAACATATGCTCAACCCCAATGAAGTTGCCAAATTGCTGTTCTGTGACGGCAATAACACTTTGAACTAAGGTATCCGATTCTTCTCCATCAAATAAAATCAGCACATCACCGTAACTCCGCGACTTGATTACTTCTGGATATTCCGGTTCTTTTTCAGGGTCAAATATGCAAGAGTTAAGGGTAACTCCAATAAAAAGTAGCGCTAAAAATACACCTGTGGTTTTCATTTTTTGGCAATTTTAATTTTTTGTCCAACCTTTAAATTTCGGCTATTCAAGCCTGGGTTTAATCTTTCGATCTGACTCAAACTTACACCTTTTTTATTTGCAATATCCCATAAAGTGTCCCCAGATCGTATGGTGTAGTATACATATCCTGAACTGCTACCTGAGCCACTCGAACTGCCGTTACCTTTGTTTGAAGAATAGGTCTTTTTGGGCGCAGTTTTTTCAACGGGTTTCCTTGTAGCAACATGAACCTTGATTTTTTCTCCCGGATGAATCATTTTGGAGCTTTTGTCATTCCACACCATTAATTCCCTTGTGGTTACCTTGTACTTATCAGCAATTAGCCCCATGCTTTCTCCACTTTTTACTGTATGATAAACGATACTTGGGTACGCTATAAAACCTTCTGCTGTAGTATCTTTTTTCCATTTAGAAAGGGTGTCAAGGTTTTTCATAAAGAGCCCAACTTTTTCAACGGGTAAGTATATGTGTGCTTTAGCGGTGTCGAAAGCAGGGATATAATCAGTTTTGTAAATAGGGTTAATATGTTGCAGGTAATCGTACTCTATGTCCAAAGCTTCACTAATATCCGACAGGGTAAGTGGTGAGGAAAATTGAACGCTATCTATTTCATAGATTTTTACATTCGCTTTTCTAGGAATTATATTGTGTTCCTTGTGAAACTCCATAAGGTATGTTACAGCGATAAAAGTGGGAACATATCCTTGGGTTTCTTTGGGTAAGTAATCTCGAATTTTCCAATAAGTCATTTCCCCACCGGATCTTCTTATTGCTCTATTAACATTTCCGGGGCCAGCATTGTATGCTGCAAGTGCCATACTCCAATCACCGTACATCTTATGTAAAAACTTCAGGTATCGACAGGCTGCATCCGTTGCCATTTCCGGGTCAAAGCGCTGGTCTGTGTATGAATCAACAGCAAGCCCGTACGCCTCTCCAGTTCGGAGCATAAACTGCCAAAGCCCCTTGGCTCCAGCACGCGAATTTGCTTTTGGATTAAGTGCTGACTCAATAACTGAAAGGTAGCGCAATTCCAAGGGCATTCCATAGGAGTCAAGCTTTTCCTTGTACATAGGAAAATAAAGTTCCGCCCTCCCTAAACAAATTGCGGTAAAAGTTCTACGGTGTTTAACAAATAAGTCTATATATTTTTGAACATCATCATTGTATTCAAACTCAAAGGGAGTCTTCCCGTCGAGCTGAGTAATTCGTTGTTTATAAACTTCATTGCTGAAGGCAGGAATACTATCTTTTGGGATATCATTTCTTCCTTTAAAAGCGGCTATTTCTTTTTGAATGAAAGAAAGCTTTAAAAGCGAATCTATTTTTGCCACCATAGGGTCATCTGGCTCTATTCCCTTTGGTAGGTTCTGAGAATAGGAACCTAAACTATAGGCCAGTAGTAGAAAAATTACAAATGTGTTCTTCATGCTTATCTAGGATAAGAAGTAAAATTAAGTTTTATAAGCAGGGGCGTTGGTTAGTTTACGTTAAACTTTCCCATTAAGTTATGTGAAAAAGACAATAAATCTTGATCAGCATATTGTTTTGCCATTAATTGAATCCCAAATGGTTTCATTTCAGAATTCTGACCCAAGGGAAGGGAAATTGCAGGAATTCCTGCTAGATTAGCTTGAACTGTAAAGATATCCTGTAAATACATGGTGATAGGATCATCCGCATTTTCTCCAATTTTAAATGCTGGCGTTGGACAGGTTGGCGAAAGGATAAAGTCGAAATTAGCTAAAATTTCTTCTGTTTTGTTTTTTATGAGCCTGCGTACTTTTTGCCCTTTCTCATAATAAGCATCATAAAACCCTGAACTTAAAACAAAGGTTCCAAGCATTATTCTTCTTTTAACTTCCGGACCAAAGCCTTCCGAACGAGATAGGGTGTAAGTGCTTTCTAAATCAGTTGCATTAGGACTTCTATAACCATAGTGAACGCCATCAAAACGAGCTAAATTTGAAGAGGCTTCAGCCGTTGTTAAAACGTAATAGGTAGGCACCATATGGTCCAGATAAGGAAAAGAGATTTCCTCAACCTCATGACCTTCAGCTTTTAAGCCGTCAACAATTTCGAGGGTACGCTTTTTCACATCCTCATCAACACCTTCTGCAATGGTTTCTTTAATCAGTGCTATTTTGCGTTTTTTCCCGTCTTTTTGAATTTGGAGATTACCTAGGCTCTTTGAGCTCATTGTGGCGTCAAAATCATCTTTGCCGTAAATGACAGAGCAAACTAGGGCACAATCTTCTACAGTGTTTGCAAAGGGACCTATTTGATCAAAAGATGATGCATATGCAATCAAGCCGTATCGGCTTACCGCCCCATAGCTTGGCTTGAATCCAACGGTACCACAAAAAGAAGCAGGCTGGCGAATACTTCCACCCGTGTCGGAACCTAAGGTAACATGGCACAACCCAGCTTTTACTGCGGCGGCACTTCCGCCACTTGAGCCTCCAGGGACTAAGGTATGGTCTATGGGGTTCTTAACATTTCCAAACGCAGAGTTCTCATTTGAAGAACCCATAGCAAACTCATCGCAGTTAAGTCGCCCTATAATAATGGCGTCTTCTGCAAGCAGTCGTTCAACCACTGTTGCGTTATAAACGGATTCAAAACCGTCTAATATTTTTGAAGAAGCCGAAACGTGATGACCCTTATAGCAAATGTTGTCCTTCAAGCCAACAATCATCCCAGCCAGTTTTCCAGCTGTTCCTTGCGAAATCTTCTGATCAATTTCTTGCGCTCTTTGAAGAGCAGATTCTTCGAACACCTCCAAAAAGGCATTCAGTTCTTTTGTTTTATCAATGTTTTCTAGGCAACTCTTAACAAGTGCAGTGCACGTTAAGGAGCCATCAAGAATCTTTTCTTGTTGCGAAAGATAGTCCACTGATTAACGGTTTAGTCTTCTTTTTTACTTGGGGAATCGCTTTTAGGTTCACCGTCTTTGGCATCTTTGAATTCCTTCATTCCTTTACCCAATCCTTTCATTAATTCTGGAATTTTTTTACCACCAAATAATAAAAGAACAACAACGATAATGGCAACAACTTGCCATGGTCCAAACATTCCTAATAATACTGCCTTACTCATTATAATGCTTCTTTAGAGGCACAAAGGTACGAAAAACAAGTAGGGAATTGTCGTAGTTATGTAAATTTGCACAATGCTTGAACCATTTGATGACAAATATTTTATGAGAGAGGCCTTAAAACAGGCTCAACTTGCGTTTGAAATGGATGAAATTCCTGTTGGAGCAGTGGTTGTGAGCAGAAATAAGATAATTGCAAGGGCACATAATTTAACAGAAAAATTAACTGATTTTACAGCACATTCTGAAATGCAGGCCCTAACATCTGCAAGTTCTTTTTTGGGAAACAAGTACCTTAACGAATGCACATTGTATGTTACCTTAGAGCCCTGTTTAATGTGTGCAGGAGCACTTTTTTGGACAAGGATAGGTCGCTTAGTTTATGGAGCATCCGATCAAAAAAGAGGCATGAATCAAATTCAGCATAAAGTCTTGCACCCTGCAACAAAGGTAGAAGGAGGTATTATGGCGGATGAATGTTCAGCCCTTCTGTCGGAATTTTTTAGAAAGAAGAGAGACTAGGATTTTCTCAGTTTTTTGTAGGCCTTAACTGCCAACATTAAAAATATTCCAAAAAGGAAAAAACCTAGGACACCCCATACCCAGTTAAGCTCGTTTTTAAGTACAATTACAAAAACAATTGCAACCATAAAAATAGTGGCCAATTCGTTCCATAACCTCAAGCGAAAAGAGGTCCACTTTATTTCATTTCGTTTCAGTTGATTCAATATTCTATGACAAGAAAGGTGATACAAAATAAGGCCGAAAACTAAACCTAGCTTAACATGCATAAAAGGTGCGCGCATTAATCCTGGGTTTTCAATAAGCATCCAGGTTCCAAATAGCGTGGTTAAAATCATAGCCGGCCAGCCGATTATAAACCACAAGCGCCATTGCATAATTTTAAATTGATCTTGTAAAACAGCTTTTGCATTGGCCTCTCTGCTTTCAGCTTCTACATGGTAAATGAATAAACGAACAATGTAAAACAAGGCTGCAAACCATGAAATAACGAATATTATATGCAGTGCTTTTAGTACCTGATAATCCACTGCTCAAAGGTAAGCACTAAAACTTAACGGTAAACTGTGTAACAAAAGTTCTTGGTGCTCGGATGTTTCCAGGACGACCCATGTACTCTTCATTGAGTAAGTTGTTTACAATAAATGCAAGTTTTAAGTTATCGCTGAACTCATAGGAAAAGCGTCCATCAAAAACCAAATCGCCATTCTGATTGGCTTCTCTATACTTTGGGTAACCAGGTAAAAATAGGTCCCCTAGTGGAATATCATTTGGTGAGCCCAAAACCTCTTTTGGAAGAAAGACCTGTATAAAAGTACGGTCCACATTTTCCATAAAACTGTTGTAACGGCAGCTAAATCCAAGAGCAAAGCCCTTATAATCAAACTGTATATCACCCTTTATCAGGTGTCTAAATCTGAATTTTAAAGTGTTTGAAGAGTCTGATGTAGTCGCGTAATAAGCGCTATCGACATTAAGAGCAATCGGGTTCATGTAGGTATATCCGGCAAAAATGGTCACCCCAACATCTTTAATCTTTCCTTTACCTCCAATGGTCATATCGATTCCAGTAATTCTAGCTTCTTCCGTATTTCTTGCTTGAAAGCCAAGGTACTTTGCTAAACTATCTGTGTTGTTGATATTTATACTTTGGCCTTCTGGGAAAAACTCGTCAAAAACGAATTCAATCATGTTCGTGTATTCAGTCCAAAATGCGGCAACATCAATAAACCCGTGAAAGTCTTTGATTTTAAACCCTTGTTTCAATCCGATTTCAGCGCTCCAGCCTCTTTCTGGTTGAAGCTCTTCATTAGGATATATTGAAACTGTTCCAATATTTGTTGCAGCAAATTTCTCAGCGATAGAAGGAAATCTATAACCTTGGCCGTAACTTGCTCTCCAAATAGTGTGCTCAAACATCTTATAGGTAAGACCTGATCTAAAAACGGGTTGGAAAGGCAAAGACGCTCCTGCAATTTCAAAGGAACTCACGGTTTTAGCGGTATCGACTTTAAAATATTCAAAACGCATTCCACCTGAAAAATTAAACTTTTTCCATTTTTTATCAAACTGTACAAAGCTGGCCAAGTTTCTTCCAAAGTGGTCCCCGTATAAGTCGGATTCTACAGTTGAATAAGTGTGCACAAGCCCCGCACTTAAGTGGGCTTGAGCAGAATCAAAAGCATGAGAATACTGATACTCTGAGTAATATACGTTTGCAGTAGACCCTCTTCCCTGGTTATTTGCATTAATAGTTTGAAACCAACGGTTTCTTATTCGGTGTGAATCACCATTTTTTGAATAATAAGTCAAATAGGGATCCACGTTAAATCGGTAACCATCTTGGAAAGTAAGGGTAGTAGTTTCACTGTTTGGATCAGCACCACCCATAGGCTGAAGGGCCGTACTGTCTGAGTCCCAAAGGACAAAAACCCCGGTTTTGGCGTACTGAAGGTTTGTGTTTATACCGTAAGATAAGCCATCATATTTCTTTGAAAGAAAGCGTGTATTTACATTAAACCTAAAACGCAATTCATCCTCTCCTTGACGGAAGCCAGTTGAGTTTAGAAAGTTGGCACCCGTTACTAAATCGAAACGGGGGTTTACCTTTTCCGAATGGAGGAAATTACCTCCATAATAAGTTGGGTTTCTATTCCACCAAACGAGTTCTTTTCTTCTAGGATCAGAATAAATTCCGTGGTAGAGATTGAATTTGGTTAAGGGTTTTGATCTTGGATATTTTGTTCGCACATTTATGACTCCATTAAGGGCAGAAGAACCGTACATTACAGAAGAGGCACCTTTAATAATTTCGATTTGCTCAATGTTCTCTACAGGTATGGCGTTCCACTTTGCATCATTGGCATCACCGGAAAGCATAGGTAGTTCGTCAACCATGATAAGAACCCTTGATCCAGCTCCATATGCAAAACCGCTACCCCCACGGATACTTACCTGCCCATCCTGAACGGTCAGACCTGGTGTTTGTTCAACAACCTGTTCACAGGTCACAGTTGCTTTATTTTCAACCAAATCAGCATCTATAACATTCATTGATACTGTAATGTCTTCCACCTTTTGTTCAAATTTTCCAGCAGATACAACAACGACATCTAAATTTTCATTGGCTTCCCCCATTACAATGTCCAAAACAATGGTGTCGTTTGCCTTAATATCAATGATTTTATCGACATCTTCTAGTCCAAAAAGGCTGTATTTTATTTCGTTTAAACCGGCAGGCAAGCTAAGGGTGTATTTTCCATCAAAATCGGATAAAACACGCACTCCCAAATTTGATTCAACAAGCACATTAATTGCTGGCTCTTGACTCTCTTTTTCTTTTATTATTCCCGTTAAAACTCCTTTTTGAGCGATAGAAAAAAGAGTAAAAAATGTGAGTAAGCATAGTAGGTAAATTCTCATATTCTTCCCGTTGTGAAGGATTGAAGATAACAATTATTTAAATTTGCTTTCATCTTGTTAGACGAACAGCTAAAATATGCCATTGGATTGGGTTTAATAGAAGGCGTAGGTCCTATTACGGCCCGCCGGATGATCGATATTTGTGGTAGTCCAAAGGCAGTTTTTGAGGATATGGAGACTTTGAAGCCCTACCTTCAAAAAAACCGCAAAATTAACCCGAGTCACCTTGATTTTAAAAGGGTTGAAGATCGAGTTGAAAAGGAACTAGACTTTATAAAAAAGAACAAAATTTCAGTTCATTACTGTGAATCTGACAGCTTTCCCTCAAAACTGAAACAATGTTTGGATGCTCCTTTAGTTCTGTATTCAATAGGAAAAACGGACTGGGAAAATAAAAAAATAGTATCTATAGTAGGTACGAGAAGAAATACGGCTTATGGCCATAAAATGACCAAAGAATTAGTAGAGGGCCTCAAGGAGCATGATGTTTTAATTCTGTCAGGTTTGGCCTTAGGTATTGACTCATATGCTCATAAATATGCCATTGAGTGTGGGTTGCAAACCATAGGTACCATGGCACATGGATTAGATCAGGTTTATCCCACCTCACACCGTTCATTGGCTAAGAAAATGTGTCAAAATGGAGGATTGATTACGGAGTTTTTGAGCGGAACAATTCCAGACAGAGAGAACTTTCCAAAACGAAATAGAATTGTTGCCGGAATGGCCGATTGTACCATTGTTGTGGAAAGCAAACATTATGGAGGCAGCCTAATTACAGCAGACTTAGCAAATGATTATAACCGAGATGTTTTTGCTTTTCCAGGTCGGATAGGAGATGAAGTTTCCGCCGGAACCAATAAACTTATTAAAGCGCAGAAGGCGCACCTTATAGAGTCAGTTAAGGATTTAGAGTTCATAATGGGCTGGACCAAAAAGGAGAAAAAGCCAAAACAGCAAAAATTAATGCTCAAGCTTAAACCAAACGAGGAACTCATATATAAAGTTCTTCAGGATGGAACGGCAAACATTGATGATATTGCATTGAAAACAGGCTTAAGCATGAGTGTGCTTTCAGCAACGCTCTTGGGTATGGAATTTGGTGGAATCACAAAAAGTTTACCGGGGAAAAGTTATGCGCTCGTATAAACCCATAAGGTTGAGTGCGGACCGGAGCTGAAGGGTGATGATGCCATATCCCATTCCGCCAGGCTCAAGACGCAATAATTGAAGTGATATTCATTACCTTCGCTTTATGGCAAAATTTGTTTTGGATGTTGAGTTTGACTACGATTTCGATCTAATAGCCTTGGTAGCTCCCATCCCGGATTACCAACTTTGCCTTGAAATGAACAAGACCATTGAGCTTGGACTTGAAAGAGTTGATTCCATTGAGCTTAGTTCAAAAGACAAAAAAACCGTTTTATATTCGGTTTTTGAGTATTATTGTGAGGATACGCACGCAACCTACGCCTTAATTCAAAACAAACGAAAAGAAGGTTTATTAGTGCCAGAGCAAAAACAAGCGGATTTCTTTTTGATGATTCGCGATAATTTCGATTTGTTGGATGAGACCGTGGATAAGTTAAAAAAGCTGCCCTCCGTAAGACTAGCAGTGTCAATTTTACCAGAAAGCCTTAAGTCGAAAGAAAACTTAATTTATTTTTAACACTAGTATTCAGAGGAGTCATACCTTTGAAAATTAAATATCCAAAAACGATGAAGAGAACTAAAATAGTTGCAACACTTGGCCCTGCTACAGATTCAAAAGAGATTTTAGCCGAGATGATGAAAGAAGGCATGAATGTTTGTCGTCTAAATTTTAGTCACGGAAAACACGAAGACTTAATTGATACGATTAAGACCATTCGTGAATTGAACAAAGAGTTGGGTATATATACTTCTATTCTTGCCGACCTTCAAGGTCCAAAGCTTAGGGTTCGCGAGATGGAAGAAAACCAGGTTTTGGAAAATGGTTCAACAGTTGAGATAACAACGAAAGAAGAGCTCGGGACGAAGGATAGATTTTCCATCAACTATCAGGAGTTTCCAATGGACGTAAACCCAGGTGAAAAGGTATTGTTAAATGACGGCAAGCTCATGCTGGAGGTTATTGAGACAAACGGTAAAGATTTGGTCAAAGCTAAAGTCATCCATGGTGGGATTTTAACGAGTAAAAAGGGAGTTAATCTGCCAAATACGGATATTTCCTTACCCTGTTTAACACCCAAGGATCATGAAGATCTTGCCTTTGCACTGGCACAAGATGTGGATTGGATTGGGCTTTCTTTTGTGCGTTCGGCTAGAGATATTATTGAGCTTAAGCACATCATTAAAAGAGAAAAATCTGCAGCTAAGGTCATTGCAAAAATCGAAAAACCTGAGGCTATTGAAGATATAGACAACATCATTCGTGAAGCGGATGCCTTAATGGTTGCTCGTGGCGATTTGGGGGTTGAAATCCCTATGCAAGACGTGCCCTTGGTTCAAAAAATGCTGGTTAAGAAATGCTTAAAACATGCACGACCCGTAATTATTGCAACGCAAATGATGGAGAGTATGATAACGAATATTTCACCTACGCGTGCTGAAGTAAATGATGTTGCTAATGCAGTTTTAGATGGAGCAGATGCGGTAATGCTTTCGGGTGAAACTTCCGTGGGTGATCATCCTATTGAGGTGATAAAGGCGATGAGTAAAATTGTACAACAGTGTGAAACCAGTCCTGATATTTACTATGTAGAAAGTTTGCCAGAAAAAAATCAAGACAGATTTATCACGGATTCCATATGTTTTAACGGTGTGCGATTAGCAAAAAGGGTAGAAGCAAAGGGAATTATTACCATGACGCACTCAGGGTATACGGGCTTAAAAATTGCGAGTAAACGCCCTGACGCTAAAATTTATGTCTTTACAGCAAATAAGCGCATCATGACTCAAATGAGTTTAGTCTGGGGGGTACAATGCTTCTTTTATGATAAGATGGTAAGCACGGATCACACCATTGCCGACATAAAATACTTATTGCGCAAGCAAGGGCACTTAGCTGAAGGTGATTTGGTCATCAATATTGCTTCCATGCCGATTGAGGAAAAAGGAAACTCCAACATGTTGAAGTTGAGTTACGTTTAGTTTTCTTCAGGGTTGATTAATGCGCTATTATCTTCTTTTTTCTTGGAGATTATTTTAACTTCAATTCGCCGATTTTTTGCGGTGCTTTGATAGTAGCGTGGTATTTTAGAACCAAATCCAGTGTAACTAATTCTTTTAGGCTCTATGTCATTTTCCACGAGAAAATCGTAGACGCTCCTAGCTCTTTTATCTGATAAAATTCGGTTTTTTTCCTCTGTACCTGTTGCATCCGTATGGCCCTGAATTTCAATTTCAAGGTCTGGGTGAGAGCGCATGGCTTTTAATAATTCTTGCAGGTCTTCGTTTTTGCTGCTGCTTATTTCATGACTTCCTGGGTCAAATTTTAAGGATGGCATCAGGAGCAGATCGCCCTGACTTAAGGATTCGTAAACTACATTCAAGTGGGCCACGGTTTGCATTTTTGAACTCGCCCGGTCCAGCGGAATTTCAGCACAAATCCAGTTTTCTGAATCGATAAATAAATCGGGGTAAGGTTCAAAATCCTTGATTTGCTGTCGGATTTTCTCATAACGCGGACTTTTATTCGCACCATCTGTCCCTAAATCCCAATAGTCCGCTGCGGTTTGTCCATCAACCCCGCAGAACTGACGAAAACTGAGCGCCGATAATAAACCTGAAGCATGCCAGCCATTCCAACAATGCATATAAATTGGCCCCAGGCTATCGTTTTCAGCATGTTCCTTTACCAGTTCCAGCATTTTTCTGATGTGCAGGGAATCATTGTAATCATATTGGTCGTAATGAAAGGAGTTTTGAGTGCCATTGCAAGTACAATTCAGATCACTTTCTTCCTCAAAGTTTGCTCTGTACAAATAGATGGCCCTACCAAAACCGTTTGTGCATAGGTTTTCTTTTCCGTCGGGAGGAAGAGGGTTGTGGTTATCGCGCTTTGCTGTTTTGTGATAATAATTGTTGGCTCCACCCCGATAGAGTAAACCATGAATAATGGGACGCATATTACGGGTACCATATAAACTGTCATTTCCATTTCCAAAATTATCGGTGATTTTATCCAAAGCGTTGGGGTAACCATATAACTTATAATAATATTGGGATGTGCTAAGACTGTCAGGTTCTTCCGTGTTTTCAAGCTGGGCACTAGTGTCCTCCTGTTTAAGCTGGCAGGAGAGAAATGCAAGCAGTGCGGCAATGAAAAATAATTTTAAGCCCATTTTTTAAGTATTTGCTTGCATTGATTTACATAGCCTCCACCGAATAATATGGCATGAACTAATAGAGGATATAACTGGTGGATCTCTGCACGCTTTTCCCATTTGCACTCGAGCGGGAAGAGACTATTATAATGGTGGTAGAATTCAGAAGAAAAACCTCCGAACAACCTGCTCATGGCCAAATCCATTTCTCGATTTCCAAAGTAAACAGCTGGATCAATCAGGTAGCTTTTGCCTCTTGAAAAATGTATATTCCCGGACCATAAATCACCATGTATCAAACAGGGTTTTTCTTTTGGGAAGTCAATTTCCATGCGATGGGCTAAACCTTCTGCATTTTTTAAATCAACACTATCGAACTTAGCTTCCTTTTGACCCTTTTTTAATAGAGGTAAAAGTCGCTGGTTTAGATAAAACTCAGCCCAACTTTCAGTCCATGCGTTTTTTTGAATGAGCGTTCCAATGTAGTTGTCTTCCTCCCAGCCAAAAGAATTATTATTCGTTTTGTGAAGCTTTGAAAGAGATTCTGCCAAATGGTTCCAATTGGATTCAATATCCGGTTTCAAATATTCCAGTACTAAATAAACCTGTTGGTCAATATGCCCAACTCCAACGACTTCAGGAGTGTTTATTCCAGCCTTTTTAATGGCTGAAAGCCCCGTAATTTCTTTCTCAAAAAGGTCTGGAATAGAGCGTGATGAGTTGTACTTAACGAAATAAGTCTGGCCAGAAGACATGCTTAGTCTGTAGGCTTCATTGATGTCGCCTCCCGAAACTGGAGCAAACCCTCTAAGTTCTCCCAATTGATGTTTTGATGCAACATTCTCCCACATAAATTAAAAATAGCGAAATGCTCAAATACAATTCAGAACAATTATTATTTGCTTTTTTGCTAGAGTCGAATGAGTACGGAAACAACTTTTTTCTCAAGCTTTTGATTACCGTCAAGGTCAAAA
Source organism: Flavobacteriales bacterium (assembly GCA_964230025.1). Taxonomy (GTDB): domain Bacteria; phylum Bacteroidota; class Bacteroidia; order Flavobacteriales_D; family JAUILH01; genus CAXRFO01. Next base: position 605,789 of record CAXRFO010000012.1, on the reverse strand, counting down.
TAGTCAAGAACCAATATATAGTTGCCGGCAAGAACGGTATTTCCAAGTTCGTCTTTCCCATCCCAATTAATTTTTTCACTATTTCCAGCAAGTTTGTTTTCTTCCAAAGTTCTTAGCACCTGGCCAGCTAAATCGTAAATTTTAAGATTAAAAATAAAGCCTGCTTGGTCGAATTGAATTCGTATGGGCAGGAAATCTTCTATACCATCGTTATCCGGAGAGAGGTATGAACGCTCCAGAAAAATGAAGTCTGTTCCTGTTGTGTTATCATTAAAAAGCTGACTGTTTTCCTTACCTGGACTCCCGTAATCAATTGAACTCGCAGCGGAATGCCAGTTGTTTTCATCAGCAGAGGGGGAGAACGGATCAATGCGCTCTAGGGCAACTCCGTCGGAACTACTCAATAGATCAAATTGCCAATGGTCGTCATAGCTTACCTTATCGATTAATAGGGAGTCGAACAATAAGTACACAGTTCCGCTGTCATTCGGGTAGCTGGGCAGGCTGTTTAATTCCAAAAAATTACCCTCCCCATGTTCAAAATAATCGGTTTTCACCTGAAGAGAGTCTTTTGAAAATACAGCCAATGAATCTGGCCATAGGTAAAAATCATCATTAAAACTTCTAAAATTTGAAATCGTATCATCGTCATAATTAGCCAAAGCAATGCCGTTGAGGTTAATGAGCTTATCAGAAATGTTTTTTATTTCAACGTAATCACTACCACTTCCTATGGGGTTATATAAGATTTCATTTATGATGATATCTCCTATATGCGCGGGTTCTAAATCATAGAAAAAGAAGTTTTTGCTTTCATTTCCTACCAAATTTCCTGACACATCTGACATGTTTGAATAATTAAGGGTGTAGGCTTGAGTACTAAAGTTTTGTGAAAAAACAAGTTCAATTTGATTGGCTATGGAATCGAACCAAAAAGGAGTAATACTTCCTGCAGATGGTATCAAATTATAATTTGCGTTGAGGACAGAGGCACTGTCTAATTCTTCATCAAAAACGAGTAAAAGGCTCGAGTCGGATAAAATGGAAAGGGCAATGCAGTTGGGTGCGCTTGTGTCAAATTCCCAGGGCCCACCATATACATTATCCAGAAACATTTTTTCACTGTTGGAGGCGGTGTAGGAGCAGTCCCATCCAAAATGTGATAAGGACACAAGATTATTGGCATTTCCAGAGGCTGCCAAGGTATAGCTTTGCAGCGCTGAAAAATCACGTTCGATGGTCCAATTTCCAAGCGGGTCTTTTCTTACTCGGATATTTACTTCAAAGGATCCAGCAATTTCAGCGTCTGGTGCACGGCAAACAGAGGTACTCACACCGCCTACTAACTCAAAGAGCTCAATGGCATCATTGCTTCCACTTTCGCCAAACTTTAAGTAATATGCATTTTGAACGGAGTCAAGGTTGGCACTATCAGCAGCCAGGTATACTCTGGAAAAATTTGAACTTGAAGGTGAAAATGATTGATCTAAGTAAAAACGCCATTCTAAACTATCTAAGCTTGAGTAAGTAAATGGCGTGCTCAAATATGAGGAGCTGGCCGTTCCAGCATTGGATAATTGCAACATACTATCCGTATTCACAATAAACTCTGAGGTGTTACCTGCCCAAGTTGGATTAGAGCTGAAATCTAAATCGCTAAAGTCATCGAATAATTGGCAATTTCCAACGTATGCTAGAAAGAGTGTGAAAAAAACAAACGAATTGCAAATTAATCTCAAAGCCTTCTTACTTTTACTCGAAATTTACGAAAAACTAAATAATATGCGTGTTGCAGTTGTTGGAGCTACCGGTTTGGTAGGTGGGGTAATGTTAAAGGTTTTGGCGGAAAGATCTTTTCCGATTACAGAATTAATTCCCGTTGCTTCAGAAAGATCCGTTGGAAAGAAAGTAAGCTTTGGCGGAACCGATTATAGTGTGGTAGGACTATCATCTGCAGTTGAAATGAAGCCGGATATAGCCATTTTTTCAGCAGGAGGAGGAACCAGTTTGGAGTGGGCTCCAAAATTCGCAGAAGCCGGTTGCAAAGTAATTGACAATTCCTCAGCGTGGAGAATGGACGCATCAAAGAAGCTAATAGTTCCTGAAATAAATGCGCATGAATTGTCAAAAGACGATATGATAATCGCCAATCCCAATTGTTCTACCATACAAATGTTGGTTGCGCTTGCTCCAATTCATAAAAAGTATGGAATTAAAAGGTTGGTAATAAGTACTTACCAAAGTGTCACTGGAACTGGTTTGGCCGCTATTGAGCAAATGAATGCGGAAAGAGAGGAAAGAACAGTTGAAATGGTTTACCCCTATAAAATTGACCGAAACTGTTTACCCCACGGGGGCGACTTTGATGAAGAAGGCTACACTTCTGAAGAACGAAAATTGGAGAATGAGACCTGCAAAATTTTGTCAGACGATTCTATAAAAACAACGGCTACCGTGGTTCGTGTTCCGGTAATGGGGGGGCACTCGGAGTCTATTAATGTGGAGACGAAAAAGTCTTTTGAATTGAATGATATTCGTCTTGAGTTAAAAGATGCACCTGGAGTAACCCTACAGGACAATCCGGACATGAATGTATACCCAATGCCTTTGTTTTCCGAAGGTAAGGATGATGTATTTGTTGGTAGAATAAGACGCGATAAAACCGTTGAAAACGGGCTTAACATGTGGGTTGTATCTGATAATTTAAGAAAGGGAGCAGCAACGAATGCGGTGCAGATTGCGGAGTATTTGCTAAAGAATGAATTGGTATGACCCAAAATAGAAAACCTCCACGCAGATGCGCAGAGGCTTTCGATTATGAAGGATTTACAAGTAGTTAAGGGTTGTTTCTTTCTTCCCAAAGGTCAAAGTAAGACACAGTGTCGATGATGATTACACCGCCTGTGGTATCTCCGTAGGCTGCTGGAATTCCTCCCGTGTATACCATCATTCTTCCAATGGCTCTGGCAGGTAAATTTGCAGATCTCTCGCTTTCTTTAACTCCGTCGATAAATCGAACAACCGAACCAGGACGTGCACCTCTAATCACCACTTGTCCATTGGCGTCTTGCTTAATATCTGTAGATACGGATGTCAAAAACAAGTTTTCGTTTCGAATTAAAGGGCTTCTTTTCACCATTTCTTTTGGTACGTAGGTTTTACCGGTTTCGTTTGGGTCGATAAGTTTGTTTCCTTTTCCTTTAACAACAACGATATCAAATACGGGGGCGATTTTTACCTGACCCATTAATTCAACTCCGTCAGGCTTAAGCTCTATTCCTGGGAAGCTATACTTATATAATCCATTATCGATTTTAACCGTGTAAGTTCCAGGCTCAATACCTGCTATGTCAAAATTTCCATCGATATCGGTTACACTTCTGTATACATTGCTCTCTCCTTTTTGAACAACGATTTGTAATCCAACTACAGGTTCATTGTTATCTGCTGTGTCAATTATAGTCCCTTTTATTCTGGCAGGACTCGTTTGAGCAGTGGTTAGTAATGTCGCAACAAGAAATAGGGTACTAAAAATTAACTTTTTCATTTCTTTCTGATTTTAAATTCACCTTAAGGATGTAGGCAACATAAAAAATCCACAAAAAAGTTTAATCTTTTTTCAAAGTATCAGATTTTACGGGGTTTACAGCGTTCATTTTAGCTTGGATTTTTTGACGAATCATGCTATACATATTGTAAAAATCCGCATGTTGCTTGGCATACCACGCAAAGCTTTTTTCATAAGCTTCAGGGCTAACCTGATGTTTCTCAAAAACCCATTTGTAATAGCCGTTGTATTTGTCACGATTGTCAAAATCCTCTCCCATTTTATCCGTCATTCGCACATCTGCAATGTGCATATCAACGGAAAGGGCAATAAATTCTTGTTTTGGAATTAAGTCTTTTGGCGGCTTTTCCTCTTCTGCATTACAAGAGATCAAAAATAAACTCAGTATGAAGAGTAATTTTCTCATCGATCAAAGGTCAATCGCTCTCCGCAGCCTTGAATAAACTCTCCACGGTTATAGGCCAAAATTCCATTGATAAAGGTTCCGACAATTTCTGTGCTAAACTCTTGCCCTTCAAAAGGTGACCACCCACATTTATATAAGAGGTTTTCTTTCGAAACGGTCCACTTTTTATTTGGATCAATTAGTACCAAATCTGCTTTGTAGCCCTCACGGATATATCCGCGGTCAGGAATTTGAAAGCAATCTGCAACTGCATGGCAGGCTTTTTCAACCACTTTTTCTTTACTCAACTTACCTTGAGCCGCCATCTCAAAATAGGCATTAAGCGCATGTTGTACCAAAGGCCCTCCAGAAGGCGCGTTTAGGTATTTGTTTGACTTTTCTTCAATGGTGTGTGGCGCGTGGTCTGTTGCTAAAACATCAATTCTGTCGTCAAGAAGCGCTTGAAGTATACCATCGCGATCTTCTTTGCTTTTAACCGCTGGATTCCATTTAATTAAAGAGCCTTTCTCATCGTACTGACTGCTGTCAAACCATAGGTGGTGGGTACAAGCTTCAGAGGTAATTCTTTTCTCCTTTAGGGGAATATCATTTCTAAAAAGCTCGGTTTCTTTAGCTGTAGAAATATGTAAGATATGAAGACGCGCATCATATTTTTTTGCCAAATCAACGGCTTTAGATGAGCTTAAATAACAAGCCTCTTCGTCTCTTATTATGGGGTGCTGAGAAAAAGGGATGTCTTCTCCATACATTTCTTGAGCCTTTGCTAGATTGGCTCGCACGGTAGCCTCATCCTCACAGTGGGTTGCAATAAGCAAGTCCACTTGTGAAAATATTCCTTCCAGCACAGCCTCTTTATCAACCAACATATTTCCTGTGCTTGACCCCATAAAGACCTTAACACCGCACACATTTTTTCCATTCGTTTTTAAAACATGTTCTAGGTTATCGTTTGAAGCCCCCATAAAAAACGAATAGTTGGTATAGGATACTTCAGCCGCACGTTGATATTTTTCCTCTAAAAGCTCTTGGGTTAAGGTATTTGGAACAGTATTGGGCATTTCCATAAAGGAAGTAATTCCTCCTGCCAGTGCAGCTTTACTTTCTGTTTCGATTTCTGCTTTATGTGTTAAACCAGGCTCCCTGAAGTGCACTTGATCGTCGATCATTCCAGGAATTAACCAAAGACCTTCAGCATTTATCTCTTTTGCACCTGCATAATCAATTGGGCTTTCAGAGATTTTTTCAATTTTATCGTTTACAATTAATACATCACCATGAAAGGACTTTCCTTCGTTGATGATAAGTGCATTTTTAATAATCGTACTCATTTGAATTTCTTTTTTCTCATTTTCCAAACGCCCCAAAAGGCTTCTTTGAAAATAGACATGCTCATTTTTGACTGCCCAAGCTGACGATCTTTAAAGGTTATTGGAACCTCAACCACTTTAAAGCCGAGCTTGATTGCGCTGTATTTCATTTCAATTTGGAAGGCATAACCTATAAATTGAATTTTGTCCAAATTAATTGTTTCCAGAACTTTTCTTCGATAGCATTTGAATCCAGCGGTAGTATCCTTCGTTTTTATCCAAAGAATGGTTCTCACATAAAAGCTAGCACCATAAGACATTAACCAACGAAAGAAAGGCCAGTTTTCTACTTTTCCACCTTTGCAATAGCGGCTTCCAACGGCAACATCTCCACCATCAATGCAAGCCTGTCTCAAACGCCCAAGGTCATTTGGGTTATGAGAAAAGTCAGCATCCATTTCAAAAATGAATTCATAATCCTTTTTAAGCCCCCATTTAAAACCATGTATGTACGCCGTTCCCAAACCTTGTTTTCCACTTCTCTCTTCAATATGAAGAGAATCTGGAAACTCTTTTTGAAGGTGCTTAACGATTGCTGCTGTTCCATCAGGGGAACCATCATCTACAATCAATACATGGAAATCCGTCAATAGCCCAAAAACTGCGCGTACAATTTTCTCTACATTTTCCTTTTCGTTGTAGGTGGGTATTATGACTAAGCTATCCGACATAAAGGGCACTAAATTAAGATATTTAAACGTTGTAGGTGGAGAATATTGCGGAATAAACATAAATTAACCATCCGTTAAAAGTGTAACCCTTTATCATTTATTTACTTAATATGAGTCGAATTTTACCTTGTCTGTTATTGGTGTTTTTTCTTTCAGGACGTTCACAAGAAAATAATATACACATCTTATTTGCTTTTGATTCCGATAATTTGGAAGCCAAGGAGCAAGAAAAAATCAATGAAATTCCAGCGGGAAGTAAAATTTCCTTATTGGCTTATACGGACACTGTAGGCTCTGTTTCATATAATTTAGACTTAAGTAAAAGAAGGTTAAAGGCCGTAGAAAAAGAACTAATAAAAAAGGGTTTTGCAATCACCGAGACCAAATTTTTTGGAGAATCTGATCCTGTTTTTGATGAGATGAAAGAGCGTGCAGAAATGAAAAGTCGCAGAGTAATTATTAGCTATGAAAATATATATGATGACTCTGTTTCAACAAGTAATGTGGCAATTGTTGAGCTTGAAGTTCCAAAAACAGAGCCTCAGACACCTGGTCAAGTGACACTTCAAAAGAAAATAGATAGCGTGAAAGTGGGCGAAAAAATTGTACTTAAAAACATGCAGTTTTACGGGGGAAGGCATTTTCTTTTGCCTAACTCAAGACAAAGCCTTTTTGACTTGGTGAGAATCATGAAACAGAACCCCAATTTGGAAATAGAAATCCAAGGATACGTTTGTTGCGGTAACTTGGGAGAAGATGGCTATGATTTTGACTTAGGAACAAATAATCTATCCCAAACAAGAGCTCAAAGCGTTTATAATTACTTGGTACAAGAAGGTATTGACAAACAACGTTTATCTTACAAGGGATATGGTGCAGGCCACAACTTAGTTGAAGAAGTTGATGATTACAGCAAATCGATTAACAGGCGTGTAGAAATAAAAATACTAGCGAAATAGTACGTTTTATTTCTCAATGTTTGTCCTAATATGTAGGTCTCTTTGTGGGAATGGAATTTGAATGCCATGTTCCCTAAATAATTCGTCAATTTTAAAACGAACATCACTCTTGATTCTTGGAGAACTCATTTTATCATCAAGAAAGATGTATAGTTTAAAATTGAGTGCGCTATCTCCAAAGTCAACAAACGCAACATTTGGCGCAGGCTTTTTAACAACTTTTGGATGTTCGGAAGCGGCTTGAATCAATAGTTTTTCAACCAATCGTGTATCCGAGCCATAGGCAACACCCACACTAACTTCAAAACGAACAGGGTCGCCCATGTCCAACATGTTGTCAATTGTGTTAGTAGTAAGTTTAGAGTTAGGAACTATCAATAAAGAACCATCCAAGGTTCTTATTCTGCTGGTGCGAATGTTAATTTCTTCAACACGACCAAAGGTGTTTTCCATTTCAATAACTTCACCGACCTTTACACTTCCATCAAAAAAGAGCACAAAACCGGAAACAAAGTCAGCAAAAACACTCTGCAAACCAAAACCAATACCCACCAACAGGGCTGCAGAAGATGCTAAGAGAATATCCAACTCAACCCCAGTGCTTTTGATGATGCTTATAACGACAAGCGTGTAAATGAAATAACGCGTCAATTGAAAAATGGTGAACTCTCTACCTTCATCCATCCAGTCACTTTTAGACATGTAATTATGCAGGTAGTACTTAAAGATGTTCAGCGTAAAATGAGCTATAAAGAAGAGAACGAAAGCGAAAACAATATTATAAATCCTGAGCTCAAAAGCCCCAGCTCTAAATAAGAGGACGTCAAGGAAATTCGAAAAGTTTATGTGGTCATTGTTAATATTGAAGCTTTCAATCGCACTTATTATGGCGATTAGGATAATTGCCTGTGCTCCAATTTTTGCAATAAGATCTTTTCTTCTCTGAATTACGGGACTTTTGATGTTTGTCTTCTCAACTCCACGTAAAAAATACTTTCGAGCCATCCAGGCAACGAAGAATATTCCTAGAATGATTAAAATATTAATTGGCGCAAGCACCAAGGAATCTTCTCCAAATACTAGAAGTTTTTTAAATAGTAGCTCTTTCATTTTAAAATCGTTCTTCCGGTTATTTTGGCCAATTCCATTCGTATTTTCAGATAGCGATTATTCTCAACCATTAATTGCATCAACTCCTCTTCATTTTGCTCTGTTTTCATGGCCTCTTGAAGGTTGTTGATGAGAAGGTTAATCCTTTTTTCCTTGAAGGAATGAATGGCGCTATCCACAGATTCAAGCAGGTGCTCTTTTTCGTTTTTTACGTAAATCTCCTTCTTTTTCCAGTTTTCACTCACGGAATATTGATAGCTTAAAACATCAACAGCAACTTGATTAATCTCTCTATTGGGGTGCTGTGTAAAGTGGGCAATAGATGGAATCTCTTCTTTTTCCAAGTAGGATAAATACTCAAAGTATATGTCTTTGTAAATAGGGGCTTCTATGGTAAAATCATCTTCTTGTAACTGATGGACCAAGTATTGGGCAACATTAACTTCCGCGTAGATAGGATCACCGTCCTCTTCTTCTTCCCCGGTGTCAATTTCAAGCTTTTGATGGCCATAACTAAGCAAGATTCTTATCAAATCTCTTTCCTGATGTTCCGCTGTTTCGTCTGAAACTTTAATTTGCTTCTTCGGTAGCGGTTGAACAACTTCAAGTTCATTCTTTTGTTCAAAGCCAGCTCTTTTGTCTTTCTCTGACGAAATAGACCTTCGCTGTTTGTTTAACTCAAAAAGCAAGGTTTGCTCGTCCATTTCAAAGCGATCGGCGATTTGCTTAATATAAACCGAACGCATAATAGAATCAGGAACTATTGCAACCGAGTGCACCAATTGATGTATCAGTTGAGACTTTTTAATGGGGTCACTCTGAGCGTCCTCCAATAAAACCCCTGTTTTAAAGGAAATAAAGTCTTGGGTGTGTTCTTCCAAATAAGTCAATAACTCCTCTTGAGAATGCGACTTTGCAAAGGAATCTGGGTCTTCACCATCTGGAAAAAGTACGACCCGAACGTTCATGCCTTGCTCCAAAATCAAGTCAATTCCGCGGAAGGAGGCTTTAATACCAGCCGCATCACCGTCGTATAATACCGTAATGTTGTTGGTGTACCTTTTTATTAGGCGAATTTGATCCGTAGTTAGTGCCGTTCCAGAGCTTGCTACAACATTATTCAGCCCTGCTTGATGCAGGGAAATAACGTCTGTATAACCTTCAGTTAAGTAGCATAAATCATGTTTAAGCAGTGCCGTTTTGGCCTGATACAAACCATATAAAACCTTGCTTTTATGGTAAATTTCACTTTCAGGAGAGTTGAAATATTTGGCAACGTTTTTATCCTTTTTAAGCGTTCGTCCGCCAAAAGCGATAACCTTTCCGCTTACGTTGTGAATGGGAAACATTACCCGCCCACGAAAAAAGTCACGTAATTTACCGTCATAGTTTTTGGCCAGCCCTACCTCCGAAATGTACTCTTTGTTGTAGCCCTCCTTTAAAGCAGCATCTGAAAGAGCAGACCCAGAATCTGGACAATAACCTAACTCAAACTCTTTAATCGTCTCATCAGAAAATCCCCGGCTTCTGAAATAGGATAGGGCAATGGATTTTCCCTCCCCTGTTTCCCACATGGCGTTTTGAAAAAACTCTGCTGCAAATTTGGTCACAATGGAGAGCGATTCTCTTTTGTTTTGAGCTTGGATTTGCTCGGCCGTTTGCGCTTTTTCTTCGGGGATTTCAATGTTGTACTTTTCAGCCAACCAGCGCAGCGCCTCCGGGTAGGAATAGCCCTCTAATTCCATTAGGAAGGAAACAACATTACCCCCCTTACTTGAGCTAAAGTCCTTAAAAATCTGCTTGGCAGGTGACACCATGAAGCTTGGTGTTTTTTCCTCTACAAAAGGACTTAATCCTTTAAGGTTGGAACCTGCTTTTTTTAAATGCACAAATTCTCCAATGACCTCCTCTATTCGAGCGGCCTGGAATATTTCATCGATTATGTGCTTGGGTATCACTCTTACAAAGGTAAGCTAAAGGCACTAATTTCTTTTAAAATCAAGATTCTTTTGAATGATTTTAAGGTAAAACATGTTTTACCACATTCATATTGGATTAAAAATAGAAAAATCTTCAACAAAAAACATAGGATCGGTGTTTCATAAGTATGTTATATGCAGTGAACACAGTGAACAAGGAGCTCAATCGAAAAATCAACTTGGAATTAGGCAAGGCGTTTAGTTTGTTGGAAAAAATTAAAATGAAAGGGGCGGGATCAATGCGGATGAAAGTGATCAAAACAAGTCCTGGCCTAAGTAAAACACAAGACAAAAATGACATTAACTATACCAGTATAGAATTACGGCCCAAAGGCATGATTGCCTATTTCAGAACAAAAATTAACAACTATATATGGGTTATTCCCTATTATAAATTGAGTGTTTTTCAGTCGGAGACCTTTAATATACATGCGGGTGGAGAGTTTATCAGACTTGACTTAAAGACGGTCTATCCCAAAAACAAAAAATTCTTTGAACGTATGTTTAAGCTAAAGGAAGAGATTGTTAATTAGGAACTAATTAAAATTAAGGTCATAGACTGTTTCAAGAAAGTGCTTTAATATTGTTATTGACGCTTTTTCTTCTGAACATCAATAGCCAAGTTTGTAATTTCAATTAGTTCTTCCATGTTTATGTCCTTTTTGGGATTAACACGGTAAATTTTTATACGTTTTCTTTCGCCAGACTCTAAAGCAGGATGATTAATCAGCATCCCGTTGGCAAATCCCACATAGGCTTCACCTGTTTTTTTATCCTTCCATAAGTAGCAGAGCATTCTTTTACGGTAATAGAAAAAAGGCAGCTTGTACTTCCATTCTGGGGTAATTTGTTCATCAACGGATAATATAATATCTCTTAGGGCGAGAAAACAGGACCTCAATGGCTCGTCAAGCTTAAGGTAGAAGTTGTCCAGTTCAGAGGAAGACATGGTAATATTCAAATGGCTAATTCATCCATGAAAAGATGATTTTAGTCTAAAAGTAAAGGTAAAATATTAAAAAGATGCCATTTGAGTGGGATTTCCTTTCGTTAGCTAAAAAAATACATTACTTTTGCGGCAAATTTTTAAGAAACAAAAAGCTTAATTTAATGGCTAACGTTGGAAAAATAACACAAGTAATCGGACCTGTTGTAGATATCCGATTCGAGAAAGGACAAGCACTTCCAAGTATTTTGGATGCGGTTGAAGTAAAAAGACAAGATGGATCTATCCTTGTTTTAGAATGTCAAACACACATTGGTGAGGATTCTGTTCGTGCTATCGCGATGGAAGCGACGGATGGTTTAACTCGTGGAATGGAGGCAGTAGCTATCGGATCTCCGATAATGATGCCCGTGGGAGATAAAGTTAAGGGACGTCTTTTCAACGTAGTTGGAGATGCCATTGACGGTATTGGAAATGTGGATAAAGCAGGAGGATACCCAATTCACCGTGAGGCACCTAAGTTTGAAGAATTGTCAACTTCTACAGAAGTATTATTTACAGGTATTAAAGTAATTGATTTGGTTGAGCCATACGCAAAGGGTGGTAAGATTGGATTGTTCGGTGGTGCCGGTGTAGGTAAAACGGTTTTGATTCAGGAGTTGATTAACAATATTGCAAAAGGATACGAAGGACTTTCAGTATTCGCAGGAGTTGGAGAGCGTTCTCGTGAAGGAAATGACCTTCTACGTGAGATGCTTGAATCAGGTATTGTAAAATACGGTGATGAATTCTTGCACGAAATGGAAAAAGGTGGTTGGCCACTTGACAAAGTGAACAAAGAAGAGATGAAAAACTCTCAAGCTGCTTTCGTATTCGGTCAGATGAATGAGCCTCCAGGGGCACGTGCTCGTGTAGCACTTTCTGGTCTTACTTTAGCTGAGTACTTCCGTGATGGTGATCCAAACGACGGTGATGCAGGAGGTAGAGATATCCTATTCTTTATCGATAACATTTTCCGTTTTACACAAGCAGGTTCTGAGGTATCGGCACTTCTAGGGCGTATGCCTTCAGCGGTAGGATACCAGCCAACACTTGCATCTGAAATGGGTGCGATGCAGGAGCGTATTACTTCTACTAAGAGAGGATCGATTACTTCTGTACAGGCGGTTTATGTACCTGCAGATGATTTAACGGATCCAGCACCAGCAACAACATTTGCTCACTTGGATGCAACAACAGTACTTTCTCGTAAGATTGCTGAGCTTGGTATTTACCCAGCGGTTGATCCATTGGATTCTACTTCTAGAATTCTTACTCCAAAAGTAATTGGAAACGAGCACTACGATTGTGCTGAAAGAGTAAAAGAAACTTTACAGCGTTACAAAGAGCTTCAAGATATTATTGCAATTCTTGGTATGGACGAATTATCTGAGGAAGATAAACTAGTAGTACACAGAGCTCGTCGTGTTCAGCGTTTCTTATCTCAGCCTTTCCACGTTGCTGAGCAGTTTACAGGATTGAAAGGTGTATTTGTATCCATTGAAGATACTATCAAAGGTTTCAACATGATCTTAGATGGTGAAGTAGATGAGTATCCAGAAGCAGCCTTCAACCTTAAGGGAACAATTGAAGAAGTAATTGAAGCTGGTAAGAAAATGCTAGCCGAAACTAAGTAAGAGTTATGCAAGTAGACATTATTACTCCTGATACGAATCTTTTTAGTGGTGTAGCAAGTTCTGTTGTGGTGCCAGGCTTGGAAGGTTCTTTGGGTATATTAGAAAATCACGCTCCTATTATTTCAGTTTTGAAGAAGGGTGTGGTTGAGCTAAAAACCTCAGAAGGAGATAAAAAGTTTGAAGTAAACGGTGGTGTTTTAGAAATGCAGAACAACAAAGTTGTTATTCTTGCAGAGTAAAAAATTAACTCAAAAAATAATTAAAACCCTGTTTCAAAACTGAAACAGGGTTTTTTGTTTTATATCAGCTCAATAAACCCGCGGTCCAGGGAGCCTATATCTGTTGTTTGAAAATGGATTTAAGAAGGTAAACCATCCCACTCCCATGGTTTTTCTGGAGTGGTTCTAGGAATTCCTAATGCATCCTCTACGTAATCAAAGGTGGAGAGAATTTCAGGTTTTCCATTTACCAAAGCAACATCATGCTCAAAGTGGGCACTTGGTTTTTTATCGGCTGTTACAATTGTCCAGCCGTCGGGTAATTGACTTACACGGTGGGTACCGGCATTGATCATGGGTTCAATAGCAATCACCAAACCATCTTCCAATTTGGCACCACGGCCTTTTTTACCATAATTGGGCACTTGAGGGTCTTCGTGTAAACTACGGCCTAAGCCGTGTCCTACAAGCTCCCTAACAACGCCATAACCTTTACTCTCTGCATACCACTGAATAGCAGAACTAATATCACCTACTCGTCCACCTGCCTTCATTTCTTTAATTCCACGGTACAAGCATTCTAATGTGCGTTCGCAAAGCAATCTTTTTTCTTCACTTACTTCTCCCACTTGGAAGGTATAAGCATGATCACCGTAATAGCCGTTTTTTAATACACCAATGTCAACAGACACAATATCTCCCTCTTTAATTGGTTTTTTGGTCGGAAGGCCATGCACCACCTGCTCATTTACACTGGTTAAGATAGAAGCAGGACAGTCATACATTCCTAAAAAACCGGGAAGGGCATCATGATCACGAATAAACTCTTCAGCCATTTTATCTAAAACTAAGGTCGGAACCCCTGGTTTAATTTCGCTCGCAAGCATTCCTAAAGTCTTGGAAACCAAGAGAGCGCTTTCTCGCATTAATTCAATTTCTTCGGCTGATTTTAGAATGATCATTTTTGTGTAATTTCGGCAAAGATAGTAAAGCTTTCAGGATGAAACTAAATCCCAAAGAAATAGTACCCATGCTGGCCTTGTTAATTCAGATGGCAAAGGCTGATGAATACATTTCTAAAAACGAAACTTTATTCCTAGCTCAACTCGCAGCAAAAAATGGAATTAGCTCATCTGATTATAGATTAATATACGATGAGCCAGAGAAATATTGTGTTGATTTACCCAACAATGAAAAGATAAGAACTCAATTTCTATTCATGGCGCTTTCCATGATGCAAATGGACAATGAGGCATGTGAAAGAGAGAAAGCGTTTGCAAAATCAGCCGGGTTTCTGTTGGGCCTTAGACCAGAAATGGTTGAAGAATTAATTGACTTATTTGACCTGCAAATTTCTGAAGAAGTTCCCGAAAAAGAGTTTGAAATTGTGCTAAAGAAGTATTTAAACTAATGGCTAAAATTGGCGTTTTTGATTCAGGCTATGGAGGGCTGACGGTGTTAAAGGAGTTGCGAAATAAGCTTCCGGAATACGACTATATCTACCTTGGAGATAACGCTAGAACACCATATGGAAACCGCTCTTTTGAAACAGTTTACCAATTCACCCTACAAGCCGTTAAAAAACTCTTTGAAATGGACTGTGAGTTGGTCATTTTGGCCTGCAACACTGCTTCTGCAAAAGCTTTAAGGCAGATTCAACAAAAAGACTTACCGCTTATTTCAGACACAAAAAGAGTACTAGGGGTTATTCGCCCCAGTGCAGAGATATTGGGTGAGTTTTCAAAAACCAAACATGTTGGAATTTTGGCAACCGAAGGAACTGTAGCGTCTGAATCTTACCTAATAGAGCTTAACAAGTTTTTTCCAGAACTTATGGTTTTTCAAGAAGCTTGTCCAATATGGGTGCCGCTTATTGAGAATAATCTGCACTCATCTGAAGCAGGAAAGCAACTGATAGAAATGCATTTAAAACAGTTACTTGAAAAATCGGATAAAATTGATTGCATTCTTTTGGGTTGTACGCATTACCCACTTATTCAGGAGACGATTAGTTCCTTTCTCCCAAGTAATGTTGCTGTTTTGAGTCAGGGAGAGATTGTTGCTAATAGCCTTAAAGATTATTTAGAGAGACATGAGCAAATGAAAAAAGTATTAAGTAAAAAGGGAAGCATTCTTTTTTACACAACGGATGACCCTCAGAGTTTTGAAAATAAAGCGACTGTTTTTTATGGCGAAGGCGTTGTCTGTGAACAAATGCGCTTAGCATAATCTACTTCTTATTTGATTCTGGTTTTTTCCAAAAAACACTACCAGGGAAGGTAATCACTTGGTTTTGTATTTCTTGCATTTCATTCATGGCAACTGCTTTGTTAGCATTCGGAATAATCTTCAAGTCATAAATTTCTTCAACAGTTTCATGGTATTCTATTTCACCAAGAACCTCATTAAAGTTCAAGCTATAGATAATTATTCCAGCAGGATAGTCTTTTTCAGTGAAGGATAATTTAGAAAATGTTTTAGAGCTCTTTCTCACTTTAGATACAGCAATAAATAGCATGCCATTATGTATGGCCATTCCACGTGTAAACCTTTCAAAACAATAGAGAATTTTTGTGCTTTTATTTTCAATGTCGTATTCAACGAGATTGCCCAAACCCGACTCCAGTAGATAGATCTTGTTTTCGTGTTTTATGGGTGAATGTGGGATACACAAGTGATCACTTAAAATTTCCCCTTCAGGCACTGACATCAAAATACCTGATTCCAAAATATTTTCTTTCCAACTATTTTTATGATTACCAGCCGACAAGGCGGTAGTAAAACTTGGTAAGCCGTCTTCAACCACCATGCCATTTAAGTGACAACGATCCTCCGGAAGTAGATCACTTATAAAAGGAGGTTTCCATTTAGGAACAAAACTATAGTTAATGTCAAAAGTGCAAATACAACTAAATAACGTATTCACGCCCCATATTTGTCCTTTACCGAAATGAATGTCATGGATGTCATTTGTTCCCGTATGATATTTGGCTCTTTCTAGAAAGGCACGATCGAAACCTTGATCATTAAGTTTGGCGGTCTTTAATATTTTAGGGTCATCAGCAAAGAATCGAATTGAATCCATTGAAGCTACTGCTAGCTTATTATCCAAAATAGAAATCCCCATCGGCTTTTTAAAACTGACGGGGATTTGTGTTAATGTGATTCCATCTTTACTGCCAATAAATATAACTCTACCAGCCTGGTAGGTGCTGATGGCAATAGAAATATTGTTTTGATTTAAAATTTCTGCAATCAGCGGTGCAAATTTAATTTCAAAACGCTTTGACATTCTTATTTAGCTTCTAGCTTCCATTCATCTGTTTGATTAGATCCTGGATAAGTCTGCTCTAACCAAAGTTCCTTATTAGTTAATCGCTTAATGTCAAATTCTACATTATCACCATCAAGTTGAAGCTCAAGAACCTCTTTATCCGATTCAAATTCCCAATCTCCTGACATGGAATATGAATAAGATCCGTATTCATAAGTGAATTTAAAGTCTCCGTCTTTTTCGAACTCCCAAATCATATCATAGCCAGAATTACTTTGTGACTGACCATTGATTTCAACAACTTCCCATTCACCGGCAAGTCTTGATTTTTTTGTTCTTAAAGAAAGTGAAGGACCATCGTCATATTTCTTACAGCTAGAAAAGTTTATTACTACTACCAGGGTAGCCGCCATAAGTAGACTTACATGCTTTTTTGATTTCTTCATTTTACATTTTTTTTCAAAAGTAAGTTTTTTTGATTTCTTATATCATTTAACTGTACATTTCCTGTTTTGTTGTCTATGACAGGAAGATTAAATGAGAACACCCTCTCTTTCGACAATGGGAACTTGGGTGGTGTTTTCTTTTTTAATGGACTCCGCTAAGAAAACAAACTTTTTATCGTACATCTGGGTTCCTATTCGGAAGCTTAACCAGTACTCATTGTTTAATCCAAAAACATCTGGCATAATCCGTTCAACTTTTGCCGCAGCATAAGGCTGAAGGTTTTCTATAAAGTGACGTAAGGTTGAGGTTTCAATCTTTTCTCCGGTACGAATATTTTTCCCGTATCCTTTGGATGCCACAAGAATTGAGTTTAAAAATTTGTTCGAATTATTTACCAGATATACCATCCACTCTTCTTCACCCAGTTCATTTTTTTCATAAACTGCTGCCATATAAATGTCCTTTACCTCAGGTAACTTAATGTCTTTTCGCATCTTACTCTGCTAATTTTAATCCAGCCTCTATGTACCAATATAAATCCTGTGGGTGATCATTAATTTTCCGATCATGACGGTACCAGCCCGCTCTAAAAATCACCATGTTTTCTGAAGGAATACAAATAATGTACTGTCCTAAAATCCCCCTTGCATAAACAACTCTCTTCCCTTTATGCGTGGTGGTCCACCATGCTAAACCATAACGGTCATTGGTATGTCCACTCTTTGTTTTTAAGAATTTTGCGGGTGTAGTTGCGTCTTTGATATAAGCCCGAGAGACGATTTGCTTCCCGTTTGCTTCTCCATTATTCAGAATCAATTGCCCGATTCTAAGGAAGTCTCGTCCAGTGGCATAAAAGCAGCAATAAGCTTTTTCAATATTGTCCTCATAGTCATCTAAATTCCACAAGGCATTATGAGTGGCTCCTAAAGGACCCCATAATTTTTCTTCAGCCAGCTCACTGATATTTTTTCCCGTAGCCTTTTCTAATATCATAGCCACAAACTGAGTGTTCCCACTTTGATAGTTAAATACCTTTCCTGGAGGCCGGATGAATTCGATTCGTTTCATTAATCCCTTCAGGTCCGTACCATAATAAGCCTCAGCATTATGCGAGAAGGGAGAGCTTCCCTCTTCCCAATTGGATCCTGAACTCATTGTAAGCAGATGACGAATGGTTAACTTTCGGGCATGGCCCGAACGAAACCCACTTAAATAATTGCTAACAGGTTCATCTAAGGATTTAATATGGCCCTCATCAATAGCAATTCCAACCAATAAACTGACAATGGACTTTGCTACAGAAAAGGAATTTGTGATGGAGTCTTTGTTGTAATCGTCAAAATACTTTTCATAAAGCAAAGCACTATCTTTAAGAACAAGAAATGATACAGTTTCAAGTTCTTTCATTCGTTTTAAGTCAATAGGTCGCAATTGTTTGCTTAAAAAATCTTTATGGGGTTGCCATTCATGAGGGTTTTTGGCCTCTATATTTCGGTTGTAGAATATTCCATACTCTGAAATGGAAGGGCCCAAGCGACCCACCATTACGGTGTTTACAATGCCTTTGAAAATATATAATCTTCCAGTAAGCACTATAAATAGTGATGCTCCGACCAAAATAGACAAGATTGACCACCCGGTTATTTTAAAGAAACGACGGACTTTTTTATTTCTTAGGCGGTAAAATGGCATGATGCAAAGTTGCTATTAAATCCAATCAAAATCGAAAATGTTGGCTAAATTTATTTTTAGTCGCTCTTTTAACTCTCCCATATCTACCGTATGTCCAAGTTCCTTTTGCATGCTGGTAACTTGCTTATCAGAAATTCCGCACGGGACGATTGAAGAGAAATAGGAGAGGTCAGAATTTACATTAAAGCCTATTCCGTGCATAGTAACCCATCTGCTACACTTCACTCCCATTGCACATATTTTGCGTGCTTTGGCTGGGTTATCTGGATCAAGCCAAACACCTGTATAACCCTCATATCTTCCTGCTTTTATACCATATTCATCTAGAGTTAGTATTACAGCTTCTTCAAGGTACCTTAAGTATTTATGAATATCCGTAAAGAAATGATCTAAATCAAAAATAGGATAGGCCACCAATTGTCCTGGGCCATGGTAGGTAATGTCTCCACCCCTGTTAATTTTATAATAACTGGCATTCTTAGCTTTTAACACTGCTTCAGAAGCAAGTAAGTTCTCCTCTGATCCGCTTTTACCAAGGGTATAGACATGTGGATGCTCCACAAAAACCAAATGGTTTTCAGTGGCTTCTATATTATCGGGATGTTTTCGATTGTTGAGCTTTCTTTGAATTTGTAAATTAAAAATGGCTTCTTGTTTATCCCAAGCCTTTTTATAATCTAACAAGCCCCAATCCTCAAATTTAACTTTACGACTCATTAATATTTGGCAAGCTCTGACTTCAAGTGGTCTATCACCTCAATATCAAAAATGTCGACTTGATTTTTTTCAGCAAGAAACAAGGAAGCCCAGTCTCCTATATGAATTAAGTACATTGTTTGAAGCAAAGCACTGTCTCCTTCTGCTTTCACAGTGAATACGTCCGTGTATTTTTCAATTGCCTCTTTTGATAGTTTAGTTCTCAATTTATTTCTTTCTGAATCTGAGTTGGTCTCAAAAAACACAGGCGCGTGTAATTTAGAACCTCCTGCCCATCCAACGAGTTCATTATGGTTCATTTCAGGGATAAAATTTGTCCAAGCCAACATTTTAGAGTTCTCGTTTAATTGTTGTCTGAAACGAATTGCTGAGCCATGAAAGCCTTGGCAAGCATATATAATTGGTTGTTTCTCAAAGAGAAAATCAGCAAGCTTTTCAGCTTGAGCCTTAATACTTTCTTGTTTGCTACTCAAAAATGCAACCGAACTTTCTATAGCGGATTTTACGTCCCAAGCAATCAAATTATATGCTTTTAACATATAAAATTGTTGTACTATCGATAGGCCAATATTCGCTCGTGGAGGTCCAACATTGGGTACTTGAGCGTAGCTAAGACCTTCATTTTTTGCGATTTCTATGGCTGCCCCTCCGCTAGAAATAACAGCGCATTCAGCCTTTTTTTCTAAGGCAAAGTTAAGAGCACTTATGGTTTCTTCCGTATTACCACTAAACGAGCTGGCAATGACCAAGGTGTTTTCAGAAACAAAACTGGGAATAGAGTAAGAGTTATTTAAATGAACGGGCACAGCTAATTCGTTCTCAAGGAGCTCGGCAACAATTTTACCGCCCATTCCTGACCCTCCAAGGCCTGTAATAACTACGTTTTCGATAGTGTTTTTAGGTGCATTAAAATGGAGGTTTTCTCCCACTTCAACTCCTTTTAAAAGTTGTTGTCCAAATTCTGCTATTAATTCTTTCATCATCATAAGTGCATTAATGGGCTAAATTAGCAAAAATGAGCGGAAATGGGTTTTCCTTTTAGAGATTAAAATCGCATCTTTGCTGAAAATTTAAGTGATGAGATTATTTATCGTATTGGCTTTACTTGCAGGTGTAATAGCCTGTGGAAGTGGTGATGAAGAAGGCACTGCTGAAACAATCGACACAGGAGACGTAAAAGGAACAATTGTTGTCGGAGAAATGAAGTTGTCGAAAAACTTAAACCTACATAACGATGAAGGTAAGTTTAAGGCAGTTAAGGTTAAAGATGACAGTGACAATGAATTCACGATTTACCCGAGCAAAAGAAGCATTGATGATATAAGGAACGAAATGAATAAGAATTCATTTGGATCATCTGATAAATATGAGATTTTGAAAGATGAAGAAAACTTATTGGTTTATGAATTGACCAATAAAAAGTTTGGTTCGGATGAAATACAAAAAGGTTATGGGTTTTCTCTCATAATACCGGCAGAAGGAAAAACCTATTTGGCAGAATCAAATGGAGAAACTCCTTTCGATCCAATTTTAGATAAATCAAAAATGGAGGCGCTTTTAAAAGTGGCCCAAAGTTTTAAACCAGAATAAAATTTTTATTATGTATCCAGCAGAATTAGTAGCACCGATGAGATCAGACCTTACAGAGGTTGGTTTCACTGAGTTAACAACCCCAGACCAAGTGGATGGTGCAATGGAAAAGTCAGGAACGGCTTTAGTTGTAATAAATTCGGTTTGCGGATGTGCAGCAGCTAATGCTCGTCCAGCAGCAAAAATGGCCATTCAGAATGATGTAAAACCAGAGAACCTTTACACAGTTTTTGCAGGTGTAGACACGGAAGCGGTTAACCAAGTTAGAAATTACTGTTTACCTTTCCCTCCTTCTTCTCCATCAATGGCGCTTTTCAAAGATGGTAAACTAGTTCACTTTATAGAACGACACCATATTGAAGGAAAACCAGCAGAACTAATTGCAGAAAATTTAACAGCGGCCTTTAACGAGTTCTGTTAAAAAGCCACCATGTGGTTTAGAGTCGCAAACATAATACTTAGGCAACGCCTATTCATCATAAGCCTGTTAGTTGTTCTAACGGGCTTAATGACTTATATGGCTATAAGCAACCTAAAGGTTGATACTAGCTTTGCCAACATATTACCAGAAGAGGATCCAGAACGGGTAAAGTTTGAGAAGTTCAGGAAACATTTTGGTGTTGATGGAAACATTATGGTCATTGGGGTTGAAGGCTCCAACATGTTTGACTATAAAAATTTTAAGGCATGGAAAACATTAGGTGATAAAATTAAGAAGGTCCATGGCGTTGATTCAGTTTTTTCCATAGCAGAATTATATAATTTAAGGGTTAATCAGGAAGAGGATAAATTCGAATTAAATAAGTTTTCTTTTCCTGCTAATCAGGAACAGTTAGATGTTCTCAAGGATAGTATTTATGCACTGCCTTTCTACAAAGATATCTTATACAAGGATGGGATTCATTTGATGATGATTTCCATGAACCCGGAAATTTTCGATTCAGAAAATAGAAAGGACATGGTGGTAAAAATCCACTCATATGCAGAATCGTATAAAAAGAACTTTCCTCAAATCAGATATTCAGGACTTCCTTACATAAGGGATGTAATTGGCAGAAAGCTGGTGGATGAGGTAGGCTTGTTTATTGGTTTAGCAATGGGGGTAACCGCCCTAATTTTGTTCTTGTTCTTCAGATCTTTTAGAGTCGTTGCTGTCTGTATGATTGTTGTTGCTGTTGGTGTTACCTGGTCCTTTGGTCTGATGGGGATGTTTGGTTATAAAATTACCATTGTAATGGGGCTTGTTCCTCCGCTAATGATTGTAATCGGAATACCAAATTGTATATACCTGATAAATAAATACCACGCCGAATTTGCCACACATCAAAACAAAGCTAAATCACTAACAAGGGTTATTCAAAAGGTTGGTAATGCAACATTTTTAACGAACATGACAACCGCTCTTGGTTTTGCTGCATTCATTTTTACCCAATCAGATAAGCTACAGCATTTCGGAACCATAGCTTCCATTAACATCATTAGCCTCTTTTTCATCAGTCTTGCAATTATTCCAATTTATTATTCTTATAGTTCTACACCAAAGAAAAAGCACACCAAGCATTTGGATAAGAATTGGGTCAGTTCTGTAGTAGACGGCCTGGTAACAGTGGTAAGCTCATACCGCATTTTTGTATATCTAGGTTCACTTTTAATCATTGCTTTAAGCGCTTATGGAATTACGCTTATGGTAACCACGGGTAATGTAGCTAGTGACCTTCCTAACGGTGACCCTATAAAAGAGGACCTCCACTACTTTGAAGAAACTTTTGGTGGGGTAATGCCTTTTGAAATTCTTTTAGATACGAAGAAGGAAAAGGGTGGAACAGATAAACGTGTTTTACCTAGAATAGAGGCAGCTCAGAAAAATTTATTAGAGAATATCACAAAGGGTAAAACGCAAATTTTATCTCGATCCTTGTCAGTTACAGATGCCCTTAAGTTTGCTCATCAAGCATTAGAAGAAGGTGACTCTTCTTCATATAATCTTGATATATCAGGAAGAGATAAGCTTAAAATAAAGAAATACATAGGTAATGCTACTTCAGACGCCAATGTTGGAAATCAATTTATGGATAGCACTGGCCGTTTTGTTCGAATTTCTTTTCAGATTGCAGATATTGGTTCGAATGAAATGGATGGGATTAAGCAAAGAACAGAATTGATTCTAGATAGCACTTTAAATCCTGGAAGAGACAGCTTAGATTATTACATCAGTAATTACAAGTCGACTGCAAGCAAAGAAAAAGCATTAAGAGCTTTATTAGAGTCTGAGTTTCTTTATGATGCCTACGGAGATATCAAATATGAACTGGAAGAAAAGTTAGGGGAAGGGAAAGACTCACTTTTTAACGCCAAATTTGCGGAGGATTTGGAGCATGTTTATTCCTTTGCAGGAGATCCAAATATAGCGGACCTGCTAGTAGAAATTAGGAATGAAAACAACATTGAATCCACGGTTACAGGCACAAGTGTAGTTTTGGCTAAAGGCACAAGTTACATGGTGAAAAACCTGTTCACGAGTTTAACTTTAGCAATTATAGTTATATCCATTATTATGGCCCTGCTTTTTAGTTCCATAAAAATGGTGTTGGTATCGCTTCTTCCGAATTTTATCCCCTTGATGGTAACGGCTGGAATTATGGGGATTTTTGGCATTCCAATTAAACCAAGTACGCTATTGGTGTTTAGCATTGCATTCGGAATTTCTGTAGATGATACTATTCACTTCTTGGCCAAATACAGGCAAGAGTTAAAACAAAGAAACTGGAACATAGCCGAAAGCGTAAAGGCGAGTATACAAGAGACAGGTGTATCGATGATTTATACTTCTATTGTTTTGTTTTTTGGCTTTAGCATGTTTACCATGTCGGATTTTGGAGGAACAGTTGCCCTTGGATTACTTGTTTCAATCACTCTGTTGGTTGCAATGATTTCTAACCTTGTAGTTCTTCCGTCTTTACTGATGTCTTTGGATAAAATTATTTCTAATAAAACCTTCAAAGAACCTATGCTTCAAATGTTGGATGAGGAAGAGGATATTGACCTACAAGAATTAGAAATTGAAAATATAGAGGAAGAATGAAAGGAATCGTTTTAGCAGGTGGCTCAGGAACAAGGTTACATCCATTAACCTTAGCCATATCTAAGCAGTTAATGCCGATCTATGATAAACCGATGGTTTATTACCCTATCTCAACTCTAATGATGGCGGGAATTCGAGAGATACTTATCATCACAACACCACACGATAATGAATTATTTAAAAGGCTTTTGGGAGACGGAAGTCAGTTTGGTTGTCGTTTTGAATATACCGTTCAAGAAGTTCCTAATGGTCTTGCTCAAGCATTCGTTTTAGGAGAGAACTTTATAGATGGAGATGCAGCAGCCCTGGTGCTAGGTGATAATATCTTCTATGGAAACAGAATGGGAAAGCTCCTGAAAGAGAATGCAAACCCTAAAGGGGGAGTTGTATATGCCTATCATGTTTCAGATCCAGAACGCTACGGTGTAGTTGAATTCAACGATGAAATGCAAGCCATTTCAATTGAAGAGAAGCCATCTAAACCAAAAAGTAATTATGCCGTTCCTGGGTTATACTTTTACGACAATAGGGTTTGCGAGATTGCTAAAAATCTTACCCCAAGTGCTCGTGGTGAGTATGAAATTACGGACATAAACCGTGTGTATTTAGAGATGGGGGAACTCTCAGTCTCTGTGCTTGATAGAGGAACAGCTTGGCTAGATACCGGCACTTTTGAAAGCATGATGCAAGCAAGTCAATATGTTCAAGTAATTGAAGATAGACAAGGGCTTAAAATAGGCTGTCTAGAAGAAGTTGCATATAATATGGGATTCATTGACGCTGCTCAACTTGAGAAACTTGCAAAACCACTCCTTAAATCAGGATATGGAGCATATTTAATGGAGATTTTAAAGCGTTGAGAAATCATATAAATAGCATAGAGGAGGCCCTTGGAAAATTTGGTTTTCCTAAAAACCCAAGTGGATTGTATGATCCTTTAAGTTACTTCATGTCAATTGGAGGTAAAAGAATACGTCCAGCAATGTTGTTGGCGTCTTACAACCTGTTTAAAAATGATTTGGATAAGGCTTTGCCTGCTGCGCTTGGCGTAGAGCTGTTTCATAATTTCACTCTTATCCACGATGACATCATGGATGCCGCGCCCACCAGAAGAGGAAAGGTAACAGTACATGAAAAATGGGACAGTAACACAGGTATTCTAAGTGGAGATGCTTTAATGATTAAGGCCTGCCAGGAGTTTGTAAAATGCAATAGCATCACTCTACTAGAACGATTTAATACAACTGCTTTAGAGGTGTGTGAAGGTCAGCAATTCGATATGGACTTTGAAAGTAGGGAAGAGGTGGCAATTGAGGAGTATATGGAAATGATTCGCTTAAAAACAGCGGTTCTTTTGGGCTTTTCATTAGAGGCTGGAGCTATAATTGCTGGAGCGGGTTTAACAGAACAAAAGGCCTTGTTCAGTTTTGGAGAAAAACTCGGTATAGCCTTTCAATTGCAAGACGATTATTTGGATGCTTTCGGAGAAACCGGGCAAACAGGTAAGCAAAAAGGAGGGGACATTTTAGCGGATAAAAAAACTTGGTTAGCCATACAATGCAAGCTAAAAGCGCCAAGTGAGTTTGTTGAAATAAGTGGCTTCAGCGGTGAGGACAAGGTAAATGGGATGTGTGATCTAATGGAAAAAATTGGGCTTAGAACTGACCTTAGAGCTTTGGTAAATCGTTACTCAAATGATGCACGTGAATTACTTGATGGCCTTAACGTTATTGGAGATAAACAGGCTCTTTACGATTTAATTATCCTGCTAGAAAGCCGTCAGAATTAATCAGCGTAATTCAAAACCAATCGCGCTTACCTCTTCGAGTGGTTCATCATACATACCATGCACTATTGCAATAGAATACTTTCCTTTCTTTGTAATTTCTATTGGAAAACCTAGGTTGTTTTCTACGTAAGACCCGGTTTCTTTTCCAATCCAAGCTCCGTTTTTTTGAGCCAATTTATACTCGATGGTATCGAGCATATGCATTCCTTGAGGGGTTAACATATCTACAAAAAGATATATGTTAGAATAGGGATAATTAACTGTTGTTCGTAGCGTAATGACAGGCTCGTACTTTCCGGGGTTCTTTATTTCAAATGAAAAACGAGCAGTATCAGAAATTTTCCAGCCCTTTGGAGAAATGTCCTTTACCTGCTGAAAATGCGCCTCATCTCCACAAGAAAATAATGCTAATGCAAGTATTAATATTCCTATTAGCCTAGTCATTTTTCTTTTTGTTTCCTTTGAAACGGCGCTTTTTATTAGCTGAAGGTTTTTTACCGGTTTGCGGTTTATTGTTTTCTCCCTTTTGAGGAGTTACCGTTCCACCAGGCTTCTTAAATTTTTTCTTTTTCTTGTTGCCCTTTTTCTTTTTGAACTTGTCATCAAAGCGATTAAGGCTATCCTGACCAACCACATTAAGGTAGTTTTCTTCTTGTGGTGCTTCAATTATTTCTGCAAAATCATTGAGGTCAGCTGGCTTTTTACCTTTCTTGTTTAATTCAATAATTTCATTGATTCGTTCTATTTTGAGCGGGTAATGTGTGCCGCCAAAATCTCCTTTATAAGAAAACCACATAATTTTTTTAAAAATGTCGGTTTTTTGATGAATCCCCACTCCTTTTTCAGTTTCAAGCTCTGTTTTATTTGAAGGGAACATTTTGAATCCTTCAATATATTGATCTAACTCATAGTTGAGGCAGCATTTAAGCTTCCCACACTGCCCAGCAAGCTTTTGTGGGTTAAGGCTCAATTGCTGATAGCGCGCTGCTGAGGTCGAAACAGACCTGAAATCAGTCAACCAAGTAGCACAACATAACTCCCTTCCACACGATCCAATACCTCCTAATCGGCCGGCTTCTTGGCGGGCGCCAATTTGCTTCATTTCAATACGGATCTTGAATTTATCAGCCATAGCCCTAATCAATTGACGAAAGTCAACTCGGCCTTCTGCCGTATAGTAAAATATGGCTTTTTTATTGTCGCCTTGGAACTCTACATCCGAGATTTTCATTTGAAGATTGTGGTGAAGAGCAAGGGTCCTAGCTTCAAACATGGTTTGCTTTTCTCGCCCTCGTGCTTCCTTCCAAACATCTAAATCCTTCTGGTTTGCCTTGCGATATATTTTACGATAGTCATGAATTTTGTAATTCTTACCATCTTTCCGCTCTACTTGGAGCCTGGTTAGTTCACCTATAAGCGATACTACACCAACGTCATGTCCTCCTGTGTGAGACTCCACTACAACTGCATCCCCGGTGCTTAATGGAATATGTTCTGTGTTTCTGTAAAAGTGTTTTCTGCCATTTTTAAATCGAATTTCAACTAGGTTAAATTCTGATTTCTGACCAGGTAATTGCATGTTCGATAGCCAATTAAATACACCCAACTTATCACAACCACCTGACGCACAGGTCCCATTGCTCTTACAACCTTTCGGTGTACCATTGGTGTTATTTGAACAGCTTGAACATCCCATTTCTAGAAGTAATTATAACTTCATCACGAACAAAGTTAATTAATAAAGTCAGATGGGTAACGAGATTTTTATTGGCTCGATTTTGTTGAAATAAAAAAATCCCCCAGCTACCGCTGAGGGAATGAACACTACTCAATGGGAGAAATTTTTATTCTTCCACTTTAGCTATGGGATTAGCTAAATTCTTGTAATCGACAACCTCCATTTTTATGCTGCCAACCAAAATTTTTGATTTTACCAAGATGGGAATTCGGTTTTTATCATCCGTAATCCAAACTTGTAAATCCTCCGAGCTTGAAAAAATTCGTCCTTCCTGAACTATAGGCTGAAATTTCATGCACTTATACTTACCGTTTCTTAATTTGACTGTCTCTTTGCCCATGTATTTTATCTTCAGATCATACATTTGGTCATCAACAAAAGTTTGCACCGTATATGTCTTTCCAACTTTGGCATTGTCGTAGTCAAGCGTTCTCGCATAAAAGAAGGAAGAGATCATGTCTTGACTGAATTTAGGCACTTCAAATTGTTTTCCTTCACCGTTATCAACTTTTGATTTGTGCTGAAAGAATGTATAATCTTGGTTGATTTTATAACCACCTTCATTGACCCTTCTTACAAATACCCATGGGAAAACCCCTTTTTCATCAATGTAAGACTCATAGCGATCTCGGACCTTAAAAAACATATCAAAAGCCGAAATTGATTTTCCTTCTGCTACAACATGTAGTAGGCTTCTACCTTTGGCCTTTTTATCTGATTTTTTAACTTTTATTACAGCCTCACCCGCATCAATAGCTCCATAGTGGAGTCTGTATTTCAATTCTTCTCCTGCTTTAAAGGTGGAGTGAGAAATCGTACGAAAACTGGTAGTACTGTATTCTTTTACTTTAAATTGTTGTGGAACGGCAAAACTCGCTGTGCAAACTGCCATTCCGAGTATAATGCTAAATAATTTCATTTTAGTGAGTTTTTGTGTCCAGTAAGTAGGATTCAAAGTTTGTGCCAAGAATTATAATTCCAGGCAAAGCTTTTTAAAAACACTTTCGGCCTCTTCTTTGCGATAGCCGTTGTTTAATAGAAAAAAGATGTCTTCTTCGCGACTGTGTTTGTAGGGTTTTTCATCCAGTGTCACTTGTTCGTTCGTCTTACTTTTTCTAATTACATTCATTTTATTTTCTAAAAACTGTACAGCAATCAGAAGGTCATCATTATTCAAGCATAAAAAAGATATTTTCCTACAAACCCCCTCAAATATAGACTCACTGAATTGCTCAACAATGCCTTTTGCTGCGGAGGGATCTTCTTTTTTTATTTTCTCCCATTCGTCTGCGTCTATCCCATTAATAATTAGAAATTTTATAAACTCTGGTTTCAGTTCATTTAATTCTTCCTGGTTGAGTAGGCGATATTTCATTATTCTAATCCTTTGAAAAAAGAAGAGGTCATTTTAAACTCGTAATTTGATCTTCCGGCAAAAACCTCTAAAAATTCACCTTCTAAAACCAACCACTTTGCTGGAAACTCTATTTTAATAGAATTAATAAGTTCACCATTTAGGCGATTAATTAAATTGATGCAATGATTTTCTCCATCCGAAAATCCGCAAAAAAGAACATCTTTATTATAACACATGCTTAGCGAGTTAGCAGTGCTGTTTTCTGAGCGCCATAATGTTTGCTCGTTTTTGTAGTCGTAGGCAATGATAAAATCACCCTCCTTATCCGGAGTCTCACCAGCTAACATGATATAAACAATACTATCGGAGTTGTACAAGAGGTAGTTTATTTGGGAATTATTCCAGTCTCTCATTTTCGAAAAATCCAAAAAGTAGGAAAAGTCTCCACTATCCGACTCGTAATGCAATATATAATGGCGATTAGAAATATAGCCGGAATCATTCTTGTTATTACCTAAAATATAAGTTCGCGTATCGTTGTAAGAACGACCTCTGGTTTGGGCAAGAAAATAGTTCTCTCCATCAAGGGTAAATTCAGGAGCTATTTTATTGTTTTTTCTGTAATCCTTATAAACGTGTTCATACGTTTCTGTTGTATGATGAAAATCAATGTAGGGGCCACCATACTTCTGAATCCATTCAACTTCATCCAGTCCAATTTGATCAGAAATAATCTCCGTCAGGTTGAGTTTGCGATATCCCTCGTATTGACTAATGGACTTGTTATGCTTGTATTTTTTTTCAGGGTTGAGCATCTTTCTTTCAATTCCCACTTGAAATTTAGTGGTAATGGGAAGTAAGCGAATTCGCTTGTAAACATGGTGCGCCTCACCATTTTCTTCCTCTTCGTTAACCGGTATAAGCTCCTTTTCTAAAGGATAAACTTCCAAAAAAATAGCTACACCCTCATCCTCCTTCATATGATTTGGAATGTAACCGGAAAATTGGACGCCTAACATTCCTTCTTCCAAAGGCATCCAGCTAATTGTAGTGGTATCCCCTTTGAAATTAACCACCATATCAACGAATATTTTTTCGTCTTCCCATCGGCCTTTAGCAAACTTTATGTCGTTGTATACCTCATATCGCTTACGTGCTTTTTTAGACTTCTGAACGATTTTGTGTTCAAAGAGTTTTGATGAAATGAGGTTATAGTTCTTCACCCAATATTTTCCTAAATTATCCGGAGCATAATAGGTAGAGTCTTGCAAGGAATCATTGCCCTCAAGAAAATATGAGAAGTCTGGGAACTCATATCTTACATGATGGTGCCATAAAATTTCCTGTGTATTTATATCTTGGATAATGGTTTGAGCATAGAAGTAGTCGTAGCCGAAGGATTGAGGTAAAATAGTATACGCCACCTTGCCATCCTGAGAGGAGCCTATATAAAAGAGTTTCACATCCTCTTCGTTTTGATCTGTTGGAAAACCTAAGCCCAATCTGCTACCACCTCCGTACATATACCTGTAGTAATTATAATCTCCATAGCTGTCGTAGCTTTCTTGTAAATCAAGGTCACTAGTTTTGAGAATGTTTTTACATTTTGAAATAGATATCTTGTCTGGAAAGTCATAGTTTCTATAATCTAAACTATCGAGCTCAACATTTTGTGCAAGTGAATAACTGACACAACAAAGTATAAACAAGATGATTCTCATTAAAGTCTAAAGTTGTTTTTGTCAGAAAAACCCTCCGAGTCCAATATTTTTTGGATGTTTTTTTTGTTTATGGGGATGAAGTAGTTTAGGGTACCGTATTCATCCTTTTTCTCTTCTTGAGATATTGATTTTATTAAATCGATACATACTTCATGGTCAAAGCTGGCAACACTTAACACACCATTTTCTATTTCCCATAGTTGAACAGTAAACTCATTTTCTTTAGCTTTTTTGAATACAAGCATTTTGTTTTCAGAAAGCACTATGGGAATTTCATTAGGATCAAAAACCTTGCTTTCCAGAGGGACAAGGTAATAGCAGGTGTCGTTGTCAACAAGGCAACTTAGGCTATCATTTCTTTTTATTCCAAACAACCAATTATCTCTAATAAAATAACTCGCACTTGTATTGACCAATTCAATGGGCATGTAGTTAAGTACATACTTAAGAGAAGAGGCGCCTTCAGCATTTATTTCAATATTTCTGGTGCTGTCTATTATTGAATGAAATGTACCATGAAATATGGTCGGAATCTCAGAAATATTGTTTATTTTGGACTCTTGAGTTTGAATAAAATAAGCTGAGCTTAATTCTTGCTGAGCTTCTGAGTTGAACCCCAAAAGAAAGTTTACGAATATAAATGTGCCCAAGTATCTCATGAATCAAGAGAAGCAAATTACGCAAAAAAAATGGAATTTAAAGGCATTGCCGCCCAAGGAAAAAGTGAATGAATTGAAGCGTTCTTTGGGTGTAAATAAAATAACAGCTCAGATTCTTGTTCAGCGTGGTATCGATACCAAGGAAAAGGCGGCGCATTTTTTAAATCCTAAAACAAGCATGATCCATGATCCTTTTCTAATGAAGAACATGGATGAGGCGGTCGATAGGCTTGAGGAGGCCCTAGGCAATGGTGAAAGAATAATGGTATATGGGGACTATGATGTTGATGGCACTACTGCGGTAGCATTGGTGTTTGGGTTTTTACGACAACACTACGATAACCTTGAGTATTACATACCGGATCGTTATAGTGAAGGCTATGGTTTATCCGAACAAGGGATAAAGGCTGCAAAAAAAAATGGTGTAAGTCTTGTCATAGCTCTTGACTGCGGAATTACCGCTATAAAGGAGGTAGACCTGGCTAATGAATTTGGAATAGATTTAATTATATGTGACCATCATTTACCTGGAGAGGAGTTGCCAGATGCCTATATTTTGAACCCAAAACAAGCTTTTTGCGAATATCCTTACAAGGAACTTTCTGGCTGTGGAGTCGGTTTTAAGTTTATGCAGGCTTTAGCTGAAAAAAATGATTGGAACCAAAATAAACTATGGTTAGAGGTAGACTTGGTGGCTATTTCAATAGCCTGTGACATAGTAGACATGACTGGAGAGAACCGAGTGCTTTCTTATGCAGGAATGAAGCTTTTGAACAAACACCCACGGGCTTGCTTTAAAAAACTTCTAGAGCTAGATGAGAACTTCCAAAAGTTGAGCACCTCCGATGTGGTATTTAAAATAGGGCCGAAAATAAATGCGGCAGGAAGAATTTTTAGTGGTTCTCGAGCAGTCGCATTTTTACTTTCCGAAAAAGAACAAGACCTTGATAATTTAGTAAGTGAGATCAATAATTACAATAAAGACCGTAAAGAGCTGGATAAAGAAATTACGGAAAATGCACTTCATGAGATATCCTTATGGCCTGATGCTCATGACCGATTCTCTACCGTAATAAGTGGAGAAGAGTGGCATAAAGGGGTTATTGGAATTGTAGCTTCTCGTCTCATTGAAAATTATTACCGCCCAACGGTTGTTTTTTCAGAAAATGATGGAATTCTATCAGGTTCGGTGCGCTCTATTCCGGGGGTTAACGCATATGAGTGTCTTAATGCATGCAGCGATTATATCATACAATTTGGGGGCCATGATATGGCAGCAGGGTTGACGATTAAGAAAGAAAAGTTTGAGGGTTTTAGAAATGCCTTCGAACAAGAAGTAGCAAAGCGCATAAAAAAAGATGAACTTATTGAAAGCATAGATGCCGATCTTGAAATTGATTTCCATGAAATTCAAGAAGGGAGCAATGATGCTATTCCTGTTTTTTATAAGGTGCTGGATAAACTTTCTCCATTTGGTCCAGGCAACATGCGACCAACTTTTATTACTCGTGGAGTGTCAGATTCAGGCTTTGCAAAATTACTGAAAGACGAACATTTGAAATTTACCGCAACTCAAAAGGGTAAGTCGCAAGACGCCTATGCTGCCATTGCCTTTCGAATGCCCGAACACTTTAATTGTGTTAAAAACGAGACATTTGATCTCATATACACCATTGAAAAGAATGTGTGGAATGGACGAGAAAACCTTCAATTGATGGTGAAAGACATAAAACCTTCTTAAACAAAATCATCCAAGCCTTCAGCTTTTAGGTTGGTTACAAATTGTTTTATTTTTTGCTCTTCTGATTTTTTAACTACCAGCAAGGCCTCCTTTGTGTCAACCACGATATAATCATCCAAGCCTTGCAGCACCATTAGTTTTTCTTTTTGAGAATGTACTAAGGTATCACTGCACTCATATAAACGAACGTTTTTACCAAGCTTGGCGTTCTTGTTTTCATCAAGTTTTAAATGCGTGTACAAGGAGCCCCATGTTCCAAGATCAGACCAACCAATATCGCTTAATACAACATAAACGTTTTTTGCTTTTTCCATGATTCCGTAATCGATAGAAACATTTGCACAAACCGCGTAGATGTCTGAAATGGTCTCCGCTTCTTCAGGTCCATTTAATTCTTTCAATTTGGGTTCAAACAACACATGAACCTCATTTAGGTGTTCTGCAAAAGCGTTTATCATGGTTTGAGTTGTACTCACAAAAATCCCAGAATTCCAGTAAAAGTCTCCAGAATCCAAAAAAGTTTGAGCAAGCTCTAAGTTTGGTTTTTCGGTAAAAGTTTTAACCTTTTTCACCTCTTTATCATCCCCCTCATCAACAAATTGAATGTAGCCATATCCGGTATCAGGCCGGCTTGGTTTTATTCCAAGTGTGACAAGCGTTCCTTTATCTGCTTGCTCCAAGGCTAAACTCATCGAGTCTTCAAATGCCTTTTCTTTTAAAATGAGATGATCCGAAGGAGCAATCATCATTCTTGCGTTGGGGTTTTGAAAATGAATTTTATAGGCTGCATATGCGATACAAGGCGCTGTGTTTCTGCGAGAGGGCTCGCACAAAACCTGACCTTCCTTCATTTCAGGAAGTTGCTCCATCACGAGAGATTTGTAGTCATCGTTGGTTACAACATATATGTTTTCTTTCGGACATAAGGCCAAAAACCTGCGGTAAGTCATTTGTATCAACGTCTCACCTGTTCCCAAAATGTCTAAAAACTGCTTAGGAAAGCTTGTTTTGCTCATGGGCCAGAACCGACTTCCGATTCCTCCAGCCATTATGATTGCGTAGTTATTCTTCACTTTTTCCTATTTTAATTTGCTCAAGGCAAGTTCCAATCTACTGAAAATTTCTGGAACTTCTTTTTCATCCAGTGTTCCTACAGATATTCTATACCAAGTTTCATCCCTAGAGCTCCCAAAGGCATAAAATGGAACAATGGCCAGTCCTGCTTCATTTAAAAGATAATCGGTTATTTCCTCAGTGCTGTTTAATCCTCTTTGTCCTCTCAAGTTAAAGGCAACCGTCAAATACATGGCAGCCTCAGGTGCAATTGCATCTACAGCGTAGCCTTTGTTTTTAAGGTCCATAAATCCTTCATACACTTTATCCAATCGGGACTTTATTTTCGTTTTATTTAAATCCAAAAAGCTTGAAACAGCTTCCTCATTTTGTAAAAATTGAGCAGTGGCTACTTGTTCTGCTTTTGGCGACCATGCTCCAACATGTCCGAGAATGGACTTCATTTTTCCGATAATCTTCTCGGGTCCAAAGGACCAACCAACCCTTACGCCAGTAGCACAAAAAGCCTTAGAAATACCATCAATGTATATGGTATAATCTTTCATTTCAGGGTAAAGATTTACTGGGTCAACATGGTCAATACCGTAGGTTAATTGCCAATATATTTGATCATAAATTAGATAAACTGGTTTTTCTTCAGGACCTCTTCTCTTGTTTTCATCTATAATAAGCTGACA
The DNA here is from genome assembly GCA_964230025.1 of Flavobacteriales bacterium. Lineage (GTDB taxonomy): Bacteria > Bacteroidota > Bacteroidia > Flavobacteriales_D > JAUILH01 > CAXRFO01. The sequence goes on along the minus strand of CAXRFO010000012.1, from coordinate 571,331 downwards.
AATTTCGCTTAAGTCTTTTTTGGTAAATGCGGTTCCTGTTGGATTGAGGGGAGAACAAACTGCAACAAGTGAAGCGCCCTGAATGTGAGGGGCAATATCATCTACCGTTGGCATAAATTTATTCTCTGCTCTTGTTGGAACGGCTATTTGCTTTCCAAAATTAAGGGTAGTGTAATGGTTGTTATTCCATGATGGAGTAGGGAATACCACGGCATCATCTTGGTTAACAATGGCTCTATAAGCCGCATATATTAAAGGCCGAGCACCACCTGAAATTAGTATTTGATCTGATCTGTAATCTAAACCCAACTTCCGACTTAAAAAGGAAGAAACTGATTCCCTCAACTCCGGAATTCCATTTGAGGGAGGATAGTTTGTGTGATCGTCCATATAGGCATCTACTATTCCTTGCTTAAGTTCCGTTGGTATGGGAAATAATTTAGAATTAAAGTCACCAATAGTTAGGTTACTTATGTTCTTGCCAGCAGCAATTTGTTTTTTGACCTCCGCGGCAAGGTTAATGATTTCGGAGCCTTGAAGAGTTTCCGCTAAAGTTGAGAGAGGGAGTGAACGGCTTTCTTCTACGATCATAACTTAATTTTTGCGCAAAAATAAGCATTTGAACTACAGAAGTGCCACTAAGTTATTAAGGCTAACAAGCCTTTATTAAATTGTTTAATTTCCGTTTTCTTTGGAATCAGATATTGGATGAGCTGTTTCTTCAGGTGTATCCCAAACCGGGCAATCACAACCTTTTTTCTTGCCACAGCCTTTTTGCATAAACAATCCAACGCTTATCGTTAACAATATAAAAGTGATCTTTCTCATACTTCTTCAAATTTAGCTAATTTCGCCAATATATTAAAACCTATAGGGTAACTTGAACGTGTTTTTCCATATTGGAAGGTTTTACCTTTTACTTAAAAGAGTCGTTGGTCGACCTGAGAAGCTTAGTATTTACTGGCAACAGTACATGATTGAGTGCGGTAAAGTAGGGATTGGCTCTTTATTAATTGTACTCATTATTTCCATGTTTATGGGGGCCGTAATCACCATGCAAACAGGTGCAATGATTGCGGAATCAGCGTGGATTCCTTCTTACACGCTAGGATATACAACGAGACAATCAACCATTCTAGAATTTTCTCCGACCATAATCTGTTTGATTTTGGCTGGTAAAGTGGGTTCAAATATAGCCGGTGAAATAGGCACTATGAGAGTTACAGAGCAAATAGACGCTTTGGATATTATGGGTGTAAATTCTGCATCTTACCTCATAGGTCCAAAAATGTTGGCAACCATGACCATGTTTCCTTTTTTGGTCATATACTCAATGCTTTTGAGTATGTATGGTGGATACTTGGCTTGTGAGTTGATCGATAAGCTGCCTTCGCCTGAAGTTTATGTGGAAGGGATACGTTATTATTTTGAAGGGTATACCATAAAGTATGCTTTGGTTAAGCCTGTGGTTTTTGGTTTTATAATTAGTATGGTTTCTTCATACTATGGTTACTTTACCAAAGGAGGGGCCTTAGATGTTGGTAAAGCCTCAACCAATGCGGTAGTAACCAGTTCAATTCTTATCCTTGTTTTTAACCTAATCATTACCCAGTTAATGCTGATATGATAGAGTTAAAGAACATAAACAAATCCTTTGTAGGGACCCAAATTCTTCACGATATCAATTTCACCTTTGAAACGGGTAAAACGAATCTGATCATTGGTCAATCCGGATCGGGTAAGTCCGTTTTAACAAAGTGTATAGTAGGTTTGCATGAACCAGACTCCGGTTCGGTGATTTACGATGGAAGAAACTTTACTCAACTTAAAAACAAAAAGAGAAAAGATATACGTAAGGAAATAGGTATGCTTTTTCAGGGCTCTGCGCTTTTTGATTTTTTAACCGTAGAGCAGAACGTCATGTTTCCCCTTACCATGTTTACAAAGATGAGCAGAGAGGAGATGCGTGATCGTGCTAATTTCTGTCTTAAAAGAGTTGAGTTGGAAAACAAGAACCACCTTTATCCAGCCGAAACCTCCGGAGGAATGCAGAAAAGGATTGCCATTGCCAGGGCCATTGCAATGAATCCAAAGTACTTATTTTGTGACGAACCAAATTCAGGTCTTGATCCCCGAACCTCTATTGTAATTGATAACCTTATTCGTGAGATTACTTATGAATACAATATGACTACGGTTGTAATTACCCACGATATGAATTCAGTTATCGAAATAGGTGATAACATTATGTTCATATATCAAGGACACAAAGAGTGGGAAGGAAATAATAAGGAAATAATTAAAACGGACAATCCAAGGATTTTGGAGTTTGTATATGCCAGCTCCTTTATGAAGACCCTAAAAGATAAACTAGGCGGTTAATTCAATAACAGCTTGGCTTCCTCCATCATTTTATCTACCTCTTCCGGTTTTGTTCCATTAAAGAATCCACGAACAAAGCCATCTTGGTCCACCAAAACAAAGTTGTCAGTATGGATAAACTCGCTGCCGGCATCACCAATTTCGTCCAAGGCGGCTGGCTTAAGCGTAAAGAAGGAATTTCGAGCTAAGCGATAAATATCTTCCCTTTTTCCGGTCAGGAAGTTCCATTGTTTCGGATTGGCTCCATGCAGTTCAGCGTAAGCTTTTAGGGCTTGAACCGTATCTTGCTCTGGCCAAATGGAAAAACTTACAATTTGAAAGTCCTTGTGCTTTTTCATTTCTTCTTGAACCCGCTCAAGTTGGTGACTCATTCTTGGACAAATTGTTCCACAAGTCGTAAAAAAGAAGTCCGCAACATAAACCTTCCCCCTTACACGTTCGGATCCAAAGCCTTCTCCATCTTGATTAGTTAAATAAAAGGATTCAACTTTAATTTGACCGCTTTTATTTTTTGCTTGATCTGACTTGAATTCATCCTTTACTTGATCAAAATTCACAACCTTGGGCTTCTCTTTTCTGTCTTGTCCGTTTGACTTTATGAAGAATCCTGCCCAAATCGCACCTCCACCAAATAAAATCGCCACAATAATTATCCCCGCGTACTTTTTCACAGTGCAAATTTAAGCCTTATATCAATATGGTTTTTTCTGAATTTAAATTGCTCTTACAACAGCTGATGTATGAGCTAAAAGCAATAAATGAGACTTTGAACAAACTTAATCAACATTTTAGCGAAAAAATGAACAGTTTTTATTTGAGAACTTGAAAAATAGCCGTATGTTTGCACCCCCAATTTTGGGAAAGAAGCATTTTAAAAGTTGTAAATACCGTGAATACACTGAGTTACAAGACGATTTCAGCCAACAAGGAAACCGCAGAAAAAAAGTGGTTATTGGTTGATGCAGAAGGACAGAATTTAGGTCGTTTGGCTAGCAACGTAGCTTACTTGTTGCGTGGAAAGCATAAAACAAACTTCACTCCTCATGCGGATTGTGGAGATAATGTAATTGTTATAAACGCTGAAAAAGTAAACCTTACCGGAAATAAGTGGGAGGCGAAAGAATACATTCGTCACACTGGCTACCCAGGTGGTCAGCGTTCTTTAACCGCTGCAGAAGTAATGAGTAAAAATCCTATTACTTTGGTTGAAAAGGCAGTAAAAGGAATGCTTCCAAAAAACAAGTTGGGTGCAGCTATTTATAAGAATTTGAAAGTCTACTCTGGAGGCGAGCACAATCAAGATGCTCAGAAACCAGAAGCAATCGATATCAATACCATAAAGTAAGATGGAAATTATTAATACACTAGGAAGAAGAAAAACTTCTGTAGCCAGAGTTTACCTTAAAGCAGGTAAAGGGAAAGTAACAATCAATAACCGTGAGTTAGCAGATTACTTCCCAATGGCAACTACACAGGCTAAAATCTATCAACCATTTAACTTAACAGAGACTCAAGGTAAATATGATGTTACTGTGAATGTTGATGGTGGTGGAATCAACGGTCAAGCTGAAGCGATTCGTTTAGGTATTTCTCGCGCACTTGTAAAAGTGGATGAAGCGATGAAGCCTTCATTGAAAGCGGAAGGTTTAATGACACGTGATCCAAGAATGGTTGAGCGTAAGAAGCCAGGTCAGAAGAAAGCACGTAAGAAATTCCAGTTCTCTAAGCGTTAAAACTTGGGGCGTGGATTTAGCATCCAAATCGTTGAGATCTGCTTTGCGGCTACTCAGCGATTGTTTGTTTAATATAGTTAACGGAAAGTAAATCACGAAAAATTAAAAAATGTCAGACAAAAGATTTGAGACACTTTTAGAAGCCGGAGCACATTTCGGTCACCTAAAAAGAAAGTGGAACCCAGCAATGGCTCCTTACATTTTCACTGAGAAAAAAGGAATCCACGTAATCGACCTTAACAAAACAGTTAAGAAGTTAGATGAAGCTTCAGCTGCAATGAAGCAAATCGCAAAATCAGGAAAGAAAATTCTTTTCGTTGCGACCAAAAAACAAGCAAAAGGGGTTATCGAAACCAGAGTTAAAGCAGCTAACATGCCATATGTAACTGAGCGTTGGTCTGGAGGGATGTTAACAAACTTTGCAACTATCAGAAAGGCCATTAAGAAAATGGCTGCAATTGATAAAATGAAAACCGACGGTACTTTTGATACTCTATCGAAAAGAGAAAGACTTCAAGTTACACGTCAAAGAGCTAAATTAGAAAAGAACTTAGGTTCTATTTCTGAATTAACTCGTTTACCAGCTGCATTATTTATTGTTGATATCAAAAAAGAGCATATTGCAGTTGCTGAAGCTAAAAAATTGAACATTCCTGTTTTTGCTATGGTTGATACCAATTCTGATCCAAGAATGGTTGACTTCCCAATTCCAGCAAACGATGATGCTACTAAGTCTATTGACGCTGTACTTGCTGAAGTTACAGAAGCTGTAAAAGAAGGCTTAGACGAGAGAAAAGCAGCAAAAGATAAGAAAGCTGATAAAGCAGAGAAGGAAGAAAAGAAAGAAGAAGAAACTAAAGAAGCAGAAGCTTAAAAAAGAATAATCATGGCTAACATTACAGCAAAAGAGGTTAACGCTTTAAGACAAAAAACAGGTGCCGGAATGATGGACTGTAAGAAAGCGTTAGTTGAAGCAAATGGAGATATGGAAGCTGCAATTGATCTTCTTAGAAAGAAAGGTCAAAAAGTAGCGGCAAAAAGAGGCGAGAATGAAACAAATGAAGGTTTGGTTTACGCTCGTGCGAAAGATGATAATAAAACAGGTATCATCATGGCTTTGTCATGTGAAACTGATTTCGTTGCAAAAAATTCTGACTTCCAAGCTTTCGTTGAAAGCTTAGTTGATATTGCAATGAACAACACACCTGAAACAGTTGAAGATTTGAAAGCATTGAAATATGACGACAAATTAACTGTTGAAGAAAAAATCACTGAGCAAATTGGTGTTATTGGAGAGAAGTTGGAAATCAATGGTTATGCAAAATTAAACGCTGAAACTGTTGTTCCTTACATTCACCCAGGAAACCAAATCGCTACACTTGTTGCATTAAATAAAAATGTAGATACAGAAGTAGGAAGACAAGTTGCAATGCAAATCGCAGCTATGAATCCACTAGCTGTTGATGAGTCTGGTGTTGACCAAGAAACAATAGATAGAGAGATTGAGGTAGGTAAAGAAAAAGCGATTGAAGAAGGTAAGCCTGCAGAAATGGCTGAGAACATTGCTAAAGGGAGATTGAAAAAATTCTTCAAAGAAAATACTTTACTGCACCAAGCCTTTATTAAGGACAACAAAAAGTCAGTTGCTGACTTCCTTAAGGAAACCGAGAGTGACCTCACCGTTACCAGTTTCAAAAGGGTAGCGTTGAAATAAAAATTAAAAAGAAAAGAGAAACTTCAAAGTTTCTCTTTTTTTTTGTCCTAACTTTCAACCCCAATATGAAATACAAAAGAATACTTCTAAAATTAAGTGGAGAGGCCCTGATGGGCGATAAACAATTTGGTATTGACAATAACCGAATTGAACAATATGCAAAAGAAATAAAAGAGGTTCGTGACGCTGGTGTAGAAGTGGCCATCGTTATTGGAGGAGGAAATATTTTCCGAGGAGTTCAGGCGGCCGAAGGAGGCATGGAAAGAACACAAGGAGACTACATGGGAATGCTTGCCACCATGATCAACTCAATGGCCCTACAAGCGGCTCTTGAAAAAATGGGTGTTTATACGAGACTTCAATCAGCGATTGAAATGAAAGAAATTGCCGAACCATTTATCAAAAGACGAGCGGTAAGACACCTAGAAAAAGGCAGAGTGGTAATTTTCGGAGCAGGAACCGGGAATCCTTTCTTCACAACGGATACAGCAGCCTCCTTGAGAGCTGTTGAAGTAGAAGCAGACGTAATTTTAAAAGGTACCAGAGTGGATGGAATTTATACTGCAGATCCAGAAAAAGATCCTGAGGCAAAAAAATACGACCGCATTACCTTTAATGAAGTATATGAAAAAGGCTTAACCATTATGGATTTGACAGCCTTTACCCTTTGTAATGAAAACAAACTTCCTATCATTGTCTTTGACATGAATAAGCCTGGAAATCTTCGCCAAGTTATCGAAGGAAACACAGTTGGCACACTCGTTGAGTTCTAGCACCAAAAAATTATTACATTTAACAAACTTTTTTAAGATGACTGAGGACGTACAAATGATATTGGATGAAGCTAGCGAAAGTATGAACGGCTCCATCGAACATTTAGAGAAAGAATTAGCAAAAATTAGAGCAGGTAGAGCAAATCCTAGCATGCTGAGTTCTGTAATGGTGGATTATTACGGTTCACCCACGCCCTTGTCGCAAGTTGCAAATGTAAATTCACTAGATGCTCGTACCTTAAGTATTCAGCCTTGGGAAAAGAGTGTTCTAGGAGATATTGAAACGGGAATAATTAATGCAAACTTAGGTTTGGCTCCACAGAATAATGGAGAGCTTATACTCATCAATGTTCCTGTGCTTACGGAGGAAAGAAGAAGAGATTTGGTAAAAAAGGCCAAAGCCGAAGGTGAGAATGCTAAAGTATCCATCCGAAACGCAAGAAAGGATGCAAACGATATGGTGAAAGATTTAGGCAAAGACGGTCTACCTGAGGATATGGTTAAAGATGCAGAAAACGCTGTTCAGGATCTTACCAATAAATTCGGTGCTAAAGTTGACGCTATTGTTGATGCAAAAGAAGCCGATATTTTAAAAGTCTAGTTTAAGATACAAATAAGGCAGCTTTAGAAGTCACGTCTACTTTCTTTATTTCCTAACTTTAGCCCATGCAGCAAAAGCCATCTAGGGCCATATTTTGGATTTATTTCCTTCTCTTTTACATCATCCTGCAGTTTGCATGGTGGACTTTCCAACTTATCTCACTTTCACAGCAGGTTTATGAAAATGATGCCTCTCGGAGGATAGTTATGATCGTTGGTGAGGGAAGTGTGTTTTTCATCCTGCTGCTAGTTGGGCATTATTACCTCCGTAAGTCCATACGTAAAGAAATAAGCTTAAAGCAACAAAAAGAGAATTTCTTGCTGAGTGTAACACACGAGTTAAAAACCCCGGTAGCTTCCTCAAAACTGATCTTGCAAACCCTTCAGACACGCGATCTACCTAGCGACAAACAAAAGGAACTACTTGCTAAGGCGGTGGCAGATGTTAATCGATTGAATAGCCTTGTTGACAACATACTTACGGCATCACAAATTGAAAACGATGGTCTTCAGATGCATGTAGAAAAACAAAATCTAAGCAATTTCCTTTCAATATGGTATGATGGCTATAAGCACCAAAAGGATGCTGAAAGAATTGTTTTACGACTGGAGCAAGATGTTGAGACATATTTTGATAGTAACGCCATGTATTCTGTCCTCAATAATGTGGTAGAAAATGCCCTTAAATATTCCAATGATGAGGTTCTTGTGCACTTAAATAATAATGGAATCTTGGAGATTTTGGATAAGGGGGATGGTATTGAGGACCCTGAAGATGCTAAGAAAATGTTTTTTAGGGAAGGAAATGAAAACACCAGAAAAACAAAAGGAACAGGTTTAGGCTTGTATATTGTAAATCAAACATTACTTGCCATGGGAGCAAGCTGGAAAATACAACAGAATTCACCAAAAGGAACACGAATAAAAATTGAGTTGAAGCAATGAGGAAGACGGCACTGATAATTTTAGACGGATGGGGGCATGGAAAGAAAGATGATAGTAATGCGATCCATATAGCCAATACACCATTTATGGATTCACTTTATAAAAAATACCCCAACGCTGAGTTGGTTACTTATGGAGAAGACGTTGGCTTACCTACTGGCCAAATGGGAAACTCTGAGGTAGGACATTTGAATATAGGTGCAGGAAGAATTGTCTATCAAGATTTTCAAAGAATAAATAAGGTAATAGCAGAAAACCTATTAGGAGCAAACCCACAGCTTCAAGCTTGTTTTAATTATTGCTTAAACCGGAAGCGCCCTCTACATTTAATGGGGTTGGTTTCTCAAGGTGGTGTGCACAGCCATCAAGAACATTTATTTGAAATTATGCGTTTAGCTCAGCTTGCGGGTATTAAGGAGATATTTGTTCATGCCTTCACAGATGGCCGGGATTGTGATCCGAATAGTGCGCTAAAAGATTTTAAAACGCTTGAAGCAAAATGCTTGGAATGTGGTGCAAAAGTAGCCACTGTTTCTGGAAGGTATTACGCAATGGATAGAGATAACCGCTGGGAGCGAATTGCAAAAGCATACAATGCTATGGTGCACAGTAAAGGTGAAACAGCCCCTTCGTCTATTGCTTGTATAGAGAACTCTTACCAAAATGGAGTGACTGATGAGTTTATCCTACCAACGGTTATTGTTGAACAAGGCAAAGTAATTGGGCAAATTAAGGAAGGTGATGCCGTATTGTGTTTTAATTTTAGAACAGACAGATGTCGTGAAATAACCATTGCCCTGACTCAAAAGGATATTCCAAGCCAACAAATGGAGAAGTTAAATTTGGAGTACTTCACCATGACTCGTTATGATAAAAACTTTGAGTCAGTTGAGGTGCTGTTTGAAAAAGACAATCTAACTAATACTCTTGGTGAATGGCTATCCAAAAACAATAAAACCCAAATTAGAATAGCAGAAACCGAAAAGTATCCACACGTTACCTTTTTCTTTAGTGGAGGAAGGGAAGAACCATACATGGATGAAGAAAGAGTGCTATGTGCTTCTCCAAAAGTGGCCACTTATGATCTGAAACCGGAAATGAGTGCACCTTGTATATCTGAAAAAATTATTGAAAAGATTAAAAACGATCCTAGCGATTTTATTTGTCTGAATTTTGCCAACCCGGACATGGTTGGCCATACAGGTGTACCTGAAGCTGTTATAAAAGCGGTAGAAACGGTAGATTTGAAGCTTGAAAAAATAGTAAATGAGGGTCTAAAACAAGATTATTCATTTTTGATCATTGCGGACCATGGTAATGCAGATTGCATAAAAAATCCAGACGGGAGCCCTCATACTGCCCATACTTTAAACCCAGTTCCAGTTATATGTATTCATCCTAAAGTTAACAAGGTAGAAAATGGAAAACTGGCGGATGTAGCCCCCACGATACTTCATATGATGGGTATTCCACCGGCACCTGAAATGACAGGTAACGTGCTAATTTCATAGCTTTTTTGTTCGTTTATAGAGTTTTATGTGCACTTTATCGAGCAATTTAAAATTCAAAGCTCATCTAGTAGTAACTTAGAGGCAAATTATTATTCATGTTTGATTTAAGCAGTATTACAAAAAATTTAGATAGCGATATGATAGAGAATATCGCTCAAAAAGTAGGAATCAGTAAAGAGCAGGCATCTCAAGTTAGCAAGTATGCAGTTAACGCACTTCAGTACAGAACGACAAAAGAGAAGGCGCGTGGTGGTGAAGAAAAAGTAGCAAGCCTTTTATCTGAAAACAAAAATACCGCGGAAGATGAAAAAATGAAATCGAAATTAAACGGTGATTTCGTTTACAATCTGACAAAAAAAATGAACCTTCCTGATGGAGTTGCTTCTAAAATCAAAGATGCAGGCGTTATGGATAAACTTTTATCACAAGTTCAAAACGGTCTAAGTTCGGCAAAAATGAATAATAAAGAAGGTGTTCTTTCATCTTTGACTGACAATGAAATGTTGTCTGGATTCACAAAGAAGTTCTCAAAATTGTTTTAAGAATAATAAGTATTAATTAAGTTTAACCCTATAAAAAGAAAAGATCATGGGAAAGTTTGAAATTTATCAATCAGAAAAAAGTAAAGAATACTACTTCCGTTTAAAAGCAGGAAATGGAGAAAATATTCTAGGAAGCGAAGGTTATACGACCAAAGCTGCTTGTGAGAATGGAGTAGAATCAGTAAAGAAAAATGCTGGTGACGAAAAAAGATTTGAGCTTAAAGAAGCAAAGAATGGTAAGTACCATTTTAACTTGAAGGCAGGAAATGGTCAAGTTATTGGTTCTAGCCAAATGTATGCATCAGAGAGTGGAGCAAAAAACGGAATGGCTTCTGTTGCTAAGAATGCTGCTGATGCTAAAGTAGAAGATTTGACAGCTTAATTAGAGTTTCAATACTTTAAAAAAAGGGAAGGATTTAACATCTTCCCTTTTTTTGTGCAACCTTTTTAACAATGGGCCGTCTTCACTGCACAACATAATTACATGAAGAGAATATTCCTAACACTGACTGCCTTACTGACTATAATTTACGGCTCAAATGCTCAAATAACTGTAGACAGTCCTCAATACAATCAAATGAAGGCAGCAGGCAATGCTCCTAGCAATCCTGTTCAAGTTAATGGTGGGATAATAAAACCGCAAATTCAACCTTCAGGAAGTCCAAAATCGGGATGTAATTGCTACCAAGCACCAGATGCAACTTATACCTTAGCCATGGGACCAAATGACGACGGGTCAACCCCCGCCATCCCAATTCCATTTAACTTTTGTCTTTATGGGACCACCTATGGTCAAATGTACATCAACAATAATGGTAATGTAACTTTTGATGTACCCTATTCTACTTTCTCGGCAGTAGGTTTCCCAAGCGCGAGTTATGTAATGGTAGCTCCTTTTTGGGGAGACGTAGATACACGAAATGGTAATGGGCAGGTGTTTTATAAAGTTACACCTACCGCTATTTATGTGAACTGGGTCGGTGTTGGATACTACAATCAGCACGGTGATAAATTGAACACCTTCCAATTAATTATTACAGATGGAACAGACCCCGTGGTGCCTAATGGAAATAACATTGCTTTCTGTTATGAAGATATGCAATGGACAACAGGAGATGCCTCACAAGGTGTAAATGGCTTTGGTGGAACCCCTGCAACTGTTGGTGTTAATAAGGGGAATGGTGTAGACTTTATTCAGTTTGGTCGTTTTGATCAGCCAGGGGCAGCATATGATGGCCCTGTCGGGGCTAACGATGGGGTTGATTGGTTAGATTACCAGAGTCTTTTTTTCAACGCCTGCTCTAACGTAAATATCCCACCCATTTTTGGAGATTTGGGACTTGGAGGTAATTCGGGTGCGTCTGGAGGTAATTTATGCGGATCAGATACAGTAAAACTATGTGCCATTGGTGACGGAGACACCCTCATTTTTAATCCCTCTTTTTTAGGTCCAGAAAACGGCGAGACAGTCACTGTCACAGCTAACTTTTTTGGAATGACAGGGGCAAGTGTTATATCTAACTCACCGGGTAATCCTGGGTCAATTGGGGTTATGATAGTTGGTGACGCCTCTAATGCTGGATATCATTATATAGAATTTACTGGAACGGATGACGGAACACCCTCACAAAGCACCACGGTTGGCATAACCATCCATGTAGATACGACGAATAATTATCTGTTCAATCCTACGATTCTGGGAGACACGGTTGCTTGTGAGAATACTACCTTAGCCTTAGAAGATGCTTATACTTATGATGACTATACATGGAGCCATGATCCTTCAGACTCGACCCTCTATACTGATACTAGTGGAACATACTGGGTTACTGTGCAGAGTCAAGGCTGCTTTAAGTCGGAGCTGGTTAATGTCTTAATTACTGGGAACCCAGACCCTCAAGTGGCAGGCAATCTTTTTATTTGCCCGGGTGACTCAACCCTTATCTCTCTTGATTTAACTAATTCAACATTATTGCCTTATGACAGTTTAGATTGGGGAATTGGCTTGGATACTGTTTCAAGTCACTATTATATAGCAGGCAATCACAATCTTGTTGTTGTAGATACAAATGGTTGTATCGGAGATGTAGATTTCACGATTTCGCAATCTACTCCGCTTGCCTTAACCGTGGCGCCATTTGATTTTTGTGACACCCTCAGTGGACAGATTACGAATGGATTTAATCAAGGTGAAGATGGCGGGACTTGGACCTTTATTGGACCTTCTGGTTCAAACTTAAACTTTTCGAACAACACACTACATCCAACGGTGACAGCTGACACCTATGGTAGCTATGAGCTTATATACACAGATCCTTGCGGGGAGATGGATACGATGAGTATGAGTTTCGGATATCAACCAACGGCAGTCTTGTCAGACACCTTCGTTTGTTCCGAAAGTATTTCCACAATTATACTGGACCCGGGTACTGCTGATCCGCAAGCCCAAAACTTTTCATGGAGCACTGGAGATACAACGGCATTCATCTCTGTTGACACGGCAGGCGTATATATCGTTACGGTCACGAATGCTTGTGGAAGTGCAAGCGATACTTCAGTAATAGAAAATATAAGTATTACCTTCCCTTCCGCGGATGTGGAAATGTGTGGATTATCATATGCTTTCCCTGCCGGCTCTGTTGACGCTCCAAATGGAGGTTATTGGACTTATTCTGGCAATTCGGGCGATACATTAAACTTTAGCCCATCTGAGGGTGATGAGACGCCAACGATAAGCACAAATAACTTTACAACATATAATTTAACTTTTACCGATAGCCTTTGCGGGATAGAGAAAACAATAGAGGTAGAATTTATTAGCTGGGCATACACCAATATAAGTGGAGACACAATTTGCCAAGGTTCAGATCTAATGTTAAACGGAAATCAGGCAATTAATCAGACTTACTTGTGGAGTACTGGAGAAACAACTCCTACGATAATTGTTAACCAAACAGGAGAATATATCCTTACGGTTTCAAATTCATGTAATACACATACAGATACGGCGTACGTTTTCGTGGAGAACTGTACCTGTTCAATTCCAAACATTATTACGCCGAACGGTGATGCAATGAACGATGAACTCTATATTGATTGTGCGCTTGATTATGAAAAAGATGCCCTGCAAGTATTCGACCGTTGGGGAGTTAAAGTTTTCGAATCTTCCAATTACCAGAACGATTGGAAAGGAACTAATATGAATGGAAGTAAGCTTTCAGATGGACAATACCTTTATATCTATACTGTAGAAGAACGAGATGAGGTGTTGCGTGGATACATTACCGTAATTTCAGATTAAATTAAAAGGCTCACAGATCTGTGAGCCTTTTTTTTATTTCTTATAACTACCTAATCTAATTTCCAACACCAAGGCCTGAATTGCAGTGTCAAAATCTTGGACATCAAGAATTCGGCCATTACTATATTTCACAAGTCCAGCAAGCATGCTCTTGGAATATGACCCGGCTTTAATAGCAAGTGCACTCATGTATATTTCCTTCTTTGCTTCATGTCGTGCGGTTTTAACAAAAACGTTGCTTCCCTGATTAAAGGCGCCATCGGTAACTATGATTACCCGATTATTTCCGTTTTCGATACGCTCTTCGTTTGCAATTTGATATCCTCTTTTTATTCCTGCCTCACCATTGGTTCCACCTCCCGACTTAAGGTTTTGGATTTTATTAATCATTATAAGTTTATTTGCCTCTGTTGCATAAGTTGCTTTGAGTATAGGGTCAGACCCATTCGCAAAAGAAATGATAGAGACCTTATCCTCTGGTCTTAGCATATTTATCATTTCAATCATAGAGCTTTTCAATAAGTCCAGACGTCCTTCTTTTCTCATTGATCCAGAAATATCAAGCACAAAGACAATATTGTTGGGCTTAAAGTTCTCATAATTAAATTCAGCATTTTCGAATGAGAGGGTATCCACTTTCTCAACAATAGTATCCTTAACATCAGGACTTGGAGGAAGAGGGACAAGCACAATTTCCTCAAAAGAGGAGCTGTCAATTAGCTCTTCTTCAATCTCACTGCTGTCCGCTTTAATTTCTTGATTGACGACTAAAAGAATTTCCGGTTTTTTAGGTGGTTTATAAATCTTCTTCATTCGAATAACTAACTCATTATTTCTGCGGTTAACAAAGGCAGGAAATTCTTCATTTAGATATCCTTCGGCTTTAGAAACAAAGTAATAATATCCAAGGGGGAAGTCTTTATTGACTTGACCTCTTCTATCGCTTAACCATTGATAAGCGACCTGACCGTTTGCTACTATACTTACCTCTGCTTTATGAATAGGTCTTTCAGTACTGTCATCAATCACCAAAATTCTAAAATCAAAGGAAGCCTTCTCCTCATTACTGGGACTATTCTCAAAGCTTGGACATTCGGGGGAGCTGTCATAGGCCTTTTCCAGAACTTCTCCCTTCAAAATAATTTTAGTTGGCTCCATGCTAGCGCTTGTATAAACCAATACCTCTTCTTTAAATTTGCCCTTTTTATTTTGATTGATTTGCAACCTCAGACTAACTTCTTCATTCGGAGCGATTAATTTTTTCTCATATAAAAAACTGACGTTTCTTTCATGTTGGATACTTAGGATATATGCTTTTTTACTTCCCGTGTTTTTTAATTGGATATCAACATAACGTTGAGAACGTGCTTCTAGCTCACCAAAGTCATGACTGGTAGCACTAAATTCTACCTGAGCAAAGGCCCATGAAAACAAAATAATTATGCTGATTATAAACTTCACATGCTAGGTTTAGCAAACATTATGCAAAAAGCTATTTGAGTAACGCATCTGCTATTTTTCTGTCGTTGGCAAGGCGTGGAACCTTATTTTGACCTCCCAACTTTCCTTGCGATTTCATATAGGCATTGAATGCACCAATTTTTACAGATCTAACAACTGCAGTTCTCAGAACAGATCCTTCAATAAGATCTTTGTAATAAATGTTTTTGCGCTGCATTTCATGGTCAATAAATTGAGCAAATTCTTCCAAGTCTTCTGGTTCTTGCTCAAATTCAACCAACCATTCATGGTAGGGTAAACCTTCTTTTGGGTTCACTTGAGGGGCAAGGTGAAACTCCGAAACACTGCAAGAAAATTCGGTGACCGCTTTGGTCATAGTGCTTTCAACTTCTTCAGCGATTACGTGCTCACCAAATGCTGAGGTAAAGTGCTTGATACGGCCACTGACAATAATTCTGTAAGGGTCTTTTGAGACAAATTTTACCGTGTCACCAATGGAATACCCCCAAAGACCTGCATTGGTATTTAGAATGATCGCATAATTTACCCCCAATTCTACTTGGTCGATTTTTAAGCGAGTAGGGGATTCATTAAAGTACTCATCGGCAGGAATAAATTCATAGAATATGCCTTTGTTCAGAACCAACAGAAGTCCTTCTTCTTTTTGGCTATCTTGAAAAGCGATAAAACCTTCGCTGGCTGGATAAAGCTCAATTGTATCAACTTTTTTTCCTACTAACTTGTCAAAATTAGCTCGGTAAGGGTCTAAGTTTACTCCACCGTATATGAATAAGTCAAAATTTGGAAAAATATCTTTAACGCTATTTTTTCCACTTAACTCAATGAGTTTCTCAAAGTACATCTGAACCCAACTGGGTATCCCTGAGATGAGCGTCATGTCCTCCTTAATGGTTTCATTGCTTATGGCTTCAACTTTCGTTTCCCAATCTTCAATACAATTCGTTTCATAACTTGGCATTCGGTTTTTTTGGAGATATGCTGGGACATGATTGGCCACTATTCCAGAAAGTCGACCCATGGGGATGGCCCCTTTTTTATCTAAAACGGGACTGCCTTGTAGAAAAATCATTTTGCCATTGACGAAATCAGCCTTACCTGTTTCCGCTATGTAACATAAAATGGCATTTCTTGCAGAGTGGATGTGATTGGGCATACTTTCCTTGGTTAAGGGGATGTACTTTGCTCCAGATGTTGTACCACTGGTTTTACACAAGTATATGGGCTGCCCTGGCCATAAAACATCCTTTTCGCCTGCAACAATTTTCTCAACGTAGTCCTTTAGCCCTTCATAGTCCCTAACAGGCACTCTTTTTTTGAAATCTTCATAAGAGCGTATATTGTTGAAGTCATGGTCTTTTCCAAACTGGGTTTTTTTTGCTTTTTTTATTAAGTCTTGAAAAACTTTTTCTTGTGTTAAGCTTGCTTGTGAAGCCCATTTTTCAATACGTTTCTTTACAATTCTGGCAAAGGGTTTTGATAAGGCAGCTTTAATTCCCATTTTCTTAGAAGTTTAAATACCATTCAGGGTTTACGGCCTTTCCATTTTGCCAAAGTTCAATTCTTATCGTATTTTCTTCAGGATAGTCCCCGTTCTTGCCCGATCGTGCAATTGCTTCACCATGATAAAGGCGATCGCCTTTTCTTTTAAGCGGTTGGTTTAAATGGCTATAAACACTCAGCCAATTTCCATTGTGTTGAACAACAATTGTGTTACCTCTCTCAACAGTCCAACTAGCCTCTATTACCGTTCCGGGAAGTATGGTGTGAATCAAGCTTTTTCCTCCCATAATTATGTCTAAACCTGAGCCACCTTTTTCAGTTCCAAAAGGGTTTAATATAACCCCGTTAACGGGGGTAAAGAAGTTTTGATCAAAACTCAGAGCTTTATTGTTCTGCTCACCTTGATTAAACTCAGAATAGGATTCAATTTCATCGATTAATTCCTGGGCTTCCTTTGTTGGCAAAATGGTGTCTATTCCATTTATTATTGTTGTATCAACTTCTTGAATTACCGTATCACCAGGAATTTTACCTTGAAGCACCGCAAGTGTACTTTGTGAGTACTTTTCGTATTTTTTTATTTGTTGCTCAAGCTTTGCCGTTTTTTGTCTGATGTCAATCAACTCTTGACGTTCGGTCCCGTCAGGGTAGCCCTGAATTAAATATTTTAGTGGGGTATAATTAATGAGTAAAAAGGTTCCGAAGGCAACAAGAACGATTAGTCCAATAAGATAAGTCAGAAACCTTCCAGGAGAAACGGTGAAGCTACCGTATTCCTTAAAATCAGTTGGATCAACGGCAACAAACCTCAGCTTCTTTTTCCAATCCAGTCGTTTTTTAGATTTCTTCTCCATTCTACACCTACAAATATCTTATAAAAGTCTTAGAAAATGAGGATTTAATAGCTTGAAAAGCTTAATTATCCCAGAAATAAAATATTTTTGTGCGTTTAGAGTTATTAGAAGGTGCTAAAAGCAAATAGAGTTAAAATATTTTACGGCTTAATCATTGGCCTAGTCATACATGCTTGCACCACAAACAAGGAAGCTTGGTTGAACCGTGGCTATCATCAAATGACCGCACATTACAATGGTTATTTTAACGCAAAAGAAAATACCAAACAAGCTTTAAACTCCTACCAGCAAAACTATAAGGAAGATTACTCGGAGCTTCTTCCCATCTATATCTATCCAGATTTTGAGAATGCGGAGGCTATGCGAGAATCAATGAACATATCTATTGACAAAATTTCAAGGGTATTAAACAAGCACTCCATGCCTTCCATTGAATCAAAGCAAAAAAAGGCAGAATGGAACAGCTGGATTGATGATAACTGGTTGGAAATGGCCAAAGCATATTTTTATATGCACAACTACGAAAGAGCAGAGGAAATACTGAATCATATTATAAATACTTATCCCACACAAGACACCCGTTATTATGCCTACTATTGGATAGCAAGAGTATATGCGGAACAAGAAAAGTATGCTGACGCACAATCTTCTATCGCCCTAGTCGAGCAGTTAATGGTAGATAAAGAAGAAGGGAATATCAAAGTAGAAGCGAGATTGCTTCAGCGTTATGAGAAATATGATATTGCTAAAAAAACTGGAGAGGTAGCAGAAGTACCCAAAGAGTTTCGCGCAGAGCTATATCCCTTTATTGCCCAAATGTACATAGAGAAGGAGGAGTACAATAAGGCAATTGAATATTTGGAAAAAGCACTAGAAGAAAAACTGAAGAAGGCTCAACGAGCAAGATACAGCTATGTGTTAGCTCAGCTTAAACAGGAAAAGGGCTTTCGAGATGAGGCATCTGATTTGTACAAGTACGTGGCTAAAATATCGCCTGTATATGAGATGGAATTTAACGCTCGTATAAACTATGCTTTGATGTACAGTGGTAATAATACAAGGGGCCTAAAACAAGAGCTTCTATTAATGGCAGAGGACGAGAAGAACAAGGAGTATCTGGATCAGTTATATTTTGCCCTCGCTGAGCTAGAGTTTAACGATGGTAATGAGGAAAAGGGCGAAGAGTATTTGGTTTTAGCATCAGAGAAAACAGGAGCAAATCAAAAGCTAGCCGCAAAAATTTTCACTCGACTTGCAGACTACTATTATGATAAGAAAGCCTACAAAAAGGCGAAAACCAATTATGATAAAAGTCTATCGAATTTAAAAGAGTCTGAGAAAGAATACCCAAGAGTCTTGGATCGTTCTGAAGGCTTAACGGATTTAGTTAATAATTTGGATATAATTGAGCTCAATGATAGTCTTATCCGTATTTATAATATGCCCGAAAAGGATAGAGTAAAACTTTTTGAGAATTATATTGAGGAGCTTCAAGCAAAGGAAAGGGCAATTCTTGACGCAAAAGCTCAGGCCATGCAAGGTTCTGGTTTAGGAGGAGGAAAAGGAGATTGGTATTGGTATAATGAAGAAGCGAAAGCCTTTGGCTACAATCAATTTAAAAACTTCTGGGGAGATCGACCAAATGAAGATGACTGGAGAAGGTCCAACAAATCCTCTATTAGTTTTGGTGGTGATGGAGAAAACGGTGGTGACAGTGTTGATTTGGCATCAAATGACCCTTACAGTGTTGAATACTACTTAAAAGACATCCCTACCAGCGATATGGAGATTGATTCTCTTAAAAATGCTACCGCTGAGGCTCATTACAATTTAGGTGTAATTTACCGAGAGAATTTTGGAGAGAAGGAACTGAGCCGTAAATATTTTGAGGATTTAATATCTCGTTTTCCTAAAAATGATCTAAAACCTGCATCTCATTTTCAACTTTATTTAGACTATAAGAAGGCCAAGCTAAGCACTAAGTCAGATTATCATAAGAAAGAGATCTTAGATAATTATCCAAATTCAGAGTATGCAATGCTCATTAAAAACCCTTCCTATCTTGAAGATAAAGGTGCGGATTTGGAGAAGGCCCAGCAAGAATACGCCACGCTTTACAGGCGATATGAACAGGAAAAGTATGAAGGAATTGTAAGTGACATAGACAAGATTCTAGCCAATGGAAAGTCTCCTTTGGCTGCCAAACTCCTGCTCTTGAAAGTATACACCTTGGCAGAAGAAGGTAATAAGGGCTTAGATGTTCTGGGGCCACCCTTGAACCTAATCATACAAAATCACAGTGGAACTTCTGAAGCAGAAAGGGCACAAGCCATCTTAAACCGATTACGCAATGTTTCGTCTATTAAAGATCCCAACAACAATGGGAAGTACATTTTCAACTCGGATATGGAGCATTTCCTGGTTTTATTATATCCTCAAAGCGTTGGTAAAGTAGGCAACATCAACATTGCTGTTTCAAACTTTAACAAAGCGAATTTCCCAACAAAGAATCTAAAGGTAAAAAGCACCCCCATGGGAGAAGAGTTTTATACGGTGGTGGTTAGAAGTTTTGATGAGATGGAAGAGGCGATGATCTATTACAACGCATTCATTAAAAACAACAAGCAGTTAAAAAATATAGCTGATCGTTACACTTCTTTTGTAATTAGCCATAAGAACTATGCAAGCTTCTATATTGATCAGGACGTTGACGGCTATATGGACTTTTTCAACGTAAATTATCTCGGGAAATAGACGTTTCTCGAGCGGAAAGAAAGTATCTTTGTCGAAAATCCGAGAATGAAAGTAATCAAAGCCATTGACACGCTAGCAGTAAGTACACATTTTGTTTTACCGAACGACACCAACATGCAAAACAATTTGTTTGGTGGAACCCTGATGGCCTGGATGGATGAGATTGCCTCCATATCTGCACACCGTGCGTCCAAAAGAGTGGTGGTCACTGCAAACGTTTATAATATTAGCTTTTCCAATCCTATTCCATTAGGTTCATTGGTCACTCTTGAAGCAAAAGTTAGTCGTGCATTCAGTAGTTCGATGGAAGTAGTCGTTGAGGTTTTTGTGGAGGATAGGGTTTCTGGGAAAAAAGAAAAATCAAATGAGGCCATCTTTGTTTTCGTAGCCATCGATCAAAACGGATCGGCTATTGGAGTTCCTCAAGTAGAGCCGGAAACTGAATCAGAAAAGCGCCGATATGCATCAGCATTAAGACGTAAACAATTGAGTTTAGTCCTTGCAGGCAGAATGAAACCAAGTGAAGCCACCGAACTCAAAGAAATTTTTGAAGAAAGAGAAAAAGCCTAAACCTCATTGTGGAACCATTCCACGGTCACTGCGAAAAATTAATTGCTAACTCCTAAAGTAATTTATTTATCCGCTGTCTAAAAAAGACGAATTAATCCTGAAAACGCTCCTTTACCCAAGCAACAATTTTGCTATCCGCAATATGCATCATAGGATGTTGTGAGAATCCCTTGTTCCCTAGTTTTGAAAGAGAGCGTCTTCTTTCGGGTTCTAAAATCACGGAGTTCTCACCGGCCATGTAAGGGTACATTCCAAAACGCGGAGTGGTTTGCCCCCATAAAGAAAGAATGTTCTTTTTAAATGCCGCCGCAACGTGCATTAATCCGGTATCATGACTAATCACCGCATGGGCATCTCGAATCACTGCTACTGAATCGTTAAAGCTTAGCTTACCACAATAGTTCGACACATGATTTGCATTTTCGGCTATGAAAGAACCAACTTCAGCGTCCTCATCACCACCCAGAATAAGTGTAGGGTAGTTCCACTGTAATAGGTTATCCAATATTTTGACCTTGTCCATACGTTTTCCTGCATGTTGGCCACCTATAACCCACACCAAATATTTCCCCTCACCCTGAGCGGAGTCGAAGGGTGCTCTGAGTAAAGACAGCTTGTAATTTTCTCCAAGAAAATAATCCAATCCTTCACCATCATTCTTAACCCTTAGGCTTTCAACCGCCTTAAAATATCGGTCCACAATATGCTCATTTCCTAAGTGGTCTATTCCGGTATTAACGAGTAACCACTTTTGGAAATTGAGCTTTGGAAAAGAGGCCGATTTCACACCTCTCAATGCAGAAATAACCCGTTTAGAGCGTATGTTTTTATGAAGGTCAACAATGAAGTCAAAGCCTACTTTTTTTAGTTGAGTTGTTGCTTCAGATAAACCATCTTTCACGGTCCACACTTTATCAATGTATGGACTTTCTTCATGAATAAAAGCATAAGAAGCCTTGCACAATACATGAACCTCAGCACCTTTGACCTGCTTTTTCACGCAACGTATAACAGGACTCGTAAGAACGATATCCCCAATGGAACTAAAGCGTATGATCAAGATTTTCTTCAAAACAGCTTCAAAAGTAAAAAATGCATGCGAGCAAAACGCTTTTTGTCCCATTTTCGTCTATCTAAGCTGATTTAAAACGATTTCGGACTCAAAATCAAATAAATATCTGCATAAAATACCGCCAAATCCAAAAATTCCCTATTTTCACCTAAAACAACTTAAAAGTCTATGGGAGATTGGTTTTCAGCATTAACAGCCTTAGAAAAAACCTACTGGGTTTTTGCTTTGGTTGGCGGTATTCTATTTTTGATCATGTTGGTGCTAACCTTAATCGGGGGAGATGCGGATGCAGATATGGATGTAGATGCTGAAATTGAAGCCGATACTGGAGCTGGTTTCCAATTTCTTACCGTAAAAAACATCATTTCCTTTTTCGCCGTTTTTGGTTGGACAGGGATTACCTGCCTTGATGCAGGCATGTCCAACACGGCTTCCATTGTCGTTTCTGCATTTGCTGGTTTGTTAATGATGACCATTATGGCAGCCTTATTCTACTACTTAAGCAGGATGCAAGACAGCGGAACACTGAACATGAAAAACGCCGTTGGTCTTATGGGAGAAGTTTACCTCACCGTCCAAGCGAAACGAGGAGGGATAGGAAAAGTACACATTCGCATTCAAGGAGCGCTGCGTGAACTTGAGGCCCTTACGGATGAAGAAGAAGACTTGAAACAAGGAACTGTCATTCGCGTGAACAAAGTATCCGCAAATGGAATTTTAATTATAGAAAAAGAAAGCAAATAATGAACGTTTACCCAACCTTTTTGGCCGCAACTGACGAGTTGCCCTTTTCACCCGCTATAATTCTTACAGCGGTAATTGTAGGATTTTTCTTCTTGGTCATCATGGCCTTTATTCGTCGTTACAAGCGTTGTCCTTCAGATAGAATACTGGTAGTATACGGTAAAGTAGGAAGTGGAGAATCCGCAAAATGTATTCATGGTGGAGCGGCATTTATTTGGCCTGTTATTCAGGATTATGAATACCTAGATTTAACTCCGATTTCGATAGATGTAAACCTGGTAAATGCGCTTTCTAAGCAAAACATTCGTGTGAATGTACCATCCAGCTTTACCATCGGTATCTCCACTGAACCGGGCGTTATGCAAAACGCTGCAGAGAGACTTTTAGGCCGCAAGCTTCCAGAAATTCAGGAGTTGGCAAAGGAAATTATTTTTGGTCAGTTGCGTTTGGTAGTTGCCTCTATGGACATTGAGGAAATCAACGCAGATAGAGATAAATTCCTTTCAAATATTTCGCACTCTGTTGAGGCGGAGTTAAAGAAGGTAGGGCTTAAACTCATCAACGTAAACATTACAGATATACACGATGAGTCAGGATATATTGAGGCCCTGGGTAAGGAAGCAGCAGCGCATGCCATCAATGATGCCCGTCGTTCTGTTGCGGAGAAAAACAGAGATGGTTCCATCGGTGAGGCTAATGCAATGCAGGATCAGAGAACAAAGGTAGCAGCTGCAAATGCGCAAGCTGTAGAGGGAGAAAACATAGCAAAGATTAACATTGCCAATTCGGAATCTCTAAGACGTCAGCGTGAAGCAGAAGCGGAAAGAACGGCCATTGCTTCTGAGAAAGTTCAAGCTGCCAAAGCTTTGGAAGAAGCCTATGCTTCTGAAAGAGAAGCAGAAATTGCTCGTGCCGAAAGAGAAAGAGCATCCCAGACAGCAGATATTGTTGTCCCCGCCGAAATCGACAAACGAAAAGTTGAGATTGACGCTGAAGCGGATGCCGAAAGAGTTCGTCGTTTGGCAAAAGGTGAGGCGGACGCTATCCTTTTCAAAGCCCAGGCAGAAGCCCAAGGTTTGTATGAAGTATTAACCAAACAAGCATCCGGTTTAGAAGAAATTGTAAAAGCTGCCAACGGAAACCCTAGTGATGCAGTCCTATTGATGGTAGCTGATAAATTACCTGAACTTGTAAGAACCCAAGCAGAGGCTATCAAGAACATCAAAATTGATAAGGTTACTGTATGGGACGGAGGAAGCAACAGCAAGGATGGTAAAAACTCCACCGCTGACTTTGTTTCTGGCCTGTATAAATCCGTGCCGCCCCTAGAAGAAATGTTTAACATGGCGGGCATGCAACTTCCAGAATACCTCAAAGGTAAAAATGTGCAAGATGCACAGGAAGCTAAGGAAGTGGATGAAGATAAAACAGAAGATTAACATCAAGCCATCAAACAAAATAGAATGAAATACCTTCTCCTATCAGCCATTGCTATAAGCCTAAGCCTTTTTTCTTGCGGTGATTCAAATGAAACAACTGAAGAAAAAGAAGAGAAAGAAACCAAAAATGGCCAAGTCACTTTTGACGACATTAAGCTGGATGATTTAAATGAAGCCTGCGAGTGTGTGGATGCCATAGAAACTGTTTTGGATCGACTTATTTTAACTTCTGAAAACCTTAGGGAGTTACAAGGCGATGAAGCCGATAAGGAAAGGGCCAAAAACACCTTCCTAAAAGGGCAGGATAAAATTTCAGAAATTAGCAAAAGATGCCAGGGAGAATTAGGGATTGAAACCGCAGAAATTCAAAAATGTGAGGCCTATCAAGAAATGACTCAGAAGCTTCAGCGCGTTAAACAACTTTGAAATCGTTATCAAAACCAACTATTCAAATTGAAGTTTTGAGTAGAAAGCACAAGGCGCTATTATATTTCTAGCTTTTCAATGTACATTTTCATTGAATCTTCCCAGTCATTATATTTACTGACGTAGCCAAAACAGTTATTTTTCTTGATTTCTAGAGCAATGCTGGGGTCATTTTGTGAACTAACCACAATGATTTTAGTTTTTGGATTATTTTTTTTTAAATGTTTAATGATCTCCATGGAATCATCTTCCTTGAGGTAATAATCTAAAAAAACAATATCGGGAGCATTTGTAATTAGAGAAATTAAAAAAGCTTGTTTATCCTCGTATTCGTTAATAATGTTTTGATTTAGCTGCTCATTTTCAATTAACCACCTTGTTCTAAACGAAAACATATTATCGTCCTCAACAATTGCAATGTTGAACCGATCCTTTTTGGGTTTAAAATATCTGTCCATCAACTCTCTGAACAGACTACCTTCACCTTGTGCCTTTTTATTAGCCTCAAAAATTTGTAAAAAGGTTTCTTGATTAAGCTCTTCTTTCTCTAGTATGTAATCGCAACCTTTTTGATAGGCGATAGCAACGTCTTCAAGTTTGAAAGATGAAGACATAAGTAAAATCTTGCTTTTTGGGCTGAGCTCTTTAAACAATTCGGCCACCTCAATACCATTTAGTTTTGGTAAAATGTTGTCTAATAATATTAAATCTGGTTGGTGTTCCCTTGCCTTTCCTGCGGCTTTTTCTGCATTTGAAAAGCTGTAAATTTCTGCATTGAAATTATTTAGCAAGCTAACAAGGTGTTCAAGGTAGGCTTTATCATCATCGATTATTAGAACTTTCTTTTTACTCATTATAAAATTGTTTAGAAGCCGATAAAATTTCATTCACATACGGCTTAAGTTTCTCAAAAAGAGAAGAGCACTTATCAAAATCTTTATTTAATGCACTTGCCTCAAGCTCTCTAGCAATATCTGTTCCCTTGTAAAACTCTATGCTAGAGAGGGAACCTATTAGTAAATGAGCGACTTTCTGGATAGTCTCAAGATCGCTCTCGTTTAAAGCTTGATCTATTTTATCTAAATCATTAGGAAACCTATCCTGGGCAATTTCAAGCACCTTTTTAAGATAATCGGCTCCATACTTTTCTTTAACACCTTCAAGAATGTTTATGGCATCAGCTTCTGAAGGGTCATAATTACTTGCAAAGACAGTCTTTTCAAGAGCTCCTTTGTTTGAATTTACCTGATTTAATATACTATTTACTAAATCAGACTCCATATATGGTTTTGCCAAGTAATCATTCATCTTAAGGTCAAGGCATTTCATTTTTTCTTTTCCCGTAGAAAACGCTGAACAGGCAATTATTGGGATGTCACTTTTTAATTCATTTCGTATAATTGCCGTTGCCTCAATACCATCCATTACAGGCATCTGTAAATCGAGCAGTAATAAATCAAAGTCATTCCCTTTAAGCGCATCAACAGTTTCTTGTCCGTTTTCTACTATGCGATAACTTGCCCCATTTTTTTTCAATAAGGTTGACGCCAGAATTTGATTGTGTTCATTGTCCTCTGCTATTAAAATGTTTAGTCCCTCTAAAACGGCCCCTTTTTTACCACTATTTTGGACCGAATTTTCATAGTTCAAAACTTCTTTTTTATCGGCAATTTTGAAAGGTAAGGTAACGGTAAAGCAGGTTCCTTCATTCAGCTTACTTACTACTTTAATCGTTCCGTCTAATACATTTGTAAGCTCTTTCGAAATGCTTAGTCCTAAGCCTGTACCACCAAATAATTTCGTAGTGGAAGCTTCTGCTTGATTAAACCTTTCAAAAATCTTATCCAGCTTGTCTTGAGCAATACCTATCCCGGTGTCTTTAATTTCAAATTTTACAAGTACTACGTCTTCGGAAATAGATAAAGCTTCCGCATCAAATGAAATTGATCCTTTTTCAGTGAATTTAATTGCATTTGATAAAAGGTTTCCAAATATTTGACTCAAACGAGTGGTATCGCCTATAACATACTCCGGAATATCAAAATCATAACTGAACTTAAGCTTCAGGTTTTTTGATTTGGCAGAAACCCTATGAAGGTTTGTTATTTGTTTCAGAGTTTCTTCAAGATTAATGGTTGTTAGATTAAGCTCTATTGCGCCGCTTTCAATCTTGGAAAAGTCCAATACATTGTTGAGAATATTCATTAAGTTTCTTGATGCATTTCCAATGATATCTACATTTTTTCTTTGCTCATTGTTAAGCTCAGAGTTACTTAATAATTCATTAAAGCCAATGATTGCGTTCATTGGTGTTCTTATTTCATGAGACATGTTGGCCAGAAAGTCATCTTTCGCTTTTGATAATACTTCAACTTGTTTCTTTTCTTTTCGCAATTTTATCATTCGCATCACTGTCCGACCAATAGCGTCCAAGGACTCCTTTTCTTCTTCGTTTAATTCTCTCGGCTTTCTGTCTATAGCACACAAAGTTCCAATGTTTATTCCGTCATCATCTTCCAAAACAGACCCTGCGTAGAAGCGTATTTTTGGATCGCCTGTTACCAAAGGGTTGTCCTTAAATCGCTCATCTTTGGCTGCGTCTTCTACCTCAAAAATCTCATTTCCCATTATGGCAAACTGGCAAAAGGAGATGTCCCTTGGTGTTTGATCCGCATCAAGGCCATACTTTGATTTAAACCATTGCCGGTCCTTGTCAATTAAACTCACAAGAACAATGGGGACATCAAGAATGTTAGCAGCAAGTTCGGTTAAATCATCAAAAGCATTTTCTGGAAATGAGTCCAAAATATCATAATAATGAAGCCTTTTTAGCCTTTCTTCTTCATTTAATGGGATGGGTAATTTGTTTTTCATAATGGTAATTTAAACTTCTTGAGCATAACAAACTAAATTTAGCACTTTTATGACTGCAGGGGGTTATATTTAGATAAACGAGTGTTTTTATCGATAAAACACACCTAAACATGTCGTCATTACAACGATAAGATCTTTCATACCTCTTCTGAATAGGGAATAGTTAGCATGAATTTTAAAGGTCCCTAGGAGCTATGAATTTTCCTAAGTGAGAAGGATCGTTTAATAACCACCCGGTTAGGCTATATCTGTTTTTTTTAGATTGAAGTACTCTGTGGGGAATCACGGCACTTTTAAACATTACACAACGACCTCCAAGAGGCTCTACAATAACCGAAGATGTATCCTTCCTAAATATTTCTAGTTCACCGCCATCCCCTTTTACCCAGCCTTCGTTGAGGTAAATAATAAAAGAAATTAAGCGGTTATTTCTGTTTTTAAATTGGTCAACATGTTTTGCATAGTGCGTACCGGGAGGATAATTCGCAAAGTGGAATTCATAACCAGATAAACCTAAAAAGCAATAGCGGTTAAAAATCATCATGGTTTCGTCCACCAAGGCCCAAAAAGGAATCAAGTGTTCGTCACGTACACGGTCTAACCAATAGGTATGATCACCGCGTATTTCTGTATGTATGGTGTTTTCTCCCAGAGCTCCAATTCCAGCTTTTTGAAATAGGGGCAAGCTTTGCATGAATATTTCTCTAATGGTTTGATAGAGCTCATCCGTACAAAAGCCATCAATTACGAGAAAATCATTTGAGGAGAGTTCATCCATCCAGGACAACCATTGCTCCTCCGTATGGTAATTGTTCAATCAGTAAAAAATAATCGGCGAATGTAGTTCAAAATTACATAGCTTTTAAACTTTACCTATATCCATTCTAAATAAGCCATTTCTTCCTACCTTTGCAGCGTGAGTATTGCAGTAAAAGAACAGGAACTTATCGAGGAATTCTCCATGTTTTCCGACTGGATGGAAAAATACGAGTACATCATTGATCTAGGGAAAGACCTTCCTTTGGTTGATGAAAAGTATAAAACAGATGAGTACAAGATAAAAGGATGTCAGTCGCAGGTTTGGTTGCATTGTGATGCCAGTGGCGATAAATTAAGCTTTACAGCAGATTCTGATGCCATTATTACCAAAGGAATAATTTCCCTTTTGGTGCGTGTGCTCAACAACGAAAAAGCAGAAGACATTGTAAATACAGAGCTTAATTTCATTAAAGAAATAGGCCTACAAGACCACCTTAGTCCTACTCGTTCCAATGGCCTATTGAGTATGGTTAAACAAATTAAATTGTATGCCTTGGCAGCAAGTAAAACACAACAAGCATGAGCGCAATAAGCACTGGAAATAAAAAAGAACTTGAAGAAACCATCATTAAGGTTTTAAAAACTATATATGATCCGGAAATCCCTGTGGATGTGTTTGAGCTTGGTTTGATATATGAAGTTCGCATAGATGCCGATAATAAAGTAAAAATTATCATGACGCTTACTTCTCCAAATTGCCCTGTGGCAGAATCTATGCCGCAAGAGGTTAAGGATAAGGTAGCCTCTGTTGAGGGAGTTGAAGAGGTTGATTTGGAACTTACTTTTGATCCACCTTGGGATAAGGATATGATGAGTGAAGAAGCACAACTTGAACTTGGGTTTTTATAAATAATGGGAGAGATAGTAAATAAAGTTGCTCAAAGCGGACTAATTCAAATGGACTTGGAAAGGTTGCTTCCAAAAAATGCTATCGTTCATTTCGATCTTAAGGACTTTCTTTGGCAAGAGCTAGTATTAAAAGAGAAGGACTTCAGAAAAGCCATTTCTGAACTAAACAATGAAAACTATCAAGATAAAATAGTAAGAGTTTATTGTTCGGTAGATGCCGTTATACCCACTTGGGCTTATATGTTGGTTAGTGCTCGTTTGTCAGGAATTGCCTATCGTGTTTTCTGTTGTTCAGATAATAAAATTCATTCTGAAATTGCGCTTGATTTTATTCAGCAGATGGATATTGCTCCCTATGTTGATGGGAAAATCATTGTAAAAGGCTGTGCCAATATTCAGTTGGACGAAAGAGTATACACGAGTTTGGTACAAAAACTCCAAACTGTTGCCAAAAGCCTAATGTTCGGGGAGCCGTGTAGTACGGTTCCGGTTTTCAAGAGAAAATAGCCGACAAAAAAAGCCCATTCTAGTGAATGAGCTTTTAAATGATAAGTTTTTCGTTTTAAAGTCCTAATAATACTTCTTCAGATTTTTTGCCTCCAAATATTAAACGCTCAGGATTTTCCAACATCTCCTTAACAGCCTTCAAGAAACTAACAGATTCTTTTCCATCAATTATTCTGTGGTCGTAAGAAAGCGCCAAATACATTATTGGACGTATTTCAACCTGCCCATTAATAGCTACGGGACGTTCAACAATATTGTGCATTCCTAATATAGCGCTTTGCGGTGGGTTAATAATAGGTGTGGAAAGCATAGAGCCAAATACACCACCATTGGTGATGGTAAATGTTCCTCCTGTCATCTCCTCTAAGCTTATTTTTCCATCTCGCGCTTTTATAGCCAAACGTTTGATCTCCGCTTCTATTTCCGCCAAGGTCATTTGTTCTGCATTTCTCAATACAGGTACCATTAGCCCTTTTGGAGAGGAAACAGCTATACCAATATCCGCATAGTCATGGAAAATCATTTGATCACCATCAATCATTGCGTTTACCGCAGGGAAGGTATTCAAGGCTTCAGTAACTGCCTTTGTAAAGAAAGACATGAAACCTAGGCTTGTGCCGTGTGTTTCTTTGAATTTCTCTTTGTATTGTTTTCTTAAATCCATGATTGGTTTCATATCAACCTCATTAAAGGTTGTAAGCATAGCCGTTTCATTTTTTACTGCTACCAAACGTTTCGCAATCTTTCTTCTCAATGAAGACATTCTCTTTTCGCTTGTATCACGCGTGCCTCCCCAGCCACCTGCAGCATCTGTAGAGAAACCATTTGCCATAGCAGCCAACACATCTTGCTTGGTAATTCTACCATCCTTGCCAGAACCGTTAATCTGAGCTTCCTTGATTCCATTTTCACTCATTATTTTTTGAGCAGCTACTGAAGGATGTCCACTAGCATAAGAATCAGATTTTACCGGATCTGGATTTGGTTTAGGAGCTTCTGCTTTCTCTTCTTTGGTTTCGGCTACTGCCTCTTCTTTCTCTTCTTTCGGAGCAGCGTTTGCTGGCCTTTCGGCATCTGTGTCAATCAAGCAAACTACCTCCCCAACAGCAACTACGTCTCCTGGTTCTGCTTTTAAAGTAATTATACCCGCTTCTTCGGCAGGTAATTCCAACGTAGCCTTGTCCGAATCAACTTCCGCAATGGCTTGATCTTTTTCTACCCAATCACCATCTTCTACCAACCATTCGGCGATTTCAACTTCTGATATGGATTCGCCCGGAGAGGGCACTTTCATTTCTAACATCTTATCTTATTTATTTCGCAGGAACTGCGCTAAGTTCATGTAATCTTTCAAATATATTTTGGTGTCTTATTTCAAACACTTTGCTTGACCCAGCAGATGGTGATCCACTAGCCTGAAGGCCCATAATTTTCCAATCAATATCTCTCAATGATCGAAGAATAAAGGTCCATGCCCCCATGTTTTCAGGTTCTTCCTGCATCCATACTACATTTTGTAGGTTTGGATATGAAGCAATTAAATCCCTGATTTGTTTTTCTGGTAATGGGAATATTTGTTCTAAACGTGCCAAAGCAATGCTTTCACCGCCTCCATTTTTTTCAACATACTCTAAGTAGTCGTAATAAACTTTACCCGTGCAGAATACTAATGTTTCGATGGAATCTTTAGCCCGTTCTCTTGGGTCTCCTATTAGCTCCTGGAATTGTCCATTAGCCATCTCATCTAATTTAGAAACACAAGCAGGGTATCTGAGTAGTTTTTTCGGTGTGAAAACAACTAGTGGCTTCCTAAATGGGAATTTCAACTGTCTTCGTAATAGATGGAAATAATTAGCAGGAGTTGTAGGATTAGCAATAATCATATTATCCTCCGCGCACAATTGCAGATATCTTTCCATTCTACCGCTTGAATGTTCTGGTCCCATTCCTTCATAACCGTGAGGCAATAGCAGAACCATTCCATTTTGAGTATTCCATTTTTCTTCGGCAGAACTCAGGTATTGATCTATCACAATTTGAGCTCCGTTGTTAAAGTCTCCAAACTGGGCCTCCCAAATGGTTAGACCATTTGGTGTAGCAAAAGCATATCCATAGTCAAAGCCTAGAACGCCATATTCTGAAAGCAAGGAGTTATAGATTTGAAGTTTAGCCTGCTTCTTATTTAAGTGATTTAACAAGATAACTTCCTCTTCTGTGTCCTCTGTTTTAACAACGGCATGACGATGAGAGAAAGTCCCTCTTTCCACGTCTTGTCCAGAGATTCTTACTGGATGACCTTCGTCCAATAATGATGCGTAGGCCAACATTTCGCCCATACCCCAGTCAAGACTATCTTCTTCCAACATTTTGATACGGTCGTTCATTAGCTTAACAACCTTTCTGAAGAAAGTTTTATCTTTAGGAAGCGTGCTCATTTTCTTGCCCAGCTCCTTTAATTTCTTTGCATCAAACTTGGTATCATACTTCTTTTCGAAATCACCTGGTCGAGCTCGTTCAATCCCTTTCCAGTCCTCTTCAAGGAAGTTTGTAATAGATGCCTTTTCAATTTCTTTCGATTCAGTCAAACGGTCCTGAAGCATGTCATCAAACTTCTTCTTCATTTGTTTGCCTTCATCCGCACTTACAACACCTTCTTCAATAAGTTTTTTAAGATAAATCTCTCTTGGTGTTGGGTGTTTTGAAATTGCCTTGTACAGTTTTGGTTGTGTAAATTTCGGTTCATCTCCTTCGTTATGTCCATACTTACGATAACACAACAAGTCAATGAAAACATCCTGGTTAAACTTTTGGCGGTATTCAAGTGCAATTGTTGATGCTTGCACCACAGCTTCTATGTCATCACCGTTTACATGGAATACCGGACATAATGTTGTTTTTGCAACATCCGTACAATAGGTACTCGTTCTTGCATCCAAATAGTTCGTTGTAAATCCTACTTGGTTGTTTATGACGAAATGGACCGTTCCTCCTGTTCGATATCCATCTAGCCCCGCCATTTGAACCACTTCATAAACCACTCCTTGTCCAGCAACAGCCGCGTCACCATGAATCAAGATGGGGACAATTTCATGTTCTCCTTCTAATTTATGGTCAATTTTTGCCCTAGATATACCTTCAACAATTGGGTCTACTGTTTCCAAATGGGAAGGATTTGGTGACAGGGTCATTTTTATTTTTTTACCACTATCCGCAACTACATCACAATTGTATCCCAAGTGATATTTTACGTCACCATCAAACAGACTGTCTTCATATTCTTTTCCTTCAAATTCAGAAAAAATAGCTGAATAAGTTTTGTTAAAAATATTTGCGAGTACATTTAGACGTCCTCTATGCGCCATTCCTACTACAAATTCTTTAACACCAAGTGTAGATCCAAGCTCCATCAATTGATCTAAGGCTGGAATTATCGCTTCCCCCCCTTCAATGCTAAAGCGCTTTTGGCCAACGAATTTTTTCTGTAAGAATTGCTCAAAAACAGTCGCTTGATTTAACTTGTGAAGGACATGTTTCTTTTGATCACTTGAAAGTGTAGGTCGGTTCTTTAACTCTATCTTGGATTTCATCCAATCAAGCTTAACAGGCTCTCGCATGTAAATAAATTCAACACCAATAGACTGACAATAAATATCTTCTAAGTGCTGAATGATGTCTTTCAATTTCGATGGTCCTAATCCAACCTCTTCACCCGCTTGAAAAGTATCTTCCAAATCTTTTTCGGAAAGGCCAAAATTTTCAATATCCAAAGTTGGGCTATACTTTCGTCTTTCTCTTACTGGGTTGGTTTTTGTAAAAAGGTGACCTCTGGTTCGATATCCATTAATGAGGTTAAGAACTTTAAATTCTTTGTGCATATTCTCAGAGACTTCTCCGCCTTCTGAGTAATCTGCTTTTTGAAATTCAAAACCCTCAAAAAACTTTCTCCATCCAAATTCTACCGATTCAGGATCCTTTCTATACTGCTCGTATAAATCCTCAATGGCTGCGCTATGAGCATTGCTCATGTAGGAAAATTTATCCATAAAATTAACTCTCGAGTTAAACACAAAGGTAAAAAAATATAGATATGATAATAGCCAAAAGCCCCTTATTTCATAGGCTTATTAAGAGAATTCTTCGCGCAACTTAATTTTCATATATGCCCTAGAAATACAAAGCATGCTAAGTGAGTGAATTGGGTCGCTGGATTTTAAAGATTCTTGTATGTGATTTTCGTTAAGGTCTAAGCGGTAAAAGTACGCGGAAACATTACCCTTCCCTGACATTAGTTGATCCAAAATAAGAGAGTGATTTTCAAAAAGGCTTTCGATATTTTCATGATCCGATTCAAGCTGGAAGCCGGCCAGGGACATGTCTTTGTTAAGTTGGGTTATTATTTCCCCGAGCCGTTTATCAGAAATTTGTTCTATTTCTTGAGACAATTTATCTGGAACCATTTATGCCTACTTTTGTTAGTAGGGAAAGATATGAAAAAAGTAATTCTAACAGGTGGAACAGGAAGTTTAGGTTCTAAATTGAAACATCACCTTGAAAAGACAGGTGTAAAGGTTTTCGTTCTGACGAGAAATCCGAAAACCGACGATGAGTTTTATTGGAATTTAAAAACCGGAGAGTTGGATTGTCCCCCATTGTTTGAGGCTGACACCATCATACACTTGGCAGGAGCTGGAATAGCAGATAAAAGATGGACAGAAAGTAGAAAGAAAGTTCTTTTGGATAGTCGAGTGGCCGGATTGCAGCTATTAAAAAAAGAATTACTGAGGAAAGAAAATAAATTAGAGCTTTTAATTTCTGCAAGCGGAATCAATGTTTACCCTTTATCAAAAAATTCAAAGAAATATTACACGGAAGATGGTGAACACGGAGAAACCTTCATTGCTGAATTAGTTGAAAAGTGGGAAGCGGCAGCTTTGGAGTTTAATAACCTTTGCAAGGTTGGAATCTTGAGAATTCCTGCTGTAATGATGAAATCAGAGGGCATGCTTAAGCCGCTAGAAAAAATTACTAGAACAAATCTTTCTAGTCCAGTCGGGTCAGGGAAACAGGCCTTGCCATGGGTGCACATAGATGACTTGATTAGGGCTTTTAACTGGATGGGAACAAGCCGGCAAGAAGGTATATTCAATGCAAATGCAAATAACACTAACAATGCTGATTTTATGAGAGAATTAGCAAAACAAATGGGAAAAAAATTCTTCATGCCAAGGGTTCCTTCTTGGTTGTTAGGTTTGTTTTTTGGTGAAATGGGAAGCTTAATAACAAAGGGCTGTTATGCGGATAACAGTAAGATCAAAAATGCCGGTTTCACCTTTAATTATGCCAATCTAGATAAGGCTTTAGCCCATTTATACCGATAATTTTCCGTTTGTGAATTGATTTACGGAAAAATGTAACCTGAACGTCAATAAATGCGTAACTTACCATCGAATTAACAGCAACTGGATAGTTATGAATAGAAAAAATTTGATGTTGACGGGATTAGTTTCATTTTTTGGAATGAGCTTATGTGCCCAAGACTGCGGTTTGCCAACAAAGGTAGAAGATGTAGAAGAATATAACACCTATCTAAATTGGTACAACCATGATGTTAAAGCAAACAAAGCCCAAGGTGCTAGTGTAGAAAAAGCATACAAGGATCTTCTAGCTGGAAAAAAACCATCAAAAATTATTGTTGCTGTAATTGATGGAGGAATTGACCCAGAGCATGAAGACCTGAAGTCTAAAATGTGGGTTAACAAAGATGAAATTCCAGATAATGGGAAAGATGATGATGGTAACGGTTATGTTGATGATATCTATGGTTGGAATTTCTTAGGAGGTTCGGATGGTAGAAATATCAATGAAGAGCGCCTTGAAATGACCAGAATTTATGCCAGATTAAAGCCAAAATATGATAATAAAACTGTTGATCAATTAAAGGAGGGTCAAAAAGAGGAATATGATCTATTCATTGAAGTAAGAGATGAGGTAGAAAAGAATAAAAAGACCTACTCTGACTTATTAGAGCAGTTTCAAAATTTCCAGAATACCTTTAATGAGTCCTACCGAGTAATCAGAAAGGAACTTAAAAAAGACGATCCTACAATTGAAGAAATTCAAAATCTTGAGAGTATTGATCAATCTGTGATGAGAGCTAAAACAGTTATCATTACTTTCAATGGTGCCGGATTAGACAAATGTACCTTAGATAGCCGAGTTGAATTGTTTGAAGCTATGGTAAACAATTACTATAACATAGATTTTGACCCTAGAGCTGAAATAATAGGAGACGACCCTTCAGACATTGACAGTAAGAAAGGTTATGGTAATAATGATGTTAAGGGTCCTGACGCTTTTCACGGTTCATTTTGTGCTGGAATTATTGGAGCAGCGCGCGGAAACAATATTGGTATAGACGGAATTGCAGATGTTCAAATAATGGCAATAAGAGCTGTGCCAAATGGTGATGAATACGATAAAGACGTTGCATTGGCAATTCGATACGCAGTTGATAACGGAGCTAAGGTGGTGAACATGAGTTTTGGTAAAATGTACTCTCCATATAAAAGTTTAGTGGATGATGCTATTGCATACGCTGATTCTAAAGGAGTTTTGCTCATAAACGCGGCCGGTAATGATGCTACGGATGTTGACGTGCACCCACATTATCCTATTGATCGATATGACAATGGGGGTGAGGGAAAAAACATGATAACCGTAGGAGCATCTTCAAAGAAGAAAGGGAAAACAACTCCAGGGTATTTTTCAAATTATGGTCAGAAACATGTAGATATTTTCGCTCCGGGTGTGGATATTGTTTCAACAGCCCCTGATAACACCTATGAAAAAGCCAACGGAACAAGTTTCGCTGCACCCTGTGTTTCTGGTGTTACAGCATTGGTTTGGTCATATTATCCTAACCTAAGCTACACCCAGATAAAGCAAATAATTATGGAGTCATCAAGAAACATTGGTAAGAAAAAAGTTATGTTACCTTGGGAAGGAGAAGGAGATGCGCCTAAAGTTAGGTTCAGAGAACTTTCGGTTACTGGAGGTTTATTAAATGCATATAACGCCATAAAAATGGCTGAAGCAATGAGCTCCAAATCGTAAATATTTTTTTGGATTTACGCACTATTAACTGGCAGTTTTTTGCTGATAGTGTTAAAAATAATCCCAGAATTATTGCCGAATAAAAAAACAAAAAAGGCCAGTAAAATAAGGTCAAGTAGAGATAGAAATAAAAGAAAATCCCACTGAGTTGGGATTTTTTTTGTAACATTTTTTGAGCTTCATAGTCTTACCTACAAATCAAGGAACTATGAAAAAGATTATACTAATATTAAGCGTTTTTGGACTAAGTCCGTTAATAGCACAAGAAGTCGTTAATAACGATAACCCTGACACAACAAAGTTTAATTTGCCCAACATGACGGTGATTCTGATTGAGGGTGAAAATGGAGATTCATCAAGAATTGAAGTAGAAAACCATGAAGATGAGCCAAGAGAATATGAGGCAAATGATTATGCGAAATGGGCCGGATTAGGGTTTGGTGTTAATGGCCTGATGAATGTTGATCAAAGTATAGGACTCAAAGGAGGCTTGGCACCTTATGAGATTGATTACGGTAAATCACTGAATGTACAGTTTAATATCATGCAAAAAAGATTCAACCTTGGAGTACCTCATATTGGAATTACAACGGGTCTTGGATTTGAATTTTCAAGGTATGGATTTAAACAAGGTAATACTTTAATGGCAAATTCAGATAGTACTTGGATGATGATTGATTCCGTGAACTACAGAAAGAATTTTTTGAAAACCACCTATTTACAGGCTCCACTTTTATTGGAAATAAACACTTCTCGTATACCGGGTAAAGGCTTATATCTCGCCGCTGGAGTAGTTGGAGGATATAAAATTGGAACAAAAATCAAGCAAAAAATAGAAGTAGACGGGCGTGATTATAAAAATGTAGTTCGAGATGACTTTAATGTTAACCCATTCAGATTATCGGCTACAGCAAGAGTTGGCTTTAACGATATCGTATTGTATGCTAACTATGGTCTTACCTCTCTGTTTGAAAACAACAGAGGCCCCGAACTTTACCCTCTTTCTTGCGGAATACAACTTGCTTTTTAAACCGCATAAGTTTTAGTTTAAACTTGCAAGCCCACTTCACTTAATTGAGTTGTGGGTTTTTTATGTAAATAAAAATAGCCATCATACCTGGTACGATGGCTATTTCCCCTACTACTTTTATTAAACCGAATCAAATCGGTGACACTAAAGTAGAACATTTATCACGGTTATTTTTTCGTTTTGAGCAAACGGTGTAGTTTCTTTATTTAAGTGTAAAAAATTGAAATAAAATGGAATCAAGTTTTTGTTTCGATAGTCATTGGCTTTATTTATTTTTGCCACATGGAACAAGAAACTCAAGTTGTTGGTTTAGAAGAGTTATTGAAAGAGGCCAATGAGATTTTAAACAGTCCCTCTGTGTTGGAGAGAAAAGATGACATCCGTCAACTAAAAATGAATACAACACAATTGAAGCGTAACGCTGAAGAAAATCAAGAAGAAGAGGGTGAACCGCTTGATTTTTTCCCGATTGAAGATGCTATTAGAAAAATAGACGAAAAGAGGAAGGCAGAAAAAAAGGCCAAGGAAAAAGAGCTTGAAACCAACGCAGCCGTTAAAAAACAAATTCTAAAAGAGTTTCAATCACTCATACAAAATGAGGAAAATATTGGTGTGGCATTTAAGGCTGTAGGTGAAATTAGAGATCGATGGAAAGATGTAGGACCCGTTTCTTCTGAAGACCATCAAAACCTACAAAACGAGTATTCCAAACTCAACGAGTTGTTCCATTATAACATTGACATTTTTAAAGAACTAAAAGAGCACGATTTAAAGAAAAACTACTCGTTAAAGAATCAAGTAGTGCATCAAGTTCAAGACCTCCTTAATATCAAAGACATTAAAATTGTCGAAAAAGAATTAAACCGTCTGAGAGACGAGTGGGATGAGATCGGAGGGACGTATCAAGAGCATTGGGAGGAAATTAAAGGAAAATACTGGGATGCGGTTAAAGCCGTTTACCTTAAAATAAATGAGCACTATCAAGCCAAAAAAGAGCAACAAAAACAAGCACTTGAGCTTAAAAAGTCTTTAATCCCAAAATTGAAGGAGCTTGTAGATCTTCCAAATGAAAGCCTAAAGGACTGGAACAATAACACCAAAAAAATTATTGCCGTTCAAGAAGAGTGGAAGAGCGCAGGTTTTTCTCCGAAAGAAGACACTCAAGCTGTATGGGAAGAATTCAGAGCATTGTGTGATGTCTTTTTTGATAAAAAGAAAGCCCATTTCTCCAAATTACAGGAGAAAGGGAATGTTAACAAAGAGAAAAAAGAAGCGCTCATAACAAAGGCAAATGAATTAAAAGACAGCACGGATTGGGATCAAACAACACGTGATTTAATTTATTTACAAAAGCAATGGAAAAATATTGGTCATGCTGGAAAATATGCTGAGAACCGCCTGTGGTCGGACTTCAGAAAAGCTTGTGATCATTTCTTTAATGCCAAAGAAGCGCATTATAACTCCCTGAACGAAGAGTTCGAAACAAATTTAAAAAAGAAAGAGAGCTTCATTGAGAATTTGAAATCTGAAAAGCTCCCAGAGGACTTTAAGGAAGCGATGGAAATTTTAAAAGGGAAAAGCAGCGAGTTTGCGGCACTTGGCCCTGTTCCAAATAAAAAGAGGAAAGATATTTCAAAAGCGTTTAAGGCCGTGTTGGATGAGAAATTTGATGGTCTTAAAGGTGATAAGTCTGAGAAAGAAGCGATATTATTTCAAAGTAAGCTAGACACCCTTGCACAAAGACCAAATGCCAAGGAAGAGTTAGAAAATGAGCGCCGTTTTATCCGAAAAAACATCAATAAAATGGAGCAAGAATTGGCACAAATGGAAAACAACATGGGCTTTTTCAACCTATCCAAAGGATCTGAGGGTCTATTGGCTGATGCAAATAAAAAGGTTGAAAGGGTGAAGTTAGATATCGAACAAAGCCAAAATAAAATACGTCTGATTAATAAGGCCATAAAAAACCTAGCATGAGAATAGCCCTATCCCTTTTAATATTGCTGAGCTTTTCTATTCATGCTCAGCAAAACCTTAGCCTTTCAGAATCAATCATGGGGCAATATCGTCAGTTTTACCCCGAACATTATAATCAAGCCAAATGGCTGCCAGGAACTGATCGATTGGTATATATTGCTGGGGATTGGAGACAAATTGAATCGATAAATTCGGCAGGAGAAAAAGACATTCTATGCACTACCAAAAGCCTTACTGAGGCTGTAGGGAAACCCGTTCCTTATATTGCTGAGTTTTCTTTTTTAAATCAGAAGGAATTAGTTTTTCCAGTTCGAAACACCTATTACAAATATAATTTAGAGACTAAAAAGGGCGAGCGTTATGTTCAATATCACATGGATGGTGAGAATGCGGATTTGCATTTATCAAGTGGTAAAATAGCTTATACACTTAAAAACAACCTTTACGTTGCCAATAAAAATAATGATAGCATCCCGGCTTCCTGTCATGAAGACCCAAATATAGTAGCCGGTCAGGCAATTGCTAGAAGTGAGTTTGGAATTACAAAGGGGACCTTCTGGAGCCCATCAGGTAAATACCTGGCCTTTTATCAAAAGGATGAGAGTGCAGTGCATGATTATCCATTATTGGATATTACTGTTACACCTGGTAAGCTCAACGCTATAAAATACCCAATGGCCGGTCAAAGTTCAGAACAGGCAATGATCGGTATTTTCAACACGGATAAAAACAAGGGTGTTTATTTGAAGCATGAGATACCAAATGAGGCCTATTTAACGAATTTTGGATGGGGGCCCAATGAAAAGTACGTTTATGTTGCAATAGTTAATAGAGAGCAGAATCATATGTGGTTAAATAAGTATGATGCTTTAACCGGAGACTTTGTAAAAACGCTTTTTGAAGAACAACATGAGAAATGGGTGGAACCAGAAAACCCAGTTCACTTTATCCCAGGGACAGAAGAATTTCTGTGGTTCTCTGAGCGTGACGGCTTCATGCACTTATACCGCTATGACAGTGAAGGGAACCTAAAGAATAAAGTGACCAAAGGAAATTACGTGGTGAAAGAAATAATGGGATTTACACCATCCAATGAGCTCATTCTACTTTGCACGGATGAAAGTGGATTGAATACGAACTATCGCATTGCTGATTTAGATTCGGATAACTCCAAATTAATCCCACTAAAAGCTGGGCAACACAGTGGAGCATATAACAGCGAAAAGGACATAATTTATGATACCTACAGCAACCTTGAAACTCCCAACCTTGCTCAAATTATCAATTTAGAAGGTGAACAAATCAAGGAATTAATTAACGCTAGAAACCCATATGAAGGAAAATATAACCTAGGGAAAACGGAATTAATAAGCTTAGAATCAAAGGACGGAAAAGATTTACATGCGCGAATTATTAAACCACACAATTTCGATCCAAATAAAAAATACCCGGTTCTTGTTTACGTATATGGAGGGCCTCATGCACAATTGGTAACAAATAGCTGGTTGGGAGGAGCTTCCTTGTGGATGCATTGGATGGCAACGGAAAAACAATATATTGTTTTCACCTTGGATAACAGGGGTTCAACAAATAGAGGCTTTGAATTTGAAAATGGAATACACCGTCAACTCGGAACCTTGGAAATGGAAGACCAATTAGTGGGAGTCAATTATTTAAAAGATTTAGCCTATGTTGACGCTGAAAAAATGGCTGTGCATGGATGGAGTTTTGGTGGTTTTATGACCACCTCCTTGATGTTAAGAAAACCTGATGTATTTAAGGTTGGCGTGGCGGGTGGTCCCGTTACAGATTGGAAATATTATGAAATAATGTACGGTGAGCGCTACATGGATAAACCTGATGAAAACCCGGAGGGTTATAAAAAGGCAAGCCTGTTAAATCATGTTTCTAAACTAAAAGGTGATTTGCTCCTTATACATGGTACCATTGATAATGTGGTAGTGATGCAACATAATTTGGCATTGGTAAAAGCTTTTGTGGATGAAGGGATTTTAATTGACTTTTTTCCTTATCCCAATCATCCACACAACGTTAGAGGAAAGGATCGAGTTCACCTTTATAACAAGGTACTTACTTACATTGATGAACAACTGTTCCCTTGCGGGCGTTAAACAAAGAAAAATCGGCTATGCTTTAAATCATTCCTATATTTAAAGTGAAAAGTTGATTAGAAAGAACTGATGGGCGAAATTTTATTGGCAGGTATAGCATCTGGACTAGGTCTTAGCTTTATGGTTGGCCCCATCTTTTTTTACATCATTGAAACAAGCATTATAAAAGGAGTTAAACACGCCTTATTCGTTGATTTGGGGGTGCTTATTTCTGATATCCTTGTAATACTTCTGTGTATCACTTTTATTGATTCGATTACAGATTTTATTCACGAATACAGGGAAGCTATGTACCTCACAACCGGAATTATTTTCACTTGTTTCGGTATTGCTTACCTTTTTAAAAAAGTCGAAATGAAATCTGCCAAGGAAATTAAGGGCGTTGAAGGAAGCGGTTTTGTGTTCGATATCATCAAAGGATTTTTGCTAAACATAATTAATCCGGGGCTTATTATTTATTGGCTGTTCATGGTAGTACTAGCTCTTGGGAAGGCAGAGGGCAGCCCTAATGCCACAGTTAATGTAATATTGTTTTTCACATTCCTTCTGGCCACCTATTTTTCTATTGATATTTTAAAAATAATGGGAGCCGGTTATTTAAGGAAGTTCATACGACCAGCGATCATAAAACGGCTAAACCTTGTTACAGGTCTTATCTTTTTTGCGGTTGGACTATACCTTGTCATCGGGTATTTCGCGCATTGAGTGTAACCCTTTTTCGTTTTTAAGTTAGAGTGTTAGTAGTCTTGTTAAAAACAATGACAAAAAGCTTTAAACGAAACTGGCACGGATTTTACCTTTACACTTACAATGAAATACTTAATTGGAATCATATTTAATGCAAGTTTTTTGCTGTCATTTGCTCAGCCAGATGGTAATTTACGTAAGTCTGTAACGGTATATTGGGATCGGGATAGCACACAAATTCAAGCTCAGGGTACGGTTAAAACCGAAGGTTGGTCGGATATTGGAAGTAAGCAAGGGCTTTGGAAGTTTTACTACCGAAACGGTAAACTAGAAGAAGAGTCGAACTTTACCAGAGGCAAATACGATGGTGAAGTAAAACGATATTACCCTAATGGTAAAAAGCATGTAATCGCTTATTTTAAAATGGATGTGCTGGATAGCAACTATTTATATTTTGCTGAAAATGGTGCCCTCGTAGAAAGCGGTGAGTACGATATGGGCCAGAAAATAGGAACGTGGAAATACTACCGGGAAGGAACTAAAAAACTATACATGAAAGAGGTATACAAGGATACTTTCCCTCTACTTATGACCTATATAGATAAAGATGGAAATGAGTTAATTAAAGATGGAAATGGAACAAAAACCTCTTATCATCCAAACGGAAACAAAAAAGAGGTTTACACCTATAAGAAAGGAAATTATCATGGTGAATTTCAAGAATTCCATCAAAATGGAAAGCTTTCAGTAAGCGGGGAATACGATAATGGGGAAAGATCTGGAACATGGAAATTTTTCTACTACAACGGTAAGTTGGTGCGTGAAGCTAGTTATAAGAATGGTGTGCTTCACGGTCCTTTTAAACGCTACTATGTAGAAGGGCAACTTCAAATTGAAGGTAGTTATTTGAAAGGGAAGAAAACAGGAAAATGGGATTGGTACGCACGAAATGGCCAGCATGATATAAGCGGTGAATTTCAAGATGACCTAAGAACAGGAGAGTGGAGTGAATGGCACTTAAACGGGAAACTTGCTTCTCAAGGTTCCTATGTGGAGGATAAAAAAGCTGGGAATTGGAAGACCTGGTTTGAATCGGGAATTCTTCAGACAGAAGGGATGTTTAAAGATGATCTGAAGGAGGGAGAGTGGAAGTTCTATTATAAAGGAGGAGAGCTTTGGCGTCAAGGTACGTACGCTAGAAACAAAAGAAACGGACTTTGGGAAGTTTTCTTTGAATCTGGGGCGCTTCTTCAATCAGGGTCTTTTGTTGATGACAAAGAAAATGGTGAATGGGAATCATTTTTTGAAAATGGCCAAGTAAAGGATAAAGGTTCCTTTGACATGGGAAAAATGGTCGGTTTTTGGGAAGGGTTCTATCCTAATGGAAAGAAGGCTTATCAAGGCAATAGAAAAAATGATTTCCGAACAGGAGAATGGAAGTTTTATTTTGAATCAGGTGAACTTAAGGAAGTAGGAAACTTTAAGGTCGTAACAGTAGAAAATGGAATGAGCAGGTTCTACGAAAAGGAAAAAACCTTGGAATATCAAAAGTCTGTTCGTCACGGAGCTTGGGAATTTTATGCCCAAAAGGATAAAAAGCTTGCTGCCAAAGGAAACTTTAATGAAGACGAAAGAACAGGCACATGGTATTTCTACTATCCTGGCGGAGTAGTTGTTGCCACGCAATCTGATTATAAGGATGGTAAATTAGATGGAGTTAGTAAGGAGTTTGGCCGACAAGGTGAACTTGTATCTGAAATCGAGTATAAGAATGATCTAAAACATGGCGATTTTAAAATATATGGTCGTGGAGAAAAGCTACTCGTGCACAAAGTATACAAGTGGGGTCAAGTTTCAAAAACGATAAAAGACTAAGCGGTAACGATTTTCATTCATACCTTTAAACCATGAAAAAAGGCTTAGCAATTTTAGGCTCCACTGGTTCAATTGGAACGCAAGCACTTGAGGTGCTAGAAGAAAATAAGGATAGGTTTGACCTTCAAGTTCTTAC
The DNA here is from genome assembly GCA_964230025.1 of Flavobacteriales bacterium. Taxonomy (GTDB): domain Bacteria; phylum Bacteroidota; class Bacteroidia; order Flavobacteriales_D; family JAUILH01; genus CAXRFO01. The sequence continues at coordinate 526,990 of CAXRFO010000012.1, read as the reverse complement.
CGCGAATAAAAATGCTGAGCTTCTTGTTCTTCAAGCAAAAAAACACCAACCGCAATGTGTTGTAATTGTTGATGAAACACAATACCAAAAAGTCAAAGATGCACTTTGGGATGATGGTATTTTAGTTTACACAGGGTATGATTCTCTTTCCCAAGTCGTTCAAATGTCGGAGGTGGAAATTGTTCTCACAGCCTTGGTTGGATTTTCTGGTTTACAACCTACCATGAGTGCAATTGCAGCAGGTAAAAACATTGCATTAGCAAACAAAGAAACGCTTGTGGTCGCCGGTGATTTAGTAACGCAAGCCGCTAGAAAAAAAGGGGTTAACATTTATCCAGTGGACTCTGAACATTCGGCAATTTTCCAATGCCTTACGGGCGAGTTCGACAACCCCATTGAAAAGCTTATTCTAACCGCTAGTGGGGGTCCATTTAGAGGTAAAAAGCGCAATGAATTATTAGGTGTTACAAAGGAATTGGCATTAAAACACCCCAATTGGGAGATGGGTGCTAAAATTACCATTGATAGTGCAACACTCATGAATAAGGGATTGGAAGTAATAGAGGCCTATTGGCTTTTTGCAGTAAAACCAGATCAGATTGAGGTGGTTGTTCACCCTGAATCTATTGTGCATTCCGCGGTTCAGTTTCAGGATGGAAGTATAAAGGCCCAAATGGGATTGCCGGATATGAAACTACCCATACAATATGCATTGGGATATCCAAAAAGAATAAAAAATGAATTCCCAAGATTTTCCTTTTTCGATTACCCAGAGTTACACTTTGAGAAACCTGACCTAGAGACTTTCAGAAACCTTCAACTAGCTTTTAACTGTTTGAATGAAGGAGGCACTTCAGCCTGTGTATTAAATGCTGCAAATGAGGTTACGGTGGACGCATTTCTAAAGGATAAAATTGACTTTTTGCAAATTGCAGAAATAAATGAGAAGGCACTTCAGCATTTTCCTAATGCAAAATTTAAAGACATAGAAAGCTATATTGAACTGGATAAAGAAGTTAGAGCCTGGACTACAAATCTGAGTAAATAATGTAACTTTTTGCCGCTAAAAATGGTTTAACCTATGTTAATAAGGCACGGAAAAGTTGAGAAATTGGCTTTTTTCTGCTACTTTTGATTTGCTAAAACGCACGCTATGTTTAAAAAGATACTTGCTTCAGCTTTGTTTTTAGGATTAATTGCAGGCTTCACATCTTGTAACAAAACCAAAGATTCAATTGCTAAAATAACTGTTCACGACTCAGCAGAAGCCCCAGTCGCCAATGCTACAGTTACAGTACGACCTGAAAGTTCAAACGGTACACCAGAGAGTGAATGGGTTTGGGAGAGCAAGGAAGCATCTACAGATGCTGTTGGTGTAGCTACTTTTAACTTCAACGCTGAATTTAGAGAAGGAACTGCTGGATTAATGGTACTTACAATAGACGTAGAGAAAAACGGAGTTAAATTCGAGTCTGCAGGAATCATCAAAGTAGAGGAAGAAGTAACAACTGAGCAAACGGTGCAAGTGAACTTATAATTGAAAAAATTCCAAAAAATATTTTTAAGCTCCATTTTCATATGGAGCTTTTTTTTCCTCTCATGTAGAGAAGAAGTGCTTCCAACAACCCTAACTATTAAAGTAGAAAACCTAAATAATGATGGGATTCAGGGAGCAAATATTGAACTTATAGGCCACTCTGAAGATAGCACCTACGTTAAGGATTTATCAACTTACGATTTAAGTGGAACAACAGATGAAAACGGTTTTTTCACTTTGGATTTATCAGAATTCTACGCTGGTGAGGTAAACAATGGATTCACGACACTCAAAATAAGGAGTATCTATTCTAACGACACAGTGTTCGGTTATATAACGCTGGAAGAGGAAAAGGCAGATACAGTGCTAATAACACACGGCTAATCCAAATTACAATTCCTCACATCTGGATCAATATCTTTGCCGTCGAGACTTAATAAGCGAATTTCCCTGTTCAATCGAGTAAAAAGCTTTCCGCTTTGAATGTTTTCTTTTTTCAATTCTTCTGTTGGATCTGCTAAAGGAATAAGCTGTACATAACTTCCCCTAAAAGGTATTTCGGCGAAACTCGGATGGACGCGCATACTGTTAACAGCAATATCCAGTTCCTTTTTTACTGGAATCAATAGCTTTTCTTCTTTTAAGAAATCCACTAATAATTCAACTCCCGGGTGTGTGTGATATGGGCTTGGCATTAAGGCGTGTGGCAGCATAGTGAGTAAAGCACTATCAATTTTATTCATTTCAGTATAGGCCCTAAATCTAAGCGCATCAATACTTAATTCTTGTCTTCTTTCGCCTAATGCGGAGTCACTCTCATATTCAAAGTTGCGTATATAATTTAGGAAGTAAATGGCTTTTTGGGGATCACCTTCTTTTAAAGAAATTTCAGCTAACATGCGTGAACTGAAAAATTGATAATTGGTGTGTGTAATGTATAAATCTCGACTACTATCTGTGGTGTCTTTTAGTTCAATTTCATTCGGCTCCAAAACAAAATCAGGGAAAGCAATGGAAGAAAAAATCACGGAAGATTTCTCCAAGGAGTCTAAATGGAAATAGAGCATTCCCGCATTAAATAAATTCTTGTAGTAATAATCGGACTCAGGATAGCGAATAGCAAGTTTGTAAAAGCGGTTAGCAGCTTTCAAGCTATCTTCTTCCATCAAGGACTTAAAGGCATTCTCACTTCTTTTTATCGACTTTTTTGTGGGATTACATGAAAGTAAACCTAAGACTAAAACCGCTATTGATATGATGATGTGCTTTAAGCGCATATTTTACTCAAAGATAGCAGACAATTCAGTAAATTCGCAACTTCCACAAAACAATATGAGTACGTACAAAGAATATAAGAAGCTCGATCTACCTCAAATTGCTGATGAAATTCGCAAGTTTTGGGAGGAAGAGGAGATATTTAAAAAATCCATTGAAAACAGAGAGGGAGAGCCTCCATTTGTGTTTTTTGAAGGTCCGCCTTCTGCTAATGGCTTACCTGGGATCCACCACGTAATGGCCCGCAGTATTAAGGATATTTTTTGTCGTTTTAAAACCCTCAAAGGTTTTCAAGTGGAAAGAAAAGCTGGATGGGACACCCATGGTTTACCTGTTGAGCTTGGAGTTGAAAAAGACCTTGGAATTACCAAAGAAGACATTGGTACTAAAATCACGATAGAAGAGTACAATCAAGAATGTCGCCGCGCGGTGATGAAGTACACGGATATTTGGAATGATCTTACTCGAAAAATGGGTTACTGGGTGGATACCGATAGTCCATACGTGACTTATGAAAATAAGTACATTGAGTCGGTTTGGTGGCTTTTAAAACAGTTGCATCAGAAAGATATGATGTACAAAGGATACACTATCCAACCTTATTCACCAGCAGCGGGAACAGGCTTAAGCTCACACGAGCTAAACCAGCCGGGCTGTTACCGTGATGTAAAAGACACAACCGTGGTCGCTCAATTTGCCATAAAGGAGGAATCTAAGGGACAACTTAGCCCTTTCTTAACGGGTGAATCGAATGCTGAAATATTCTTTTTAGCATGGACCACCACACCTTGGACTTTACCATCAAATACTGCATTGGCAGTGGGACCAAAAATTGATTATGTCATTGTAAACACCTTCAATCCTTATACCTTCAAACCGGTTACATTATTGCTTGCTGAAAATTTGTTGGCCAAGCATTTTAAAGCTGATATGGAAGGAGAAGATTTAGCCTCATACGAGCCTGGAGCCAAAAACATTCCTTATCAAATTATTGGTAAATGTAAAGGTTCTGACCTTGTTGGTATGCGGTATGAACAGCTGCTTCCTTGGGCCCAACCTTTTGAAGGAGCAGAGAATGCTTTCCAAGTAATTAAGGGAGACTTTGTAACAACAGAAGACGGAACAGGTATCGTACATATTGCACCAACATTTGGTGCTGATGATGCTAAGGTCGCGCAGGATGCAGGTGTGCCTCCAATGCTTGTATTGGATGAAAATGAGAATGCCGTGCCGCTTGTGGATTTGCAAGGAAGATTTGTAAAACAAACAGGTAAATGGGCTGGGAAATATGTCAAAAACGAATATTACGCTTCAGGTGAAGCTCCCGATAAGTCTGTAGATGTTGAAATAGCCATCCAACTAAAAGAAGAGAACCGTGCTTTTAAAGTGGAAAAATATGAGCACAGTTACCCACACTGTTGGAGAACCGATAAACCGGTTCTTTATTATCCTTTAGACTCTTGGTTCATCAGAGCTACACGTGCTAAGGAAAGAATGATGGAATTAAATTCTACCATCAACTGGAAACCGAAAGCAACAGGAGAAGGGCGTTTCGGTAATTGGTTAGAAAACCTAAACGATTGGAACTTATCGCGATCTCGTTTCTGGGGTATACCAATTCCAATTTGGCGAACAGAAGATGGTAGCGAACAAATTTGCATAGGCTCTGTTGAGGAACTTAAAAATGAGTGTAAAAAGGCCGTTGATGCGGGCTTAATGGACAAAAGTCCACTGGAAGAATTTGAGCCAGGCAATATGGATGAAGAGAACTATAATCTCTTTGATTTACACAAGAATGAGGTGGATAAAATTGTCCTGCTTTCTGCAAATGGACAGCCCATGAAACGTGAAGCCGACTTAATTGACGTTTGGTTCGATTCAGGTTCCATGCCTTATGCTCAGTGGCACTATCCATTTGAGAATAAAGAAAAGATAGACAATGGTCTTTCATACCCTGCAGATTTTATTGCTGAAGGTGTAGACCAAACCAGAGGATGGTTTTACACCCTTCATGCTATTGGAGCCATGTGTTTTGATTCTGTGGCTTATAAAAACGTTATCTCAAACGGTTTGGTGTTGGATAAAAACGGTCAAAAAATGTCTAAAAGACTAGGTAATGCCGTTGATCCTTTTGCCACCTTATCTGTTTATGGACCGGATGCAACTAGATGGTACATGATTACCAATGCACAGCCTTGGGATAATTTAAAATTTGATATTGATGGCATTATTGAAGTGCAAAGAAAATTCTTTGGGACACTCTATAATACCTACGGATTCTTCTCGCTTTACGCGAATTTGGATGTCTTTACTTTCTGGGAGAGTGAAATTCCAATGTCGGAAAGAACTGAACTGGACCAATGGATTATTTCCAAATTAAACACGCTGATTGACAAGGTTGAAGATGCCTTGAATTCTTTTGAGCCAACACGCGCGGGTCGTTTAATTCAGGACTTTGTAATTGATGATTTAAGTAACTGGTACGTTCGTTTATGCAGAAGACGCTTCTGGAAAGGTGACATGAACAAAGATAAACTTGCAGCTTATCAAACACTTTATACCTGTTTAGAGAAAGTGGCCATAATTATGTCGCCCATAGCGCCTTTTTATTCGGATAGGTTATTTAACGATCTGAATAAAACTACCAAAAGGTTTAAGGAAGAGTCTGTACATCTGGTAGATTACCCAAAGGTAAATCAAGAGCATATTGATACGGACCTGGAAGAAAAAATGAGCATAGCTCAGAAATTATCTTCTATGGTATTGAGCCTGAGAAAAAAGGAAAAAATCAAAGTAAGGCAGCCGCTTCAACGAATGATGGTGCCGGGCAAATCGCCAGAATTTAACCGCCAATTAAAAGAAATTGAGCACGTGATTTTATCAGAGGTAAACGTTAAGGAACTTGAGATAATAGGCCCTGATAATAATATCTTAGTCAAAAAAATCAAGCCAAATTTCAAGACAATTGGACCGAAATACGGTAAACAAATGAAGCAAATTGCTGCCATGGTTAATTCATGGGGAGCAAATGAAATTGCTGAAATTGAGGCCAATCAATCTTGGAGTGGAGAAGTAGACGGCGCAAGTGTTGAGCTTGACATGAAGGACTTTGTGATTGAAACAGACGATATCCCAGGTTGGTTGGTGCAGAGTGAAGATGGATACACCGTAGCCCTAGACGTTAATATTTCAGAAGACTTGCGCAATGAAGGTCTATCAAGAGAGCTGGTAAACAGAATTCAAAACTTACGAAAAGAAGCGGATTTTGAACTGACAGATCGGATTGATGTAAAACTTTTAAAAAGTAGCGAAATTTCTGAGGCCGTAAATGACAATTTAAATTATATTTGTTCAGAGACCCTTTGTGATAGCTTAAAACTTGTTGATGAATTGGAAGGTACAGAGTTAGACTTAGGGGATGGAATTATTACGCAAATAAAAATTCAAAAAAATTAAGCGTATGGCTGATAAGGTAAAAACAAGATATAGTGATTCTGAACTTCAAGAGTTCAAAGAAATCATCAATGGTAAATTAAAAGAAGCACGAGAAGATTTAGAATTGTTATCGAGTTCACTTTCGTTAAAAGACGATCATGGAACAGATGACACCGGGCGTTCATTTAACATGATGGAGGACGGTTCTGAGACTTTATCAAGAGAGGAAGTTGCTCAGCTTGCAGGACGTCAGAAAAAGTTTATTCAGAATCTTGAAAATGCGCTTATCCGAATCGAAAACAAAACTTACGGAGTTTGCAGAGTAACGGGTAAATTGATTCGAAAAGAAAGATTAAAACTAGTTCCTCACGCTACGCTTAGCATTGAGGCTAAGAACGCTCAGCAGTGATTCTTTAAACATGCGTAAAAAACTCATTTGGGCTATTGCGGTCGTAATGGCTGTGCTTATTATTGACCAAATCATTAAAATTTGGGTAAAAACAAGCTTTTTCTATAATGAGGAGCGTGAGTTTCTTGGCATCCTAAACTTACACTTTATGGAGAACGAAGGCATGGCCTTTGGATCTTCTTTTGGTGGTGCTACCGGTAAATTAATCCTCAGCCTATTTCGAATTATAGCCGTTGGTTTCATTGCCTGGTATTTATGGTCGCTGATAAAACGGGGCGCTAAAATTGGGCTAATTGTGGCCATATCTCTAGTGCTATCTGGTGCTTTGGGAAATATTGTTGACAGCCTTTGGTACGGAAGTGCCTTCGATTATTCATGTCCCACACAGGCCCGAATTAACAACGAGCTATGTAAGAACGATTACATGGAACCCAAGTGCCAATATTGCTATGGCGAGAGAGGATTCAAACCCTTTAAAGCCAAATTTATGTCGGGCAAGGAAGGATACGCTGCTCCTTTATACGGTCGTGTAGTAGACATGTTTGAGTTTCCAGCAAAATGGCCAAAATGGATGCCATATGTAGGGGGTAGTCAAATTTTTCCCGCGGTATTTAACTTTGCAGATGCAGCAATATCCATTGGTGTAATTATGCTCCTCTTATTCCAACGCCGCTTTTTCAGCGCGGAAGAACGCGCACAGTATAATCCCTTTGTTAAAAGAAAGGTTGAGAATGAAGTTCCAGAAGCTTCATTGGGTAATGACAGTGAAGAGTAATTTAGTTCACAATAATTTCATCGATAAAAATAAAGGCATCTCCATCCATAGTATGGCCAGGGTGCCAAGCAGGAAGTTTTCCATAATTAATAGCCTTGATTTTCACATATCGAGCCTTTTTTGGAAATGAAGAAAATGAACATCCAAAATTCCGCTTCTGAAGGTTTTCTTGTTCTAATGATTCAGGAATGTCCTGAAAGCAACCAGAATAGGACTCCCAGATTTCACCATCTTGTGAGTAGCTGATTAAAAGCTCTTTAGGAAAGAATATCCAAGCTCTTTTATCTTCTAGTAAGCTAACTTGTATAGAACTAATAGTCCTAACCTGCTTCATATCAATTACTGCTTCAAAATCTTGATTCTGATAACCGTGCCATGCACCCGCACGCCAATTCTCTTTTCCATAAAGGCCATCAATTAAACCCAAGGATCCGCCAGCATAGTATTGCGGGTTGGCTGTGCTATTTATTTCTATATCCCAGTTATTGGGGCGTTTGTGCAAATAGCTTTTGGCCATAGCGCCAGAACTCTTGTCTTTTTTATTGCGAACATAAGCCCATATTTGCGCACTGTTTTTAATGTAAAAAGGCCCATTGTACACGTTGAAGTCGTGCATACAAGTGTCTATCATGCATGTTGGATCATAAAAGTGATAGATGATCTGATAATTAGTGTCCAAATCGTAAATAGAGGACAGGGTAATTAAAGTGGAATCTTCAAAAACTTGTGACTCGAATTCAAAAGAAGGGGCAGGCATAAAACGCTGTGGAAATGAAAACTGATAGTTTGAGTTTAATCGTGCTGGGCGTTTCCAACTTTTTGGCTCATTGCTCATATCAAAACTCAATTTGCCACCTTTTAAAATGGCGTTATGATTGAGCATAGGAATTTTTGTGCTGGCATATTTCTTATCATCTGAATAAGAGCTAGCCAGCATGGTAAAGGTTTTTCCATTTTCTAAATGAATGTGCGCGGAGTCAAATTGCGGTAGCCCCGTAATGTATGTCGGGCTTCCCGGAAGGACAGGATAAAATCCCAGTGAGCTCATAACATACCATGCACTCATTTGGCCGCAGTCTTCGTTACCAATCAAACCGTCTGGTTGGGTGGTATAAAACTCGTTCATTATTTGATAGAGCTTTTCCTGCATTTTGTCCGGGCGATTGACAAAGGCATAGAGGTAGGCCATATGGTGAGAGGGCTCGTTTCCATGGGCATATTGTCCAATAAGTCCCGTAATATCAACTTGGTGCCTGCCAGAGGTTTCACTGCTGGTGCTGAAAAGTTGGTCGAGTTTGTTTTCAAAGGCGGCCTTTCCACCCATCGTTTTTTTAAGCCCAATGATGTTGTGCGGAACAAAGAAAGTGTATTGCCATGCATTGGCTTCCGTGTAAAAATTGTTTACTTCTTCTGGTTTAAAAGGCTCGTACCATGCTCCGTTGTCTCGGGGTTGAATAAAACCTGTTTTCGGATTGTACAAGTTTTTCCATGCGTGAGATAGGTATTCATAATGCTCGGCTTTTAGGCTTGCGGCATCACTTGCTTGATTATTTTTTACTTGAGTCTTTTTTGCAAATTCTGCCAGTACCCACATGTCATATGCGTACTCCAAAGTTTTCGAAACGGATTCGTGCTCCATTTGAAGGTTGAGGTAACCTGACTGATTGAATTCCTCCAAGCCAAAATCCGGTCGGTTGGCACTTGCTTCCATAGCTTTAAAGGCCAGGTCCACATCAAAATCTCGAATCCCTTTAACGTAGGCGTCTAATATTACAGGCACAGAGTGAAAACCAATCATACACTCTGTTTCACAACTGGATAACTCCCAAACGGGCATTCTGCCCCCTTGCTCATATTGCAAAAGAAAGGTTTTAATGAAGTCCAAGCTTCTCTTCTGATCGATGATGTTTAACAAAGGATGCAAGGTTCTGAAGGTATCCCAGAGCGAGAAAACGGTATAAACCTCATGATCTGCCTTGTGGATTTTCATGTCACGTCCACGATAAGAGCTATCAACATCTGATGCTAAACTGGGATGAATCATGCAATGGTAAAGGGAGCTGTAGAATATTTCTTCCTTTTCTTTATTTTTTGTGTGAACCTCAATTTTTGAAAGTTCTTTGTTCCAGCGGTCGGTATTTTCATTCAAGTAGCGTCTAAAGTCCCAATGTGTTGCCTCAGCGGCAAGGTTTTTCTCCGCACCCTCATAACCGGTTTGAGACAAGGCAATTCTTATTTTTAATTTGGATTCCTTAAGCTTTTTGAAGTTCAAGATTGTTTGAATAGCCTTTCCATTTCTAATTTTAGCGCCAGATATGTTATCCTTATGATCGTAGATTTCGTGTTCAAAAGGCTCCGAGAATTCGGCTACAAAGTATACATGTTGTTCATTTGCCCAGGCCTTTGAGATTCTTTTACCTCTTATTTTAGTTGGGCTTAAAATTTCAATTTCAGACTCAAGCACTTCATCTCTGTGTATTAAATCAATGAGCAGATGACCATCACTCTGAGGGAAACAGTACTCATGTATGCCGCACCTTTCTGTAGTTGTTAGATTACAAGAGATTCCATTTTCTAAATCAACATGATAAAAACCTGCCCAAGCTTTTTCATTATTATGAGAGAATTTTTGTTTGTAAACAGAGTCTATCAGCGAAGGCTCTTCATTAGTCGGAAGGAAAAGAATGTCACCATAATCCGAAACGCCTGTGCCACTCAAATGGGTGTGCGAAAAGCCATATATGTATTCATCGGAATAATGGTAGCCTCCGCAGCCATCCCATGAGCCATCAATTCTTGTGTCCGGGCTTAATTGAACCATCCCAAATGGACTGCATGCTCCAGGGAAGGTATGCCCATGTCCACCTGTACCTATAAAAGGGTTAACTTTTTTGGCTTGGGAAAAAGTAAATAGCGGAAAAACACAAAGAAAAATCAGAACTAATCTCATCTAACAAATATCGTGTATTCGAAAAAAAGAGAGCTGAATTTCAAAACATTTTTAAAATGCGGAGCTAAATGCACAATATTTTAAGGGGTTTAAGATTTTATCTTAATTAGCATCATAATCTATCCCTTGCTTTTGTAGGATAGACTTTGCTTTCACAGCGTAAAAAGCAAGATAGGCGAAACAAGCTATTCCCACCCAGAAACTAAGTTTAATACCAATTTCAGGGACATCCGCCAAGGAGCCTTGCAACCAAGAAATTAATCCTCCTCCCATAATCATCATTATAAGGTAACCCGATCCTGTGCTGGTATGCTTGCCTAAACCTGCAATGGCAAGCGTGAAAATACAAGGCCAAAGAGTACTGCAAAATAATCCTACGCTGATAATGGCATAAATACTTACTATACCGTCAGCATATATACCCACGAGTAGCGCTATTATTCCGAGTACTGAATAGAGTGCTAATTGTGTGACGGGGTTTCCTTTCGTTGAAAAATCTGCAATAATGATGACAGCAACCACGGCAAAATAGTAATAGAAGATGCTTATATCAGCCGTATTCCAAGCGTTTACCAGTAGGAATATACCAAATGCTGCGTAGGGTAGAATAATTCCAAAAATTCGTTTGGTCAGTTTATCATCTGAAAAAACTCCTGCTGCAGAAGTCCATCTACCTATCATAAGGCTCGCCCAGTATAATGAAACGAAAGGCGTAATGAGATCCGTTGGAATCCCCATTCCTGATTTAAGGTATTCACCTAGATTACTTGCTGTAGCTACCTCAACACCAACATAAACGAATATTGCAATCATCCCTAAAACGAGTTGTGGGTATTTGAAAACCTGCTTGGTAGAGCTTTCGCTTGTCTCGCCTTCTACTTCTTGATTCGGAAGCTGGTTGGGTATGTTGGATAGTTTAATAACCAAGGCCACTAACAAGAAGGCAGAACCCAATGCTACGTAGGGAATAATTAAATTGTCCATTGTAAAATCAGCCTTTTCATTTACAGACCCAAAAAGAGCATAACCTACGATAACCGGACCTATGGTAGTCCCTATATTGTTTATACCACCTGCTAAAGACAAGCGTTGATTACCCTTCTTAGGATCACCAATAGAAATTACCAGTGGGTTAGCGGCTGTCTGCTGTAGTGAAAATCCAAGGCCAACGATAAAAAGCCCTGTGAGCATAATTCCGAAGGATTCTAAATTTGCGGCTGGCACAAAAAGAAATGCACCAATTGCTGATATAGCTAAACCCATGGAAATCCCATTTTTATAGCCAATTTTTCTCAGAATGTCTTTCTTAAGACCAAGCGATATGAGCATGTACATCAAGGAGCCTACGGCATAGGCGATATAAAATGCCACGGAAACCCAATTTGCTTGTGATTGTGTTAAATCAAGCTCCTCTTTAAAAACAGGAATCAATATATCGTTTGAAGCCGCAATAAATCCCCAGAAGAAAAACACGGAGATTAGCGTTAAAAGCGGAGCGTTAATTTTCTTTGCCATAAAACAAAGAACGATGAAAATAAGAATTCATTGAAAGTGGGATAGAGAAAGTTAGCCAAATAAGAATGTTAACATCCTCTAATCCAAACGGTGCTTCAATTCGAGCAAGAGTTTTTTAATGTCCTTTAGCTTGTGATAGATTTCTTTGTTTTTCGAAACCTCCTCAGTATTGCCTTTGAGCTTATCCTGTGCACCACTTAAAGTGTAGCCTTTTTGCTTCACCAAATAGTGTATCGTCTTCAGTAGCTCCAGGTCTTCTTTTTTGTAAACACGGTTTCCTCTCGAGTTTTTGCTAGGTTTAATGTCATCGAATTCTGTTTCCCAGAAGCGAATTAATGAAGTGCTTTCACCCAATATTTCTGCAACTTCTCCAATGGAGTAGTACAGTTTTTCTATGGGCTTATCTTTATAAGGCATTAAAAGGGTTTCTCTAAACTAGCTTTGTCAAAGCGTTTATTGACCGAAATGTACATTGTTTCGTGCTTATTATCAAGTTTTAAGGGGTCTCTCTTCCCAAAAAGTTTTGAAAACAGCGCTATGGGAAACAGTATAAAAAAGAAGACCAGTGTAAAAACAATGTTGGGTACGATATAGCCCAAGACCTTTGCAATCCCAAACCACAACTGCTCAATTTTTTGTCCTAACCAAGGAGATATAAGACATAAAACAGGGATTGTTAGTCCAACAATCAGAGCCCAATATTGCCAGCTTATAAAGAAAATAACCGTAAATCCAAGGCCAATAATAAGTCCTGTTTTTCTGGGGTTTGATTCAAATTCTTCTGACATTAAAAAAGGCTATAAATGAAAGGTGCAACTGCTGAACCACCGGTAAACACAACCAGGGCACCAAGAATTAATAATACGATAATGATAGGCGCTAACCAAAACTTTTTCTTGGTCCAAATGAAATCGGCTATGTCTTTAAATGAGCTCATGCTTTGTAAAGTTAATCTAAATCAAATACTTGCTTCCATTTATTTTTATCATCCCAATCCTTCTGATCGGTTTTCTTGTAAAGATGGTTGTTGATGACCAAATAATCCATTTCCGTATTCATAAAACAGTAAAAAGCATCTTCTGGGCTACAAACAATGGGTTCACCGCGTACATTAAAACTAGTATTTAGGAGTATACCGTCACCCGTTTTCTCCTTCATAGTTGTAAGTAGTTGATGGTATTTTGGGTTATCTTGCTTTGTGACAGTTTGAATGCGAGCTGAAAAATCTAAATGAGTGATGCTCTGTAATTCTGAGCGTTCAAGCTTCAATCGCTCCATTAAGGGGAGCTCGTAAAAGTTTTGAGGCAGTGTCTTTCTTATAGCATCCTTAACGGGTGCCACTAATAGCATGTAAGGAGACTTTGTTTCTAACTCAAAATATTTTTGGGCATCTTCTTCTAACACAGATGGAGCAAAGGGGCGAAAACTCTCTCTAAATTTTATTTTTAGGTTAATTTTTTTCTGCATTTCTGCGTTTTTGGGATCTCCGATAATTGACCGGTTTCCTAAAGCTCTTGGTCCAAATTCCATCCTGCCTTGGAACCATCCGATGACATTGCCTTCTTTAACCAGTTGAGCCACGTCCTCGCAAAGCAGCTCAAAACTCTCGTAATAATTGGAAATAGCGTCAAGCTTGTTGTTCATTATAAGAACTTCTTGATTGCTGAATTCAGGTCCTAGATAGGCGCCTTTCATATTATCACCTTTTCCAATTATTCGTTCATTTTCGAAATAAATGTACTTGGCGGCTAGGCAAGCTCCGAGGGCTCCTCCGGCGTCACCAGAAGCGGGCTGTACGTATATATTCTCAAAGATTTTTTCCTCAAGTAATTTTCCATTTGCCACACAGTTCAAAGCTACTCCTCCAGCTAAGCAGATATTTTTACTTCCAGTAATTTTTTTGGCTTCTTTAGCCATTTTCAAAACCACTTCTTCGCTTAGGGTTTGGATGGCAAGCGCAAAGTCACAATGTTCCTGTTTTAGCTCGCTTTCTTTTTGCCTACGCTTTAAGTCCAGTAGTTTTTCCCATTTTTTATCCTTGGTCATTCTCAGACCTGTGGCGTAGGAAAAGTATTTTTGATTCAACCAAATTGATCCATCCTTTTTGATGTCAATGATATTATCCTTTAGCAGTTGAATATAGTCTTTGGTTCTCTGCGAATTAGGATTACCATATGGAGCGAGTCCCATTACTTTGTATTCACCAGAGTTTACAGTGAAGCCCAAATAATAAGTGGCAGCACTGTATAGTAAACCAATAGAATGTGGAAAGTGCAGCTCTTTTATAAACTCAATATCCTTTCCTTTCCCATAGCCAATTGACGCTGTACACCATTCACCAACCCCATCTATGCAGAGGATTGCTGACTCCTCATAAGGTGAAGTGAAAAAAGTGCTTGCGGCGTGACTTAAATGATGTTCAGGATAGAGCAGTTTCAGCTTCTTTTTATCAAATTTTTCAATCTTTTTGAGTCCTTTGAGCAGTTTACGCTTTAAAAAAAGCTTTTCCTTTAGCCAAACAGGAACAGCCTTCAAAAAAGAAATTAATCCTCTTGGTGAAAAAGCATAATAGGTTTCAAGAAGCCGTTCAAATTTTAAAAGGGGCTTGTCATAAAAAACGATGGCATCAAGGTCGTTAATTTTAAGCCCAGCTTCTTGAAGACAATAGCTAATGGCATTTTTTGGAAATGCTGCCGTATGTTTTTTACGTGTAAACCTTTCCTCTTGGGCAGCTGCAATTATTTCATCTCCAACAATAATGCACGCAGCCGAATCATGGTAAAAGGCCGATATCCCAAGGATTTTTTTCAATTAAGCCACGATCTCAACGGTTAAATTATCATCTGTTTTGGTAACTTTCGTAAGACCGTGTTTCGCCAATCCTTTAATAGATTTGTCCCATTGCTTGTTACTTAATCCTGCGATGGATTTTAACTCGTTCAAGTCCATTACTTTTTTATCTGATAAAATGTCAAAAATCTTTTGCTCATTCTCATTTAGCTCTGGGCCAGAAGCTTCAAATTTTTCGGGTTTCATTTGTGGGAAGAACATTACTTCTTGTATGGATTGATTGTCGGTTAAAAACATAAGTAATCGCTCCATCCCTATTCCCAAACCAGATGTTGGAGGCATTCCGTACTCCAAGGCTCTTAAAAAGTCTTGGTCGATAAACATGGCTTCATCATCTCCTCGATCTGCAAGTTTTAATTGCTCCTCAAACCGCTCTCGTTGGTCAATAGGATCATTTAACTCTGAGTAAGCATTTGCAACCTCTTTTCCACAAACCATTAATTCAAATCGTTCCGTCAATTCAGGGTTGTCTCGGTGCTCTTTACATAACGGTGACATCTCCTTCGGGTAATCGGTAATAAAAGTAGGTTGGATATAATTTCCTTCACACTTTTCTCCGAAAATTTCATCAATCAATTTCCCTTTACCCATGGAGTCATCAACTTCAATTCCCATTTCCTTAGCTGCAGCTTTTAATTCTTCTTCAGATTTTCCATCTATATCGAAACCTGTGAAGTCAATAATTGCTTGACGCATGGTCACTCTTTTATAGGGTGCCTTGAAGTCTATTTCTTGCCCGTTAAAAGTAGCCTTTGAACTACCGTTTACAGCAATTGCACAGTGCTCTAGAAGCCTCTCGGTAAACTCCATCATCCAGTTGTAATCCTTATAAGCCACATAAATTTCCATGGCCGTAAACTCTGGGTTATGGGTTCTGTCCATTCCTTCATTTCTGAAGTTTCTAGAGAATTCATAAACACCTTCAAAACCACCAACGATAAGTCTTTTTAGGTAAAGCTCATTGGCAATTCTCATGTACAAAGGAATATCAAGCGCATTGTGATGCGTGATAAAGGGCCGAGCCGCTGCTCCTCCGGGTATCGGTTGAAGCACTGGGGTATCAACTTCCATATATCCGGCGTCATTAAAAAATTGACGCATGGCATTGAAGAGGCTCGTTCTTTTCACGAAAATGTCTCGAACCTGTGGATTAACTACCAAATCAACATACCTTCTTCGGTACCTTAATTCTGGATCTGTAAATGCATCATGAACTTTTCCTTCAGCATCCGTTTTTGGCAGAGGTAGTGGCTTTAAGGCCTTTGAAAGAAAAGTATATTTCTTAACCATAATGGAAGGCTCACCAACCTGTGTTTTAAATAACTCTCCTTCAATTCCAATAAAATCACCGATATCCGTTAGCTTTTTAAAAACATCATTGTAAAGCGTCTTATCTTCACCAGGACATAGTTCATCTCTATTGAGATAAATTTGAAACCTTCCGTTTTCATCTTGAAGCTCAGCAAAGCTGGCTTTTCCCATCACACGAGAACTCATAAGTCTACCGGCAATCTTAACCTTTTTACCCTCTTCAAATGCTTCCTTCATTTTTTTAGAGTCAAAATTGGTTTCGAACATTGCAGCTGGATAAGGTTCAATTCCTAATTCACGCAGTTTTTTTAAACTTTCTCGTCGGTTAATTTCTTGTTCTGATAAGGCCATTAATGGTTAATTTAAAAATGGGATACAAATATAGCTTAAAAGATATGGCTGGCAATGATTGTAGAGAAACTCCCTTCTTCATGATAGAGGCAATTACACATTACTTAACAAAAACTGCATTTAACTCAATAATTTTAACGTTTAGAAGCGAAAAAGTCAATAAAGTGTTATCTTTAGCTTTCGAAAATTTTAAACTTAAATTAAATTAATTATGAAGAAGATTTACTTAGCTACAGCTGCTCTCGCTATTGCTGGTGTATCTAATGCACAGCAAGTGAGCAGTGGAGATGTTTTGACTCCATTCATGCAAGAAAAATCTAAGACAGAAGTAAACCACGAGTACGACAGAGGTGGTTCTTTCTGGACAGAAGATTTCTCGAATGGATTCGCTAGCACAAATGGTACTTGGACAACAGGTGACGTAAATGGAAACATTTGGAAGGCTTCAACTTTTGGACCTTCAGGATGCTATTCTACGAACACACCAACTCCAGCCTTTACAAGTGCAGCAAACGGATTTATGTTGTTTGACATTGATAGCTCAAACTGTATAGATGCATCTACTAACCCTCCAACGATTACACAGGATGATAGAATTGGAGAATTAATTTCACCTTCAATTGACTGTTCTGGTCAAACTTCAGTAAACGTAATGTTTGAGCACACTTTTAGATGGTGTTGTTCAGCTCCTACAATTACAATGGAAGTATCAAACGATGGTGGAACAACTTGGACTCCATTTGATGTTTCAGGAGGAGTTGCAGTAAACGTTAACGCGAACAACCCACAAACAGTTAGCTTAAACATTTCAAGTGTTGCTGCTGGGCAAGCAAACGTAATGATTAAATGGCGTTGGTCTGGTTCATCTCACTACTACTGGGCTGTGGATGATATCGCTTTAATGGCATCACCATCTGATGAAATTCAGTTCGTAGATTCTTACTACAGATCAGAAGCATTAGCTGGAGCTAACACTGTACCTTATACAGTTGTTCCTACTACGCATGCTCAAATGTTCAGATCATACGCAACTATTTCTAACCAAGGGTCTAACTCAGCTGACGTAACTTTCCAATCAGAACTTTTTGATGGAACTATGACTTCAGTAATGGCTCAAACTGGAACACAAACTACTGTTGCTCCAGGTAACTCTTACAATGATTCAACTGCTGCGTGGATGTCACCTGCAACTACAGGGGCTTATACTTTAATCAATGATTTTGATTATGCAAACCTTGCAACTGATGCAGATTTAACTAACAACGAAGATCAATTCATGATGGAAGTAACTGATTCAGTTTACGGACGTGATGATATGACTCCTGCTGGTGGATTATGGAATGGAGCTGGTTCTGCTTATGAAATGGGACCTGTTTACCGTCCAGTAATCAATGATAACTTGGCATACGTTCAAGCTGCTTTCGGTTCTAACACTGTTGCAGGAACAATTGCTTACGTTGTAATCTACCAAATTGATCAAGCGACTGGAGATTTCGTTGAAGTATTCAACGGTTCTGGAACTTTGAACAGTGAGATTACTTTAACTGCAGCTGAAATTGGAACAGGATTCATCAACATCCCAGTTGATACAGATGGATTAGGAACTCCATTAGCAGTTTCTGCAAACGAAGAGTACATTGTATGTATCGGACACTACGGTGGTCCAGATGACTTACTTATCGCTAACGGTGGAATGGTAGCACCAGATCAAACTGTTTTCATCCTTTCAGGTGATGATAACACTTGGTACTACATGACTTCTACTCCAGCTATTAGAATGGTATTCTCTGATTTCTCATCAGTTGATGGAATCGAAGATGAGAACCCAATCGGATTAGCTTTAGGTCAAAACTATCCTAACCCAACTAACGGTGTTGCAACTATCGCTTATAGCGTAGAGCAAGCTGCTGAGGTTTCTTTCACAGTAACTGATATCGCTGGAAAAGTGATTTTAACTTCTGACGAAGGAACTGTTGTTGCTGGAGAGCATACGTTTGAAATTAACACTGCTAACTTAGCTGAAGGAATGTATAACTATACAATCAACGCTAACGGAATTACCATGACAAAAAGAATGGTAGTAAAGCACTAAGAATTTTAAAATTCTAAACAGGGGCCCTGTAACGATTTCGTTACAGGGCTTTTTTATTAGCCAGATTATTATGCCGGATAAGATTTGATTATTAGTAAATATGAAAAGGTTGTTTATCATCCATTTTATTCGTTTTACCGAATTCCTATGGTACTCACCCCTAAAAAGCTACACTTCATCCAAAAGCAAGATCCGGAGAGCTCTACATGGCGTATCTTTGGTCATAGAGAACGCAAATGGACTTACTATATCTATCAAAAATTATTGTTGTTTTGCTCATGGGGGTTTTAGCATTCCAGAGCATAAAAACATTTTTTAAGAACGAACCGTAACAACTAACCAAAACCAAAAAAAAGCCCTACTCAATTTGAGTAGGGCTTTTTTATTATCGAAATATCGATTTTTAGTATCTGTAGTGCTCTGGCTTATATGGCCCTTCTACAGTAACTCCAATATATTCTGCTTGATCTTGAGAAAGCTCAGTTAGCTCTACTCCAATCTTAGCTAAGTGAAGCTTTGCCACCTTCTCATCTAAGTGCTTAGGTAACATATAAACTTCATTCTTGTAGTTATCTGAATTTTTCCATAGCTCTATTTGAGCTAATGTTTGGTTGGTAAAAGAGTTAGACATTACAAAACTTGGGTGTCCTGTTGCACAACCTAAGTTTACCAATCTTCCTTCTGCAAGAATGATAATGTCATTTCCATTTACGTTAAAGATATCCACCTGTGGCTTAACATTTACTTTTGTTGAACCGTGGTTGCTTTCTAACCAAGCCATATCAATTTCGTTGTCAAAGTGACCGATATTACAAACGATGGTTTTATCTTTCATCGCTTCAAAGTGTTTTCCAACAACGATATCTTTGTTTCCAGTAGTGGTTACAACGATATCAGCTAACCCAACAACACTTTCTAATTTCTTTACTTCAAAACCGTCCATTGCTGCTTGTAGCGCACAAATAGGGTCAATTTCAGTAACGATAACTCTTGCACCTGAACCTTGAAGTGAAGCAGCAGATCCTTTTCCTACGTCTCCATATCCACAAACAACAGCTACTTTACCAGCCATCATGGTGTCAGTTGCACGTCTAATAGCATCCACTAAAGATTCTTTACAACCATATTTGTTATCAAACTTTGATTTTGTAACCGAATCATTTACGTTGATTGCAGGCATTACCAAAGTTCCATTTTTCATTCTTTCGTATAAACGGTGAACACCAGTAGTAGTCTCCTCAGAAAGACCTTTGATGTCCTTTGTTAATTCTGGGTAACGATCGAAAACCATATTGGTCAAATCTCCACCATCATCCAAAATCATATTTAAAGGCTTACCACCTTCAAAGGCAAACAAAGTTTGCTCGATACACCAATCAAACTCCTCTTCGTTCATGCCTTTCCAAGCATAAACAGGAACTCCAGTTGCAGCAATAGCAGCTGCAGCTTGATCTTGTGTTGAGAAGATGTTACAAGAAGACCAAGTAACCTCTGCTCCTAATGCAGTTAATGTTTCAATTAATACTGCCGTTTGAATTGTCATATGAAGACATCCAGCAATTCTGGCTCCAGCTAAAGGCTTTGAATCTCCATATTCTTCACGTAAAGCCATTAATCCAGGCATTTCTGCTTCTGCCAATCTAATTTCTTTACGTCCCCAATCAGCAAGATTTATATCTTTTACTTTGTAAGGTAATTTTTGCATTGTTTCACTCATTCTGTAAGTTTTAAGGCTGCAAAGGTAGTAAATACCTATATAGAGCACAAGTGAAACAATGCTTATCTTCGTGATTGATAATTATGACGGAGCATATCCAACTATATAATAAGGAACCACTTGTGTTAATTGGGGATATTGATAGGGTCCCTTTTAAACTAACCCATAATTTACCATCTCAATACAACAAGAAGGATCTAGACAATTATAAATTAGAAAGTCGAAAAAAGCAATTTTGCCTAATTCGAAATATGGTGGAAGGATTTTATCCTAAAGAAACCATCAGTTATCAAGGTAAAATGCCGGTTTTAGATAGGGCATTTATTTCCATCTCTCATTCGCATGAATTGTGTGCCGTAATAATTCATGAGCACGAAAATACGGGTATTGACATCCAACAGATTGATGAAAAAATCAATCGGATTGCTGGTCGATTTTTATCAGATGAAGAATTAGAATGGTGTAAGAGCACCCGCCAAAGAACCATGGCGTGGAGCATGAAGGAGTCTTTGTATAAAATATACGGAATTGGCAGTTATGTTTTTCGGGAGCAACTGCTCATCGATCCATTTGACTTGGAAAAAGATGAAAGCCAGGGAACCATCGTTCATGAAAATGGAAAAAGGGAAGACTTTTTAATAAAGTATAGTTTCATGGATAAATACAGCCTTGCCTATATCCAAAACAAAATCAAATAAACTACATTTGTTTTATGGATGTTTCCCATTTACTTAAAAAAAGTGATAAACAAGTTTGGATGCTTATAGATCCGGGCAAGTTTGATATCGCTCAAAATGTAGCGCTGGCGGAAAAAGCATCCAATTACGGTATTTCAACGATATTGATAGGAGGGAGTTTAATTTCAGATGATTCCTTTAATCAATGTGTGGCAGAGATTAAAAATGCGGTGGATATACCTGTGCTTATTTTTCCTGGAAATTATACCCAATTATCACCGGAAGCCGATGGTGTTCTTTTTTTGAGCTTGTTATCAGGAAGAAATCCGGAGTATCTCGTTGGTCAGCAAGTAGTGAGTGCACCAAAAATTAAGCATTTGGGATTAAACACTGTTGCAACGGCTTATTTGCTCGTGGATGGAGGCACTGTTAGCAGTACCCAGTATATCAGCAATACTCAGCCTCTTCCTCATGGAAAACCTGAGTTAGCGGTAGCAACGGCTTTAGCTGGAGAAATGATGGGAATGAAATGGACCTATATGGATGCTGGTTCGGGTGCTCATAATGCCGTTTCTGAAAAAACTATAAGCTCGGTAAGCGAAAGTTGTACTTGTCCTTTAATTATTGGTGGGGGAGTAAGAACGCTAAAAGGAATTAAAGGAGCATTAAGAGCAGGGGCAAATGCGGTAGTTATTGGAAACGCGATTGAAGATAATCCTAAATTCTTGGAGGAAATACAAAGCGCAATAATTGAATTTAAGACGGAAAGCACACAATAATCGTATATTTGATTTGCAATAACTAAATGGAAAGTTCCCAATTTATTATTATTCTGGTTTCCTTACTTTTTTCAGCCTTTTTCTCGGGCATGGAAATCGCCTTTTTGTCTTCAAATAAGTTACGAATCGAGCTTGAAAAAAGCCAAGGTTCATTATCTGCAAAAATAATCGCACATGTAAGCCGTCGGCCATCATGGTTTATTGGTACCATGCTTTTGGGTAACAATATAGCACTAGTTTTATTCGGTATTGTTATGGCGGATGTTTTAGAACCAATAATCGCTTTAAATCTTACCAGTAATCCAGCATTGGTTTTGATCCTGCAGACCATTTTTTCAACCCTAATTGTGTTGTTTTTTGCTGAATTTTTACCAAAAACTGTATTTAGAATTAATCCGAACAGGGTGCTTTATGTATCAAGCATCCCTTTATTACTAGTTTTTTATGCCCTGTTTATTTTTATGTTTCTAACCATAGGCTTTTCAGAGTGGCTTTTAAAACTCTTTTTCAATACGGAATTTTCTACCGACAACGGCGCCTTTGGCAGGGTTGATTTGGATCATTTTATACGAGACGGTAAAGAAAGGAGCAAAGATCAAGAAAACATTGATCATGAGATTAATATCTTCCATAATGCACTTGATTTTGATAAGGTAAAAGCAAGGGATTGCATGATTCCAAGAACAGAAATTGAAGCAGTTGATATCAATGATTCGATAGAAGATTTGAAGGAGAAATTTCTGGAAAAAGGTCTTTCAAAAGTTCTCGTTTACCGCGACAGTATTGATAATGTAATTGGTTTCGTTCATGTTCATGAGATGTTCAAACACCCGGAGAGTATAAAGAGCATACTCTTACCTATTATCAATGTTCCAGAAAGTCAAGCCGCAAAGGATGTCATGGAGAGTTTGACCAAGCAGAAGAGAAGCATTGCTATCGTATTGGATGAATTTGGTGGCACAAGCGGAATGATTACGGTAGAAGATATAATGGAAGAAATTCTAGGGGAAATTGAGGATGAGCATGATAACGATGAGTTCATCGAACAAAAAATTTCTGATAAAGAGTATCTTTTTTCTGCCCGTTTGGAAATCGATTACCTAAACGAAAAGTACAATTTTGACCTAGAAGAATCTGAGGAGTTTGGAACATTGGGAGGCCTTGTATTGCACACCTGTGGGTCAATTCCTGAGATAGGGGAAGTGATTTATTTGGAGCGTTTTGATCTAATTGTTACCGATAGATCAGAGAATCGTTTGGATACCGTGAAGCTCCTGATAAAAGAGCTGCATTAATTCTTTTAAAAATCCCGCAGGAATCGTATATTCGCAGCCTTAAATTTTAATTAGCTACCTATGGCAGTTATTGGAGAAATTAGAAAACGCGGTGTATTAGTACTTATCGTTGTTGGATTGGCACTAGTTGCCTTTGTACTTACAGATGCAATGTCAAGCATCTTTGGTGGTGGTCAAGGTCAAGGTCAGCCTTTTGTTGACGGAGAACCCTTAACCGAGCAAGATTATGAGCGTAAGCAATTAACGGAAAACCTTACAGCTTACAATATGCGCTTTAATCCGCAAACTCAGCAGTATGATAAACCGCTTAATCCTACGGACCTAAGAAGAGCTAGTCTTGAGTCTAAGAAAGGTTTTGTAACCGATATGCTTGCGAAAAAACAAGCGGAAGTAATTGGAATAGAGGTTCCAGATAAGTTTTTGGAAATAAAAATGATCAAAGGTGACGATAGCGAGTTCGATCAAACACCTTATTTACCATTTATTTTTGGAGACGAATCAAAAAGAAGAGGATTCAAGGATATCAATGACATGAAGAAATTTGGTAAGAAGATTCTTGCTGATGATAAATACTATCAGTTTACCAAAGAGACTTACGCAATTAATTTTTACCGCGGATTATTCTTTTCTGGGATTTATGCACCGCAAGCAGCTGCTAAGCATGCCGCTAAAAAGCAAGATATTGCTAAGCATGTTCGATACGTGTACGTTCCTCATGCTACAGTTAATGAAGTTGAACCTACTGAAGATGAGTTAAAAGCTTACTATGATAAAAATAAGCATGATCCTCAATTCAGAAATGATGCCCCAAGCAGAACGATTGAATGGATTAAGTTAGGAGCTGAGGTAAACAAAGAGGATCAACAATATTGGGAGCGTTTAGTAAACAATAGAAAGAAAACATTTGAAAATGCTATTAACGATTCTGCTTACGTTGTTTCAGTGAAAAACAGAAACCCAAACAGGTGGCAAAAAGAGGCAGTATGGATGGATGGAAAATATGGTCCTGAAATTGATTCTCTTTACAAGAGCTCAAAAGTTGGAGAAGTGGTAGGACCCTTCCAAAATGGAAAAGATTTTGTGATGATAAAAAAGAGAGAGGTTGAAATCAATCCAGCTCCAGACGTTCGTCACATCTTATTCAGCTTTACGAATGAGGATAATGCAAAAATAGAGGATAGCACGGCAAAAGCAGCAGCTGACAGTTTGTGGAAGATCCAGCAAATGGCAAACGCAAAACGAGTTATGGCTATGCTTAAAGCAGATAGTTCAAAGTTTGCTGAACTTGCTGAAGAATATAACGAAGATCCAGGTCAAGCGTCAAACGGTGGTTACTATCGTGATGTTGATTCTGCTTCACCATACGTTCAGCCTTTTAAGGATTTTGCTTTAAACGCTGAATTAGGAGAGGTTGATATTGTAGAAACACAATTTGGCTACCACTTAATGCAAAGAGTGCCAGATCCATCAAAAAAGATCTCTTATTCAGAAGTTAGATATGAAATTCGTCCAAGACAAGAGAATTTATCTAATGTAAGACAAGAGGCAGAGGAATTGGTTCAGGTTCTTATGGATAGCTCACTTTCAGCATATGGAAAAAGAGAAGGCTTACAGAACAATGAGGTTACTTTCAAAATGACTGACTTATCAGTGCCAGGAATGACGCAGTTCACAGCAATGAACGGGTGGGCGTTTGATAGAACAAACCAAACAGGAGAAATTTCTGATCCTATCTTCAACGATATGGAAGATGCATTTTACATTGCTAAATTGGTTAAAAAGCATAAAGTTGGTCCTAAGTCATATGAGACTGTTAAGGAACAAGTAAGAGCGCGTGTAATTGCGCAAAAGAAGGCAGAGGCTATAAAAGCTAAAGTTGGAAGTTTCACAAGTCTTAATGATGTAGCTCAAAAAACAAGTGCCCCCATTAAGGAGGACACGGATGTAACCTTCAATAAGTCTAGCTTGCAGAACAACAACGCAGCAGATGTTGAGGTTATTGCAGCTATTCACGCTGACTTTAATGATGGAGACATCATTCCATTCGCGATTGAAGGATCACAGGGTGTTTATTACGTACAGATTATCAAAACAACAGATAAAGCTGCTACAGATCCTAATACCTTATTACCAGGAATTCAAAACAAGTTTACAGGATATATTTCTGGTTTTGGAACCGGAGACAGTCCTTTCTTAAAAATGCTGAAGAAGAAGTACAAGGTCAATATGGCCGCGATCTACTAAAATTTTAAAAGCCCTTCAAGCGAAGGGCTTTTTTGTTGATTACTTCTTACAAGAATTCTTGGAACTCCTTAGATATCGCTGTAATTTTGCGGCCTATGTTAAGCTTGGATCCCAAAGATTTAGCAGTTCCTAAACTGCATCATTATTTGCTTGGTAGCATAGGCCCTAGGCCAATCGCTTTTGCAAGTACCATTGATGAAAACGGGAACGATAACTTGGCACCTTTTAGCTTTTTCAATGTATTCAGTGCTAATCCGCCTATCATGGTGTTTTCACCCGCCAGAAGCGGAAGAACGAATACAACAAAGGACACCTACAATAACATTAAAAAAATACCAGAGGTAGTAATAAATGTGGTTACTTATGATATGGTTCATCCTATGTCTTTAACAAGTTCGCCATATGCCCCTGGTGTAAATGAATTTGAGAAAGGTGGTTTTACTGCTTTGGACTCTGAAACCATTAAACCAAAAAGAGTTGCCGAATCTCCTATTCAATTTGAATGCAAGGTTATTGAGGTAAAGGAGTTAGGTGAGAATGGAGGGGCAGGAAACCTTGTGATTTGTGAAGTACAAAAAATTCACTTAAATGAAGCGATTTTGGATGAAAACCAAATGGTAGATCAAACCAAAATTGACCTTGTAGCACGTATGGGTGGGAATTATTATTGCCGAGCTAACGGTAGTGCGCTGTTTGAAATTCAAAAGCCTATCACAACATTGGGTATTGGAATAGACCAAATTCCTGAAGACATAAAGAAAAGTGAAATTTTAAGCGCGAATAATTTAGGTCAACTAGGAAATATTGAAGAAATGCCAAACGAAACTGACGTCAATGAATATAAGTTGATGGAATTAAGTGAGGTTTTCATTGAATTAGAAGATGATGCCGTAGCTTTGGAAAACAAACTTCATGAAATTGCCAAGGAACTATTAAAAGAAAATAAAACGGAAGAAGCATGGATGACGCTACTTTCATTTAATAACAGATAAATTAAACAACATGTACCAACTTACAGGAATCGTCAAAGTAAAGAATGATACGCAAGTGATTTCGGAGAAATTTCAAAAAAGAGAATTCGTCGTAACAGAGAATAGCGGGCCGTATCCACAAGATATTTTATTTCAATTAACTCAGGAAAGAGTAACACTTTTAGACCCTGTAAACCAAGGAGAACAAGTTACAGTGAGCTTTAACTTACGTGGAAGAGAGTGGACGAACAAAGAAGGGAAAGTAATGTACTTCAATTCTTTAGACGTATGGAAAATTGAGCAAGCTGCTGCTGGTGGAACACCTCCTCCTCCTATGGAAGAGCCTCCGATTGAGGCAATTGCTGGAGATGATGACGATGATTTGCCTTTCTAAGGAAACAATAAATTATAAAAAAGCCCCTTGTTGATTACGAGGGGCTTTTTTTATGAGTTATATGAAGGATTTAATTCTCTAACAATTTAAAACCTTTACCGTGAACGGTCATTATTTCCAGTTTTGAGTCTTCTTTTAGGTACTTTCTTAGCTTGGTAATATAAACATCCATACTACGGCTATTGTAATAACTATCATCTCCCCAAAGAGCCTTAAGTGCTGTATTTCGGTCTAAAACTTCATTCTTCTTTTCTACTAAAAGCTTAAACAAGCCAGACTCTCTTGTAGTTAGTTTTACCTCTTTCTCTCCCGTGATAAGTGTTTGTCTATTGCTATCGAAAACACTGTTGCCAATTTCAAATTCCGTTCTGTTTGCTTGCTTAGGTTGAACTCTTTTAAGAATTGCATTCATCCTAGCCAACAGCTCTTCCATGCTAAAAGGCTTTGTCATATAGTCATCAGCACCCGCTTTGAAACCTTCTAAAGTGTCTTCCTTCATACTTCTTGCGGTTAGGAATAGAATCGGAATGTCAGAGTTGATTTGACGAATTTCTTTTGCAGCTGTGAATCCATCCATCTCAGGCATCATAACATCAAGAATGACAAAGTCATACGATCCATTAGCGAACTCCGTCAGTGCCTCTTTTCCGTTTTCACTCAAGTGAACGCTGTAGCCTTTGGCCATTAAAAAATCTCTTAAAAGACGCCCCAAGTTTTCATCGTCCTCCGCTAAAAGTATACTTAAATCACTCATTTTCTTCAAGTTTATCTATTTCAAATTCTATTATAAAGGTACTTCCCTGGCCGAGCGTACTATTTACTGAAATATTTCCATTATGCTCTTCAACGATAGCCTTTACGTAGCTCAATCCAAGCCCAAAACCTTTTACGTTATGCAGATTACCTGTAGGAACTCTGTATAGCTTCTCAAAAATACGCTTCTGATTTTCTTTCGAAATTCCTATACCGTTATCATTGATATCAATAATAACTTTATCATCCAATATTCGAGTTCGAATCCCAATTACAGGTTGATCTTTTGTATACTTAATAGCGTTATCCAAAAGATTAATAAAAATATTGGTTAAATGTACTTCATCTGCATTGACATAAATTTCCTTAGCGACAAAGTCTAAATCCACCAAGGCATTTCGCTTTTTTAAGTGCATTTCCTGTTTCTTAACAGCACTTTCAATTGCCTTGTGCAGATTGATTCTTTTACGTGCCAGCTTCAGCTCACCACGGTCGATTTGAGCAGATTGTAATACTTTCTCAACCAGGCTTCCCAAACGACTGTTTTCGTCAGAGATCATAGACACATAATTCCCGCTTAATTGCTCAGACTTCCGCATATCTGGATCTTCAAGAGCCTGACAAGCAAGTGAAATAGTCGAAATGGGAGTTTTTAACTCATGCGTCATATTGTTAATGAAGTCGGTTTTTATTTCGGACAACTTTTTCTGACGGATGATGGTAGAAATACTGTAGTAAAAAACACCAATTATAAGTGAGAGAATGAGCAGAGATAAAATAAAAACCCCCGCCATTTTATACATTATGAAGCGTTCTTCTTTTGGAAAACTCAATAAAATCTCGTGTTTATTTGATACGAAGAAGGGATCATTCGGAAAGAGTATTCGGCTAAATCGCTTGCTAGTTAAGTTTTTGTTCAAATGCTTACATGTCTTGCTAAATTCTACCGGTCCGTCAGCATCCACAATATTGTATTGGTAATCCAAGGGTAATCCGGCCATGCGCAACTCTCGTTTTAAGATGGAATCTAATTCTCTTGGATTGATTCTTTCATTAGCCGGTAGATACACCTTTTCATCCATGATGTTTAATAGTAGGTAAGAGGCTTTTTCAATTTTCTCAAGCCACTTTTCATGATTTCCGACAATTTCGCCCATGAAATTTTCAACGACAGGTAAGTGCATCTCACCTAAGCTGTCTGTAAGACTGAACTCTCTGGTAACTTTTGCCTCAGCTTTTATTCCTTTAATAGAGTCGTGGGCGGTGCCTTCCAATATCCTAAGACCATAGTTTTGTCCGTCCTTTGAGAAAATACTGTCTTTGATGTCAAAGGTTCCTTTGGTGTGAAATCCTTTTTTATGAGGGGGACGATGGTAGTTCTTTATTATGTCTTTCATCATTTTGTGATGAGACACACGCTTTTGAAACTCAAGTTCATTCAAGCGATCAATAGACCTATCCAGCACGGTGTTTACCTTTTGCTCAAATCGTTGCTTGTTTAGCTGATATGCATTTGCACTCCAATATATTTGAATTCCTACCAAGCTTAAAACGGATAAGCTTAATATCAGCACCAACATTTTAATTCCCATCTTAGAGAGCATTAAACAAAAGTATAAATCTGGAGCTTGACTTAAATTGGATTAACTAAATTTAACGAGATAAGCGGAGCGTTTAACATTTCAAAACAGTCGTTAACAGGAATTTGCGAATGCTTCATTTTACTTTGCATTGAACATTTAAATAATCGTATTATGAAAAAGACATTTTTATTACTGCCCGTTTTTGCAGCAAGTTTGTTAATGGTATCCTGTGGAGGGGATGAAGAAAAGGAAGAGGCTGAAGACGCTACAGAACAAGCACCTGTGAAGGAGGAGAAAAAGGAGAAAGTAGAAAAACGAGTAGAAGTGAGTAAAGAAGACGGGGAACTAAAGGTTACCATAACCACCTCAACGAATGGAGTGGAGGATGTTGAAGTTCTCACAGGACAGGACGCTCAAGATTTTATTGATAAAGAAAATATAAACGCATCTAAACCTGGCGAGAAGTCGAAGAAAGTAGAGGTAAAAATAGAAATTGATGCGGAAGACAAGGACAAATATGCTTGGATTCATGATATCGATTTTGAAAACCTTGGAGAGGACGAGATTGAAAACCAGTTAAAATCGAAATTAGATAAGGGTGTTGAATTAGGGATTGATATCAAAATCAAAAAAGATGGAGAGAATAGCGAGACCCGTGAGATCAACATTTCTGTGAAAGAGTAATCTTCATCATAATCAAAGGCACTCATTTAAATAGGTAGGTGAATGCCAAATAAAAAGCCCCAAGCTCGTTTGCTTGGGGCTTTTTTTATGAAATCAGAAATTTACACTAACCAAACTACTCTTACTGATTCCACTTGTTTAACCTTGCTATTAGCTACATTTCGAATATCGTGCCAAAATTTCAAAATGGCTTCAAACAATTCTTTGTGGATATGTAAATCAAGGCATTAGCCATTTATTTTTCATTTTAAAATAGCTTTGGTAAAAGTATTTTTATTTCACAATTATTCTCAAATATTGAATTGGTTCCCTTAAAAAAGGAGTATGCGCACTTCTTTGTGGAGTATATCAACGACCCAGATATTTTACAATTTACTTTGTGTGTTCCCGACCCATATCAGTTATCTGATGCCGTAAGCTGGATCAATTTTGCTCAAGAGCAAGAAGAGCAGTATGGGACACCCTTCAATTATGGAATTTTACATCTAGAGACCCAGGAAATAATAGGGAATATAGGACGGCTTAATATTTACAAGGAGCAAAACCATAAGGATGAAATTGGCTATTGGATAGCCAAAAAGCATTGGGGTAAAGGATTTATGACAGAAGCTTTGGCCAAATTCATTCCCATTCTAAAAGATTCTCATAAGCTTGAAAGAATTGAGGCCAGGGTATTTGAGGGCAATGAAGCAAGCACAAAAGTTCTACTAAAACATCAATTCAAGTACGAAGGGAAATCTGAAAAATTTTTCAAGAAAAAAGGGAAGTACATTACTTCCCTCAATTTTGCTTTAGTGTTTTAAGCTCTTTTTATTCCTCTTCATCCACATCCGCCTCAAAATCCATCCGTGCCTCTCCTTCAATTAGCATAAGCACTTGATCATCGCTTTCGTCTTTTTTGGCTTCATCAATCATTGCTTGCGCTTTTTGAGCCATGGCAATGTAGCTTGCCTTCTCCTGACTTAATGTACTGATCTTGTCTTGGTCAGCGTTTTCTTCCATTTCAAGCTTAGCAATTTCTTTTTCCACGCTTTTAGCTTTGTCGTTATAACGCTCTCTGATATCCAATAAAGCTTGGTATCCAGCAAAATATTTTACAAAACCATTTCCAGAATACTTAGCAACATCTTGGAACATTTTCATACCTTCTTCGGTAATTTTCATGTCATCAATGTTCTTTAAAAAGCGAGCATAGGCTTTCACAAAGCCCGTTACCTCAAAGCCCGTTACATTGCAGTAATTCTTGTGGTAGAACTTTTGATCTGCTGGACTTGCCTTCTCAGCATAAATATCAGCAATTGCTGTTAATAAAGATGCATTTGCACCGTTTTCAAGTTCCTTTGCAAGGGCATAGCCCTCTTTAGGTTTTACCTCATGGTATGCCTGAAGACCAGCGATTACAACATTGTAAGACTTGTCTTTCGTTGCATTTTTATACAAAGCCAATAGTTGCTCATCAGTTTCATAGTAACGCTCCATCACTCGAATAGCGGCTGAACGTACAGCAGCCCATTTGTCTTTTGTTGCAAGCTCTATCATTTTAGGCTTTAGCTCTTCATCTTTTTTACGCATTACCTTTCTTAAAGAGTTAATGGCTTGTACACGTATTCTGTAAAAATCATGAGATAAAGCATCTATAACCACTTTCATGCTTTCTTCAGATCTCTTTTTGCTACAGTAAGCTAAAGCTTCTTTTACGTCTAGATATTCATCCGACCAATAAAACTGGTGAATCATTTCTTCTTCAGTCTTTTCTTCCTCTCTTTCAGATAGGATAACTCTTTCCCCATCAAATAAAACCAAATCAGGAGCAACATCCATAGGTATCGAAATAAACTCATTTACCTCATCCACAACTACATTGTGACGTTGTTTCTTTCCGTCATGATATACATCAATTGTCATAGGTAACTTGTAAACGGGAGCTATATCAAAATCTTGTTTTTGAGAAATGTATAGGTTGAGTTGCTTTAGACTGTCGTCGTACTCTTTTTCAAAACCTAGAACAGGATGGCCGGTAGCTAGGAACCATTGATTAAAAAACCAATGTAAATCCTCTCCTGTTACCTCTTCAAATGCCAACCTTAGGTGATCTATTTCTGTGTTTTTATAGGCATTATCAGTCAAGTATTTTTGAAGTGCTAGGAAAAAGGCTTCATCGCCAACATAGTTTCTAAGCATGTTTAAAATACGTCCTCCTTTATTGTAAGAATTCGCATCAAACATCTCTTCTTTGTTGTCGTAATCATAACGAATCATATCCACATGTCCCTGCAGGTTTGCCACATAGATGTATGTTTCTGCCTCCTTATTTGCATTGTGGTCTGCTTCCATTTCGCCCCAGCGGTGCTCATCCCATAAAAATTGAGAATAGTTAGCAAAGGACTCGTTTAGGGGCAGGTTTGCCCAGCTTTCACAGGTTGCCAAATCACCAAACCAATGGTGGAACAATTCATGAGCAATGATACTCTGTTCGTTGCCATCGGCAAGCTCTCTATCATTGTGATAAACGAACTCACCGTGAATTGTCGCAGTGGTATTTTCCATGGCACCGGAAACAAAATCACGAACGATAACTTGTGAGTATTTCTCCCATGGATATTCTACTCCCAACTTATTGGAGAAGAACTCAATCATGGCTGGCGTTTCACCAAATATATCGTCTGCATAGTCTTTAAACTGAGGCTCTACGTAGTAAGAAACCTCCATTTTTTTACCATTTTTTCTCGTCCAAGTATCTTTTACTATTGCGAAATCACCTACAGCCATCATGGCCAAATAAGGGGCATGTGGTTTTGATTGCTTCCAGTGATCCGTTCTTGTGCCGTCAGCATTCTTTTTCGATTTGATAAGTAAACCGTTAGATAAACTCACAAACTTGTCCGTAACAGTAATTTCAATTTCTTGTGTGCATTTTTCATTCGGACTATCAATCGTAGGAAACCATCGGCTACTAGCTTCTGTTTCACCTTGTGTCCATGCTTGTGTTGGTTTGCATGGAGCAGACGAATCAGCGTTAATAAAGTAAAGGCCTTTATCGCCAGAAATTGCTGAACTACCGCCAACTTCAAATTCATTGGGCTTTGCAGTGTATTTAATGTAAACACGGTATTCCTCACCCCTTTTGTATGTTTTATTCAATTTGATTCGGATAAAATCGTTTTTATACACATAATCCAAATCTGTTAAAACCTTACCGCGACTTAACTGAACTTTATGGATGTCCATCCCTTTAGCGTCCAATATCAAACTATCTGTTGCATAGAAGTATGGTGTAAAATCCAAGAATGCCTCACCATTCAGTCTCGTTTTTTCCCAGTCAAAAGATACCTTTAGATGAGTATGAAGTAAATCGTTGATTTTTGAATCAGTAGC
Source organism: Flavobacteriales bacterium (assembly GCA_964230025.1). Lineage (GTDB taxonomy): Bacteria > Bacteroidota > Bacteroidia > Flavobacteriales_D > JAUILH01 > CAXRFO01. Next base: position 494,018 of record CAXRFO010000012.1, on the reverse strand, counting down.
ACGGTAAACAGGTCGGGTTGGAATCTCTTGAACTTCTTCAATCGCTTCTTCCTCATTTAAAAGGTCTAAACTTTCGTCCATTGTTTCGCTAATTTCGGTTGTATCAGGCTCAACAATTTCCTTTTTTGATTTACACCCTGCAAAAGATGCAGCAAAAATTAAAACATATATCTTTTTCATTTGTTTGATATTTAATTGCAAATGTAACTTTTAAAAGATGCGCTTTTTAAGAAAATTACATAATCGGAAAAAGTGCAATTTAAAATGAGTAATTTCGTGGCAAAGACTATTTATGCAGGCAAATTTCGACGATAAAAAAATTGACTTCAAGAAAGGGAGCAAGGAAAACACTTGGGTTGTTGATGGAGAAAACGTGACCATGGATATATCGCATTTATCGGATACCGAGAGATCGGTAATTTGGAACAACCAAAGTCATGAAGTACAATTGTTAGGGATTGACAGAGATGCAAAAAAAGTTACCATGCTAGTGAACGGAAAGGAAAGAACGGTGCAATTAAAAACCGATTTGGACTTACGTTTAGAAAGTATGGGAATGGCAGTCGGCGCGGGTAAGAAGCTCAAAAATATCAAGGCTCCAATGCCAGGATTGGTTTTGGATGTTATGGTAGAACCTGGACAAGAAATTAAAGAAGGAGACAACATAGTTGTTCTTGAGGCCATGAAAATGGAGAACGTTCTTAAGGCGACTGGTGAGGCAACTGTTAAGTCAATTGAAGTACAAAAGGGACAGGCAATTGAAAAGAATCAAGTAATTGTTGAATTTGAATAAGATGAAAAAGTTTATTTTACCTATCGGATTGTCATTTTTCTTATTCGCTTGTGGCGGAGAGGAAGAAACGAATCAAGAAAAACCCGAAAATAAGTCGGAAGAAAGTGTAAAGGAAGATGCTGCTGCCGTTCAAGAATCTTGTACTTACAGCTATAACAATGATGCTACGGAAGTATCATGGATAGCATTCAAACTTGCCGATAAACAAGCCGTGAACGGAGATTTTTTGAAGTTCGAGATTTCTGGGATTTCGGATGCTGCCTCAGTTCCTGAGTTGATTAACTCATTGGAAGGCACCGCTAACCTGCAGTCTGTAAGCACGAATGATACCCTACGTGATTGGAAAATAGAACACTTCTTTTTTGGAAACATGACCGATAGCACTTTGGCTTCAGCAAGAGTAGAAAACGCTAGCTACACAAGTGCCGATTTAGTGCTTACATTAAATGGAGTTGAGAAAACAATTCCCGCTCAAATAACTTACAAGGAAGGTGAATTAAGTCTTGAGTGTGAAATCAACGTAATGGATTTCAATGCACAAAAATCGCACGCTGCAATTAATGAGGCTTGTGAGGAAAAACATAGAGGGAATGGAGATGAGGCCGTAACTTGGCCAGATGTTAAAATCGTTATTACCACGATTTTGGATATAAATTGTGATCCTGCCTAAAATAAGTTTCCAATTTTTGAGTCTTTTTTGGGCTGTTAGCGTCTATAGTATAGTTTAACTTTGTAGCACGTGAAATTTCTCGCATATATTTTAATGCTTTGTGTCCTTTTGGTGGGCAGTGGAAAAGTACTGCACATTCACACTTGTTGCACAACGGGAGAAAAAACGATTTCGTTTTTCAGAGCGCAAAAATGTGGTTCCAATTATGTAGCTACAGGAGCTGAAGAGGAATATTCTTGTGAGAAATCTTGCTGTCACCCTACTAAAAACAATCAAGAGGAGGAACAGAACCTCTGTGATGATGTTAGCCTAGAAATCTTATTGGATTTAAAAAAGGATGGCGATACAGAGCCTACTAAGGTTCCTGATTTTTCCGTAGTATACACCTTAACTCTCGATAGTTTCACTCAAGTTGAAATTAGCTTCACGCAAGATGTGGATCTTTTAAACAAGCCACCTCCTTTGCCTGAAACAAGTGCCGAAAAACTACAGCGCTGGATTATTTGATGATAGACTTTAAATCACTGATTTAAACCTAATCACTTATCAAATAATCATGAAAACATATATAATATTAACACTTCTATTTATTTCAACACAGCTCATGGCCCAAAAGGGGGTCAACGGCTTTGTAATGGAAAAAGAAAAGCATGGAAAGCACTTCCATGAACACCCTATACCTGGGGTAAATATCTACTGGGAAGGGTCTACTGCTAGCGTGCAGACCAATGAAAATGGCTACTTTGCCATTTCAGATCCGGATTCCTTGCCCGCTCGTTTAATTTTCTCTTCATCCGTCTTTCCAGCGGATACTTTATTGGTTGAAGAGACCCCAATTCAGAATCTTACACTATACCTAAGCGCGAATATGCTAGATGATTTTGAAGTAAAAGCGGACAAGTCATCTTCTTATTTTGATTTTGCCTCAACACGGTCCTCTGAGCTTTTAACCGAGGGAGAATTAAAAAAAGCTCCTTGCTGTTCTGTTGGTGAATCCTTCGAGACCAACGCTACCGTTGATGCGAACTTTACAGATGCAGTCTCAGGATCAAAAACAATAAAAATGCTGGGACTTGACGGTGTTTATTCTCAGATTATGTTTGAGAATATTCCCTTGGTTAGAGGACTTGAAAGCCGTTATGGACTAAACCTTATTCCTGGACCATGGATTGAAAGTATCCAACTTACCAAAGGAGCAGGTAGCGTAGTAAACGGTTATGAGTCCACAACTGGTCAGATAAATATGGAATACCATAAACCTTTTAGAGAAAAACTAGATCCATGGTATTTAAATTTATTTGCCAATCATAATGGAAGGATTGAGGGAAACGCCTTTGCGAAAAAAGCCTTGAACGATAAGTGGTCAACCTTGGTCCTAATGCACGGATCAACCATGTTAAATACAAATGACCATAACAAGGATGGCTTTTATGACATGCCGAGAGGTCCTCTCTTATCTTTCATGAACCGATGGAAGTACCAAGGAAAAGCCCGTGAAAATGACATTGGCTTTGGCTTTTCAAGAATGGATAAATTTGGCGGTCAAATAGACGCCAACTCTTTTGCCCCAGAGCGTTATAGAGTGGACACAAAAGTCGAGCAATACCATGGTTTTTTCAAGAATGGTTTCTTGTTTCCAAAGAAGGATTTTACAACGGTAGGTGTCGTACTACATGGCAAGTATTATAAGCAGGAGTCCACTTTTGGAAATAACTTTTATGAAGGAGAACAAAAACACTTTTTTGGAAATCTTATTTGGAATGACATGTTCGGAACAACAGCGCACACCTTCAAAATGGGTGCGAGCTTTGTGGTAGATGATTATAATGAGTCCTATAACGACTCGCTTTTCTCACGGACAGAATTAGTGCCGGGCATCTTCTATGAGCACACCTACAAATACCATAACACCTTTTCTCTGGTAGTTGGAGGCCGTGCAGATTATCACAACCTTGCTGGCCTAATCCCAACAGGAAGAATTCACCTTAGAAAGCAGCTTGGAGAGGAGTGGGTCTTGAGAGCGTCAGCGGGTAATTCTTATCGAATGCCAAATGCCATTTCTGAGAATATATCTGGACTTATTTCAAACCGTGAGTTAAAGGTGTTGGAAGCACCAGAAATTGAGAAATCATTCAACTTTGGAGGGTCGCTTTCTTGGAAAACAAAGTTTCTTAAAAAAGAAATGGATTTTAGAGTAGATGCCTTTCAAACCCGATTTACAAATCAATGGGTAGTTGACAGAGAGTATTCTTCTGCACAGGTGAGAATGTACAATTTGGATGGTGAATCATTTTCAAATGTGGTTCAGACGGATGTTGTGTATCGCCCCTCAAAGCAAATAGATATGCGAATCTCTTACAAGTTCACCGAAACACGCGTTCAGTATGAAACTGGACTAATGGATATGCCTTTTGTTCCAAAGCATAGAGGTCTATTTAATATTGGATACGAAACAAAAAGTAAACGTTGGAGGTTTGACTTTACATGGAACCACTATGGTAAATCAAGAATTCCAAACACAATGAGCAAACCTGAGGAGTACAGATTAGAAGCTTATTCGGAATCATACGATATGTTAAGTTCCCAGGTAACCAAGGTATTTAGATATTTTGAAGTTTACGCTGGTGCTGAAAATTTATTAAATTTCATACAACCGAATGCGATTATTGATGCAGAAAATCCCTTTGGTTCAGAATTTGATGCAGGTTTAACGTGGGGACCTTTAAATGGCCGCGTATTTTATATAGGAATTAGAACACGAAAATTAAAAAAATAGAAAAATGAAAAATTTATTATTAGCCCTTTTTGCCTTTATCGGTTTTAACAGTTTTGCAGCAGATGTTGATACTGTTTATATTAAAACTTCAGCTGTTTGCGGAGATTGTGAAAACAGAATTGAAGAGCATTTAAGGTTCACAAAAGGAGTAAAGGAAGTTGACCTTGATTTAGACAGCAAAGTAGTAATGGTTGTCTTTAAATCGGAGAAGATCAGTGCTCAAAAATTAAGAGAAGAAATCTCTTCACTTGGCTATAATGCTGATAACGTTAAGGCAAATGAAAAAGCTTACCACGAGCTACCTGGATGCTGCCAGAAAGAAGGCGTGTGTAATCACAAGCATTAGCATCCGTAAAGAACAAAAAAAGCCGTTTGATTTCAAACGGCTTTTTTTATGTGTATTTTCTTAGCTATCCAGCTTGAGTACAGCTAGGAAGGCCTCTTGTGGAACTTCTACCTTACCTACTTGGCGCATTCGTTTTTTACCTGCTTTTTGTTTTTCCAAGAGCTTTCTCTTTCTGGTAATATCTCCACCATAACATTTTGCTGTAACGTCTTTTCTAAGTGCCTTAATTGTTTCTCTCGCCACAATTTTGGCGCCAATAGCAGCTTGAATTGGAATTTCAAATTGTTGACGTGGAATGAGTTCTTTTAGTTTTAAACAAATTTTCTTACCCAAATCAAAGGCATTACTTCTGTGAACTAGTGCTGATAAGGCATCTACTTGCTCAGCATTAAGAAGAATGTCCAGTTTGATTAAGTCAGAGCGCTTATAACCTTCTGGGAAATAATCGAAAGATGCATACCCTCTCGATACTGATTTAAGCCTGTCATAGAAATCGAAAACAATTTCAGCCAAAGGCATTTCAAAGGTTAATTCGACTCTATCCTGTGTTAGGTAAACCTGATTTTTTAGTTCTCCTCGTTTCTCGATACATAGGTTCATGATTGAACCGGTGTACTCAGCTTTTGTAATTATTTGTGCCTTAATGAAAGGTTCTTCAACATATTCCATTTTACTGGGCTCAGGCAATTCAGACGGGTTGTTTACAATCAACAACTCTTCATCCTTTTTCAAATAAGCCTTATATCCAACGTTTGGTACGGTGGTAATCACCGTCATGTTGAACTCTCTTTCCAGTCGTTCTTGGATAATCTCCATGTGCAGCATTCCTAAGAAACCACAACGGAAACCGAAACCAAGAGCAGCAGAACTTTCAGGTTCAAAGACTAAGGAGGCATCATTTAGCTGAAGCTTCTCCATAGAAGCTCTTAACTCCTCATAGTCGTCGGTATCAACAGGATAAATCCCCGCAAATACCATAGGCTTAACATCTTCAAATCCTTTTACTGCTTGTTCGCATTCATTCCCTAAAATGGTAATGGTGTCCCCAACCTTTACCTCTTTGGCCTGTTTTATCCCAGAAATAATATAACCTACATCTCCGGCCAAAACTTGCTTTTTGGGTAAAAGGTCCATTTTTAAAACACCAATTTCATCGGCATCATAGGTCTCACCTGTATTCACAAATTTAACTTTGTCGCCCTTGTTAAGCTTTCCGTTTAATATTCTGTAATAGGCAATAATTCCTCTAAATGGATTAAAAACCGAATCGAAAATCATGGCCTGAAGTGGCGCGTCTGGGTCTCCTTTTGGGGCTGGAACTCTGGAAACGATGGCTTCCAATATTTTATCTACTCCTAAACCTGTTTTTCCACTGGCTGGGATAATATCATCTCTATCACAACCAATCAAATCAACAATTTGATCCTTTACTTCCTCTGGCATGGCACCAGGAAGGTCCATTTTATTTAAAATGGGAATAATTTCTAGGTCATGCTCTATGGCTAAATATAAATTGGATATCGTTTGCGCCTCAATTCCTTGTGATGCATCCACAATTAGAAGTGCTCCTTCACAAGCCGCAATGGAACGCGATACCTCATAAGAAAAATCAACGTGTCCCGGAGTGTCAATCAGGTTTAAGGTATAGTCCTTACCATCCTGTTTGTAATCCATTTGAATGGCATGGGACTTAATAGTTATACCCCGTTCACGCTCGATATCCATGTCATCAAGGGCCTGATTTTGCATGTCCCTATCAGAAATGGTTCCGGTTGTTTGCAATAAGCGGTCAGCCAAGGTACTTTTACCATGGTCGATATGAGCAATAATGCAGAAGTTGCGGATGTTTTCCATAGGCCGCAAAGGTACGCTAATTGCGTTTTATTTGAATCAGTTAGATAAAAATATTTGCCTTAGGTAATTTCGATCTATAAACTCCCCGTTCTACCACCATCCACAGGAACGTTAATTCCGTTGATGTATGATGCTGCAGGTGAGGCAAGGAATGCCACGGCATTTGCAACTTCCTCAGGTTGTGCAACGCGTTTCATAGGTACAGCGTTTGCCATATTTCTTAACTCAACTTCTTGGCTCGTTCCTAACTTATCAGCTTTGGCACTCGCAATACTTTCCAAGCGGGCTGTTAAGGTTGCCCCTGGTAGTACGTTGTTTACAGTAATGTTGAATTGACCGAGTTCGTTTGCCATTGTTTTTGCCCAATTGGCAACTGCCGCGCGCACTGTGTTTGATACCCCAAGGTTATTCAATGGTTGTTTAACACTGGTGGAAATGATATTGATAATTCTGCCATATTCAGCCTTTTTCATGTGTCCTAACACTTGTTGAACCAAAATATGGTTACAAATTAAGTGGTTGTTGAATGCCTGAATAAATTCATCCGTTTCCGCCTGTGCAATGGGCCCTCCCGGAGGTCCTCCAGTGTTGTTGACAAGAATGATGGCTTCATTCAATACTTCTGCGTTTCGTTTTAAAGCAACCTTTAATTCTTGAGAGTCTGAAAAGTCAGCTACAATATATTGATGACCATTTCCATCCAATTTAGCAATAGCCTCTTTTAATTTTTCTTCATTACGAGCAATTAGCACCAATTGCGCTCCCATTTGGGAAAGTTCTTTTGCTGAAGCAAACCCAATACCTTGGGTAGAACCACAAACAATGGCTTTTTTTCCTGTCAAGTCCAAATTCATGTTCGCAAATGTAGCTATATTTCATTTTATGAAAGGGATATCAACTTTCTTACTTAGCTTTGTATTATGAGTTCAAATCCAATCAGTACAGAAAATGCTCCTAAGCCTGTAGGTCTATACCCTCATGCTCGAAGAGTTGGTAATTTGTTGTTTTTATCTGGGGTAGGACCCCGAAAAGCTAAATCTGACAGTAATGATAGTGCTGTTCCCGGCTTAGTATTAGATCACAATGGAAATTTTAAAGAATTTGACTTTGAAGCACAGTGTCGATCTGTTTTTGATAATGTCCGAACAATATTAGAAGCTAGCGGCTCTTCTTGGGATAATTTGGTGGATGTAACCGTTTTTTTAGTGAATATGAAACGCGATTTTCATACCTACAATAAAATATACGCAGAGTACTTTAAAGATAATCAACCTTGCCGCACTACGGTAGAAATTAACTCACTTCCAACGCCTATTGCTATTGAGCTCAAGTGCATAGCCACTATTGATTAAAATCCCGCAGGGCCGGCCCCTTTTGTTGCGATAATATTAAAAACCGACCCCCGAGATTCTATGCAAGGATGCGGCATATTTCATTTTCCATAAATGAGTAAAAAAAAAGTTGATTTTTTAATTGTTGGTCAGGGTTTAGCTGGAACCTGTCTTGCATGGCATTTAATTGAAAAAGGTGCCAGTATAGCATTTGTGGATCCAAATTTTAAAAACGCTAGTTCCAAAGTTGCTGCTGGTTTGTGGCATGGTTTAACCTTCCGTAGGTTAGGTAAAACATGGCTGGCAGATGACGGAATTCCATACCTGTATGAGCACTATCAAAGTCTTGAAAAAAAATTAAACGTACGGCTAATTTCTGACCAAAAAGTCACCCGTATTTTTAGGACTACACAGCAGGAAAAAGACTGGGAAAAAGCAAGGGATGAAAATCGATTGAGCCCTTTCCTAAGGGAGAGTAAAAGCAATGTGGAATTGGAAGACGATCTTTTCGAGACACCTCATGGAGCTGATGAGATAGAATTTTCAGGACGTTTAAATTTATCGGAGTATTTGGAAGCCTCCAAAATATATTTTAAGTCGAATTACCCTTATTTTGAAGAAGGATTTAGATGGGAACAATGGAACCAAGAAAACTTGAGGTACAAGGATTTAACTTGCGTTAAGATAGTTTTTGCTGAAGGTCATATGGTAAAAAACAACCCGCTTTTTTCTTACCTGCCCGTTGGTCAAACAAAAGGTGAAGTGTTGAAGATAAATGCGGAAACCAAACTAAATTATATCTTAAATAGCGGTGTTTTTTTATTGACCGACGAAAATGGGGATTGGTTATGTGGTTCTAATTTTGAATGGAATGCCAAAAGCTATGAGCCAACTTCAGCCGCAAGGGATGAAATACTATCTAAGTTGAAATTGTATTACAAAGGGGAGTTAAAGGTACTTCAGCAAGTAGCAGGTATACGCCCCACAAGCCCTGACAGAAGGCCAATTTTAGGCGAACATCCAAAGCAAAAGAAACATTTCGTATTCAACGGTCTTGGAACAAAGGGTGTTTTAATAGCACCGCTCGTAAGTAAAATTTATTCAGATTATTTGCTCACAGGGATTAAAATACCCGATGAAATGCATGTTAGGCGCTTTGAAAAATTTCATCCATCTGTATATATGTGACTTAACTTCCTTATATTTGTTGTTACAATTGAAGGTTATGAAAAAGCAATTAATTCAAATTCTTGGAGTTTCTTTATTAGCACTATCTTTTGTTGCTTGTTCTGGAGAGGAAAAATCAGGTGATGATAAGGAGACTAAAAAGACCAAAGAAGAAACCGTTTCGACTGCTGAAATGAGTGAAGTGTCTTTAAAGTCAAATGGAATTAATGCAAGCTTGTCAATACCTCAATATGAAGGTCCAATGAAGTCTATTATGGCACACACTGTTGAACATGAAATGGATTCGCCTTTTTGGAAAATAAACATTGGCAATGAAGACAAGATGAAGTATAGCGTGATAGTAGAGGACGTTAGTTTCGCGATTGAAGAGAATAGAAATATGCTTCAAGAAAAGCTTGATGGTATGGCAACCTTCTACAACAATGAATTTTTGGTGCAAGAGGATGACCATGTCGTTTTTAAAAGAGATATTCCAGATATGGAAGACTACGGTGATGACTTTCAATTCATCGCTGTTAAGGACGTAGACGGATCAAAATTTTTGATTTATTCAAACCCAGAGTATAAGTTCCGTAAGAAGCAAGCTGATAATATGTTGGCTTCAGCACTTTCTCTTCAAGATCTTTAGAGAAACCAGCTAGCTCTGAAATAGCTCACCTTCTTAAATTCGGAGCTACCTATGCGATAAAAATCGGCAGCGATATTCGCAAGCCACTCCTGTGAGATAATAGGATTTTTCAACGACTCGCTGACCTTTCATGAAGCGTATAATAACTTGCTTGTTGCTTGACAATATTTCTTCAGCAGGGTAACAGCTTCTTAACTCTTGAAGCAATTTTTTTATTGAAATTGGAGGCAGGGAATAATGTAAATCAAAGACTTCACCATATTCATTTACCTTGACGAAAGAGATTTCTTCCTTCAGGGTATCACCAGGTTCTAATTCAGAAGGTGTGCAATAATTTGTTTCATTTACTATTTCTGAGGCCCGAATTGATTTATTATTATCACCCTCTTTTACCTTCGGTTCAGTGCCTGAGGAGCAAGCGAAGGCTAATATCAGTAAAGGAAAATATTTATACATAAACGACCTGATGATCTTCTAGGAGTGGTTCTCCTTTGAATTTAAGAAGCACTTGAATAAGGGTCAAAACATCTTTTTGGCAATAAGTTGCAATGCGCTCCAGGTTGTTTTCTTCATAATATACGCGGGCTACATCCGCACCAGATATATCATCTTTGGGTGTGGGAATTCCGAATATATGGGCTAATAGATTTAAAGAGGTAAATGCCTTATAGTCTCCAAATTTCCATAGCTCCATAGTGTCAAGGTGCGCCACTTCCCAGGGCTTTTTACCTGCTATGTCAAGAAGTAGAGGGAGCTTCATGCCGTTAATTAATAAGCGACGAGCGATATAAGGAAAGTCAAATTCTTTTCCGTTATGACCGCATAACAAATACCCGGTATGATTATAATAGCTATTTAGCAGGTCACAAAACTCTTTTAAGAGTACTTTTTCATCGTCGTTTGCAAAAGACTTAAGTTTTACGATTCGCTCTCCTTGTCGTTGAGCAATAAAACCTACAGAAATACAAACTATTTTACCGAATTCCGCATAGATTCCGGCACGCTCATAAACATCCGCAGCACTCAGGTTGTCCTTTTGAAAATAAGCTGACTTCTGATCCCAAAGCGCTTGCACTTCTGGACTTAATTCAGAGAATTTATATTCCTGAGGAACAGTCTCTATATCCAGAAATAAAACCTTTTCAATATTTAAATTGTCAAGCATAAGTTAAAGGTATAAAAATCCCATCAGCATGCCATGGCGTGCTGATGGGAAGCTTTAGTTTAGGCAGATTTTTTGACGTCCAACATCACCATGTCTTGCATGATAATTTCAGTTACGTAGCGCTTGTTCCCGTCCTTGTCTTCATAGGAGCGGTTACTCAATTTACCCTCTAGGGCAATCTTACTACCTTTTCCCAGGTAGGTTTCAACTAACATACCCAGTTTATTCCAGGCAACTACATTGTGCCATTGTGTTTCTTGCACACGCTCACCTTGGGCATTTTTATACGTTTCGGATGTGGCAATAGAGAATTTGACAAGTTTTTTTTGTTTGTCGAAATTGATAACCTCAGGAGTTTGACCAATGTTTCCGATTAACTGTACTTTGTTTTTTAGATTTTGCATAACATAAATTTTAATAATTAAACACTCATATGGTTGGATGTGGGTGACTTAAGTTTGTTTTATCTGTCAATCACATCCCGTTGATTCGAATCGACGGTGCAAATATGAGGGGCTAAAAAAGTACAAGTCGTATATTATACATTTAAGTTACATTTAGATACGTTTAAAAACGTAAATAATACGGTTTATGTCAATTATATAAGGATGTTAGATAGAATAATGTTTATTGAAATAATTTTGTATAAATTGCACAATAAGAGTATCTAACCCTGTGTATAACTAAAATGTCTGCCAAAAAAACATACCTCAATTGGTCTTCCGGTAAAGATGCCTCCATGGTCTTGTATGAAACGCAAAAAGAAGGAAAGTTTGAAGTTGTCAAACTGCTTACTTCCGTTAACGGTCATCATAACAGGGTAAGTATGCACGGTCTTAGAAGGGAGTTGCTTTTCAAACAGGCGGAGGCCTTGGGGATACCTCTAAAGCTTGTGAATCTGCCTGAACAGCCCAGCATGGAGGATTACAGCAAATTAATGGGAGAAGCTGTATCCGATCTAAAGAGGGAAGGTTTTGAGGATTGCATTTTTGGCGATATTTTTTTGGAAGACCTGAGAGCTTATAGAGAAAAACAGTTAGCTGAAGTTGGCATTTCCTGCCATTTTCCTCTCTGGAAAAGGGATACAAAAGAGTTGCTAAATGACTTCATTGATAAGGGATTTAAGGCAATTACGGTATGTGTAAATGGAGAATTGTTGGGAGAGGAGTTTGTAGGGCGTGAAGTGGATGAAAGCTTTTTGGAGGATCTGCCGCCAAATGTTGATCCCTGTGGAGAGAATGGAGAGTTCCATACCTTTTGTTTTGATGGCCCCATTTTTAAGTACCCTGTAAAATTTGAGGTCGGAGAAAAGGTTTTCCGAGAATACAAGGCTCCGAAAAAGGATGACCAACACAATATTGAAAAGAACATGGGCTTTTGGTTTTGTGATTTATTGCCTTAATCATTTAAAAAACTAAATTAGAGATATGAAATTGTATAATCTATCAATTGTGCTGATAGCACTGGTGCTTGGAATTAGCTCTTGTGGGTCAAAAGAAAATAATGAGGAAATTAAAGAGACCACAAACAGCAAATATCAGAAGGATTTAAGTGAAATAAAGTCCTTTTTTTGTGATTGCATAGAATCAGGCACACAATTAAGAGATTGTGAAAAGGAGGTCAACAAACAGATATCAGAGGCCAAAGACCGTCTAGGCTTATCCGATGATGAATGGCGTCAAATGACAGTAGATGCCAGTGCCGCAATGCGGGAATGTGTGGAATAGATTGGAAATAAGCCAACAAATATCAGCCTATTTTGAAGTACCAACATCCTTGGCAGCGGCATTTAATATGGCCTTTAAAGAGGAGATATTAAACCCTGGTGACTTTCATACAGAGTGCTCCAAGAATAAGGCTAAAATAAGTTTTGTTTTAGAGGGCTATTTGAGGGTTTTTCGTCAGGGAAAGGATAAGGAAGTGACTCAATGGATATCATCACCTGGAGAGTTTTGTTGTGACTTAAATGCAGTTTTTTCTGAACAAACAACCCGCTGGAATATTCAAGCGTTGGGCTCTTGCCGCATTTTATCAATTACGAGTACTGCATATCAAAAATTCAAAGCTCAGTATCCCGAATGGGAAAACTATGAGAAAGCTTTTCTGGCTAAGTGCTTTGTGGCTATTGAAGAGAGGGTGTACTCCTTAATTTCTCTTGGCGCGGAGGAACGTTTTAACTATTTACAAAAGGAGCGTCAAGATTTAGTTCAAAATGTACCCCAGCAATATTTGGCGTCAATGCTTGGTATGAGTGCAGAAACATATAGCCGAATGCGTAAAAAAAGTGTTTCTTGACATTTGTCAAGAGCAAATTAAGATAGCATCTAGAACTTTGTCGAAAAGAAGAATTATGACGACAAAGATCAATACAAAAATCAGCATCAACGCAAACTCAGAAGTAGTTTGGAGGATACTTACGGATACACAAAAATACCCCGAATGGAACCCGTTAATTCATTGCCTGGAGGGAGAGCTAAAAGAAGGAAATAAGCTCAAAGCTCGAATCAATGGGATGAAATTTAAACCCAAGGTTCTCAACTTTAAACCAAATAAACTATTTAGCTGGAAGGGAAGATTTCTCATTCCTGGCCTTTTTGATGGTGAACACTCTTTTGAAATAGAAGAGCTTTCCAATAATAAATGTGTGTTTCATCACTATGAGAAATTCTCAGGGCTTTTAGTCCCATTAATGAGAAAGAAATTAGAAAATGAAGTCGTGCCTTTGTTTGAGCAATTGAATTTAAAGCTAAAAGAAAAGGCAGAACACGCTTTACATACTAGCCTTAGCGATATTGCCTAAATTCAAGGTATACTGTAAATACAACTCATGTGTACCGGCAGAATAATGACGGATATTACTCAAAGTAAAGTCATAGGAATACCCAATTAAAAAATCGCCTTTTTTCATTCCCATTAAAGCAACCAATGATTCCGAGTTTCGATAAGATAAACCACCCCAAATAAAATCTTGGTAGTGAATTCTGGAGCTTAACTCAAATTGAACCGGTGCAGCAGGTGTTGCTTTAATGAGAGCAGAAGGCTCAAGCATTAAGTCGTCCGATAGTTCAAAGCGGTAACCACCTGAAAGGAAATAATGTCTTTTTAATCGATTATCTTCAATAAGCATATTTCCAATTTTCAACTTATTTTGAAAAAGTTGAGGTATAGCAATACCCGCATAGAACTTGTCTGAATAATAATAAACTCCAAAGTTTGCATCTGGGGCAAATGTCGATTGGCGACTACCATTAATCAATTGATCGTTCTGATCTGTCATCACAAATTCACTTTGGTCTAAAGTAAAATGACTAAAGACTGTAGACAGGCCAAAAGATAAATTGGTATTATTCTCCAGTGGTAGATGATAAGCGTATGTCAATTGTGCCTGAGTCCTTCTTAAGGGACCGGTTATATCGTTAGTGAAAATGGCCCCAAGTCCAACACGCTTATTATCCAATTTGTATTGGCCATTTAATGATTGAGTGCGTGGTGCGTCATTAAACCCTGCCCATTGCTGCCTGAATGATAATCCTATCGGCAGTTCTTCAACAGATCCTGCTGCTGCTGGGTTAATTAAATATTGGTTAAGCATGTACTGACTTTCAAATGTAAGCTGCTGAGCACTTGCTCCTGTTACAATTACGCTGGCTAAGATGGAATAAATTAACTTTTTCATTTTCTTATCGCATTATGGTTAGTGATCCTGTGTAAGTCGTCTCTTCATCTACACTTACAACGTAATAATAAACTCCTGCGGGCAATTGTTTTCCATTTCGCATTCCATCCCAATCATTTTGGTAAGAGTTGCTGGAAAACAGGAGAGATCCCCATCGGTTATAAATTTCAATTTGAGCATTGGGATAGATATCCAAGCCTTGAATTATCCATTGATCATTACTTCCATCATTATTAGGAGAAATAACGGTTGGGATGATTATACAGTCTATGTTATCGGTTTCAATTAGAATTTCCGCATTGGCAATACAGCCGGTACTATCTACAACCGTAAGCATATAGGTATTTGCGGTCAGTCCACTTATGTTTTGACTGCTATCACCGGTATTCCACAGGTAACTGTATGGAGCAGACCCACCAGAAGCGGAAGTTGCTATACTTCCATCCGATAGCCCAGTACATGATTCATTAAAGAAGTCATACTCGATGAACAATGAATCGCTGGCAGCAATGTTTATACTGTCGCTATTGGAGCATCCATTCGCATCTGTTGTAGTTACAACGTATGCTCCTGGCTCTATATTATTTATAGCACTTGTAATCTGGCTTTGTGAATCATCCCATTGATAGTTGTATGGTGCTGTCCCACCAGAAACGTTCACCATTGCAAAGCCGTTATTGAGCCCACAATTTGTTGACTGTACTGTAATTGTTGTAATCAAGCTATCCGGCTCAGATACCTGAACACCCAAAGTATCAAAGCATGAGTTTGAGTTGCTGACATATATATCATAAGTACCAGGCGTTAGATTTTCGAATTGAGAATTATTCTGACTTGTAGCTCCTCCATTTATTGAATAGCTCACTGTAGTTGTATCTCCGCTAACTAAGATAATTACTTGACCATCATTAGATCCGTTACAACTTATATTATCAACAACTACTTGATCTATTTCAATACCGTCGTTCGTGAAAATAGTATCTACAATTGTTGTTTGACATCCGTTCGCATCCTCAACAACAATAATATAAAGGCCAGAAGTTAAATTGTTAAAAGTAGGATTGCTTTGGAAAGTATTTGCATTATCAATTGAATAATTTAAAGCGCCCGTGCCTCCAGAAGCCGTAATTGTTATGCTTCCATCTTGCGCATTACAATTTTCATTTTGTGTATTGATGATTGCAGAAATTTCTGATGGTTCACCAATCAACGCACTAGCGGAATTGACACATCCATTCGCATCAATAACACTAACCGTGTAGTTACCGGCACTAAGGTTACTAAAGCTATTGGATGTTTGGTAATTACTTCCATCAATGGAGTACATAAAAGGAGGGTTGGCCCCACTTGCTGTGACTGATAGACTACCGTCATTTCCGCCAAAACAAGCTACATCCGTTGTGGATATAGCATCAATAGTTGTTCCACCCAGGCTATTAATTGTCTCTGTTCCATTAACCTGACAACCATTTGCATCTTCGACAATAAGATTGAATGTACCCGCGTTAAGGCCGCTAAAGTTGCCGGAAGCTTGGAAAGTCACTCCGTTATCAATAGAATAGCTGAGTGCACCCGTTCCGCCGCTAGCTGTTATAGTTATTGTACCATCGGCAGCCCCACAAGTTTCATCGGTTGAGGTTGAGCTAAAGGTAATGGCTGCAGGGTCGTTTAGGGTAACTGAACTGTTTGAAGTACACCCGTTGTTATCGGTAACTTCAATGGCATAAGTACCCGCACCAAGTCCAATAAAGGAGTTTGAGCCTTGTGTAGTTGTGCCTCCATCAATAGAGTAGGCATAAGGCGCGGTTCCACCAGAAGCAGTTATGGTAATTGAACCATCGTTTCCACCGTTACAGCTTGGGTCCGTACCAACAACAGCGTCTATACCAGGCCCTGCAGTTGAGATTACAGTTTCTGTTCCGGTCACCTGGCAGCCGTTTGCATCTTCTACAACAAGGTTATAAGTACCCGCAGTAAGTCCACTAAAGTTCGCAGAGGCCTGGAAGGTCACCCCGTTATCAATAGAGTAGCTAAGTGCACCTGTACCACCACTTGCTGTTAAAGTTATGGTACCATCAGCAGCCCCACAAGCTTCATCCGTAGCAGTTGAGCTAAAAGTAATCGCTGTAGGATCGTTTAAGGTTGCAGAACCAGTTGAATTACATCCGTTGGTGTCGGTAACTTCAATGGCATAAGTACCCGCTACTAGTCCAATAAAAGAATTTGAACCTTGCGTTGTAGTTCCACCATCAATTGAATAGGTATAAGGTGCTGTTCCACCTGAAACGGTAATCGTAATTGAACCATCAGTTCCACCATTACAGCTAGGATCCGTTGTAACAACAGCGTTAATACTTGGTCCACCGATTGAGTTAACATTCTCCGTTCCTGTCACTTGACATCCGTTCGCATCTTCAACAACAAGGTTATAAGCGCTTGCGCTCAGACCGCTAAAGTTGGCAGAAGCTTGGAAAGTCACACCGTTATCAATAGAGTAGCTAAGGGCACCTGTACCACCACTTGCTGTTATAGTTATGGTACCATCGGCAGCGCCACAGGCTTCATCCGTAGCCGTTGAGCTAAAAGTAATCGCTGCAGGATCGTTTAAGGTTACCGAACTAGTTGAAGTACATCCGTTGTTGTCGGTAACTTCAATGGCATAAGTACCCGCTCCTAGTCCAGTAAAAGAATTTGAACCTTGCGTTGTAGTTCCACCATCAATTGAATAGGTATAAGGTGCTGTTCCACCTGAAACGGTAATCGTAATTGAACCATCAGTTCCTCCATTACAGCTAGGATCCGTTGTAACAACAGCATCAATACTTGGTCCGCCGATTGAGTTAACAATCTCCGTTCCTGTCACTTGACATCCGTTCGCATCTTCAACAACAAGGCTGTAAGTACCGGCACTAAGGCCGCTAAAGTTGGCAGAAGCTTGGAAAGTTATTCCGTTATCAATAGAGTAGCTAAGTGCACCCGTTCCGCCGCTAGCTGTTATAGTTATGGTACCATCGGCAGCCCCACAAGCTTCATCAGTAGCCGTTGAGCTAAAAGTAATCGCTGCAGGATTGTTTAGGGTCGCTGAACCGGTTGAAGTACACCCGTTGTTATCAGTTACTTCAATGGCATAGCTTCCTGCACCAAGCCCAGCAAAAGAATTTGAACCTTGCGTTGTAGCTCCACCATCAATCGAATAGGTATAAGGAGCGGTTCCACCCGTTGCCACAATAGTAATCGAGCCATCAGTAGTTCCATTACAAGATGGATCAACAGTATTAATATTGTTAATGATAGGCCCTGAGCTAGAATTTACGGTTTCTGTTCCATTAACTTGACAGCCGTTTGCATCTTCAATAACAAGGTTATAAGTGCCTGCAGTAAGTCCGCTGAAGTTAGCAGAAGCCTGGAAAGTCACTCCGTTATCAATAGAGTAGCTCAATGCACCCGTTCCACCGCTAGCTGTTATAGTTATTGTGCCATCCACAGCCCCACAAACTTCATCAGTCGTTGTTGAGCTAAAGGTAATGGCTGCTGGCTCATTCAAAGTATACAATAGAGATGTTTGGCAACCGCTGCCATCTTGAACTACAATTGTGTAGCTGCCACCAGCAAGACCGTTAAAATTAGGGTTGTTTTGAAAATTAGTCCCTCCATCAATTGAATATTGCTTAGGATTAGTCCCTCCACTTGCAGAAATATTTATCGAACCATCATTACCTCCATTACAAGTTGGTTCAGTTGCGTTAATGTTATCAATGGTGGCTCCACCGTTAGAATTCACAGTTTCCGTTCCACTAACTTGACAACCATTCACATCTTCAACAACAAGATCGTAATTACCAGCACTAAGGCCGCTAAAGTTGGCAGAAGCCTGGAAAGTCACTCCGTTATCAATAGAGTAGCTAAGTGCACCCGTTCCGCCGCTAGCTGTTATAGTTATGGTACCATCGGCAGCGCCACAGGCTTCATCCGTAGCAGTTGAGCTAAAAGTAATTACTGCAGGATCGTTTAGGGTTGCAGAACTAGTTGAAGTACATCCGTTGTTATCGGTAACTTCAACAGGATAAGTACCCGTAGCAAGTCCAGTAAAGGAGTTTGAACCTTGCGTTGTAGCTCCACCATCAATTGAATAGGTATAAGGTGCCGTGCCACCTGAAGCGGTAATCGTAATTGAACCATCAGTTCCACCATTGCAGCTAGGGTCAGTTCCAACAATTGCGTCTATACTTGGCCCTGCCGTAGCATTTAGAGTTTCTGTTCCACTCACTTGACAGCCGTTTGCATCTTCAATAACAAGGTTATAAGTGCCTGCAGTAAGTCCACTAAAGTTGGCAGAAGCTTGGAAAGTTATTCCGTTATCAATAGAGTAGCTCAATGCACCCGTTCCCCCGCTAGCTGTTATAGTTATGGTACCATCGGCAGCCCCACAAGCTTCATCAGTAGCCGTTGAGCTAAAAGTAATCGCTGCAGGATTGTTTAGGGTCGCTGAACCGGTTGAAGTACACCCGTTGTTATCGGTAACTTCAATGGCATAGCTTCCTGCACCAAGCCCAGCAAAAGAATTTGATCCTTGCGTAGTTACACCACCATCAATTGAATAGGTATAAGGAGCAGTTCCGCCCGTTGCCACAATAGTAATCAAGCCATCAGTAGCTCCATTACAAGATGGATCAACAGTATTAATATTGTTAATGATTGGACCTGAGCTAGAATTTACAGTTTCTGTTCCACTAACTTGACAGCCGTTTACATCTTCAATAACAAGGTTATAAGTACCCGCAGTAAGTCCACTAAAGTTCGCAGAAGCTTGGAAAGTTACTCCATTATCAATAGAGTAGCTCAATGCACCCGTTCCACCGCTGGCTGTAATAGTTATTGTACCATCCGCAGCCCCACAAGCTTCATCGGTTGTAGTTGAGCTGAAAGTGATGGCTGTAGGATCGTTTAGAGTTACCGAACTAGTTGAAGTACATCCATTGTCATCGGTAACTTCAATGGCGTAGCTTCCAGCACTAAGTCCCGTAAATGAATTCGAACCTTGAGCTGTAGCTCCTCCATCAATTGAATAGGTATAAGGTGCCGTGCCCCCTGAAGCGGTAATCGTAATTGAACCATCAGTTCCGCCATTACAGCTTGGGTCAGTTGTAACAACAGCGTCAATACTTGGTCCGCCGGTTGAGTTAACGGTCTCCGTTCCTGTCACTTGACAGCCATTCGCATCCTCAACAACAAGGTTATAAATTCCGGCGCTCAGACCGCTAAAGTTAGCAGAAGCTTGGAAAGTCACTCCGTTATCAATGGAATAGCTTAATGTACCCGTTCCCCCACTAGCAGTTATAGTGATTGTGCCGTTGTTTGCGCCACAAACTTCATCGGTTGCTGTCGAGCTGAAAGTAATGGCTGAAGGATCGTTTAGGGTTGCCGAACTAGTTGAAGTACATCCATTGTTATCGGTAACTTCAATGGCATAGGTACCCGCACCGAGTCCAGTAAAGGAGTTTGAAGATTGCGTTGTAGCCCCACCATCAATTGAATAGGTATAAGGTGCTGTGCCGCCTGAAGCGGTAATCGTAATTGAACCATCAGTTCCGCCGTTACAGCTAGGATCAGTCCCAACAACTGCGTCTATGCTTGGCCCTGCTGTGGCATTTACAGTTTCTGTCCCTGTCACTTGACAACCATTCGCATCCTCAACAACAAGGTTGTAAGTACCAGCACTAAGTCCGCTAAAGTTTGCAGAAGCTTGGAAAGTTATTCCATTATCGATAGAGTAGGTATATGGGGCAGTACCACCAGATGCAGAAATCGTTATTGTGCCGTCTGCAGCTCCACAAATTTCATTCGTACTAGCAGAGCTTAGACTAATTGCTGTTGGCTCGTTAATTGTTATTGAAGAAGGGGTAGATTGTTGTGTGTTTGCGTCTTCAACCAAAACAGTATAGGTTCCTGCACTAAGTCCTGTAAAGGTATTTGAAGCTTGGAATGTTGTACCTCCGTCAATAGAATAGGTGTATGGAGCAGTTCCACCAGAGGCTGTTATAGTTATACTTCCATCCGAGCCTCCATTACAACTAACATCTGTGCTTGTTGCAGTGTGAGTGGGTGCTGATGCATTAACGCAGAAATTGTTTGTTTCAGAATTACCAAAATCCGAGTTGACTGCCTGAATAGTTGCTAATACATTACTTGTTGCATCCTCAACAATCTGATAACTGCCGTCAATTGTACATGAACCATATTGGCTTCCATACATGCCGTCGCCATAATCATCATAAATTACAAAATCATAACATCCGGCTGCTAAACATAAATTTTCTGTAATTGTTGTTTGGCTTGCATAGGCGCCGGGGTCACCTGCTGCACCGATTTGGCCGCCTCCAGGTATTATAGAAGTATTCCCTCCAGAGGTAATTAAATTTGAAGAGGCGTCATATACCTCCCATGCAGTTTCATACCCCCAGCAATCCGTATCAATTGTTAAGGTAAGGGAATTTCCCACCGTAATTGTAAAGGAGCTTGAATTAGCATCATTAGTGGTGTTTCCATCGGTGTTTCCATTCGGTAAATTAGTTGTTACATTAAAGGTGTGAGGACCTGTTGCCGGAGAAATAGTTGGTAAAGTAACATTTGTTGAAGCAAAAGTAGCCAAGTTACCAGTCCAGTTAAAGGTACTATTAGGCCCGCCATCAACATTATAAATAATTTCGACACTTGTAAGATTCGAAGATCCATAATTTGTTAGAGTAACGACGGGGTCTACTGAGCTTGCACAAACAGTTCCTGTAGGCTCTATTATTGCAGAAATTCCGGCATCATCAGGGGAAGGAGGAACACACACGGTTGATGTTTGTAATTGAACTCGTCGTGGTGAGTTTTCCATTACAATCCACATACGTGCTCGCTGATCATCAGTAAATATGTTCATACAAGCATCATTCGTGTAATCCATATAATTTTCAATCATATCTACAGTACCGCAACTAACATGTCCCGTTGGACATCCACCGTTTGAAGCATCAGATTCAGGTGTGTCAGCGCAGAAGTCATCAACTCCACAAGCACCGTCTCCCCAAATATGTCTTAGTCCTAGCCAGTGGCCAACCTCATGAGTTGCAGTTCTACCTAAATTGTAAGCACTTGGAAAAGGGTTTTGAGGAGCTCTACCGTAATATTGATATCCCATCACAACACCATCAGTATTTGCAGCTCCACCGGTTCCCGGCATTCCTGCTAACCCTGATGCATCTGGAAATTGAGCATAACCTAAAAGTCCCCCATTGAGTTCCATCACCCAAACATTCATATATCTATTAGGGTCCCAAGAGGTCGCTGGTTTTATGGTACCGTCAATATAACCCGTATTGTATGGAGGGGCATTAAAGCCAGCAGTGTTACGGTCTACACGGTCAATTCCTGGCTCTGCAAGGGTGTTACCACTCTCATCTACCAGTGCGGCACAAAAAGATATTTGCGTATCGACACCATCTGGATGCGTATTACTGCCATTTCCATAGCGACCAAAGTCTTCATTTAAAACATCTATTTGCGAGTTTATTTGTGCTTGTGAAATATTGCTTCCGGCACCTACAGCTTCTCCGTTGTGTACAACATGAACTATAACCGGAATCACATAAGGTGCCGCTCTTTGGTTGGGATCAAAATTTCTAATTTTATCCTCCATCCATATTTCAAAATCGACCAAACCTCCAACGGCTGGATCATTAGCTCTTCTCATAGAGTCAGCATACATGAACCCACAGTTCCTTTGACTTGGGGGAGCAAAGGTGGGATGGTTTTGAAAAATGTTCTTTTGTGGCGTTAACTGCGCAAAAGAAATAAAACCAAATAGGGTAGCGAATAAACTTAAGTAAATGTTCTTCATAATCAATTTCCTTAGTTGGGAAGCTATGAAGATAATAAGAAAGCTATTCTATTTTATTAAAAATAGACAATTAATAAGATGGTAATGACGAACGGTTGATTAAGTAGGTTTAACAAAAAAAAATTTTTTTGTTAAAATCCCTCGTATTTTATTTCAATATCCAAGCCACTCATAGGATTATGAGGATTGAAAGCAGTGCGGTTAACTTGACACTTTACTTTTTTTCCTTGATCCATCTGCATAGCTATCATTCGGCTATTTCTTTCCGATACATACCCTAGTTTGTAACCCTTGTAAATAACTTCTATAGCGTATGGATTAAAAAGTGCAGATCGATCTCTTTGCAACTCAAGTTCCTCACCAGCTTTTATTTTATGATAAACGTAAATCATATCGTAGTAGCGTAAATCGCTGACCTCTGTTAGAAGGCTCATGTTGTAAAGTCTGTTTTCTTTTCTAAGGATCGGATTTTCAATTTTTAATTGTCGCATGATAAATTGTTTTTAGTGATTTATTAAGCTCTCAACTCCAAAGCAGAGTGAGAAAAAATGAAATTTTTAATTCGTAAGGCTACCTTACCAAGTGATGAAATTTCGAAAGATGAAACGGGATATGGGGAGTTAAAAAGCTTTTCAGAAATGAACTCATTTAATAGATGTGCCTTTTCAAAAAGCGACTTACCTATAAGCTCGTTCCATTGGTTAAAGTCTACACAAATGAGTTTTTCAATACTTAGATTTCCAATTTGTGCATCACAACGCAACAAAAAACCGTTATCACCACGTTCATAGATTATCTCATTAACTTGTAAAGAATCGTAGTGCTGTGTGCTGTCTTGTGTAAAAATTATCTTTTTCATCTTTGCATGTGTTTCAATTTCACATTACAAAGATTTATTGTTAGCACGTAAACTATTTACGGAGTAGATTTTTCTGGTAAAAAAGACACACTATCTACCAGAGCCACCCTTGAATCATATTGGAACCGGAGTAGATACTCTAGCCTGGTGCTATCGAAATGATAGTAATCAATTTTAGAAGTTTCCAAATGCTTGGCGTAGTTTTTCATTATGGTATAATCCAAACTATCCAAGGGAATTAGGTTGTGGTGAGCATTATAATTATAGGAAGGCGAATAGGGAAGATTACTAAAAACTATATTGTCCTTCGAAGAGGTTTTCCGAATTTTTTGAATTTCTAGGGATAACTGAACATTGTCTTTGCTATGTTTTCTTCCGTAATAATTTATCCCATGATTTGCCTTAATCACAGCATACCCTAATAGGGGAATAGCCAGATAAAGAGGATTTATTTTTTTGCTTAAGGAATCGGAAAAGTACTGTGGAACTACTGCAAATCCCAGTATGATAAGGCCTGAAGTTTTTAGTCCCGAAAAAGGATGAAGTGCATTAAAATTAAAGAATATGAGATAATGCATAAGAATAGGTATGCCAAAAATGAAAATTAAAAAACCCATTCCTTGACTTTTGTGAAACTTACGGTCTTTAAAAACTAACAGTTTGAGAATAAAATAAATAAGGCATAGAATGAGTAGGACTTTAAAACTTTCTTTGGTCATAACAAAATGACTCCATCCATATTCTAAAGCATCAAAGCCTTCCTCTGATTTTATATTTACCTTTTGTGTGCTTTGTATGTCATTGTTAAGACCACTTCTCTCTTTATACTTGTTCAAGGCAGCCTCTTTATAGGCCTCAAAACCATCTATCTGGCTGTATTGTAAAATGGTTAGACCAGTCGAAAAAGTACTACACAGCCCAGCAATGAAGAATATATCCAAGAATATTTTCTTTCTGGACAAAAAGTACTTTACAAGGAAAAACACTCCTATCACGAAGGCTCCAAAAACCCCTAACCATTCCGTATAACAAGAGAGGAATACTAAAAGTCCAAACAAAACTAAGTCATATTTGAATCTTTTCTCCTGGTATAGTTTAAGTGAGATCAGAGCAGTGAAAATGAAAAATACTTGTTCTAATTGATCGGCAAAATAAAGGTTTCCATGCACCCACATAGGTCCAACCCACAGCAAGTATGCAACAGAGGGTATAAGCGAAAATAGATTGACACGCTCACCATTTTGTGCTAATTGTTTAACCAGTAAATATAAGCCAACAGCGCAAAGTAAGTGGATAATTACGGCCAGTAAATGCAGGCTTGCAGGACTTGAACCTCCACAAATTTGACTAAAAAGATAAAGGGTGTAAAAACTCATGGGCGGATAAGAAACATAGTAGGCATCTCCATTCTTATCTAACACACCTCCCAGACCTTTAGACTTGTGGTTTCCTCTACCATCGTAGGTATAGACCGGGTTTCCTCCGTGCTTAAAAAATCCCTCTTCCTCCCAAATTTGGACCGTAATAAGGCTATGTGCCGAGATAAAGTGCTTTTTCTGGGTTATGGGATTGGTCAAATTATCCCAGCGCGCAAAAAGGGAAAGCACAAAACAAACGAGGATTACGCTCCATTCTATTATTTGTGCTTTCGTAAAACGCATACACAAATATGCGTTACTTTATTGGAAGGTTGAAATTATCTTTATTCGAAATTAGTACGTTAGCTTAAGTAGTTATTTAGACAATTGACTAAATTATAGTTATTATTCCGAAAGTTAATTTCCGCTCATACAAAGCCTTGACATGGCACACTTTTTTCTTGTAACTTTGAACTATGCGCATAAAACACATATTATTTCTTCTTTTACCAGCGGTTGTTTTCGGGATTTGGAGTTTTACAAAAGCCGAAACTGAAACTGACTTGGATTCAAATCAGTCGTCAAAAGAAGTAAAAGATAGCACCAGTAGCAAGATTGAGAAACATGAGATAGAATGGATTTCAATAGAAGAGGCAATGAAGCGACATGCGGAAGAACCGCGCTATTGGATCATGGATTTGTACACCGATTGGTGCGGTTGGTGCAAACGCATGGATGCAACTACTTTTAAAGATTCAATAATTACCGCAGAAATCAAAGAGAATTTTTATGCGGTTAAGTTCAATGCGGAGGCAAAAAGAGATATTACGGTTGACGGTAAAACCTATAAGTTCGTTCCCAATGGGCGGAGAGGTTACCATGAATTAGCTGCACAAATATTGGACGGTAAGTTATCCTATCCAAGTTTTGCATATTTCAATAACAAAGGGCAAAAAATGCAAGTGATTCCAGGTTTTAAAACACGTGAACAACTGCATCCAATTTTGGATTATATAGGAAACGGAATTTATCAAAACACCCGTTGGGAAGATTATATGAAGTCATATAAATCTCCTTACCCTGCTCCAGAACCGGTTGAAAAAAAGCCTACTCCGAAACAACCTTAATTTTTCCAGCAACTTTTTTTGCTTGCTCAATTACCGAATTGATGTCTTCGGATAAATCGTCCCAAGCTAAGGCAACTCCCATACGACGGTACGGGCGACTGCTCGGTTTTCCAAACAAGCGAATATCAGACTTCAATTCATTACAGGCATCTTCAATACCGTTAAAAACAGGATTTGAACTATCTTCTTTAGCAAGAATTACCGCACTAGCCCCCTTTCTAAATAGGTTTATTTTTGGAATAGGAAATCCAAGTATTGCACGAGCATGTAATTCAAATTCGTTTAAGTTTTGCGTATGCGCCATAGTTACCATACCCGTATCATGGGGTCTTGGTGATAGCTCACTAAAATAAACTTCCTCCTTACCTATAAAGAATTCAACACCCCAAATTCCAGCTCCCTCTAAGGCTGTTGTCACTTTTTCCGACATCTCTTGGGCAGATTCTATGGCCCATTCTGGAATATCTGCTGGAATCCAGCTTTCTTGGTAATCACCTCTTTCTTGTCGGTGCCCAATAGGCGCGCAAAACAAAGTGGGACCATTATTTTGTGTAACCGTCAGTAAGGTTATCTCTGATTCAAAATCAACAAACTCTTCAACGATAACTTCAATTAGATCACCCCTTGATCCTTCCAAGGCATAATCCCAAGCTTTTTGAATATCTATTTCTGTCTTTATTACCGATTGTCCTTTCCCGGAACTACTCATGAGTGGCTTAACAACACACGGCATTCCAATTTCTTCTACTGCAGCCTTCAACTCATCTGCTGAAGTAGCATAACGATAAGCAGCCGTTTTAAGCTTAAGATCTATAGCTGCTAAATCACGAATGGCTTTTCTGTTCATCGTATAATTTGCAGCCTTAGCACTTGGTACTACAGTATACCCCTTTTCTTCATAGGTATAAAATCGTTCGGTTCTGATGGCCTCTACTTCAGGAACTATTAGGTCTGGATTGTGCTTTGAAACTACCGCATCAAGCGCATTACCATCAAGCATGTCAAATACTTCAAAGTCATCAGCGACTTGCATAGCAGGCGCGTTTTTATAGGAGTCGCAAGCAATAACATGTTGCCCTAAACGCTGCAATGAAATTACCAGTTCTTTACCCAATTCACCTGATCCTAATAGGAGTACCTTTTTAGCCATTTTTTAATTTTTTGAAAAACTTGGGTAAAGGTAAAATTTACATACATTTGTTACCCTAGATTTTTTAACAATTACACAAAAAATGAGTGCACAATATCAAGCTCAGATAGATGAGTTTATGGCGCAGGTGAAGGAGAGAAACGGTCACGAGACTGAATTCCTTCAAGCGGTTTTAGAGGTTGCAGAAGCTGTAATCCCTTTCATGGAAGAAAATCCTAAGTACAAAAGCGAAAATATCTTGGCCCGTATTGTTGAGCCGGAAAGAGTTATTCAATTCCGTGTTCCATGGATTGATGATGCAGGAAACAGACAAGTAAATAGAGGTTTCCGTGTGGAGTTCAACTCTGCTATCGGACCTTATAAAGGTGGTCTTCGTTTTCACCCATCGGTTAACTTATCAATTTTAAAATTTTTAGGTTTCGAGCAAATTTTCAAAAATTCACTTACAACACTTCCTATGGGAGGCGGTAAAGGTGGTTCTGACTTCAATCCAAAAGGAAAATCGGACAATGAGGTAATGAAGTTTTGTCAATCTTTTATGACTGAGCTTGCACGTCATATTGGTCCTGATACTGATGTTCCTGCTGGAGACATTGGTGTTGGAGGTCGTGAGATTGGATACATGTTCGGTCAATATAAAAGACTTAGAAACGAATTTACTGGTGTATTAACTGGTAAAGGAATTAACTGGGGTGGATCTCTAATTCGTCCTGAAGCAACTGGATACGGTACAGTTTATTTTGCTGCAGAAATGATGAAAACCCGTGGTGATTCATTTGAAGGTAAAACAGTAGTAATTTCTGGATCTGGAAATGTGGCTCAGTACGCTTGTGAAAAGGCAACTCAATTAGGAGCGAAAGTAATTACCATGTCAGATTCAGGTGGTTACATTGTTGACCCTGCTGGAATTGACGCAGAGAAATTGGCTTGGGTAATGGACCTTAAAAATAACCGTAGAGGAAGAATTTCTGAGTATGCGGATAAATTCTCAGGTTCGACTTACCATGCAGGAAAAAAACCTTGGGGTGAAAAATGTGATGTTGCGTTACCATGCGCTACACAAAATGAATTGAATGGTGATGAAGCCAAAGGCTTAGTTTCAAATGGCTGTAAGGTTGTTGCAGAAGGGGCAAATATGCCATCAACGCCTGAAGCTATTGAAGTTTTCGCCCAAAACAAACTATTATTCTCTCCAGGAAAGGCCTCTAATGCTGGTGGTGTTGCTACTTCAGGATTGGAAATGTCTCAAAACTCTTTGAGAATGTCATGGAGCAGAGAAGAAGTTGATGAAAAGTTACATGGAATCATGGTTTCCATCCATGAGCAATGTGAGAAATACGGTAAAGAATCGGATGGTTATATTGATTACGTTAAGGGAGCCAATATTGCAGGATTCGTTAAAGTGGCGGATGCCATGATTGATCAAGGTATGGTCTAACTTTATCATAATAAATGAGATAAAACCTGTGTGATTTTTCACGCAGGTTTTTTTTTGCCTTTTTTTTACGATATTTGAATAAACTGAAACTTTGTTGAAAACTTTACGTTCAAGGCAGGGTCAAACTACAGCTTATGAAGAAAGGGTTACTTCTCTACTTATTCTCTTTATGTATTTCTTTTTATTCTTATTCTCAGGTTTCTGGATTTGAGGAAAACAACGGTCAAATTATAGACACGGAGGGGAATTTACATTCTGAAATCCTTTTTAAAACGAAGGCAGGTAATGCCCAAGTATATTTCAAAAATAATGGGGTTTCATACTATTTTAAAAAGAGGAGTGATTTAAGTTTTTTAGAGAATGTAGATGTCGAGAAATTGACAACAGAGCAGTTGCTTGATGCGCAATCTAAGGACACCCTTTACTTCTACCGACTCGATTTAAACTTTCTTGATGCACAAACGGAACAGGTGCTGGGTCAAGAGAAGCTAAGGCACAAATCAAACTATTACCTAGGGCATGCCCAAAATGGAATCAAGGACGTTAGTTTTTACAAGCAGCTGATTTATAAAAATGCCTATCCTAACATTGATATTATTTTTAAGCTGCAGGAGAAAGGTCTAAAATATGACTTTGTGCTTCATCCAGGAGCAAAGATTTCGGATATTAAGTTGGCTTTTGATGGAGCGGATAAAGTTCAATTGAAAGATAATATACTTCTAATGGAAACACCTTTTGGACCTATGCAGGAAGAGATGCCTGAAAGCTATCAAGAGGAGGGTGATGTAAAAGAAAACGTTGATATTACATATAAATTAGTGAATGGGGTTGTTCAATTTGAAGGTGAAATCCCGAATAAAAACTTGGATTTAATAATTGATCCTGCCATGACATGGTCAACTTATTACAACTATGATGATGACGCCATTTGGGGTCAAGAAATGGATGCTTCTTCCAACCAAGTAGTTTCTCTTTCAATCACTTCAGACGCTACAATGCCAACTTTAAATCCTGGAGGAACAAGTTTTTATCAAGCTTTGCCTGATCAACCAGGGGCAACTACCTTTTCAGATTTAAGAATACTGCAGTTTGACAATTTTGGTGTCCTTTTATGGGCAACCTACTTGGGTGGTTCAGAACAAGAATTGGTAAAAGGGGGTATAAAAATTAATGAGTCGACTGGAAATATTTACCTGTGTGCCGGTTCTACCTCAGGAAATTTCCCAACACTGGATAAAGGCTCTGGTGCTTACTATGATGCAAATAATGTTTCTGGTTTAAATCAACCAGTGTTAGTTGAATTTAACTCTTCTGGAACAATGTTATGGTCAACATTTATTGAAGGTAACAGCCGTATGTCAATTTATGATATTGATGTAGCATCCGATGGTTCTCTTTATTTGGTTGGAGATAATGAAGCTGGTTATACTATTCCAATTAACAATCAACCTGGTGCATATAACCAATCTGTGCCAAGTACCAACTATAATTTGGATAAGGACGCTGTGATCATATTTATGAATTCAATTGGCCAAATGCAGTGGTCAACTTATTTTGGAGCGGATAATGCTGCTGCACCTCAAAGTGTTAACGAGAGTTTTACTAAAGTTCAAATTGCTCCAGACGGATCCGTTTATATGGTTGGAACGGTAAATATAGATGCTAGTATTTTAATGGATGCAGGTGGTTATTTTGATAATACCCACAATGGTGGACAAGAGGATGTTTTGATAACCAAATTTAGCTCAGCAAATGCATTGCTTTGGTCAACTTATTTTGGAGGATCTGATATTGAAGATGAAGTTTATGGTATCGGGACAGATGATGCTAGTAACCTATATATTTCAGGAATTACAAAAAGTACTGATTTGCCAACTTTAGATCCAGGTGGAGGTGCCTTTTTTGATAATTCATTGAACGGTACGCAAAGTGGATTTTTAGCAAAATTCAATTCTAATACAGACCTTGTTTGGTCGACTTATTTCGGAGCTAGTGGCAATGATTGGAGAACAACACTAGATGTTTCAGCTGGAAACACTTTATACGTGGCAGAACAAACCAACTCCACCTCAGGTATGCCTGTATTAAATAGCACTGGGTCCTATAACCAAAGCACGGGAAGCGGTTCTAGCTCAGGTTTTATTGCAAGTTTTGATACTTCTGGAGTTCAGCAATGGGGGAGCTATGTAAGTTCGCCAGGACAAACACGTTTTATTTGTGTTCGTGCTAGCCTTGGCCCATGTGGAGATCAAGTATATGTTGGTGGGGATGAAAGTGCAGCTGGATACCCAACCTTAGATCCTGGAAATGGAGAGTACTTTGCGACCTATAGTGGGTCAGGATCCGGAAAGTTCATAATTACTCGATTTAGTGAAAACAATGTTGATCCATCATGGACGAATCCAGGAACCTTGTGTGATAATATTTCGGTTAATCTGAATACATATATAACTGGAGATGCAGGTGGAACTTGGTCTGGAACTGGAGTATCTGGTAACATTTTGAACACAACTGGCTTGACAGGCCCAACAAGTATTACCTACACAGTTGGAGCTACAGGTTGTACGCAAACCTCCACTCAGGTTATAAATATTCAACAAAGTTCAACAGATCCGACAGGGATTGCTGTTTCTACTGATTCTATTTGTCCAGGTAATAGTGCAATACTTACAGTTTCAGGTGGAGCACTTGGTACTGGAGCGGATTGGCAGTGGTATTCAGGAAGCTGCGGAGGCACTTCAGTAGGATTGGGTACTTCAATCTCTGTTTCACCTACTGTGACTACACAATATTTTGTTAGAGCAGAAGGTACATGTGGCAACACTATTTGTTTAGACACAACAATTTTTGTGAAAGACTTATCAGTTGCAGGAACAGGACTTACTGCATCTGATGACCCAGTTTGTATTGGAGATTCTACTGTTCTTACGGTAACAGGTGCAACGGAAGGATATGGGGCAGATTACTTTTGGTATTCTGGTTCTTGTGGAGGAACATTTGAAGGGAATGGGAACAATTTCGTTGTTTATCCAACGGCAAACACGAATTACTATGTTCGTTTAGAAGGTGATTGTAATAACACCGTATGTCAAGCCATCTCAATTTCAACACAAGACACAAGTCAAGGTCCTACAGGAATAGTAGCAAGTGATACAACTATTTGTACAGGAAGTTTTTCAACACTCTCTGTTTTGGGAGGTACACTTGGAACAAACGCAAACTTTGAATGGTATTCTGGAAGCTGTGGTGGTACACCCGTGGGAACAGGAAGTACTATCAACGTGTCTCCAACAGTTACAACGGAATATTTTGTGAGGGCTGAAGGCGATTGCAACAATACTTTATGTGTGAGTTTAACCATTGTCGTAGAAACAAACTCAACGGCTCCAACGAGTACTACTAGTTCGCAAGATCCGGTATGTATAGGTGATAGTACTTTACTTACTGCATCTGGTGGTAGTTTGGGTGTAGGCTCTTATTATGCATGGTACACTGGCGGTTGTGGAATCACCTTAGTTGATACTGGGGCAAGTATTTATGTTTCTCCACTGGCAACAACCACGTATTATGTGCGAGCAGAAGGTAACTGTAACCAAACCTCTTGTATTTCGATAGTTGTTAATACAGCTGCAGCAGGAGATGCATCTTGGACGGATCCTGGAGTTATCTGTGAGTCTAGCGGACAAATAAATTTAGATCAATTCATAACAGGTAATGCAGGAGGTACTTGGACAGGTACTAATGTTATAGGTTCGGTTTTTGATCCAAACGGTTTAGTAGGTCAACAAATTACAATAACCTACGAGCAAGGAAACTCACCTTGTATCGACCAGGTTTCTCATACCATCAGTGTTGTGAACACAATTTCAGCAAGCTGGTCATCACCAATTACGGTATGTGAAAATGAGGGAATAATTGACTTTAACCAATATGTTACTGGTACTTTAGGAGGTACATGGTCGGGAACAAACATGAGTGCTAATGGTGATTTCGATCCCGCAGGCTTGTCTGGACCTATCAATATCAAATACGTTGTAGGAACAGCTCCTTGTGCGGATTCAAGTTCACTTCAAGTGAGTGTTGTAGCGGCCCCTAATGATCCAACTGTTACGGTTAGCGATACAATTATTTGTGAAGGTGATAATTCAACCATTTTTGCAAGCGGTGATGCCGGGAATACCTTTAATGTATATTCAGATATGGCAGGTGCCACCTTGGTTGGCCCAACTGATTTACTTGTAACACCCACGGTGAGTACTTCTTATTACGTGTTTGCAGAAGATCAGAATGGTTGTAATAATGGGGTTCCGATAGAAGTATTAATTACGGTTAACCCGGCTCCAAATGCCAGCGCGGGAGCAGATGTTGAAATTTGTGTCGGCGACAATGTTGATTTAACTGCAAGCGGCGGTGGCGATTATTTGTGGGAAACAGGTGAAACAACTGCCACAATAAATGTTTCACCTAGTTCGGACAGCACTTATACAGTTACTGTAACAAACTCGACTACTGGCTGCCAAGCAAGTGATGACGTTCTGGTAAATGTAATTAACGGTAATGACATTACCTTGCAGACTGATGCTGAAACTATATTTAATGGTGAATCCGTAACCGTAGATGTTACGAATAACGATAGTGGAGCCGATCCAAATTCAGTTACTATTGTTACTCCTCCAACATATGGCACCGCAAGTCTAGGGTCTGGAGGTACTATTATCTATACAGCTCCTGCTGACTTTAATGGAAATGATACGATTTATTATCAGGCGTGTCATCCAACATGCGGTCAGTATTGTGAGACTTCTTACTTGGTAGTTACCGTAAGTTTCGACGGAGAAGTTGAAATCCCTACAGGATTCTCTCCTAACGGTGATGGTATAAATGACAATTTTGTAATACTAGGAATTAACTACTTCCCAGAAGCAGAACTTACTGTATTCAACCGATGGGGAGAAGTAGTATATCAAAAAGCAAATTATAATAACGAGTGGCAAGGAGAGTTTAACGGAGGCAGAAGCCTTGGTGGAAATCAAGTGCCTGAAGGGACATATTTCTATGTTCTTAAGCTTGGAACAGGGTTCGATACGTATAATGGAAATGTTGAGGTTCAACGATAAAAGCAAAGAAAGATGAAAAATTTAATTTTAACATTAGGAATTTTTGTTGCCTCAACTGCTTTTGGGCAAAACCAATTTCACATGACACAGTTTGCCTTGCAGAAGGAGTTTATTAATCCTGCTGCCATGCATTCACACCATAGTTTAAATGCAAGTTTATTCAGCAGAATGCAATGGTTAAAGTTTGAAGGAGCCCCTAGATTTCAAGGCCTGAGTATTACTACACCAAGCAAAAGCTTTGATCATGCTTATGGTGGAATGTTAATCCACGACAAAATAGGTGTGCATGAGAATTTACAGTTGTCAGGGCAGTATGCTTATCGCCTTCAATTGGATAGAAATACGCGTTTAGCTTTTGGTATGGGGGCCAGCATGAATTTTATATCGGCTAAATATTCGCAAGTGAATACTATAGTAGATAACGATCCAACATTTGCACAGGATGCACCGATGAAAATGGCACCAAATTTCCGTTTTGGAACATACTTATACGCCGATAATTATACGGCTGGATTCAGTATCCAAAACATGATGAAGAATTCATTAGAATTCAGTGGAGCGAATGCTACTGCCAAATCTGAGTTTGATCCAACAGACATGCACATATATGTTCATGGTTCTTACACCTTAGAAGCATCAAGTGATTTGGATTTAACACCAACTGTTTTGTTCAAGCATGTTGCGGGTTCACCTTTGCAGTATGAGGTAAACTTAATGGGTACAGTGAATGATGTATTTGGAATTGGAGTAACCTATAGAAGTAGCCAAGAATTTGCCCTTATGGCAAATTATGAATGGGATGAAAAATTCCAGTTTGGATACGCCTATGACATGTTATTTTCGGATTTATCAGTATTCAGCTCTGGAACACATGAATTGATGTTCATTTATAAGATTAGATCAAGCAAAAGAGATAAGTATAAGGGAGAGGATAAGCCGAAAGAAGAAAGTGGAGGCGGAGGATCAATAAAGCCTGAGCTTTAAGATATCATCGCCCAGCGGCTTTTGCCCTGCATTTTATTCATCAAGTGAACCGCTGTTTGGCGGTTTTCTTGTTTTTTGAGCATAGGGTCACTCTCAAGTAATTCCAAAGCTTTTTTTCTAGCCAAAACCAACCATTGGTTGTCTTTAGCAATATCAGCTATTTTTAGGTCCAGAATTCCGCTTTGGCGGGTCCCCATTATGTCTCCTGGGCCTCTTAAACGAAGATCTACCTCAGAAATTTCAAAGCCGTCATTTGTTCTTACCATGGTTTCAAGTCGGGTGCGGGCATTTTCTGTCAACTTGTATGAACTCATTAATATGCAGTAGGATTGATCTGCTCCCCGTCCGACACGACCTCTTAACTGATGAAGCTGGGAGAGACCAAATTTTTCTGAATTCTCAATCACCATCACAGAGGCATTGGGGACGTTTACACCTACCTCAATAACTGTGGTTGCAACCATAATTTGAGTTTCACCCTTAACAAAGCGCTGCATTTCATAATCCTTGTCTTCAGCTTTCATCCTGCCGTGAACAACGCTCACTTTATATTTAGGTAGCGGGAAGTGACGACAAATTGCCTCATAACCATCCATAAGGTTTTGGTAATCGAGTTTTTCCGACTCTTCTATTAGCGGGTAGACGATATAAACTTGGTGACCTTTATCTATTTGTTCCTTGATAAAACCAAAAGTAGAAAGTCGGTGTTTTTCGGTTTTGTGAATGGTTTTAATCGGTTTTCTTCCAGGGGGGAGCTCGTCTATTACCGAAACGTCCAAATCACCATATAAGGTCATGGCTAGCGTTCGTGGGATAGGGGTAGCGGTCATTACTAAAATATGAGGTGGCGTGCTGTTCTTTTTCCAAAGTTTAGCACGCTGCGCAACTCCAAAGCGGTGCTGCTCATCAATAACAACAAGCCCTAGATTTTTGAATTTCACATTATCCTCTAAAAGTGCATGGGTGCCCACTATGATATCAATATCACCTTCTTCTAGGGCTGCCTTGATTTCATTTTTTTCTTTGCTTTTAACGGATCCAGTCAGTAAGGCAATTCTAATGTCAGTAGCCGCAAGTAGTTCTTTAAAACCCTCAAAATGCTGTTGAGCCAGAATTTCAGTAGGCGCCATTATTGCCCCTTGGAACCCGGCGTCCAATAGCATTAGCATGGATAATAAGGAAACGATGGTTTTTCCACTCCCTACATCACCCTGCAAAAGGCGGTTCATTTGTATGCCGCTGGCAAGGTCACGACGAATTTCTTTCAGAACCCTTTTTTGGGCTCCAGTTAATTCAAAAGGTAGGTGCTGATGGTAAAAGCCATTAAAACTATCCCCAAGTTTATCAATAACAAAGCCTCTGAGTTTTTTTTGCTGAATCTGCTTGTTCATCAACATTTCCAACTGAAGGAAAAAGAATTCATCAAAGGTCAGTCTCGCTTTGGCTTCCTTTAATTCTCGGTTATTTGATGGGAAGTGGATTTTGCGATAGGCCGTGTCTCTTGGTATAAGTTGCAGGCTGGTGCGCAAGGCCTCTGGTAAAATCTCTGGAACTTTTGGAATGACCGAGAGCAAATGGCCCGTAAGTCGTTCAATACCCCGACTGTTCAAGCCTTTTATACCCATTTTTTCTGAGCTGTGGTAGACGGGTTGAAGGCTATAGGATGCTTTTTGATTCTCAATTGGCTCAATATCGGGGTGAGCAATATTCCATTTTCGGCCGTAGCGGCTAACCTTACCGTAAACACTATAACTTTTTCCAACTATCAGTTTGGGCTTTATCCATTTTATTCCTTTAAACCAAACGAGTTCCAAAGTTCCTGTATGGTCAGATACTATTGCGCTGAGTCTTTTAACACGTTTCTGACCAATCTCTTCTACTTTTTCAATCTTGACTTCAATATTCAAAGGCGCCCCATCTTCGGATAAATCAGAAATAAAATTCTTCTGTGATTTATCTATGTAACGGAATGGGTAATATTCTAACAAATCACCATAACTGTGTATACCGGCCTCTTTTTTTAAGCATTGAGCCCTTTCGGTGCCAACGCCTTTCAGATAGTCTATGGGAGTGTCTAGGTTCAACAAAACAAAAATACATAATACTTTTTGCTGATACTCCTTGCTACAAAAAAGGGAAAGGATTTCCTCAATGGTTTAACTATACCTTTTATCGAGAAATCGATACATTTTATCTATTCGGCTGAATATTAGTGCATTTCGCCGAATAAAGTATGCACGCATACTAAATTGGTACTAGCTTTGCTTTATCATTTTAAGAAATGAAAAATTTAGAAATAACAAATTGTACCGGAATTACCAGGATAGAGCTATCCGGTAATTTAGATCTCACGGATGAAGTTTTACGGACCACAATGGTTTCGTTAAATGAAAAATTGGGAGATGACTGTTCTTTAATTATCTATATAGATAAGGAGAGTAGTTTAAACTTGAGTTTTACGGATAAAACGATAGTTACTGAAAATAAAATTTGGCAACAGATTTTATGTATGGCCATAGTGGCAGAGGAGTTACCTCACCGTATACTGGCCAATTATTTGAAAAGAGAAAGTAGAGGGAGAATGCAAACCAAAGTCTTCAAAGAAAGGGCAGAGGCCGAGAGATGGATGGAGGTTTGTGTTTGAGTAGAGAGGGGGGGACGTTAGTCCCCCTTTTTTTTGTACAAAAAAAGGCCTCTGAATAGAGGCCTTTCTTTTAATTATTAATGATTCTTAAATGGATTGCTCACCCAATAATAGCACTGGGTTTTCCATGTAATTTTTGAAGTCTTTAAGGAAACCAGAACCTACAGCTCCATCCACCACACGGTGGTCACAGCTTAGGGTAACCTTCATTACATTTCCTGGTACAATTTCTCCATTCTTAACAACCGGTACCTGAGATATTCCACCAACGGCTAAAATACAGCTGTTGGGTGGGTTAATAATCGCTGTAAATTCTTCTATACCGAACATACCCAAGTTAGAAATGGTAAAGGTGCTTCCCTCCATTTCATCCGGTTGTAATTTTTTGGCTTTAGCTCTACCTGCAAAATCTTTTACCTCTTCACCGATTTGGGTAAGTGGTTTACCATCTGCAAATTCCAACACGGGTACCAATAGACCTTCATCTACGGCAACCGCCACACCAATATGTACATGGTCATTGTAACGTATAAAGTCTTCATGCCAACCCGCATTTGCGGCTGGGTTTTTCTTCAAGGATTTAGCAGCAGCTTTAATCACAATATCATTAAAAGATACTTTAGCTGGAGCAATCATTTTATTGATGCTCTTTCTTGCCTCCATGGCAGCATCCATATCAATTGAGATGGTTAGATAGAAGTGAGGTGCAGTAAACTTACTTTCACCTAATCTACGCGCAATAACCTTTCTCATTTGTGATACAGGCTCATCCGTGTAGCTTTCAATTCCTGAAGTAAATCCTCCACCTTGATAGTTCTCGATATCGCGCTTAACAATTCTTCCACCCTCACCAGAACCGGGAACATATTTTAGGTTAATGTTTCTTTCTTCTGCCAGTCTTTTGGCTAAAGGAGAAGCAAAAATTCTTCCTTCATTTGGTTTACTAAGTGCTTTCACCGTCTTGGTAGCAGTGCTTTTTTGGGCAGTTGGAGCTGGGCTCGCTGCCTTTACTTCCTCTTTTGCCTCTTCCTTCTTTGGTTCGGCCTTAGGCTCTTCTTTTGGTTCTTCCTTGGCAGGTTCGTTATTCTTCTCCTCTTCTAGGATTTTTTTTACGTCCTCACCCTTTTCTCCAATAATGGCTAGAATGTCATTTACAGGAGCCGACTTTCCTTTTTCAACACCTATATGAAGTAAAACACCGTCATTAAAGGATTCAAACTCCATAGTAGCCTTATCGGTCTCAATTTCAGCCAATAAATCTCCGCTTGAAACTTCTTCTCCTACTTTCTTGTGCCACTCTGCCACCACTCCTTCCGTCATGGTATCACTTAACTTGGGCATTCTTACAATTTCAGCCATTCTTAATATTCTTTAATGTAAGGATAATCAGGTTCTTGATAAACGTCTTCGTAAAGCTCATGAGGCTCTGGTAGTGGCGATTCTTCAGCAAACTTTACTGATTCTTCTACAATACCTTTTACCTTATCGGCTATTTTCTTCAATCCTGCTTCAGTGATGTATTTGTTCTTCAATAAGGTTTCTTTCACCAATTCTATTGGATCTACTTTTTTATATTCCTCAACCTCATCTTTTGTACGGTATTTTTGAGGATCTGACATGGAGTGTCCTTTGTAACGATAAGTTCTTACGTCTAATAGGGTAGGTCCATCTCCTTTTCTAGCGCGTTTTGCCGCTCTTTCAATAGCTTCATAAACAGCTTCAACTCTCATTCCGTCTACCACTTCTGATGGCATTTCGTATGAGTCACCTAACTTAGAAAGGTCGGTTACATTGGAAGTTCTTTTTACAGAAGTACCCATGGCGTAGTTGTTATTTTCTATCAAGAAAATAACCGGCAATTTCCAAGTCATGGCCATGTTGAAGGTCTCGTGCAAAGCTCCTTGTCTGGCAGCTCCATCTCCAAATGAGCAAACGCAAACATTTCCTGTTTTGTTATACTTTTCTGCAAAGGCAATTCCAGCTCCCATTGGGATTTGAGCACCGACAATTCCGTGACCTCCCATAAGGTTGTAGTCTTTGTGAAACATATGCATAGACCCACCTTTACCTTTTGACATTCCAGTAGTCTTACCATAAAGTTCAGCCATCATGTACTTAGGATGTATCCCTAAGGCGATAGGATGGGCGTGATCACGATAAGCTGTAATGTGCTTATCTTCTGGCGTAAGTGCCGCCATTGTTCCTGTAACAACCGCTTCCTGTCCAATATACAAGTGGCAGAACCCTCCAAACTTTTGTTGAAGGTATAATTGACCTGCTTTTTCCTCAATTTTTCGCATAACGAGCATATCCTCGTACCACTTCAAATAGTCGGCTTTTGAAAACTTAGTTTTCTTAGCAGGAGTCGCCTTTTTAGCCGTTGTTGTTTTCTTTTTTGCTGTAGCCATTCTACTGGAAATCTTCTTTGTGGATAGCAAATATAACAATCACATTATTTGGAAAAAGGAAATAGCAAAGAAAATCCGCTTGATTATTGGATTTTAAAGGTTTTGAAGCTGACTTAATCGGGCGTATGACCCGTTTTGAGCGATGAGTTCGTCGTGTTTGCCGAATTCTACGATTTGTCCTTTTTCTATTACCAAAATGAGGTCCGCATTGCGAATAGTACTTAAACGATGGGCAATAACAATACTGGTTCTGTTTTGCATCAGTTTATCCAGCGCATCTTGCACCAACTTTTCGGATTCAGTATCCAGTGCAGAAGTAGCCTCATCCAAAAGTAAAACTTCAGGATTGCTTAGCACGGCACGAGCAATTGAAATTCTTTGTTTTTGACCTCCAGATAGTTTACTACCACCATCACCAACGTTACTATCGTAGCCATTAGGTAAGGACATAATAAAATCATGAGCGTTGGCAATTTTAGCAGCGGTTTCAATTTCATCTTGGGAGGCTTTTTTACCAAACAAAATGTTACTGGCCACCGTATCATTGAATAGCACGGCATCTTGAGTTACAATTCCCATTTTTGCCCTCAAGTTTTTCAGGCTCATTTGATTAATGTCAATTCCATCCCACTGAATGGATCCTTTTTGGATGTCATAAAAACGTGGAATTAGATTGAGGATAGTTGATTTACCTCCTCCTGATTCTCCTACCAAAGCCACGGTATTTCCCTTTTTTATGTCAAAAGTAATTCCTTTCAATATTTTTTCTTGTTGATACGAAAATTCAACATCATGAAAGCTTATTTTTTCTTTTAGGTCGGGAGTAGGTTTAGGCGATTCAATTTCAGAGATTTCTTCATCACTATCAAGAATAGCCTTAATTCTATCCATGGATGCTTTTCCTTTATTTATACTTGAAATCGCATTCGAAATTCCCTGAATAGGGCGTAATAATTGGCTAAAAGTAACGACATAAAAAATGAATGTTGTTCCATCCAGTCGGCCGCCATTATTGCTCAAAATCATATTACCACCGAACCAAACGATGGAAATAATAACAATCGACCCCATAAATTCATTGACGGGTGAGGCAAGGTCTCTTTTTCTCAAGGCTCTTCTCTCGTTAATGCGGTACTGGTAATTTTTTTTCTCAAAGCTATCCGACATAGCCTTTTCAGAGTTGAAGGCTTTGATTACTCTCAATCCTCCTAATGTTTCTTCAAGCCTGGACCCTAATTCTCCCAGAAGACCCTGAGCCCTGGAGCTTGTTCGTCGTAAACTCTTTCCTATTCGAGATATCACAAAAGCGGATACAGGAAGGAATACTAAGGAGAACAAGGTCAATTCCCAGCTGTAATAAAAAAGAAGAACGAGTGTAAGGATTATGG
Organism: Flavobacteriales bacterium; assembly: GCA_964230025.1. Classification (GTDB taxonomy): domain Bacteria; phylum Bacteroidota; class Bacteroidia; order Flavobacteriales_D; family JAUILH01; genus CAXRFO01. The sequence continues at coordinate 453,236 of CAXRFO010000012.1, read as the reverse complement.
CAATTGGCTCTCTAAAAACCATTTCAATACTCTGAAGAATGCTCCATTGCACCTCCATTACATCATTCATCGCACGTGACATTACATCACCCTTTTTTTCATCTGAAAAGAAGCCCACACGCAAGCGAAGAATTTTATTGTACATCTCTTTTCTTAGACTGTAAATAACTCCCGTTCGAATGGTTGAAACGGAGAATAAAGCCAAATAGCGAAATAAATTTTTTAGAAAAAAGGCGATAAGAATACTCACGCAAATAAAGGAGAGTGCTCCAACCTTCCCATGCATTTGAATATACTCAAACATTTTAAAGTTATACCATGTTCCCCAATATTCACCAAAGCCCATAGCTCCATTTGGAGGTGCAACTGCTTCAAGATTTTCTGTAAAAATTAGCTTTAAGAAAGGAACAAAAAGCAATAATGAAAGCAGGTTAAATACGACAAAGAGAAGGTTGAATATTACCGTAAGAACCATTGCTCCCTTGTATTCAAGTGCATAACGCCATATTCTCATAAGATCCTTCACAGCGGCAAAGATAGCAGATTAGTATCTTTATGCCTATGAAATATATCTTATCACTGCTTGCTTTGTCAAGCTTGCTTGTATTTAGTCAAACTGGAGTTGAAAAATTTACTGGAAATTGGAAGGGTGAATTGCGAGCTTACAATAAGGATAGTTTAACCATGACCGTTCAAATGGGGCTAGTTGTTATCAAACAAAACGATAGTTCTTACCAATGGAAGATAAGTTACCAATTGACGGATACGGGTAAAAGTGATATTCGGGATTATCTCTTATTCTTTGACAGGAAGAAGCAGCAGTGGGCAATAGATGAAAAGAACGGTATTGTGATGTATGCTAATCTTATTGATGGAGCGCTGCACAGTTGCTTCTCAGTGGCAAATTCAAACCTACTTATACGTTATAGCTTAGAAGAAAACGCGCTTGTTTTTGAACTGTTTTCCTATGGGTCTAATGCCTGGGAAAGTGGTACGGAAGATGGTGCCTATACGGTGTTGTCTTATCCAGTTGGAACTATCCAAAAGGCAATTTTACAACGGAGTAATTAATCCTTGTAATCGTGGGTTTCCAAACGATCTTTTATTTGTTGGATATGTAGCTCCTTTTTTACTTGGCGTGTTTCAATTGCACTTTTTGTGAAGTACTGGTGTTGGGTTAAAAACTTTACTTGAATCTCATCCCAAAGGCGATCTGAATTAATTTTTCCATGATCCCTTAATTCTCTTCTAAGTAGATCAGCTATGTCATGGAAATCATCTCTACCAAGGTAGTCTAAATCGGCATCACAAATAATTTCTTGCAATTTAGTTTGTGGTTGATGTGGGATTTTGGTTGCGTTAATGAGTCCAGCAACTATTTCGATTTGCTCCTCTGTATAGCCAAATTTAGGTAAGATTTCTTGTGCCATTCGAATTCCCACAGGCTCGTTGGCATCATATTGTTCAACAAAACCTGCATCATGGTAGGTTGCAGCTGTTTGTAATAGGAATAAATCCTCTCCTTTAATACCTTCCATGATGGCTAATCTTTCAGCTGCTTCCGTCACATCTTTCGTATGCGCTATACTATGATAGTGAAGTGTTTTAGGTAATTTTTTCTCTAGTAGCTTCATGATGTAGCGCTCAGCTTTCATGTAATTAATACTTGAGAAAAGGTGAAGGTTTACATATTCCCAGAAATCATTACTTGGCTCAAGACCCTTGCCGTCAATAGATAACTCAGGCTTAATTCGATCGACATAATACATGTCCACGTGCCCCTTATTTTTGGCCGGTATTTTACCTCTATAAGTAAACTCAAAATAAGGTTCAATTAAAGCATAAGTTTTACCCGATATATTAATTCGTCCAGGTTCACATGCTTCTTCCATTCGAGAGGCCACATTAACAGTGTTGCCCCATATATCGTAAGCAAATCGTTTGGTTCCAATAACCCCAGCTACAATAGCCCCGGTATTTATCCCTATGCGCAAATTCCAATGTTCCTCCCCGCGAGAATGATGAAACTCCTCGGCCTCTTTCATGTACCTTTGGATTTCTAAAGCAGCAAGAACAGTATGAATGGGATTTTCCTTGTTTCTTACAGGTACCCCTCCAGCAGCCATATAGGCATCTCCAATGGTTTTAATCTTTTCTAGATTATAGCGCTCTATAATCTTATCAAATTGAATAAAGTATGAGTCCAGTTTGGTTACCAAGTCGGTCGGCTTCATTCTTTCCGCAATCTTCGTAAAGCCAACAAAATCTGTGAAAAGTACGGTCACCTTTCGATAATTTCTAGCGGAGGCTCTTCCCTTGTTTTTGAGCTCCTCGGCAGTTTCCATTGGAAGAATGTTGTGTAAAAGCCGCTCTGCTTTTTCTTTTTCCTCTTCTAATAGCCTCTTCTGGTCTTCAATTTGTTCTTTTTGCTTTCTAACTTCAAAGGTTCGCTCGGCTACCATTCGTCCCAAAGATTCTTTCTGTTTCCGAATAGAGCTTACTCTCATCCAATATAATACGTAGGCTATTGCCAGCGCAATGGCCACTGAAAGCACTTGAAACCATGTTGTTTTCCAATATGGAGGATGAACGGTAATCTTCAGTTTGGCAGGTTGTTTCGACCTTAAACCATCACTGTTATAGGCCCAAACTTGTAGTTCATAGTCACCTGGCGGTAAAGGTCCGAACTGCATTTTGTGGTCAGTTCCCAAATGCTTTTCATGTGAATCCTGACCAACTAGACGATAAGTGTAGGTGTTTTCTGAAGGATCGGAAAAATGGAGTGCTGCAAACTCAATGGTGAAAATATTTTCTTTGTGTGAAACCTCAATTTTATCTGTAAATGAAACTGCCTGTGAAAATGGAGAATTCCCTCCAATAGTGTAAGGTCTATCATCAAGATAGAAATTAGTGAACCTAACTTTTGGTGGAATGTCGTTTGTTTTTATTTCTTGCGGATAGAAAATATTCAAGCCATTGATACCGCCAAAGATTAAATGGCCGTTTTCAGTTTTAGCATAGGCACCCGCATTGAATTCATTTGATTGTAAACCATCTTTTTTATGGAAGTTCGTAAACTCCTCTTTAATCATATCAAACTTGCTTAATCCATAGTTCGTGCTTAACCAAAGGCAGTTGTAATCATCACCAACTACCCCGTACACTGTATTATTTGCAAGGCCATCTTTTTTTGTGAACGCTGAGCTCTTTTTACTTTCAGGGTTATATTTTACAAGTCCTCCACCGTAAGTCCCCAGCCAGAAAAAACCTTTTTGATCTTCCCAAATTGACAGAATTTGATCATTTGGAAGCGGTTCATCTTCATTAGAGTTACTAGTTATTTGATTGAATCTAGGATTTTCGTCGAGTATAAATTCGTTAAGTCCCTCAAAAGTAGCAACATAAATACCATGTTTTGGGCTAATAATAATATCACGAACGTGATTGTTGGAAATGCTATTCTTGTTTCTGAGATCACTTCTATAAAGCTTGGTTTCACCCGTATTTTGATTAATTACAAGCAAGCCCTCACGAGTAGCAACAAGCAGCTTATTTTTATATTCTACAATTTCATAAACAATTGGGTTTCTATTTTCAAGAGAGTCGAGCAATGACTCAAACTTTTCCAAACGGATTTTAGTCTTATCTTCATTAATGAATGCTTTGAAAAGGCCATCTACATTACCCAGCCAGTACTGGCCATTGCCATCTTTGTAGAATGCAAAAACCCTCTTATCATTTAAATAGTTGGTGCTTTTTGCCGCAAACTGTTCGTTTGGAAATGTATAAAACTTGGTAAGAAGAGGGTTTGATCGTGTGATGCCTTCGCTCGTGCCAATCCATATTTCGTTGTCGATTTCATTAATGCTCCAAATGTTGTTGTCTGGAAGTGAATTGGGTTTATCTGGCATTCTAAAGCTGTGATAAAAGCCTTGCTTAAGTCTATCAAAACGACATGCCCCTTTTTCTGTTCCAACCCAGATAATATGGGCATCATCTTCAAACAAACTTAGGATCTTGTTGGATGAAATGGAATTAGGAAGGTAAAAGGAGTTGTAAAAATTATCAATTTCATATCTACCTCCGTTTTTTTCTAATCTAAACAAGCCTTGTTTCTCCGTTCCAATCCAAATTATATCTTGACTATCGGTAAGTAGGGCCTGAATTTTTATCTCTTTGTTATTGGTGCTTATGTTGATAGTTTGTGCGACAAGATCATAATCACTATAGCTTTGAATTTTCTGTAATCCGGAGTTTGTTCCTACCCAAATATATCCCTCTTTGTCCTGAGACAGAGATAGGACAGTATTGTCCAGAAGGCTAAATTCATTTAATATATCGTTGGTATAAACACTAAACTTTTCTGCGGTATCTATTCTACATAGTCCATCGAGGGTTCCTATCCACAAGTTTTTATCCTTATCCAATAACAAGGATTTAATTCCATTATTTGATAAGTCAGAGTTCTGGGTGTTGAAATGAACTGCACTCCCACTTTTCTTATCCAGTTTTACAAGTCCTTCATCTTGTGTTCCAATCCAGAGATGTTCTCCGCCATCAATTAGTGAAATAATTTTGTTTGAGGACAGTGTTTTTTCATTCGTTTCAGAATGAAGATATTGAGTGAACTCTTCAGTTCTCGGATTAAACTTATTCAATCCTTCATCTGTCGCTATCCAAATATATCCTTGATCATCTTGTATAATCTGTTTTATCAAGTTGGAGGATAGAGAAGTGGGATTTCCTTCTTCAGCATAGAATTTCTTAAAATTATAGCCGTCAAAGCGATTCAAACCATCCAAGGTTCCCATCCAAATAAAGCCCTGTTTATCTTGTGTAATCGTGTAAACAGAACTCTGGCTTAGCCCGTCGTCTATAGTGTTAATTGAAAAACGAATGGAATTGTCCTGAGTAAGGACAATAAATGGGATAAAAATTAGTAAAAGGGTAAGCCTCAATAGCATGGAACAAATATAAGCGGAGTTTATGAATTAAACACGAACTCCAATCACAAGAATGTCATCTATTTGTTCAAAGCTTCCTTTCCAGCTTTCTATAGATTCATGCAGTTTTTTTCTTTGTTCATCCATGCTTAAATCCTGAATGCTTAAAATTAATTCGCGGAATCTTTTATACATGAACTTTTTACCTTTAGCTCCTCCGAACTGGTCTGCATACCCATCACTGAAAACATATATTAAATCTCCTTTCTTCAGAGGTATCTCTTTGGTATTGTATTTTTCTTGACTAAACGATCCTATAGCAAACTTGTCAGCTTTTGTTATTTGTATTTCGTTATCTCTAAGAATATAAAGAGGATTGTTTGCGCCGGCATATTTCAATACCATGTTTTCGCGGTCAATAGAGCATAGTGCCATGTCCATTCCGTCACGGACAGCATTTTCTTCGTTCTGTTTATTTAGAGTGATGGAAGCCAGTTTATTAAGGTCATCCATGATTTCTCCGGGCTCGATATATCCATGTTCTCGCACCGCTTGATTCAAGGCATTTGCTCCTACAAGTGACATAAAAGCCCCAGGGACACCATGTCCGGTACAATCTACTGCCGCAAATAGCACCTTCCCTTGTCGTTTATCAAACCAATAAAAATCTCCAGAAACGATATCCTTTGGCATAAAAAGCACAAAGCTTTCAGGTAATATTTCCGATATAAAGTTTTCAGGCGGAAGAATCGAATCTTGCAGTCGCTTTGCATATCGTATTGAATCCGTTACATCTTTGTAAAGTTCTTCCAACTTATATCGTTGTCGCTCAAGCTCATCTCTTTGACGTACAACCTCTTCGGTACGTTCGACAACCTTTTGTTCTAGTATCCTTTCGTTTTCTGCAAGGTCATCACGCATTTTTAAAAGGGCGTGTCCTAGGGTGTCTTCTGAAGAGAGGGGCTGATAGTCATATTCAAAGTTACCAGATCCAACCTGATGGGAAAACTCCGTCGTACGTTGAATTCCATCAACAACGTTGTTCAGCGCCAGGGTCATATCACCAATTTCATCACCAGATACCTTTTGTCTTTTTTGAGGAATTATACCTCTTCCCATTTTTTGAAGCATGCTTCTTACTTCTCGAACAGGTTTTACAATACTATTGGTGGTAAATGCGGATATTAAAAATGCACCGATACAACAAGCAAGACCAAGCAAGGCTATTCGCCATAACATGGTGTTGAAGCTTTCCTGAACTTCTTTTGCTCTTCGGTCTTTTTGCTCACGTGCTTCTCGTCCGTGGGTTTTAGTTCTTGAAATCAAATCGCTCATGCTCAACTTTATTTTCTTGAACAAGCGATCCATATCTCCTCCAGTGGTCACTACATCTTGTGCCGTAAATCCTCTTAATACATCATGGTAGTCTTCCATTTCAGCAAGAGTGTCCATTACAATTTTGTAATAAGAAAAGAGCGTATCAATTCGATGATTCAGTGTATCAAGGATACCTTTCTCGAATTTATTCTCCCATTTACCAGCTACTTCATTTATATCATCTAGGTTTCTGGGGATCTCTATTTTTACCAGGTTCCTTAAGTCCGTTTTTTGCGGGTTTTCAGCAGGAGTCTCGTTATATGCCCAGAAAAACACTCTTTCCTTAGACCGAATAACATTTTCATTTAACTCCTGTAAATGTTTTAAGGATGGATCGTATACTTTGGATATTTTATCTGAAAGCTCAGTACTTTCGCGGAATAGAGCGTTTGATTTATTTACATTGAAATAGATAAATGTAAAAACAGCCAAGAAGAGGACAATTAATATCCCGAATCCCAGATAAATTCTGGCTCCAACTGTCATTTTTATTTTGCTCATACTCTCTTAACCTAAGCGAGGACTATTCAGTTTGCTCGAGTTTCTCGTCCCACTCTTTAACTCCTTCCTCATCTCCTATCTGCCAATCAATTCCTTTACCAGCTTCCATGATTTGTTTATTGGTTGGATCAAGGTTGTGTGCTCTTTTTATGAATGGTTTTGAAAGTAGAAACAACTCAACTGTTTTATCTTGAATTTCAAAAATCTTTTCCAAATCAGTTTCATCTGGCATGGAAAGAATCAAATCAACTCCACGATTGTAATAGATGATACCAATGTTATAATTTGCGCTTCTATCTAAGCTATCAATATTGAATGACTTATAATAATAGCTCAGAGCCATATCGTAGTATTCGGACTTTTCAGGCTTGTACTTGTTATAAATTCCAATGGCTCTTGAGCCAAGTGCATTATAAAACTCAATTTTTTGACGACTCAAATCTTTTTCAGGGTACATCTCTAAAGAGAGGCTAAGGTACTTTTCAAAACTTCCTTCTGCCTTTTCAAGCAGGTTATTATTTACATATACAACAGCGTCATTGTAGTATGACTTAGCAAGTGTATACATAGCTTTATTTCCTTTTGCTAGGTCAGCGGAATCTGCATTTTCCATTGTTCTTAACTGGCGGAAAGAGGCGATTGCGGTCTCTCTAGCATTTGAGCTAGGGGACATGGTGTCAACATTTGCCCATATCGATTTGTAAATATAGCCCCTTAGAAGCCATGTAAAGGAGTTATCTTTTTCAGTGGATACGATTGCAGAATCCGAATACTGTGAAGCCACAACATATTCACCCACAGAATAGGCCGTTTGTGCCTTTCTATTAAACCCCTGTCCAAATCCAAAAGAACAAACAAGACTCAAAACCAATATGTTTAATAATCTCTTCATTCTACTTTTACTGCGTAACCAGCTAACTGCGAATTTAATACAAGTTTGCTTTTGGTCGCATTTGTTTTACTTATTTCAAATTGTATTCTGTTGTTTTGAAACAGAAAATTTATCATTGCACCGTTTTTTAAACCTTCGGATCTATCACTTACGATCAAGGAAGCTTGGCTTTTATATTTTGAAGCTAAATCCTTCACCTCAGCTGCTTTTGATTTGTCAATATATAAAATATGGCAACGTTCAATTTCTGATGATGAATTAAAAAGTTTAACCTTTAGAGATTGCGCTCCTACCGTTTTATTCCCATGATCCTTGACCAGAAGGTCATAAACGTTTTTATCACCGTACACCCCTATTACAAAACTTCCAGATTTATAGTTTGATGGCCAATCAATCAAACTTGCAAACCGGAAGACGAACATTGCCTTTATTTTAGCATGCGTCAAATTAGACGACCCCGTCTGAACAGGAGTAGCGCTGAAAAGTATGCATGATGCTAATATGAAAATTAATGATCGCAACAGTTGTACGTAAGTTTTAAATAATAGTTCGCAATTTAAAAAAAATGTATCAAGCTCTTTGGAAAAACTGTGCCAAAATTTAATTCTTAGGCTTTTTGCCACCTCTGACAGTCGAAGGTCCTAAACCTTTTTGTCTGCCTTTTTTTCTCCCTTTCGCTACTCTTTTTGGTTTATAAGCGTAACTTGATTTTCTATTTCTAGACTTTTTGGCCCCTCGTTTTTTTCTTGTCTTGTACTTTCGTGCAGACTTCCTTCCTAGTCGTCGACTTTTTCTAATAGACTTTTTGTTTTTACGTCCACTAGTGTAAGAATCACTTCCCCACCCCATGCCACGGGCTCTTTTATTTCGCTTTTTGTATTTACTTGAGTAACGATTAGCTTTTCTTTTGCTTCCCTTGACTTTAAACAATTTCTTTTTCCCAAGCTTAGACCTTGCCTTTGTTCTGTATTGAAATGACTTTCCTTTATTTTTGGATTTTCCTGTGGTATAAAGACCCTTGTTCTTTTTCTTTGACCCCTTTTTATTCTTGTATTTATATGGGTCTTTACTTTTAAATTTTTTCTTTTTCGCGGCTTTGTATTTGTAGCTGCCACGACTATATTGATTCTTAGACTTCCCCCTTTTCTTATTGGCGTTAAAAGTGGACTTACCGTCTTTGTATTTACCACCAATTTGGGAATTCCCGTCATAGGAATTCCCAAAAATTAGTAGTAGGATTAATATTTTATAAATTAATTTCAAAAATTATGCTTGGACGGTTTGTTCCGGCCCAGATATGGTAGTTATATCCCTGTCGAAAAGGTATAAACCACCTTTGTCGTTTCCTATAAGGTTTAATTTATCCATGATAGTTCTAGCCAATGCTTCTTCTTCAATTTGTTCTGAAACATACCACTGCATGAAATTATGTGTAGTGTAATCTTTCTCGCTCAAACAAACATCTACTACGTTATTAATTTCTTCTGTAACCATCATTTCATGGTTTAGTAAGTGTTCAAACACTTTATTTAGTGATTTGAACTCTTTCGGTGGTTGTTTAAGCGCAGGAATAATTGCTTTTCCTCCTCTTTCATTGACAAACTTTACAAGTTTTAGCATGTGCATTCTTTCTTCGTCAGCATGCGCATACAAAAACTCGGCCGTTCCATTTAAGCCTTCTGTTTCAGCCCAGGATGCCATGGCAAGGTAGAACTGTGAAGACTCAGCCTCTATTTTTATCTGATTATTTAAAGCGTTCTCTATTTTCTTTTTTAACATAACTCTTCGTGTTTCCTACAAATTTAGTGAGAAATATGTAAAGAATCATGTTAAATTAGAGCGAACAATGTGCTAATAAAAACGTTAGTTGCTTATGAATTTGTTTTGGTTTAGAAGGGATTTAAGAATTGAAGACAATGCAGGGCTTTACCATGCCTTAAAAAGTGGACCTACACAATGCATGTTCATTTTTGATGAAACTATTCTGTCAAAGTTGGATGATAAGCAGGATCCACGGGTAGAATTTATACACCAAGAAATAACAAAAATCAAAGAAGAGCTCCAGGAATTGGGGTCTTCATTAAAAGTTTATCATGGTGACCCGATTGAAATTTGGAAGGACTTATCCAACGAGAACAAACTAAAATCAGTTTTTTTCAATCGTGACTATGAACCTTCAGCCATTAAAAGAGATCAAAGAGTTTATGACATTTTAAAAGAAAAGAATATTTCATGCAAAGCCTTTAAGGATCAAGTCATTTTTGACCGCAAGGAAATCATGAAGTCTGATGGAACACCGTACAAAGTTTTTACCCCATATAGCAAAACATGGAGAGATAAGTTAAATGATTTTTACCTCAAATCATACCCAACTGAGAAGTACTTATCTAATCTTTTAAAAAACGAAGATTCTAAATTGCCTAGTCTTAATGATATTGGATTTGAGAAAACAGACCTTGATTTTCCGAATAGGAAATGGAGCAAAGAGAACCTGGAGGATTATAAAAAAAACAGGGACTATCCTTGGAAAAATGGCACGTCAAAATTATCGCTTCACTTAAGGTTCGGAACCATAAGTATTCGAACATTAGCCCGAGATATGCTCGATATTTCTGACACATTCATTTCTGAATTAATATGGCGTGATTTCTACCAAATGGTTATTTATCATTTCCCAGAATCTGAGGAGATGGCTATTAAGGAAAAGTATAGAAGAATAGATTGGAGAAACAACGAAGAAGAATTTGAAAAGTGGTGTCAAGGTAAGACAGGTTATCCGATAGTTGACGCCGGTATGCGTGAGCTTAATGAAACGGGCTACATGCACAATAGAGTTCGAATGGTGGTAGCTAGCTTTCTATGCAAGCATTTATTGATTGATTGGAAGTGGGGTGAACGCTACTTTGCTAAAAAATTATTGGATTATGATTTGGCAGCGAATGTTGGGGGCTGGCAATGGGCCTTTGGGGGTGGTTTAGATGCGGCACCTTATTTCAGAATTTTTAATCCGACCAGTCAGCAAGAAAAATTTGATAAAGACTTGAAGTATATTAAAAAATGGGTGCCAGAATATGAAACATCCAAATATCCAGATCCAATAGTCGACCATAAAAAGGCACGTGAACGTTGCCTAGAAGTCTTTAAAGCGGCCTTGAATTAAATGAAAAAGGGCTAGGAGAATCCCAGCCCTTTCCAAAAATCCTAATTAAGGTTTGTAGTTTATTTTGCTACAACGTTAACTTTTAGCTCAACGTCAGTACTCATAACGTGGTCATGATCTCCAGCCTCTTCTTCTGAAGGTGCTTCAAATCCAGGCATTCCAAAACCAGACATATCCATTTTGAAGTTTTCTGAAGTTGCAGTTACACTTTCTCCATCTACAGAAACATTAACTGGTACTTCAACATCTTTTGAGTTTCCTCTGATAGTCAAACTTCCTTTAAGCATACCATCCTCGTAAGAACTAATGCTGAAAGTTGGCATACCCAATGAATCCTGCGCGAAAAAATCTGGTCTTTGAGAAAGTGCAAGGTGGTTAGCAAGGTGCATTTCGCCTTCAGTTCCAGTTAGATCAGTATCGTAAATTGACGCAATGTCAACTTTTAATTCTCCACCAGTTACAACGCCATCAGTAAGGGTAACTGTTCCACTTTCGATTTTTACTTTTCCTTTGTGGAAATGCTCTTCTGGCTCATTTGCCATCCAACCGTGCCACCAGATGTAAGACTCTGCTGTATCAACTTCTAAAGTAAGAACAACAGGTTCTTTAACTTCTTCTTTCTTCTCAGTGTTTTCAGCACCTTCTTCTTCCGCTTCTTCTTCACCACCACATGCTGCAAATGTCATTGCAACACCAAGTGTAATAGGGATAATTAACTTTTTCATTTTATTGTGTTTTCAAATTTAGGACACAAATATATGTCATAACAACAATTGTAGCAAGTTAGTCGTCGTTTTTTACAATAAAATGTATAGGAATGGTATATTTAATGGGGATTTTATGGCCTTCAGAATCGGTGCCAGGAACCCATTTTGGCATCAGATTAACTATACGCATGGCCTCTTGGTCACATTTCTCACCGCCGCTTTTAATAATTTTTGGTCTTACCACTTTACCGCTAGTGTCGATAGTAATGCGTATTTGAACAATAGAACTGCTGTCCAGTTCCTGCGGAACTCTCTGATTTTCTAGTATGAAGTCGAGTATTTTCTCACCACTACAATCTAATTGGTAGGCAGAGTCTTCTAGCTCGCAACCAGGCCATAGAGCACCTTTGCCCACTTGTGAGTTTGCAAATAACGGGATGAATAAAAGGAATGCTAAAGCCTTCATTTTTTTGATTTTCCATGAATCACTACAACAATCTCGCCTTTTAATTCACGCTCTTCCAAAATGACTTTTAACTCTGCTGCCGTGCCTCTTAAATATTCTTCATAGATTTTTGAGATTTCCCGGACAATCACCATCCTTCTATCACTTCCGAAATATGTTTCTATTTCACCAACAAGTTTTTTAATTCGGTGTGGAGATTCATAAAGCACAACCGTTCGCTGTTCTTCTGCAAGCTCTTTTAGCTTGGTTTGTCTCCCTTTTTTATGGGGTAGAAATCCATCAAAAATGAAGGAGTCACAGGGTAAGCCAGAGGCAACGAGCGCAGGAACAAAGGCAACAGCTCCAGGAAGACATTCAACATGAATGTTGTTTTCAATACAAGCTCTTACAAGCAAAAAGCCGGGATCAGAAATGGCTGGAGTTCCAGCATCCGAGACCAATACGGTAATTTCGTTCTTCTTTATGCTCTCGATAGCCTTTTCGAGCACCTTATGTTCATTATTATGATGAAATGACTGAACGGGTTTGCTAATATTGTAATGCGATAGAAGACGTTTACACACACGCGTGTCTTCGGCAAAAATTAAATCAGCCTTCTCCAATGTTTTTATGGATCGGTAGGTAATATCTTCCAAGTTTCCAATTGGCGTAGGTACTAAATAAAGGCCTTTTTTCATTAAGAACGTGTTAATACAATATAATCCTCCAAAACCTTTTTCAAGAATTTGAGTTTATTTTTTTTGGGCACTTCAATGCCCATCATTTTGCAAATTTTTTCAATTAATTCAAGCGCTACCTGTTTGTGGGCTTCATTGGGGAATTTATTTAGCCTGTCAATACTGTTCTTCACTAATAACATGTCCTCATCGTTGAACATGGTTACTTGGGGGTATTGCGGCGTGTAATTGCTACTATCCTTTATGCTTAATAAATCAGTTAAGCGGATATTTGCGGAACCTTTGCTCGCAATAACAATTGTGTTGGCACTCATATCGCCCAATCGTTGTTTTTTAGAAGAAGACGAAATAAGGATATAGGCAAGGGCTGCTGCTGTTAAGAAAATATCGATAAGCCGCATGCCCCACCTTACGGCGCACTGCCCAACACTAAGCTTTTTGCCGTGTAAGCTCATTACGCGTATTCCCATGATTTTTTTACCAAGGCTTTGACCGTTAAAGAAAAGTTCGCAGAAAAAATTGTAAAAGAAAAGTACAGGAGAGAAAATCAGAAATCCGGGTATCGTCATACTGATCGGGAGTATGATCAAATTTGCTTGAAATAATGAAGACCTATCTGGATCAAGACTATTGCCAATGGAGTTTGAAATCATGAACCAAATAAGCACCAAAACACCATCCAGGATACCAGCTATCAGCCGGTTATATGCTGGTGCCAATTCGTATTCAATGGTAATATTTTGATCGGTACTAACCTCTAGTCTTTGCTTAGCCATTTCAATTGAATGGTTTTCTTGTCCAATCAAAAGTAAAAAACTATTTTTAAGGCTTAGCAAAATCACATAAAGATAGCTTGAAGGAGAAGGATTTTATACAAAAGAATCAGCAAAAATGGCGGCGTTTTGAAGTGCTTTCTCAATCAAGTTCAACAGATCCAGAAGAACTTAGTCGCCTGTTTGTAGAAATCACGGAAGATCTGTCCTATGCCAAAACAAATTACCCCAAGCGTTCCGTTAGGGTCTATCTAAACAACCTAAGTCAAGGAGTATTTAATGACTTGAATAAACGGAATAAAAGAAAGTCAATAAACTTTGGGAAATTTTGGAGCTATGACTTACCTCTCGCTATGTACAAGGCCCGCTGGGCAATGCTAACAGCAACCATCGTTTTTATTTTAACTTATCTCATTGGGGCCTACAGTACTTTTCAGGATCCTAGTTTTGTTCGTGTAATATTGGGCGATAGTTATGTCGATTTTACTGATCAAAGCATAGACGAAGGAAATGCAACAGCCATCTACCAAATGTCGCCCACCGATACAATGTCAGCACGGATAACGGTGAATAACATCATGGTTACATTCCTTTCCTTTTTTATGGGAATTTTTCTTAGCGTTGGCTCAATCTTTATGTTGGCAAGAATGGGTGTTTTGGTAGGAGCCTTCATCTCGTATTTTTGGATAAGGGAAGTCCCTGGAGATCAAATCATAAATGTATTTATTCACGGAACCTTTGAATTATCAGGAATTATTATCGCAACTGGAGCTGGCATTGTCTTGGGTAACGGCATGCTATTTCCGGGAAGTTTGACAAGAAAAGATGCGCTTGTCAGAAGTGCCAAACATAGTATATCTATAATGATTGGATTGATTCCAGTCTTTATCGTTGCCGGGATATTGGAAGGTTATCTTACTAGAATGTATCAGATGGATATAAGCCTGAAGATACTTGTGGTTGCCTTGAGTGCCTTCGTAATACTAGGATATTATATTATTTACCCCTTGTACCGTTTTTGGGGATTTAAGGAGTTAGTCAAACAAGATCGCCCCCACATCTTTAAATCAAAAGAAAAGTTTGAACTTCATAAGCTTAGAAAAAGCACGGAAGCTTTTACGGATGGAATGCGTTTAACAAGAATGGCATTTTCCAAACTACTGATCCCATTTGGAATTAGCCTGCTGCTGCTTGCAGGATATGCGGTATTTCAATTTTATAATAACCAAGAATTTTATGAATCCTACATCAGCCGAATACGCATAAATAACCTTAACCCTATGGATATGGAAACAGTTCCTGGTTGGAAAATGTTATTTAAAACAGGATTTGGATACATTTCAAATACACCCATATTATCATTTTTTTGTGTCACATTTATTGTGAGCTTGCCCGCCATTTTTATGGCTTATTTTTTAAGTCTTTTCTCAGTACAAGAGCAAGAAAAAAAATCGACTTTATTCAATTATTTAGTGAAGCAAGGTTGGAAAGTTTGGTTGCTCGTGATGGCTAGTTTATCCATTTTGTGGGTAGGTCTTGATTATAATGGTGAAATTAATCCCTTGAGCTTTATTATTTTTATTCTGCTTTGCCCCGTGGTATATTATTTACTTTTCCCCCTGACCAATCCAAATATTCCATCAAATAAGAAGTTTTTAGGTTTAGGACAATATTTTAATTTATTGGGCTTTCAGGCAATTTTAACGCTTGTTATTTTCCTTTTTGCCCTGTTAACCATGGATTTCTTGAGCCTGCTAATTCCTATTCGTGCAGATGCTATGGGAGGAGGCAGTAATATTTTGGTTAAGCTGCTGATGGAATTAGTGCACTGGCATATCCCTATGGGAGATACCGATCCAGTTGTATTTAGTTCTTTGGTTAAACAGTTTGCCATGTTGGGCTTTTTTAGTTTGCTGTTACCTTTAACCATGGCGGGATATGCCTTGTTATACTACAATGGTATCGAGAAAAAGGAGGCCAGAGGACTGAAAAAAAGGCTGGAAAACTTTGGGAAGGATAACAAAATGTTTGAGGATCAACGTGTATTATAAATTTTTGATCATAGCTTCTTTTTTACTGTCTTCGGTTTACGCTCAAGTCAATGAAAAACTGTACAAGGAACTGGATAAAAAACATGTTTACAAGCCTTGGAACAAAGGTCAAAAAGGAGGTTCAGCAGATTATGGATCAGGAACCATAAAGAGTCGAACAGCACCAAACCGTAGAACGTATCGTGACGATGAGTTTCGTGAGATGTCAAGTATTGAGCGGCTTGAACGATATGAACGCTACCTTGAGAAACAATATCGAAAAGGAAAGATTCGGGAAATTGATCGCGAAGAAATGGAGCGTTATTTCCGAAGGCTTGAAAGACAAAGCAAGAGTGAAGGAAGATCCTCAGATTTCAGAAGGAGATATCGCCAGATGCAGAAGAGAGGAAAAGGCAAATACAGCAATAGACTACCGAAATTAAAAAAGAAAAGGGTAGTTGAAAAGAACTATAAAATCGATCCACCTGATCCTGAAGATATTCCTGATGTGAACGTGCCAAAGGCCGCAAGTGCTGGCGGGGGCTTAGGACAAGTTTTTTTAGTACTTGGGATATTGATAATTGCTGTTGTTGTTGCGTATATCGTATACCTATGGTTGGATGGCAGAGAATCCAAAGGAAAGAAAGGAGAAGTGAAGAGGGTTTCTGTGGAAGATGAAGATGTTTCACCTGCTGAAATCCCAAAGACGGAACTGGAATTAGCTCTAGAAAACGCATTAAAAAATGGAGACTACCGCCTTGCCGTTCGAGTTTATTTCACCTTTATTATGAAAGATCTCATTGAAAAACGTTGGATAGAATGGGAAAAAGGAAAGACCTTAAGTTCTTATCAAAATGAAATGCAAAAACGCAAAGAGCATGAAAGCTTCTCTAAAACAGTCAACTTATTTGAAATAGTTTGGTTTGGTAAACGAAAGATAAACGAGTCCGATTTTAAAATGATTGAAGGGCCTTTTAAAAATCTCTTAAATAAGCTTGGGGTTAGATGAGAATGTTCCTATTCATCATATCGTTTATATTAGTTTCCAAGGTTTCTGGACAAGCTTATAGCAAGTTTGAATATAAGGCTGAAAATTGGCCAATCAACTATTACTATGACGATAGGACACCTTATGGCTGTTTTATATTTAATGAGATACTAAACGATTATGTTGACACTATTTACCAGCTCGGAAAACTAAGTAAATCGCTTCCCGATTTTGTTGAGAGAACAAACTACCTTACGATAGCTCGCGACCTGCATTATACCGAGTCCGATTTAGCTTCCTTACTTTCCTATGTTGAAAATGGTAATGATGCCTATATCTTTTGTGAGTACTTACCCTATGATATTCAAGAAATCTTTTTTGACAGTTGGGAAGACAATAGCACCTTTAATTTAAGATGGGATTTTGAGGAACGGAAAGCATCTTCTTTTTTAGATGGCAAGAATGAATACCGATTTTCCGTAAAAAACAACTTTGAAAGGCAAATATTTGAATACCGCGGAATAAGTTATTTTGAGATTGAAGCAAGTAAAAGAGATGAGTGCACAGTATACAGTTGTGACATGAATGAAAACATAACTTACTGTTCTTTTCCCTATGGAAAAGGGCGAATTTATTTTCATACGCTGCCTATACTCTTAACGAATTTTGCTTTGAAACAAAAGAAGCTAGAAGTTCACCTTGCGGAGCTGTTAAAAACCATCAATCCAAAGGAGGTTTTATACGTTGATGACTATAGTAGTCATGGCCCATATTCTTTTCCAGAGGGAGATGATGAAGACAATGCAGGTGGTCAATACCAAGGGATTAGTCCCTTATCGGCAATACTAGCTTCTCCCACCTTGCTACTTGCCTATATACTCATCGTTTTGAGCTTGATTTTATATGCCTTGTTTCGGGCTAAAAGAAAGGAACGAGCGGTTCCATATGTTAGTAGCAAATTAAATTCTTCAGTTGGGTTTATCGAGACGGTTTCCAACTTGTATAGAAAAAACGGAAGTCACCGTCATCTTATTAAGCAAAAGGAGTTTATTTATCTTAACTTCATTCGAGCGCAATATAAGTTTGATACCAGCGAGCCTAACGATGAATTAATTCAAAAAATCTCAGATACATCAAAAATAGATTTGAGTAAAGTGAGCTACATCTTTAAAGTATTTGAAAGAGCCCGAAAACTGGAGCATATAAATTCTGGAGAGTTGGTTCAATTAGAAGAGAACCTTAATTATTTTATGAAAAATTGTAAATAATGGAAAACGAAAACAAGCCTGAAGAGCAAAGTAACAAAGACGATTTATCGCGTTTTGCGCCAAAAGATTCTTCACCCGTAGAAGGAAGTTCTATTCCTCCTGTCGAACCTATAGCAAGCAGTGACAATAAAGGCGGCTTTGAAACTCCAGAACCGGCTAGCTCCGTGAGTATGCCGAGCAGTCTTCAAAACCGACTGAATTTTGATAAGCTGAACAGCTCCGTAAAAATGGCAAAACTTGAAATTGGCAAAATCCTGATTGGTCAGTATGACATGGTAGACCTGCTTTTGGTTGGGATCTTGTGTAACGGACATATCTTGTTAGAGGGTGTCCCAGGAATTGCAAAAACAACTGCGAGTAAATTGCTATCTCAAACCCTTTCCATTGATTTTAACAGAATTCAATTCACTCCAGACATGATGCCTTCGGATGTTATTGGGACCAGTGTTTTTAGCATGAAGACGAACGAATTTTCATTTAAAAAAGGACCAATCTTTAGCAACATAGTGTTAATTGATGAGATCAACCGTGCACCAGCCAAAACACAATCGGCACTTTTTGAGGTGATGGAAGAACGACAAATCACCTATGATGGGGAACGTTACCCCATGGAGTTTCCATTTCTGGTTGTGGCAACGCAAAATCCGGTTGAACAAGAAGGGACCTATCGCCTACCAGAAGCACAGTTAGACAGGTTTTTATTCCGAATAGTTTTGGACTACCCAAGCTTAGAGGATGAGGCTCAAATCCTTCACCGTTTTAAAGGTGGAAAGAATAATCCTTTACCATCTAAGCTTGCTCCTGTCATTAACGCAAAAGACTTAAAGGAGTTCCAAGAGCTGATAGAAGAGGTGAAAATTGAGGATGGCATCATAAAATATATTGCAAGCATTACACACCAAACCAGGCACCACAGCAAGTTATACTTAGGAGGTTCACCAAGGGCTTCTTTGAGTATGATGAAAGCTTCAAAAGCTTTAGCGGCTTTAAAAAACAGGGACTTTGTGACACCTGAAGATGTTCAATTCATAGCTCCACATGTATTAAATCATAGGATAATTTTAAATCCTGATGCGGAAATGGAAGGGACTACCCCGGAGATTATCATTAATGAAATTATTCAATCCGTTGAGGTACCCAGATAGTATTGAAAAACTACTACTTAAATAGCTATTTTTTCATAGGGTTAGGAGGGGTTATTTCTCTGCTGATTTTATCCCTTATGCTTCCATTTTTGTACTGGATAGCATTGGTTTTATTGTGCGGTATTTTTGCTGCAACCATCGTCGATACTTTGATACTTTTTAAAAAGAGTCAGAATGTAAAAGTTGTCCGAGAAGTTTCAGAAAAACTATCCCTGGGTGATGAAAACATGGTACGTTATAAAGTAAAAAGCGAGCTAAATTTTAGCACGGAGATAGAATTAATAGATGAGTTCCCTGTCCAACTTCAAATAAGAGACTTTGCTTTTAAGCAGACCTATGCACCGGAGCAAGAAGAATCCTTTGAATTAGAAATTACCCCGGATGAAAGAGGGGAGTATGAGTTCGGAAACATCAACGTGTTTTTTTCTGGTCCAACAAGATTGGCAAAAAGGAGAATTATTATTCCGGCCAAGCAAACGGTAAGTGTATACCCATCCATCATTCAAATGAAGAATTTTGAATTAAAATTCTTCTCAAAATTTTCAAGATTAAGTGGGATAAAACGGATAAGGAAACTAGGGCTTAATAATGAGTTTGAACAAATAAAAAATTATGTTCAGGGAGATGACTACCGTAAAATAAACTGGAAAGCTACCAGTAGGAGAAAAAACCTGATGATCAACCAATTTCAGGAAGAGAAGTCGCAGATGGTTTATAGCCTTATTGATAAAAGCCGAGTGATGCGTATGCCTTTTGAAGGCCTAACCTTATTAGACTTGAGCATCAATTCAAGCTTGGTTTTTTCCAACATAGTGGTAAACAAAGGAGACAAAGCAGGGCTGCTTACATTCTCAGATAAAATAGGGCAACACGTCAAAGCTTCAAGCCGTCCACAGCAGGTTCGATTAATTTTAGAGACGCTTTACCGGCAAAAAACGGAATTTAATGAGGTAAATTATAACACCCTATATCATGGGGTACGGCAATTCATACGTAACAGAAGCATGCTGATGATTTATACGAATTTTGAAAGCATGTATAGCCTTCAACGGGCCTTACCTGCAATCCGTAAATTGAACCGTCTTCATTTGGTGGTAATTGTGATGTTTGAAAATACGGAGTTGGTAGAAATAAGTCAGCAAGAAAGTTATCAGGTGTCGGATATTTATTTAAAAACCATTGCCGAAAAAAGTATTTTGGATAAACGTTTGATGGCTCAAGAACTGGCAAAATATGGAATACATTGTGTGCTAACACCACCAAAAGATCTAAGTGTAAATACGATCAATAAGTACCTGGAGGTTAAGAGTAGGGGTGCGCTGTAAGTCTAAATCAAAAACTCAAATGAGCTTCAGGATAGAATCTAGCATAGAATTTGTTAATTTGCATGCAGTGAGGTTAAGCTTATTATTCATATTGTGCATTCAGTTGCTCAGGGCTGAGGTGGTTATTACCGGAGAGTTTACCCACTATGAAACGCAGAAAAATGTCAAAGATGTTCAGGTTGCTTTTCAGTTAGAGGGCAGTTCTAAACGAAACGTTCTTGTGGCAAATAACGGTCGCTATACCATTAGTTTGGATAGCATAGGCACTTACATAGTTTCCTACGAGAAGTCGGGCTACTACACAAAAAAACTAAAAATACTTACCACTGGAATTGCCGAGAGACAATGGAAAAAGGGCTTGAAAATGCTGGTGGACATGGACATGGTAGAGCGCATAGAAGGCTTTGATGAATCTGTTTTTTATGAGCCCATCGGTATCGCTTTTTATGATCCCGGAATTCAAGATATGATGTGGGAAACCACCTACACACGTCAGCGTTTTAATGAAATTGATGGAGCATTTAAAGTCCTTGAAGGAGAGATTGGGGCTGGTGATTTGTCGGATAAACTGCCAGGGGTATCCGAATTGATGTCCGAATACGAACCCCTTTTTATGAACCCCAAAGAAATGGAAAGCGAAGGACTTACTTTGCTTAAAACCAGTCCAAGCGGTTCGAACAAAAAAGCCTTTTATCTAGGACAGTTAAGTTATCATTTGCGGCTGAATTATGCTGTAGAAAATTTTGATGCAGTAAAAGCATATGCAAAAAAGATAAATTTAATAGCAGGGCAATTAACGGCCGATTCCATACTAGCGATTTGGGACAAACAAATTGAAAAAGGCTTGACCAATGAAGAGATTCATTTTTATTTGGAATACCTTGAGTCAGATATTATAGCTCCCTTTGATATTCATCAGATTAAACTATTTCATTTGGGAGTGCTTGCAGAAATGCTTTATGCCGAGATGTTAGATTATCAAAAAAACAAAAGGCCCGGTGCCAATGTGTTTATCGCAGAACAAAAACAAAGAATCGCTTTATTCAATGAGCACCTAAAACAAAAAGCTCCGCTTTTGGGTGATAAGTTAATGGGGGTTAGCTTGGATTTGGAAAAGTTAAACGCAGGATATGAGCTTATACCCGATGAGCCAAAAAGCGAACAACTTTCAAATGATAAAGCACTAAGAACTTACGACTTCCCTTCCGACTGGGATTTATTGCTTCAAATTGTTAAGAATTTGAGGAGTAAGATGGCTGCTTAAACCGGATCCACATTAACTATGATCCGCACTTTTCGCATTTGCGTATCACTTTTAATTTCGTCAATAGCGTTCTGAACGATCTCCTTTACGCGGTTTGCACTTGATTCCCGCTCAAATTTTAGCAGCACGCTTTTAATAAACTGGTTGTTTATTCTTGGGATTAGGGGTTTGTCTGGTCCTAGCACTCTGGTTTTAAAGGTTTGTTCAAGCAATTTTGCAAAAGCCTCAGCGGTTCGGTTCACCAAATGTTCATCCTTGTGTTTTAGGGTAAATTCAATGAGCCGGAAAAAAGGAGGGTAGGCAAACTTTTTTCGCTCGTACATCTCTTGCTTGTATAGGCTAATGTAGTCTCCCCGTATTACGTGTTGTATTACCCAGTGGTCAGGGTTGGTGGTTTGGATAACAACTTTTCCTCTTTTCTTTTTTCTACCGGCCCTTCCAGCCACCTGACTCATCAGTTGGTAAGATCGTTCAAAGCTCTTATAGTCTGGATAGTTGATCATCTGATCGGCATCCAAAATACCTACGAGTCCAACGTTATCAAAATCCAAGCCTTTGGACACCATTTGGGTTCCGATAAGAATATCTATTTTACCTTCATCAAACTCCGATATGATATTCTCATAGGCATATTTGGATCGGGTAGTATCCAAGTCCATGCGCTTTGGGACTTTGTCTGGAAAAATTAGTTTTATTTCTTCTTCAATTTTTTCCGTTCCGAAACTTCTCATTTCTAACTCTGAGCTGCCACAGGCACCACATTTTTTTGGCGGGTGCTGGCTATAACCACAATAATGGCAAGTTAGTAAGTGGGCTCTTTTATGATAAGTAAGTGAAACATCACAACGGCTGCATTGAATTACATTGGCACATTTCCCACACTGCCAATAAGGGGCAAAGCCTCTTCGGTTTTGAAATAGGATGATTTGCTCGTTTTCCTTGAAACACTCCTCCATTTGTTCAATCAAAAACGAACTGAACATGGACCTCATCGTCTTTTTTCTCGTTTCCTTTTGAATGTCTGCACACAAAATTTCGGGCATTTTAACATCTCCAAAACGTTTGTGCATCTCAACCATTTCTAGTTGACCCTCTTCGGCCTTCCAATAGGAATCAAAGGCGGGGGTGGCAGACCCAAGCAGTACTTTTGCACCATGCATTTTTGCTAAAACAAAGGCTGCATCTCGTGCATTATACCTGGGAGCGGGATCAAATTGTTTGAAGGTGTTTTCATGTTCCTCGTCAACGATAATGAGTCCTAAATTTTGGAAAGGTAGAAATAGACTGGATCGCGCTCCAACAAGAATGTGATACTTGTCGGAACCATTGGTCATGGTTCTACCCCAAACTTCAGCCCGTTCATTTGGGTTAAATTTGGAGTGGTAAATCCCAACGGCATCTCCGAAAACCTTTTTTAGTCGCTGAATTATCTGAGTGGTTAAGGCAATTTCAGGAAGGAGGTAAAGTACTTGTTTGTCTTCCTCCACAGCTTCCTGCATAAGCTTGCTGTAAACCTCTGTTTTTCCACTGGAGGTAACTCCATGAAGTAGGACGTTTTTATCCTTGTCAAAATGCGACTTTATCTCATCAAGCGCCCTGTTTTGGTCTGGGCTAAGCTCTTTGGATTCCTGACCTTCCTCACCTGTGGAAAGTCTGTTTATTTCAAAATTTTCAATCAGAAAAACACCTGCTTTTTGAAGTGTTTTTAGCGGGCTTTCTGTAATATTTTCATCAGCCAATAATTCCTTTTTGGGTATCCATTCCCGCTGACTTTGTCTTGAAATGTGCAAGAAGCTCAGTAAAACATTCAGTTGTTTTTCAGATCGCTTTGAAGCTTCTAATTGTTCGATCAAATAATTCAGCTGAATTTCACTTTCCGCGTAATCAGGATGGAGGCCAATAAAGCTTTGTTCCTTCGGGACATAGCGTTGTTTCAATTCCTCCTCCATCATAACAAGTCGCTTATCTACCAACTTTTTTATGACGGGTTGGGCACTTTTCAATTGAATGATTTTTGAAATGTCCTCTATGGAAAGACTGCCTTGAATTTCCAGCGCATCCAAAATAAGCTCTTCTTTTTCAGAAAGGTTTTCTGGTATTATATTTAAGTCGGGATGAAGAATTACCTTCGTTTCACTAGCTAATTTCAGGCTTACAGGTAAGGCAGCATTCATCACTTCCCCTATACAGCACATATAATACCTTGCCATCCAGTCCCATAATTTCAATTGAATTTTAGAGACTACGGGAGTTAATTCCAAAACCGTTTCTATGTATTTTGCGCTATAGGCGCTAGGAGCATTTTCATGGATATTCCTTACGATTCCTGTGTACAGTTTATTTTTACCAAAAGGAATGATAACACGTTGGCCAATGCAGACTTTGTCATTTAGCTCCAGAGGAACTCGGTAAGTAAACAAATTGGGAATACTTACAGGAACAATTACATCTACAAAAAGTGTTTGTCTTTCCATTTACACCGAGAGGTTTTCTGCCAACGAAAGTAACTCTTTGTTTATCTTTTGATGATGTTTTACAGCTTTTTCCAAAGGTGTTTCTTGAAGTTTGCCGTTCACCCATCCCATCATTAAACGGTCTTTGTTGTTGATTAATGCTTCTACCGCTGCATAACCCAAATGACTTGATAATACTCTATCAAGAGCACTCGGACTTCCTCCTCTTTGCATGTGCCCTAAAATACTTACGCGGGTATCAAAATGAGGAAAATGTTTGTTTACAAATTTCTGAACTTCAAGTGCGCCACCAGATTCATCGCCTTCAGCGCATATAATGATGCCGGAGGTTTTTGTTTTACGACGGTTGCTCAATCGATCCAAAAAACCATCTAAATAATTAGGGGTTTCTGGTATAAGTATGGCCTCTGCGCCTACCGCTATTCCACTTCTTAAAGCCAAAAATCCAACATCTCTGCCCATTACTTCCACGATGAATAAGCGCTGATGGGAACTTGCTGTATCCCTAATTTTATCCACCGCTGTTACGATTGTGTTTAGGGCGGTGTCGTAACCAATCGTAAAATCGGTTCCAAACATATCGTTGTCTATAGTTCCTGGGATTCCAATCACCTTGGTTGAATGCTCCGATGAAAACTGCTGAGCTCCGCGAAAAGTTCCGTCACCTCCAATACAAATAAGTCCCTCTATTTCATGTTTCTCAAGATTTTTTTGGGCGACTTTTCTACCATCTTCTGTTACAAAATCCTTTGAACGCGAGGAGCCCAAAATGGTGCCACCTCTCTCTATGATATGACTGATATCATTTGTGTTCAGCGAGCGGATGTCGTCTTCAATCATTCCTTGAAAGCCGTTTTTTATCCCATATAATTCGATAGAATTATTAGTACAAGCGCGGAATACAGAGCGAATACAGGCATTCATCCCTGGGCTATCTCCACCCGAGCATAGAACAGCAATTTTTTTCATTTTGTAAAAATAGAACTTTGAATGCTTAAATATCAATTATTACTTAAACTAATATTTTGAGTGGTTAAGCGTTGCTTTTCCTGCATTAATCCGTAAAATTCTTTAGTTTTTATGTGTTAAGAAAGGAAATAATTTTACCTTTACCATTCTATACTTACTAGGTATATTATGCAAAATTTTTACATTCAGATGAAGAAAATCAACGCAAGCCTTTTCGTTGTGGCATTGGGAAGCTCCCTGTTACTGGCATCCTGCGGAGGCGAAGAAGATAAAAAAGACGGAGCTCAAAAAGTCGATCAAGAAACAAAGAAAGATTTTGAACTCAAAAGAAACAATGAAGCCGTTGTAGACGGTTTAAAGTTTAGTATTCCATCACCCATTCTTACGATGGATCTTGTTAAGAAGTCAGGAGCTGATTTTAACTCAGAACTCGTTAACGATGATGAGAATGCAGCAAGTTACAATACGGACTTTAAAAGAGCGCTTAACCTAGGAGTTTATGGTTGTGACTTAGGTTATCTAACCGTTAACGGAAGAATGAATGAAGCCCCGAGCTACATGAATGTCGCAAAAACGCTTGCGGATCAGTTAAATGTTTCTGGTGCGTTTGATGAGTCGCTAATGAATAGAGTTGCCAATAATATGGACAATCCTAACATACAAGATACGCTCAAAAAAGTGGTTGGAGAAGCTTTTAAAGCGGGTAACGAATACTTGCAAAAAGAGCAGCGTTTTGATGTTGTTGGATTAATGTTGGCAGGAGGTATGATAGAGTCAATGTACGTTGCGACGGATGTTGGACTAAGAACAAATGATGCGAACATTATCAACTTGTTAGCAAATCAAAGACCTTCACTATCATCTCTAATTTCCTTGCTTTCCAAGTATAAAAAAGAGGATGACAATGTTGAAGAATTGGTAGGTAAACTAATAACTCTTGAGAACAGTTTTAACATGTTTGAGAAGGGATATTCTTATGCTGAACCAAGACACAATCCTGACACAAAAACAACTACTCTTACTAGTAGCAGTAGTGCTAAAATTAGCCCTGAAGACTTGGAGCAAATTCAAGGTAATTTAATTGATGTTAGAAACTTTATTATCAAATAGAATGAAAAAATTATTGTTAGTCCTTGTATGTTTTGTTGGCTTAGGAAATGTTTCCTTCGCTCAAGAACAATGTGATGAGTTACCTAAAATTGCAGGTACATATTTAGAAGAAAATAATAATGGGTCTTACTATGTGTCGGATGGACAGGTGTATACTGCTTTTGTAGATGCAGACCAACCGGCTGAATTTTACGCTACTTTTTACGGTGGCTCAAAGTATAGAATTGCGGCTACTGCAGGTTCTGGAGGAGATTATGTAATTATTGAGCTACACGATTCTGAAGGAAACGTGCTGTATTCAAACGAAGGATACGAAAACTCTCCTTACTGGAATTTTGAGGTAGAGTCTACAATGGACGTCAAAATTGTTTTAAAGATTGATTCTGACAAAAAAGATTCAGACTCCGGCTGTATAACCATGTTAATTGGTTTCGAGCAGTAATAAAAACCAATAAGCTATTTCTCTACTAAATGAGCGAAAGAATACTCAAAGCCCTAATGCAACTCTTTGCAATTATTGCAAAGGTAGAGGATAACGAAATTGGGGAAAATATTCCTTCGGGTAAAAATGATGGTCGAAAAATAGTTTTAGACTTTCTAAAGCGCCAGCTTAACCAAGAACTAACTAACGAGTATATCAAGGTTTTTGATGAGTATGTAGATACGCATCAAGGCAAAAGAAAAAAGAAAGACGGTTCTAAGAAGAGAACTTCTATGAACTCCGTTAAGGTTCTTAGAATTTGTACCCAAATTAATGAAGAGCTCGCTCAGAAGCAGAAAATAATTGTACTTCTTAGGATCTTAGAGTTTATTAAAGCCGGGATTGTTACCGAGCAAGAGCAAGAATTTGCTGAAACGGTAGCTGAAACATTTAATATTACTACTGATGAATATAAGCTTTGTTATTCTTTCACATTTGGTAAAGAAGGCGAGTTTACCAATGCTCCGGAGTTTTTAATCATTAATAATGTTCCCACTGAGGAGTTTGAAGAGAAACATAAGGATGTAAAGCACCTCTATTCATCTGGGATAGCCACTGAAATGAGGGTATTGCGTGTGCCTTCGGTTGGTCTCTATTTCTTGAGATATTTTGGAACCCAAAATATTGCTCTAAACGGGCAGAATATAGAAAAGGACAGAATTTATGTTCTAACCCATGGATCATCGATTCGTGGTCCTAAGGTGAAACCGATTTATCAAAGTGATATCATTAACCGCTTTTTAAGTGATACGGTTAGTGAGAAAATCACTTTCAAGGCAAAAGACATTACTTATGTTTTTAAAGGTGGTAATGTAGGTCTTCATCCACTTACAATAGAAGAAGAATCTGGTAAGCTCCTTGGAATAATGGGGGGCTCAGGAGCTGGTAAGTCTACCTTGCTAAACCTTTTGAATGGAAACTACAAGCCCACAACGGGTAAAGTAACTATCAATGGAATTGATATTCATTCGAAGGAGGCAAAGGAAAAAATGGAGGGGATTATTGGTTATGTATCCCAAGATGATCTTCTGATTGAGGAGCTTACGGTTTTCCAAAACCTCTTTTACAACGCCAAGCTTTGTTTTGGTGATATGAGTGATGATAAAATCAAACGCCTAGTACTAAAGTTACTAGCGGATTTAGGTTTATCTGAAACAAAAGATTTAAAGGTAGGAAGCCCCTTAGAGAAAACAATTTCTGGCGGTCAAAGAAAGCGTGTTAACATTGGTTTAGAGTTAATCCGTGAGCCAGCGGTGTTATTCGTTGATGAACCAACTTCAGGATTATCTTCACGTGATTCTCAAAACATCATGGACCTTTTAAAGGAGTTGACCTTAAAGGGTAAGCTAATCTTTGTTGTTATTCACCAGCCTTCATCTGACATCTTTAAGATGTTTGATAAATTATTGATCCTAGATTTAGGAGGATACCCTGTTTATAACGCAAATCCTGTAGATGGTATTTCATACTTTAAAGAACTTGCCAACTATGCGGATGTAAATGACGACACTTCAGGTAACGTTAACCCGGAAGAGATATTTGATATCATTGACGCAAAGGTTGTTGATGAATATGGGAACCTCACGGACAAGAGAAAGAAGAAGCCTGTAGAGTGGTATGAGATATACAAAGAGCGTATAGCGAGCAAAGAGGATCCTGTTAAAGATGTGGATGAAGCTCCCAAAGCAAGCTTTAAAATTCCAAATGTATTTAAGCAATTTGGTGTTTTCTTTGTGAGAGATGTTTTATCAAAGTTCACCAACACCCAGTATATGTTGGTAAACATGCTTGAGGCTCCTCTTTTAGCTGCGATTTTGGCCTTTTTTGTAAAATATTTTAGGACAGATGCGAATGCGAGTGGTGAGTATATTTTCCGTGAAAGCGAGAATTTACCACAGTTCCTATTTATTTCGGTTGTTGTTGCCTTGTTTATAGGGCTAACCGTATCAGCAGAGGAAATTATAAAGGATCAAAAAATTCTAAAGCGAGAGAAATTTTTGAACCTGAGTAAAATATCTTACTTGAATAGTAAGATTTCAATCATGTTCATCATTTCGGCTGTTCAAACCTTGTTTTATGTTTTAGTCGGAAATTATATACTCGAAATCCAAGGGATGACATGGCCTTATTGGCTTGTAATGTTTAGTATATCTTGTTTTGCCAATATGCTTGGCCTTAACATTTCAGCAAGCTTTAATTCTGCGAAAGTAATTTATATTCTAATTCCAATATTAATTATTCCTCAGCTGCTTTTTAGTGGGGTTATCGTTTCCTTTGATAAGATACATCCAGCTTTCGCAAGTGATAAAGGGGTTCCGTTTATTGGAAATGTAATGGCTAGTCGTTGGGCTTATGAAGCAATGGCGGTTACTCAATACAAAGAGAATGCATTTGAGTCACAGTTTTATGAACTAGAGAAGACTAAGAAACTCGTAACCTTTAAGAAAGACTTTTGGGCTGGGACACTAGAAGATGCGATTACCTATATCAAAAATAATCATGATAAAATACCTAAACTCGAGGAGGAGATTTCCCAGCTAAAATCTCAGGCTGAGGGTGACGAGGATATTCAGATTAAAATTGAGAAGAAGAAGGAAGAAATTAAAGAGATACGTAAAAGCCTTCCAGAGAAAGTAGAGCTTTTAAAGAATGAGATAAAGAAGGAGGAGGAGTTTCTTCCTGACTTAAAGTGTAATTGTACGGACAAAATAACCTATAAAAACCCGGATATTGACTTCCTCACATCACATGTCAAAGATCACTATCTAGGTACGTTAAAAAAGCATTATCGTAAAGTATACAAGAATAAGAGTGAAGAACTCGAAAAGATTTTGGTTAAGCTGAATAAATCGGAAAAGGCTAAAGCTGAATTCGAAAAAATGAAAGATGAGTATACGAACAATGCTTTGTCTGACTTTGTAACGAGCAAAAACTCCACCACTAAAATATTGGTAAAGAATGGCGAAATTATTAATAAAATGTCACCGATTCATTTTGATCCTGATCCGAAGGAAGGATTCTTTGGAGCACATTTTTATGCGCCGAATAAATACATTTTTGGAAAGAAACTAGATACACTTACAGCGAATGTTCTCGTTATTTGGATGATGAGCTTTTTACTAATGATTACCCTTTATTTTGATGCGCTTAAAAAGCTGTTAGATGGAATGGGTAAGCTCTTTTCTAAAATTTCATTTAAGAAGAAAGGCTAATTATTCAAAATCAGGGTAGAGGAGGTATTTTTTACGCATCTCCTTAAAAGCAATAACCTCATCCTTCCAAGTAGCTTCTATTTCTTCTAAACTATTACCAGCGACCAACATTTTCTGAAGTCTATCTGTACCACATAAAAGCTTAAATGAACCTGAACTTTTAAAAAAGTTGTTCTTATCGCCATGGGCATGGTAAATATCATATACCCATTTAAAGTTAAACTTGGCAAGCTTTCTCATTTCATACTTACCATATGAAGATAGGTCATATCCACTGCACTCTGCACCCTTATGTTTTGGGTTTTTAGCGCCTTCTGTTGGCTCAGGGGTAAAAGTATAAACACCATCAAAATTGGGAGCACCTACGATCTGAAATGGCTTTTCTGTTCCGCGTCCTACACTAAAAGTAGTACCTTCAAAGAGACACAAACTAGGGTAGAGGTAAATACTGGCCATGTTTGGCAGGTTAGGGCTAGGTTTTACTTTAAGTTCATAAAAGCTATTGTGCGTATAGTTTTCGCAAGGGACAACGGTAAGCTTACATTTTATTTTTCCCTCTAACCAACTTTCTTCATTTATCATTTTTGCATATTCACCGATGGTCATGCCATGGATAACAGGAACTGGATGCATCCCAATGAAGGATTTGTATTTCATATCTAAAACAGGACCATCTACGTAGTGTCCGTTAGGATTTGGTCTGTCTAGAATTAATACTTCCTTGTCATTTTCGGCAGCGGCCTCCATGACATAGTGCATAGATGAGATGTAGGTATAAAAGCGAGCGCCAACATCTTGAATGTCAAAAATAATAAGGTCTACATCAGTCAATGACGCCGAAGAGGGTTTCTTGTTCTTACCATACATAGAGACCAGCGGAGTACCTGTTTTTTCATCTATGTCACTTTTCACCCATGCTCCAGCATCAGCTTTACCTCTGAAACCATGTTCCGGGGTAAATACTTTAACGACATTTATTTTCCTTGCTAAAAGGGTGTCTAATAAGTGAGATTCTCCTACAAGTGAGCTTTGGTTTCCAACAATTGCCACCCTTTTCCCCTTGAGTAATTCCTCATACTCCGAGAAGCGTTCTGCACCAACTATTATGTCCTTTTGATATTCCGGCTCTTCAGTATTGATGTTGATTAAATTGCCGCTGAGTATTAGTAAGATAAGTTTGAGCCAAATTGTTGTCATGTATGCGCTTTTTACAAATTTAAGGCCATTCTAAATACTAAAAGTAATAATGAAAGTAGATTACTAAAAGGCCTACGTTAACTTAATAGCACTCTTCAGCAAGGGATTTTAAAAGTTTTGGATCCTCGCTCTTAAAAAGAGTTTCGCAGTCGTACATTTTACTTCCATAGGTATCCTTAATTTTTTGTTGGCTTGTGCCCAAGCTTTTTTCCAACTGGATATCTTTTTCAAGCTCTAAACAGTCGCAAACTAGTTCTGATAAGGAGTTTTTATCTTGTGTTTTAATCGTTTGACTTCCAATATTTTTTAAAGTGTAGTTTTCAATAAGCCTTTCTAGATTAAAGTCTTCATCCAATGAAGCGCTAATATCTTCCAAAGATTTTAAAAGTTGTTTTTCAGGTAAAAATTGTAAGACCATGTTAGAACAGTCACTGTCAATTACACCTTTTAAAAACTCCCTTGCAAACAGAGATTTCTCTCTTTTATTTTTTCCTTTAAGTTCCCTTTTGACATCACCAACAACTCCTTTGAGGCATTTTTCCATTTTATTGGAAGGCTTTCCCATCATGGTGTTCATTCCTTCAGATTTAACGCAATCACAAGCCTTGTCGGCTAAATCCTTTGGCTTATTGGCACAAGCAAATAAAAACAAAAGAGCTATGTATAGGTAGTATTTCATTTTAAGAAACCCATACTATTTAGTTCGGAGTTTAGAAATTCTTCTAGCGATATCTCCTGAAAAATAACATCCGCACATTCTGTATCTAGCAAGTTTTTCATGCTTTCCTTAAGTGCTGTTTTAGGGTCTTCAGCACTTTTAATTTTTTTAATGATGCTGCTTAATTTACTTCTTACACAATTTTGAGTACTTTGATTTGCAGCTGTTTTTTTCATCAAGCTTTCAAACTTTTGCCCTTCTTCAATTTCCAGGCAGTCGCATAGGGCATTCTCTTCCTTATTATCTGTGGAACAGCTTGCAAAAGCAAAAATGATAAATAGCAGTAAATTTCTCAAGCTTCAAATTTAAGTTAAAGGCACAAAAAAAAGCCGCTATTAGCGGCTTTTTTATTCTGTTGGGAGTGTTTTACTCTTGTGCTTTCTGTAATACTTTCATCGCACCAGAAAGGTCACATTTCGCCATTTCCTCACCCATTTTCTTAGCGTCTTCTTCGCTGGCTTTAGCACCTTTGTACTTTTCTACCCACTCGTCGTAGCACTTCTCTTTAGCGTCACCTTCTTTATCAGAACATGAACAAAATTCTTTTGCAGCAGCTTCTGTATCAATTCCACCACAAGAAATCATTCCAACTGTAGAAACAACTCCTAATACTAATAATACTTTTTTCATCTTATTTTTTTTAAAGGATCAAATATAAAATGTTTAATTGTCTTACACAAAAAAAAGACCCTAGCGTTTGGCTAAGGTCTATCTTTCTGAGGGAAGTTGTTTATTTACAATCTTTAGCAGCTTTTTCAGCTTCTTCTTCTCCCATTTGCTTGCCTAATTTTTCACAAGCATCAAATTCAGCTTTATGTTCTTCAGCGAATTTTTGCATCTCATCCATGTCTTCTATTTTCATCATTTTTTCCCCTAGTTCAACACAGTTGCAAACATCACTGTTTTTGTCTTCTTTTTCTTCTTCACCTCCGCAAGAGATCATTCCTACCGTAGAAACAACCCCTAATACTAGTAATACTTTTTTCATCTTTTTGGTTTTAATTTTTTAAAAAAAAAAGACCCTGACGATAGGTCAAGGTCTCTTATCTTTTAGGTAAGAAGTTGATTATTTACAATCTTTAGCAGCTTTTTCGGCTTCTTCTTCTCCCATGTCTTTTCCTAACTTTTCACAAGCATCAAGTTCGTCTTTGTGCTCTTCAGCGAACTTTTCCATTTCGTCCATGCTTTCAAGTTTCATCATTTCTTCGCTTAATTCCATACAGCTACAAACATCTGCACCACCGCAAGAAGCGAATCCTAATGTAGCAACAACAGCTACTGGTAATAATAATTTTTTCATTTTAACAAATTTTAAATAAGTCGCTAAAATATAAATTTTAACTAAAACTCTAAAATTTTAGGTGAAATTTATTGAAACCCCTTGTTTTAAGTATTTCCCGAGTATTTCTAAAAACAAAAAAGCCGAGAACATTGTCTCGGCTTTTTTATATCTAAAGTAAAGCGTATTATTTACACTTCTCTACGTCTTCTTCTTTAGCTTCTTTCATAAGGTCCATGCACTTCTCAACTTGCTCTTCTCCTAAAGCTTCAACAGCTTCTTTTTCAGAATCGTACTTGTCCTTAAGATCCATACATCCACATAAATCTAAATCTCCTCCACCGCAAGAAGCGAATCCTAATGTAGCAACAACGGCTACTGGTAATAATAACTTTTTCATTCTTGTAATTTTAAGTAAATAATTATTTTGCCCGCAAATTAAAGGCTTCTGTTGCAAAAAAGCAAGTCTTAAATGTTTTTATCGGATAAATAGATACTTTTATCGAAGATATTATGGAATCAAAACTACCGAATACGGGCATTACCATTTTCACGCAAATGTCAAGCCTTGCAAATGCAGAAGGTGCACTTAACTTGTCTCAGGGTTTTCCGGAGTTTGACACACCCAAGCAGCTGCTAGTTAGGGTAAGAGACTATACCGCTAAATTTAAGAACCAATATGTTCCTCTTTCCGGTTTACCCTATTTATTGGAAAAATTGGCAACAAAGTATAATGATCTACACAACTTAAGCTTAGGTATTGAAAATTTTTGTGTTACAGCAGGAGGAACGCAAGCACTATATTCTGCAATTTCAGCTTTCGTGCACCCCGGGGATGAAGTTATAATATTTGATCCAGCTTATGATTCATACGCTCCAGCTGTTCGTCTTCATAAAGGTAGGCCAGTGCACCTTGCCTTGGAAGGTATGAGCTATAAACTACCGTGGGAAAAAATAGAGAATAAAGTTTCTGAGAATACGAAGATGATTATCATCAATACCCCACATAATCCTACTGGGGCTGTTATTTCAGATGATGATATTCAAAGATTAGAACAACTCATCGAACGTTATCCTAATATATTGATCCTTTCCGATGAGGTCTACGAGCATATTGTGTTTGATTCACAAAAGCATCACTCCCCACTAAAGTCAAAAAAACTTTGGAGTAATTTGATATCGGTCTTTTCATTTGGTAAAACTTATCATGCTACGGGTTGGAAATTGGGATATGCAGCAGCTCCGGAGGAATTAATGAAGGAGTTTAAAAAGGTACATCAATATCAAGTATTTTGCTGTAATTCGTTTTTACAATATGCCTTGGCGGATACTATTGATCAAAAAGAACTTTATCTGGAGTTGTCAAACTTTTATCAAGAGAAGAGGGATTTATTTAGATCTGCAGTTTCAGCCTCAAGATTCGAACCGCTTACCTGTGCTGGAACCTACTTTCAACTGCTTTCATACAAGAATATTTCAGACGAAAATGATGTTGATTTTGCTAAAAGATTGACTCGTGAATTTAAAATTGCATCTATACCTATTTCGGTGTTTTATGAAGATAAGACCGATAATAAGGTCTTGCGTTTTTGTTTTGCAAAGAATAATGATACTTTAGAAAGGGCAGGAGAGATATTATGCAAGATATAAAAGTAACAATCGTACAGGCTGACTTAAAATGGCAAGATAAAACAGCTAATATCACGCGTTTTGATGAATTATTGGATGGGCTGATTTCTGATGTTGTGGTGCTGCCAGAAATGTTTGCAACGGGATTTTCAATGGATGTTGAGAAGAATTTTTCTGAGATGAATGGGCCCGAGCATGACTGGATGAAGAAAG
The DNA here is from genome assembly GCA_964230025.1 of Flavobacteriales bacterium. Classification (GTDB taxonomy): domain Bacteria; phylum Bacteroidota; class Bacteroidia; order Flavobacteriales_D; family JAUILH01; genus CAXRFO01. Next base: position 418,438 of record CAXRFO010000012.1, on the reverse strand, counting down.
CGGCAATTAATTTAAATACTGTTATTTGTGGCAGTCTTATAATCAAAGAAGGAGAAAACTATTTCAATCGCTTTTTATGGGTGACTCCTGACGGTCAAACTGAATATTACGACAAGCGACATCTTTTTCGAATGGCGGATGAGAATCATTCATTTGTTGCGGGTCAATCTAACAAAGTTGTCGAATACAAGGGATGGAAGTTCGCTTTGCAAGTTTGCTATGATTTAAGATTTCCTGTTTGGAGTCGAAATAAAAATTTAGCATATGATATTGTCCTTTATGTGGCTAATTGGCCAGAGAGGAGAGCACATGCCTGGAAATCATTGTTAAGAGCAAGAGCAATAGAAAACTTAGCCTATTGTGTGGGGGTAAATCGCGTAGGATTGGATGGGAATGAAATTTCGTATAGTGGGGATAGCGTTGCACTTGATTTTCTTGGCCAAGATCTATCAGCTCTTCCAGCGCATATTGAAAAACTTGAAAGCGTCACCTTTAACTATAAGAACTTGGTGGAATATCGCGAAAAATTTCCGGCATGGAAGGATGCAGATGATTTTAACATTACTGATTAAGCGTCCATTGAATTTCCGTATCCCAGCCTGATTTAATTTTAATTTCGCCCGGATAGAAGATGTAAAACTCACTTTGACTATTTGGATAGTTACCAGAAGTAAGTTTGCCTGAACCATCCTGATCTTTAAATGCTCTAAGACCGTATGAACCCGGTGGTAAATCAACTATTTTTTTGTTTTCTACACCTGGTTTAAAGGAGTGGATCACATTTCCTCTGACCGAAATTACTTCTATTTGATATTCAGATAAATTTACCAAATCCAATAGGAGTTTGCCCTTGTAATTATCCTCCTTTATCAAGAAGTCAATAGCTAGGCTATCGTTGGTAAAGCCAAAAACATCAAAAAAAGAGGAGTCTTTTATGATAAGTTTGTACTTCTCACCCTCTGACCACGCAGTTTTTAACTTGTTTTTTTCAAACTGAAAGGGGACGATTGTACTATCCTTCAAAAGAATTAGTCTGGAGCTTTCAATTTTATCCAATATCCCATCAATCTCCAGGTTCAAGTACTCACCCGAAGAAATTGATTGTTGTGAGATTAAGGGTTTAATTTTATAGCTTTTTGGAGCCTCATAATATAGGTCAAGGGTATCTCTCTGCGTCTCAAGTACCAAATTTAAAGGGCTGAAGTTGTTTTCACTGTAACTAATAATAATGCTATCCGTTTCTTTCGGAATTTTATTCGAGTAAAAGTTTACAGTATCCGATTGACTGAAACTTGCTGTTTGTTCATGGAAAGTTACATAAGCGTTATTTTCTTGACTGAACAAGAACTGAAATTTGTTTGGGTAATAGAATCGCCAATCATTTAAGTATACACTGGTATCTGGTTCCTTAAATGAATAGCGCTTGTGAAGAACTGAATCTTGAGTGGATATTGGAATTTCCCAAAAGGCTATATCTTCCGCAAAACGATCATATTTTAAGTCGCTGTTTTCGTCAGAAATTGCAATTGCTTGATAGGTCCCATCGGGGATATAAGAGAATTGAACTATTCCATTTTCGTTGCTACTAAAAAGGTAAGAAGGCTCCCCCTTATAGGCTATAGAATCTTCAGAGCTAGGAAAGAGCATTACAGTCATGTCCTTTTTTCCTTTACCAGTTTCAGCGTCTAGAATTTGAAGACTTAAATTTGCGGAATCTAAGTGTTTTCCTGTACTAAAGATAACTTGAAAACTTGTGTCATTTCCTTCGGAATAATCTTTTATCGCCTTGTTAAAGCTAACAATATACGTGGTATTCGGTTTTAAATTTTCACTAAACTCAACATATAATTTTTTCCCTTTGACTTCATACTTTGGGGCCTCCTTCATTCTGGGTGAAATGTGAATGTTTTTAGCAGGGTTATCTAACTTAAAAAATTCGTCAAATTCCAAAGCCATGTAGGAGGATTGAACCTCCGTGCTTAAATTGTTTGGATATTGTGTAAGAATTTTTGGTGCGTACAAATCTTTTTTGCCGCCCTCTGGAAGTTTTTGAGTGGCGCAGCCGAATAGAAAACTAAGCGATATGATAGCTATGAGTAACTTCAAAAGCAAGAAGATAGTTTATCACAAATCGCTTCTAAATATAATCTGTCAACTTCATCAAAATCATCAAGTTTATCAGAATCTACATCAAGAACAGCAACAACCTCATCATCTTTGATAATAGGGATAACAATTTCGCTTTTTGACAAGCTGCTGCACGCTATGTGGCCATGAAATTCATCTACATTAGGAACAATAAGGGTTTTACCTTCTTTCCATGAGCTGCCACATACACCTCTTCCAAAAGCAATCCGCGTACAGGCTGGGCTACCTTGGAAGGGACCCAATACAAGCTCATCATTCTTTTTTAAGTAAAAGCCTACCCAAAAAAAACCAAATGCTTCTTTTAAAACAGAACAGGTGTTGGCAAGGTTAGCAATTAGGTCTTCCTCTCCAAAAAGCAGTGCCTCCCATTGAGGTATAGCCTGCTTATAACGGGTTTTTTTATCTTGATTTTTATCAAGAATCAGATCTTCTGCCATGAGGCAAAAATAAGTTAAAATTGTGGTGCCTGAGGTTTGTTGGCAAGTGCTTCTTCAATTTTCTCCATGATTTCAGCTGACAATTGATCTTGAATCTCAATAGCCTTAAGATTTTCTTCCAGCTGTTCCGTTTTTGAAGCGCCCAAAATAACTGTGCTTACATTGGGGTTTTTCAAGCACCAAGCAAGAGATAATAAGGCTTGTGAAACACCAATTTCTTCTGCAATTTTTCCAATTTTTCTTGATCGTTCTAGGTTATCCTCCACAAGAGTTCGGTCTTTAAGCCACTCCATACCTTCCATATTCAGCCGAGTTCCTTCTACGTTTTTGTCATTGTACTTTCCGCTCAAAAGTCCACTGCATAGTGGGCTCCAAATAGTGGTTCCTAAACCAACACCTTTATAAATTTGTGAGAAGTCCACTTCAACTTTTTGTCGGTGCAGCATGTTGTACTGGGGTTGTTCCATCGTAGGTCCAATCAAGTGATGTTGTTTGGCAAACATATGGGCTTCCATAATTTCTTGAGCGCTCCATTCACTTGTTCCCCAATAAAGTATTTTTCCTTGTTGAATTAGGTTGTGCATGGTCCAGACCGTCTCCTCAATTGGGGTTTCTTTATCTGGCCTGTGACAAAAGAACATATCGAGATAATCTACACGCAATCTTTCTAAGGCTTGGTGGCAAGCGTCAGTAATGTGTTTTCTGCTAAGGCCTTTTTGTGTTGGCTTTGAGTCTTGAAGTCCGAACTCTCCAAAAAACACCTTTGATGAGACAAGATATGAGTCTCTACGCCAATTCTTTTTGGCTAGAATTTCACCCATTACGCGTTCACTTTCTCCACGGGCATAGATTTCGGCATTGTCAAAAAAATTGATGCCATTATCATAGGCAATATCCATTAATTTTTCTGAAAGATTTTTGTCAATTTGTTTACCAAAAGTCAGCCATGATCCAAGTGAAAGTTCACTAACTTTTAAACCTGATTTCCCTAAGTTTCTGTATCTCATTTCCATATTTACAATGTTACAAAGGATATCTATTAAATGGGATAAAATTGTATTTTTAAGGAAAATTTAACACGATGAGCATTAGAAAACCCTTCAACCTTCAGGCATGGATAGATGAAAATAGAGATTTGTTAAAACCACCAGTAAGTAACAAGTGTCTATACCCAGAAGGAACAGATTTTATTGTTATGATAGTAGGAGGGCCTAATGCGCGTAAGGATTATCACTATAACGAATCGGAAGAGTGGTTTTATCAACTTGAGGGTGATATTGTGGTGACTATTCAAGAGGATGGGAAAGCTGTTGAGGTTCCCATCAAGGAAGGAGAGATGTTTCTTTTACCCAAAGGAATTCCTCACAATCCGGTGCGTCCTGCAAATTCGGTAGGTTTAGTTATTGAGCGTGTTAGAAAAGGAACTGACATGAAAGATGGTCTCATGTGGTTTTGCGATAACTGTAATCACAAACTAAAAGAGTTCAAATTCGATTTAAAGGATATTGAAAGTGATTTTCAACCCCGATTCAAAGAATTTTATTCCTCAGAAGAAAATCGAACGTGTGACGAGTGTGGAACTGTTATGGAAATTGACGAAAGATTCGTTTAGTTACTTTACAATAGTCACATGCCCTACTTTTTCATGTTCGGCATAAGGATTAATGTAATCCGTGAATTTAATTTTCCACACATAAACATCTGGCTTAGGGTCTCTACCTTTAAAGCTACCATCCCAGCCTTCATTGATGTCGGTACTGTTGTATACTACTTCCCCCCAACGATCAAAAATGAAAATTTCGAAGGTGTTTATTTCTCTTCCGATGGCATAAAAAACGTCATTAGTTCCATCCCCGTTTGGCGTAAATGCATTAGGGACGTATAGCACAGGATCCAAATAAATGGTCATTGTGTCTGAATTTATACATCCGTTTGTATCAACCGCATATAAAATATAGTGCGTTTGCTGTGTTGGATTGGCACTCGTACTTAGGCAGGTATAACAGGAAAGACTATCGGGAGGCCACCAATATATGCTGTCTGCGCTGCTCGCTCCCAATATTTCAATACTACTTCCATATATTAAGCTTAAATCTGGACCGGCATTTACGTATGGAAGGGAGAAAATGTCCACAAACACACTTTCTATTGCCGAGCATCCCATACCATTCGAAATGTTGACAAAATAGGTCGTAGGTTGATCAGGGTAAGCTGACGTTGTGCTACTGTCGGAATCGGATATGTTATTGTTCGGACTCCATAAATAATTATCTCCACCACCCGCATATAGTATTGCTGTATCACCAGGACAGATTATTGTATCAGCATTAATCGATGGGAAAAGCTCGATAACTGTAATTTCAACTGAATCGTAAACCGATCCACAGGCATTGATGAATTCAGCAACATAGGTGAATGATTCAGTTGGCCACACTGTTACTGTATCATTCACTTGTTCTGAAATATTGTAGTTTGATTGCCATACAATTTCCAAAGAACCACTTGCAATAAGTTGGATGGAGTCATTTAAACAAATACTGGTGTCGTTTGAAATTACAGGTTGTGGTGGTGTTTGAAAAACCTCTACAAATACTGAATCTCTGATGAAGCAGCCATTATGTGTTTCTACCTCAACATAATACCAAGTATCAACTATTGGATCGACCGTAGGATTATGAATATTTGTTGCGGATAAAGTTGGGTCTGGATCCCATTCAAAGCTTTGGCCTCCGGTTGCATTTAGTTGTGTGCTTTGCCCAAGACATATTACTGCATCTGGTCCAGCATCAACATTTTCATCAAAAACAACGACCTCTATGCTTGCTGTGTCGGTACTGCAACTATCCGTAGCAATAACATAATAGGTCATTGTGCTATCGGGGTGAACATTGGTTATGTATGTTGTATCTCCAATCATATCCTGATTTGGATACCATACATAAGACTCCCCACCATATGCTTCTAATTGAAGTGTATCGCCAGGACAAATGGGTGGAACTGCATAAATGCCAGCATCATCAATTGCAAATACATCAACGAAAATACTTGCTGTATCCGGTTCAACACAACCATTGGTATCTATGGCTATCAGTGTTACCTCAAAGTTTCCAGTGTCCAAATATAAATGTGTGGGTTCCTCAAGATATGAAGTGTCACCATCTCCAAATGACCAAATAAATTGATTCGCACCTATGGTATTATTAAAAAAGCTGTAAGTATTAGGAATACAAACATAAGGGGCTGGCAAACCTATGATCGTTTCTATTTTATTTAGGCCAAATTTAAAAACTGCCATGTTGCAATTACCAGAGCCATTGACAGTGCTGTAGGCTGTTGGAGAAGTTGGGAAGTTAGAGTTGCCACCACATCCAGCACAAACAGCATGATAGACAAATCCTTTTTTATCAAACCTACTGGTACCACCATCGACATGATCAGCACTCGACCCTCCCATAAAAGACCCGTAAAGTAAACCGCTTGCATTTGGTTGTAAGACGGCTAAATAGAAGTCTGACCCTGTTGTACTATTCTGAAATGCATTTGGAGTAATTGGGAGCCCTGTGGTTGTTGTGTTGGCGTTTTGAACGTTGGGGTTTCCGAAGGCTTGACCATTATTTGTCGCACCTCCCCAACCAGACATATAAATTAAACCGCAATCGTTAACTAAAAATGCGGTTGGTGAGAAATTGACGACCCCCGTTCCACTTCCAATAATAGTACTCCATAATGGATTGTTGAGGTTGTTGTCAAGCTTTTGAATGAATTGATGGGAATTAGCAATTCCATAAAGTACATTGGATATAGGATAGTTCCCTTCAGAGATTCCAAACAGATACACGTCATCATTATCGTCAAGTTGAACCAGGTATGAAAGGTCTTTTGAAGCAGTTCCTATGTAGGTACCTCCTAGAAACGCCGTTCCAGTTGGGTTTAACTTCATTACAAAACCATCTATATCACCTAAAGCGTTTGGATTCATTGCACCCAGGCCTGTGGGAAGTGAGGCACTTCTTGTTGCACCGGTGAAGAAGATATTTCCGTTTTGATCTACCTGTGTTCCCAAACATGCGTCATGATCTGTTCCACCAAAATAACTCCCCCAAACCATGCTGGTCAAGTTGGCATCAAGTTTAAAAATAACCCCGTCTGAAAGGCCCCCAAAACTTGTTTGTGGTGCGCCTACACTTACTGGGAAATCATTACTAAAAGTGTTGGACGCTATAATAGGGTTATCATTTGCATCTAAAATAATTTCTCCTCTAAAACCATCTCCGTAGAAGTAAGATAAGGTATTGTCGTAGTTTAGTCCATCATTATCGCTACCACCTACATAAGTGCTTCCCATTAAAAGAGTACCATTTGCATTTAATTTCGTTACGACGATATCGCTTCCGGCATAGCTGCTATATCCGTTGGGTACAATGGCCGCACCACCACCAGCGAAATTATTTTGAAAACAACCAACCGTAACCGGATAATCTAATGATGATGTTGTGCCAAGAATGAACAACTCGTCATTATCGTTTACTATCATAGAATGGGGCGAATCTTGCCCTGTACCACCTAAATAAGTTGAATACATTAGGGTAGTTCCATCCGATGAGAACTTACTGATACCCATATCGCAATCAAGATTTCCGTTGGATGTTGTTGTTGTTTGAAATGCACCAGGACTGGTAGGATAACCAAAGCCATATACAGTTCCAGCGCCGTAGGCATTTTCCGTTTCATCGTAAGTGGCGGTAGTTCCCCAGTTGTCTGCCGTAGAACCAGTATAGGTTGAAAATATAATGATGGGATCAATTATCAATTCAAGTGTGGTATCATAACCATCTGGGAAGTTAAAACCAAGAATTCCATTTTCTAAGGAATATTCGCATTTAACTTCAAGCTCTTTGCCGTTTTTCATTTGATATGCCACCGGCTTTTGCTCGGAAATGCTACCCATCGAATTTTCAATCCTAAGAATGCCTTCATCTAAATAAACCTTTTCAGCTCCCTTATATTCCCATTTAATTACATTTGGATCTGTACCTGGTGCGACATAATAATCGTACTTTAAGTACTGTGCATATTGGTATAGCTTAATGTCCACTCCGCTCCATACATTGGTATACATGGAGTTGGTATATGACTTTACCTCTGATGCCCATTTGCTCGGATCTTTACCCTTGAAGTAGTTTTCATGCCAGCTAACAGGTTTGTCATAGCTAACCGTCACAGCAGAACTTGGATTTATCCACTTCATTTGTGTAAAGTGGGCCTTGATGAATTCTGGTATTTCGTAGTCTGGATTCGAATGAGCCTCTCTTGACAAGGTCAATTTATCATAGAATAAATAGCTAAAGCCTGTCTTTTCTAAATAGATATAACCAAAGTTAGTTTTAGCCCTTGCGGAAACCCTGTCATCCCACTGACCTTTGTTTTCAGTAAATAGCAATCCACTATGCCCCCAAGAAATGAAGTAGCATAACAAAAAAAAGAGAGTTGCCTTGCTATGTAAGTGTTTAAAAAACAATGTATTTAAGCAACTAATTTAGGACTAATTAAGGTATCTGTCAAACGAGTTGCTATAATATGACGATTAATTGATGTAAACGTTGCCTTTATTGAGTTAAAGGGATTACAACTTTGTTTAAAAACTTTAAGCAAATAGTTCAAAGCTAAATTGTACTTTTGTGCTTTAGAAAGTCTCATGAGCGATCCAATAAAACATGAGTGCGGAATAGCACTTCTTCGACTCAAAAAACCTCTCCAATTTTATCTGGATAAATACGGAACGGCATTTTACGGTCTTAACAAAATGTATTTGCTAATGGAAAAACAACACAATCGTGGGCAAGATGGTGTTGGTTTGGCAAATATTAAATTAGATATGCGCCCAGGAACAAGGTATATATCTAGAAAAAGATCAGTGTCAAATAAACCCATTCAGGATGTTTTTAGCAATGTAATGGGCAGGTTCAAGCAATTACAAGATGAAGAGCCAGAGAAGTTAAAAGATGCTCAGTTCTTAAAAGATAATTATGCCTTTACAGGAGAGCTTTTTTTGGGACACTTGAGATACGGCACCTATGGTAAAAACAGTATTGAGAACTGCCACCCCTTCTTGCGACAAAATAACTGGCAAACCAGAAATTTAGTAGTAGCAGGGAACTTTAACCTTACCAATGTCGATGATCTTTTTGACATTCTTGTTAGGATTGGTCAGCACCCCAAAGAAAAGTCAGATACCGTAACCGTTCTTGAGAAAATAGGTCACTTTCTAGATGTTGAAAATGAGCGTTTATTTCAGAAATATAAAACCCTAGGTTATTCAAACGAAGAAATATCTGGATTAATTGCAGAAAATATAGACGTTCAAGAAATACTTAAGAATTCTGCCGAGGACTGGGATGGTGGTTACGCAATGGCAGGACTATTTGGTCATGGAGATGCCTTTGTGCTGCGTGACCCAAATGGTATCAGACCAGCTTATTACTACGAAGATGATGAGGTAGTAGTTGTTACTTCAGAAAGGCCAGTTATACAAACTGCGTTTAATGTGCCTTTTGATTCTATAAAAGAGCTCGACCCCGGACATGCAATTTCAATTAAGAAAAATGCGGAAGTATCGATTGTAAAGGTTAGAGAGCCTCAAGAAAAATTGAGTTGTTCTTTCGAAAGAATTTATTTTTCAAGAGGTAATGATGTTGAGATATATAAGGAAAGGAAGCGTTTAGGACACAATGTTTGTCAACAAGTGGTTTCAGCTCTAGATGGTGATATCGACAACGCGGTATTTTCCTTTATCCCAAATACAGCGGAAACAGCTTTCTATGGATTGATAAAAGGTATTGAAGACGAGCTAAATGAAAGAAAGATTCAAGCTTTATCTGATCTTGGAAACGGAATTAAACCAGATGAGATTAGAGAAATTTTATCTCAAAAAACGAGGATAGAAAAAATTGCCATCAAGGATGCAAAACTCAGAACTTTCATTACTCAGGATGATGATAGAGACGAGATGGTGGCTCATGTGTATGATATTACGCATGGTGCAGTAAGAAAGAAGCAGGATAGTTTGGTGGTCGTTGATGATTCTATTGTTCGTGGAACCACCTTGAAAAAAAGCATCATTCGAATGCTCGATAGGTTAAAGCCAAAGCAAATTATAGTTGTTTCGAGTGCACCACAAATTCGCTATCCTGATTGTTATGGAATTGACATGGCAAAAATGGGTGATTTTATTGCTTTTCAGGCTGTTGTTTCCCTATTAAAGAAAAATGGGAAAGAGAATTTATTGGATGAAGTTTATGAAAAATGTAAACGCGAGATTGAAGAAAACAATTCTAGCCTAAATAATCCAATAAATGAGTTGTACGCAGCGTTTAGCGCAGATGAAATTTCAGATGAAATAGCAGAATTAATTACACCCGAAGATATAGACACCCCTGTTAAAGTAATATATCAGACAATTGAGGGTCTTCATGAGGCCTGCCCAAAAAATAAAGGGGACTGGTATTTCACTGGGAATTATCCGACTCCCGGGGGAGCTAGGGTAGTTTTGAAAAGCTTCATTAACTACATGGAAGGTAAAAATGTGAGAGCCTATTAATCGACAAATCAATACGATTAATACTTCATTTAAAGCAATTTATCATAAATTAGCGTATCAAAATTTTATTTTGGCGTAATTCGTAATCTATTACATAAAGACATGAAAAAATTTCTACTTGTTTTAATTCTACTTATTCCTGTTTTAGGATTTACTCAATTCTCCTATACAAGTTCACCATCGAGCAACATTTGTTCTGGAACTAATGTAAGCTTTTCAGCGCAAAACCCACCTCCAAACACAGCCATGATTGTTTGGTATTTTGGTGATGGCGCATCTCAAAATGGTGCGAATGTTTCTCATACTTACCTGAACGGCGGGCAGTATTACATTGAAGCAATCGCTTTTGATGGACAAGGGAGTTTTTTGGATTCATACGGGGTATGGACAGATATAGGTGGGGCTCCAGAAGCCTATAATTTTTATGAAGACACAACCTGTGTGGGAGATCAAGTACAGTTTTGGATTAACCAAAATGGGATCGATAGCATGTTGGTCGATTATGGAGATGGAAATTCTGAAGTAGTAGATTATTCTAGCGCTGAACATACATATACGGCACCGGGTATGTATAATGTTTCTATAACCGTTTATGATTTCTGTGGAGCTTCTACAGTAAATGGAACGCATTGGGTAGGTAATAATGTCCCTGCTCCACAAGCATACATACAAGTAAGTTCAGACACACTTTGTCCAGGAGATCAATTCAATTTTTGGACAGATTGGAATTCCGATTGGGTAGTGGATTTTGGTGATGGAAATTACACTACAAACGCTTATTCTCATTCCTATAATAATGTAGGCACCTATACGGTTACAGCCACCTTGCAAAATGGGTGTGGTAATACCTCTTCTGCTTCAGTTCCAATTGTAGTAACTTCTACAGCGCCAATAAATCCTGGTGAAGTATACGTATGGGGAAGTAATGGGCACTGTCCAGGTGATGAAGTTTATTTTGATGCAAGCCAGGGTTACCAATCCTATAATTGGGTTTTTGAAACAGGAGATACTGCAAGTGGGGAAAACGTACTTTTAAACTTTCCTTCTCAAGGATGGTATGACTATAATGTAACTATATCAAACGCATGTGGTAATTCAATTACATTGTACGATTCGGTTGAGGTCGTTGGAAATGTTTACGTGACCAATGCAGAAATCGAAATCCCGGACTCTATTTGTTTTGGTGAGTCTATGTATTACGATGGTTGGGCCAATAATTATTCGGATATTCTTTGGGATTTCGGAGATGGAGATTTTGCATATCTTGACGATGGATCACACATTTATAATACGGTTGGTAGCTATAATGTTTCGGCTACATTTTCTAACGGATGCGGAAACGATACCACAATAAGTTCGCAAGTTTATGTTGGTACGAACGTAGGTCCAGATCCAAACGCAACGTTTAATTTTCCTTTTCCAGAAACGGCATGCCCAGGAGATGAAATACTATTTGTAAGCTTTCCAGGCGGAGGAAATGGAACATATGATTGGGATTTTGGAGATGGTAACACAGGAACAGCGGATAACACACTTAGTTCAGAAGGTACAATTTTTAATTACGTAACAAACGAGTATAGTACGCCTGGCGTTTATACTGCAACAATTACCTATACAAATACATGTGGTTTATCCATTAACCAATCTGTGGATGTACAGATAGGTCCAGGTTCTCAACCTGAAGCAGGGCTTATATTCCAAAACGAATTCGATTTTTACTGTATTAATACTCCCATTACATTTTATGGTGCTGGAGGTGAAACTTATCAGTGGGACTTTGGTGATGGATCTGGATTACAGGCTGGACCAGGAACCCTAGAACCCTTTGAGCATTCTTATGATCAACCAGGGTCATATGATGTTACTCTAATCGTAACCAATTCTTGTGGTATCTCAGATACCACGGATGAAACAATAACGGTTTCAAATACTTTCGTAAACATTAACACAACCTCTGTTGATGCAAGTTGCGGAATGAATGATGGATCGGCTGTTGCGGCTATATCAGGAGGTAATCAACCCTACACAATCGAGTGGTCCAATGGACATAATGGAATCATTGCTGATTCGTTAAGTGCAGGTTTGTACTATATTTCAGTTGTTGATAATCGCGGTTGTGAAGGTGAAGCGGTTGTAGCTGTTTCGGATCAAGAAGCTCCAACGATTTTAGTGGATAATGTATTAGACGTCTCGTGTGCCGGAGGAAGTGACGGAGCCATTGACATTGAATTAATAGGGTCAACCGGCCCTTATTCTTATTCGTGGTCAAATGGAAAAGCAACTCAAGACATTAATAACCTTGATCCAGGCCCTTACGAATTAATCGTTACAGATGCTAATGGTTGTATTTCGGCAGAAAGTGTTGAGATCACAGAACCAAACTCAGTGAACATTTCTTTCAGTAAAATCCGTCCTTCTTGTGGAGCATCTAACGGAGTGATTGAGGCTCAAGCAGGCGGAGGCACAGGTCCTTACACTTATGTTTGGGATCATGGTGGAAGTGGAGCAATAATAAATGGTGTACCTGCTGGGGTGTACGGTATAAACGTTATTGATGCGAATGGATGTTTATTCCAGGAAACTGTTACTCTGAGCGAACAAGGGGCTCCTTTCCTAGTTACAGATAGTATTAGTTCTTTAGCTTGTGGAGGACAAGCGTCCATCTATGTGCATGCAATCGGAGGACAAGCGCCATACAATTACACTTGGTCGGATGGTTCAACGAATCAAAACTTACTAAATGTTCAATCGGGTGAGTATTGGGTTGAGGTAACTGGAAATAGTGGCTGTACCTTATATGAGGCATTCGAAATTGAACAAACTCAACCAAACGGATTGCCAATTTGTATGGTAGATGTTAATCCTGGAACTGCAAATAATATGATTATTTGGGAGAAAGCAGGTATTACAGATATTGAGTGGATTAATATCTATAAAGAAAGTTCCGCTTCTGGTGTTTATCAATTAATAGGGACACAGCATTTTGATAGCCTTTCAACTTTTGTTGACCTAGGATCTAATGCGGAAGTTCAATCCTATAGATATAAATTAAGTGGGGTTGATTTTTGTGGTACAGAATCAAATTTAAGTCAAGCTCATAAAACTATTCACCTCACTTCCAATATTGGAGTTTCTAATGAAATAAACTTGATTTGGGAGGATTATACTGGGTTTTCATACTCAACATATAATATCTGGAGATATTCAAGTGATGGTGTGACCGACACTTTAGAGAATATAGCGTCTGTAGCGAATAATATTAGCTCATATTCTGATATAAATCCTCCTGCTGGAGTTACGTCACTTCACTATTATCTTGAGGCTGTGCCAGATTTCCCTTGTGTATCATCTAGAGCAAATAATCATAACACGAGTAGATCAAATAAGACATCACCAGTTGCAGGACCCTTTGACTCGGTTGAGGAGTTAAAGAAGCCAGAAATAGGATTATATCCGAACCCAGCGACTTCTGGATTTTATTTGGACTTGATGGGAGCGAGCACTCAAAATGCGCACTTTGAATTGTATTCTTTAGAGGGCAAATTAATTAAAACCGGAAAAATAACAGTTGATAAGCAGTTTATAGCAACTGACGGAATCCAACTTGGATTGTATTTCGTTAATGTGTATATTGATAAGCAAATGATTAGCAAGAAAGTACTAATCGAAAAATAATTGTCATGAAGAAACTGCTATACTCAATCCTGCTTTTAAGCTCATTTTCCGCACTTGCGCAATTACCCATGCAAATCTGCGTTGTAACTGTGGATTCTACATTAACCCACAATGAAGTTGTTTGGGAGCGAAATGCGCAGCCTGTAGGGATTGATTCGGTAATAATTTACAGCCAAGATCCTGCAACAGGCGGCTTTGTGGAAGTGGGCAGACAAGATTTCGATAGCCTGTCCGAGTTTCATCATTATGCAGCGAATCCAAATCTTAGGAGTTATACTTATGCCATTGCGGGTATGGATCTAGTTGGAAATATTGGGCCAATGAGTAGTGCTCATTCAACTATGCACTTTGCAGTAATCGATACCGGAAATACAACGAGTGTTCAATTAAAATGGTCTCCATATGTAGGATATGATGATCAGGAATCAGGATTCAATGCTTATCAATGTTGGGCAGATGACTTTAATTCGGGCACATGGAATTTAGAACAAGCAACCACAGCAATGAATGATACCTCATGGTGGGATAATCAAACACCGGGTACCTGGACTGACTTGTGGTATTTGGTTGATATCGATTGGAACATTAACTGCTCACCAACTAGAGCAAATAATCATAACACTAGTAGATCGAATAAGACTCAGCCAGCTGCTCCACAAAGCCTGGATGAAAACATTTTGCAGGAGCTTATTATTTATCCTAATCCGTCCAATGGGATTGTAAATATTGCCTTTAGTTCCCTGTCTTTTGTTGAGAACAGTATTGAAATTGTTGACTTTACTGGTAAAGTCGTTTATAACAGAAAAGGACTTAAAGTAATCGGTCAATTCTCAACCAGTATTGATGTTAGTGACTTTTCTAAGGGTGTATACTTTGTGAATATAACAAACGTAAACGGTGAAAACCTAACACAAAAAATCATTCTTCAATAAGATACAAACTATGAGAAAACTCTTACTCCTCTTTACCCTACTATTATTTACTTTATTTGGAAAAACTCAAGTTGGTCCGGTCATGAATATTTGTGTTGTGACAGTTGACTCTACCTTGACACATAACGTGGTTGTTTGGGAAAGAAACAGTCAAGTTGGAACCATAGATTCCGTTGCGATTTATACAAGAGTTCCGGGAGTAGGGAACTGGATAGAAATTGATAGAGTAGACTTTGATAGTATTTCAGAATATCATGATTATTCTGCTGATCCTAACCTGAGAGCTTATGGCTATCGTATCGCGGGTATTGATTTAGCCGGTAACATGGGACCGCTTTCACTTCCTCATTTTACTATGCACATTTCCGTAATCGACTTGGGAGCTCAGCAAACCAAACTAATATGGACACCTTACATTGGATATGACAGTACAGTTTTTAACTCTTATCAATGTTGGTCGGATTCGATAAACCAGGGAGTTTGGGGCTTGGATTTCTCAACGGCAAATGGCCAGATGTCAGACACGGCCTGGACAGATGCCAATACGCCTTTGGATTGGACAAACTTATTTTACAAGGTGGATATTGATTGGAATGTTAGCTGTACAGCAACTCGTGCGAATAATCATAACACAAGTAGATCTAATAAAACGCAGCCAGCAGCAGGTACTGGTATTCATGAAGAAACTTTAAAAGAGTTTTACGTTTACCCGAATCCAAGCAAGGGTAATTTAAATATCGCCTTTAGCTCCCTTTCCTTTTTAGAAAATGACATCAGGATTTTGGATATAACAGGTAAAACGGTGTATCAAAAATCAGGTATAAAAGTAATGGGTCAATTTATACACGCACTTGATGTTTCTGATTATACAAGTGGAGTTTACTTCATTCAAGTACAAAACGAGAAGGGTGAAAAATTAAGCAAGAAGCTTATAATTGATTAACCTCTAATTTTGTGGGCGCTTAGTATTCCTTGGCTATCAACAACAAGTTTTACAACCTGACCAGCTTGATTTAAGTCAGATAAGGTAAATGGTCCTAATGGAATTTTAGACATTCTACCGAGGGCACCACCTCCCTCGTTTAAAACAATGTTTTCAGTTTCAGTGCAAATTGTCACAAGATATTCCCCAGAAACAAAATGGCTATTAATTTTTGCATTGTTCCCTTCGTAAGAATAGGAGTAATTCAAATCATCTTTGCTCCAATAAACGTTAAGCTTTCCTTTTCCTGTTAGAAATATTTCTGGTGCGTTATCTCCATTTATATCTCCTATCAGTAAAGTTGAACTTTTACTTGAATTAACAAATTGTACGCTGTCTTGTAATCCACCTAAATATCGCTTATGCCATATGCCATTTGAATCAAGGTAGCTTAGTCTGTAAGTTTCCAGATTGCTACTTTTTTCAAAGTAAACAGGAGTTTTTATTGTTGATTTAATTTGCGGTTTAATTAGATCAGAGTTTGGATGTCTTTCTCCCTTTCTATTGAACATATGGATGGCATTGCTTCCATCTAAACACATTAAATGATCCTTACCACCAATTACAAAATGTTGCACCGCAAGTTTCATCCTTTTGATTTCTGGCTCTATCCACCCTTTGACACTTTTTCCTTGGATGTCGTAGTTTCTTAGTTTCCCACTACTTTCAAAAAATATTCTTAAATCTGATCCCGGATTATAACGAATAGCGGTTAGAGAAGGTGAAGGTTCATTCAAGTTAATGGGGAAACCACCCATTTCTCTACCCAAAATATCAATGGCATGCAGTTTATCTTTGGTTTGAAGTAAGAATTGGTATTTGTTGTTAGCAAAACCATCAACTTGGAGTACTTCCCCAATTATCTCAGAGTTTAGCTGATAACTCCACTTTTTTGTTCCGTTTGGTGATATTAGGTGTAAAATATGATCCTCGGTTTGAACTAAAATATCCTGTGAATTGGTGCGATGATTTTTTACTAGTTCAGGACCATAAAGAGCCTTACTGCCTAGGTTTAGTTCCCAAAGTTTGGAGGTGTTCTTTTCAAGCGCCTCAGATTGATAGGCAAGACTCATATTGGTGAAGTTATTTTCTTTACTTACACACAATTGTATTATAAACTTTGGAAAAGAATTTATCCAGGATAAATTTTCTAAAGGTTCATCAAGAATTTTTGCAAGAGATTCTCGGGCATACTTAGGGTTTACATAAAGAATTCCCCACGAGTTTTGAGCCATTGAATTACTCAACATCAACCCAAAGTTCGGATCTTCATAAAGACTACGATATCTGCATTCTTGCAGATAGGCATCCAAATCTCCTTTTGAGTTTGCAACGATTAAATAACCTTCATATCGCCCAAAGTAGACCTTTTCTTCCATTTTAAAATCATCTCCAAATATCCCTTCCCAGCCTATGGGTAATCTCATACTTTCGGAACTATCTACATCATTGTAGTACTCATTAATTTTTCTTTTAAGTTCGCCCAAATGTTCTTCTGGCGATAATTCCTGAGGGTTTATGGAAAGTACCAAGTATTTTTTTTGTTTGTTCTCGAGTTCAATTTCAACTTTTGCGCATTCGTTTCCAAGCCACTGCATAAGGTGGTAGTCAAAATCTGCTCCGTACTCTTTATCGTATTCATTCCAATTCGTGTTGGATTGAAAAAAGGTCTTACAAGAGTCATAATCATTTAATTTGTTGTGTGCGTATCTAACAACTAAATCAGCATTGTGTGGAATAGCCCGGTGAATTTCAAAAGGAAGATTTAAAACATCATTTTCCACTTCTACGTCACTCAATCCACTCCAAAATAACTGATTTGAGTTATAATAGAAATCGCTTCCATTTATACCAAGGTTTTTTGCTATTAATTTGGGAATCTGAATCCCTGTTTGTTTTTTTAGGTATTCAGATAACCTTTCAAAATTGAATAGAAAATTTCCAGAAAGTGATTCTCTTTTATCCGTAAGTTTATAAGAATTCTCCCAATTATGTGCACCTGATTTTTGTTCCTCTAATAAAAGCTTCATTTCCCAATCATTTTGAGTAACAAAGATCACACGGTCACTTTTGACCATCAGATAAGACTCACTCTTAAGGGCTTCATGCCCGTTGAAAGATTGCTTTCGCAATTGTGGATGAGTTCTCTGCCAAGCTTCAAAAAAGCCTTCTTCCTTTGTATCATTTAAACAAAATAAAAAACGGAGCTCGTCACCTTGGGGTATAATCCCAAAGGCAAATTCACTATTATTAAATGCCTCTTGAATTAGGGGTTCATCAACAGAAATACTATCAACCTCTGTTAGTACCTTCATGAGGGAATTAAATATTGCTGCTGATTTCAATTCTTCAAACCAAACTGCTCCCCCATTCAGCTTATTATATTCTTCATGAATATTCGACCCTGTGTATACAAATAAGGCATTTTGCGGTATGTAATTAACCGGATAATATTTAGGTTGGTGATGCTTCTCGATAAAATTATAAGCATGAAAAAGCATAAAGCCACATGCAGCTAGCAGTAGACCTAGAACAGTATATCGAATCCAATGCACTAAGCGAAATTAAAATCTCTGCAGCAAGAACTAGAAGCTATTTTTAAAATCTATAAACAGCACTATGTTAGATGAAAAAGGGCTTTTGTCTTTTAATTAATAAACAGGCAGTATCATCAATCCCAAGAGCAAACAATTTTACCAATACTTTCCCTGCCTTCTAAACGCTTATGCGCTTTTGCAATATCTTTTGCTTTGAATTCCGAGTCAAGGAGAGGGTTTATTTTATTCTCCTTGTATAAGTCGATTACACCTTTCATGCAATTTTGCAAAATATGAGGCTTGTAGTCCGCAATTTTGAGCATGTTGATTCCAATAATACTTTGGCTTCTCATCATCAAAAAAATAGGAGATTGAAAGCCCATTTTTCGGAGAAAATTGACACTTGATAACATTCCAAATTTCTTGCCGGATCGCTCTGCGCCGCCATATAAAACTTGCTTGCTACCAAAACCACATAAGCGTTTATCTTTTTTGTAGCTAGCTCCGCCAACGGAGTTAAATGCAACATCTAATCTATTATCTCCTAAGATTTTTTTCATTTCTACTTCATAATCACACCGGCGATAATTTATCGCGTGGTCGACTCCCAATGACTTAATAAACTCTACTTTTTTATCAGAACCTACAAGACCATATATTTTAGCCCCTTTGGCCTTGAGCATTTGTATTAAAGCAATTCCCACCCCTCCGGCAGCAGCATGCATCATACAGTGATCACCTTCATGTATATGAAGGCATTCGTAAATGGCATAATAAGCTGTAACATATTGCGTGGCCAGGGCACATGCCTTCTGGAAACTTAGATCATCGGGAATCTCAACTACCGCATCAATTGGTGTAACTGTATACTGGCTATAGCCCCCAAAACGTGTAAAGGCAAGAACTCGCTTTCCTTCCATTTCTGGGTTTGATGGACACGAATCAACCACACCCGATACTTCATACCCAAGAGTGCAGGGCATAGGCGGAGCTTCTCTGTATAGCCCGTTTCTAGCCATTACATCCGCGTAGTTTATTCCAAAGCACTTCACAGATATACCGATTTCGTCAGTATTTACATGCGGTTTATCTATTTTTTTGAACTCAAATGCCTTATCAGCGTTACCTTTATTCGTGAGGAGGATTGTTTCCATAATTCAAAGCTATTAAGATAAATGGAATAAGCCCTTATCTTTGTAAAATGACAGAAGAGCTAAGTATAAAACAAGCACAGAAAATTGTTGATGACTGGATCAATCAGCACGGGGTTCGTTATTTTAATGAATTAACCAATATGGCCCAATTAAGTGAAGAGGTTGGAGAGGTTGCCAGAATTATTGCTCGTCGGTACGGTGAGCAATCAGAAAAAGAAAGTGATAAAGCAAAAGACCTTGGTGATGAGATGGCTGATGTATTGTTTGTGCTAATATGTTTAGCAAATCAAACGGGGATAGATTTAACAAAAAGCCTAAAAAAGAACTTAGACAAGAAAACGAAACGTGATTCTCAACGTCATAAGAATAATGAAAAACTAAAATCGTAAAAAATGAGAAAAATCTACTTAACTACCTTATCTCTAATAGTATGTGCAATCAGCTTTGCACAGTTACCTATGATTGATATTAATACACATCAAGAGTTGCAAGAAGTGCAGCAAGTTTTTGAAATAAGAAAACATCAAATGACTCCTAAATCTATGGGCACTGTAAGTAAGGAGCTGTATTTTAAAGGAACAAAATCACTGAGTCAATGTGGTACAGACACTTTAGAGTACCTGCCTTCAAAGGCTAGTGTATTCGAGTGGTATGCCATATGTGATACGACAACATCTGCCTCTTATAACTCAAGCTTTTCGCAATACTATGAAACTCCTCAGGCTGTGACAGTTGAAGGGGCTTGTTTTTATGCCTTTAATTTTATTCCTGGGACAAATACGAATATGTCTGTTAAGCTTTACTCTGTAACAGTAGATTCTTTTCCAGATGCCCTTTTAGCTCAGGCTCCAGTGACGGTAACTGATGATTATAACGCTACTAACCTGGATGTAATGAAGTATTGTGTAAGCTTTCCAAGTCCGGTTCAAATTACAGGTCAAGGATTTCACATTGCCGTTGAAAATAATACTACCGACAGTGTCTACATGCTTGCAAATTCATTTAGCAATGCTGACGGAGCAGGAGAGGGTTTGAGTTTTGCGTTTTATTCGGATTCCGCTTTCCCTTCCTTTGTGGGTTGGTATGACCAATATGAAGCCCCATATAACTGGGATTTTGATTGGATCATCAATCCTTTCGTTTCTTATGATTTAGAAACAACAATTAACTCAACAAATTCAAATGAATGTATTGGCGATTCCTTGTGTTTTGAAGTAACTACTAGTCCCCTTATTTTTAATAGTATGTATAACAACGGCCCACAATTACAATATTGGAATTGGGGTGATGGGAACAACGGAATTAATGATAGTTGCCACGTATATGCGGTACAAGGAAATTATGAGGCAATAGCATATTATAATATACAAGGTTGGAGCAGTACATGCTATACCGCTGATACTGTAGATTTAACGATTTTACCTTTTCCAGTGGCTAACTATAACACTACAAATGAAGGATCCCTTCAAGTAACAGTTGTGGATAATGGTTCGGTCGCCGATAGTGTTGTGTTTGATATGGGAGATGGAACAATGTTTTCAGGTTCTGGTCCACATTTGCATACTTATGCCGTTAGCGATACGGTTGTTATAATGATGGTCGCATACAATGCTTGTGGAACTGACACGAGTTTTACAACTTTTGTCCCTGACACAGCCCTAGGTTTATTGGATTTGAATCATGTTTTGGATCTTTACCCTAACCCTGCTAATCAGGAATTGACCATTGTTTTACCTGGAGCTAAGACTGCACAGTTGAGTTTATACAACGCTCAAGGTAAATTGGTGGACTTCCAAAACTTTACGGGTCAGATTAACTTGAATACATCAACCTTTTCTAACGGCATTTACATGCTTCAAATTAGGACGAATGATGGAATTGCCAATAGGCAAATCATTATACGGCACTAGCAGGGGGTAAAAACTAATATGAGGCTCGGATTATTCCGGGCCTTTTTTAATTCAAAGCCCCTTCAAAAATTGCTGAATAAGCTGCCCGCTGCATCCGTTTGCGAGTACCTAGATTAATAATTTTTGGATTGTGAGGATCCGGGTGTGAGCGGTTGGAAAGAAAGATAAAAATTAGTTGTTCTTCAGGGTCTATCCAAACCGAATTTCCTGTAAATCCTGTATGTCCAAAAGTACTCATACTAGCCTGTTCAGCTATACCATACATTCCTCCACCAACGGGTTTATTAAATCCCAACCCCCTATGACTTCCATTTTGTCGGGATGTAAAACGTTGGATAGTCTCAGGCGCGTAGTATTTTACTCCTGCATATGTCCCTCCATTTAACATCATTTGATACATTATTGTTAAATCAGATGCGGTGCTAAAAAGCCCTGCGTTACCTGCATAACCACCATATAGAGCCGCCGTGGGATCGTGCACATACCCTTGAATCAAACAATTTCTCCACCACCTATCGTCTTCGGTAGGAGCGATTCTATTCTTTGGAAACCATCGCCTTGGCTTAAAGCAGGTATTCTCCATTTTTAATTTTCTATATAGTTCTTGCTGTACAAATTCCTCTAAATGATTCTTGTCTTCATCATCTTCAATTTTATTTTCCAACCAATTCGAATGTTCTACTATTTTGCCCCAAAAAAGGTGATATAAGAGGTTAAAATTAATGTCGGAATATACATAACCCTGAGTGGGATTCCGGTATAGTTTGTTCATTAGAATCCAAATTGAGTCTTGGTGCCACTTTTCCATAAAAAAGTTTTCTGCCACCTCAATTGTAAAGATGCTATCATCTTTCATATCACAATAGTATCGGTCCAAACGTTGAGTTATTGAATCTGTATATTTCAGGTATTTAAGTATAGGGAAACCGCTAGGCAATCCAGTATTATGTGTGTAGATTTCATGAAAAGTCAGTGTGCTAAGTGTACTGCCATGTCGACCTAAATGCTTGCGTAAACTATCTGGTAAATGGAGATAAAGAGAATCAAATATCTTGTATTCGTTCATTTCATACAACTTCATTCCTACCATGGTAGTTGATGCAACTTTAGTAACAGAAGCCAAATCATAAAGCGTGTTGTCCTCAACAGGAATTTCGCGTTTATAACTCAAGTGACCGTATGATTTTAAAAATGGAAGACGACCATTTCGTGCCACGGAAACTTGACAACCAGGAAAAGCTCTGTTTCTAATTCCTTCCTTTGCAATCCAGTTAATTTGGTATAAAGAATCTGGATTGAGACCAGCGTCCAATGCAATCGAGTAAGATAGGCGTGTTTTGGGCGCAGTAATTAGTTTTCTTCCATCATAGAATCCCAGACCACCCTTTAAAAACTCGCCTCCAAAAATACTTTGTGCCGCATGATTCCAGGTCAAATCCATCGGTGCTGGAATGAAAATGACCGGGAATTTCTCAGGAATAGATTGCCAGGAATTAAGCTTTGCACTAACGATGATCAGTTTGTTTTTTTTCGCCAGCATAGATAGCATATCCACTCTTAGTGAGTCGAGTTGCATAGTGTCTGAAATCACCAATACGCACAAGTCGTTATACCTAGAAAAATCAATTTCATTCCAGTACCTAATTGTTTTAGAGTTGACTTTTGTATAATGACTTAGGCCCTTCAAGAAGGGATAATTCATGCTTCCTTTAAAGAAGATATTTATGCTTTTAGGCTCAGAGTGAATGGGGATTGAGAGATTTGACCTAGATACCTGAGCTACTGAAGACCTTAAAAGTTCGCGTTTCGAAAGCCTTAAATCAAGTTGATGGTGTTGACTAATATTCCGGTCTCTTAATTCTGAATACTTAACCCAAAGAGCTGCACTTAGCACTCGTTTTGCTCGATTGTTTAATTCAGTTTCAGTCCAGTCTCCATTTTCTAAAGCTTTTTCTATCTTTTTCTTTAAAGTTTGAGGTTCAGAGCTGATAAAAAGATCCGGTTTATCCGAAAGTGAAGTGCTGTCTTCGTGCTGAATATGCAGACCTCTAAATTTTGGGAATTTAGCCTTGAGGGAATCATTTCTACCTGAATGGGCAAGTAAGGTAAGTCCCAATTTGGCCTTTTCTTTAAGATATTCTGACTCTACTGTTGTGGGAGATTCAGGTAAGTAAAAACCAAGCAATTTTTTTTGAACCAACGAAGAGTCAAGGAGTCTTTGAAAATTTTTAAAAATGGGATGAATAAATACGGTATCCTGAAAAGGAATAACATAGTTGGGAAGAAGTTGAGCATTGAAGTTCCCTAGCTCGTGGTAGCTTTGTAATTTATGAAAGACTTTATTGCAACTTGAAGTATCAGCAAAAAGGGATGCTAAATTTTCATGTTCATTCAAGCAGGTATCTTGAAGCTTGAATGTTTTTTTGGGCGGCGGAGTGTAATTAGAGTCTGCAAAAGCCATGTTATTACATACCCCACCAAATGAGAATCCACTATCAACCTTTTCAGCTGTGCTTAGTATCAGCAGTTCAATTTTTTGAGCCTGAGTAAAGGACATTAAAATGGAATCCGCTCGCAAGGAATATTCCTGTAAAAAGGGCACCTCTACCTCTTTGGGTTGATTTTTAACCTGCTTTTTATTTTTGTTTTTTGGCCACCAAATCAATAGTGAACAAACTCCAACAATAAGGAGAAGAGCAGCAATTAAAATCAGAGGTTTTCTTTTCACATAGCTAAGATAACTGAGTTAATGAAAGCTACTAAGTGTTAGCGGTATATGTATGCATATCACTTTGTTTAAAAGTCTTAATTTAACTATTTAAAAACCAAATTAACATTTTGTGTTATTTTTACAGTATGAAGATTTACTTACTTTTCGCTTATACTTTATTTTTTTGCTTTTTATCCTTTGGTCAAAGCACGGTTAGCGGATCTATTTCCCATTCGACAGGAACAAGATCATATCAGCTATATATTCCTGCGGTGTATGATGGTAGTATTCCCGTTCCTCTGGTTTTAAACTTGCACGGTTATGGAAGTAATAATTCGCAGCAAATGTTTTACGGTGATTTCAGGTCTATAGCTGACACTGCTAATTTTTTAATTCTCGCACCACAGGGTCTTAATGATGGCACGGGAACAGCGCATTGGAATGCTAATTGGGGTACTGGTGTGGATGACATATCTTTTCTAAGTGATTTAATTGATAGCATTTCTGCCGATTATAATATAAATTCAGGACGGGTATATTCGACTGGGATGAGTAATGGAGGGTTTATGAGTTTTACTTTAGCGGGTCAGTTGAGCAATAAAATTACTGCTGTTGCATCTGTAACCGGAACTATGTCAGCCATACAAATCCCTCAAAACACCGTGGTGAACCCAATGCCAATCATGCAAATTCACGGTACCGCAGATGCTACGGTTAATTACAATGGAGATCAATACTTTTTAAGTGTTGATTCAGTGTTAAATTATTGGTTAGCACACAATAATTGTAACCCTGTTCCTACCATTTCGTCTGTACCAGATATAAATACCGCAGACGGCTGCACAGCGGAACTATATTCCTACACTGGAGGTGATTTAGGTGCTGAGGTACTCCACTATAAAATAACCAATGGCGGACATACATGGCCCGGTTCATCGGTAACGATTGGAACAACCAATCAAGATTTTGATGCATCCGTGGAAATTTGGAAATTTTTCAGTCGCTATGAAAAAGCGAACTTGACTAGCTTAAATAACAGTTTAGAGAAAAATTGGGTAGATGTTTTAGGAGGAAATCCAATAACGGAAGTCTTGGCTCTAAACTTTAATTCAAAACAAGATGTACAGGTTGCAATATTTGATTTAAATGGTAAAAATATTTTCAAATCTGTGGCTAAAGGGGGCGTTTCAATAAACATGGAGTCATATCCCTCTGGAATGTATATTCTAAGGTGTCAATCAGAAAACCTAACGGTTTATTCAAGAAAATTAGTTAAACTATAGTTGTTATTTTTTGACCACTCTAAAACCATGGTTACTGAAAGAAGCTCTTTCATTTACCATCCCAATATCAACGGAGTTAAAAAAATTACAGGAGTTTTCTGAGCACCACCAACTGCCTCCTCTGGCATTAACCTGGGTTTTGGACAACTTCATATTCAAGGACTTATCCGAGCAAAATTCGAAAACGTTGCCATAAACGTCATATAGTCCCCAGGGGTTTGCTTTGAAGGTCCTAACAGGACTGGTATAAAAATAGTCTTCCTTAATATCCTCTTCTTGATGTGTGCTGCTTTTCCAAATATTTGCGTAATTATGGATACTGGCTGCATCCTCATCAAAAAAGTATAGACCGCTAGAATTAGCGCGGCAGGCAACTTCCCATTCGTCTAATGTTGGTAAACGAACACCTGCCCACTCACAATAATTCAATACGTCATGATAGGAAATGCAAGTAACAGGATGATCCATTTTATCTTCTATCCCACCACTCTTTTTGCCGTTCGGAAATTTCCAATTTGCAGTAGAATCTCTTTTCCATTCATATTCATCAAGCCCTGTAAAAAATGTCATAGCGTTTTTAAAACGTTCGGCGTCTGTTGTGTAGCCCGTTTCATCTACAAATACTTTAAATTCTGCATTGGTACATTCGTATTTGGAGATTTCATATGTCTCAAGGAAAACACTTCTCCTTGGGTTAACTGGATGATTGGCAATCCCTACCTCATATTGTCCCTCTTTAATGGAAACATATTGCCCCCTTTTCTCAGGGCCCAAATCTCTGTCAGAAGAACAAGATAAAAGAAGCAGAGCTAAAATTAAACCTCCATACTTCTCCATATCATATAAGAACGTGATAATTCGAAAATTTGTTCTACTATTTCTGGAGTAAGAACAATGGCATCAGGGTAATATTCTTGTGTAGACTCAAATTTGTCTAATAGCCCCGAATCCATAAATTCAGGAAACTCATCCTCTTCCATTTTTAGAAACAATATCGTTAGCAGTTCATTATCCTTTTTACCTACTTCTTGCTTTTTATATAGCTTAATAATTCCTGGAATTAATTTATACGAGTCAAGTTTCAGGAACAATTCTTTGTACCTGTCACTCAAGGTTTTCATATCAGCTAAACAAGTTTTAATAAAATTGATACTCTCATCATTCATCGCCAGTAATACACTGTCTTGACTTTCGCTAAAGTAAGATTCTGAACTTTCATATCTAAGGTCACGTGTTAAATGTAATTGTGGGTCTAAAGGCCCCATAAAAGCGGCACATACTTGAGATATTTCGGCCGGAAATTCAGTTGCGTAAACAAATTTTTCTTTCGGGTTAAGCCCTTCTAAATCTTCCATATCGAGTTCAATAAAATAAAAGGGATCGAAATACTCATCTTCCATTTCGGCATAATAGGCTTTTAGCTTTTCCGTCATTAAGGCCTTTACTTTATCCGATTGGTGGCAGCCAGAACCAAGATAGTCAAGACTTAACTCTTCACTTATTTCAGTTTCCTCTTCGAGGGTTTTCTCTTCAACTAATATTTCCCCTTCTTCTTTTTTCTCGATTTTTGGAGTCTTGCTTAAGGCAACGTTTTCTTCAGATTTTTCCACAGGATCCCCGCTGCAAGAGTAAAACAAAATTGAGATGACTATAAATGCAAAATGTTTCATGCCATAAAAATAAGAAATTCAGACTTTGGTCTAGTTTTCGTAAATTCACCGTCCGAAAAATTAAGATATGAGAGGAATTTTATTTGGATTAGGTATAAGCTTGTGTTTTGCCACTTTGGCTCAAAATAATGTGCTTACTCCTGAAAAGCTTTGGGAGCTTGAAAGGCTTAGTGGGGGTCAAATGGACAAAAAAGGGGAGTGGATATTGTTTGGTAAAACCCGATATGACATTGACCAAAATAAGGGAAACAGAGACTTGTATCTTACCAACAAGGATGGCTCGAAGGAATTACGAATCACAAACACTCCTAAGGGAGAGTATAACGAATGTTGGCACCCAACAAATAACAAAATAGGATACCTAGCAGCAGTTGACGGAAAAACACAGGTTTTTGAATTCGACTTAGCTACAAAAAAATCAACGCAAGTAAGTTTTTTTAGATCCGGCGTAAACGGTTTTAAATACAGCCCAGATGGGAAGAAAATACTTTTTATCGCGGATGTAAAGCTTGATCAAACTATAAACGAAAAGTACCCTGACCTTCCTAAAGCTAATGTTCATGTTTATGATGATTTGATGTATCGTCATTGGAATGCTTGGCACGACTACGCTTATTCTCATGTGTTTTATTCTGAGTTGAAAGACGGAAAATATAGCCGAGAGGTGGATATTATGCCCAATGAAAAGTATGACTCTCCACTTAATCCATTTGGTGGAATGGAGCAGATTTGTTGGGGTCCAAATTCGGAAGATATTTATTACACCTGTAAAAAGAAATCAGGAAAGGATTATGCTGTAAGCACGAATTCAGAAATTTACAAGTATAATATCCGTGAAAGAGGAACGGTAAACCTTACAAAGGGTATGCTAGGTTATGATATGCAGCCAAGTTTTTCTCCCGACGGAAAGTTAATGGCTTTCCTTAGCATGGAGGAAGATGGTTTCGAATCGGACAAGAACGACATTGTGATTTGGGACCCAGCAAAAGGAACTAAAAAGAATTTTACTGCAAAAGAGGACCTAACTGTTGCCAACTATGCATGGAGTGCTGATGGTAATTCGATCTATTTTTTAAGCATGACCGGTGCTACAGAGCAGATTTTTCAGTTGGATTTAAAAAAGGAAGCTATCCGTCAAGTAACAAAGGGGCACCATAACTATAATAGTATCCATCCTTTTTCTGGGGGCATTATTACTACACGTCAAAGCATGCATCATCCAAATGAACTGTTCTTGGTTGATTTAAAGTCTGGTGTAGGCACACAAATAACCAAAGCAAATGACAAAATGTTAGGGGAGCTGAAGGATATTGACGTTCAAAAGAGAATGATTAAAACGACCGACGGAAAAGAGATGCTAACTTGGGTTATCTACCCGCCTGATTTTGATCCAAAAAAGAAGTACCCAACAATTTTATATTGCCAAGGTGGACCTCAAAGCACCGTATCACAATTTTTCTCTTTTAGATGGAATTTTCGCTTAATAGCTTCTCAAGGCTATATTGTAGTTGCCCCAAATCGTCGTGGCTTACCTGGTTTTGGACAAGAATGGAATGATCAAATCTCAGGAGATTGGGGAGGTCAAGCAATGAATGATTATTTATCTGCAATTGATAATGTCTCAAAAGAAGAATATGTGGATAGTGACAACCTTGGATGCATTGGGGCCAGTTATGGAGGCTACTCGGCATACTATCTGGCTGGAATACATGAAAAAAGGTTTGATTGCTTTATTTCTCATTGCGGACTCTTTAATTTAGAAAGTTGGTACGGAAGCACCGAGGAACTGTTTTTTGCGAATAAGGATATTGGAGGACCATACTGGAGTCCAAAAAAGCCTATTTCTTATGAAAAGTATAGTCCGCACAAGAAGGCGAATAATTGGGATACACCGATATTGGTTATTCACGGTGAAAACGATTATAGAGTACCTGTAACTCAGGGTATGGAGGCATTCCAAGTAGCTCAACTGAAAGGTATTCCAAGCAAGTTTTTGTATTTCCCAACAGAAGGACATTGGGTTCAAGGTGCTCAAAATGGCTTGGTATGGCACCGTGAATTCTTTTCTTGGTTAGATCAATGGTTGAAGGACGGGAAGTAAACTCAAATGAATGGAGCGATGAGGATCTAAAGATGCTTGTCGCTGCAAGTATTCAAGAACAAAATAAGGAAGATAAGAAAGGTGGTATTATAACCCGCCCTAAAATTGCCTGGGATAAACTGAAAGCAGGTTTAAAATCGGTAAGAACTACCGCAAAACGGGAAAGAAAAGAAACAGTCATTGCCGTAAAAATTTTAAGAAGGTACCTTCTTTACAGAGAGATTTCCGATGATGAAAAAAGATTCTTAAAGGAGCAATCCATTGATATTGCAAGACTTTTACCTTTGGTAGCAATTCAGGCAATTCCAGTTCCTGTTCCAATTGCTCCACTGTTAATAGGTTTAGGTAAGAAAATTGGTATCGACTTAATCCCTAAGGAACAGAAATTACCAGGTAGTAGTTCACAAGGAGATGTAGAGGAAAAATCAACGCCGTAACGCGTTGGACTTTAAATTAGAATAACTTTGTAAGATAATTTGACACATTATGTCTGAAAATACGCCGCAAAAACCTATTAACCCGACCCCAAAAAAAAATGGGAGTAAGGATGCTATATACATCACAATAATTATTCTCCTTCTAGCAGGAGCTGGATTTTTATTTTATGAGATGAAAAACTTAAAAGCAGATTTGGAAATCAGTTCTGCCAAGTTAAAAGCATGTCAAGAGAATGTATCTGAAACAAGTGCCCTGTTGGGCTCAGATAACATGGAACAAATCAATGATGACTTGAGAAAATTGATGTCAGATTACGATTATTATATTGATGTGGCTGATCAAATGGGAGCTAAAGCTTCCTCTTTAGAGGATAGCCTAACTGCTGAACGACAAAAAATAGCAGAACTACAGCAAAAAATTAGAAGCGGAAATTATAGTAGAGCAAAGCTGGTTAAAGAGTTAGAAACTTTAAGAAAAGTTAATCAAGAATTTGTAAGAAGAATCACTTCATTAGATGCTGAGAATAAGATATTAAAGAAAGACTTAACTCAAACCACAGAGAAGCTTACGGACGCAAATAAAACAATCGATAACTATAAAGATCGTACAAAGGAATTGGAAGAAACGGTTTCCGAAGGTCAGGGTATCCGAGGAAATAACCTTCGAATAAGTACATTTAGACTGCGTTCTAATGGGAATCAATCTGAAACTGACCGAGCTCGAAGAGCCGAGCAAATTAAAGCCTGTCTGACCGTTCTTGCAAATCCAATAGCACGTTCTGGGGTTAAAAATCTCTACATGATTGTTAAGACACCGAGTGGAACCATTCTTCAAGATTCTCCATCAAATACATTTAAAAAGAATGGTACGCAGGCGCCGTACACATTCCTGAGAGAGATAGATTATAACAAAGATGACCTAGAGGTATGTATTTATTATTCATTCCCTGATATTCCTGAAGCCGGCACATACAATGTGGAGATATGGGCTGATGGAAAAGAAATGGTATCCTCAACATTTGATTTAAAATAGTATGAAAGTTCCCGTTAGTGTTTACATGGAGATGACTCCAAACCCTGCAGTAATGAAATTCGTTGCTAATAAATATATGATTACCAGCGATGATCAAGTTGAATTTTCCTCCGCAAAGGAGGCAATGGGTTATTCAGATTTAGCAGTTGCGCTTTTCAATTTCCCTTTTGTTAAGAAGGTTTTTATAGCTGGAAACTTTGTTTCTATTACAAAAACAGATGCCATGGAATGGGATCTGGTGAATATGGAATTGCGTGAATTTTTAAAGGAATTTATTGAGGAAGGTAATGTAGCTGTTGTTAAAATACCTGAGAAAAAAGATCTTCAGACTTCAGAATCAACAGAAGGCAAGGCCATCAACAAACGAGACTTCAAACCTTCGGAATATGATGAGACCATCAAATCCTTATTGGAGGAATATGTAAAGCCTGCTGTTGAAACGGACGGTGGAGCCATAGATTTCCTTGCTTTTGAGGATGGCGTGGTAACTGTTGAATTAAGAGGTGCTTGTGCGGGGTGCCCGAGTAGTACAGCAACCTTGAAGAACGGAATCGAAAATTTATTAAAGCAACACTTGCCAGAAGTAAAGGAGGTTGTTGCTGAAAATGAGACACTATAGTTAGGATTCCAATAATTAATTGTTTTTGCCTAAAATAATTAATTGCACAGATGAAAATAAATTTTAACTTTGAAGAACCTTTTTAATAAGGTGAGCAAATAGTAGAGTTACTACATTCTTGTAGTAAGTAAGTAGGTCAGGATAGGGGTTCGATAGAACCCCTTCTTGTTTTTATACCCCTACATATCAAATTATTACTTAAATTTAGGCAACCAAACAAGGCTTTTACCGTCACTAAACTGAAATAAACTCTAGAAACGTGAAATTCATATACATTTTTTCCTTGTCCGCTTCTCTCTTCATTTTATTTGGATCCATGGTTATTAAGCCAAATGAAAGCAGATTGACTGATTATCAGGTACAGACCAATGATATTGAAGGAACCTATCAAATTCAAATGATTAACACACGGTCTATTGCTTATTTTAATCAGGATTGGATACAACAAATTAAAGACAACAGAAAACAGAGCGAAGATGCTTTTATAAATGTGGCTCCTCATATGAGGATTCGGATTTTATCTCATGATGCTATTAACTCTCCAAACTTTCAAGCACCTGAGCGTGTGGTCTACATCCAAGAATAAATTCCTCCACTATGAAAAATTTTCTATTTTTTACATTAATAACTTTCATTATTGGGGTGAGTAATGTCACTGCCCAAAGTGATAATTGCCCAAGTGCTACAATTCTTTCCTTAAACAATGGTTCAGGGTGTGCAACTGGTACAACTGTTGGAGCAACAAACAATGGGTACACCTACAATGCTCCGTGTAATACAGGAGTATTAAATGATGTATGGTACACTTACGTAACTACAGGATCACAAAATGATTTTTCTGTTATACCATCGGGTATGCAAGATGCCCAAATTGTAATTTACACGGGAGGTTGCCCATCTGCTGGTGGTGTTCTTGAAACATGTGATTTAGCAGCAGGTACAGCGACATTAAATATGTCCTATGGAATTCCTGCTGGTACACAGGTCTGGGTCGGAATTATGTCAGGATCGGCTATTGAAGGTCAGTTTGATTTTTGTGTTGATTCATATAACCCACCTGTTTCTGGGGGTAATGGATGTGCTGGAGCGTTGCCAGTTTGTGATGGAACCTACGTAACAGATATGACATCTATTACATCTTCTGGAACTTTTCCCAGCTGTTTTTTTAGCGCCGTAAATCAAGATGTTTGGTATACTTTTGACGTGCTTCAGGCGGGAACTTTTGAGTGGTCAGCAATTCCAACTGGGGCCTCTTCAGGAGTGGAGTTAGACTGGGCACTTTATGATATTTCGGGTGGATGTCCCGGAACGGAGGTTGATTGTAATTATAATTATGACGGAGGAAACAATGCGGCAAATGGACAAACTCCCGGTGGAACAGGAGAATTTAACCCTCCAAGTAATCTTCCGGTAGGTACATACGCAATCGTCGTAGATTTCTATAGTAATACCGGAGTAGGTACTTTAGACTTCACTGTAGGAAATGGAGGAAGTGCAGTAATTGCACCTGTTGCTGATTTTACAGTAAATCCTGCAGGTCCTACCTGTGCAGCAAGTGTCACAGTAAACATAACAGATAACAGTGTCGGTGTGCCAACTTGGGACTTTGGTGATGGTACCACTTACACAGGAAATAATCCACCTGCGCATACTTACACAAATCCTGGGGTTTATGCTATAACGGCTACTATAGCTGGTCAATGTCCTCAGACATTTACTCAATTTGTGGAGCTATACGGTCCACTTGGATCGAGCTCAACCTTTGTCGATGAAACTTGTGTTGGAGATTGTGATGGATCAATTTCGGTTACTCCAACTGGGGGTAGCGGAAACTATTCCTACACATGGAACCCAAATATAAGTACAGGACCAACAGCAAACGGACTATGTACAGGAAATTATAGTATTACCATTGATGACGCCGTTTGTGGTACATCAGTAGTTGAAAATGTTACGATCGGAACAAGCACAACTGGGGCTTGTTGTTCAATGGATAACCTTACCATGTCCGTAACGAATTGTTACACCAATGGGGGGTTCTTGGAGTTCGATATGCAAGGTACTTTAACATTTACATCTCCTCCAACCACAGGAACATTAACGATAACAGATTGCTATGGAGCTCAGCAGGTTTTTAATGCGCCCTTTACCTCTCCATTTAACTTTACGCAAACCAATATGCCTCAGACAGGTGCTCTTTGCTCGTTTACAGCGGAGTTCTCTGCTGATCCGTCTTGCACAATAACAGGAGATTTGCAATCGCCTCCGCCGATTACGGGCTTTAGTTCGAACTGTGTTATAGGTGGTGGAGCTGTTGATGGAACTATAGATTTTGATGATACCTATACGAGTGGAACGCTTGTTATTTCAATAGATGACGGAACTAATGTAATCAATGACGTAATTACCTTACCGGCAACAAGTCCTCAAAACTGGTCGGTTGGTGGTCTTGATCCAGCAGCAAACCCTTATACAATCTCATATTACTTCTCTGATTTTCCTGGATGTGCTCAAACCCAAGTGATTAATTGTGGCTGCTCGGCTGATGCAGGAACATACCAAGCAACTCTAACCGGAAACGGAACAACAAATTTTGTTCTATGTGAAGGAGATATCATAGATATCAATTCAGATTTGAACTTTCAACACCCAGATGATGTCGGACCGATAGGTGGCACACCCTATGTTCCAGGCATTGCTTGGTTAATTTATTCTTGCCCTCCTACACCCGGTGTTGACCCTACAGTTGACCCATGTTTTGTTGGAGTGTTTAATTCAACTGGAAATGGAGACATGTCGGATTTAAATGATCTTACAGTTATCAATAATTTCCCTCCAGGAACTTTTACAAACAATGAGGTGTTCTTTGCCGCAATGACAATGTACAACTTTCCAAATTTGGTATTTAATACAAACTGCTGGGACATTAGTGCACCGGTTTCAGTTACATACCTGCCTCCAATTGTGTCTAGTTTTGTTGAGGATTGCCAAGCTGGAACTGTAACAGTTACATTGAATGGTGGTCATCCAGAAATATTTGGAACCAACTTTACGGTAAGTAATTTGGCACCAGGAACGGCCAATTTCCAGAGTACGACAACAGGAAATGGAGGAACGATTGTTATTGAAAACTTGGTAGACGGTGATATGTATAGTTTTGATGTAGTAGATCAAAACGGATGCCCTCACACAATTACTGGCGGACCCTTTGTAGGTCCGGATGACGCAACAATAGATCCTGCCGGGCCATTTTGCCCAGGTGATCCTATATTCCAGATGACGGCAGCTGATCCTGGTGGAACATGGTCAGGACCAGGAGTGAATGCTTCTGGTCAGTTTAACCCGGCCACTGCAGGAGTTGGCGTACACACTATTACCTATACGATACCGGGTACTTGTGGTGATATAGATACGGAGGACGTGACAGTGACGGCCTTAGCAGATGCAACGATTGACCCTGCGGGGCCTTATTGTGAGTCTGATGCAGCAACGACATTAACAGCAGCAACAGCCGGAGGTACTTGGGCTGGGCCAGGTATTACTGATGTGAATGCCGGAACTTTTGATCCATCAGTAGCCGGTCCAGGCACACATACAATTACTTATACGATTGCTGGTAGCTGCGGTAATTCGGATACAGAGGACTTTGTTGTAATTGCTGAACCAATTGCAGGAACTCCAGGAAATATATCGGTTTGTAACTCAGATCCAGCTGTAGATTTATTTAACCTTATTGGTGGTGCCCCACAAACAGGAGGAACTTGGACAGGGCCAAGTGCTTTAGCAAATGGGGATCAAGGAACTTTTGATCCTGCAAGCAATGCAGCTGGGACATATACTTATACGGTATCGGGAGCACCGACTTGCCCGGATGCAACAGTGGATGTGGTAGTTAGTATCACCGCACAGTTAGACGCTACCATTACACCGGTTGCAGATGTCTGTGAAAGTGATTTACCTTTTAATTTAACTGGTGCTGATCCGGGAGGTACATGGACAGGAACAGGTATAACTGATGCAAATGCCGGAACTTTTGATCCTTCTGTTGCAGGAGCTGGTACACACACAATAACGTATACTTTAGGCGGTGGTTGTGGAGATGTTCAAACGACAGATATTACAGTAATAGCACCACCAGATGCTGGTACTGACGGAGCGGTAACCTATTGCGATATCGATCCAACCGATAATTTAATCACACACTTAGGAGGGACACCAA
The DNA here is from genome assembly GCA_964230025.1 of Flavobacteriales bacterium. GTDB lineage: Bacteria > Bacteroidota > Bacteroidia > Flavobacteriales_D > JAUILH01 > CAXRFO01. The sequence continues at coordinate 382,994 of CAXRFO010000012.1, read as the reverse complement.
ATGCTGGTGGAACTTGGACAGGACCAAGCGCCTTAGCAAATGGAGATCAAGGAACCTTTGATCCAGCAAGTAATTTAGCGGGGACTTATATTTATACTGTGTCCGGAGCACCAACTTGCCCAGATGCTACAGCAGAGGTAGTCGTTACCTTACAGAATCAGCCAGACGTAACAATATCTCCAGCGGGTCCATTTTGTGAATCAAGTGTTGCAGCAAATCTAGCAGCAGTGACTGCAGGTGGTACATGGTCGGGAACTGGAATAACAGATCCAGTAAATGGGGTATTTGATCCAAGTACTGCAGGCCCTGGTATATACACAATTACATATACCATTGGAGGTTTTTGTGGAAATACGGATACAGAAGATATTCAAGTAATCGCCGATGAAGATGCAACCCTAAATCCAGCAGGACCATTTTGTACAACAGATCCAGTTTACACTATGGTTGCTTTAAATGGCGGAGGTGTTTGGTCAACCAATGCACCAGGTGGTTCGATTAATGCGGCAACAGGAGATTTTAATCCATCCATCGCAGGCGCTGGGGTATGGGATGTAACCTATACAATTGCTGGTGCATGTGGAGACGCTCAAACCACTCAGGTTACAGTAATAAATCAATTGGATGCTAGTATTGATCCTGCAGGGCCATTCTGCTTAAATGACCCAGCTTATGCTATGCAACCAAGTGTAGATCAAGGAGGAACTTGGAGTGCGAACTGTGTCGGATGTATAGATGCAAATACAGGAGTATTCAACCCAGGAGCTGCAGGCGTTGGAACGTGGGATATTACATACACCCATTCAGGAAACTGTGGAGATGTGCAAACGATTCAAGTAGATGTTTTACCGATGGCAGATGCAACAATAAATGCCGTAAATCCACTTTGTATTGGAAACGCGCCGATTAACTTAACATCTACTCAAGCAGGTGGAACTTGGAGCGGTTTAGGAATTACAGATCCAGTTGCAGGAACCTTTGATCCAAATGTTGCAGGTAGTGGAAGTCACACCATTACCTACACTATAGGGGGTCAGTGTGGAGACGCACAATCTATTCAAGTGGTAGTTAACCCACCATTAAGTATCACAGCCTTTAGTGATCAAGATATTTGTGATGGTGCAAGTGCAAATATTAGTGCAATTGCCCAAGGAGGAGACGGTGCTTATACCTACATCTGGACAGATCCTACAGGAACACAAGTAGGAGTTGGTCAGTTTATTACGGTCAGCCCTCTGGTAACAACAACCTATACCGTAACTGTAACGGATAACTGTGGAACGACTTCAGCAAGTGCAGATGTTACCATAACAGTAGTTCCTTTACCAGTTATTGATTTTAGTGTAGATAATGCTGCGGGATGTGCTCCTTTGACAGTGAACTTCACAAATAACTCAGCTCCACAGGGGACAAGTTGTGTATGGGAATTTGGTGATACCTACTCAAGTACCGATTGTGGAGCAGTTAGCCATACTTATACCGAACCAGGATGTTATGACGTTACCCTAACTGTTACAGCAAATGGATGTTCAAATACGGCGACACAGACAGATATGGTTTGTGTATACCAGCCAGCAGATGCATATTTTGAGCATACGCCAGAAGTAACCAACGTATATGATCCGGTGTATCAGTTTAACAATTTGTCTACAGATGCTACATCATATTTTTGGGATTTCGATGATGGTACCACATCTACAGATATCAACCCACAGCACACATATGATGCGATAGCGGGGACCTATGAAGTGTGTTTAACGGCAGAGACTCCAGAAGGCTGTAATGACACTTATTGTGATAGTGTTGAAGTTCAAGATGTATTTATCATATACGTGCCCAATGCCTTTACGGTTGATCAAGATGGATTAAATGAGGTGTTTTTACCAGTAGTAAACGGTCATATTGAGGAATCCTATGAGTTATATATATACGACAGATGGGGGCAATTGGTATTTGAATCACGCCACTCAAATCAAGGTTGGGACGGTTCTTATCGTGACAGAACGGATATAGCCAAATCGGATGTATATGTCTGGAAACTTAGGGTAAGGTCAGCTGTAAATGAAGAACAAAAAGAGTTCGTGGGTCACGTAACACTTATCAGATAAAGATTTAAAGCCTCCATTTGGAGGCTTTTTCATTACTTATATCCGGCAATTTTTTACCTTTGAATTCCTATGTCTAAAAAATCTACTAAAAAGCTTAATATCACACCTGTGTATATTGATCAGGTCGGGATTGAGGATCGTGTAGCCAGAATAACTTCTAGAAGTATAAAAAAAGATACTAAAGTAGAAGGTTTGAAAATGGCTCTGAACATGATTGACCTTACTACACTAGAAGGTGCCGATACAGTTCAAAAAGTAAAGCAACTTTGTAACAAGGCAATGCACCCGCATCCTAGTATGCCAGATCTACCAACAACGGCTGCAGTTTGTGTTTATCCTACCCTGGTCAAAACGGCGGTGGATAGTTTAAAAGGGAGTGGTGTAAAAGTAGCTTCTGTAGCAACTGCCTTTCCTGCCGGTCACTCACCTTTGGAGGTAAAAATAGCAGATACCAAATTGGCTGTTGATAATGGAGCCCATGAAGTTGACATGGTAATAAGCCGTGGTAAGTTTCACCAAGGTGAATACAACTTTGTATTTGATGAAATTTGCGCGATAAAAGAGGCGTGTGGTAAAGCTCGTTTAAAGGTAATACTTGAAACAGGAGAATTAGGCACCCTTGATGCCGTTAGATTGGCATCTGATATTGCTATTCAAGCGGGAGCTGACTTCATAAAAACTTCTACCGGAAAAATTAGTCCTGCAGCGACCTTACCTGTGACTTTGACTATGCTTTATGCTATTCGTGATCACTATATCAAAACAGGTGAAATGATTGGGATGAAACCCGCCGGAGGTATATCTTCAGCCAAATTGGCTTTGCATTACCTGAGAATGGTGAAGGAGATATTAGGTGATAAATGGTTGGATAATCATTGGTTTAGATTTGGTGCTAGCCGTTTAGCTAATGATATCCTAATGCAAATTGTTAAACAAGAAACAGGAGCATATCAGGCCGCTCCTTACTTCACAAAAGATTAATTGAGATGGCGAAGAAAGATGAAAAAAAGTGGGATTTGGTTTCTGCTCCAGAGAGCACGTCTCATATAGAATTAAATAAAAAGTACGATCATTTCATCAACGGAAAATGGGTTAAACCTAGTTCTGGTGAGTATTTCGATACTGTCAATCCGGCAACGGAAGAGAAATTAGCTTCAGTTGCAAAGGGAAATGAAAATGATGTCGATAAAGCCGTTAAAGCTGCCAGAAAAGCATATGAAAATGTCTGGTCTAAAATGCCAGCTAACGAACGAGGAAAGTATGTTTACAGAATCGCTAGATTAATTCAAGAGCGTGCTCGTGAATTTTCAGTAATTGAATCCTTGGATGGCGGAAAACCGATCAGAGAGTCAAGAGATGTTGATGTGCCATTGGCAGCAAATCACTTTTTCTATAATGCAGGATGGGCGGATAAACTTGATTATGCTTTCCCAAATAGAAAGGCAAAACCACATGGTGTTGCTGGGCAAATTATTCCTTGGAATTTCCCTTTACTGATGGCTGCATGGAAGATAGCTCCGGCTCTGGCGACAGGGAATACGGTTGTTTTAAAACCTGCAGAGACTACCCCTTTAACAGCAATGAAGCTAGCGGAAGTGATTGCTGATGCAGGTTTACCTGAAGGAGTGGTAAACTTTGTAAATGGTTATGGAGATACCGGAGCATCTATTGTAAACCATGGAGACGTAAACAAGGTTGCTTTTACTGGATCAACAGGAGTTGGAAAGATTATTCAAAAAGCAATTGCCGGAACAGGGAAAAAAGCCACGCTAGAACTCGGTGGTAAAGCTGCGAACATAATATTTGCAGATGCTGCAATTGACCAAGCTGTTGAGGGAATTATCAATGGTATTTACTTCAATCAGGGGCATGTTTGTTGCGCTGGATCACGACTTTTCATTCAAGAATCTGTATTTGATGAGGTTGTTGAAAAATTAAAGTTCCGAATGGAAAACCTTGTTGTTGGTGACCCTCTAGATAAGAATACGGACATAGGTGCAATTAACTCCAAATCGCAGTTAAAAACCATTAAAGATTATATAAAAATTGGAAAAGAAGAAGGTGGTAGTTTCTTTGAAACAAAAGCTTCTCTTCCTAAAAAAGGCTTTTGGTGTCGACCGACATTATTTACTGATGTAAGTCAATCTTCACGAATTGTTCAAGAAGAAATTTTCGGGCCTGTTCTAGCTGCTCAATCTTTCAGAACAGTTGATGAGGTTATTTCTAAGGCGAATAATACACCTTATGGCTTATCAGCTGGTGTATGGACAGATAAAGGATCTAGACTATTCAATATGACCACCCAAATGAATGCCGGTGTTGTATGGGGTAATACCTATAACAAGTTCGATCCGGCTTCACCTTTTGGAGGTTACAAGGAAAGTGGTATTGGTAGAGAAGGTGGATTACATGGTTTAGGAGCCTATTTAAAATTTTAAGTTATGTCAAGAATAGAAGTATTGAAAACATACAAGTTATATATAGGGGGGAAATTTCCAAGAACGGAATCAGGTAGATATTATAAGCCTGAAGTGAACGGTAAGGTTCTCGGAAATATTTGTCTTTCATCTCGAAAAGATTTTAGAAACGCCATGCTAGCTGCACGTTCAGGATTTGGATCTTGGAAAAAAGCCAGTGCCTTTAATAAGAGTCAGATTCTATATAGGATGGCGGAAATGTTGGAAGGCCGTAAAGCACAGTTTGTTGATGAATTAATTTTACAAGGGTCTACTCAAAAGAATGCTATTTCAGAGGTTGAAGAAGCAATTGACCGTATGATATATTTTGCAGGCTGGTGTGATAAATTTCAGGCAGTTTTTAGTTCTGTTAATCCGGTTTCTTCCTCTCATTTTAACTTTAGTATGAATGAACCCATGGGAGTTGTTGTGATTATGGCATCTCAAAAAACAGGATTATTGGATTGGGTAACAGCAATGCTACAGGTAATTTCTGGAGGTAACTCTTGTATTGTTATAGCTCCGGAGGATAAACCACTTTGCTCTATATCAATGGCGGAAGTATTGAATACCTCTGACCTACCAGCAGGAGTGGTGAACATCCTAACGGGTAAATGGGAAGAATTACTCCCTCACATTTCAACTCATATGGATGTGAATGGCATATATTATTCTGATGAAAATGAAAAAATATGGAAGGAAATAGAACTTTCTGCTCATCATAACGTAAAGCGTGTTCATCGCTTGGACGCTAATTCGGACGAGATGCTTTCACCTTATCCGATAATGAACTTCCAAGAAGTGAAGACAACGTGGCACCCAATTGAGAAAATCTCGGGCGCTGGGTCAGGTTACTAAATGGAGCACTATCATATTTATATAGTTTCAGGGGTAATCATAGCAATGGTTACCCTTCTTATTTTAGATAAGGTACGTCCTGTCATCACTTTTTTGGGTGGAATTGTTGCGCTACTATTAACCGGAGTTTTAGATGCGAAGGAAGCATTGCACGGTTTTGCAAATGAACAGCTCGCCATAATCGTTTTGCTGCTTATTATTAGTAGTATACTGGGTAGGTTAAATTTTTTAAATCAGCTTTTTAATTCAAGCGTAGGCAGAAGTAATAACTCTCGCTCCTTTGTAGCCAAACTTTCTGGATTGGTGGGAGTTTCCTCCGCATTTCTAAACAATACCCCTCTTGTGGCAATGCTTTTACAACCTGTAAGAAAATGGGGCCGTAAGAGAGGAATATCTCCTTCAAAAATTTTAATTCCATTAAGCTACGCGTCAATTTTGGGAGGTTGTGTTACCCTCATTGGGACTTCAACAAACCTCATTGTTAATGGGATGGCCAAAGATTATGGTGTTAGCTTAGCGTTATTTGATTTCACCTTTGTTGGAGGAATTATGTTTGTTTTAGGCTTTGTTTATTTGGTGCTGGCTCACAATATTTTACCAAATAGGGAAGTTCTTTTAACAAGGAATAAGCGTTTTGAAAGAGATTATCTGCTTGAAACACAAGTAAAAAATGGGAGTCCGATAATTGGTAAAAGTATTCAAGAAGCCGATTTAAGAAATTTGAATGGAGTCTATTTAGGTCAAATTATTAGAGATGATAACTTAATTTCACCAGTATCAAGTGAGGAAATTATTCAAGAAGGCGATACGCTTTTATTCTCTGGAGATGCAAACAATGTTTCGGATATTACTCATCCTAAGTTTGGGCTTACCTTGCCTAAAACATGTCTAGATTACGACTATCATGAACAATTAAATGAGGTTGTTATATCTCAGAATTCGGCTTTAGCAGGTAAGACATTAAAAGATTCTGATTTCAGAGCTCGTTTTGATGCTGCCGTAATTGCAATCCATAGAAATGGTGAAAAAATGTCTGGTAAAATTGGGGAGTTAGAGCTAAAACCGGGAGATATTTTACTCTTGGCCACAGGAACGGATTTTTTAAGTAGAAATGATAACTCACAGGACTTTTATCTTATTTCTAATCAGAATAATACGGAAGAAAACATTAGCAATTGGAAAGGATTAAGTGTCTTTTTAGGTTTGATTTTAAGCATAGCTCTCACCTATGCAGATGTTCCACTAATCAATTCTTTGTCTTGCTTATTGATATTTACGCTACTTATTGGAGCAGCTAATGCTGAGCAAGTAAAAAATGCCATTGATTTTGATTTAATTATCATTATTGCATTGGGACTTGCTCTTGGAAGTGCAATGATAAATTCTGGTATGGCACAATTAGCCGCAAAAAAAATAGCCATTTTTGTGCCTGAAAGTGCCGAAATGGTGCTAGGTTTTTCCTTTCTTGTTACTACCGTATTGGCAGGCTTGATTACGAGTAAAGCGGCGGTGGCTGTAACTTTACCTGTTTGCATGTTGTTGGCCAGTTCATACGGAATTGATTCCAAAGCCGTTGTTTTGGCTGTTGCTTTTGGTGGAGCAGCTAACTTTTTAACACCCATCGGTTACCAAACAAACTTGATGGTTTATGGCCCTGGAGGCTATAAATTTAAAGACTTCCTTATCTTTGGACTTCCGTTAACGATACTCTATTGTTTGGTTTGCGTTTACGGGCTTAAATTTCAGTTTGAATTGTAATGGAGATAGGAAAACAACAGGAACTATTATTGCTAGCAGTTAATGCTGCAATAGACGCTGGTGAAGATATTTGGAAGGTTTACAATTCGGACAATTTTGAAACGGAATTAAAGTCTGATAATTCACCCTTGACCAAGGCAGATAGACTTGCTCATATTGCCATAATGAAACGCCTGGAGGATACAGGAATTCCAGTTTTAAGCGAAGAAGGTAAGGAAATCAATTTTGAGGATCGAAAATCTTGGGAATATTTGTGGGTCGTAGACCCTTTAGATGGAACAAAGGAGTTCGTCAAGAAAAATGGTGAGTTCACCGTAAATATTGCCCTGGTCCAAAACCAAAGACCGTTATTTGGGGTAGTTTATGTGCCAGCTCAGGAATTCATGTATTTTGGAGGGGCTGATCTTGGCTCTTATAGCAGGGAAACAGTGAGTGAAATATGGAATAAGACGGATTGGGATGAAGTGGTAGGAACTTGTAAAAAGTTACCTTCACAGAACCTTCCGAATGTATTTACCATTGTTGCAAGTCGTTCGCACCTCTCTAAAGAGACGGAAGAGTATATTACAGCGAAGAAAGAGGAATACGGAGAAGTGGATATTCAATCAAAAGGATCCGCCTTGAAAATTTGTCTTATAGCCGAGCAAAAAGCACATGCCTACCCACGCTTTGCACCAACAATGGAATGGGATACTGCGTCAGGTCATGCCATTTTACTCGGAGCTGGAAAAGATTTAATAGACATGGAGACCAAGAAGTCCATGATTTATAATAGAAAAGAATTAAGAAATAACTGGTTTTTAGCAGAATAATATGTCAAAAAAAGTAGCATTACTTACAGGAGTAACCGGACAGGATGGAGCTTATTTAGCCGAACTCCTGCTTAAAAAAGGCTATGAGGTTCATGGTATAAAAAGAAGATCATCTTTATTCAATACGGATAGAATTGATCATCTATACCAAGATAAACACGAGTCAAACGTCAATTTTTATCTCCATTATGGAGACCTAACCGATAGTACCAATCTAATTCGTGTAGTTCAGGATGTACAGCCGACCGAGATTTATAATCTTGGGGCCATGTCTCACGTAAAAGTATCTTTTGACACTCCAGAATACACTGCCAATGCAGATGCTACAGGAGCTTTGAGATTATTGGAAGCCATTCGAATATTAAAAATGGAAGATAGTTGTAAGTTTTATCAAGCATCTACTTCTGAGTTGTACGGTAAGGTAGTGGAAATCCCACAATCTGAAACAACACCTTTTTATCCAAGATCACCTTATGCTGTAGCTAAACTTTATGCCTATTGGATAACTAAAAATTATAGGGAAGCATACGGTATTCATGCTAGTAATGGTATCTTATTTAATCATGAATCACCCCTAAGAGGTGAAACCTTTGTAACCAGAAAAATAACGAGAGCTGCAGCCCGAGTTAAGCTTGGTCTTCAAAAGAAACTTTATCTTGGAAACATTGATGCGAAAAGAGACTGGGGACATGCAAAGGATTATGTAAATGGCATGTACCTAATGCTCCAACAAGAAGAAGGAGATGATTACGTTCTTGCTACAGGTAAAACGGTGACTGTAAAATACTTTGCCGAGCTAGCCTTTGCTGAAATGGGTATTGAACTTGAATGGGAAGGAGAAGGCATTGACCAAAAAGGAATCAATAAAGCCACAGGAGAGGTCATTATTGAAGTTGACCCTCAATATTTCCGTCCTACGGAAGTAGATATTTTAATTGGTGATCCAAAAAAGGCGCAGGAAAAATTAGGATGGAAACATGAGTATTCAGTTGAGCAATTGGCTTCCGAGATGGCCAAAGCAGATTTAGAGCTTTTCCAAAGAGACAAGTACCTGCTAGATGGTGGACACAAGGTGTACAACTACAATGAATAAAAACGATAAAATATACATTGCAGGTCATCGCGGTATGGTGGGTTCAGCTATTAGGCGTGGACTTCAGAATCAAGGTTTTGAAAACATAGTCTATAAAAGCTCTTCCGAACTTGATCTTACAAACCAACAAGCGGTTAATGAGTTTTACGCAGAAGAAAAACCTGATTTGGTTTTTGTTGCGGCCGCTAAGGTAGGTGGCATTCATGCCAATAATGTCTATCGTGGTCAGTTCTTATATGAGAATTTGATGATTCAAAATAATTTGATTCACGGAGCGCATGAGGCAGGTGTGAAGAAATTATTATTCCTAGGTTCAAGCTGTATTTATCCGAAATTAGCCCCTCAACCACTGAAAGAGGAGTACCTTTTAACTGGAACCTTAGAGGCAACAAATGAGCCTTACGCTATTGCTAAAATAGCAGGTATAAAGATGTGTGATGCCTACCGAGACCAATATGGGAGCAATTTCATTTCAGTGATGCCTACCAACCTTTATGGGCCTAACGATAATTATGATCTAAATAACTCCCACGTCTTACCAGCTTTAATTAGGAAATTCAATACAGCTAAAGAAGAAAATATTCCTTCGGTTGAAATTTGGGGTACAGGTTCTCCTTTAAGAGAGTTTATGCATGTTGATGATTTAGCTGCAGCTTGTTTATTCTTAATGGAAAATTATAATGAACCAGGGCATGTAAATGCCGGAGTAGGTGAAGATATTTCCATAAAGGACTTGGCGTTGCTGGTTAAAGAAATAGTTGGCTATGAAGGAGAGATTCATTTCAATACGGACAAGCCGGATGGAACACCAAGAAAATTAATGGATGTATCCAAGCTTCACAACATGGGTTGGAAGCATGAAATCGAGTTAGAAGAGGGTATTAAATCAGTTTATGAAAGTGCTTTAAAGGAAGGCGTATTACATGCTTAAAAAATGGAGAATAGGGTTACTCTTGATATGGCTGCTAGGATTATTTTCAGTCCAGGCACAGGTATTTAGAACCCCTTTCCAATATAATTTATCCTTTGAAATTGATAAGTATGCCGCTAGAGATAGTGGCTTTTTGCATTTAGGTCAAAAACCGATCTTACAATCCAGAATACCTTTGCACGTTTACGACAGTGTATTCAGTTATGATAAAAAAGTTTACACCGATTTTCATGATAAGTTGTATAAATCCCATTTAATTCAAATTAAGGATAGTAATTTCTACTGTTATATAGACCCCCTCTTTCATTTTGATGCTGGAGGAGATTTCTCGGATACAAGTGGGCGTGGATCTTGGGGTGCAAGAGGAGGTACCTTTTATACCAATACAAGAGCATTTCAAGTACAGGGTGGTTTTGGTAAAAACTTTTCATTTTATACATCCTTTTTTGAGAACCAAGCATTTTTCCCAGATTACTTAAGGTTGGCTTTTCAAGATAATGGAGAATATTTTGCTCAAACGAACGGATACCAACAACAATTTTCTGTAATTCCAGGCCAGGCGAGAGCAAAGCCATTTAAAACAACGGGGTTTGATTATGCGTGGGCTATTGGCTATGTCTCGTATTCACCAAAAGAATGGCTAAACCTACAGTTTGGAAACGGTAAAATGTTTAACGGCTTTGGCTATCGATCACTTCTCTTATCAGACAATGGATTTGCCATGCCTCATATAACAGCAAGTACAAATTTTAATAAGAAAAAATGGTTGTATACCTTCAGCTATACCCAAATGTACAACTTGTACCGTCTACCAGAAAAAACAACTCCTGAAGCAACTTTTGTCCCAAAAGGAGGCAGCTTTCACCAACTCAATTATATGCCAAATCCTCAATGGGAAATAGGCTTATTTGAGGCTACCATCTGGCAACAATACGATAGTATCACTGGCACAACTCCTACAAATCTTCAGCAATACAGCCCAGTGATGGGATTAAACACCCTTTCACAAGGGTTAAACAGCGAAAATAATATTCTACTCGGGCTAAGTATTCGCTACACGCCGAGTGAAAATTGGATGTTTTATGGCCAGTTAATGATGGATGATTTAAAAAATAACAAAACTGGCTTTCAACTTGGAGCCAAGGCATTTGAACCCTTTGGCTTAGACTTTTTGGATTTCATGGTCGAGTACAATCATGTCTCACCCTATACCTATACACATGAAAACCTTTGGCAAAATTATGGGCACTATAACCTGGCCTTGGCACATCCCTACGGAGCAGGATTTGATGAGATTGTTGTTATAAACACCTTTGATATTATCCGTAGAGCATGGGTAGAGGCAAAATATAACCTAGCATTTTGGCTGGATAGAAATAATGAGGACAAACTTGGAAAGGATATTTTTCTTCCTTATTCTCCAAATCAAGGCATTACAGATGACAAAGCTACCTTACTTTTTCAGTCTTACAGGATAAACTATAAATTTAACACCAACACCAATCTAAATGCCTTTTTTGGGGTGGATATTAGAACACTAAATGGAAATGATTTTGTCCAACCTACAAGTTATGTGGTTGCTGGAATCAAGACTTCACTATATAACGCCTACTATGATTTTTAATATAAATACAAGTGAATTAATACTAGGATTTCTAACGGCCTTCTTTTTGGTTTTGTTGGCAACCCCATCGCTTATCAAAGTGGCAAAATTAAAACACTTGGTAGACGAGCCCTCTGAGGCCAGAAAACTGCACAAAAGGAGAACACCAACGATTGGTGGGATCATTATATTTTCAGCTATTCTTTTTGCCTATTCCATTTGGTTTCCTGATGCTAATATGAATGAATGGGTAATGAGTAATGCACTCAGGGAATACAAGTACATTGTTGCGTGCTTAATTATCTTGTTTTTTATTGGTGTTAAAGATGATATTATTGGTACCGCACCTGTAAAGAAATTAATGGCCCATATACTCGTAGCCCTCATTCTTGTGATAATGGCGAAAGTCCAAATAAAAAGCATGCACGGTCTCTTCGGTTTGGATTTTCAATTCCCAGATTACGGGTCAATTTTCTTGTCGATTTTTGTCTATATAGTCATTGTAAATGCTTTCAATCTTATTGATGGCCTAGACGGCTTAGCTGCCGGCATAGGTACAATTTGCGGTTTAAGTTTTGGCACCTATTTCATTTTTACAGGAAGCATGCACTTGGCGCTTTTATCCTTCATACTTTGTGGAGCCTTACTTGGTTTTATGGTATTTAATTTTTCGCCCGCAAAGTTGTTTATGGGCGATTCAGGATCCCTAACCATAGGTGCCATCCTATGCATTCTAGCTTTAAGGTCTATTGAAACTCCTGTTTTAGCGGAAGCACCAGAATTTGTTAGAAACATCAACCCAGCAGTATTTGCTATGAGTGTACTGGTCTACCCTTTGATGGATACCTTCAGAGTGTTTTTGCTGCGGGCACTAAAAGGGCAATCCCCCTTTCTTGCTGACCGGAATCACCTGCACCATAAAATTCATGATATTGGTTACAGCCATGCAAAAACGGTTTTTATCCTTTATGGCTACAACATATTAATTGTTGTTTTGGGCGTTGTTTTAAGCCAATTCTTTAATCCAACCTTGCAGTTTTTAAGCTTGTTTGGTCTTGCCTTTGCCTTGGCTATGATACCGGTTGTAATTCATAAAAAACAACAAGAAGCAAAGAAGAATAACTCGAAACTTAAAAGAGCATAATTGAGGTTAACATTGATCATATCTTTATTGTTTTCACTGGCATTTGCTCAATTGCCAGGAGAAAGGAATTTTGAGTGGTCCTTAAGATCCGACAACTATCAGATAAACAAATTCTCAAATTCTAACCAGCATTTTGGGAAGGACAGCGTAAAGTATTTTGATGTAAAGTATCGACCAGCGGACACGCTTCCTTGGTTAAAATTCGTGCCCATTGCCAACATCAATTGGGGGTGGAATACGGCTAAAGGGGAACGGCATTTTGACAATACAATAGGTGCTGGAATTGATTACAAAACCGACAACAAAAAATGGAGTTTTAGCGCATATTCATTAATTAACTACCAGCAAAATAGTAACAGCTTGGATAGTTTTTTACTAGATAGCATGAATGTGATTTCAGGAAGGGCATTGGCCAATAAAAGTAGAGGGAAATACAACGGTGCAAATTGGGGTTTTAGAGCAAATTACAACCCAAACAAATATGTCAATTTTGAGTTAGGGAAGGGGACACATTTCTTTGGAAACGGATACCGTACCTTTTTACTATCCGATCATGCGGCGGCTTATCCCTATGGAAAAATTGAAACCAGTGTTTGGAAAATTCGCTATACTAACTTGTACTCGGCTCACAAAGACAATTTTGGATACGGAACAGAAAGAGCTTCCTTCAAAAATAAGTTTGCGACCTCACACATGCTCAGCTTTCAAGCAACGAAAAGATTAAACCTGGCCATTTTCGAAACCATTATTTGGCAGGGGAAAGACACCTTGCTCAACAGAGGTTACGACATGAACTATCTGAACCCTATTATTTTTTACCGACCCGTAGAGTATGGTTTGGGATCTGCCGACAATGCCATCATGGGACTTGATTGGAGTGTTCGTTTATGGGACGATGAAATGATTTATGGACAATTTGTTATCGATGAGTTTTTGTTAGATGAATTGAAAGCAGATATACGCCATGCCTTCAATAAGGATGATACCACCATCAACCACGGTTGGTGGGCCAATAAATATGCCTTTATGATGGGCTTTAGAACCAATGAGCCTTTTAACATAAAAGGCCTAAGTGCCTTTACCGAGTATAACTTAGCACGTCCCTTTATTTATACGCATGGAAGCGTAACGCAAAACTACTCCCACTTGGGTCAAGCCTTGGCTCACCCTTTAGGTGGTAACTTCAAGGACTTTCATTTGGGGGTGAACTACCAATACAAAAACTGGAATTTATACAGTCATTTTAATTGGTACACAGTGGGGAAAGACACCACTGGAGTCTCTTTTGGCAGTAACTTGTTTCAGCGTTATCAAAATAGGGTAGGAACTTACGGACATACCATTGGCCAGGGGCTTACTACCAAAGGAATCAACCATAAAATTACCTTAAGCTATGTGGTAAATCGTTCTTACGGTGCAGAGTTTTACTGCTCCTATCTCATAAACAACGAAAAAAACACGGAAAGCCATCTTAAAAACCAACTGATACTCTTTGGTTTTAAAACCCGATTGTTTAATTGGGTGGAGTGATTATAGGGTCTTCACCAACTTCTGTAACTCCTCACGGTAAACCTTACCTATGCTGATGTTTTTATCTTGGATGAGGATGTAGTTGTCTTCTATTACCTCAATTTTATCTAGGCGTACAATATGTGATCGGTGTACGCGGATAAAGTCGGGTGGGCAAAGCTTTTTTTCTATGTCCTTCATGGTGCTGAGTATAGTATAACGTCCATTAGGGGTATAAATACTTACGTAGTTACCCAGAGCCTCAATGTAAAGAATATCCTCCAAGCTAAGCTGCACATAGCGGCTGTCCGCTTTTACAAAAATGGTATTCTTGCCTATACCCGTTGAGCTTGCCTCTTGCACCTTTTTCTGAGCTTTCTCTACAGCTTTTAAAAAACGCGGTAAAGAAACAGGCTTAGTAATGAAGTCGGTTACATCATACTCATAACTCTCAGCGGCATACTTTGCATGAGAGGTGGTTAAAATAACTTGTGGTAATTCTTTTACAGACTTTAGAAGCTCAAGTCCCGTCATACCCGGCATTTCTACATCCAAAAACAAAAGGTCAATGTCCTCTGTTTTTAGCGCTTTGTATGCATCCATTGCATTCTCATGTTTGCTCACCAATTCAAGGTCAGGATGCTCCATTACCATATCAACCACTATCGTTCTCGACAGCTGGTCGTCATCAACCACCATACATTTCATATTCTAAATATAGAAAAAGATTTTAAGCCAATGCCAATGTGAAGCTAAAGGTACTGCCAACATCTGGCGTAGATCGAACATCAATGGTTTGTCCGTGAGCCTCCACAATGTGCTTTACAATAGCCAAACCTAGGCCCGTTCCCCCTTGATGCCGGCTCCTTGATTTATCCACTCGGTAAAAACGCTCAAATAAACGAGAGAGGTGTTCACTATCTATACCGATTCCGTTATCGGACACTTCAACCAAGAGGTTTTTATCCATTTTGTAAAAACGAATCTCAATTTCACCGCCCTCTTCGCTATAGTAAATGGCATTGCTTAAAAGGTTTGTCATTACCTGCTGAATTCTACCCTTGTCACATTGCACCATAATGGGGCTATCGTAATTTTCTTTGAACTTTATTTTGATGTTCTTTTCTTCCGAACGGTATTCAAGGGATTCAATAATATCTTTACTCAGATCAAGAATGTTGTGTTTTTTGACATCCAGCGACATTCGGTTCGATTCGATTTTCATAATCGTATCCAAGTCTTCTACGATGGCTGTCATTCGATCTACTCCTTTGGCTGCGCGCTCCAAAAAATCCCTGTTAACCTTTTCGTCTTCTATTCCGCCCTCCAGTAAGGTTAAAATATATCCTTGAATGCTAAAAATGGGTGTTTTTAACTCATGCGCCAGGTTTCCAATGAACTCCTTCCGAAACTGTTCTTGCTCCCTAAGTTTTTTAATTTCTTCCGACTTGTTGCTGGCCCAACTTTGTACGTTGTCGCTTACGGCACCAAGCACATCTTCGTTCATGGAAATTTTTAAGTCGTTTGATTTTTGCGCTTTTAGTTGTAGAATGTTTTTGTAAATCAATTTTATCCTACCATAAAGGAAACGCTCAATAAAGATGTAGCTGAAAAAATAACTAATAAGAAAACCGACCAGCAATAAGATTAGACTAAGAATGGGACGCAATTCACCTGTTGCCCAAGAAATAAAGAAACAAGCAATGCCTATACCCAGCCCACAGGCAAGGGAAGTAAATAGCGCCACTTGACTGGGTCGGGTTATCTTCATTAATTTAAGTCCATTTTATAACCTACGCCTTTTACAGTTTTAATAAGATCGTCACCAATTTTTTCGCGCAGTTTTCTTATGTGCACGTCAATGGTACGGTCCCCAACAACAATTTCCTGTCCCCATACGGAGCTTAAGATAGTTTCGCGAGTAAACACTTTCCCAGGCGTAGATAATAGTAGTGATAAGAGCTCAAACTCTTTCTTTGGAAGGGTAAGGTTTTCTCCTCGGCATGTTACCAAGTACTTGTCTTTATCAATGGAAATGATATCCGAGTGTTCCTCGGTTACATTGTCGTCCATACTACCTTTTCTACGCAAAAGTGCTTTTATCTTGGATACAAGCACCCTTGGCTTGATGGGCTTGGTTATGTAGTCATCTGCACCACTATCGTAGCCTGCAATTTGAGAGTAATCCTCTCCTCGTGCCGTAAGAAAAACGATAAAAATGTCTTTCAATGATGGAATTTCTCTCATTTCCACACAAGCTTCCATGCCATCCATTACGGGCATCATAACATCCAAAACAACCAAATCGGGTTGCATTTCTTTGGCCTTGCTAATACCTTCCTTACCGTTTAAGGCTGTATCTACGGTAAAGCCTTCTTTTTCTAGGTTGTACTTCAAAAGAGCAAGAATATCCTCTTCATCATCTACTAACAATATCTTAGCGTTTTCACTCATTCTTAATCAAAAATAACAATTCGCTACAAATCTAGCTAACAGATGCTCGGCAAACTTTAATATTGCTTTAAGTGAAGTTTAATAATCCAATAAAGCGGACCAGCTCTTAACGCAAACTTAACTTTGGGGTAAGAATTTACTCTTATAAAGGATATAATTTTGCCGTGTAATGTTAAAGTACGCATTCATAGTTTTTATTCTTGCTCTTGGCAACACCTTGTTTGCTCAAGATGGAGTGAACGGTCAAATCTGTTCGCAAAATAATGGTGAGCTTATCTTTATAGGTGGGGCTAATATTTATGTAGAAGAACTTGGAATAGAAATTTTCTCCGATGAAAATGGAAATTTCCAAATTGAGCAATTAGATGCCAATTCAAATTACCACCTTACAATTTCTGCCTTAGGATATGAGGATGTTGAAATGGAAATTTCAGGTTCGGAATTCCATACCTTAATAAGCTTGGAGGAGTCAAGCGGTGATCTTCCTTTCTTGACAACAGAAACTGCGCACAAGCCTTAACACGGTCTTAACATTCACTTTTTATCCCGTTAATTATTTCCGGATTTTATTAATACTTTCTTAAAGGCAAACTTGCGTTAAGCTAATTCTAGTCTTAGATATTTGCAGTGTCAAAAAATTCTAAAACAAATAAAAATGAATATTTCTAAAACAGCTGCTGTAGGTCTCGCTTTACTAGGAGCAACAGCAATTACATCATGTAAAAAGGGTTGTACTGATCCTGATGCAGTTAACTACGAAGAAAAAGCAAAAAAGGATGATGGATCTTGTGAGTATGATACAGTGACTCCTCCTACATCTAACGAAATTACGATTACTGACAACGGGTCTGGAACAGGAACTACTACTTGGACAAGTGATAAGGTATACATCCTTGATGGTATGGTATTCGTGAATTCAGGTCAGACTTTAACAATTGAGCCTGGTACCGTAATCAAAGGAATGTCAGGTCAAGGAGCAAATGCATCTGCTTTGATTGTTGCTAAAGGTGGTACAATAAACGCATGTGGTACAGCAACTGAGCCTATCATTTTCACATCTGTGGATGACGAGTTAAACGGTAACTTAGCACTAAATACAAGAGGTTTATGGGGTGGTTTAATCATCTTAGGAGATGCTACATTAAACTCTTCTCCAGGTCAAACTCAAATCGAAGGTATACCAACAACAGAAACAAGAGGGTTATACGGTGGATCAAATGATGCCGACAACTCTGGTTCTTTATGCTATGTTTCTATTCGTCACGGTGGAACGGATATTGGTGCAGGTAACGAAATCAACGGTTTAACCTTAGGTGGTGTTGGTTCAGGAACTTCAATGAACCACGTTGAAATTATTGCAAATGCTGATGATGGAGTTGAATTCTTTGGAGGAACTGCATCTATCAAAAACCTTGTTGTATCATACTGCGGAGATGATGCTGTAGATTACGATGAAGGTTGGAGAGGAAACGTTCAGTATGCTTTGGTTGTTCAAGATGCTAATGCTGGAGACAGAATAGGTGAGCACGATGGTGGAACTACTCCTGAAACTGGAGCACCATACGCAACACCAGAATTCCAAAATGTAACATATATCGGAAGAGGTATTGGAGCTGGAAAAAGAATGTTAACTTTTAGAGATAACGCTGGAGGCTCTTACAACAACTCTATCTTCTTAATGCAAGATAAAGGGATTGATATTGAGAACTTAGCTTCTGGAGAAGATTCTTACTCAAGATTTTCAGGTGGTGATTTAACAATCGCTAACAATATCTTTTATGATGTAGCTGTTGCTGGAACAGGTGCTACTGCATCTGATTTGTTTAAAATCTCTATGGGATCAGGTTGGGCAACACCAACAGATTCTACAAATGAATTAACTGCATCTACCACTGCATTCCAAGCAAGTTTTGCAAGCAATGGAAACACGGTTGCTGATCCAGGTGTTACTGCTGCTAACCCTGTTCCAACAGGTTCAGTAAGCGGAGCAGTTGCTTCATCAAATACTTGGTTTGATGCAGTATCTTACAAAGGTGCTTTCGATCCAGCTGCCTCTAACTGGGCTTCTTGGACAAGATTATTTGAATAAACAATCTTCATAAACATAAATCGTAGAGGGGTTATACCATTAGGTATGCCCCTTTTCTTTTATATTTGGATATGATCTTATCCATTTTCCAATATGTTCCTTGGATGGAGGTAGCTATTTTTTTGCTGCTGGTAATTATTGGGTTGGTGATTTTTTGGTTTACGCAACGCAGAAAGTTCAAGCAAGAACTTTTGTCTGCTCAACGGATGACTGCCAAGGCAAAGCAATCCTTAGATGAAAGAGAAAAGTTTTTGGCCTATACGAATCATGAAATTAGAACACCCCTTAATGCAGTATCTGGATCAACAGAGCTACTTTTAAATACCCAACTTTCAGAAGATCAAGCTAAATATGTAAAAACGATAAAGGCAAGTGTAGATAACGTATTAGTGCTGGTCAATGATGTGCTGGACTTGGCTCGAATAGAATCCGGTAAAATTAACATACAAGAACGCGACTTTATCTTATCTGATTTATTGCTTGGAATTAAATTAATTCTAGGCGAAAAGGCACAAAATAAAGGGATTGAATTAAAGTATGAAATTGATGACAAAGTCCCTGTTATTTTAAAAGGGGATAGTCGTTATTTGAACCAAATCATTCTAAACCTTACAAATAATGCCGTTAAGTTTACCGATTTGGGATCCGTGACAATGAAGGTGTCGGTGATATCAAATGAAAAAAACGCATTCAAGCTAAAGTTTGAAGTCATTGATACTGGAAAGGGAATTCGAAAGAGTAAATTGCCCACTATTTTCAATCAATTTGAGCAAGAAACCAGGCATACGATAAAGCATAAAGGAGGGTCTGGGCTAGGTTTGGCTATTTCAAAACAATTGGTAGAAGCTCAAGGTGGAAGCATACATGTAGAGAGTAAGTACATGGAAGGAACAAACTTTTGGTTTCAACTTGACTATAAGAAAGGGGACCCCATTAAAAAATCAATACATAGCTTGGATACGGGTGTTCTTGATGGTTTAAAGGTTTTGGTGGTTGATGATAACAAATTAAACCGTGAAATAATGTGTGACCTTCTTCACGGCTTGAATAAAAACTCTAATTCAGTGGCAGTAGAGGGTGGTGAAAAATGCATTGAATTACTTAAAATACAGGATTTTGACTTAATCCTAATGGATATTCAAATGCCCGGAATGGATGGTTATGAATTAGCGCAGTATATCAGAAAAAATGCACGTAGTCCTATCCATCAAATTCCAATTATTGCCATGACGGCTTTTGCATTTGAAGACGCCGCGAAAAAATGTTTTGAGGCCGGAATGAACGATTATATGAGCAAACCTGTTGAGAGCAAAATTCTATTGTCAAAAATTAGACGACTCTTTGACAAGAAGAAAAAATCATCTGAAGTTCATCTTGAATTTGAGTATTGTGAACTTTCTAAGCTAAAGGCATTAACAGGTGGAGATAATCTAAAAATGTACAAATACATTGACATATTTTTACAAAACACTCCGGTCGATTGCGATAGATTAAATCATTTTATCGAAAATGAAAATGCCGATGAAGGAATGAAAACCTTGCACAAGTTGAAAGGTTCCGCTGCTTATATGGGCAACACTGATCTTCCAAGAATTTACGACAGAATTATCGCGGATGGCACGGATTACTTATTTGCTTTAAGAAAACATCAGGAGCAAATTGGCAAAATATGTAAAGGGATGGTGGATGAATTGAACAGATTAAAGAGTGATCACAAGTTCATGTTTCTAAAATAAAGTCAGTATTGCTTGTGGGCTTGTGTTTTAAAAATATGGGGCTTATTTTGAAATTTATTTAAAAGCGCTATCTTTGCACCATCAACATTTGAAATTCAATTGCTGAGGGGACTAAAAGTCCCCTCTTTTTGTACATGTTAGATAAGAACAAAATAATTAGCCTTGCAGAGGAGCGAATAGCAGAACTGGATAATGGTTGTTATTTGGTTTCAGTTGAGGTGCTTCCTGGAAATCTAATTCAAGTTGAATTGGATAACGAGCTTAGAGGAGTTGCTGTTGAGGATTGTATTTCGGTATCAAGAAATATTGAACATAACCTTGACAGGGATGAGGAAGATTTTAAGCTGGAAGTTAGTTCTCCAGGTCTTTCTAACCCACTCAAGGTTTGGAAGCAGTACAAAAAAAATGTAGGCCGAGAATTGGATATTAAAGTTGATGAAAGCAAGAAGCGAACAGGTAAACTAATTTCAGCCGACGAAGAAGGAATTGAAATGGAGTTTACAACAAAGGAACGCGTAGAAGGCAAAAAGAAGAAAATTAAGGTGGTGAGCACCGAAAAGTATAACTATAACGAAATAATAGAAGCAAAGATTGTTATCTCATTTAAATAAGTAATTATGGATAATCTTAACCTCATAGAGTCCCTAGCGGAGTTTAAAGAATTCAAGAACATTGACAGAGTTACCATGCTCCGTATTTTGGAAGACATCTTCCGTGGCATGCTAAGAAAAAAGTATGGAACAGATGAGCATATTGATGTTATCATCAACCCGGATAAGGGAGATTTAGAAATCTGGGTTAACAAAGAAATCGTTTACGATGGTGAGGTTGAAGATCCGAACACCGAAATTTCTTTGACAGATGCCCACAAAATCGAACCAGATTTTGAAGTAGGGGAGGAAGTATCAGAAGAAATCAAAATCATGGATTTTGGTCGTAGAAATGTACTTAGCCTTCGTCAAAATCTTGTTGGAAGAATTTTGGACCTTGAAAAGGATCACATCTATAAAAAGTACAAGGAAAGAATTGGTGAGATTGTAACGGGAGAGGTTTATCAAATCTGGAAAAGAGAAATTCTTATTCTTGACGACGAAGGGAACGAACTTATTCTTCCAAAAACTGAGCAAATTCCAACGGATTACTTCAAAAAAGGTGATACAGTAAGAGCGGTTGTTTATCGTGTGGACATGAGAAATAACACGCCGGTTGTTATTCTATCGCGTAACGCTCCAGAATTCCTAGAAAGATTATTCGAATTGGAGGTTCCTGAGGTGTTTGATGGTTTAATTACAATTAAAAAGATTGTAAGAGAGCCGGGCGAAAGAGCAAAAGTAGCAGTGGAATCATACGATGATAGAATTGACCCTGTAGGTGCTTGTGTCGGTATGAAAGGATCGCGTATTCACGGTATCGTAAGAGAGTTAAAGAATGAAAATATTGATGTAATTAATTTTACCAATAACATTCAGTTATTTATTACAAGAGCACTTAGCCCAGCAAAAATCACTTCCATAGATATTAAGGAAGATACAGATAGAGCTGAGGTGTACCTTAAGCCAGATCAAGTTTCCTTGGCTATTGGTAAAGGGGGGCATAATATTAAGCTTGCTAGTAAGCTAGTTGGCTTGGAGATAGATGTTTATCGTGAGGATGAAGAGGCAATCGATGATGTTGACTTAGAAGAGTTTGCAGATGAAATTGACAGCTGGATTCTAGATGAATTGAAAGCAATCGGATGCGATTCGGCAAGAAGCGTGTTGGATATTAGTAAGGAAGACTTGCTTAAAAGAACTGATTTAGAAGAAGAAACTATCAATGAAGTGTTAGCTATTTTGGCTGCAGAATTTGAATAGAACGATAAAAATTAGGTAATTTAGGCACGTCTAAAAGAGGCAAAATTTATGGCAGGAGCAAAACGCTTAAGTAAAGTAGCAAGAGAATTAAACGTAGGAACCTCTACAATTGTAGAGTATTTGGAGACCCAAGGTCACTCCATCGATTCTAGTCCAAACACTAAAATCGAGAAGGACTTGTACAACATTTTGCTTCAGGAGTTTCAACCTGATTTAGCTGAAAAAGCTAAAGTTGATTCTCAAGACACGACGAGAGAGAAAAGAGAGTCCATCAGCCTTGAAGACAGCTCAAGACCGGCTTCTGGTGCGCCAAAAGACGAAGAAGAGATTGTAATCAAATCCAACCAAGTTGTTGAAGATTCGAAGGATGAGAAAAAACCTGGAGTTAAGGTTTTAGGGAAGATTGAGCTAAAAGATTCTGATTCGAAACTGCCAAAGAAAAAAGAAGAACCTAAGAAGGAAGAACCTAAGAAGGAGGAGCCCAAGAAGGAAGCGGCAGCTGAAAAAACAGTTGCCAAGGAAGAGCCTAAAAAGGAAGAAAAAGCCAAAGAAGAAGAGACTGAAGAGAAGGATATAGAAACGATAAAAGCCACAACTGAAAAGTTATCTGGTCCAACTGTGGTAGGTAAAATTAAACTTCCGGTTGAAAAGGAAAAATCTGATTCTGATAAGTCCAAGAGAAAACGTAAACGAATCAAAAAAGTTAACGTTGACAAAGCCGGAAAACAGGCTGGCAGGAAACCAGGTGGTCCTGGAGGCAAGAAAGGAAAGCAAAAAACTGAGGTTTCTGAGGAAGAAATTCAAAAAGAAATCAAGGAAACACTGGCAAGATTATCCGGTGGAGGAAAATCTAAGTCAGTTAAAAATAGACGTGCAAAGCGTGATGCTATTGCTCAAAGAACAGAGGAAGAACAGGCAAGAGCAGCAGAAGAGGCAAGCGTACTAAAGGTTACCGAATTCGTAACTGTATCGCAGTTAGCAACGATGATGAATGTATCTCCAACGGAGGTTATTTCTGCATGTATGTCGCTTGGAATTTTTGCTTCAATTAACCAAAGATTGGACGCTGAGACCCTTCAATTAATAGCTGAAGAATTTGGTTATTCGTTGGAGTTTGTATCTGCTGATATCCAAGAAACTATCTTAGAAGAGGAGGACAAAGAAGAAGATTTACAAGAGCGCCCACCAATTGTAACGGTAATGGGTCACGTAGATCACGGTAAAACTTCTTTACTAGATTATATTCGTGAGGCAAACGTAATTGCTGGGGAAGCTGGAGGAATCACCCAGCACATTGGAGCTTATAACGTTAAAGTAAGCAATGGTAAAACAATTACTTTCTTAGATACTCCAGGGCATGAGGCCTTTACAGCAATGCGTGCACGTGGTGCCCAAGTAACGGATGTTGCCATTATTATTGTAGCAGCAGATGATGACGTGATGCCACAAACGAAGGAAGCAATAAATCACGCTCAAGCTGCTGGTGTTCCGATGATATTTGCCATTAATAAGATGGATAAGCCAGAAGCAAATCCGGATAAAATTAAGGAGCAACTATCTCAACTAAATATTTTAGTTGAAGATTGGGGAGGAAAGTACCAATGCCAAGAAATTTCGGCTAAAAAAGGAACCAATATCGATGAACTTCTAGAAAAGGTAATCCTTGAAAGTGAGCTTCTAGAATTGAAAGCCAACCCAGATAAGAATGCAACGGGAACAGTTATCGAATCAGAGCTGGATAAAGGACGTGGTTATGTTTCTACCATACTTGTTGAAGGTGGTACTCTGAAAGTAGGTGATATGATGCTTGCAGGATCTTACTACGGTAAAGTTAAAGCCATGCAAAATGAGCGTGGTAACCGCATTAAAGATGCAGGGCCATCAATGCCAGTTGAGGTATTAGGTCTCAATGGAGCACCGAGTGCTGGTGATAAATTCCATGTACTTACGGATGAACGTGAAGTAAAAGAAATTGCAAGCAAGCGTGAGCAACTGCAACGTGAGCAGAATACAAGAACCCAGAAACACCTTACACTTGATGAGATTGGTCGTCGTCTAGCGCTTGGAGATTTCCAGGAATTAAATGTGATTGTGAAAGGTGATGTGGATGGTTCGATAGAAGCTTTATCTGACTCTTTGGAAAAACTTTCAACCGAACAAATCCAGGTTAACATTATCCATAAAGCAGTAGGAGCCATTACAGAATCTGACATCATGTTAGCAACTGCATCTGATGCGATTGTTGTTGGTTTCCAAGTTAGACCAACAGCTGGGGCAAGAAAACTAGCAGAAAATGAAGAAATAGAGATTCGTCTTTATAGTATTATCTATCAAGCAATTGAAGAGATCAAGTCTGCAATGGAAGGAATGCTTTCTCCAGATGTGGAGGAGAAGGTTACCGGAACTGCTGAGATTAGAGAAACCTTCAAAATCTCTAAGGTTGGAACTATCGCTGGTTGTTTTGTGACGGATGGAAAAATCAATAGAAACAGTAAAGTAAGAGTTATTCGAGATGGAATAGTGGTTTACACTGGAGAGCTTGGTTCTTTAAAACGTTTCAAAGATGACGTTAAGGAAGTTACGCACGGTTATGAGTGTGGTCTTAATGTTGAGAAATTCAACGATATAAAAGTTGGAGATGTTATTGAAGCTTACGAAGAAGTAGAGGTAGCAAAGAAATTATAAGAGGTAGAATTAACTTTAGCTTAACACTAAAATAATTTACCTATAACCTGTGCCCTTTTTCTTATTTAGACTTTTGCAGTGTCAAAAAATCTAAGTATGAAAAAGGGTTTCTTTTTATTTATCACCCTCGTTTTAAGTTTATCTTCTTTCTCACAAATGGCTACTATCAAGGGCCAAGTGATTGATAAAGAAACGAAAGAAGGTATTTTGGGGGTGCTTGTATATAACAAGGATAGAAAGCATAGCACTGCGGGAGATTTTGATGGTAACTATAACTTAAAAGTTAGTCCCGGAACCCACACCATTTATTTTCGAATGACGGGTTATGAAATCGATTCTGTTACCATGCTTTTTGAGGCAGGTCAGGAATACATTCATAACACTTCTTTGGTGGAGCCATCCGATTTAATTGGTCTTCAAAAAGAACTTGAAATCATTGGCCATAGAAATAACAAATCTATAAACTCTTCTCTAGAGGATGAAAAAAATGCAAAAGTTGTAGGAGAAGTAGCCGGATTAGAGGAATTAAAAGAAAAGAATGTTTCAAATGCTGCCACAGCAGTTGCTACTACACCCGGAGCCACAGTTGAGGGAGGTAAGTATGTCTATGTTAGAGGTCTTTCAGATAGATACAGCCTAACAACTTTGAATGGAGCTTTTATTCCAGGTTTGGATCCAAATAGAAATTCAGTTCAGTTGGATTTATTTCCTGTGAATATGATTGAGAAGATCACAGTTGTGAAGTCTTTTGCTCCCAATTTGCCGGGTTCATTCACCGGGGGACTGGTGGACATTACAACTAGAGAAAATCCAGGGGGTCTTGAATGGAGTGTGAACACAAAAATTGGCTTTAATCCTCAGGCAAATCTAAATTCTGATTTTTTAGATATGGAGAATGAAGGCTTGGATTTCTTAGGCTTCAACTCGGGAGATAGAGGGGTGCCTGCGAGAGCGAGAGCCTATAATTTTAGAGACTTCCCAAGCCGAAACAAAGTAAATGATAGAGAACGTTTGAATAATTTGGGTAAGGAGTTTAATAGAGACTTTAGCCCTACTCGTAAACTAAGCTTATTTAACTTCTCTAAAACTTTTACCATAGGTAATGAGATTAAGTTGGATAGTACAAGTAAGTACCCAACCTTGGGCTTTAATTTTGGTACTTCTTACAGTAAAAGTTACCAATACTATAACAACGGTTCTCAAGGGAGGTACCAACTGATTGGGGATTATTATGAGGACAATGGTCTAAATCCAGAACTGGTTTTAAATGATGAGCGCGGTACCGAAAATGTAATTTGGGCGGCATTAGGTAATGCAACATTAAACCTTAGTAAATACAGTAAAATAGGGATCATGGCTTCTCGTTTCCAGAATGGAGTAGAATCGACACGTTATTTGGAAGGGAATAATTACGCAGATGCAAACGATTTGATTTTCCAAACCCGTTCAATTTTTTATCAGCAAAGACAATTAAATAATGTACAGCTTCATGGAGATCATACTTTTGGTGATACGGATAGCACTGGAAATAACTTCATAGAAAAGTTGAACGTTTCTTGGATAGGTTCATTCACAATGTCCAGACAAATTACCCCAACATTAAAATTCTTTACCAATGACTATACTGCTGATAATGGCGATACTACTTGGGCAATACAAGCTGCGCTATATGATAATCCCGCCGAATTTTATCGTGACATGACGGAGAGTAACACTTTCGGTAAAGTAGATTTTAACCTTCCTTCAAAGTGGGGAGATAGCACAAATGTTAATTACAGCTTTGGGTTTTTAGGTACTTATAAAAACAGGTCTTTCATCGAGAGAAGATATGATTTTGAGGCACAATCAGGATTAGTTACTGACCAAACACAATTCACCGGTTCAGTTGATGAGTATATGTCGGATGATAAGTTTGATGCTGGAAATGTTGATGGATACATATATGTTGCAAATGCCTCAGAGAAAAGAAATAACTATTTAGCCACTGAATTACAGACTGCTGCCTATGGTATGATCGATCTTGAAGCATCTGAAAAATTTAGAGTAATTACCGGTGCTAGGGTTGAATATGCGAACATTACGGCTCAATCTATTGACCCTGCTGGGGATCCTGGTTTATTGAATAATTTAGACATTCTTCCTGCTTTAAATATGAGTTATGACTTAAAAAAGGATACTACCAAAATTCGTTTTGCTTACACTAGAACCCTGGCAAGACCTTCCTTCCGTGAATTAGCACCATTTTCAAGTTTTGATTTTGTGGGAGGTAACGTAACAGTGGGTAACGATACGCTGCAAAGAACCTTAATTGATAATTTAGATCTGCGTTACGAATTCTATCCCAGAAGAGGTGAAAACCTAACTTTTGGGGTATTCTTTAAAAATTTCACAAATCCAATTGAAAGAGCATTTAACACTGAAGCTGATAGAGAAATTACATGGAGAAATGTAGAAAGTGGTTTAGTATACGGTGCCGAAATTGAAACAAGAAAAAAACTTGATTTTCTCTCTAAAGATTCCGCAAACAACAACAGGTTTTATGTAACCTTTAATGCCTCATACATATTCTCACAAGTAAATGTTCCGGACAAAGAATTAGTAGTAATCCGATCTCAAGATAGTTTGGCAAGTGCTACAAGACCAATGTACGGCCAGAGCCCCTACATTGTTAATGCAAGCTTTGGATGGAAGAATGATACCACAGGTTGGGCAGCAAATATTAACTTTCAAGTTTCTGGGCCACGCCTAGCGGTAGTTACCAAGGGAGGAACACCTAACGTATTTGAACAACCAAGACCAAATTTAGGATTCAACCTAACAAAGAAATTTGGTTGGGCAGATCATATGAGAATAAAATTCTCAGCACTTAATTTGTTAAACCCAGAGTACCTTCAGACATACACCTTCAATGATCAGCAATACAAGTTTAATTCATTTAGAAGGGGTCAAGTATTTACACTCGGATTTACTTATAATTTTAATCAGGAAAGAAGAGAAGAAATTGCTAGCTTAGCGAAGGAAAATTAATGAGCGACTTCTTCACATTATTAGCGGACACCAAAGAGGGTGTTGGAGTTTTAAGCTTTCTTAAAATTGCAGGTGGTCTTGCTTTCTTCATCTTTGGGATGAAGATAATGAGTGAGGGTATCCAGAAAGTGGCAGGAAACAAACTGCGGGATATTCTAAAGGCAATGACCTCTAATCGTTTTACGGGGGTGTTTACCGGTTTTTTGACAACCTCTGTTATTCAATCGTCATCTGCAACTACCGTTATGGTAGTAAGTTTTGTTAATGCCGGTCTTTTAAATTTAAAACAGTCCATTGGGGTTATCATGGGGGCCAATATTGGTACCACGATGACGGCATGGATAATTGCTATTCTAGGATTTAAGTTCAGTCTATCAGATTACGCATTGGCCTTATTGGCTTTCGGTGTTCCTATGTTATTCTTCTCTAAGGTTAGTACCAAAAACCTTGGAGAGTTTATTATTGGATTCTGTTTGCTTTTTATCGGTCTTGATGCGTTAAAAGAAGCTGTTTCCGCTTTGGATCTTCAGCATAATGAAGCCTTTGTTTCTTGGATAACAAGCCTAAGTAACCCAGGGAAAGCTGCGAGCTATGGGGCAATTTTGTTATTTGTATTGATAGGAACGCTTTTAACAGTAATTGTTCAATCCTCAAGTGCTGCCATAGCTTTAACCCTAGTATTTGTTCAAGAAGGGCTTCCCTTTGATTTAGCAGCAGCCATTGTATTAGGTGAAAACATTGGTACTACTATAACGGCCAATCTAGCTGCAATTATAGGAAACGTTCATGCTAAGAGAGCTGCATTTGCGCACTTTATTTTTAACGTATTTGGGGTGGTTTGGATGTTGGCAGTCTTCCCGTTTTTTATAGAGTGGGTAGGAGATATTTTTTATGACATGTCTCACCAAGAATGGGCTTCAAAATTCATTGAAAAACCTGAAGATGGGGTTAGATATAGTCTAGCCTTATTCCACACCTTGTTTAATATTATAAACACCTTACTATTAGTTTGGTTTGTTAATTATATCGCAAAAATCTGTGTTAAGTTCATCAAAGGAAAAGCAGAAGACGAAGAGTTTCATTTGGAATATATTGGAGGTAACTCTATGCGTACACCTGAATTATCTATTTTGGAAGCTAGGCGTGAAGTGGCTAAATTCGGAACGATTACCGCAAAACTGCCGGGAATGGTAAGAACAATTCTTACGGAAAGAGATGCCAAAATCAGAAAGAAGGAGATTGAACGTATTTCTAAATATGAAGAAATAACAGATCGTGTAGAAATTGAAGTTGCGACTTATCTCTCAAAAATGAGTCAGGGTAAATTAACTGATCAAACTTCAATCAGGGTTAGAAGTATGCTTAGTATTGTAAACGACCTTGAGCGTATTGGAGATGTATTTTTCCAAATGTCAAAAACACTAATTAAAAAGCAGAATGACAAAGTGTACTTCACTCCTGAGCAGCGAAGAGGTCTTTTAGATATGATAGATCTGCTTGATCAGTCGTTCGCTATTATGAACGATAATCTGAATACAGAAATTGAAGGAGTGGATCTTTCTCTTGCAAATGAAAAAGAAAGTGAGATTAATGAGAAAAGGAATAGTCTCCGTGATCAACATTTATCTGACATGGAAAACAAGGTTTATCCATTTAACTCTGGCTTAATGTACAGCGACCTTTTCAATTCTATGGAACGCGTAGGCGACCACGTTATCAATGTTTCGGAAGCCTGTAAAGGCATGATATAATTAAAACCGCTTTCGTTTCTTATTGCACCAGTCCTTTTAACTTGCTGATTAGAAGAGAATAAGCTTTCCGGTTTCTAGTTTTCCGTAACTTTTAGTTAACTATTGCGTAAAATTCATTAACTTTGACTTAACATTAAGTTAACATTAAAAATAGAACGCACTATGAAGTCACTTATTTTAACACTCGGTTTAGTTTTTACGGCGGGCTCAATGCTTGCTCAAGATTTAATAAAAACTACGAATTACGAAAGTGGTGAGAAGAAGGCTGAATACTTTCAGGCTTCTGAAGGTCAGATAGATGCGGTATTCTATTTTAAAAGTGGTCAGGAGAAAGAGACGGGTTCATATATTCAGTCTAAAAAACACGGTGAATGGATTTCTTACGATAGAAAAGGAAATAAAACGGGTGTGGGCTTTTATGAAAACGGTGATAAAGTAGGTGTTTGGAAATTCTATGACCTTGATGGAAACTTAACTCATGAAATAGATTATACTTCTGGAAAAGGAAATCTTGTGATGCACAGCGAAAAATAATATAGATTCTAATTCATTAGAATTTTTTGACGAAGAAGAGGACTGAAAAGTCCTCTTTTTTTTATTCCTGAACTATACCGTTGATTATTGTAGGTGTCTCAAATAATTCCGAACGGTTCAAACTTCTGTCAATTATTTCGATTTGATATCTTATGCTATCGGCACCTGGCCTTTGATAAGGGTCAAGTTTTAATTGAATAACACCCTTAAGCGCTTTGTTTTTACCAGTAGGTGTAAGGTCTTGAATTCTATACTTAAATGTAATGCTATCACCTAAACTGTTGAACTGTATTTCCCAGTCATTGGTGAATTGGTTGTATTCTAAATAATGAACTCTTGCATTAAAATGGTAATAGCTACTCGTATCAAATGGAGGGTCAACTTGACCTTCGTTCAAGCCCATATCACCATCGCCATCAGTAAATTCAAAACGTATGTAGGCTTTTTCACCTTCTACAATGAAACTTTCCAAACCTAATATCTCGGGTTGGTCAGGATATTCAGGTGGATCCAGGCACGAGCTCAAAGCTGCTGTGCAAATTATTCCAAATCCGTATATCCAATTAAAGCGCATATTCTACTTTTGTTCTATAAAATTACAAAATACTTGGACTACAACGCACAAGAAATTTTAAAGCCTAATCTGACAGAACATCAGTTTAACGAAATTTCAATGGATTTATTTCATTTCCATGCCGAATATAATGGCGTGTATAAAGAGTGGATACAACATCTAGGTGTGAATCGGCAGGAGGTTAAAAGCATCCATCAAATTCCATTTTTACCCATTCGGTTTTTTAAATCGCACAAAATATTGCTTGGTGCGGACTATGAAAAAGTTTTTACAAGCAGCAGTACAACGGGGCAAGGAGAATCTAAGCATTTCGTAAAAAATTTAGATTGGTATAAAAAATCATTCATCGATTGTTTTGAATTAAACTATGGTAAGCTAAGCGATATTGAATTATTCAGTCTCTTACCTGCATATGCAGAACGAAAAGGGTCATCACTTATATACATGGTTGATGAATTACAAAAAATAAGTGGAAGTAAACAAACTCATTATCTATATGATTTTTCGGCATTGGAAAAAGACTTGAGAGCTGCAATACTAAAGAAGAAAAATGTAATTCTTATTGGGGTAAGTTTTGCACTTTTAGATTTTGTAGAAACCTTGAAAGAGCCCATAGCAAATATTGCTGTTATAGAAACCGGTGGAATGAAGGGACGCAAGAAAGAGCTTACAAAAGATGAGCTGCATAAAAAGCTAAAAGAAAAATTTTCTGTTCCTCATATTCACAGTGAGTACGGTATGACAGAGCTCTTATCTCAAGCTTACCAAAAAGACGAAACATTTTTTAGCTGCCCTCCTTGGATGAAAGTAAGTTTTGTTGACCCTAGAGATGTTTTAGGTGAAGAGGTAGAAAAAGGTCAATTGCGCGTGATTGACTTGGCCAACATTTATTCCTGCCCATTTATACTTACGGATGATTTGGGGCAAAAAATGAGTTCAGGCTTTAAGGTGCTTGGTCGTTTGGATCAAAGTGATTTAAGAGGCTGCAGCCTCCTTACAGCTTAATTGAAAATATATAAAATCACCCCATCAAAACTCCAATTGTATTGTTTTAGTGGAAGTGCGGCGTTGCCCGATATTACTGAACCATCATACATGCTATAGCTTGAACTGGAACAAGGATCTGACATGCTAATATTGGAGCTATCTACTTCAACTACACAGCCAGCATTAATGTCAAAGGTGGCATGTCTGTCATATACGGCAAACTCTTCTTGACTTTTCCGATATACTACTAGTCCTTTCGATCCACCATATGTATATATCCAACCACCTGTAACTTGTAAAGCATTATTGCTTGGCAGGGTTACATTGATTTCTCGGTTAACAGCTACCATTGGAATACCATTGTTTCTATCCCGACAAGAGCCGAATGCGAAAAGCAAGACTAATATGAGACCTGTAGATTTAAGCATAATCCAATTTACCTTAACTTTGTAAATATAACTTTATTGTATGATACGCCTGATTTTAATTCTAGCTTTTACCTCCCTAATGCTGCCACAAGCGGGCTATTCGCAAACCAGAAAAGAAGAGCGAAGAGCTGCCAAGCAGGAAAAGTTTATTAATAAACAGCAAAGGAAGAAAGATAAGAAGAAAGCCAAAGAAGCAAAGAAGGCTGAAAAAGAAGCATTCAAACGTTATTATAGTATTCAATGCAAAGATGTTCGCAAGCGATTGAAGAAGCAGAGAAGAAAATCAAAGAAAAAAAAGGGCGGTTCTGCAAGTCCAAACAAGGTTAAGAAAAAGTTTACTCGAAAAAAGTAACCGTTTAATCAACGGATGCAACTATGACATCTTTCCAGCTGGAAAATCCAATATGCTTTTTTAGCTTTGTAAATGACAATTAGACTTGTATAAAATTGAGATTTTTTGAATGACAGAAATTTTACTTCTTATCAAGAAACAAATACATTTGATTTAAGATTTGATAGTTACAATTGTATGCTAACTATTTCTTAAGTGAATTTTAAGATTTGTTGTAAAAGA
Organism: Flavobacteriales bacterium; assembly: GCA_964230025.1. Classification (GTDB taxonomy): domain Bacteria; phylum Bacteroidota; class Bacteroidia; order Flavobacteriales_D; family JAUILH01; genus CAXRFO01. The sequence goes on along the minus strand of CAXRFO010000012.1, from coordinate 350,030 downwards.
ATGTTAAAAATCTCTATATTTACAGCCTTTTGTTGCGATTAGGTTATTAAACAACTTTATAAGAGATTATGTTGAGAAAGTTTAACTTGCTGGTTGTCCTTACTTTATGCTTAAGTGCATTCGTAAACGGACAAGGAACTGGAACTGTTAAGGGTGTCGTTAAAGATGCCGAATCTGGAGAATTACTCCCCTTTGTTACAATACAAATTGAACAGAATGGGTTGTCTAAAGGAAGTACTCAATCGGATTTCGATGGGAACTTTACATTTAGCTCGTTGGCTCCAGGTTCTTATGATATTAAAGCCATTGAGGCGGAACACCAAAATCTTATGATTAAAGGTGTTATTGTTAGTTCTGATAAAATTACCTTCCAAAATTTAGAAATGTCTGCTTCTGATGCAGCAACCATAATGGAGGAATTTGAAGTAAAAGAATACGCTGTACCACTTATTGACAAAGATGGTGGTTCGTCAGGTGGAACAATGACACGTGAGGAGATTGATAAAATGCCAGGTCGTTCGGCAACAGCTATCGCTACAACGGTAGGTGGTGTTTATCAAGATGCAGGTTCGCAAGGAGGTATTTCTGTTCGTGGATCTCGTTCGGATGCAACATACTACTTTATCGATGGTATTAAGGTACGTGGTTCTACTAACCTTCCAAAGGCCGCGATTGAAGAGGTTTCTGTAATTACTGGTGGACTTCCTGCTAACTATGGTGATGCAACTGGCGGGGTTATCTCTATTACAACTAGAGGTCCTTCTTCATTTTACTTTGGAGGTATTGATATTCTTACTTCTGGTTTTGCAATCGGTGGAGATGATTTAGGATACGGTAGAAAAGTAATCGGTCTTGATCGTTACGCTTATAACCTTGTTGAAGGATCGATCTCTGGTCCTCTTTTAATGAAAAAAGATACAGCTGGTAAGAAGACTGAGCCTTTAATTGGTTTCTTCTTGTCTGCTAACATTAACCACCAATTAGATTCTCGTCCTGCATACGGAGGGTATCAAAGAATTAAACAAGGTGTAAGAGATTCAATTCTGAATCCTGAGTTATTAGGTCCATTAAGACCATTAGGAAGTGGTGCTGTTTATAATGTGTCATACCTTCAAGATGATGATTTTGAAAATGTTGCATGGGCAGATAACGCTGGTTTCTTAAGATACTCAGCTGCTGGTAAAATTGACGTGAACGCTGGTCCTACAATGAACTTAACTTTTGGTGGACAGTTCTCTATGTCTGATTATTCTGGGTTCAACTATACGAACTCTTTGTTTAACTGGGAGAACAATGCAGATATCACTGACAGAACTTGGAGAGCCTACGGTCGTTTTACTCAGCGATTTGCAAACAGTGGAGAAGATCAAGGTCTTTTAAAGAATGCCTTCTACTCTTTAATGTTTGATTACTCGAATCAGTCTACTACTGTTCAAGATGACCGCCACGGAGAAAACATCTTTAACTATGGGTATGTAGGGAAATTTACTACTTACCGTGAAAAGTCTTATGATGAAAGTTATTCATCAGATGGTTCTTACCTTCAAAGAGAGCACAATGGTTTCAACGATACTTTAGTTGTATATGAAGCTAACCAGCTTAACCCAGCTCTTTCTTCTGTAACAACTCAGTATTACTCTTTATACGATGAGGTTGAAGGGAATTATGAAAACCTTAACCAAATATTAGGTGGAAACGCTCTACGTAATGGTGACCTTCCACAATCAGTTTACGGTCTGTGGAACAATATGGGTCTTTATACGAATGGTTACTCTAAGTCGGATAACGATCAGTTTAGGGTTACTGGTAGAGGTTCAGCTGCAATCGGTGATCACCAAGTATCTATCGGATTCGAATTTGAAAAAAGAACAGATAGATTCTTTGCTGCTAATGCATACGTTGGAAATGGATCGATTTGGTCTATTGGACGTCAGTTGGCTAACAACCATATTTTGGAGCTAGATGTTGATAATCCAATGTACTCTTACTACGGTACTTATCAGCAAATTGACTACAACAGATTGAATGCTTCTCCAGGAGAATATGAAGGTGGAGGATCTCAAGCATTTTTCGATTACAACCTAAGAAATACCTTAGGTCTTGATCCTGATGGAACTGACTTTATCGATTTAGATGCTATCGATCCAACCCTCCTTGGATTGGAGATGTTCTCTGCAGATGAATTGTTAAACGCAGGTAACAACCTAGTTAACTACTACGGTTACGATTACACGGGTCAAAAGAAAAACAACGGAGTTTCTTTTAATGATTTCTTCAACAAGACGGATGATTTCGGAAACTTTACAAGAGATATTGGAGCATTTGAGCCAATATACATGGCTGGATACATCATGGATAAATTTGCTTTCGAAGACTTAATTTTCAACGTAGGTCTTAGAGTAGATAGATTTGATGCTAACCAACAAGTATTAAAAGATCCATGGTTATTGTATGAAGCAAGAACTGTAGGTGAGGTTTCTGAGATTAACAGTAATGCTGTTACTCACCCAGAGAATATGCAATCTGATTACATTGTTTATGTTAACGATATTAATAACCCAACAGGAATTAATGGGTATAGAAGAAACAATGGTGATGGAACTTCAACTTGGTTTAACGCGGAAGGAATTGAGATTGCGGATCCATCTGTAATTGAAACTGGAGCTGGTATTGCACCATACTTAATTGGAGATCCAAACGAGGATATTAAGTCTTCAGCATTTGAAGATTACAAGGCAGCTATTAATGTAATGCCAAGGATTGCCTTCTCTTTCCCAATTAATGAAGAGGCCTTATTCTTTGCTCACTATGATGTACTAACGAAAAGACCAACTACTGGAAACAGATTTGATATCTTAGATTACTACTTCATGAGAAACAGAAACGTTGTAGTAAACAACCCAAATCTAAGACCAGAAAAAACAATTGATTACGAATTAGGTTTCCAACAAGTACTTTCTAAGTCTTCATCTCTTAAGATTGCGGCATTCTATCGTGAAATGAGAGATCAGGTTGCTATCATTAACATGTCAGGTGCTTATCCAAGAACTTACCGTTCATGGGGTAACATTGATTTCGGTACTGTAAAAGGTATGACGATAGCTTATGACTTGAGAAGAACGGGTAACATCTGGATGAGAGCTTCTTATACTTTGCAGTTTGCTGAAGGTACAGGTTCTGATGCTGGATCATCATTAAACCTTGTAAACTCTGGACAGCCTAACTTAAGAACAATCTATCCATTCAACTACGATCAAAGACATGCGATTGTAACAACGATAGATTACCGTTATGGTGAAGGAAAAGATTATAACGGACCAGTTTGGTTTGGTAAGCAAGTGTTCAAGAACACAGGGATTAACTTTGTAACGAACATTGGATCAGGAACTCCTTATTCAGCTCAATCAAACTTCACTCCAGAAGGGAATATCTCTGGATCTAATGGAGTACTTCAAGGTCAGATTAATGGATCAAGAAAACCAGGTCAGTTCAGAATGGATGCTCAGTTAGATAAAAATATCGAGTTAAGCTTTGGTGGTGAAGGAGACAAAGCCAAAAAAGCTAACATGAACATATACTTACTTGTAAACAACGTGTTAAACACAAGAAACATTGTAAGTGTATATAGAGCTACTGGAACTCCTGATGATGATGGTTTCCTAGATGCAGCGGTTGCTCAAACTACAATCGAGACGCAGATTGATGAAGCAGCGTACCGTAACATGTACAATTACAAAGTAAACAACCCATTCAACCTTGGTATTCCAAGAACAATCAGATTGGGTATTAGAGTAGATTTTTAATTTTTTGATACGAACTTATCATGAATAAAATGTATAAAATAGCAATACTATCCCTTACTGCAGTACTTTATACCAGCTCAACCTATGCTTGGTTTGACCGAGCTAGAGCAGGACAAAATACCGGTCAGGTTTCATCAGAGGCTTCTGCACGTGCAAATTGTGCGCCTGCAACAGCCTTGACCAACCTAGAGCTCAATAACGTTAGAGCCCTGATTGAAACAGGAGGTTCAATGTGGCAGGATAGGTCTACAGGTAACGCCTCTTATTTTGTTCCTAAAACTCCAGATAACTCACCTGGTCCTTCAGCAATTTATTCTGGAGCACTATGGATGGCTGGTGAGGACGTTAACAATCAGCTGAAAATTGCTGCTTTAACTTTCCGTCAAGGAAATGATTTCTGGACAGGTCCATTAACAATTTCTGGTGATGCAGAAGTAGATCCACAAACTTGTTTGGATTATGATAAATTCTACTTGGTTGAAAGAAGAGAAGTATTGGAATTCAGCGCATGGTGGCAATGTGTTCAAGATAACACATGTGATGAGAATGAATTATTCCCTGGCTATCAAATCCCAGATATTATCACAAATTGGCCAGCACACGGTGATCCTTCTAAAGATCAAGATTTTTATTTAGCACCTTTCTATGATAACCCAGATGGACCAGCAGGTGCTGATGGTGTTTACAACCCAGGAGATGGTGACTACCCATGGTACGATATTGCAGGTGATGCGCAATGTGGTAACGATAGAACTGTAAGACTTTTTGGTGACCAAACCTACTGGTGGGTATTCAACGATAAAGGAAACGTTCACACTGAAACAGGTGGTGACCCAATTGGTATGGAGATCAGAGCGCAAGCTTTTGCCTTTACTACCAATGATGAGGTGAACAACATGACATTCTATAACTATGAAATGATCAACCGTTCTACTCAAACTTTAACTAACACTTATTTCGCACAGTGGATTGATCCAGATCTAGGATGTTCTGGTGATGATTATGTTGGTTGTGATGTAAAAAGAGGATTAGGATACTGCTACAATGCAGATGCAGTAGATGATGATAACTGTAATGGAGCGATTCCTTACGGATCTAACCCTCCAGCAATCGGTTGTGATTTCTTTGAAGGTCCATACAAAGACAACGATGGAATTGATAACCCAGGTCCAACTTTCGCAAATAACAACTTTATCTCATACAATGATGCAGTTGCGGGAGACGGTATTGTATACAAAGGAATGGGTATCGGATACGGTGATTCAATTGTAGATAACGAGCGTTTTGGAATGAGAAAGTTCATGATTTACACAGGTGGTTCAACACCAGGTGTATATCCTTTCCCACAAACGGATCCAAACAACGCTGTACAATACTATAACTACATCCAAGGTAAATGGCAAAACGGTGATGACCTTGTTTACGGTGGTGGTGGATATGCCACAAACCCAGGTGCTGATCCAAACATTCCTTGTGATTACGCATTCCCAGGTGATTCAGATCCTCAAGGATTTGGTACGGGTGGTATTAGTAACTTATTTGATTGGTCTGAGTCAACTAACAATAACCCAAAAGGAGATAGACGTTTCATGCAGTCTGCAGGTCCATTTACCTTAGAGCCAGGTGCTGTGAACAACATTACCGTGGGTATTGTTTATGCAAGAGCAAACACTGGAGGTTTAACAGCTTCTTTGGAGGCAGTAAGACTTGCTGATGATAAAGCGCAGGCTTTATTCGATAACTGTTTCGAGATTGTTGAAGGTCCTGATGCTCCAGATGTAACGATTCAAGAATTGGATAGAGAGTTAATTCTTTACCTAACAAACAGTCAAACTTCTAATAACTACAAAGAAGAATACGAAATTGTAGATCCATTTATCGTAACTCCAGATTCTTTACTAGCAATTGGAGAGCAGTACGATAATACTTACAACTTTGAAGGCTATATGATTTATCAACTAAAGAATGAAGAAGTTTCTGCTTCTGAATTAAATGACGTTGATAAAGCAAGACTTGTTGCGCAGTGTGATATTAAGAACAACGTTACTCAATTGGTAAACTGGACACTTAATGAGAACATTGGTCAACCAGAACCAGAAGAAATGGTGAATGGTGCTGATGAAGGAATTAGCCACTCGTTCAGAGTAACAACTGACTTATTTGCTGAAGGGGATAACCGTTTGGTTAACCACAAGAAGTATTACTTCATGGCCATTGCCTACGGTTATAACTACTATGCTCCTTACAACATTTCAAATGGTGAGTTGGATGGTCAAAAGATTCCATTCCTTGCATCTAGAAAGTCGGGAACAGGAACAGAGATTACTGAAGTAATTGGTATTCCTCACAATCCTGCTCCAGAAGCGAACGGAACTCAAGCAAACTCCGAGTATGGTGATGGTCCTCAGATCACACGTATTGAAGGACAAGGAAACGGAGGATTAATACTTGATTTAACTTCTGAGTCTGAAGCTACTATCGTAAGCAACGGTATGATGGAAAATCCAACTTATGAGAGAGGAAGCGGACCTGTTGATGTGAAGGTAGTTGATCCATTAAACGTTGTAGACGGAACTTATACTTTGGTATTCAACCGTGACAAGACAGTAGGAATTAACAGCCAATCTTCAATCGATAATGCTAATTGGACATTAACTCGAACCAATGCAAGTACAGGTGAATTAGCAGTAGTAGAATCTGATCAAACTATTTTAGTTGGAAACGAGCAAATTATTCCAGAATGGGGTATATCAGTAAATATTGAGCAATATTTCTACACTGAAAACTCTTCAGGAGTTGATTACAGCCTATTATTGGAGTCAACAATTGAATATGAAGATTCAACTAAGCAATGGTTAGCAGGTGTTGCTGATCAGGATGGATTGAACAACCAAAACTGGATTAGATCAGGTGGTCAGGAAGAGGATTGTGGAAACAACGCAGACCCTACAACGGGATGTGACCCATGTAACTACAATGATTACATAGGTGAAGATCCTGAAGAAGTTTTTGAAAACATTCTAGGTGGAACAATTGCTCCTTACAGCTTATGTGCGGTTCAAAAATTCGGAAACGATCCAACGACAGATGTTTGTGTGGGTAACGCTCCAATTAGTTCTGGATTATCAGGAACAAGAACAATGCTTGATTTAACTGACTTACAGTCAATTGATATTGTATTCACATCAGATAAGAGTAAATGGACAAGATGTCCAGTTCTTGAAACACAAGATTTATCATCGATCGCTCAAGGTGGAGCACTTTTACAAGAGTTAAGAGAAGCGCCATCTATCGATAAGAACGGTAACCCTGAGTCAGGATCTACAGGAATGGGCTGGTTCCCAGGATATGTGATTGACTTGGAAACAGGAGATCGTTTGAATATCGCTTACGGTGAAGATTCTAAGTTTGGAATTGACAATGGACGTGATATGCAATGGAACCCAACTTCTACCTTGTATGATGCAGGTGGAGCAGTTTGGGGTGGTAAACATTACATCTATATCTTTAAGAACCAAGATAGAGTATTCCCAGGTGTTGGAAGAATGCCAGCTTACGATGAAGGCGCTTATTTAAAAGCGGCACTAGAAAGTAATCAAGGTGCAAAAATCAAGGCTTGGAGATCATGTATGTATGTTGCAATGCCAACATTAGCTGAAGGAAGAACATTATTAGAAACTGATGCCAAAGTAAGAATTAGAGTTGCTAAGCCATACGAGCTACAGGCAACTCCACAAGGAGCTTACTTATCAGATTCAACTTCATTAAGCCAAAACAACTGGGTGAACATGTATGAATTCTCTACAACAGATCTAGCTACAGATTTTGAGAATTTCGATACTGCTTATTCCGCATTGGATATGATCAATGTAGTTCCTAACCCGTACTATGCCTACAGCCAATACGAAGAGAACAGATTGGACAACAGAGTTAAGTTCACAAACTTACCTGAGAGATGTACAATTTCAATCTTTACTTCTTCTGGTCAGTTGGTAAGACAATTTACAAAAGATGACCCTCTTACTTCTTTTGATTGGGATTTGAAGAATTACAAAGGAATTCCAATTGCAGGAGGTACTTACATCATACATATTAAAGCCGAAGAACTAGGCGAGTCTTATGGTGATGAAAGTAAAAGGGCAAATGAAAGGATTATTAAATGGTTTGGTATGATGCGACCACCAGATTTGGATAACTTCTAAAATAGTGGACGTACAAAACTTAAAACTGATAATGATGAAAAAAAGATATATAGCCGGATGTTTGTTAGGAGCTTGTTTGTTCACTACAACGTCATTCGCGGGTAACGAAGACCGTGTTGGATCTGCTGGAGGACAGCAACTTTTAATAAACCCTTGGACTCGTTCCTCTGGTTGGGCTGGAGCTTCAATTGCAGGAGTAAAAGGAATTGAGTCAATGTTTGTGAACGTTGCGGGTCTTGCTTTTACTGATCAAACACAGATTGGTTTTTCAAGAACTGAATGGTTTGGAGATGTTGATATCAACAACTTGGGACTTGCTCAAAGAGTAGGTGACCGTTCTGTAATAGGTATTGGAGTTACTCAAATTAACTACGGAACCATTCAGCGAACTACGGTTGATAACCCAGAAGGTGGAATTGGAACATTTTCTCCTCGTAATTTTAATTTCGGACTATCTTATTCGCAAGAGTTCTCAAGTTCTATATACGGTGGATTGACCGTTAGAGCTTTGTCAGAATCTATTGCTGATGTGAAAGCTACGGGAGTTTCAATTGACGCGGGTATTATGTATGTGACTGGTGAGGAAGACCAAATTAAGTTTGGAATTACCCTGAAGAATGTTGGTCCTCCAATGAGCTTCTCAGGTGATGGTCTATCTTATACTATCAATCAAGAATTCCTTGGAATTGATAGAGATTTCTCAACCGAGCAAAGATCTGCTAAATTCGAACTTCCAGCGTTGGTTAACATTGGAGCTTCTTATGATTTCATTTTTAGTGAAAATCAAAAGTTAATTGCTGCCTTAGCCTTTACTTCAAACTCTTTCTCAAGAGATCAAGTAGCGGTTGGTGCTAATTACTTCCATGATTTTGGGAAAGCTTCTTTAAACCTAAGAGGAGGATACGTTTATGAACCAGGAATTACAAACGAAGGAGCCTTAAAGCCTGCTTATACAGGTCCAACGGCTGGTTTATCTTTAAACCTTAATGCTGGGGAGTCCGGCTCAAGAATTTCTTTGGACTATTCTTTCAGAGCATCTTCCACTTTTGTACCAGGACATAGCATTGGTGCAAGAATAGCTATTATGTAAGAAGAATAATAAAAACATTCTATAATTTTAAAGAGAGTCCAATAGGGCTCTCTTTTGTGCTTAAAATACTACTACAATGTCGAACATCAGTTACTATTCAAAAGAAGGATTACAGAAGTTGAAAGACGAATTAACTCAACTTGAAAAGGTAGAACGTCCTAAGATTTCACAGCAAATTGCTGAGGCAAGAGATAAAGGAGATTTATCAGAAAACGCTGAATATGACGCTGCGAAAGAAGCGCAAGGACTTCTTGAATTGAAGATTTCAAAATTGAAGGAGACTATTTCGAATGCTCGAATTTTGGACGATTCTCAATTAGACGCCTCTAAGGTGCTAATTCAATCCAAGGTTAAGCTGAAGAATGTAAAAATGAACAAAGAATTTTTCTATCACTTGGTGGCTGAGAATGAGGCTGACCTTAAGAGTGGGAAAATTTCTGTCGATAGCCCAATTGGAAAAGGACTACTTGGTAAAAAAGTTGGTGAGATTGCTGAAATTAAAGTTCCAAATGGAACAATGGAGTTTGAGATTTTGGAAATCACAAGGTAATGGCGAGTATTTTTAGTAAAATAGTTTCAGGTGATATACCTTGTCATAAGATTGCAGAAGATGATAATTTTTTGGCTTTTTTAGATATCAATCCACTTAAGAAAGGCCATACACTTGTAATACCCAAGAAAGAGACAGATTATATATTCGATATCGATGATAGCGAATTAGGAGAATTAATGGTCTTTGCTAAAGCTGTTGCCAAAAAGATGAAAAAAGTATTGCCCTGTGAAAGGATTGGGGTAACAGTAATCGGTTTGGAAGTTCCGCATGCCCATGTTCACTTAATTCCAATATTTGGAATTGCAGATATGGATTTTTCTAAGGAAAAATTAAGTCTAGAAACGGAGGAAATGCAAAATATTGCAAAGGCAATTCGAGAGGCTTAAGGTAATTTTTTCTTAGGGTTTGCAGATAAATAAGCTTCCCAACCTGAATACGATTTTTGCTTTATCGGACTGCTTAGACTAAAGTAGTGACATACAGCAACAGCCAAGCCATCCGTGGCATCCAGGTACTTTATTTCTCCTTTAATCGTAAGCAAACTTTTGAGCATGCCCGCTACTTGCTCTTTACTTGCATTTCCGCTACCGGTAATGCTCTGCTTAACTCTCTTTGGGCTGTATTCAGCAATCGGTATTCCTCTGTATAAAGCAGCGGCCATTGCCACACCTTGGGCCCTTCCAAGTTTAAGCATACTTTGTACATTCTTTCCAAAAAAAGGTGCTTCCAAGGCAACAAAATCAGGGTTATGCTTTTCGATAAGATCTAGGATGCCTTCAAAAATATGTTTCAATTTAAGCTCATGGTTTTCCAGTTTGGTCATTTTTAGAACACCCATATCCACCATTTCCATCTTCTTACCCACGCAATTAATTAATCCATAACCCAAAATGTTTGTCCCAGGATCAATTCCTAATATTAAATTTTCTTCTTTCAATTACGTATTTTAGCCATGTGAATAGCTCAAGCACAGTAAAGGTAAGGAAGATTTTCTTGCTCACTATCAAAATACTCCTCTTTGCGATTAGTGCTTTTTATCTCTATCTAAAATCTAAGAATATTTCATGGGGTGACTTACAGCTCATTTTGGATGCTAACTCTTATAAGCTGCTTTTTATAAGCTTGCTTTTAATGCCATTTCACCTAATATTGGAGGCTAGAAAATGGCAATTATTGCTTTCTCCCTCCCATAGGATTACATCTCTGCAAGGCCTCAAAGCAGTTTGCATGGGTGTATCTTTCGGGTTTATTACCCCTGGCCGGATAGGGGATGTAGTTGGAAGGTTATTTGATTTAGGTAAAGAACACAGATGGAGGGGGGCTGTAGCTTCAATTTTTAATGGAATGGCCCAAACTGTTCCAACCGCATTTTTTGGCTTTATAGCGGCGCTATTCGTATTTATAAATGAGCCATCTCTTGTATCCACCATCACTGGATTATTTTCAGTAGCTATAACTATACTTTACTGCTTGTGTCTGGCTAAACCAGATCAGATTAATGGCATACTTCTTCAAATATGGAATTGGTTATCACTGCCAAACTTAAAGTATGGGAACATAAAAAACACCTCTCCAATCAACCCACAAGTCATAGTATTGTCCCTGTTTCGTTACTTGATTTTTTTCAGCCAGTTTTATTTGGTACTACAGGCTTTTAAATGTCCTTTAGCTTTAAATACAACACTCATTATTATACCATTTTACTTTGCGATTATAACCTTAATTCCATCTTTTTTTCTCGGGAAACTGGGTATTAGGGAGAGTGTATTAATCTTTCTTTTATTGCCATTTTGGGATAATACCCTAGCCATTTTGGCCGCTTCATTGTCCATCTGGATTATTAATCAATTATTACCAGCTTTTGTTGGTTGGTTGTTCATTTTAAGAAAGAAATAGCGGTGTTTATTCTCATTTTAATAGTCACTTTAACTTCAGGGATACTATTAGTTTCTCTCCTATCCTTTCTAAGAGTAAAAAATGGAAATGGCATAGAAGCTCTTAGTGTGGTTATTGCGGTGAGAGATGAACCGAATCTAAAAAACTTGATTGATCAGCTTTTGAAACAAGTAGGAGAGAAGGATGAAATCATTGTTGTGAATGACCATAGTCAAAATTTCCCCATACTACCTGAGCAGGTTCAATCCATATTCTTGGATCAATCCCTGTCAGGAAAAAAGCAAGCTATTTACGAAGGGGTTCTTAGAGCAAAAAACTCACTGATTCTGACTTTGGATGGGGACGTTAGTCTCCCCAAAAATTATCTAAATTATTTAAGAAATAAAATTTCATCGGATAAAGATTGTACGGTGCTACCCATAAAGTTAAAGGGTAATGGTTTTTGGAATCAACTTTCTAATTTAGAGTTGATTTCTTTGAATGCACTTGGTCTTGGATTGGCTAATTTAAATATCAAACTGCTGGCAAATGGTGCCAATTTCTGTTTTAAAAGAGAACATTATTTGGAAACGTATGAACTTCATAAAGAGATTCCAAGCGGTGATGACAGTTTTACCCTAATGCATGCAAAAAAGGTAGGGGCACTATTTGAATCCAATAATATTCCCATTTCGGATAATGATTTAAGTTTCATAGAATTATTAAACCAGAGGCTAAGGTGGGCAGGAAAGACAAAACGTTTACCCCTATCCTTAGGTCTAGTATTTGGGAGCTTATTAACACTAGTAAAGTTGTTGGTTCTGCCCCTTATTATCTTAAACTTTTTCTTATGGCAATCTATAAGCCTATATTATTTGTTACTGCTTTACTGGACAATTGATTATTTGTTTTTATTTTTGGTCAGCTTGAGGTATGGGGAAGCAAGGAATATGGCTTTAATTCCAATTCTAATTACATTTTATCCCCTTTATCTTTGGTTAATGTTGATTTGCATGTTGTTTATGCGACCAACATGGAAGGGAAGGAGATTATAGCATGCTTAGCAAATTCATTCGAAATAGATCTTTTTATAAAAGAAAGGATGCCAAAAAGGCCTCCCTCATTTCTTGGGCTAAGTTCAAGAAGGATAAAGCAGCTCTGACAGGACTTATTTTAATCGGCCTGTTTTCTCTCATTGCAATATTAGGATCTGTAATTCGCCCAGATAAAACGAAGAATGTTACCCAACAAGTTGAGGAGATTCAATTTCAGCCGCCAGGTTTTTCCGTAACTATTCTGAAGGAGAAGACAGATTTTGAGACAGATAAGCCAGGATTGCTTGGAAGTTTATTTTTCGGAGGCACCGACTTAGAATATAAACATATACCGATTTATGATAACTATAAATTCGACGGAGAACTTATAAAATACACAATTTGGGACAAAGACGGAAACAAGTCTGAGCTTGAAGTAAAAAACATAGCAGCTATTTTGTACCCCTTATCACACGATAACCGCTATTTAAAAGAGGGGAATAATTTGACCTTCAAGGTCCTTGGTAAAGGTGAAGTAACTCGCAGTATTTCATCAATGCAGAAGGAGATTAAAGAATCAAACCTGGTCAAAAAAACCTATTGGTTGGGAACAGATTCCGCAGGAAAGGATATGCTTAGCCTTATCATGGCATCATTTATTGTGAGTATTAGCGTTGGATTTATTGCTGTTTCAATATCCGTTTTTATTGGGATTACCCTTGGTGCAATTGCAGGTTATTACCGCGGTTGGGTAGATGACATAATCATGTGGTTTATAAACGTTGTCTGGTCACTGCCAACCTTGTTATTCGTTATTGCAATTACCTTCGCCTTAGGTAAAGGAATGAATACAATTTTTATTGCGGTGGGACTAACCATGTGGGTAGAAATAGCCCGTGTTGTGCGTGGACAGGTTTTAAGCTTTAGGGAAAAAGAGTTTGTGGAAGCTGGAAAAGCACTAGGTTATAATAACTTCCGAATTATTTTCCTTCACATTTTGCCCAATGTTCTAGGTCCTGTTATTGTTGTAGCTGCCGCTATTTTTGCAAGTGCTATTCTTATTGAGGCTGGTTTATCTTATTTAGGACTGGGCACACAAGAGCCACAGCCATCCTTAGGAGTACTTGTTGCACATTATAGTACTTATATTAATCAAGATGGTAGAGCATATCTTGCCTTAATTCCGGGCTTTTGTATTATGATTCTTGTTCTTTGCTTTATGTTAATTGGTAATGGAATAAGAGATGCAATGGACAACCGTTCAGTTGATGACATTCAAACCACAGGAACCTAATGGAGGCTAGTGAGATTGTAGATAAGATGTATTTAAATGATCCTTTCTCACTATGGTTGGGGATTGAACGTCTTGAGGAGCGTCCTGGATTTTGCCGTTTGAAAATGAAGGTTAGAAAGGAGATGCTAAATGGTTTTGGAATTGCTCATGGTGGGATAACCTATTCTTTGGCAGATAGTGCGCTTGCATTTGCAGCAAATGGACATGGTAAAATGGCTGTCTCGGTTGAAACTTCAATTTCACACACCGAATCCGTAAAGGAAGGAGATGAGCTTTTTGCTACGGCAAGTGAGAAAAGCAAATCGAACAAAATAGCCATTTATGAGGTGGAAATTAAAAACCAAAAGGACGAACTTGTTGCGCTGTTTAAGGGTACTGTTTATCGCACATCAAAGGATTGGCAATGATTTTGCTCTAAGTATATTATGATAAAATACTTTTTCCCTATAATTATTGTATTTGGATTACTTGCATGTAAGGCAAAAAAAGAGACTCAGTCAGAGATGCAAAATGAGTCACCGTATGCTATAAAGGTTGAAGAGGGTCATGACCCGAATGACAGCTTATTCATAAAGCTTGAAAAAACCGCATGCTTTGGAATATGTCCAACGTATACGGCGCATATTTACAAATCAGGGTTTGCATTATTAAACGGCAAGAAAAACATAGATTTTATTGGAATTCACCGCGTTTGGTTCAGTGCAGATGAAATGAAAGAAATTGAGGCCAAACTGGTTGATTTGGACTTTCAGTCACTTGAAGATTCTTATGATGGACCGGTTTCGGATATACCTTCCACGAATATTGAGATAAGCTATTTAGGGCAACACAAGAACATTAAAGGCCGTTGGCAGGTTCCTCAAAAACTGGATGCTTTTAACGATTATTTGCATGAACTCATACAGTCCAAAAAATGGGAAAACACAAGCGCTTCCCAAGATGAAAAGTAATTTGCCTTATCTTTAAGGCATGCAAAACTTTAGATGGACTTTCCTACTTATTTTTCCCTTTTTAACATGGGGGCAGGCTGAAATTAGCTGTCATAAAAAAGGTAATTACTCCCATGGTTCAGACTGGTTAAAATCTGCTTTAGCAAATAAACGGAGTGATACTGCTGATGTTCTTAATTACAAAGTAGATTTAGATTTCACGCAAATAAGTTCGAACAATTTTAAGGCAGCTTGCCAGGTAAAATTTGAAGCCAAGCAGAACATTTCCTCTTTGAGCTTAGATCTCCTTGGATTTAACATTGATTCAATCCTTCAAAATGGGAGTTTGCTTAGTTATTCGTATGATGATACGCTTCTTGTTTGTCATCTAAATAACAATCTGAGCCCCGGTATGATTGATTCATTGACAGTATACTATCAAGGAAGCCCACAGCTTGACCCCAGCGGATGGGGCGGCTTCTATAATCAAAGTCCTTATGCTTATAACCTGGGTGTTGGTTTTCAATCTATACCGCATAATTTCGGAAGGGCTTGGCACCCTTGTTTCGACAATTTTGCTGAAAGAGCTACCTACGACTTTTATGTTTTAACGAATCAAAATAAAACGGCTTATTGTAACGGAGAGAGAGTTTCAGTAAGCAGTGTTGGAATCGACTCATTGTTGACTTATTGGAAGATGCCAGATCCGATTCCAAGTTATTTGGCAAGTTTTAATGTTGGGAATTATACCCACGTTCAACAAGAATATGTATCACCATTTTATAATGACACTACTGAGCTATGGTTGATAGCGGAACCTGGAGACACAACGAATATGAAGTCTTCTTTTGTCAATTTAGCTTTGAACGTAGAAGCTTTTGAATTCTTTTTTGGAAAACATGAGTTTAATAAGGTTGGTTTTTCTTTGGTCCCATTTTCTTCAGGAGCCATGGAACATGCAACAAATATTGCCTATCCAGCATTGGTTGCTAATGGAACACTTTCTTATGAAACTTTAATGGCACATGAATTTGGTCATCATTGGTGGGGCGATCTCGTGACATGCGAAACCGCTGAAGAAATGTGGATAAACGAGGGTATGGCTTCTTACTGTGAAAGACTTTTCCTTGAGTATGTCTATGGTAAGGAGAATTACATGGTTGAAATGAGAAATAATCATAAAGAGGTACTTCACAAGGCGCACCTCAGAGATAGCGGTTATTATGCTTTGAATGCGGTTCCATTGGAGTTTACGTATGGAGATCATTCTTATAACAAAGGTTCAGACGTTGCACATACTATGAGAGGCTACATGGGAGATACAGATTTTTTCGATGGGTTAAAAGGAGTTATTGCAGCTTATAAGCAGGGTAATTTATCGTCTTTTCAATTCAGAGATACGCTTGTGGGAATGGGTTATGATGTTAGCGACTTTTTTAACGATTGGATTTATAATCCTGGTTTTTCACATTTTTCAGTACAAAATTTTGAAGTTACTCCTAGTTCTGGCTTATATGATATAGATGTTCAAGTAAAACAAAAACTCAAGGCAGCGCCAGCTTATCATAATAATGTTCCACTTCAGTTAAGCTTTATAGATGCTCAATGGAATGTTCATACAGAGGAAATAGTCATGTCTGGACAATCCATGGATTTCTCATTTTCTATTCCTATAAACCCTGTTTATGTGGACGTAAATCTGGACGAAAGAATCAGTGATGCAACTACGGGTAAAACAGAGGTTGTTACTTCAACAGGCTTAAAGGATATGAATTACTCCAATGCGAAACTGACGGTACAAACAATTACTGATTCGGCTTGGGTACGAATTCGTCATAATTGGGTTGCCCCGGATTATACTTCCTCAGGAAATATAATCCTTTCTCAAGAGAGATATTGGGATGTAAACACCATTGACGGTCAAAATATGACAGGAACGCTAAGATTTGATTTTAATGGACAAGATAACCTAGCAGGAAACTTGGATAACAACTTGTTAGTAGATTATGGTGGTATTGCATTTCATGAAGACAGTGTAGTGCTTTTATACAGACCAAATACACAAACAGCTTGGTCCGAACACCCAGATTATAACCTTTCTACTGCAGGACCGAATACGGATAAAAAAGGTTTTGCAATTGCACAAGGTGTCCTAGATGGTCAATATACCTGGGGCTATAAAGTGGATTTTGTAGCACTAGAAGAACAAGCTCAAGAAACTTGGCAGGTATACCCTAACCCAAGTAAAGGTTTGTTTACAGTTGATTTAACGGAATTTAATGAAGCAAATGTGAACGTTCAAATTTTCTCAATTCAAGGGAAATTAATCATGGAACAAAACTTGCCAAATACCAAAAACCAATTAGAACTTAACTTGAATCCAGGGCACTATATTTTGGTCTTAAAATCAAAAGAATCCGCCATGGGTAGCAAAAGAATTATCGTCGAATAATGAAATTATTTTTACTGCTTTTTAGCACCCTTTTGTTTATTTCGCCAAGCTCTAAAAAAGAGTTTGATTGCAAATCATTGATAGGAAAAAAACCGAATCGATCTTGGTGGGATGATCCCAGTAAAGGATGTGCTGCAAGATTTACAAAATACAAACGAGAAGAGGTTCCAGCAGAGAGAAAAAAAGCTGTAGAAAAGGCAATCAAGTCTTTGGAGAAAAGAATGGGGGCAGCAAAAGAAGACTTCAAGCTTGTTTCCGTTCGGATCCTAGAAAGAGGAGAGCCCTGCCAAGATACCCGTTTTGTTTTGCGTTATGAATGGAAGCTATATGAAAATTACAAGTACCGTTTTGCTGTAGGATTTAATGATAAAGGAAAAGCAAGTTCAGAAATTAGCTTTCCGAAAATGAAAGAAAAACCGGTTTTCAAGGATCCTTGCCCTATCCATAGCTTGAATTCAAGGCTAGAAGCAATGGACGATAACAAACTGGAATATATTGAGCTCGGATATCATAAGGAGACCGAACAAATGGTATGGCAATTTTGGGGTCCACGTTACAAACCATTTGACATGAATAGAGCTTCAAAAAATAAGCGTGTCCCCAAAGATTATCATTTATACGAGCATAAAGTAAACTTGTTTGATGCCACAACTGGCGAACATCTTGCGTTGGTTAAGATGGAAAATAAAATAGCCAAAGACAGGAATATTAGGATAGATTAATCCCTTTTTTGTATATCATTCAAGGAGCTCTATTGGCATCAAGCTGAAGGCGAGTGTGATCCCAAAGCCCCCGGCTTTACTCCAATATCAAACGTTTAGTACCAAAGCTTTCTCCATTGCTAAAACGCAAAATGTAAATGCCTTTACTTTGCTTACTTAAGTCAATTATTGGGTTATTTGGCCCGTTTTCAGCCCAAACTAAACGCCCAGATAGGTCATAAACTTCCCAAGTCATGTTTTTTGATGGGCTGTATACTTGTACGTTGAATTGACCCGAACTTGGGTTAGGATAAACTTTTATTTTATCACTCAATTCTTCATCAATTCCATCGGGTAAAAGTGGATCAAGTAAATCCGTTTCCCAAATTCCTCTTCCGTGTGTTCCAATTCTTATTTTTTGCCCAGAATATTGAATTTCCACATCACGAACCTCTGTTAAAGGCAATTGGTCATTCATGGCTTGCCAGGTATTTCCGTCATAGGTATAAACTCCTAGGTCCGTTCCAACATAAAGGCGACCATTTCCTCCATTTTGGTATACAATCTTATTTATAGGGCAATTGGGTAAACCCGCTGTTATGTTGGTGAAACTTTGACCATTATTTTCCGTGTAAAATACTTTGTGGTTGGCATTATAGCCACCACAACTAACCCACCATTTGTTGGTATCTGATTCATGAAAAGTTATGCTTTGGATCTCTTGTATACTTAGTATGTTTCTGGAGGTCCAATTGGCTCCCATGTCAGAAGTGTATTTTATTTGATTCCCTTTGGTCAGGTATAGGTAATTTCCATCTGCCGGGTGAATTCCAACCTCTGTTATATTTCCACTTACTATTCCATCCGAGATCTTTGTCCATGAGTCACCGTAGTCTGTTGAATAATAAGCCTCATCATAACCACCTAGAATATTTGCATTATTTGATGGGTCCAATACGAAAGGCGTAACCCAGTTTCCTTCAATGGCATCTCCATTCGTATCAGTAGGTGTTATTTCATTATAAGTGTCGTTGTTCCACGCATCATTGGAGCGGAATAACTCACCATTTACGTAAGTACAGTATAGTATATCTTCGTCTGTATTGTCAATAGCACACTCCATTCCATCTCCTCCGTTTCCAGCTCGCCAAGTTGGGCTTGTGGTTCTTATTCTTGTGCCATTGTCTTGTGTTCCTCCCATCACCATAAATGGATCAGTTTGTGCCACTGCCACAGAGTAATATTGCATAATTACAACCCCCTCTGATAGCTCATCCCAGCTGTCTGCGGTCTCATCATAAACATATACCCCACCATCGTTACAGAAATAAACTTTATCATTTTGTAAAGGGTTTGTTACAATTCTTCTTGTGTCAGCATGAACCGGCGTGTGAGTACCGTTATTGTACCAGTGCGACTTCTTCGTAAAAGAAGTACCTCCATTATTTGAGCGATAGTTATTTAATTGTCCCAAATAAACTGTGTTTTCAGAGCTTTGGCTAACGGTAAACCCATCCCAAGCATCTAAATTGTTATTTCTCAAAGTCCATGTGTTACCTCCATCAATAGATCGGTGTATGGTTTGACTTTCCCCATTCATGTAATAAATACGATCTGGATCAGCTGGAGATATAGCTAAAAAGGAGGGAGAGTACGAACTAAAGTCTTCTCCGATACTCGATACTTGTGTGAAGTTGCTTCCACCATTCGTACTTTTAAAAACTTCTAAATTCCCAGATGAATTACGCATGGCATAAAGTGTTGTGGTATCTCCTGGTTTGTAAACAATGTCCCAATTGAATCCTGACAAAACCACGTCCCAGGACTGACCACCATCCAAAGTACGGTTAAGTCCTGCACCTGTTGCTGCAAAAAGGGTTTGTCCGTTTTCTGGGTTGATTAAAAGCTTTGGAATCCTAACATCTGCTGAAAGATTGTAGGTTAAGTCTGTTGCGCTCCAATTTTGACCTAAATCCGTTGATTTAAAAACACCCATCGAACCATTTCCATACCAAACGGCATCTCCTGTTGCCGCATAAATAGTATTTGGATCGTCTGGATCAAAAACAACATCTGAAACGGTAAGTGTAGGAAGGTTGTCTGCGATAGGCGTGTATGAGTTACCTCCATTTGTCGTATACCAAAGCCCCCCAATAGCTCCTGAAATTATGAAAGTATTTACATCCGTTGGATGAAAGGCAATTGATGTTGCTCGCCCCATTCCATCATAACCTGTAGATGTACCAGGCATAGTTTGATTAATGTTTACCCACGCTGAACGCTGATCAGATTGTTGTCTGGCAATGCGATAGTTTTCAGCCATTTCTTCAGGACTCAAGCTCGCTAAATTCCCGCTCTCATCTAGTCTACGTGTCCAAAAATCTTCAAAGCGTTTGAATTTTTTGTATTGGCTGTCGTATTGATAGCCGTAAAAGCTTTTGTTTTTTTTAGCCTCAGGGTGATTATCGTAATAATCGTTTCCTTTCTGAATTATTTCAGCATATGTGTCACCTTCAACAACTCCTGCCAGTTTAAGCCAAGATGTTTGTTGTCCGTAAGTTAATAAAGTAGTAAAAAGTAAGGGTAGGGTTAGTAATCCTATTCGCATAGTCCAAAAATACCATTGTTTTCTGAAATCAGCTATAATTTCAAATTCGTATTATTGGAAAGCTAATACCAATAGCTCTTTAAGTATCGAAGGTGGGTTGCTATTTAGTCAACTTTTTAAAGACTTCCTCCATACTTTGCTCTAGCTCTTGAAAAGCCAGAATTAGCTTGTTGTTATCTTGAGCAAATCGAGCAACTTTTTTACGGATGTCTTCTTCTGAAATACTCTCAATCAACCATTCTGTATCAGACAACTTTTTACAAGATTTGATACCTTCAACTTTCATCAGTTGAGATTTTGTCATTTCTGAATCGAACTCAACCTTGTAAGTTTTAACGTCCATTTTTTGGATCGTCTTGGCATCCTCATTGGCCACTATGTTCCCGCGATTAATGATGATTACACGATCGCATATAGCCTCTACCTCTTGCATAATGTGGGTGGAAAGCATGACGGTTTTTTCCTTTCCAATAGCTTGGATAAGTGTTCGGATATCTTCCAATTGATTTGGATCCAAGCCGCTCGTGGGCTCATCTAAAATCAAAACTTCAGGATCGTGAATCATAGCCTGAGCAAGACCAACCCTTTGTTTGTATCCTTTGGATAAGGCACCTATTTTTTTTGATTGTTCTAGTTCCAAGCCAACCATAGATATCATCTCATCTACGCGCTCTTTTTTTCTTCGAATGCCATGTAACCCTGCTACAAAGCGGAGGTATTCCTTAACATACATGTCGTAGTAAAGCGGATTGCTTTCAGGCAAGTACCCCACACGCTTTTTAATTTCCATTGGATCTTCCTTAACATTGAAGCCACATACTTCAGCGGTTCCTTTGCTAGGTGGGATAAAGCAAGTTATGATCTTCATCATAGTTGACTTTCCAGCACCATTCGGACCTAAAAACCCAACAATTTCACCTTTCCCAATTTCAAAAGAAACTTGGTTAAGTGCAGCTTGTGAGCCATAAAACTTGCTTATATCTTTAATCGAAATCGACATGTGCAACAAATGTAATAAAGATTCTTAGGCCTTGGAAAACTAAAAATCCATTATTGTAACAATTCAAACTTAGCTTCCTATCTTTAGCCTTCCAAATGACAGGAACCGTATATAAAACAACAGGAAAGCTCAGTACAGTGAAGCTTGAAGATGGCAGCTTTGTAGAGTGCACCGTTAAGGGGAAGTTCCGTATGAAGGGGATTAGAACAACCAACCCTGTTGCTGTAGGTGACCAAGTAAATATTGAGTTTGAGAAGGATGAAAGCGGTGTAATAACAAAACTTCATGATCGAAAAAATTATATCATACGAAAGTCTGTAAACCTCTCAAAAGAGGCGCATATCATTGGAGCCAATTTAGATCAAGCGCTACTAATTGCAAGTATCGAACAGCCAGAAACGACAACAACTTTTATTGATCGATTTTTGGTGAATGCCAACGCTTATAAAGTACCAGTAATTATTGTCTTTAATAAGGTTGATATCCTACAAGAAGCAGGTCTGGTTAAGCTGCAATACCTTACCGAATCTTATATGAAAATTGGCTATAAAGTGATGCACTGTTCAGGCGAAAAGAACCTGGGTGTTGATGATATCCGAAAGGAGCTAGAAGGGAAAACATCTTTGCTAACAGGCCATTCAGGTGTGGGGAAATCAACTTTGATTAACTGTATTGAAGAGGGTTTAAATATTAAGACAACAAGAATATCAGAGAGTCACCAGCAGGGGCAACATACTACAACCTTTGCTGAAATGTATGACCTAAAAAATGGAGGTAGGATAATTGATACTCCTGGAATTCGTGGTTTTGGTATGGTAAGAATGGAAGAAGAAGAAGTACCACATTACTTTCCGGAATTCATGGAATTGCTTCCTGAATGCAAGTATCACAATTGCCGACATTTAAATGAACCTCAGTGTGCCGTTTTGGACGCTGTTGACGCTGAAATTATTCCTGGCTTCAGGTATCTTTCCTACTTGAACATATTAGGAGAGTTGAATGGGGATGATCATTTCCGAACAAACCCTTACAAATCATGAAGGTAGTAATTCAACGCGTTTCAGAGGCTTCTGTTACCGTAGATGAAGAAGTGCACGGTAAAATAGCCAAAGGACTCATCCTTTTGGTTGGTTTTGAAGCAGAAGATAATCGGGAAGACTTGGACTGGATGGCGGGAAAAATTTTAAATATGCGCATCTTTTCCGATGAGGAAGGTAAAATGAATCTTTCTTTATTGGATGTTAAAGGAGAGCTATTGGTCGTTAGTCAATTTACCTTGCACGCTAGCACAAAAAAAGGCAATCGTCCTTCTTTTATAAAAGCAGCTAAACCTGATTTGGCGATTCCCTTATATGAATCATTTATTTCACTTCTGGATAGTCAAATAGAAAGTCAGGTGCAAACGGGTAAGTTTGGTGCTGATATGAAAGTAAGTTTGGTTAATGATGGTCCGGTTACGATTGTGATAGATTCAAAAGATAGGAAATAAAAAAGGTCATCCAATCGGATGACCTTTTCAAATAACAATATAGGAACGATTTATTTATCTAAATCAATTCTTGCTAATTCAACTTTAGCTGGCTCTTCAGAAAGCTCGATAGTGTTTTCACCTCTCATTCTTTCTTTCATTTCTTCTTTTCTTGCTTCTTGTTCCATTTCAAATAGAATAGGAGCGATAATAAGACCAACCAAACATGTTAATTTAATTAAGATGTTCATAGAAGGACCAGAAGTATCTTTAAATGGATCACCAACCGTATCACCAGTAACTGCCGCCTTGTGGGCATCAGAACCTTTGTAAGTCATTTCTCCGTCAATTTCAACACCTGCTTCAAATGACTTTTTAGCGTTATCCCAAGCTCCACCAGCGTTGTTTTGGAAGATAGCCCACATAACACCCGATACAGCAACACCTGCCATATAAGCTCCAAGAGGTTCAGCACCCATAGTAAATCCAATTAATAGAGGACCTACAATGGTGATAGCACCAGGCAACATCATTTCTTTTAAGGCTGCTTTCGTAGAAATGTCTACACATTTACCATACTCTGGCTCTGCCTTTCCTTCCATAATTCCAGGAATTTCTTTGAACTGACGTCTAACTTCTTTTACCATTTCCATGGCAGCTTTACCCACAGCGTTCATTGCCAAGGCTGAGAATACTACTGGTACCATACCACCAATAAATAGGGCGGCCAATACGTCTGCCTTAAATATGTTAATCCCATCAATTCCTGTAAAGAATACAAAAGCTGCAAATAATGCCAATGCAGTTAAAGCTGCAGATGCGATAGCAAAACCTTTTCCAATCGCTGCAGTTGTGTTACCAACCGAGTCAAGGATATCTGTTCTTTCTCTAACTTCTTCTGGTAATTCGCTCATTTCAGCAATACCACCAGCGTTATCCGCTATCGGACCGAAAGCATCAATTGCCAACTGCATTGCTGTTGTTGCCATCATCGCTGAGGCAGCAATAGAAACACCGTAGAATCCAGCGAAATAATATGAAGACCAAATAGCTACTGCAAATAGAATTACAGATCCAAATGTAGACATCATACCTACCGCTAATCCAGCAATAATGTTAGTCGCGGCTCCAGTAGATGATTTCTGGATAATTTCATTTACAGGTTTTTTACCGATACCTGTATAGTACTCTGTTAAAGCAGATATTAAACCACCAACACCAATTCCTATTAACACAGTGTAGAATACATCCATGTTAGTAACCTCTTCAAATCCTTCACCGAAGAAACGCATTTGCATTTTTTCTGGTAAAATCCACATGATAGCAGCAAGAGAACCTAATGCAGTTAAACCAAGCGCTACCCAGTTACCCATGTTTAATGATTTTTGAACTTCAGCTTCTTTCGCAGAATTGTCCTTAATCTTTACTAGGAAGGTTCCAACGATAGAGAAAATTAATCCTAAACCAGCAATTACAATTGGAAGTAAAATTGGTCCATATCCTCCAAAGTCATCTTCCCAACGTCCACCGTTTTCAAGGATTAGGAAGTTTCCAAGTACCATAGCAGCCAACATAGTTGCTACATACGATCCAAATAAATCTGCACCCATTCCGGCAACATCACCTACGTTATCACCTACGTTATCAGCAATTGTTGCAGGGTTTCTTGGATCATCTTCTGGAATTCCAGCTTCAACCTTACCAACTAAGTCAGCACCAACATCAGCAGCTTTGGTATAAATACCACCACCCACACGAGCAAACAAAGCAATAGATTCAGCTCCTAATGAGAAACCAGCTAAGGTTTCAAGAATAACAACCATTGATTTTGGAGAGTATTCACCATCTCCTAACCAAACGAAAAGTATTGCAAACAATAATGAAAGACCAAATACTGCTAAACCAGCAACACCAAGGCCCATTACTGTACCTCCTTTAAAAGCTACTTGTAAAGCTTTAGGTAAAGAAGTTCTGGCAGCTTGAGTAGTTCTAACGTTTGCAGCTGTAGCGATTCGCATACCAATGTTTCCAGCTACCGCTGAGAAAACTGCACCAATCACAAAGGCTACAACAATAAACCAATGTGTATGCTCTACCATTCCTGATACAATTCCTAGAGCTATTCCAGCAACAACAACAAAAATTGCTAATACACGGTACTCGGCTTGTAAGAATGCCATCGCACCTTCTTGAACATAGCCTGCAAGTTTTTTCATCTTATCATCACCTGCATCTTGGCTGTTAACCCATTTCGACAGGAAAAGCATATAAGCCAAACCAACTAGTCCAAAAACGGGAAGTATGTAAATTAATTTATCCATAATAGTTAATTAAGTGTCTAAATTTTTCGGACGGCAAAAGTAGTGGATTAAATGAGAATGTGCAAATTCCTTTTTTTAAGTTAATTTTCTGCTGTGAAAGATCGGATTGCAATATTGGATTTGGGTACAAATACCTACAATTTATTAGTGGCTGAGTGGGAGAATGGATTGAAGGTAGTTCATAAGGCTAAAATCCCAGTGATGATGGGAAAGTCGGGGTTAAAGAATGGGCTAGATGAAGCGGCTATGCAACGTGCAGTTTCGGCGGTAGATGCTCTGGTAGATGAAGCGAAAAACTTCAAGGTTAATAAAATATTAACTTATGCAACAAGTGCCATTCGGTCAGCTAACAACGGTCATGAACTGGTAAAATTGATAAAAATAAGTTGTGGGATTGAAGTAAACGTAATAGGTGGAATAGAGGAAGCGAGTTTAATTTACAATGGAGTAAAGTGTTCAGGAATTGAAAGTAAGAACTGTCTGATAATGGATATTGGCGGTGGAAGTACCGAGTTTATATTGGTAAAGAATAACAAAATCATCTACACGGAAAGCTTTGATCATGGAGTGGCTCGTTTGAAGGAAAAATTTTCATTTTCTGATCCCTGCACCCAAGAAGAATTGGGAGAAATCCTCAATTTTTTAAGTGAGGAGTGGGGTGAGTTAATCCAATTAATAGGTGAAGATAGTTTTGATTTCATAGGTTGCAGCGGGAGTTTTGAAACAGCTCTCGAAATTGTTGCACATGAGAAAAATGAAGTAATTGAAGAAGGTTGGGTTTATCAAGAAATACAAAAAGAAGAATGGAACAGCATTCATCAGTTTCTGCTTTTTTCAACCACTCATGATCGTGAAGAACATCCTGCTATTATACCATTGAGGGTAGAATACATGGTTTATGCATCAGTTTTAATGGATTTGGGTTTGTCTATATCTAATTCAAAAAGAATTAAGATTTGCGATTATGCCTTAAAGGAGGGAGCTGCCTTTCGTTATTTTGAATCTTTGTAAAGCGTGTAACGCTCAATTTTTGTCTCGTCTTTAGGTACCAGCATCATCAATAGGGCACCAACTATGAAAAAAATCATTAGTGCTAAAATAGATGTACGCATACTACCCGTTAATGCTTCTAAAAAGCCATAGGAAAGTGTACCTATAGCAATTCCAATCTTTTCAGAAACATCATAAAATGAGAAGTAAGAGGCAGTGTCCTTTGTTTCGGGTAAAAATTTGGAATATGTAGAACGTGACAGAGATTGCACTCCTCCCATAAGAAATCCAACGAAAGCAGCTAAGACATAAAACCCGATAGGGGTATAGATGAATTGTCCCACTATACAGAAAATTGCCCATGCTGCAATGATGTAGATAAGTGCTGTTCGGTTACCTAATTTTTTAGACAAGTAGGAGCAAAAATAAGCACCCGGAATTGCTATAAACTGAATCAGAAGAATCGCAATAATAAGCCCTGTGGTGGCACTTTCTTTATCGGGCCATTGGATTTCTTTACTTCCGAAATAAGGGGCCATAATCATTATAGTTTGAATACCCATACTGAATACAAAAAACGCATAGAGGTAGCGTTTTAACCTAACCGTTTGCTTTATTTCTTTCCAAACCTTACTTAGTTCTTTGTATCCATTAAAAAGAATATTTCGGTCTACTTTACGTTTGATTTTCGCCTTTGGTAAGTGCCGGTAGGTATAGTGGCTAAAGCCTATCCACCAAAGCCCTGTAATCAAAAATGCATAAGTAGCAGGCATTTTAAAAGCCATAATAAGAACCAATAACACTATTAGGAGTGAAGCTGAGCCGATATATCCCATAGAAAACCCTTTTGCAGATAAGGCATCCTGGTCCTCTTTTGCGGCAACTTCAGGCAAATAAGCATTGTAAAAAACAAGACTGCTCCAAAAACCGACAACACCTACAAAATAGATCAACATACTTAGCTCAAAATAGGCCACATCAAAAAAGCTAAGACCTATACACGCAGCTCCTCCCAAATAGCAAAAGAAGCGTAGAAATGTCAATTTTTTTCCTGCATAATCAGCAACCCCAGATAGCATAGGAGAGAAGACCGCAATAATCAAAAAAGCAAAGGAATTTATGTAGGCAATTATTTCTGAATTGAGGAAGCTCATTCCAAAAAAGTCAACCTTTCCCTCGTCACCTCCCGTAACTGCAGTATAAAACATGGGGAATATAGCGGAGCTAATAACCAAAGGGAAAACCGAATTCGCCCAGTCGTAAAAGGCCCAAGCGTTGGCTTGTTTTTTAGGAAACTTTTCTTCCATGGCGGTGAAGTTAGGGAATTATTTTGTTTGGAGGCCCTCCCTCTTATCCATGGAGGAGGGTTAATTGTCTTTTAAAAACTCTGCAAACTTCCTTACCGCTCTTCCCCGATGAGAAATTTCATTTTTATCCACTGAACTCATTTGAGCGAATGAGGTATCAAAACCTTCCGGAATAAAAATAGGATCGTAACCAAAGCCTTTTTCACCCATTTTTTCATGAGCAATGTTACCTTTAACTTCTCCCTCAAAATAGTGGGTTTCATCTGCTGTTTTAAAAGCTATAACTGTTCTAAATTTGGCTTTTCTATTCTCAATGCCTTTTAGTTCTGCTCGCACTTTTGCCATGTTGTCTTCCGGACTACAAGCCGGTCCAGCATAACGTGCACTGTAAACCCCA
Organism: Flavobacteriales bacterium; assembly: GCA_964230025.1. Lineage (GTDB taxonomy): Bacteria > Bacteroidota > Bacteroidia > Flavobacteriales_D > JAUILH01 > CAXRFO01. Next base: position 322,006 of record CAXRFO010000012.1, on the reverse strand, counting down.
GGCCTTCCGTCTAAAGCGTCTATTTCCAAACCGGTGTCATCGGCAAAACAAGGGAGCCCAAATTTTTGAAAAATGGTATCTGCTTTTTGGTGAGCATTTTCCTCTAAGGTTTCAAAGTCTTCGGGAATCTCTTCATGGTAATCAAGTTCCTTTAGGCTTATTACTTCATGCCTATCTCCAATAAGCTCTTGTATTTCTTTTAATTTGTTGGGGTTTCCTGTAGCAAAAACAATTTTCATGCAAGCAAAGATGCGTATAACTCTGCGATTTTAAAACTGGTATTTTCCTTCTTGAATTTTTCACGGACATGCTTTCTACTGTTTTCCGCAAAACGTTTACGTCTTTCAAAATTTTGAGCTAATTCAAGCATAGCGCTTGCCATTTTATCCGGGTCTTTAATAGGTACTAACATGGCCGTTTCATTGGCGACTACAACATCTCTTGGGCCACCACAGTCGGTTGATATTAGAGGAATTCCATAAAATTGTGCTTCTAAGCAGGTTCGAGAAAAACTTTCCGAATGGCTAGGATTGACATAAATATCGGCTTCTTTAATGGTTTTTTCAATTTCAATCGTAAAGGGGTGAAAATGAATGTTATTCTCCAATTTCAAATCTTGCCTAAGTTCAATTAGTTTCTCACCATATGCGGACTTTAATGGTTCATCACCTACAAGATGTAATTCAGTTTGAGGTAAATGAGCATTAACCTTTGCAAAAGCCCGTATAAGATCGTCTTGGCCCTTACCATAAATCAATCTTGAAACACAGTAATATTTTAAATCTTGCCCTGATCTAACTTCTTTTTTCGCTTGAACTTCATAATATCCAAGGCCATTGTGTATGATAACAGCTTTATCAGAGTTTGGAAAATCATCCATAATTGCCTGCGAAACGCATACAATAGCATCTGCTTTTGAATTTACCTTCTTAGCAAAGCGATTATAAAACCGTTTGATGTAAGAGTTCCGTAAAAGGCGAATATGCTGCACCAGAGGTATGTCTACTCCCATCTTTTTGAGACGAACGCCTAACATATTATAGATGTCATTCACATGGATTAAATCAAACCCTTCCTCATCAATCCAAGATTTAATTGTTTTTGCATTTTGCTTTAATACCTTGGGATATTTTAGACTTTTCAATGACCGACTTATTTCAAGCATGGGAAGCTCACGGTATTTTATCCCATTTATTTCCTCCACAAATTTTCTGCCCGTTGAATTTTCGGGAAGGACCACGGTAAAGTCGTATTGATTTTTTAAATCATTAATTAAAAAAACCAAGGACCTCAATGCCCCCGTTTCATATTGAGAGTTGTCTATAAATAGAACTTTTTTCACCAATGATGAAGTTACAAAAAAGTTTTATGCAATAACTACATTCTTCCATTTTGAGAAAATATTCTCTTCCGTTAAATTAGAAATGTAGTTGTAAGCGTTTTTAATTTCTTGACTATTATCCTTTTTAAGGATCCGCTCCATTTCACTTGCCCATAGATTATAAATGTCCTCATTATGCTGATTTAAAAGTGGCATTAAGCAACCTTTATCTGTGTAAATGGCTTTTTGGGTGGTTTGAAAACCGGTGATTTTTGCTTCTAAAATTTCCCGTGGCCCGGTAGGGCAGTCGGTTGAAATAATGGCTGTTTTGCAGAGTATTGCCTCCGCTAGGGCGTTAGGAAAACCTTCCCATGAGCTGGAAAGAGCAAAGAGATCTGCACTGGCAATAAATTTAAAGGGGTTGGATTGAAAACCCAGAAAATGGACATCTTCGTTTAATTTTAAATTAAGTTTTTCGCAGAGCAGCTCAAGTTCTTTCCGCATTCCGCCATCCCCCAAAAGTAAAAGCTGAACATTCATTTTTTTTCGGAGTAGAGCAAAGCTATTTATGAGCCCTCTAGGCTCTTTCTGAATATCCAATCTACCACTAAATGCTATGGTTTTTTTATCAAAATTAAAGTCGCAGTTTTCTTGTGACATTTTATTGATTTCATCTGCCTTGTAATAGTTCTTTATAACGGTTACTTTGTTTGTATCAAGACCAAAAAAATGAACCAATTCAGCTTTGATACCATCAGAAACTGCCACGATTTGATCCGCCTTTTTAAAATAACGAGGAATGAGGACCTTTTTCCGAAACCAGCCCGATAGACCACTTATTTTATTGTCGAACTGTTTACTACCCCGAACGCTCAGAACAACTTTTTCCTTACCCTTGGTCATAGCGTTGAGATAGTTAGCACCCTCTAAAAAAGAAATCGCGACATCAATTTTTTCTTCCTTTTTAATCCGCTTTAGCTCTCTTTTTCGTTTTTTCCAGATCTTAATTTTATCCCATTTTCCAGATGCTAATGGAGCAAGGTGTTGAGGTACGACAGAGGTTTCGAATTTTTGCTCATATTCTGGATGAAAAGTATAGAGAAGAACCTTGTGCTCATGACTTAAGGTGTTGCATAACTTAGTAATGGAGCGTTGCGCACCTCCCTTTCCTAGTTCTGGAATGAGGAGTAGGATATTCATTAAAAAGGGATGTTTTTTAGCGCCTCTTTATGACTTAAGTACCAATCGATGGTAGCTTTTAATCCTTCTAGGAGTTCTGTTTTCGGTTTCCATGACAATTCACTCTCCGCCTTGGAGATGTCAGCCCATGTGACATCAACATCAGCATTATGCTTCTCAAGGTGATCAATCTTTGCTTTTTTTCCTAGCTGATTCTCAATTTCAGCAATCAGGCTTAACATAGAAATTGGATTATTTCCACCTCCTAGATTGTATACTTGAAAAGCATTTTTTTGTTTACTAGACTTTATGATACCATCTACAATATCATCAACATAAGTAAAGTCACGGGCCTGTTCTCCTGTCCCATAAAGCTGTATAGCTTTCCCCTCGTCTATCCATCGTATAAATCTTAGCACGCTCATATCTGGGCGCCCATAGGGTCCATAAACAGTAAAAAACCGTAGGGCAGAAATATTCATTCCATATTGAAAGGCGTAGGTATACGCCATTAATTCTGCTGATCTTTTGCTGGCTGCATAGGGGGATATAGGCATGTCCACCTTCTGATTTTCATTAAAAGGGGTCTCAACATTTGAATACACCGAAGAAGTAGAAGCCGTAACAAATGTGTTTATACTATGCTCTCGGCAAAGATCTAGTAAGTTTAGTGTACCTACCGTATTGGTATCAAAATACTCAAAGGGCTGACTTAAAGAAGCTCTAACCCCAGCTCTTCCAGCAAGATTAAACACCTTTTCAATTTTGTTTTCGTTAAACAGTTTTCTGAGTCCAGATCTGTTCTCAATATCCATTTCTTCAAAGGAGAATTTCTCTGATGAAATATTGTTTAATCTGAGGCGCTTAAGTTTTACATCATAATAATTATTGATGTTGTCTATCCCAATTACATGATTTCCCTCGCCCAGAAGCCTCTGAGTGAGATGATATCCAATAAATCCTGCACAGCCTGTAACTAAAATTGACATTTAACTTTCTTTGGGATTGTAAAATAATAGGTTTTCGCCAGATATGCTATGCATGAATTCATGTTTGGCAATTTCTTTAAAAAATGGAACAGAAGAATAGGGCCTCATTCGATCATGAAGTTCAATAAATATAGCTTTTGTGCTAGATAGCCATGAACAATCGGCTTCAAAAACTTCTTTTTCGGCTCCTTCAATATCCATTTTAAAAATGTCGATGGCAGAAATGTCAAATTTGGAAAGTAATGATTGCACGGTTTCACTTGGGATTTGGGCCGAACCTGACTCTACCATAAAACCGCGATTTCCTGCATTTGGATTCTGAATAACAACTCCCTTGTTATCTTTCCAAAGCGCACAATTTAAAGGAGTTACATTAGGATAATTCTCAACGTTCTTTTTAAGTAGCTGGAAGTTTTCTTCACTGGGCTCTAATGCAATTATTTTTGCATTTGGATACTTATTTGTAAAATATACACTGGCGTAGCCGATATTCGCACCGGCATCAATAATCAACTTGGGCTCAAAGTCAAAGTTGAATTTGTACTGTTTTTGAAGGAATAATTCATAAAAGGAATATCTGTCTTCTGAGTTCTTTGGCCTTAGGTAAAGAGGGTGAGGTAATTTATTTGCCTTAATTTTCCCCTTAGACCCTGCCAATTGTATAGCCACTTTTAGTCCATTAAAAAATCCAAATTCACGAATGCAGCGCTGAATATTTAAAAGTCTATTTTTTAATTTCCTGATCAAAACAGTCCAAAAGTAAGTTAAGATTTATAAAAGCTAAGGTAATTGCTAACGCAAATTTCGATATTGAACTTTTTAGCGCATTCCTTGGAGCATTTTTTATAATTATTTCGGTTCATTTCATCTCCTTGAATATCAAGTATAGCATTAGCAAGTTTATCGATACTTACAGGCTTTGAACCATTCTCTATTATTATTCCTGCCTTTCCATTTTCTGTGTGCATCATTTGAGGAACTTCTCCAATGTTAGTGGCAATGACGGGAATCCCACAATGAAAATACTCTATAAGCACCGTTGGAAGACTTTCGCTACCATAATAGGAGGGCAATAGTGCCAAATCAAATTTGATAATTTCATCTAAAGGGTCGGGGCGATAACCAAGAAAATGAATATTTGATTGAGATTGATACTCTTTTTGAAGTTCAGCTAGATAATCACTTTCACCGATTAGTCGTAATTCACTATTTTCTATTCCCGCAGCAATAAATGCTTCACAAGCTTCTTTCCACCCCTTTTCTTTAATGCCTCTGCTAACCATTCCAATAACAAACTTATCGCAGTTGCCTTTTAAATTTTTGGGAGGTGAAAAAATGAATCCATTATAAATTTTGGTAATTTTTCCGGACCAATTAAGATCATTTTTAAAAAAATCGAGTTGTTTATCACTAATAACTATAATCCCATTCAGCTTGGCTTTAATTAATGCCAGCTTTTCCTCAAAGTTTTTGATTTTTCTCTTCTCCTTATCAGTTGTATAGTGCCTCAAGTAGTCGCCATGAATAGTTGTAAAGTGCTTTACTTTATTTGGCAAGTTACTTTTGGCGACGAGTAAATCGGTTGGAAAAAGGTGAGAGTGAACAACATGAATCTTTTCCTTTTTTACAATTGCATGAATCCTTTTCTTTAATCTTAATTCTCTAAGAGAGAATTTCAAACCGATTTTTGCTACTAAACTGTCTAAACGAGCAATGAATAAATCCCATTTTTTGTTTTTAAAGGGGTAGTAAACCATAGTGTCGGACAAATGCTTTTCTATACTCTTCTTTTTATCTAGTCTTGAATGAAAACAAAGAATAGAAGTGTTTATTCCGTTCTGATTTGCGTATGTGGCCCAATTCATAAGGAAGATTTCAGCACCACCAGCACTTAATGTTTCTGTGCAAATTAGAATCATATTAGGCTAGAAGTTAAATTCGACTCTAAAGTAACAAAAGTCTTGCTTAATTATTATACTTGTAATTCATGAAAGTAACTCTTGTAATTTTCGGTGAAATATCCTATCAGAACGATAGGCAAGATTTATGTTATTTACATAACGTACTTTACGAAAAGTTTGAACAAAAATTTTTGGATGTAGATATCTATTGCCTAGATGCTGATAGTGGGATAGAAGTAAATAAATACTTTGAATCTTATGAATCAAAAATTAGGTCAATTAAATTGAAATTAGGGGTTCAAAAAAATAATCGTATCAGCCTGCAAAGAGAATTTGAAAATTGGGTGTATAAAAAAATCAAAAAAAAAAAAAGCGATTTAATATTCTTTAGCCGTGTAATTGCGCCGTTGATTAATAACCATAGCTTTCCTGAATCAATAGTCGGTGGTATTGTTTCAATTTTTCCAATAGACAAAATCCAAAGTGCCTTATCGAAAGAGGGAGAAAAGTATAATTATCAGGAATTATCATACTACATGAATCCGGATGTTTTATCCCAACAAAAAAAGATTCTTGGCAGCTGGGATTTCATCGTTTTAGGACTAACCTATTCGGATTCAGAGTGTTCTTTTTGTGAATATAGGAATAAACTTATAAAGACAGAAAGTATTGATTCAGCTCCCGAAAAAGTCTTTTTTTACAAAAAAATATCACATCAGGGGAGATTAAAATTTCTAACAACTATTCATGAAGGCAGTCTGAAAAAAGGGTTAACAGTGATATTAGAAGCATGGAAAAAAGCAATTGATGAAGGGTTAGATGCTGAGTTACATGTCCTTGGAAAATTGACTGGTGAGACAAAAAACATATATGATTCTATTTGCGAGAGAAATGTATTCTATCATGGTTTAACTAGTAAAATAGAATCATGGTATGACAAATGTCATGTGTTTATTAGTGGAAGCATAATAGATCTTGGCCCAAGAACTGTTAGACAAGCTATGCAAATGGGAAGACCAACAATTATTTCTAAGGAATGTGGTATGTCCAAGTATATAGAGGATGGTAAGAACGGTTTTAAGTATTCGGTAACGAATTCAGATAAATTAAAAGAGATATTTATAGAAATAAATAAAATGGGTTTTGAAAAGTTGAGTGCAATTGGGAGAAATGCCTACGCAACATCAAAAAAATTCAGCTCAGAAAAATTTGTGTTAGAAATTTGCAATAAATTGATTGATAAATTAGGTGAAAAAAATAATTCAAAAATTACCTTGGGATAGCACTTTTTTCAATTTGGAAGTTGGTGAAACAGATATAGATCAACTGTCCTTGGAATATAGATTAAGGTTAATTGAAGAGGGTAAAGTTTATGATTTAATATATTTAAATTCAAATTGTCCTTTTGAATCAAATATAGACGGATTTGATAAGATTGAATTGCCAAAATCAATTTTATTTCAAAAGCATATCACCAAGATTAATCAATCTCATTCGAAAGTGTCAGATCTAATTGATAAATCAGACTCAAGCCAAATCATAAGTCTAGCAGTCAAAAGCGGAGTATATTCAAGATTTAAATTAGATAATAGATTTCCCAAAGATAACTTTGAACGATTATATAAAACATGGGGAGAAGGAATAATAACCAAAAGATTAGCGGATGAAGTTTTGGTTTATAGACATCATGAAAAGGTAGTTGGATTTGTTAGTGTACAGTATAATATTAACGAAGGTAAGATCGGTTTGATTGCCGTAGATGAAAATTTTCGTGGTCAGGGAATTGCGAAAAATTTAATTCGTGAAGTTGAAAATAGATTGATTCAAAAAGGATACAAACAGTTAGTTGTAGTAACTCAATCTGTCAATCACGGGGCAATGAAACTATACAATAGTCTTGGTATGGAAATCAATGAAATAAAATACGTCTATCACTTATGGCGAAATAGAATTTCTTAGATTCGTAATACAATGACAAGAAAAGAGATGATAAGATTCACGGAGCCCTCAACATCACTTGATGAACTTGAATATCTTAAACAAGTGTTGTTAAGTGATAAACACTCAGGAGGAGGTGACTTTACTCGCAAAGCTCAAAGGATAATTGAAGAAAGATATTCCTTTAAAAAGGTATTGCTAACACAATCTTGCACTGCAGCTTTGGAAATGGCAAGTGTGTTAATTGGAATAAAGCCTGGAGATGAAGTGATTTTACCATCTTATACCTTTGTTTCTACTGCCAATGCATTTGCAGTTCATGGCGCAAAAATTATTCTTTGCGATTCCACTCCGAATCATCCTAATATGGATATCGAATCCGTTAAGGGATTAATTACTTCAAAAACGAAAGCAATCGTATGTGTCCACTATGGTGGTGTTGCTTGTGATCTTGATTCATTATCGAAAATTTGTAAGAGCAAAAATATTTTTCTAATTGAAGATGCTGCACAGGCGATTGAAGTACCATTTAAAGACTCTCATTTAGGGGGTATTGGTGATATAGGTTGCTTTTCATTCCATGATACAAAGAATATTTCTACAGGAGAGGGAGGGGCCATTGTAATAAATAATGAAGATTTATTTGAAAGGAGTGAAATTGTTTGGGAAAAAGGTACAAATCGATCCTCCTTTTTTAGGGGTGAAGTAGACAAATACGGATGGGTTGATTTAGGGTCTTCATACTTGCCATCTGAGTTCACTGCGGCACTGCTATGCTCACAGATGGATAAAGTTGATAATATCCTGAATAAACGTAAATTATTGTGGTCGAAATATAAAGAGCAACTTGAAGATTCCGAATTATATAGTACTCCTTTAATTGAGGACATTCATAATGCACATATATTTTATCTACTGCTAAGAAATAAAGAAGAAAGAAATTCATTAATGGAATATTTAAGAGCTCAGAACATTTATGCAGTATTCCATTATTCGTGCCTACATCTCTCACTATATTACGTAAAAGAATACGGTGAAATTTCCCTACCAAATGCAGAGAAATTTTCTGATTGCTTGTTACGTCTTCCATTACATCACAACTTGGAAATTGCAGATGTAAACTATATTTGTGAGGCTGTTCTAAATTGGGAATCAGGAAAAAGTTAGGCGCCAAAAAAAAGTCCTTCTTTTATCCCAATCCAAAACATTCTTAGAAACAAAACTCTATACTTGTTAACTTTGATTGCTTTCTTAAAAACCTGCTTTGAAAGCACCTTGTCTGATTTGCTTAAATTCAAGGATTTAATCAAAAGAGCCCCTTGTAACCAATTTTTATCTTGGATCAGATTACTTTTAAATTGCTGAATTTGTTCATGATTTCCCTGTTCAACCCAGTCTGTTCCGGTTGTCTTTCTTTGTCTTTTGAGTTCAGCTATTAAAGGCACTGCGGTTAGAATTTCAAGTGAAAAACTATTGGTTAAAGAGTTTGGGTTTGACCTGTGATAATAAAGGGCCTCATCCAATTTGCCAATATTAAACTTTTCCTTAATCAGTGAAATCCAGTAATTGTCTTCAGCAACAATTCTTTCAAGAAGTTCCGGAATGCCGCCAATGGACTTATATACATCTGATTTAATCATAATAGTAGCAGGCATAAAATAATGCGTACTAGCATGAGGAACTTCTTTATCGTCCCGTATTTTTTTTATTCCGCACAAACAACCATCAAGATTATTTTCTTGAATGAGGTTCAATTGTTTTTTTAGTCTCTCTGAATCAGACCAATCGTCCGCATCTTGAATACAATAATAACTACCTGTGGCTTCTGCGAACAGCTTGTTACGGGTGCGAACGTTTCCAATATTTTCAGTATTGTGAAACCGCTTTATTCGTTCATCGCTGTAACCGTCTATGAGTTTTTTTGTTCTATCTATTGATCCGTCATCTGCAATTAAAACTTCAATGTTCTGATGGCTTTGCGCTAAAATCGAATTCAAGCATTTTTGAATATATTTTTCGCAGTTAAATGCTGGAATAATTACCGATATTTTGGGTTCTGGATTCAAAAAGCGGTGTAAAATTAATATTTACTTTTGTTGCAATGGCGGTAAAGTATGTATTTTGTGTTTCACCTGGACGTAGCGGTTCAAATTATTTGAGTAAAATATTTGACCATGCCAAAGGGTGGAAGGGACTTCATGAGCCAAATCCTGTTATGAATTGTCATTATATGAGTGATTATTTACAGGGGATGAAAGATACATTGCAGCAAAAAATGCCCGAAAAGTTCGCTCAAATTTATAGAGACAAAGGCGAACAAGGTTATTTTGAAAGCAACCATTGTTTTATTAAAGGATTTGGTTGGGAGATATTTTCGGAATTTGATCAAGATGAAGTGCTGATTATCTCCTTAAAAAGAGACAAGGATAAGGTGGTTAGCAGCTATCTGCGAATCGGATCTGATCCCTTATGGAATGATGGGTTGAATTGGTTTATTACTCCGCTTGCAAATAGTTATTCAAAGCCGCCGATAGGAAAAAACTATTATAAATTCAGACGACACCTAAGTAGACCCTATTATTGGATGGTAGAAAAGGGCTTATTAAAGAAGAAGGTTTGGTTCTTGAACAGGCGTTTGGCAAAAAAACTGTTGTCCTGGTATTATGATGAAAGTTATTTACGACTGGAAGCATTCAGGAAAGAATTCCCAGATTGTCATGTGTTAGAAGCGCGCACCGAGGACTTCAACTCTCTGGAATCAATTCAAAGGGTGCTATCCAAAAGTGAATTGAATCTTGCATTTGATGAAACTATACATGATGTTTTAGGTAAGCCTTCTAATTTGAAGCGATAGCTAATTCGATTATTTGATCGGCAGTATCTAGATTAGATCTTTTGTGGGTAATAAAAATGATAGTCAAATCATCAATTTTATTTAGTTCTGAAATAGATGAAATAATCTCCTTTTCAATTTCGATATCAAGGGCATTCGTACTCTCGTCCAATATCAAAATTTGAGGTTTTTTATAGAGGGCTCGCGCTATCCCTATTCTTTGTCTTTGCCCGCCTGAAATGGCCGAACCATTTTCGCCTACTTGGTGGTCAACACCATCTTCTAGGCTGTTAATGAAATCATTTAATCCAGCCAATTTTATTACAGCATCCAATTGCGCTTGATTGAGCTCATTGCCAAAAAGAATATTTTCTTTAATACTATCATCTACAAGAAAAACTTGCTGTCCTACATAACCAATTTTACTGAGCCAACTTTTATTATGATGTGTTCTTAGAGTTTCTCCATCTATTAATATTTCGCCATTACTTAGCGGATATAATTGAAGCATGGTTTTTAGCAAGGTTGATTTTCCCGCTCCTGAAGGACCAACAATTCCGGCAAAATCACCCTTTTGAATTTTAAAATTTATTTGGTCAAAAATCTTTTTATCGTCAAAATAAAAACTTGCTTTTTTTAACTCAATAGATTTCTCGAAATTGATTTTGTTCTCTTCGACTTCAGCACTCTCTTCATACTTCCATTTCTCGAAAATTTCTAGGACAAATTGCTTACCCTTAATTTTTACAATAGCAGTTAGAATTTTATTTATTGATGGCGTGCTTCTGAACGTTGCCAATCCAAATATGCCCAGCAAAGATACTCTTGCGGCAGGGTCGGGTATATAATAAAAGCAATATAACATGATGGTTATAATTGAAAGTAGCACACCAAACTCAGTTACTCTTGCAGGTAGTTCTGATAATATTGCTCTGGAGATAGATAGTTGTTTTTCTCTTTTTACTAATGACTCATATTTTTTATAAAAGAACGATTGATTCTGAGATACGTAAACATCCTCAAAGCCTTGAATGGCGTCCAACACACTTTCTAGATTCTTTGGGAGAATTTGGTTAAGCTCTCTTTCAATTTGATTTAGCCTCTTTCGAATCAGATAGTAAAAGCTCAATACTGAAATAACAACAGGAATCAATACGATTATAACAATGTACGAATACAGATAGATCAAGACAGAAAAAATAATAAGCAAAACAAGAATCTCATTAATGACCACTAGTGTTGGTAATACAACCCAGCCACTAAAGGTCCTTGGAAGATGTGAGACATCCCTTAATATTTCTTTTGAGCTTGTTTTTTTGAGGTTTTCATAATTTCTTTTTGAAATTTGATCGAAATTACTGTTTGTGAAGTGTTCGAAGAGACTGAAGGAATAATTCGCTTGTGTTTTTTTTGACCAATAAAAAATAAGACTTTTTATCAAAAAGAGATTTAAGGTTACAGTGCAAAGCGCAAGAATGAATTGACCCTCACTTTGAAAGTTAAAGTAATTGTATACCTGACTAATGGTTTGGTTAGATTGAATGTCCTCTGCCGCCACAACAATAAAAATCGGGAACAGCATTGCTATACTCATTAAGTCAACGAGTGTGTTGATAAATAAGGAGAATAATACCAATACTCCTTTCCTTTTAAGACGTTTCGGTGTAAGTCTTAAAATCCTACGAATGGTATTGATTATGACATTTTTCTGATTCAAGTTTTCCGAAATTTGATGATTGAAAAACTTACCAGTGCCGGTACAAGTAAGGGTAACATAATTACTTTAAATCTAACCAAGGCTCCAAAGTTTGATGTTGAAACACCAATTGAAAAAGCGAATATTAGACTAAAAATAATTGAGAACAATATAAAAGGGTTTTTACTTATGAGGCGTAGGCTATTTCTAAAATAAACCAATGCAAAAATAGTAAGAACTATTAAGATGAGGTTCTCCATTCCGGATAAGCCATCGACTACCTTGCTAATCTCCCATGGGTAGGGTCGGTATAGCCCAGTTAATATAGCTTGAGGAGAAACTGAAATTATTCCACTCACGGAGGTTTCATAATCACCAATATCAAATGCGTTCCCGCGATAATAGTCTTGTTTCAAGTCATGTTGGCGAATACTGGCTTCTGTAACTATTGAATCAATACTTCCATAGGATCCAAGGTAGTCTCCGAGAGTTCCATAAATTACAATAGATCCTCCTAAAAAAAGAATCAATAAAGTTGGTGTTAGAATAAGACGTGTTAATCGGTTTTTTATCCGTGTAACTCTGTCCCGTGTTAGCCAGACCGCAAGGGTCGGTAGAAGTGCAACAACAATGTAACTCTTGATAGAAAGTAAGCCCCAAACACCAATTAATAGGTGAATGTAAGATTTGATTTTATTCTTATTCAGAACCGCGAAAAATGAATAAATTGTAAGGCCAAATAAAAATATGGTTACAGACTCCTTATTTATACCACTCGCCCAAAAAAGTGTTGATGGGAAGCATAAAATAGAGTAGAACCACCATTTTTTCTCACTCGGATAATAGGCACAGAATATTTTATAAATAAACCAGCAGCCTAGAAAAGATAAGTAAGAAAGGAATATAGAAATAGCGACATAGCTTTTGAAAAAAATCAGTTGCAAAATGGATAAAACTCTAACCATGTTATAGGTACTCCTATCATCCCAGTATCGCCCTTTCGGGAAACCTGTTTCGTTATTAAAAAAGCTTCTTGTATGCTCATTTCGTGCATAAAGGGTTTCAAAATACTCCAATGGATTTTTACCATATAGCTGTGATAATTTTACGGATTCTTCATAAAAGTCATGAGTATCACCTCCTGGGTAATAGAAGGTATAGATAAGAATAAACCCTGTGGTACCAATTAAACTGAATAAAAATGCTTTAAAAAAATACTTATAAGTGTGATCGGTGTTTAATTTCTTCTGTCGGCGCAAATAACAATGAATCAAAAGGACCATTAAAACAATTGGTCCTATCAATAAGTCTTGATAACCGAAAACTTCCATTAATCGTTATGGTATTTTTGGTTGTTTAAAATAGAATAGGCTCGGTAAATCTGTTCAGCAAGAAAGAGCCTAATCATTTGATGAGAGAAGGTCATTTTACTTAATGAGATTTTGCCTACAGCAGCCTGATATAATTCATCGCTAAAGCCAAATGCACCTCCAATAACCAGGTTAATTTCTTTATTGCTGTGTTGTAAATTAGCTATCCATGTGGCAAATTCTCTGCTCGAAAGACCTTTCCCCTTTTCATCAAGTAGAAAAATGGGGTACTTATTGCTTTTCTCTAGAATAGCTTTTCCCTCAACTACTTTTAGTTCATTACTGGGCAATTTTGTCCATTTTTTGGGAGTGTCTATTTCTACCCATGAAAGTTTAACATAGTGCTTCAACCTGTTCAAGTAAAGTTCAACACCTTCCTTTAAGTACGATTCTTTAGTTTTACCTATGCTGATAACGTTGATGCGCATGTTCAAAACAAATGTCAGCGAAATCCTTGATTTATCCTAATATTTTAGCCAGTTTTGGCTTGAATGTTGTAGCTAACATAAAAACGTAAATTATGAAATTGTTGAGTATAATAATGCTGATTTTTCTGGGATTGTCAGTAAGTGCCCAAAATGCTGTACTAGATAAGGCGGAAGCTGCATTGAAAACAGGGAATCATAAAGCACTATCCGAGCTATTTGCTGAAAGTATCGATCTTACAGTTAAATCTGAAAATGATGTCTTTTCTCGGTCCCAAGCAGAGCAAGTGTTGAAAAACTTCTTCTCAAAAAACAAAGTAAAATCATATCGAACACTTCATAATGGGGAAAGTCGGCAAGGTTTGAAGTACGCGGTGGGTGAAATAGAGACATCTACGGGTACTTATAGAGTTACTATTCACATAAAAGAAATAAATAATAAAACTGTAATTCATCAGCTTAGGATAGAGTAACTTAAATCATACTACGAATCAAGTTAGTCGGTGTGCTCACCGACTTTTTTTTTACCTTTATGTAGATGAAAAAGTTTCTGGCACTTTTATTCCCTATGCTTTTGCTTGTTTCCTTTGGAGGGTATTCCATAAATGAAGTTGAGTCATTGGAGATTGGAAACTCATTTGATCCAGATAAGATATATAAGATCGAGCTCTACAATGGAAGGGTCTATCAAGGCAAAATATTAGAAGATGACGGGATTAAAGTGAAGATAGATTCCGAAAGTGTTGGGATCATTATCATTCAAAAATCAGAAATAAAATCCATTAAAGAAATCAAGAAGGAGGATGTAGACTATGTAATGGAAGAACCCTTGATTCAAAATAAGGTGCCACAAATGAACTTATTGAGTCAATCTGCATTTACTCCTCAAAAGGGGAATTTAAGTCTGTACATAAGCTTGCTTCATATGAATGCAGAGTTTAGTATAACAAATACAACGGTTGTGGGCTTTGAAACTGCTTTTTTTGCAGCTTATGGATTTAATGTGAAGCAGTCATATGATTTTACGGAGTCTTTTAGGGCTGCTATTAAGGTTAAGTTTGGAGGAGTTATCGGTGCGAGCTTGACTGATTTTAATGCTGGAGCAGGACAGGCTACCTTCACTTTTGGGCATGATGCGAACAACTTTACAGTAAGTGGAGGAGTTTTAATGTACACCGATTTTGATATTTACACGCAACCTTTTATTGGAGGGGCCTTTCAAACGGAAATAACTTCAAGTGCATCTTTATTAGGAGAAGCTATGTACATGCCAAACAATTCCGCATTTATCGGAATGTTTGGGTTTAGAAAGGAAACGGATGCCGGAATGGGGATATTTAATTCCTATTATAATTCAAGAAATGATATTGAAAGGGATAGAACCCCAAAAGTATACTGGGACTTTGGTGGAGGTTTGTTTGGATTTGATTCGAACTTTCAAAACGGTTATCAGCCCGACCTTGAGATTTATCCAGGTATTATGATTCGTTATTCAAGAGGATGGAATTAAATCCGAATGGATAATCCTCCCTGTAATGTGTAGGGGCCAAATCCAGCACCCAACTCTGCATGCACACCCAAGTTTTCTATGAAATAATAGTGGTATCCGAAAAACAAGTGTCCAGTTGGAAGTGTAACAGGGATGTTAATATTTGATAAGGACTTACCTAGTTGCTCACCATCGTTTACTTTAAGATCTCCATCAAAATTTATGCGCCAAAGGCTTGTCCCAATTCTTAGTCCCCCATAGGCAAGATGTTTCTCATTGGAAACAAATGCGTAGCCTGCTCTTACTGTTAGAGATGTTCTGTCTAAATTAACGGTACCTTGAGAGATAACAGTATCTCCCGTCTCAATATATTTTTCATATCTGTCTTCATAAGACCAACTTTTTCCGTTGTATCCGAATCCGAGTAAGAATTTGTTTTGGATTAAACCGTCTATATGGTAGGATTGGTAAAAGCTTGTTTCCAGTGTTCCCTTCAAGCCAACTTGATTAAGACCAGTTTTAATAGCAGCAGTAACAGCCATATTATTGAAAGATACGGGGGCTCCTGCATTAAGTATGATGCGAACCGTCTTTTCTTGGCTTTGACCGAAAAAAGCGGTGAAACAAAAAATGAAAGCTAAGATTTTATTCAAGACTTAAAATTTTAGTGATATACCAAGGGCTATTTCTCCACCTCTAACATCCAGCTGATATTCGTAGTCACTTAAATCTGTTTGATTTGACCCAAAGGTTTGTTCCGTTAGAAATAGGTTATAGCGATTTCTTGAATAGTTCAGGTTGATCCCTACATTTTCATGGGGAAACCACTTAAATCCAAAGCCGAAATACATGCTTGTTCCTGAATATTTATTTTCAATATTGAATGCACCTGTACTCCATTGTCTCAACCAGAGTTTTCCTATACCTGCATCCGCAAAAAGAGCAAATTTATCCTTGTTTAAAAACAAGCCTTCTACTCTTAAGTTTATATTAGAAAATGTATTGTCGACATCATCTTGATTGCCTTCTTCCTCAATATATTTCCCTTTTCTAAAGTCAATTCCTACATTTAAAAAATCAAGCACACCATAAGCAGCATTTATTCTTGCGTAGGTAGCACCTGCTGAGTCAGCTCTATCTTCAAACGTAGTTCCTTGGTAGGTAGATTTCACGTTAGAATTAAAATAGTATCCCAATCCAAAGTCGATATCACCTGAAATGGTTCCTTTTTCAAATGCTTGGGCTCCAGCTAAAAAAGGAAATAAAAGAAGTGCGGAAACGAGTTTTTTCATCATGAATATTTTTAGAAAGGTACAAAAAACCCTGGCCATTTTGACCAGGGTTAAAAAAATACCTATGTTGTTTTTAAGCGTTTTGCTTACGAATTAAATTCAATGCTGAACCAGCTTTAAACCAATCGATTTGTTGTTGGTTGTAAGTGTGATTCACTTTGATTTCTTCTTTGCTTCCGTCCGCATGAGCAACTTCAAGAGTCAATTGCTTACCAGGAGCAAATTGATCTAAATCTGTAAAGCTTAATGTATCATCTTCTTGAATTTTATCATAGTCTGCCTCATTAGCAAAAGTAAGGCCTAACATACCTTGCTTTTTTAAGTTGGTTTCATGAATTCTAGCAAAAGATTTCACAACTACTGCTCGAACTCCTAAGAAACGCGGCTCCATTGCAGCGTGCTCTCTTGATGAACCTTCTCCATAATTATGGTCACCAACAACGATACTAGGAACACCGGCAGCTTTATATGCTCTTGCCGTAGCAGGAACTTCTCCGTATTCTCCAGTAAGTTGATTCTTAACCTTATTGGTTTCCATGTTATAGGCATTAACAGCTCCGATTAAACAGTTGTTGGAAATATTGTCCAAGTGTCCTCTGTATCTTAACCAAGGTCCTGCCATTGAGATGTGGTCAGTTGTACACTTCCCGTGAGCCTTGATTAATAACTTCATGCCGGTAATGTTATTTCCGTCCCATGGTTCGAAAGGAGTCAACAATTGTAATCTTTCTGAATCAGGATTAACAGTTACTTCAATTCCGCTACCATCTTCAGCAGGTGCTTGATACCCGTTGTCCTCAACAGCAAATCCGCTACTTGGTAGCTCAGATCCATGAGGTTCGGCTAACATTACTTCCTGACCATTTTCATTGGTCAACTTATCCGTCATTGGATTAAAATCAAGTTTACCTGAAATAGCAATTGCAGCTACCATTTCTGGTGATGTTACAAAGGCATGTGTGTTTGGATTTCCATCTGCCCTTTTTGCAAAGTTTCTGTTAAAAGAATGAACGATGGAGTTCTTTTCTTGCTTTTCAGCACCTTCTCTGTCCCATTGTCCGATACAAGGTCCACAAGCATTTGTAAACACACGTGAATTTTCAAATTTCCCGAAAATATCAAATAGCCCGTCTCTTTCTGCTGTATAACGCACTTGCTCAGATCCTGGATTAATTCCAAGAATAGCTCTTGGTTTCACACCTTTATTAACGGCATCTTCAACGATTGAGGCTGCTCTTGTTAAATCCTCATAAGATGAGTTTGTACAAGAACCAATTAAGGCCCATTCTATATCTGTTGGCCAGTCATTTTTAGCTGCTTTTTCTTTCATTTCTGCTACAGGGGTAGCTAAATCAGGAGTAAAAGGACCGTTAAGGTGAGGAGTCAATTCATCCAAATTAATTTCGATCACTTGATCAAAATATTTCTCTGGATTAGCATATACTTCTGCGTCACCTGTTAAATGCTCTTTAATTTGGTTTGCAGCATCTGCTACATCATCTCTATCCGTAGCTCTTAAATAGCGCTCCATGCTTTCGTCATATCCAAAAGTAGAAGTGGTCGCACCGATTTCAGCCCCCATATTACAGATAGTTCCTTTACCCGTAGCGGACATTGATTTAGCTCCCTCTCCAAAGTATTCAACAATTGCACCGGTTCCACCTTTTACAGTCAAAATTCCCGCAACTTTTAGAATAACATCTTTTGGTGCAGTCCAACCGTTAAGTTTTCCTGTAAGTTTAACACCGATTAATTTTGGGAACTTCAACTCCCATGGCATACCTGCCATAACATCAACAGCATCAGCACCACCAACACCAATGGCAACCATTCCTAGTCCACCTGCATTTACCGTGTGAGAATCTGTTCCAATCATCATTCCCCCTGGGAAAGCATAGTTTTCAAGTACTACTTGATGGATGATACCTGCTCCAGGCTTCCAAAATCCGATTCCGTATTTATCGCAAACGGATGAAAGGAAGTTAAATACCTCATTGTTTTTATTGATTCCTTCTTGCAAATCTTTGTCTGCACCAATTTTTGCTTGGATCAGGTGATCAGCATGAGCTGTAGAAGGCACAGCTACTTTTTTCTTACCAGCTTGCATAAATTGCAACAAGGCCATTTGGGCTGTTGCATCCTGCATAGCAACCCTATCAGGAGCGAAATCTACATAAGATTCACCACGGTTATATGCCTCTTTTGCTGCACCATCCCATAAGTGAGAGTACAATATTTTTTCCGCAAGGGTTAAAGGTTTGTTAACTGCTTTTCTTGCCGCTTCTATACGCTCAGGATATTGGGCGTAAACGGCTTTTATCATATCAATATCAAATGCCATTTGCTTTTGTGTTTAGGTCAATAATTTGTGTGTGTGCGAAAATAACAAAAAAGCCCTGACTATTAAAGTCAGGGCTTTCACTATTTTGAATTGATTTTCTCAATTATGCTTTATGTCTTTTTTCGCTAGAAACTGAAACTTTCTTTCTTCCTTTAGCACGACGAGATGCTAAAACTTTTCTTCCATTTTTGGAAGACATTCTTTCACGGAAACCATGTTTGTTTCTTCTCTTTCTATTAGACGGTTGAAATGTTCTTTTACTCATCGTTCCTAATTTTTAAGGGAGTGCAAAGATATAAGTTTTATTTGTATTCCAAAACTGAAAGGCAAAAAAAGTAAAAAAACTTTGAATTAATTTTTTTCAAGTTCAATACATAGGTTGCTTAGTGCATCAAGCTCAATAAAATCAATCCCTTTCAGCATATTCTTTGAAGCGTTGCCCAATTTTTTTTGATTGTTTCTTAAAGGCGCCAGGCATTAAAAAGCTCATTACTTTCATAAATCCTTTGAATTTAAATTCACTATCAGTGATCCAATGAGTTGTTCCGTCTCCATTATCCTTAAAGGAATATTTATTTCGATTCCACACATTTTTTGCTTCATATATGGCTTCAAACACATCCGGTAAATCTCTTTGCTCTATGGTTTCGATTAATTCCATTTCACGTTTCTTAAACTTGTATAGAAGTTTGGTCTTTGCACCGGGCGTGCCAGCTTCTCCGGAAAGGTGTTCGTACGAAATTAAATCAGGTTGCCACTCTTTAAGGTTATCAAAGCTGTCAAACTTTTCGACCACTTCATTTATAGGTTTATTAATGGTGATTTCTACTTTGTATTTCATGCAGGGAATATTTCAAACAAATATAAAAAATAGCGTTGATGTAAATTTTTACGCTTGTTTTTGAAAAGTAATAAAGCCACCTTTGCAAAATGAGATCGGAGCAGCGTATTTATACACCTACTTTTTTTAAGCTCTGTTTTTCTAACTTCTTTTTTCTCGCAAGCTTCAATTCTCTTATCCCAGTGCTAAACCCATTAATGGTAAGGTATGGAGCTGAAGAGTTTATGGGTTATACAATCGCCTTTTTCGCCTTTGCGGCCCTATTATGTCGTCCGTATAGCGGGAAATGGGTTGATGTCGTGGGCCGCAAATATGTTATGGTCGTAGGAATAATGGTCTGTGTTTTTCTAGGCTTTTTTTATATGTTATCTGCTGGCCTATTAAGTTTTTTACTTCTTCGGTTTATTCATGGTTTTTCAGCGGGGTTTGCCCCCACCGGCTTCACCTCATATTTGTCTGATATTGTGCCGTCGCACAGGAGAGGAGAGGCCATGGGTATTTTGGGTATGATAGTCAGTTCCGCATTTGGGCTAGGCCCTGTTTTGGGATCTTATATTTATTCTTCCTTTGGTGAAAATGGTGTTTTTATTCAGTCAATAATTTTTGCATTGTTGGCATTAATACTTGCTATGGGCCTACCTTCACTAGCATTCAAACGGAAGCCTTTTACGAGGGATTTATTAAAATTAAAGGTCTCGGACTTGTTTGAAAAAAGAGTAAAACATCCTTTTCATGTGATGTGGCTTACCATATTTGCCTTCGGAACGATATTAATCGTGGTTCCTGATCACGCGAAAAGCCTTGGGTTTAAAGATGATGCACTTATACTAAACAAGGGGATATTCTTCCTATGCTATGTGACTTCAAGCATATTTGTACGTTTTTTTGCTGGAAAAATTTCAGATCGGATTGGACGTGAACCGGTATTGTTGATAGGGGTCTGTATCAATATTATTTCGATTTTACTCCTGGCTTTCTGCTTTGACCAAGTAACGTTCATGCTATCTGGATTTATATTTGGGATCTCAGCAGGTATAAACTCTCCCACTTTATTTGCTTGGGCAAATGATTTGGCAAAGCCGGGAAAGGTAGGTAGGGCATTCAGTACTATTTTCATTGCTATTGAAATAGGAATAATAGCGGGGTCTCTTTGTGGGGGAAGTATTTATCAAGGGAAGATTGAAAATTTACAACTGGCCTATTTCGTCTGTGTTGCTCTTAGCTGCACTTCTGCGCTTTTAATTATTAATTACATATTTAAAGCGGGTGGTGCGAAAGCCATTAAAAAGAATATGCCAATAAATACCGATCAGTTTAGTTAGGTTCAAAACCTATTCCTTCACTTTCTTTTTTATTGGGTTCAGTCAATTCTTTTTCTAATTCTTCGCGGTACTGATTGTTCAATGCAGTTATTGGAGTGGCATATGATTTAATAATATCGCCCTTGAACTGCTTTTTTAAATCGTTATGGATTTGTTTAAATAGACGGGCTCTAGTAATAAAATGCAAACGATAAATGTCTTCGGTCAAGCAACTTTCCTCATCACAAATGTAAATTCGTTCATCTGCAGTATTTATGCTCAACGCATATTTGTTGTTCAGGATGAAGGAGATTATTTCTTGGGACCTCTCTTTATTGCTAGTATCAACATACATCTTTATCATGGCTCAAGTTTAAATAATAGATATAGTGTTTCAGCTTGATACATCCTGTTTTTTGCAAGCATTTCGATATACTTTATTTCAGCATTCAAGAATTTCGTTTCTCTTGAGTTAACCATAAAAAGGGAGCTTTCTCCCGAGTTGAATAAGGTAGTTTCAGCATTCCACAATTGCTCATAATCATTTACAGTTTTTGAATAAATCCCGTTTTGTAAATGAGAAGTCCTCCACTTTTCCATGCTCTGAAGAACTTTTACTTTTAAACTTTCACTTTTCCAGTTCAAATCAAGCTCTTGTTCTTGTAGTACAATTTTGCTTAGGGCGAGTTGAGCTCTTTCTTTTCGAACAAATATGGGCATTGAGAAACTCAAGCCCCAGTTATAATCGTTGTAATTTAGATTCGGACCTCCTGAAATAGGTTCACTTAAAAGATTATATTTTAAATCTAGGTTTGGTTTCAGCTGTTCCGCAGCCCAACGCCTCTCTAATTCGAGAGCTTGTATTTTTAATCGCTTCTGTTCTATAATCGGATTGCTAAGAATGCTATCTAATTTAAAGTTTTCAAGACTAAGTTGAGAGGATAGACTTAAGTCAACATTTTCGGGTATTGCCGTACTATCTAGCTCTAAAGGGACAATGCCTTTGTCCCATAAATGGACAGATAGTTTTAGTCTGGCGTTGTATAAATTTTGATTCGACTCAGCCAAAAGGATTTTCCTGTTTTGAACCTGAATTACTGCCTCTGTGCTATCTATTGGGGGGCGATCCCCTAGAATAACTGCATTTACAACTCCTCTGTAGCGTTCTTCAGCCACTTGAACAGCGTTTTCATACACCTTATATTGATGATAGGAAACGAACCATGCCCAATAGTCCAAACTGGCTTCAAACAATAGTTTGTTAAGGATTATTTCACGATCGATTTGAGTGCTGTTTCTATATAATTCAGCTTGTCTGAAGCCCAATCTTCGCTCATCAAAGAATAGCCCTTCACCAAGATTCCAGGTTATTCCAGCATATACTAAACCATTATCCGGGGTGTTTAGCTCAGGATTTAAATATGTGCCACCAGTTTGATTGTACCCGCCTTGAAAGGAAAGTCCAAACCAAGTTGGAACTTTAAGCCCTGCATCTAAATGTGAATAATATTGTTTTCCATCGTAATATTTTTGAGCAAGATCTGCCGCAATCTTTGGATCAAAACCAGCCCTATATTTCAATGCAATAGCATCTGCCTCCTGAAGCTTTAAGTTTGCTTGTTGCGCAATTGGATGCTCCTTGCTAACTCTTAAAATAAAATCTGTATAGCTAAAGATTTCATCTTGAGATTTTGCGCTATAGAATAAGCACAGAAGAGATATGATTAATAAAAATCTCATTATTTGATTTTGATCTTTTTCTTAACCTTCTCCTTTGGTTTGTCTGACCTCTTGTAGTAATCAGGAGGGAAGCCGTTCATTTGTCGCCAGAGTTCGTACCATACGGGTACATCTTTAAGTAAAAGCATGTTCTTAGTTCCCGCACCCACACGCAAATCTTTTGGCCATTTATGATCGTTAGGGTCTTGTTTTACCATAATCCGATACTTTCCATTCTCACTTATGAAATTATCAATAGCAAAAACTTCCCCACCATAGGTACCATAACTAACATTTGGCCAACCACTAAATACAATTGCCGGCCAACCATCAAATTGAATCCTTACATGCTGACCCTTTTCGATTAAAGGCAAATCTAATGGCTCTACATACATGGCTATCGCAAGCTCATAATCATCGGGCATTATTGTTACAATATCGTCCCCTTCTTTAATCGTTTCTCCAATTCCGCCTTGTATGGCTTTAGTAACATAGCCAGTTTGCGGAGCAGTAATATAGTACATGCCGTTTCTGCGACTGTAGTTTGCCAAGGTAATTTCTAATTTTGAAAGGCTTGTTTCAGCATTTGCAATCATAGATTCTGTCTCGAAAATGGTACTAGCTACTTTTGAGATTTGATAATCATATTGTGCACGAAGAGAGGTCAACTCAACCAGGCTGTTCAACAATTCATTCTGGCTGGTCATAAATTTGTTTTCTGCAGCTACCATTTCAGCACGCGCTTTTTGCATTTTATTTTCGCGGTTCTCCATGTCTGTTTTCGACTTCAAACCTTGCTCAAATAATCCTACGATTCGGTCATACTGATTTTTAGCGATTTTGAAATTAATCCTGTAAGCTTCTAAGTCGGCACTATCTGACTGAACTTTTAATCTGTTTTGAGCTACCTTGTTCTTTGCTTGACTAATTTTAAGGTTAGCGGCATCCTCCAAGGATGATTTTTGATTCGTTAGTGCATTAAGTTTCTGATTGTATGAAACGATGGCTTTCTTTTTAAAATCAACTTGATTTTTAGTTCTATCTACTAGGTTAGAGTCGAAATACTCGGGTTTAATTTCTGATATAAATAAGATAGTGTCTCCCTTTTCAACATGATCTCCTTCACGCACATACCACTTTTCTATTCTACCACCAATAACAGACTGTATACCTTGAGGTCTCTTGTCTGGCTCGAGGGTAGTTACGTTCCCTTCAGCACGGATATTCTGTGTCCAGGGGAAAAACATAATAATTAAAGCGAGCAGTGTAACACCAAATAGTAATCTTCGAAGGACTTTTCGAGAATGCCTGGATTCTGCTTTTTCCAATGCGGAATAATGATGCGCATGGACTTGCTTAGTTATGGAGTTAGGGGATATATTAAGCATTTTTAAAGGATTTAAAAATGGATAAATCTTTGAAGTCTTTCAATTTTCCTGATCGGCTTATTTGCCCATCCTCAATCATATGAATTTTATCACATTTGGATGCGAAATAAGGGTCATGAGAAACACAGATAAGGGTCCATGGATTTTCCTTTGAGCAGAGGAAATTAATGATGGTTTCTCTTTCATCAGAAGGCAAGTGTCCAAATGAGTCTTTAATAAGTAAAAGCCTTGGCTTTGCCGCTATAGATCTTGCGAGTAGTATTTTTTGAATGGTACTTTTAGCTAAACCTTTTCCTTCAGGTTTAACCTGATAAGCGTAGGCTCCATCAAGCTGTTTTACAGTTGCGTCCAGCCCAATGCACTTTGCTGCTTCAATAACCCTTTCTATGCCAATGTTTGGTTTTCCCATAGAAATATTATCTGCTATACTTCCTTCAAATAATTGTTCTTCCATAAGGCAGTCTCCAATCATTGATCGCAAGGCGACAATACTTAAATTTTCGAAAGGGATATCGTTAATAGAAATGTTACCCGCTGTATGGCTGTAAAGTCCTGATAAAAGATACAACAGGGTACTCTTTCCGGAACCATCTTCTCCGATAATGATATGTTTCTCACCAGAATTGACCGTCAAATCAATTCCCTTTAAAACTTGTTTTTTAGATTTGGGATAAGAGAATTCAAGTTTTTCAAAAGACACCTTTAGTCCAGTAGTTGCTACCAAGGCCTCTCCACCTTCTTTTTCTAACTCTAAATCGGTTACTTGTCCTATTTTTTCAAGTGAAGTAAGCACATCATAAATGGTCTCCATACTTCTAAGTAGCTTTTCTACGGATGATAAGACTAATAGGATGATAATTTCAGCTGCAACGAACTGTCCGATATTCATTTGTTGTTCCATAACAAGCATACCTCCGATTATTAGAAGACCTGATGTTATTAGAACTTTGAACAAAACCATTAAACTGTACTGCCAAACAAGAACCTTAAAGTGACTTTCTCTGGCGTTCAAATATGAATCTACGTTCTGGTTGGTTCTATTCATAGGTAACTCTGAGTCACCAGTCAATTTAAAAGTTGTATTCGTTCTTGCTAGTTCTTCTAACCAGTGAACCACCCGGTATTTGTACATGGATTCCTTGAGGCTTGTTTTCATTCCAGGCTTGGCTGTAAAGAAAAACAATGCTACAACAAGCAAAATTGCAGCGATTGAGAATAAGATGAAAAATGGGTGGTATACCGAAAGCAATATTAAACCAAGAACCATTTGAAGGGCGGCAGTTGAGAAGTCAATTAAAATTTTAGCTAATCCTTTTTGAAGCGAGATAGTGTCAAAAAAGCGGTTCATTAGCTCTGGCGCATATTGATTGTATAGACTTTGAAGTCTAATACGAGGAATTCTATAAGTGAATTCAAATGCGGCACGGGCAAATATTTTTTGCTGTAAGTTCTCCGTAATCCTTAATTGAAATATCTGAAGAATTCCACCAAGCGCAACACCTCCAATAACAAAAATTAGGAGTATTACCCATGATGTACTTATTCGTCCACCTTGAATAAGGTTTACAATGGCAGAAATTCCAAGTGGAAGCGATAGGTTAATTATTCCGCTAAAGGCAGCATAAACATAAATGTTCCTTACCTCTCTTGCATCAGGTTTTAAAAGTAGCCAAAAGCGTTGTATTGGGGTATAATTATTCATGATTACTTAATGGCTTTTAAAGCTAAATCTATATAAAAGTTTTCAATCGAATCTTCCCCTTCGATGACATCTGTTAGTCTTGGAAGATGCTCAGCAAAATATCTCTGGAAATGGGATCCTTCAATTATCGTGCTTACTAACATATGAGAATAAAGAAAGTTCGGCTTTATCTCGAGAATGATGGCCGAAATCCTCTCAACTAGTTCCTTATATTGGGTAAATATTCCGAGTTCGTTTTCTTCATCTACTCTAGAGTTTAAATAAGCCTTAGATCCCTCAGTAATAACAATCTTGTTCAATAATACTTCATTGATATGCGAAAAACTGTTATCCTCCTCAACCTGTTCTACGACCGTTTTGATTGCATTTTTAAGTCTTGCACAAGGGTCTTCTATGTTTGTCGTGCGGAACATAACACGGTAGGTAAGCCAGCCCCAGTACCAAGAACACAGATATAACAAAAGTTTATGTTTATTTTCAAAATAACGGTAAACACTGGCTTCAGTTGATTTAATTTTGGTTGCTAGCTTTTTAAATGTAAAGCTGTCAATTCCTATCTCATGGATTAACGAAATACTTCCACTAACAATTTTTTTTCCTAAATCACTGCTTTCAGGGTCTTTAAGGTAAATGTTCTCATTTACCTTTATTTGAATATTCAATAGGAAATCCTGCATATCAAATTGTTTTGCCATGCAATATTAATAGTAAAACTATTACAAAAGCAAGTTTTACCCAAAAAAAATATCGGCACAAAGTCCGATATTCTTTAGTCAAAAACGTTGAAAGCCTTATTTAACCTCAATAACAAGGTATTTACTCATGCTCCAAAATTTCTCTTCATCATTAATACTTAGCACTGAACTACCATCTCCCTCAGTTAAGGTATAACTGCTAGTAGGGTGATTGGTTTTAATTTCAGGCTTCTTACCAGTTATGTTTATCTCTTTAGTTTGACGAATGTCGATTTTTCTAAAATAGTCAGTATTCATATCTCCATTAACTTCATAGGAACCTCCGATTCCCATAACTCCACCTTCTTTTGATAAAACATTATTTTCGGTTAATTCGCTTTTGGTTCCATAAGCGTAGAAAGCCTGATGTAATTCGTCGGTTAGATTTTCAGCGTTGGCAGCCATTTCTAGGTATTCATCAAACATTTCGGAATACTCATTGTCCAAGGCGGTAAGCTGTGTTTGAAGTTGGGTAATCTCTTGATCTTTTACGTCAATCTGGTTCTGTAAAGTCTCAATAAACTCAAGAAGGCCAGAGTTTTCCTTTTCCTTCTCACTTGCCTTCCTTTTAAGGCTCGCAATTTGTTGCAGGTTTGAAGCTCTGAGCTTATTGATTTCTTCTATTTCGTGCATAATCCAAGCTTTTGGGTCCTCACTTTCTTCATTATAAATTCCCTCAAGGTTAATTTTCTTTTGCTTGGCTGTAATTTGGCTTAAGTTATCCTCTATAATTCGGAAAGTTTCAGCGGTTTGAGTGAGCATGCTGTCTTTGAAGGCTATTTCTTTTTGAAGGCGCTGGTTTTCAAGCTCAAGTTTCTCTAGCTCTGCATTACTTTCTTTCTTCTGTGGTTCTGAGTTATCTGCGGCCTGCTCTTCCTCGCCACAGCTGGTTAATAATAAACTCAAGAATAACGGAAATATGATTAATCTTTTCATTTTTACAGTGTTTAATACAAATGTCGTCTTTATTCATTTTATAACAAGACATAATTAGCTATTTTTGGGAAAAACTTAATTAATGAAATATTTTTCGTCGCTAGTTAGCATCTTATTTGTCACTTTTCTTTTACTATCTGTTTCTACTCAGGCCATTGAGGTAAACTATAAAATTTCTACTCCTAACCCACATACACATTATGTTGAGGTCGAAATGGAGGTGTCCAATTTCAAAGGATCAGAAATGGATGTAAAGATGCCTGTTTGGGCACCAGGATCTTATTTGGTGAGAGAGTTTGCTAAATCGGTGGAAGGTTTCAAAGCTCATACTGGTTCAAAGGAACTTGAAGTGAAAAAAGTAAATAAGAATACGTGGAGAATATATAAAGGGAAGAAAGATAAAGCGACCATAAAATATAAAGTTTACGCTTTTGAGCTTTCGGTTAGAACATCCTATGTAGATGTGGATCATGCTTATTTTAATGGAACATCTGTATTTATGTATGTGAAAGATGAGCTAGATGCTTCTGGAACTTTAACCATAGTACCTCACAAAAATTGGAAAAAGGTTAACACTGGCCTGGCTAAAAAGGATGGAAATGATTGGGTAAGAAGCTATCCTAATTATGATATCCTAGTTGATTCCCCCATTGAAATTGGGAACCAACTAACTTTTTATTTTATGGCTGCTGGAGTTAAGCACACCGTAGCCATGTTTGGTGAGGGGAACTTTGACATTGAAAAGCTGAAAAAGGATATGGCGAGAATCGTTGAAACTACAACTGATATCTTTGGTTTCAATCCAAATAAAGAGTACACTTTCATTATTCATAATTTAACAAATGGAAGTGGCGGTTTAGAGCACCTTAACAGTACAACACTGCAAGTTAATCGTTGGACCTATGAAGGGTCAAAATATGATGGCTTTTTAAGCTTGGTTGCCCACGAGTACTTCCATCTTTGGAATGTGAAAAGAATCCGTCCCATAAACCTTGGGCCTTTTAACTATGATGGTGAGAATTATACGCCGCTTCTATGGATCATGGAAGGTTTTACTTCTTACTATGATGAACTGATTTTACAAAGAAGTGGAGATTATTCAAAAGACACTTATTTGAGAAAAATGGCTGGTACAGCAACACGAGTAGAAAACCAACCAGGGAATAAAGTTTTACCAGTGGCTGAGTCTAGTCTTGACGCTTGGGTTAAACTTTATCGTCCTAACGAAAACTCATACAATACCACTATTTCCTACTACAGTAAGGGAAGCTTGGTAGCATTGATCCTTGATTTAGAAATCATCAATTCAACCAATGCGGAAAAATCCTTGGATGATGTACTGATTTATTTGTATAAAGAATATTATGAGAAAAGGGGTAGAGGATTTACCCCAGAAGAAGCAAGATTGGCTATTGAGCATGTTGCGGGTAAAAAGCTGGATGAAATTTTCGACCGTTACATTAATGGAACTGAGACCATAGATTACGCTAAGTATTTTGGCTATGCAGGATTAAATGTTGTGGATGCGAACGCAAGCAAGAACAAAGCAAGCTTTGGTGTATTCACTAAAAAGGAAGACGGTAAGTTAATTGTGAGCACCGTAGTAAGAAATACAACTGCTTACGAAGGAAAAATTTCAGTTAAAGATGAGATTATCGCTATCAATGGGATGCGAGTATCTAAGTCAAGCTTAAGCTCCGTTTTTGAAATGTTTGCTGTCGGTGAGGAAATTGAAGTTTTAGTTTCAAGAGACGGCCTTTTGCGTACATTAAAAATGACGGTTAAAAACGACCCATCTGTTCGCTACGTCTTAGAAGCAGAAGAGGAAATGTCAGACGCCCAAAGAAAGGTGTTTGAAAAGTGGTTGCGATAAATTGAGCCTTGAGCGGAGTCGAAGGGCGGTTTTTATTTACCGCCAAGTAATTCTATTACACTGTCCATTTTCTCATTTGGAATAGGTAGGCTAAGGTTGTAATGCAATAGCTTCCAACCTTCATCAGTTAGCTGCATTACACCACTGCCTCTGCACACACCCATCCAGGTGTTGAGTTGTTCGTCAAACCAGGCTATCTTCCGGTCCGAACTGAAATAGAAGTTACGATCAAAGCCAGTAAAAGTCCAGGCTTTTCCTTTTTCAAAGTAGGGCTTTGAAAAGGCAAGGAAATCGTCTTTTTCCCAATTTTCTTTAGCATCCGTACCCATAAAAATGGAATTTTCAGCCATAAAAGAGAAGTAGTCTTTCAAATTGGCATCCGCCGCGGCTTTGTGCCAAGCGTCAAGTTTTTGTGTAAGTACTTTGCATATGATGTCTCCTGAAAAGCCTTTTTCGGATTCCCATGCAACGTTATCATAGTCACCACAGTTTTGATGAGAATTATATGTGGTTCCTAATATTTTCCAGTTGCCATTAAGGTCTTTAGACCATAGCACGTGATTAACCCCGCAATGAGATAGTGAGTCACCTAAATAAAACCAAAAATCCATCCATACACTTGCCATGTTTTCGTTGACTTGGACATTGATGTTGTCAATTTTTTCTTCGTACTCAGGAATTTTCTTCAAACCAAGCATGCCAGAAGGAGGGAAGCTTTTAACACTTCCGTCAACGTCAACTTTTGATATCATCGCTCCTTCATGATACCATTCAGTTAAAACTTCTAAATTTTTTGTATTAAAGTTCTCAAAGTATTGTATGGTTCTTTGTTTGAGGTAATCCTCCTCAGATTTCTGACTAAAAAAATTGTCACCTACTCTTGATACTGTTGACGTAAAATAAGCGCGAGCACCATGGAAATAATAACAGTTCTTCTCATCTATATCAACCGTTTCCTCACTAAAATAAAAGTCGATGGCACAAGAGTCTTCCCCATCTGTCCATCTGAATTCGCCGTGCTCTTGGTCTGAAAAAATGATTGGACCACTCACGTAACCGGTATGGTAAGTAGCATTGCAAACTTGTATTTCGAACCATAGGGTGTCGTTAAATAAGGCTGTTTGAAAATCTACTTTGTGGCAGTAGGAAAAGGAAGAATCGACAGTTCCATCATCGTTTGCCAGGTAGATAGGCTCATCATCACCTTCTGTGAAATATCCCACGTATTTTTCTCTAAAGTCTTCTTGAGAATTTCCAAAAATTGATAGCGCGAGTAATGCTAAAAGTCCAAATATTTTCATTTTTCAAAGATGCAAAAAACTTCCCTTAAGCCTCAAGTAAATGAGTGACTGACGGGACATTTTGATTATTTGCGGCTGTATTCCAGCTCCTATGAATTCAAGAATTTTAGCGCTTAACATAAATTTAATTTGGATAAATGAAAAAAAGCTACATATCTTTGCAGGGTCTTTATCGGGTAACCGAGATTTATAAAGAACGAGGGGAGAGACAGGCTCTTTGATCCTCTGGCAACCTTACCGCCCCAAAGCGGTGTTCGGTGCCAAATCCTGCCTGATTGGCATAAGCTAATCAGAACTATAAATAAGAAATAATGAAAAAAGAAAATTGTTGTAGCAAGATTTGAGTTAACCCTTCCAGGTTAAGCAATTTCCTAGACTAATATTTTAGTTTAGGCTGTGGGTAAACTATATGCTTTGCTATGGACGGGCTCAATTGATTCTCTTCAATTAAAATCAAGAAAACATGAGCAAGAATTCAAAAAAAATCACCCTTTTTGGGTACGGATGTGTAGGACAAGGTTTTTACCAACAAGCGAAAAAAGGAGGGTACGATTTTCATCCCATTGGTGTAAGAACTGCTGGTAAGAAAAGAAACTTACCTGATGAGGCTTTTACGGTTAACGAGTGGGTTGACTTGGATAATGAGGAAATATCAGCCTTGGTTGAGTTAATTTCTGAAACACAAGATGCCTACAACCTTACCTTGGCAGGTTTGAACGAAAATATCCCTGTGGTATCTGCAAACAAGAAAATGATTGCCGAAAACTTCACAGAACTTTTGGAAGCACATTTAGAGACAGGAACACCATGGTTGTATGAAGGTGCTGTAGCAGGCTCTATTCCAATTATTCATGCTTTGGATGCCTACTTTGCAAATGAAGAAGTAAAGGTAGTTGAGGGAATATTTAATGGTAGTTCTAATTATATTTTAAGTCAAATTTTTGACCAGCAATGGTCATATGAAAAGGCTTTGGCTAAGGCACAAGAACTTGGCTTTGCCGAAGAAGACCCTACCTTGGATGTAGGTGGTTTTGATGCTGCCAATAAAATTTCTATTTCGGCTATTCATGCATTTGGTACTTACGTGCACCCTGAGGAAATCTATACCAGCGGAGTAGATCAGTTACAAGATCCGCACATTGCTTTTGCGAAGGAGCATGGTCTAAAAATCAAACAGGTAGCTCAGGCTAAACTTGTCAATGGGAAATTGAGTTTGAGTGTAGCACCTCATCTGGTTGAGGAGAACAACCCGCTTTTCAATGTAAACAATGAGTTTAATGGAGTAAGAATTGAAAGTGAGTTTTCTGATGAGCAATTTCTGCAAGGCAGAGGCGCGGGTGCACATCCAACGGGTTCTGCTGTGTACAGTGACTTTAAAAGAGCACTGGCCGGTAAATCTTACGATTTCACCAAGTATAAAAATGGGAAAACACCTGAGTTTAGCAATGAATTAAGCCAGGAAATTATCATGGTGAACTCCTTTTACGAAACGGAAATCAAACGCTACACTTTAGCTGAATTAAAGGAGAAGCAGCCTGCTTGGTCGGAAAAAGGTTATGTTCCTTTATTTGCTTCAGAAGAGCTGATTAATAAATTAAAATCAAAGGCTGTAACACGAAAGAGTTTTGCCATAGCTTAAAAGAGCAGGCATATATACCCTGTGGAGCCCCTTGGGGCTTTGCGGGGTTATTTTTCTACCTCAATTTCACCAGCCCCCATATTCTCTTTTAACTTTTGCAGACGACCGGGTAAGAAAATCCAAGAAACAATGAAGGCGAGCATAAGTACTGCAGTTCCAATAATAAATAGCCATTTAAAGCGCGACCACCAATCTGCATTTCTAAAGGATACAGAGTTGGTTTTGTCTTTTCTCCAATCAATGCTTTCTTGTTCCGTATTTTGCCATTTAGCTTTAAGGCCAGCAATAAAACTCTGGTCCAGCTGACTTAGGTCGGTTTGGGCAACACGTAAGTACTTATGAAAATCCACATAGTCCTCTTCCTGAATGCCGTGTTTTTCAATCAGCAAAAAGCGACCGTAAGAATAAACATAGCTTTGAATGGGAGCATAAAGGCGGTAATCAAAATTTTGCGCCTTTAGTTTGAAAAGCGCTATGATCTCACAAAAGACTTCCAAACTCAATTCTTGACAATCGTTGCATTCACATTGCTCTTTCGTTAGGCTATAAAAGCGCTGGTAAAGTTCATCATAGCTGCTTTCTTGTCCATCTTTAAAATGAACCAACCACATATGATCTGACTCTTGTATTACTTGCTTTTTTGCCATTGACTAAGTAAAATGTGGCACAAATATCCAAAAATCAACGTTCCCAGCAATAAATGAAAGGGTTGAGCGAAAGCGGCCATCCCGGCATAGGCCAGAATAATTCCAAATATTACTTCAAATACCACCAAAGAAAAAAGCATGAGTGTGCTGTTTTCATTCCATTTCTTTAGGTAGTTCATTCCAAATGCGGCTGCAGCGCAAACAACTACCAACCAAGCCGTTGTCCGGTGAATAATAAATACAGAACCAATTTCTTCTAACCACATGGAGCGGGGTACTGTCTCGGAGATTGCATCTATTGCTTGCCGCACTTGCGTACCCGTATGAAATTGGAATAATACTGCAACTACGGTTAAGCCGTAAATCCAAAAAAATGCGGGTTGAATTTTTGGGAACTCCTTGTTTTTAAGTCGATGAATTATTGCAATTTGTACAGCCACAATAAGCAAAGCTATGTACATATGGATACTGATTATCCATGGGAGCAAATTGGTCGCAACCACAATACTTCCAAACCATGCCTGGAAGCCCATCAGTAAAAGATTGATGAAGGATAAAAATAACAAACCCTTCCTTTTTCGTAGTCGGAAAAGCACCCAAAGGAATTGTGCTAAAACCAAGTTGCCTGCAATAAAACCAACCAAGCGGTTGAGGTATTCTATCCAAGTTTTAGTGGCGTTAAAAGGTGCTTCTTTTTCTCTTAGCGATTCATCATTAAGAATAATCTTAGCCTCTTTTTTAAAACCAAGGCTATTCAGTAGCTTGGTGAACTTAATGATTTTCTTTTCTCTGCGTTCGGCAAAACTTTCACGATAATCTTCCGGAAGTTGACTCTCTTCAGTGGGTGGAATCCAGCAATCAAAGCACTTTGGCCAGTCTGGGCATCCCATGCCGGCACCCGCCATACGAACCACCGAACCCGCTACAATTACAAGGTAAATGAAGATTAAAGCGAAAATCGATACTTTTAGCAAACCTTTCGGTGTGTTCATCACAACAAAGGTAATTTTTAGGAATCTAAAGCGTTAGAAAAAAGATGAGAATTATTGCTTTTATGATAAGTGTCAGTTTGAGTTTAGGAAGCTTTGCTTTCTCAAATTCATCACCTGAACCCCCAGATTCAACGGATGCCACTATTTCAATTTATTATTACCCCAAAAGAGCAGGTAGTTTTGAATTAGGTGTGCGCAACACCTATTCCTTTTTCAGCCATGCTGAAGAAAGCGTTGGAGAAGGTGTTGGAGGTCAGTTTAGAATTGGCTTGTTTGACCGTGTGAACTCGGAGTGGTTTTTTGATTACATAAAGACCAATATTTCTGATGTTGGGAAACGGGTAGACTACCATATCGGATGGAGTATCATGTATTATCCGTTTCTTCCAAAGAAAGGATGGCAACCCTACATAGTTGCAGGCCATTGCTTTGATTTGACCAAAATTTCGGCCTTGGAAAATCCCTATTTTGAATACAGTGCTGATGCTACCCGTTGGAGTGGAGCCATACAAGGAGGTATAGGTGTGCACCGCTACCTGACGGATTATTTTGACATTAGTTTGAGCGCTCAATACATGCAACACCTGGGAACTCCTTTAGGCTATGAAATATTAGGGTCAGGATTGGGTAGAATGCTTTACATTTCGGATCATGAGCATACCAATGAAAATCATTTACTATTAAACATTAGCGCTAATTATAAAATCGGACAGTTATGGGGATCAAAGTATTAATAATAACTATACTATTGTCGCTCGGAGCAATTGCTCAAAATCCCTTGTTTAGGAGCTCAGCAACCTTTAGTAATGGTTTTATGAAGGATGAAATTAGACCTATTTATATAGGAGGCTTTTTAGAGTATTTCCCCATAAAAAATATAGGTATTAGGGGAGATGGATATTTCTCAATTACCGACGGAAGTGACGCTAAAAAATTCACTTCCAACCATCAGGTATTTGCTGGAATTAACAAGTACTTTGATTTGGGAGGAAACTTTCAACCTTATATAGGTTTTCAGCCGGGCCTTGCCTATTTCGTGCCTGAGGATTCTGTATTAAGAGGAAATGAGCTAGTTTCAGCAGAATCATCTTTTAATCCATTGATGAGTTTAAATGCCGGAGCTGTGCTTTGGGTTTCTGATTATTTTAACTTTTTCGGAGAGGTAAAATATGTGAAAGGAAGCGCCCTTGGGAATAGTCAGGTGCGTTACCTGGACGAGATTCGAATAAGCCTTGGTTTAGGATTCCACTTGAGTAGGAAATAAGGCAAGATATTTGTGTTGTTTCAGACAACCAAATAGCCATCTGAACGTTTCATTGAGTGAGCCGTTTGTTATAGGCTATGAATTAAACTACATTTGTTTTAGTGCGGATACTCATTTTACTCATACTATTTATGATCACAGACTTAGGTCGTGCTACCCATTTGGTAGGAGGTGAGATTTATTATGATTGTCTAGGTTCAAATCAGTATCGTATCACCTTAATCGTTTATCGCGATTGTGGGCCAACAAACACAAACAATACACAGTTTGATTCACAAGCGGCTATCACTGTATTTGAGAATAACAGCTTGTATTCTAATCATGCCACCCCTTATTCTACAATTAATTTGGTACCTGTGGACATTTCGGATCCCTGTTTAGTATCTCCACCAAACACGTGTATTGAAGAAGCGATCTACCGACAAACGGTTACCTTACCGCCATCAGCGGCTGGTTACACCATTGCTTATCAACGTTGTTGTCGTAACCCATCTACTCAAAACGTATTTAACCCGGGTGATCAAGGATCCACCTACGTAGCCGTTATTCCTCCGAATGACATTGCTTGCAATTCTTCACCAAGATTTACGAACTATCCGCCAGCTGTGGTTTGTGCGGATAACGATTTTTACTTTGATCATTCAGCGCTAGATCCTGACGGCGATAGCTTGAGCTATGAATTGTGTACGCCCTATCATGGTGCAAGCGCAACAGCTCCTGTTAGTAACCCAGCAGCAGCACCTCCTTACAATACCATCCCATGGGCGGCTGGTTATGGAGTGAATAATCAAATTCAAGGTAGTCCTACTATTTCTGTTGATCCGATAACCGGTGTATTAACGGGTGTACCAAACCTAACAGGAATTTTCACCTTTGGAATTTGTGTAAAGGAATGGCGAAACGGTGTGCAGTTGGGAGAGAGTAGAAGAGATTTTCAGATGTATGTGGTAAGTTGTCAACCCGTTTTGATTGCTTCTGTTCCGGACCAAACGGATTCCTGTGAAAACCTCACAGTTACCTTCATGAACAATAGTGTGGGCTCTAGCTTCTACGAATGGGATTTTGGAGACGGAAATACGAGTTCTGCTATTTCACCTACACATACCTATCAGAATCCCGGAACATACACCATTACCTTAATAGCCAATCCAGGATGGGCATGCGGGGATACAACGGAAGTAGAGTATACGGTTTATGAGCCTTTGGTTTTTTCATTTCCATCGGTAGATCCCGAATGTATTCTAACAAATAGTTTTGATTTTCAAGCCAATGGAAATTATTCCAATGTAGCGACACTCGAATGGGATTTTGGAGCTCTAGCAAATCCTCAGACATCTAATTTAGAAAACCCGAGCAATGTAGTTTATTCCGATAGTGGAAATCATGTTATCTCACTTACGGTAAACGATGGCGGATGCGTTGAAACCATTTACGACACTGTAGTTGTTTTCCCAGAAGTTGAAATCGACTTTTTTCAACCCGATGAGTTGGGCTGCTTGCCCTATACGGTGACATTTCAAGACAGTAGTTTTAGCTGGACCGATATGGAGTATTTGTGGGATTTTGGTGATGGTAATACTTCCACACAGCCTAGTCCTACCCATACCTATCTGGACACAGGGCTATATACGGTAAGTTTAACGATTAGTACGGATTCTGGTTGTATTGCAGATCTTACCTTAGTTAAACCAGATGTTATTGAAGTTTTTCCTGCGCCTATCGCTGGAATCAATGTAAGCCCTGAGGAAACAGATATCTATCGCCCTTATTTTTGGGTT
Organism: Flavobacteriales bacterium; assembly: GCA_964230025.1. Lineage (GTDB taxonomy): Bacteria > Bacteroidota > Bacteroidia > Flavobacteriales_D > JAUILH01 > CAXRFO01. The sequence goes on along the minus strand of CAXRFO010000012.1, from coordinate 285,117 downwards.
GATAATTTCTTTTCATCAGATGTAACAGATTGGTACTTGTTGGATATGCACGGTGATACTTTGAACCCGGAAGCCGAGCGCTACTACACTACGGATACGGGTTGGGTGGTTACCTACCAACATGTTTATAATCAATTTGGTTGTTCGGATATAGAGCCGGACTCTGTCTATGTTCGTCCTATAACCACCTTATTTGTTCCAAATGCCTTTACGCCAGATGGTGATGGGCTAAATGATTTTTGGTCACCTGTTGTAAGGGATGCAAAAGAATATGAACTATACGTTTATGATCGCTGGGGCCAACTTTTCTTCCATACCACTAATCCTCAAGATCAATGGGATGGAACAATGAAGGGTAAGAGAGCACCTGTAGATGTCTATGTTTATCAAGTTTATTTCCGACCACAAGAGGGACCAGAGGAAAGAAAAACGGGACATTTTACGCTTGTAAGGTAGAGGCTAAAAATCAAAAATTCTTATATTAACTCCATGAAAGGGCTTGTTTCCATCATGGTCATGTTTTATTCTTTTGGACTTAGTGCACAAAGACAAGCTCAATTCCATGGAACACATGAAGCAGGTATGAGCAATTTAGGTGTTGTTCACTCAAATTCATGGTCAACACGATTAAACCCTGGACTTTTACCTTTTTCAAATTCTTTTTCAGAGTTATCTGTTGCCCGTCCCTACAGCCTTTCGGATCTTAACTATTTTGGATTTAATGCGAATCATCAAATAAATCAAAGACAAGGCGTAGGCGGATATTTTATGCAAGGAGGAAGTGAGGCTTATTCAGACCTACAGTTTGGCTTGGGATATGGATTGAAATTAAGTAAACAAGTTGCCCTAGGGATATCTGCTAATTACCTTGGCATTAAGCAAATCGCGCAATATGGAAGTGCCTTTGCATTAGCTATGAATGTTGGCGTTTATGCAGAATTAAACGACAAGTTTTCTGTTGGAGCAAATGCTTTTAATGTAAATCGTGGACGTTACTCGGCCTTGTTTGAGCAGGAAATTCCAAGCATAGTTAGTGCGGGTGTCCGTTATAAATCATCGGATAAGGTTTCGGTATCCGCCCAGTTTGAGAAGGAATTGAATCAAAAAATCATAGCAAGATTTGGTGTTGAGTATCGGATTAGAGAACATCTTATAATGAGAACGGGTGTAGAAAGCGGAGCGCCTAGTTTTAGTTTCGGATTTGGCTATGGAATTAAAAATTTCCAGCTTGACTTTGCGAGTCGTTTCCATCAAACATTAGGTTTTTATCCTCAAATTGGGCTACGATATCAATGGAAAGAGCGTGAATGAATAAGTTATTTCTCATACTGTTAATACTTCCAATGCTATGTGTAGCACAGGAGTTTACAGATGATGAAAAAAGAGCTATAGTTAACCAACAATTGGAGTTCATCGCACAGCAGAATGAAAATTCGAATTTGGACTATACTACACTTTATGACTTTTATTTAAATCTGTTAGATTATCCGCTCGATTTGAACGATTTAAGCCGGGAGGATTTGGAAAACTTAAATGTTCTCAGCCCTCTTCAAGTTTCAAATTTTTTAGGTTATCGCTCAAAATACGGACAGATTTATACCCTCTATGAGTTAAGTGCCATTCCCCTATGGGATTTCGAACTCATACAAGCATTGCTGCCTTTTTTTACCGTAAATGGAAGTTTGGAGGAGGATATTTCATTGGCAGAGATGTTCGGAAATTCAAGGCATCAAATTATTACGCGTTGGCAGCGAACACTTGAATATCAATCAGCTTATGAAAATCCAAGTGATAGTGCTTTAGCTGCCTCTCCATCCAGCTTTGCACTTGGTTCAAAGGATAAATTCTTTACTCGATACCGCATGCAATACCGTGATAAGATGAGTATCGGATTAACGACTGAGAAGGATGCGGGAGAAGAGTTTTTTCGGGGCGGAAAAGCAGAGTTTTTTTCAGGTCATTTTTATTTGAAAGATCAGGGTGTCTTAAAAAAGTTTGCTTTGGGTGATTACCAACTGCAGTTTGGTCAAGGATTAGCAATTTGGTCTGGTTTGGCCTTTGGAAAAAGTAACAATTTGAATAATATCAAGCGTAACGGGAATGGCATAAGACCATATTCATCGGTTAATGAAAACCTGTTTTTAAGAGGTAGTGCGGCAACTTTCAAGATAGGTCATTTTGAAGTAACGGGTTTTTATAGTCGAAATAGAATAGATGGAAGTCTGCAGGAGGATACAAGTTCCACCGACTTTATTAATGTAAGTAGCTTGCCTGAAGATGGCTTTCACAGAACCTTGACTGAGTACAAGAAGAAAGATGTCGTTTTATTTTCAAATTATGGAGCTCATATCGATTGGAAATATGAACACTTTGTTATAGGCCTTAGTGCAATTGAGTCAACTCTGGATGTCCCCTTTCAGGAAGGGAAGCAATTATATCAGCGCTTTAATTTTGTAGGGTCAAAACAACAAAATATTGCTTTGGATTATCGAGCACATGTAGCGGGTGTCTCTTTTTTTGGTGAAAGCGCATATGATTTAGACGGGTTTTGGGCTCATACGCACGGATTTTTAGCTGATTTAGATGGCAAAACCCAAGTCTTGGTGCAGTATCGAAATTTTGACAAGCAATATCATGGGCTGCTTTCCAATGCAATAGGTGAAGGTTCGACGGTATCCAATGAGCAAGGTTTACTGTTGGGCTTGCAAACTAAAATCGCTACCGGTCTTGATTTAAGTGTGTATTTTGATTCATATCAATTTGAATGGTTGGGTTTTAGACGAGATGCTCCATCAAAAGGATATGATGTCGTAGGTCAAATTAATTACAGTCCAAGCAGCAAAGTCTTAATGTATTTTAGGTTCAAAAATGAACAAAAGGGCATTAATCGTGATGAGGAAAGTGTGGTTCCACAACTGGATGTTGCGCATAGGCAAAACTTTCGTTTACATTCGGATTTTGACTTAAGTTCCAATATAAGTTTGCGGGTAAGGGGAGAAGTATCTTTTTACAAGGAGGATAAAGAATCAGGCACCAAGGAGTTTAATAAAGGGCAACTGTTTTTTACCGATTTGATTTATCGTTTTGAGCGTTTCCCATTAAAGATCAGTTCTCGCTATGCAATTTTTAAAACCTTTGATTACGATACCCGCATTTATGCTTACGAGAATGATGTTCTGTATGCTTTCTCAATTCCTGCTTACGCCGGAAATGGTACAAGAACCTACCTTATGCTACAGTATAAATGGAGAAATAAATTGGACATTTGGCTCCGTTATGCACAATCCTATTTTCCAAATGATTACGTGCAAAGCAGTGGAATAAATGAAGTTAATGCCAATACCTTATCTGAGGTTAAGCTACAAGTTAGATGGACATTCTAAGCGAATAAGTAGCGCATACATTCCTCAACTTTTCCCACTTGGATTAATTCAATATCAAAACGCTTTGGGTCTATGCCCTTGGTGTATTTTGAAATAATGATGCGCTCATAACCCATTTTTTCGGCTTCTGCTATGCGTTGATCCACACGGTTAACAGGACGAACCTCTCCACTCAGACCAACTTCACCAGCCACACAAACCTTTTTTCCTACAGGGATGTCGGCATTGCTACTCATAACGGCACTTACAACAGCTAAATCCGTGGCAGGATCATCTACTTTTATACCTCCGGTGATGTTTAAGAAGACGTCTTTTACACCCATTTTAAAACCACAGCGCTTTTCTAAAACGGCCAAAAGCATGTTGAGTCTTTTATTGTCGTAACCAGTAGAACTTCTCTGGGGATTACCAAAGGCCGAGTTACTCACCAAGGCCTGAACCTCTATCAGCAAAGGTCGCATGCCTTCCATGGTACTTGCAACGCAAATTCCACTTAATGCTTCATCCGAATTGGTAAGTAATATCTCTGAAGGGTTCTCAACGATTCTAAGTCCGGCCTGAATCATCTCGTAAATACCCAATTCATTGGTACTACCAAAGCGATTCTTTATGCTGCGTAGTAGTCTGTACAAATGATGTCTGTCACCATCAAATTGTAAGACGGTATCAACCATATGCTCCAATACTTTAGGGCCAGCAAGGGATCCATCTTTCGTTATATGGCCAATTAAGAAAACAGGGACCCCATTTTCTTTGGCATAACGCAGCAGCTCAGCAGTACATTCCTTAACCTGAGATATTGATCCAGGAGAACTCTCAATACGAGAGGAATGCAAGGTTTGAATCGAGTCAATAATTAAAAGTTGAGGTTCAATCTCCTTGGCTTGAAGAAAAATATTTTGTGTTGAGGTATCAGCTAAAATATAGCATTGATCGTTGTTATTTCCAATGCGGTCGGCACGCATTTTTATTTGGTTTTCACTTTCCTCACCGGAAACATAAAGCGTTCTTAAACCCGTATTTTCCAAAGCCATTTGTAGCATTAAAGTAGACTTTCCAATACCGGGTTCACCACCAAATAAAATAATACTTCCCGGAACCAATCCTCCCCCTAAAACACGATTGAGCTCTTTATCTTTCAGTAGAATTCTTTGCTCTTTTTCGGTGACAATTTCAGTAATTAGGTGCGATTTTGTTTTCCTTTTACTGTCACTTGGGAGGGCGCCAAAACCCTTGGGTGCTTTGTCAACAACCTCCTCAATAAAGGTATTCCATTCACCACAAGAGGTGCATTTACCCAGCCACTTAGGCGACTCAAATCCACAATTATTACAAAAGAAAGAGGTTTTCAGTTTGGCCATTCATTTAATTTTTGACTAAGATAGGGAAGTTAGGACGTAATGTATTTACGCTTATGAAAAAGCCCCACTCAAAATGAGCAGGGCTTGAAATTAAAATATGCTTAGTTGTAATTATTTCATCAAAACAACTCGTTTAGTCATTCGTTGACCATTGGATTGTAAAACTACATAGTATACACCCCAGTCATACTCGCTTAAATCAAATGTTTGCGTTCCTTTTGAAGTGCTAACATCTGTTAATTGCATTAACTGTCCAATGCTGTTGTACAGGCTAATTTGGACTTTATTCGAGTTGTACAATTCATAATTCAAAGTAAACAGACCGTTTGTTGGGTTAGGATAAATTTCTACCATCCAATCTGGGTTGATTTCAATTATTCCATCTGGTCCATCTACATTGAAGGTATCAACAACTACACAACCGTTGTTGTCGGTTGCCGTTACAATGTATTGCCCAGGAGTAATATTAAGCAAGTTCTGTGTGTTAGATCCATTGCTCCATGAGTAAGTCACTGGTAACGCAGGTGATCCACCCAATGTAGTTATTATACTACCGTCAGGGCATGTACTACATGTTGCATTAGTCACAGTTCCAGTAAGTGAGAAACTTGCTGTGGATCCAACGTTATAAGTTTCAGTCAACATACAACCGTCATTATTATCGGTAATGGTTACGGTATAGGTGCCACCTGAAATTCCTGTGATATCTTCTGTTGAAGCACCGTTACTCCAGTTGAAACTAAAGTTTCCTGACCCACCGGACATAATAAGATCAATCGCCCCGTTTCCAGCTGAGCAATTGTCATCTGTTATGATTCCGTTCGCCAGCATACCATTAGTCACATTGTTCACACTATAGTTAATGGTATCTGTACATCCAGTAGTTATGTCCTCCACTTCAACTGAATATGATCCTGCAGATAAGCCAGAAACATCTTCTGTTGTTGCACCATTACTCCAATTATAGTTATAAGATCCTGAGCCATTAGTGATAGTGATGTCTATAGCTCCAGAACCATCACCGCAATCTTCATCTGTTATTACATCTGAAACACTAAAAGGCGCCGCAACATCAACTAAAGTGTCGAGTGTTAGGGTACAGGTACCGTCTGATACAGAAACGGTATAGTTTCCTGCTTGCACCATGCTTATGTCTTCAGTGGTTGCACCGTTAGACCAATTGAACTGATAGGAGCCTGCTGGTGAGACAGAAATATCAATTGCACCATTGGATTCATTACATGCCTCATCAGTTATTGCATCTACATTAATGGTGAAAGGATCACTATTATTTATTGTAATGGTTGAATCAATTGTACAACCATCTATATCTGTTACGGTAAGGATATAAGTACCTGCAGTAAATCCAGTGAAATTTGGACTTGCTTGTTGAATTGGACCTAATTGATAAAGACTTGCTGCTCCAGCCACAGTCACATCTAAAGTAGCATTCGAAAGATTACAAGTTTCATCAACAATTGAAATATTCGTAATACTTACCTGTGGATTTGAGATGTCGTTCACCGTTATGTTGGTATCAATCATACACCCACTTGCATCTGTAGTAACAAGGTTATATACACCAGCTGTTAAATTGGTAACTGCCGTTGTATCACTGGTAGAAGCACCACAGGTTGCAGGACCTGTATATATAGTTCCGACGACAGGTCCATTACCTTGGAAATGCTCGTACTCAATAATCCCCAGCCCATTAACCAATTGGAAGCTAACTTCATTATCGAAAGCACCTGAGTTCCATTGTAGTTCAATTTGATCACCGGAACAAGTTGGGAAAGTTTCCACATTAAATCCTCCACCTGGCACGGTGAAATTCCCAACATTAACTCCGTTCACAAGTACATCAATGGAACCACCGTTCCAAGAGTTACCGGCATCTTGCATCTGTAAGGTGTAATCACAGCATCCTGCCGGAGTACCACCCGACCAGACATGATTAAATGCAGCGTTTCCAGTATAAACTACCTGGATATCACCATCTCCTTGGCTACAAGTATCGTCCTCAACCGTTATTGAATTTAAGAACAATGTTTGAGTGTTATTTACATCTACTAAGGTGTCAATACTGCAACCAACACCATCCGTTATGGTAATAAGGTATTGCCCAGCATTTAAGCCTGATTGAACCAAGGTATTTGAACTTGGACCTGAACATGCAGCATTGTAGCTATGAATTACACCTGGTGTAGGACCCGCTCCCTGAGCATGGGAATAAATAATGTTTCCATTAGGATCTTCCAAGTCAAAGAATACCTCATTATCAAAGGCACCCGAATTCCAAATAAGTTGAACATTGTCACCGTCACAAGCATTAAACTGACCTGTAGCCTGACCACCTCCAGGAACTAGGAAATTTCCTACGTTGGTTCCATTTACTAGAACGTCAATAGACGCTCCATTCCATGAATTACCAGCATCAAACATGTTGAGTGTATAATCACAACATGTAGAAGGAGGAACTCCGTTCCACTGAAAACCTATTGGTGCGATTCCACTTGCGGTAACGGAAACTTCACCTGAAGCATCAGCACAGGTTTCATCCAATACACTGAGATTTGTTATTGCCAAAGAACCAGTTCCGCCACCAACGGTTCCAGAAAAATTAAGGCTACAGCCAGAATTGTCTGTAATAACACAGGTATATGTTCCAGCCGATAGTCCAGAAATATCTTCAGTAGTTGCGCTATTCGACCATGCAAAGGTATATGGTAAAGAACCACCAGATATTTGTAAGTCTATGTATCCAGAACCATCTCCACATTGCTCATCTTGGATAACAGCGTTATCAAGTGTCAGTCCTGTAGTCTGATTGTTTATAGTTGCTGTTAAAGTTGCTGAACAACCGGAATTATCAGTAACCGTTAAAATATATGTTCCTGCACTAAGTCCAGATAAATCTTCAGTTGTAGCTCCATTATCCCAGGAGTAAGCATAAGGAGGTGTACCTCCAGTTATTGTCACATCAACTGCACCAGCTCCGTCACCGCAATTTTCATCTGTCGTGCTGCTTATCACAGCCGCAAATCCTCCTGTAATATTATTAATGGTTTGAGAAGTCTGTACAGTACATCCAAATTGATCAGTTACGGTAAGATCATAATTACCAGCAGATAGCCCGGCAAGATCTTCCGTCGTGGCACCATTGCTCCAATTAAAACTAATTGGTGCAGATCCACCCGAAATTGTCACGTCAATTGATCCATCACCTTGTCCACAATTTTCGTCAGTACTGGTTACATTATCCAAGCTTAGGGTCCCAGAGAAATTATTTACAGTGAAAGAACCTGAAGTAGTGCAGCCATTTGCGTCTGTAATATCAAGGTTATAAACACCTGCACTTAAGCCGGATATGTCTTCGGTAATAGCGCCATTACTCCACGAGAAGGTAAATGGAGCACTTCCTCCTGTAAAGCTGATGTCAATAGATCCAGCTCCATTTCCACAAACTTCATCATTGATATTACTTCCCGTGATAGCAAGTCCAGCTCCATTATTCGTAACTGTTTCGCTGTGTGTATAATCACAACCGTTATTGTCAGTAATTAGCACAGAATATGTGCCTGCTGATAATCCTGAAATATCCTCAGTAGTTGCTGTGTTACTCCATTGGTAAGTGTAAGGAATTGTCCCTCCCTGAACACTTATGTCAATGGCACCATTTCCAGAAGAACAAGTTTCATCTGTAACAATACTTGAACTTACCGTTAAAGAACCAGGATTGTTGCCAACATTGGTAGTTAGACTAGTTGTACATCCATTTTGATCAGTGATTGTGCACGAGTAAGTTCCAGAACTTAATCCGGTTAGATTTTGTGTAATAGCACCCGTAGACCATGCATAGCTGTATGGACTTACACCACCGCTAATGGTTATTTGAATAGACCCAAGACCATTACCACATTGTTCATTCACAACATTTACGTTGTCAACAGACAAGCTTCCTGGATCATCGCTAAGTACAATGTTTCCGGAGTTGATACTACATCCGTTCGCATCTGTAATTGTCACATCATAATTACCAGCTGAAAGCCCTGTAATATCCTCTGTCGTTGATCCATTTGACCAAGTATATGTTAGCGGAGCCGCCCCTCCAGTTACGGTGATATCAATATCACCACTTCCATTTCCGCAAATTTCATTGTTGACTACAACATTATCCAGACTTAAGTTTCCTTGTGCGTTGATAATTGTAAATGAAGTTGTTTCTGAACAACCGTTATTATCGGTAACAGTTACACTGTAACTTCCTGCGGCTAATCCGGAGATATCTTCAGTTGTTGGACCATTTGACCAGGCATAAGTATTAGGTGCAGAACCTCCATTAACTGTTAAGTCTATAGCTCCATCAGCCTGTCCGCAATTTTCATCAATAACTACTCCGCTTAGGCTTAAACCACTTGAATTATTAGGAACGCTATAAGCTGGGGTAGTTACGGAACATCCATTATCGTCAGTTATTGTAAGAATATAATTACCTGCCGATAATCCGTTAATATCCTCTGTTGTTGCACCATTATCCCATGAATAAGTATAGGGGGACTGCCCACCAGAAACCGTGATATCAATAGCACCCTGTCCATTTCCACAAATTTCTGCTGTTATTGATTCTACGTATGTGATATTTGCTGCGTTGTTCCCAACAGTGGCAGATCCACTTACGGAACATCCGTTGTTATCAATAATCGTATAGTTGTATATTCCAGCATTCAAACCAGTTAAATCTTGCGTTGTTCCTCCATTACTCCAGCTATATGCGGTTGGGTTTGCATTACCACTTACAATAAGATCGATAGACCCTGTTCCATCACCACAGGTTTCATCATTCACAATGATTTGATCTACCGATAAGTTTCCTTGTGTATTTATTACATCACCCGTATAAGTTGTACTACACCCATTTCCGTCATTTACTGTTAGGCTATAAGAACCAGCCGATATACCAGTTAAATCTTGAGATGTAGAACCACTCGACCATGAATAGCTGTAGTTTCCATCACCTCCAGTAACATCAACATTTATTGCTCCTTGACCATTGCCGCAGATTTCATCTTGAATGTAATTCGTTGTAATGACAAGATCAGAAGGTGTATTAAACACATTCAAATTGCCTGTGCTAACTGAACAGCCATTTTGATCATTAATAGTTGCGGAATATGAACCAGCCGATAGTCCAATTATATCCTCTGTAGTAGGTCCGTTTGACCAACTTATTAGATAAGGTGGTGATCCTCCAGAAAGTGTTAAGTCGATTGCTCCAGCTCCATCACCACAGGTTTCTTGCGTGATATCAATATTGTCAATATTAAGAGTGCCTGATTCATTAATAAGGTCAATAACAGAGGTTGTTAAACTACATCCAGAACCATCCGTAATAGTAAGTGTATATGAGCCAGCTGTTAAATTCGATAAGTCCTCCGTAGTGGCACCATTGTCCCAGCTAAAGCTTGGCGTACCATTTGCCCCACCAACGGTAATATCAATTTCTCCTATTCCAGCAGAGCAGGTATCGTTAACAACCACTGCGGTATAATTTAAATTACCCGTGTTATTGCTAACCGTGAATGATTGACTCATCATGCATCCATTGGCGTCTGTTATATCTACAGTATAGATACCGGCAGAAAGTCCAGTTGCATCTTCTGTTGTTTGTCCATCCGACCAAAGGAAGGTGTAGGGTAGAATGCCTCCTGTAAGTGTAATATCAATGCTTCCTTGACCATTACCACAATTTTCAGGTGATATATTAGAATTAGAAATACTTAAATTACCCGTGTTATTTCCGACCGTTATATCTGCAGTTTCAATACAGTTGTTTGCGTCTTCTACTGTTATTGTATAGATGCCAGGAGTCAATCCTGAGATGTCTTCGGTAGTTGCTCCATTCGACCAATTAACGATATAAGGTAGACTTGCCCCATTGATGGTAAGGTCTATAGCACCTTGACCACTTCCACAGTTGTCATCAACTACTTGAATATTATCAATCGCTAAATAACAGAAATTTGAACAAGAGCTCACGTTATTTATAATGGTGTATGTTTCTGTCGCAGAACATCCGTTGGCATCTGTTGCGGTTAAGGTATAGGTTCCTGCATTTAGATTGTTAATGTCTTCTGTTGAGGCACCATTTGACCAAGAATATGCATATGACCCAGTTCCACCCGAAACAGAAACAGCTATCGAACCGTTAAAGTTACCGCATTGCTCATTTTGAAGGTTATCCAATGAAATTTGAATTGCAGGTAAAGATCCTACCGTGTAATCTTCCGTATACTGGCAACCATTTGCATCTGTTATTGTAACAGTATATGTACCAACCGCAAGATTTGAAATATCTTCAGTATTTGCGCCGTTGCTCCATGAAATTGTGTAAGGAGAAGTTCCCCCAGAAACCAACAAATCTATAGCACCATCTGTATTCGATATACAAGAAGCTTGCGTGATACTGGCTGTAGTATTTATTGAGGATATATTGTTGAGGTTGAAAGTTGCCGAATCCGTACACATTGTTGTATCCGTAACATATACGGTATATGTACCAGCTGGAATATTCGAGATGTCCTCTGTGGTCGCTCCATTGCTCCATAAAAATGTGAATGGATCATTATCTCCAGTTACAGAAATATTGATTGCACCATCCGAACCACCGCAATTAGCTTGAGTGATGAACCCTTGAATATCCATGCCAGCAGGCTCGTATAAAACCACTGTAGAATCAGGCAAACCAGACATAAGACTCACATTCCACTCGAAAATGTAACCGTTATCTAAGCCAAACTGATCAGTTATTTCGAGTGTCCAAGTTCCATTCAGATCCGATCCTAATAATTGAGACAAAGGATCGGTAGACTGATACGAACCTTGAGGTAAATAGTTGTCCGTATAATTGTTCCCTTGGGCGTCTGTATAGTTTCGCGTATAGTTGTTGGATTCAGCAACCATAGTACCGTAAGTAGGAGTTGCAATCCAGCAATACTCGTATCCAGTTCCTGGGTCGGTAAGCGTAGAAGACGCAGCTCCATCCACAGGAGCAGTTGCAATCGGTTCACCCAAATCGCAGGATCCACCACCCGGACCTTTCAAAGTTACTTGTTGACCTGAAGGAGAGATTAATTCCAATATTAAATCACCCAAATAAGAGTGTTCCATTGTGGCGCAAACTTGGTTCAATTGTGACAAGCTGTCCAGTTTTGCACCAGGATCAAATCCTTGAATATTGATATCTGTGGTATATGTTACTCCTGAACCATCTGGTAAGAAGGTAGTATCCGCATCATATAAGCCTCCAATAACTAAGGCATCTGCCTTACAACCATAGATGTCATATACCTGAACAGTGTATTCACCAGCGGCGAGTCCTGTAATCGGATCGGAATTGTAATTGGTAACCACTCCATTCTCGTCTGTTATTTCGTAGGTGTAAGGCTGAAACCCACCTGTTGCATTAACATTAATTTGACCCGAATTGTCATTGTTACAATCAAGGTTTACCCCGGAGAGTGTATATTCAATGGGTTGTGCATCATCTATATAGAGGGTCACGGTGTCTGGAGGAGAACATGGCTGTGATTGGTATATAATCATAACCGTTTCTTGACCTTCAGGAACCCCATCAGCCAATGCTTGAATGAAAACTGTTGCTGAAGTTTGACCCGCAGGAATCGTCAGAATACTATCTACATAATTGTAATCAATTCCATTTGTTGCGTCACCTGCAATTTGAAATGAAATATCAGTGTTTTGAGCAGCTGGATTGTCTAAAGAGAAGGTGAAGCTAGCCTCAATACATCCCTCTAGTGCTATATCATCAGCATTAACGGTGTTTGAGGTTACATCTAATGTGCCTTGAATTAATGAGTTTTCTTCTAAGAAAACACCAGAGCTCCAAACACCATCGCCGGCATCAGCAATTACTAACTTAAGATGGTAGGTATTACATGGAATAAGATTTTCTCTTTTAGCCTGCAATACAGTTGTAAAGGCATCATATTGGATAGTTGCTCCACCGGTGTTGTCTACATAATATTGGTTGTTGGTGATTGCATTAATGTTGTTAATAGTTACCGGACTAGTCGTGTTTGGAACAATGGCGATATTTTCTTCACCAACGATTCCGGGACCGGAAATGTAAAAGGCAAAAACATCATTAAAACCAGAGTTGTTGGGTGGAGCATATTCGGGATATTCCTCCGATCCAAACACATAATTGAACTGAATTAAATCCGACTGAATATCAAAATCAAACTCCAGTGTGATTGCATCAAAAGTGTTTACCGGCGTTCCACCATTTCCAGCAAGGGTATCCATTTGGGCCGTTCCTGGTTCGCCTAAATTAGCACCAACTCCACCCGCATTATTTGGACCCTCAGCTTCATTGACATTTCCTGTCGACAAGATTACCCCCGATCCAAGTCCTATGTTTGAGGTTCCCGTAAATGAGCCAGAGGCTACTGCTGCCCCTGTCAAGGTTGCATTGGATACGGTGATGTTTGGTCCTGCTAGAATCTGAGCCAACTGAGTAGCAGTTTGACCACTGTTTGTTGTTATTTGGGCGTAGTTATAGGTGCAAAGGAAAAGAGTTCCTAAAGAGAGAAGCAATTTTTTCATAGATGCAAGAATTAGAGTAGTTTAGTTTGACTTGCAAGATAAGAAAAGTTAAACAAGCTTTTTGTTTCTAAAACAGCTAAAATTGAAATCCTAAAATGGCCCATCCTTTGGCGCAAACACCTCTTAATATGAGACTTTAAAAGAAAATGTAAAGGACTTCAAGATGATGTCTACCGAAAATACTTTAAGTCTAAAATGGGTGGAGTCTAGCTAACTAGATTGTTCTTAAGTGCAATTCTTATTAAGCCGGCAATATTATTTACCTCTAATTTCTTCATGATGTTTGTACGATGGGTGTCTACCGTGCGATGAGAAATAAAGAGTTTCTCTCCAATTTGTTTGTTGGATAATCCCTCAGCTATCCAGCGTAATATTTCAATTTCCCTTTCACTTAGTTCGGCAAGTGCAACAGCGGCATCATTGTTATTTTTTTCGGCGTCTTTTAATAAACTCAGTGTGACCTCTTCTGAGAAAAATTTCCCACCACTGGCCACCTTGTCAATAGCTGAAAAGAGTTCATCTTGTGAAGAATTTTTTAAAAGGTAACCGTCAGCACCTATTTCCATCATCTTTTTTATCATGGCTTTTTCACCATGCATGGATATGATGATAATCTTTAAATTCTCGTGACGTTTTTTCAGCTCTCTTGTGGCCTCTACACCATTCATTATGGGCATATCAATGTCCATTAAAATAAGGTCCAAGGAAATATTATCTGCAATTTCTATTGCACGTTGGCCGTTATCTGCGCTTCCAACAAGTTCAACATTGGAATGGGCTGCCAATAGATTTTTAAACCCATCTACCACCAATTGGTGATCATCGCATATTAATAACCTAATCAAAAGGAATGAATTATGACCCAAATATAAGCTTTCATCGACAAAAAAAGCGGTTTAAACCTTCAATTTTACCATAAAGGTACTTCCTTTACCCTTTTGAGACTCAATGTTGATTTCGCCATTAACAGCCTCTAAGCGGGTTTGAATATTGGTCATACCGTGACCCTTTGCGTCTTGATTAATTTCCATTCCAACACCATTGTCTTCAACCAAACAAATTAACTGTTTTGCATTTTGATATAATTGGACCTGTACCTTAGATGCACCAGAGTGCTTAATCATATTGTTAATGAGCTCCTGTACTACACGATATAGGTTAATTTCGAGCTCTTCTGGGTAACGATCTTCTATATTAAAGCTTTCAAACTCATGCTCAATACCGGTATACTTCAAACTTTTATCAAGCATTTCTTCAATAGCAGAAGGTAGCCCAAAACTTTGAAGTGATTGAGGCATCATCTGGTGCGAGATGCTACGAACTTCTTCCGCAGTTTCATCTACGACAGCGCTCATTTTTATAAGGTCTTGGTATAACTCAGGTTGCTCATTTGCAATATTTGATGATAGTTTTTGCCAAGCCAATTTTATCCCGCTAAGTTGCTGACCAATCCCATCATGGAGGTCTTTTGAAATTCTTTTCCTTTCTTTTTCTTGGGCATTTAAAACAGCCTTTAAGCCTTTATCTTTTTCAAGAAGAACTGCCTTCGATTTTTCTCGTTCTGCCTTACGTTTGTTTCTTTGGATGAGAAGGAAAGCCATCAAAGCAAGTACGATTAAACCCAAAATTAATCCAATTATCCAACGAGACTTGAGTGCAGCATCTCGGTCGGATTCAGCCTTTTCTTTTGCAATTTTGGCTTTTTCTTTTTCTGTTTTGGCGTTAGCCAAGGCCAAACTGTCCGATTTGATTTGTTCCAATGCTAATTGACGTTCTTTTTCCGCCGTTTCATATTTAATTTCAAATTCTTCTACGGCTTTAATTTTTTCTACTGATAAGATGGAATCTTGAAGGGTCATCTCCATTTCTTTCATCTCAATTGCTTTTTTAAAATCTCCTTTTAGTTTATAATAATCCGTATAATGGATATAAACTTGTCGTTGATTTTCTAGCATGCCGTGCTTATTAGCCAGATCTTGTGCCTTATCAAGCCATTCTAACACACCCCTTAATTTACCAGCGCTCATTTTGATTTTGGCAATATTCATATATGAAATAACCAAACCATGGTGCTCGTTGAGAGCCTTCTCGATTTCTGCAGCTTTTGTGGAATATTCTACCGCCTTCTCAAAGTCTTTAGCCTCAGTATAAACTGTTGACATATTGTGATAAGATTGGGCAAGTTGGTAACTGTTATTCGTGGCCTTAGCTAAATCAATTGATTTTTGATAATAGTACGCCGCACTATCAAATCGCTTGAAGGTAAGGTGAATGACACCTATGTTATTCGCAACTCGATTTACATTAATACTATCGTTAATTTCTTCTGAAATGTTTAATGATTTTCTAAAAAGGTCCAAGGTTTTATCATAATCACCTAGGTAATAATGTGCTACGCCAATATTAAGATATGATTCTGCAGCACCTTTTCTATTTCCTCGTTCTAGCTCACCTTGCAGCCCTTGACGGTAGGCTTCTATGGCTTCAGGGAATTTTCCTAGTCGGGTATAATTAATCCCGATATTGTTTTGAGCGTTTATCCATGCATCAGGTATTTCATATTCCTCACCCAACTCAATGCATTTTTCAAAGAGTGCCTGAGCCTTGTCATATTCGGATCTATTTTGGGCTATATTTCCAAGTAAGTTGAGGAATTTAATTTCACCATAGTGAAAGTTTAATTCCTTGGAAAGATTCAGCCCCTGTTGACATAATAATTCAGCTGAATCAGGGTTGTTTCGAAAAGTTTGATTGGCCAGATTTAAAAGCAGGTTGCATCTAACGGTGTCCTTACCCGCAGTTTTTAGTTTTGAGATTAATTCACCCTTTTCCTGTGCCAAAATTGAATTTGAAAAACACAGAAAAAGGGCAATAATTAATGTTCTATAGAGGAATGTTACCATGTTTCTTCTTGGGTAACTTATCTACTTTGTTCTTCAACATTTCAAATGCAGTGATCAACTTAGATCTTGTTGCTGACGGTTCAATTACCTCATCAACATAACCTCTTTTCGCTGCATTGTATGGGTTTGCAAACATCTCTGCATATTCCTTCTCTTTTTCCAGCCATTTAGCTTGAGGGTCGTCCGCATTTTTTATCTCATTTTTGAAGATAATTTCAGCGGCTCCTTTGGCTCCCATTACAGCAATTTCCGCGCTTGGCCATGCAAAGTTCATATCTGCACCAATGTGCTTTGAGTTCATCACATCATACGCACCTCCGTAGGCTTTTCTGGTAATTACAGTAACTCTCGGCACAGTTGCCTCACAGAAAGCATACAACAATTTTGCACCGTTGGAAATAATTCCATTCCACTCTTGGTCTGTTCCTGGTAGGAAACCTGGAACATCTTCAAATACTAATAAGGGAATATTAAAGGCATCACAAAAACGAACAAATCGAGCACCTTTTTTAGAGGAATTGATATCCAAAACACCTGCTAAATATGCCGGCTGATTTGCTACAATCCCTATTGGTTTCCCACCAAGATGAGCAAAACCAACAACTATGTTTTCAGCGTAGTCCTTGTGAACTTCAAAAAAGCTATCACTATCACAAACGCCGTTTATTACTTCTCTAATGTCGTACGGTGTATTCGGATTATCCGGGATGATACTATTAAGTACTTCTCTTTTTTCGTTGCTTGCCTTGTATTTGATGTTTGCAGGCTTTTCTTCACAGTTTTGTGGGATATAGTCCATTAACTTTTTTATTCCTTCAATACAGGCAACTTCATTTTCATAAGTGAATTGTGTAACGCCTGATTTAGAAGAATGTGTAGAAGCTCCTCCCAAGTCCTCAGCTGATACTTCTTCGTGGGTAACTGTCTTCACAACATTTGGTCCTGTAACAAACATAAAGCTGGTGTCTTCAACCATAAAGATGAAATCGGTAAGTGCAGGACTATATACTGCACCACCGGCACAGGGGCCCATAATTGCAGAAATCTGCGGGACAACACCTGATGCAAGGGTATTTCTATAAAAAATATCAGCATATCCACCGAGCGATACAACACCTTCTTGAATTCTGGCACCACCTGAATCATTTAACCCAATAACAGGTGCACCATTTTTCATTGCCAGGTCCATGATCTTACAAATCTTCTCAGCATGCGCCTCTGCTAAAGATCCTCCCATGACGGTAAAATCCTGAGAAAAAACATAGACCAGACGACCATTTACCTGTCCATATCCTGTTACCACACCATCTCCAGGGAATTTAGTTTTATCCAAGCCAAAGTTTGTCGATCGGTGTTCAACAAACATACCTATCTCGTTAAAGGTTCCTTCATCGATTAATAATTCGATACGTTCTCTTGCAGTGAGCTTTCCTCGTTTGTGCTGTGCTTCAATTCGAGCTTGTCCACCACCTAATTTTGCTTCTGCAATCTTCTCTTCTAAATCCTTGATTTTATCTTCCATTGCTTTTTATATTTCTATACCAATTACACAAACGTCATCAATTTGTTCTAAATCTCCCATCCAGTTTTGAAGGTAGTTATTCAAAATTCCCTTGTAGGCACCTATAGGCTGATGTAAGTTTTCTAGTAAGAGGTTTTTAAACGCTTTATATTTTAATTTTTTTCCGCGGTCTCCACCAAATTGATCTGCATAACCATCAGAGAATAAAATAATCCTATCACCTTTCTGCACTTCAATTTCATGGTTAGTAAACGGTTTTCTATTATCGAAAGCCCCAATAGGCTGCTTGTTTGCTTTAATTTCAGTTAGCGCACCATCCCTAATAAGGTAAAGTGGATTGTTTGCCCCTGCATATTGTATTAAGCCCTTATCTTTTTCGTAGGAAATCAAGGCAAGATCCATCCCGTCTTTCACATCAGATGAGGATTTCTGCTTAAATGCTTCTTCAACTAAAAGGGTCAATTTATCTAGGATTTCTGCCGGCTTTTTTAATTGAAATTCATTAACAGCCCTGTTCAATCCATTATTTCCTACAATACTAACAAAGGCGCCGGGTACTCCGTGGCCAGTGCAATCAACTGCCGAGACAAGAACTTGATTTTCTTTCTTTGCCATCCAATAAAAATCCCCGGAAACTATATCCTTGGGACGGAATAAAATAAAGGCATCTGAAAATTCTTCTTTTAATTCTTGTTCTTCTGGAAGAATTGCATCTTGTATGTGCTTTGCATACTTAATACTATCCATGATATCTTGGTTCTTTTCCTCCAAGATTTCTTTTTGAAGTTCTATCTCCTCCTTTTGAGATACCACCTCTGCCGTACGCTCCTTAATCGTTGCTTCAAGCCTTTGATTCTGCCTTTTTACCCTTCTTACAGAAAGGACAATTGCAAGCCAAACGATACCAACAAATAGAACAATAAATAGTGCATAGGCCCAGCTAGTTCTATACCAAGGAGGGAGGATAGTAAATTTAATGGTGGCCACTTCACTTTCGTAACCGTATACATTTCTAGCCTTAACTTTAAAGGTGTAATTACCTTCAGAAAGCGTATATTCTTTCATTCTGGTATTGGACCATGGTGACCAATTAGCATCAACACCTTCAAGCATATAAGAGTATTCCGTTTCAGACTCATCATAAAAACTGGTGGCGGAAAAGGTGAAACTCACGTTGTTGTTTGTGTAATCTACTTCAGAAGATTTCCTAGCTTTTTCAGCAGAGAAAAATTTTGTTTTGGGACCAAAGCTTATGTTCGTAATATGTGTTCTAAACGGAGACTTATAATCTTTTTTTATGCTCGGGTCAAAGCGAAGGAGGTTACTTGTACCACCTAACCAAGTGGAGCCATCGTCGTCGTGATGGATGGCATGAATTATTTCTTCATCATAATTCACAAAATCCTTGGAGTACCAAGTGTATTTTCCTTTTTCCTGGGCAGCATAACCAATTTCATAATTGTTTTGTTGATCAAAAAGTATCATCCAGATGGAGCCGTTTGGAGCTTGTTTAAATCGATGGACACCCGTTCTACTTGCCTTATCTTTCCCAGAGAATTTATATGCAAACTCATCGGTAAGATCGAAAGAAGTGCCGTTCCATTTTTTTAAACCTTGATCGGTACCTACATATATTTCATCATTGATGAGACCCAGGTAGGATGGGCCCGAACTTAAACCTTCATCTTGCCCTAAATGCCTAAGACGCACACTAGTATCTTTTTTAATGAAATAATCTTCGTGTAATACATAAACACCACTTTGTTCTGTACCCATCCAAATTTCTCCATTTTCAAGGGTAAGGGCATTGTATACAACTTTAGAGAAGTTCTTTATTTCATCAACTGGGATAAACTGGCCATTTTCATATTTAATACAATAAAGTCCTTCATAATCTGCCACAAAAAAGTAATTCTTGTTTATTTTAGAGCTCACGACCATGTAAGGTGCAGCCTTGAATACATCACTTGAAGTTGAGTCTGTATCTAGTTTCCTCACAGCAGATACTTCTGAGATTAGGAGCATGCTGTCATTATCCACTTCAACAACGTTTATCCCATAACAGTCGTTGGATATATCTTTCACTTTTTTGATTTGCCCGTTTCGATCCAAGTATTTAAGTCCGAAATAGGTTGAGATGTACATATTACCTCTATAGCGGGTTATGTCCTCTATACTTGCATTTATACCAAGCAGTTTGGAATATTCTTTAACAATAGCGTTAACTTCAACTTTGGCTACGCCACGGTTTGTAGCAAGCCATAAATTGCCTTCATTGTCAACGTATTGCGCCTGAATATTACCATCCAATAAGCCGTCGTCAACCGTAGCTTTTTCAACCAAGTTAAGGTCTTTGTCTAAAATTCTAATACCATCATCAAAAGTTCCTATACTCATGAACTCTTGCCCTAGGCGTATTGCATTGTTAAAGGTTTCACCTTGGAGTATATCTAAAACATGATTGTTTCGATCTTTATCTATGTGGATTAATCCTTTTGAATTTGTTACAGCTAAAAGTTTACCAGAAAAGTTTAACAAGGAATAAAGGTTCTTATCAGCATAATAAGTTCCGTTTTGAAATAAACGAAGGCTATCTTGCATGTCAATGTAATATAGACCAAGGTCCATAACCCTTGCATAAATAATCCCATCTTCAATCGATAAAGAAGAAAATTGAGTCGGGCACTTTATAAGCTCAATGGATTTTCCATCATATATAAAAATATACTCGGCGCTCTGAAAATAAACCTTGCCACCCCTGAAGGAGATGCTTTTCACAAAGCCAAAATCTTTGATTTCATTGGGAATTAACTCCTCCAAACTTTTGAACTTAACCCTTCCAACTTCATCTTCAATTAAGTATCCAAAAGTTGAGTAGCCGCCAACATAAATTCTGCCCTCAGCATCCATTTCAAGCGCTCTAACTTCAGTGCTTCCTTTATCCGGGTCTCTCGGTTCAATCTTGAGGTATTCGGTACCATCGTATCGGAAAATTCCGGTTTGATTAGCAAAATACATAAAGCCCTTCTTGTCTTGGACGATATCAAAAATTTGAGGATTAGCCTTAAAGTCCTTTGAGTAGTAATTGGTTATTTTGCTAATGTTAGATACAGCTTTAGTTTGAAGTTGGGCATGCGATGGAACCATCAATACCAAACAAATCAATATCACAACTAAGCGCATCCTGCAAATATAAGAAAGGGATTATTGCCTTGTGCATTCTTGACTAATTCTTTTGACTAGGGTAATCATCGTAGTATAATACGAATAGCACCTTAATAGTTTCTGATGCTAGCACCTTAATCTTGCACTATAACCTTAAAATTATTTCTATGAAAAAGACAGTACTGTTATTCACTCTCTTGTTTTTAGGCGGTTTCTTGAAAGCACAGGTGAGTTATGACGAGTTTAAAAAAAGCTATACACCTACCTACGAAAAGTTGGTGCCAGATGCAAAAATTGTAAAAACCTTAAACGATAATATTGCTGCTACCCTTGGTGCGGCTCTAGAGATTTTAGTAGACCAAAACGATGAAGATGCTAAGCTAAATGTTTCGGCAATTTTGACCTCATGTAAGCGTAATTTAGTGGCAGAGGGATTGAAACTTATGAGTGCTGAAAAAGCAATAATTGCTGTTGGTTGGATGAAGGAAAGCTGGCAACGTGAGGTAATGTGGTTTGTAGATATGAATACCTATCATAATCTAGCACCGCATTTAAGTGGTTTGAAGTATTGGACTCCTGATAATACACCACCATTATTTGCTAAGGAGGTAAGTAATTTCGGTTTACTATACGGAGCAGCAGGTCCTGATTTTGCAACCTCTTCCTTAAAAGGTTTGAACAGCTATATCACAAATTATTGGACTGGTCCAAATGGCGAATCTCCTTCTGGGCCTGTAAATGATATTAGCGGCTTTAAAGGAGCCATGTTGTCGGCTGGTATAAAGTTAAGCGATCGTCTCTTTTTAGATGTGGGATATCAGTTTAGAACCACTAAAACAATGGTTGAAGGTTCAAACTATATTCGAGACATCAAGTATACAAACAATACCATCAGCACAAACTTCATTTTTCACAAAGGCGGAGGGTTTTTCTCTTGGGGTCACGGGCCAGGTCTGCAAATGAATTTGGGAGCAGTGTCTGAAAAAAATGATGTAAATACCTCAAATTGGACAAAGGCCATGAGTGGTTTTAACGCTGGGATTAATTATGGAATGGGAATTTATTTTAATCCAGAGAAATTACCTGTTATGTTGGCTGTAAGGCCTTATTGGCAGATGAATCTTATGCAAATTGACTTTAACAAAATAAGCGGAACAACTCCTGTTCCAGATATTGAAGACAACCGTTCTGGGATCGGGAGTTTAGGTTTAGGAATTCAACTAGCATACAAATTCGGTAAGGAAAGAGAAAAAGAGAATTTCATTAACTTCAATGATGAGTTAGCTAATAATTCCTCCAAAAAAGTAAATACAGTATATTCTGAGATTACACCAAGAATTTCTCCTGATGGAAGAACATTATATTTTGTGAGAGCTGATCATCCATATAATACGGAAGGTTCTCGTTCTAGCCAGGATATTTGGGTTGCAGATGTATCAAATGGAGTTCCAAATGCAGAAGCTAAACATTTAACATCTCCATTTAATCAAAGAGCGTACAACTCTGTTGTTGGGGTAAGTCCAGATGAAAACACCTTACTAATCAAAGGTAATTATGAAAACGGCGAGTATGTTGGTAAAGGATATTCGTTCGTGTATCGTACAAAAACAGGCTGGTCAAAACCAGAAGGATTGGACATTGAAGGTTATGCGGACATGACAAAAGGAACTTATGTTGGTGGCTATTGGAGTCAGGATGGTAAACATTTAGTGTTGTCCTTGTCAGAAAACTCGAACAGTGATTTACAGGATTTGTATCATTCCTACCTTAAAGAGGATGGAACTTGGTCTAAGCCAAAAAGTTTAGGTTCTGTTATCAACGACAAAGCCACAGGAGAGCATTCTCCGTACCTTGCTTCAGACGGAAAAACACTTTATTATTCCTCAAACAGAGATGGAGGAGAGGGATCTTATGATATTTGGTTTACCAAGCGTTTGGATGATACATGGACGAACTGGAGCGAGCCAAAAAATCTTGGATCAGATGTGAACACAGATGGTTGGGACGCATACTACTCAATTGATGCAAGTGGAAAATACGCCTACATGGTAAGCGGAAAAAACTCAATTGGTAGAGAGGACATTATCCGCATTAAGTTGAAAGAAGATGTGCAACCAGATCCTGTTGTGTTAGTAAGAGGGAAAGTACTCAATGCTAAAACAAAGGAGCCTTTGGATGCTAAAATTGCTTACAACGGTTTAGTAGATGGTAAAAACTACGGTATAGCATCAACCAACCCTGCAAATGGAGAGTATAAGATAGTTTTGCCTTACGGAAAGAATTATGATTTCTCTGCAAATGCCTCAGGTTATATCGGGATTTCAGACAATCTGGACCTAACAGGAGTAGGAGAGTATCGCGAAATTGAGCGTGATTTATATTTGGTTCCGATTGAAGTTGGTTCAACTGTTAGACTGAACAATATTTTCTTTGAGACAGGTAAGGCTGAGCTAAAAGCAGAATCATACTTTGAATTGGATAGAGTGGTAAAGGTTCTGACCGATAATCCGAATATGACCATAGAAATTAGTGGACACACGGACAATGTTGGAGATAAGGGGTTTAATAAGACTTTATCTCAAAAAAGAGCAGATGCTGTTGTGGCGTATCTTCTCTCTAAAGGGGTGGATAAAAGCCGATTGGTATCTAAAGGTTATGGGATGGAGAAACCTGTATCCGATAACGATTCGGAAGAAGGGAGAGCCCAAAACAGAAGGGTGGAATTTACCATCTTGAAGACGGAATAGTTTTAAATGCAAGGAAAGAATCCTGCGCCACTTTGATTTGTGGGGCGGGATTTTTTTTAATCCAATTTTGGGGCATTAATTTTTGTTCGGATAACCGTGGCATCAGGAAACTGATCTTTTATCTCAAAAACACACTTTTCCGCTTGTAGCTTGGTTCTAAAGTCGCCTACACGAACAAAATAGTGAGGAGCATCCCAATCCAAATAAGCTCTATGATCAGCGCTGTGCCCAGCTAAAAATCGAGCCTTTTCGCCTAGGGCAGGATCTTTTTTGGGGCCAAAGTATATTTGAACTCGGTATCCATCCATTTCAATATCACCAGAAGCGTTTGTGGAAGATAGAAACTCTGTTATTTCATCGATACGCCCATCTTTTTCTATAGCGGTTGAGCCACCACCCTTATTGAAGTCAAGAGTAATGGGGTTAAAGATGTTGCTTGTATCAGCGCTCTTTACAAACTTACCTGTTTGCAGGCTGTCAGCTTGAGTTGAATCCAGCTCCGTACTGTCAGATTCGGGGTAAAGGTGCCATTCATCGTCTTGTCCGAATGCATTTAAGTTAAGAGCTATGATAAAACAAGTGAAAATTACTTTTAACATCTTTTTCTAGGTTTTCTAGCTGGCAAAACTATTAAAAATTGTGCCAAGGTGATCTTAATCATTTGGTTTTTAATATGAAATGATTAGTTGTGCTTAATGAATGATTATCCGCTCTTATTTAGAATGGTTTTAAATTAACTAATGGATTGTCATTTTTATGTCAAATGCCAACGTTAACTCGGCTTTGAATGTTAATTTTGCCCGCAATATACCTTAGGTATTTAGTATTGATTTTGAACAAATTTCTCTATATGAACACGTTACGGAAGAAACTTCTTCATTCGGCATATGTAACATTTGGTGTCTTAGGATTAGCATTGAGCTTGTTTTCGGGTGCCGCATATGCGCAGGACGGACAAAAACTTTTTGAGGCCAAGTGTGCGGGATGTCATCATCCGCTTAATAATAGTACAGGGCCAGCACTACAAGGGGTAAAAGCTAAGTGGGAAGAAAATGCTGAATCTCCAGACTTAATCTATACTTGGGTTAATAATTGGGAAGAAGCAGCGGCTCAAAGCGCATACGCTAAGGAAGTGTCAAATCTTCGTGGGTCTGCTATGGATAAATTCAATCTTAAGATTGAAGAGATTGATGCGATTCTAGCTTATGTTGACGACTTCACTGCTCCTGCTGGAGAAGGTGATGTTGCTGCAGGCGGAGTTGTTGATATGGAAGACGAGAGTGGGTTGTCTTGGTGGTGGTACATCACAGGAGGATTGCTTTTAGTTGTAGTTTGGGCGGCAGCTTCTAACACACGTCAATTAAGATTGGCAGCAGCAAAGGATGAAGGAAAAGATATTTCTGAATTGGAGAAGCAGTCATACGCAGACATATTTAAAGAGTGGGCTTTAGCTAACATCAAAGTAGTTGCTGTTATCGGTTTAGTCTTCTTATTCGGAATTCTTGCCATCTCGGCAAACTGGATGAAAGGAATTGGTGTTTATGAAGGTTATCATCCGGATCAACCTGCAGTTCCTGCATTCTCTCATAATATTCACGTTGAAATTAACGGTATAGACTGTAAATACTGTCACAACTCAGTAACAGAGTCTAAGCACGCAGGTATTCCTACCGTAAATGTTTGTATGAACTGTCATAAAGGAATTCCAAAGAGTGGTTTATCAGATGAAGGTAAGCAGTCAATGGATAAAGTTTATGCAGCGGCAGGTTTCAATGAGGCTAATTTGTCTTATACTGGTAAATCTCATCCACTTGTTTGGAACCGAGTTTACGTATTGCCTGATCACGTTTATTTCAATCACTCACAACACGTAACTGTTGGTGGCCTTGAATGTGCTAACTGTCACGGTGAAGTTGAAAAAATGACTACAGCAAGACTTATTCCTGTGAAGGAAGCCTTGCCAGTAGATGACAATCCTGATAACCAACTGACAAAACCAACCCTAACAATGGGATGGTGTATAGAATGTCACCGTAAGAAAACGGTTATGACAATATCTACTGGAGACAAAGTTTCTGGTGGAGCATACTACGAAGAGATTCACAGACGATTGAAAAAGCGTCCTGAATTCTTGAGAAAGTATAAAGAAGACGAAAACAAAATTTCTGTGGCAGAATTAGGCGGACTCGAGTGCGCTAAATGTCACTATTAATAATAAGTATTGACCAAGTACTATGGGATCGAATACAAAATATTGGAAAGGGCTTGACGAATTAACGGCAACCCCTGAACAGTTAGCTCAAAATGAAAATGAATTTCCAGCACAGCAAAGTGTTGAAGAGTTTTTAGGTGAGTCTAACCTTGGAGATACCTCTCACAACCGTCGTGATTTCCTGAAATTTTTAGGATTTAGTGTTGCAGCAGCTACTTTAGCAGCTTGTGAAACTCCGGTGGTTAAATCTGTGCCTTACGTTGTTAAGCCAGAGGATGTAACACCTGGTGTTGCAAATTGGTACGCTTCAACTTATTATGACGGGACAACATTCTCTAACATTTTAATTAAAACTAGAGAAGGTCGTCCAATTCATGTGAAAGGAAACAGAGATCATGGAATTACAAAAGGAGGGGTTAACCCAAGAGTTGTTGCTTCCGTACTTCCTTTATATGATAGTGCAAGATTAACGCAACCATTTGCAGAGGGTAAAAAATCGACTTGGTCAAAAGTAGATACGGCCATTGCAAAACAACTACAAGATATTGCTAAGTCGGGTGGTAAGGTGAGAATCTTATCAAGTACTTTGGCTTCTCCTTCGGCTGAGAATCTTTTGGCTGATGTACAAGAAGTTCTTTCTGGTAGCAGACCAGGAATGGAAGCTGCTGCAGCACCAGTAGAGGTGTTGGTTGATGAGGAAGGAAATGAAATCCCTCAAGATGAAGCAGCTACTCCTGTAGCTATGCCAGCAGCTGCGGCTGTTGAGTCATCTTTTAAAGGCGGTAACGCTGATGTAGAGGTGGTATATTATGATGCAATTTCTTACAGCGGAATTCGTCAAGCCAATGCAGATAGTTTTGGTGAAGCGATTATCCCAGGATATAAATTTAACAAAGCCAAAACGGTTGTTTCTTTAGGAGCTGATTTCTTAGGAACATGGTTAATGGCAAATCAATACGCTCCTGCTTACGCAGAATTAAGAAACCCTGAAGCAGTTAAGGCTGGTGAAGGAGAAATGAGCAAGCATTGGCAGTTTGAATCCTTAATGTCGATTACAGGAGCTAACGCTGATGAGCGTATTAAAATTAAACCTTCTCAAGAGAAAGAGATAGCTGCTGCTATTTTGAATGGTCTTGGTGGAGGCGGAGCCGCTTTCTCAGAAGCAAAAATCCAAGCTAAAGTTGATGCTTGTGTTGCAAGTTTGAAGGAGGCAGGAAAAGGTAACGCATTGGTTGTTGCTGGATCAAACGATAAAAACATTCAGTTAATTGTAAATGCCATCAACGAAAAGTTAGGATCTTATGGTTCGACTATCGATTTGGATGATACGGTTAACTTGTATAAGAGTGAAGATGCTAAGGTTACTGAACTAGCAAACAATGTAATCAGCGGAACAGGTGTTGATGCCTTGTTTATTATTGGTTCAAACCCAGTCTACTCTCTACCAAATGGGAAAGAATTTGGAGAAGGACTTTCAAAATTAAAGTTAAGCGTTAGCTTCTCTCAGTATTTTGATGAGACTTCATCTAAGTGTCAATACATTGCTCCTGACCACCATTTTATGGAAGGTTGGAATGACTATCAACCAACAGCTTCAAGCTATGGTATTGGTCAGCCAGTGATTCGCCCATTACACGACACACGTGCGTGGCAAGAATCCATGATGGTTTGGACGGGAATGAAAAAAACGATTGATGGTAAAACATCTCGTGTGTACCATGACTACATCAAAGGTTTGTGGCAAATGTACGGCTACCCAATGGCAAAGGATGACTTTGCTGATGAAAAAGATTACTGGAACTGGATGGTTCACAACGGAGGAGGAACTGTTCCTGCTGAACCTAAAGGAAGAAAATATTCTGAAAAGGGATTAAGTTCTGCTATTTCTGCTTCTGTGGAAATGGATGGAAAGTATGAAGTTGTACTTTACCAAAAGAATGGAATGGGAGCTGGTGAGCAAGCCAACAACCCTTGGCTACAAGAAATGCCAGATCCAATCTCAACTGTAACATGGGATAACTATGCTACAATGAGTGTTAAGGACCTTGAGAAAGAAGGTTTAAAATATGATTTCGATCAAGAGACGCCAGTTGATACGATTAAAGTGAAAGTTGGAGAGCGCTCAATTGAATTGCCAGTGTTTGCTCAGCCAGGACAGGCTGAAGGAACTATTGGGGTTGCCTACGGGTATGGACGTGGAGAGGATATGGATCCTAAGAAACGTACAATGATCGGAAAAGGTGCTTTTGCAACGACTGAGTTTGGAGAGCATGAAATGAAAGATGGCAAGGTTAAACCAATTGGTGGAAATGCATTCCGTTTAGGAGAGGGCATGGCGAACCGAGTTGGAGGTTCATTGTCGAAAGGTGGTAATACGCATTTAATTGCTGCTACACAGACGCACCACACTGTAATGGGGCGTCACTCAATTATTAAAGAAACTTCTTTGAATTTTTACGTGAACGGTTGGAAAGAAACCAATTACGCAAATTCAAAACAAAGAGAAGGTTTTAACCCAAAACATACTTTAGCGGTACATGAAGATGTTGCTGGTGCTAAAGATGGTATTGTGTCTTGGGAACCAGATGGGCACATTGATGCCAATGATAGAAAGCCAATTTCTGAATTTGACCTTTGGAACGCTCACCCAGTTGAGCTTGTAGGTCACCGTTGGGGAATGTCTATCGATCTTAACTCTTGTATCGGTTGTGGTTCTTGTTTGATTGCTTGTCAATCTGAGAACAACGTACCTGTAGTTGGTAAGGATGAGGTAAGAAGAGTTCGTATCATGCACTGGTTAAGAATTGATCGTTACTACTCATCTGAACAAGAAGAGTTTGTAGGAACAAGAAAAGAAGAGTGGGATTACGCTTCAATGGAAGAGCCTGATCAGACGAAGAGTCCAAAGGTTGTTTTCCAACCAATGATGTGTCACCACTGTAACCACGCTCCTTGTGAAACTGTTTGTCCAGTATTGGCAACAACTCACTCGAACGAAGGTTTAAACCAAATGACTTATAACCGTTGTATCGGAACTAGATATTGTGCAAACAACTGTCCTTATAAAGTAAGACGATTCAACTGGTTTAACTATCCATCATACAAGAAATTCCAAAACATTAACCCGGCTCAAGAAGACTTAGGACGTATGGTATTGAACCCAGACGTTACAGTAAGAACAAGAGGGGTTATGGAGAAATGTTCTATGTGTGTTCAAAGAATCCAAGGAGGTAAATTGGAGGCTAAGAAAGCACAAAGAGAAGTTGTTGATGGAGATATCAATATTGCTTGTGCAGATTCATGTCCTACAAACGCCATTACTTTCGGTGATTTGAACAACATGAAAGAAAGCTACAAGGAAATGAATGGTGAGGAAGAGATTACGATCGAAAGAAAAGGATCTGCAGTTCACCATGCAGCAAATAGTGATAGATCATACGCTGTGTTAGAAGAAGTTGGTACTAAACCAAACGTTTTCTACAAAGTGAAGGTTAGAAATATTGAAGATGAGTTCGAAATGCCAAAAGCTTCTGCACATAAAGAAGAAGACGGACACGGACATTAATTAATAAGATTTTAAGACTTAACGAAATAATATAATGCATCAAGAGTCACATATCAGGGAACCGTTGATACTCGGCGATAAGTCGTATCATGACATTACGGAAGATGTATGTCGTTCCATTGAAGGGAAAGCATCTAAAACGTGGTACTTATTAATCAGCATTGCCTTAATCATAGGATTATGGGGTGTTGGATGTATCTTGTACTTATTAGGAACCGGTATCGGTGTATGGGGTTTAAATAACTCTGTTGACTGGGCATGGGATATTACCAACTTTGTTTGGTGGGTAGGAATTGGACACGCAGGAACACTGATCTCTGCGGTACTTTTACTATTCCGTCAGAAATGGAGAATGGCGATTAACCGTTCAGCAGAAGCGATGACCATATTCGCGGTATTCATGGCTGGATTGTTCCCACTTATTCACATGGGACGTATTTGGGTTGCTTACTGGGTAATCCCTCATCCAAACCAATTTGGTTCTTTGTGGGTAAACTTTAACTCGCCACTTTTATGGGATGTATTTGCGATTTCTACCTATCTATCAGTATCCTTAGTATTCTGGTACATTGGTTTAATTCCTGATTTCGCTACTATTCGTGACAGAATTAAAAATCCACTTTCAAAGAAAATGTACGGAGTGCTTTCTTTTGGATGGTCAGGTAGAGCAAAGCATTGGAACAGATTTGAAATTGTATCTCTTGTACTTGCAGGATTGGCAACACCATTAGTATTCTCGGTTCACTCGATTGTATCTTTTGACTTTGCTACCTCTGTAATTCCAGGATGGCACACGACTATCTTCCCTCCATATTTCGTATCTGGAGCGGTATTCTCAGGATTTGCGATGGTACAAACGCTGTTGCTTATCATGAGAAAAGCAATGCACCTAGAAAATTACATTCATACCAAGCACATTGAATACATGAACATTGTAATCATTGTAACCGGTTCAATCGTAGGTGTTGCTTACATCACGGAGTTATTTATCTCTTGGTATTCAGGTGTTGAATACGAGCAGTATGCTTTTATCAACAGAGCGACTGGAGATTACTGGTGGGCATATGCGGCAATGATGACATGTAACGTTATCTCTCCTCAGCTATACTGGTTCAAAAAATTGAGAACAAACCTAACCTTTACCTTCATCATGTCAATTGTGATTAACATAGGTATGTGGTTCGAACGTTTTGTAATTATTGTAACATCACTACACAGAGGTCACTTACCATCGACATGGACTTACTTCTATCCTACATGGGTTGATATAGGAGTGTTCATTGGAACGATAGGATTGTTCTTTGTGTTCTTCTTATTGTTTGCACGTTACTTCCCAGTATTGGCATTGAATGAGGTGAAAACAATATTGAAAACTTCTGGAGAGAATTTCAAGAATAGCTTTGGACACGGAGCAGGTTTTTGGGAGAAGCACTCACACCATGATCACGACCATTCAGCAGTAGCACACAATGTTTCGGATCATTTACAAGAAGTAGCTGAACCTAAGGTTGAGGCGCCAACTGAAAAAGCGGAGGATAAGAAAGAGCTTTCAGATGAAGAGAAAGAGTCTTTCAAATCCAAGTTACTTGATAAAATTGGTGTTGTATCAGGAGATGCGAAAGACGATTTAAAACTTATCAGTGGTGTTGGACCTAAATTGGAGGAGACTCTAAATAGTATAGGAATCTACACTTTTGAGCAAGTAAGTAAAATGACCAAAGAGGAGTATGATTTATTAGACTCTTTAACCAAAGCTTTCCCTGGAAGAGCAGAGAGAGATGATTGGGCTGGTCAAGCAAAGAAATTAATGAACGATAATAATAACCAAGAATAAGAGCAATCATGGCAGATAAGGTTATTTATGCAATGTACGATGACGATGACACCCTTAAAGATGGTGCACGTAAGCTCGTATCTAAAGGAGTAAAAGTATCAGAGGTGTTTTCACCGTTTCCAATTCACGGAATTGATCCGATTATTGGAGTGAAGCACACAAGACTTGGAATTTGTGCCTTCCTTTACGGAATTACAGGTACGTTCTTGGCACTTTTCGGAATGAAGTATTTCATGATTGAGGATTGGCCAATGAATATTGGTGGTAAACCATCCTTCTCTTTGTTGGAGAATTTACCTTCATTTATTCCAATTACATTTGAGTTCACTGTATTATGTGCAGCTCACGGTATGGCAATTACATATTTGTTGAGAAATGGAA
Source organism: Flavobacteriales bacterium (assembly GCA_964230025.1). GTDB lineage: Bacteria > Bacteroidota > Bacteroidia > Flavobacteriales_D > JAUILH01 > CAXRFO01. Next base: position 253,419 of record CAXRFO010000012.1, on the reverse strand, counting down.
CTGTACCTGGTGCCGCTCCATCTAACCCAGACCCAAGAACAACAGATGACAAGTTTGTAATGGAATTAAGACTTTCTGAAAACCATGGTCATTCTTCTGATGAATTGCAGGCTATGTTGAAAGAAACTGGAATTGTAGAAATTAGTGAAAAAGAAATTTAAGCCCGAAAGCATGTCTAAAATTTATAGAAATATAGGAATTATGGCCATGGGAGGTGCGGTACTCTTTGTTAGCTCATGTACCAAAAACCCAAACAGCCCGGGTGTAGAGTATATGCCTGATATGTATCGTTCTCCGGCGGTAGAAGCCTACGTAGATTACGGTCAGGTTAAGAATGTAGAAGACCCTGCTAAAACAGTAAAACTGTCATCTAAAGTTCCACCATTAGGAACTATCCCATACCAGTCTGATGCTGAGATGGCTGATTTAATGATGCCTTACCATATTGATGCTCCTAAAGGTTATGGAGAGCAACAAAACGTTTGGGGACTTGCTGAAGATCCAGAAGGTGAAACTAAAGCTGCATTGGATAAGATTCCTTTAGCGGTTACGGATGCATCTTTGAAAAGAGGAAAAGAAGTGTACACCCAGTTTTGTGTTCACTGTCATGGAGAAAAAGGAAAAGGTGATGGACCTGTAAGCAAAAAGTTGAGCGGTATTGCCAACTTAGTAGCAAAAGGAACAACTGAAGGTCAAGTCTATTACTATGTTACTTATGGTAAAGGAACCATGGGACAACATGCATCTTTGATTAATAAATCTGATCGATGGAAATTAGTACAGTATGTTAAGGCGCTGCAAAATGGAGGGAAGTATCCAAAAGATGCAGGCTTAGGAATCAATATGGAACCAGATTCAACTGGAAATTACACCCCAGTTGTACTTAAGGATGTATACTTTAAGTCTGGTGGAAGCGCTGTAAACGAAAGAAAATCAGCCGGAAGCATGGCTGCTTTGTTAACATTCATGAACATGAATCCTGAACTAAATATTAAAATTTCTGGTCACACGGATAACACTGGTGGTGAAGAAATTAATGCTACTGTTTCAGCTGGAAGAGCTGCTGCAGTAAAAGCATATTTAGTTGCAAATGGTGTTGATGGAGCTCGTATTAGTACAGAAGGGAAAGGATCTGCGGAACCAATTGCTTCTAATGATACAGAGGAAGGAAGAAGTATGAACAGACGAACTGAAATCGTCATCGTAAAATAATTAGAGGGAAAATGAATTTCGAGTTTTCACAAAAAGCAAAAAGATTTACATTCGGCTTAGCTGGGTTAGGTCTTGTTCTTATCCTATTGGAATTCGTGTTGGGGCATGGAATGCATGGAGAGCACAAAGAACATTTTGGTCAGCGTTTTATGGCCGATTTATTGGTAAATGGAATATTCTTTTTCGCTGTTTCTTTAGGGGCATTGTTCTATACAGCCCTACACTACGCAACTGAATCAGGTTGGGGAGTTGTATTGAAAAGAGTATTTGAAGGTGTATTTGCAATTTTACCCTTCGGAATGGCTATAATACTGGTCGTTCTTGCCATTGAATCTTTTGTAAGAAGCGGACACGGTCATTCATTATACCATTGGATGGTACCAGGTGTGCACGAAGAAGGAGGACATCACTATGATGAAATCATTGCTAATAAATCAGCATACTTGAATCAAGCATTCTTCTGGATCAGAACATTGGTATACATGGCTACTTTTTACATATTTGCTAAAGGGTTTAGAAAAAGATCTTTATTGGAAGATCAGGAAGGTGGAACTAACTTACACTTCACAAACTTTAAAAAAGCAGCATTGTTTTTAGTGTTGTTTGCAGTTTTCTCTTCAACGCTTTCATGGGATTGGATTATGTCTATTGACACACACTGGTTCTCAACACTATTCGGATGGTATACATTCGCTGGAATGTGGTTAAGCGCTATGGTATTTGTGTTGATTTTAACGATTTACCTTAAAGGAAAAGGTTACTTAGAACAAGTGAACGAAAGCCACATTCACGATATGGGTAAATGGGTATTTGCACTTTCATTTTTGTGGTCTTACCTATGGTTCTCACAATTCATGTTGATCTGGTACTCAAACATTCCAGAAGAGGTGATATACTATATCCCTAGAATTGAAGACTACAGAGCGCTATACTTCTCTATGTTCTTAATCAACTTTGCCTTCCCTATGGTATTGTTAATGTCAAGAGAGGCAAAAAGAAGTGCAAGCATTTTGATTTTCATTGGTGGATTGATTTTCTTCGGCCACTGGTTAGACGTATTTATGATGATAACACCTGGTACAATGGGTAAACACGGAACTTTAGGATTTTTAGAAATCGGAAGTTTTGCATTGTTCCTAGGAGTGTTTATTTACTTGGTATTGAACGCACTAACAAAGCGTCCACTAATGGTGAAGAATCACCCGTACTTGGACGAAAGTATTCATCACGAAATTTAAGAACTGAATTTATTCCAATATAAATAAGATAAAATGGATAGGTTGATAATATTGATAGTAGTAATTCTTGGAATCATTGGGATAGCCCAATTGTTGAGAAACTACGAATTGGCAACGGCATTAAGAGGTAGGAGAGAAGAGGACATTAGCCACAAGGATAATTCCATGCAAGCTACTCTGATGATTGTATTTATGGTAGCATTCTACGTATTCTTTGCGTGGTTGTCTTATGCTTATGGCGGTAATCGCTTTGGTTTAGGACCTGCTGCTTCTGTACACGGTGAGCAAACTGATTGGTTACTTGATTTGAACCTTTGGATAATTACTGCGGTGTTCTTATTGTGTAATACCTTATTATTTGTATTTGCATTCAAATATTTCTACAGAGAGGATAGACAAGCTTACTGGTTCCCGCACGACAACAAATTAGAGATGATTTGGACTGTGATTCCTGCGATTGTTCTTGCCGTAATCATAATCCTTGGACTTAAAACATGGGTTAATACAATGTACCCTGAAGATGCGGATTCATCTAAAGCTGTAAAAATTGAGTTATATTCTAAGCAGTTTGCTTGGGAATGCCGTTATGGTGGAGAAGCTAACGGAGAATTAGCTAACAATGATTATAAATTAAAGTTTGGTAATACTACGGACGTAATCACTGACTCTACAATCAATGTTGCGATTGCAAGTTATGATGAAGCCATCAAAAAGGAAACGGACAAAATGAACAACAATGCGGAGTTCATGGCGGACTGGGAGTTCAAAGAAACGGAAGGGAAAATCTGGAAGTACAAAAGAATTCGTTCAAGATTGTTGGCAATGACTGATGGGTATTCAAAAGAGCACCTTGACAGCATCACAAAGATTGCTAACGATGATTATTATGCTACTGAGATTCATTTGATCAAAGGTCAGCGTTATGATTTTCGTTTCAGATCTATGGACGTAATTCACTCGGCGTACATGCCTCATTTCCGTTTGCAAATGAATACAGTACCTGGAGAGCCTACAAGATTTTCAATGACTCCAACGATTACAACTAAGGAGATGAGAAAAATAATGGGTGAAAATTTCAACTTCTTGTTATTGTGTAACAAGATTTGTGGATCGGGTCACTACAAGATGAAAATGGATATTATAGTTCATGACACTAAAAAATCAGCTGGATACGCTGAGTGGTTAGCTGCTAACACTACCATTGGGGGATATTCACCGGCTAATGATATTAATGATATAGATTTCCTATACTGGACTCAAACTGCAGAGAATGGGTTAACTGATGAAACAAAGGCTGTATACAAAGCTGTATATGAGAGCAACTTTGGAGCAGAAGAAAGAAAAGCCTTTGAAGCTCAACAAGTAAAGGAAGGAAAATAAGAACTTAGTAAAAAGATTTAAACGTATAGAAAATGGCTGCAAGTCACGCACATAACGACCACCACGATCATCACCATCACGAAGAAAGCTTTGTATCAAAGTATATCTTCTCGATGGATCATAAAATGATTTCTAAGCAGTTCCTCATTACTGCCATATTTATGGGAGTAGTAGCAATGATGCTTTCAATATTTTTCCGTCTCCAGCTGGGATGGCCGAATGAATCCTTTGGTATTCTATCGACCTTCTTAGGTGAGAAATGGGCTCCAGGAGGTGTTCTTTCGGAGAACATGTACCTAGGGTTAGTTACTATTCACGGAACCATCATGGTATTCTTCCTTTTAACAGGTGGATTATCAGGTACCTTCTCTAACTTATTAATTCCATTACAAATTGGAGCGCGTGATATGGCTTCTGGATTCCTGAACATGCTTTCGTTCTGGTTTTTCGCCTTGTCATCGGTAATCATGTTATTTTCAATGTTTGTTGAGAGCGGACCAGCCATGGCAGGATGGACAATTTATCCTCCTTTATCTGCACTTGAACAAGCTGTAGATGGATCAGGTCTTGGAATGACTTTATGGTTGGTTTCAATGGCAATCTTTATCGCGTCATCGCTATTAGGTTCTTTGAACTATATCGTTACTATCCTTAATTTAAGAACGGTAGGAATGAAAATGACAAGAATGCCATTAACAATTTGGGCGTTCTTTGTAACAGCTATTTTAGGTGTACTTTCTTTCCCAGTTCTTTTATCTGCAGTATTACTGCTCATAATGGATAGAACATTTGGAACAAGCTTTTACCTTTCAGACATTATTGTTAACGGAGAAATGCTAGATAGCACCGGAGGTTCACCAATTTTGTATCAACACTTATTCTGGTTCTTAGGCCACCCTGAGGTATACATTGTATTACTTCCCGCATTAGGTCTTACATCAGAAATTATTGCTACTAACTCAAGAAAACCAATTTTCGGATATCGAGCAATGATTGGATCTATCTTGGCCATTGGTTTCTTATCCTTTATTGTATGGGGACACCACATGTTCGTTACAGGTATGAATCCGTTCCTAGGTGGAGTCTTTGTATTTACCACCCTGTTGATTGCAATTCCATCAGCAGTGAAAGTATTTAACTACATCACCACGCTATGGAAAGGTAACATCCGTTATACTCCAGCTATGATGTTCTCAGTTGGATTAGTATCTACTTTTATTACAGGTGGGGTTACAGGAATTATCCTTGCTGATTCAGCATTGGATATTGCGGTTCACGATACTTACTTTGTTGTAGGTCACTTCCATATTGTAATGGGTATGTCTGCAGTCTTTGGAATGTTTGCTGGTGTTTACCACTGGTTTCCTAAGATGTACGGAAGAATGATGAACACAAAAATGGGTTACGCTCACTTCTGGTTGACGATAGTATCAGGATATGGTGTATTTTTCCCAATGCATTATGTTGGTTTGAATGGTGCTCCTCGTCGTTACTATAATTACACAAATTTTGAATTTTTAGATCAAACAATTGACTTAAATCAATTGATTTCAATCTTTGCAATTATCGGTGCATTAGCTCAGATTATTTTCTTAGTAAACTTCTTCTATAGTATCTGGAGAGGACAAAAAGCGACTGAGAACCCATGGAAGTCTAACACACTAGAATGGACTACTCCTGTGGAGCATGTTCACGGAAACTGGCATGGAGCTATTCCAGAAGTACACAGATGGCCTTATGATTATTCTAAGCCAGATGCGGATGGGAATCTTTGGGATGGTAAAGATTTTACCCCTCAGAATGTTCCACTACGACCTGGAGAAGAGGATCACTAGAAATAGAAACATATTTGAAAAATGTCCGTATTTTATACGGACATTTTTTATGCGCAAAGCTTTCATCCTTTTCTATTTGTTTACGTTTCCTTTCATAGGAACTTCACAGCTTTTCGAAGAAATAGGAGCTAGTTTTAAGACGCCTTCAAAGCCAATGATAACATTTGGTTCCAGAAATGCTTTTGTGACTACCAGAGCAGCTAAAATGCGCCATGTAATCGTTGGATTAAACTTCCAAGATAAAACGAAAGTAGGATTGAGTTTTAATTGGCAAGCAAAAGGCTTTCACCTTCCCTTGGATAAGAAGTACCAAGAACAAAGTTTGGACAGCACAAAAGAATTACGGAGCTTTTATTTGTCTGGATGGATGGAATATGTGTTTTATAAAAAGGATGGTTTTACAGCAACGATACCTGTTCAGCTGGGAGCGGGCTCAGTATTTTACCGGTATAGGAATATGAATGAAGAAATTGAAAGGTATGGTCAAAGTTTAGCTGTTTTCTATGAGCCTACAATGACAGCATCATATAGGTTTTGGAAATATTTTGAACTTGGCGCAGGAATTGGTTATCGCTTAGTACTAAAATCAAAAACGAATATTGGGGAAAGATTGAGCAGTCCTGTTTACCTTTATGGACTAAAAATTTATTTTGCCGATATTTACAAAGAGCACATAAAATAATGAAAGTTCTAATCGTTACACCAGGTTTCCCAAAGGATGAGCAAGATACAAGCTGTATCCCTGCATTGCAGTTGTTAATTTTGGGCTTGAAGGAGTACTGTGATATTCAAGTGGTAAGTCTTCAATATCCCAATGAACGTGGTGATTATAAATGGAACGAAATAATGGTTCATTCTTTAGGAGGAAAGAATAAAAAACCAATTCGAAAACTAGTTACTAAGGGAAAGACATTTCGTCGGGTAAGAAAGGTTGCTCAAGAGTATAATCCAGATATAATCCATAGTTTTTGGATTAATGATTGTGCCTTGATCGCTGACAAGGTATCTGTGGATTTAAACATTCCACATATATCAAGTGCGTTTGGGCAAGATGTAAGGGCTAGTAATAGATGGTTAAGATGGGTTAAGAAAAGGAGTTTCCCAATTATTTGTTCATCAGAGTATCAAGCTGTAGAATTAGCAAAAAAAACACCTATTTCTCCCGGAATTAAATGCGATAAAATTATTCATCTTGGCGTTGAGGAGATTATCCCAAGTGAGAACAAAGAGATTGATATTCTCGGTGTTGGGAATCTTACCAAGCTTAAGAACTTCAGGCAGTTTATTGAGATTTGTGCCCGAATTGCATATGGTAAATCCTTAAACTGCGTAATTGTTGGAGACGGTCCCAAAAAGCATAAGCTTGAGCAAATGGTAGCCAACTACGGGTTATCAGGTAAAATAAGTTTTGTTGGCCACAAAAGCAGGGAAGAAGTATTAAAGTTAATGAGCATAAGCAAAGTGTTTTTACATTGTTCCAAGTTTGAAAGTTTTGGTTTGGTTATGGCAGAAGCCCAAGCAGCAGGTTGTAAGATATTTTCTAATATGGTCGGAATAGCCCCTGAAATGGAGGGGAGGGAAGGTTTGGTAAACGTTCACAGGAAAATATCGGATTATTTGGATGCAGATGTTGACCTAAAGGGAGAACGCCAATTCAAAATAGAAGATACCGTTTCAAAATACTATAAGGAATACAAACGTATTTTAGGGCAATAAAAAACCCTGATGAGTTGGCGCTATCAGGGTTTCTTGATTAAAAAGGATGTATAGCAATCGTTATATCGATTCAAATGTTTCAAGAATTACGTCTGCATAAATATGACCGAAAGCCGCAATTGCCCATAGTTTAAGTTTTTTCATTTCGTCCAAAGACAAGTATTTTAGAGACTTTTTAAGTTCTTTTCGAAACAAACTCTTATCAAAACTTACTCTCTCTAATACTGTTTTACTCAACTCAAACATAAAGGCTTAACGTAATTTGTTCTCCTAAAGTATGTCTTTAGTCGAAAAATAACAAGGATTAAACCCTAAATAGATGTTAACAATCTTTGTTGAAAACTCATTAGTCGAAATTGATAGTTGGCATGTTACTTAAAACGATAATTCAGGCGCACGCCAAGCATACTGTGGTATTGACCTTTATCCAATACCCAGCTTGCAAAGCCTTGATGCTCCCTTATTGGAGTGAGTGAATTAGAAAAAAACAGATTTAGGCTAAGTTTCTTTTGGAGGTAAAGCTTGGTATATATTTCAGCTCCTAACTCATTTGTCTTCATCTCCCTGGTATCATTCCTTGGGCCTGCTTCACTTTCTTCAGAATATGAAATTAAGCGCGAGAAATAAGGACCACCACCAAGATAAAAGGAGAACGACTTGGACTTGTTATAGGGTATTTCAAAACCTTTTTCAAAAAAGATAGGAAGTTCTATATAGTTTAAATGAAAACGGTATTTGGAACCGTTGGCTTTTTGTCCTATGATTCTACTACCTTTTGTTGTATAACGGATGGCAAAGTTCCAGCTAAACTTATGCTCATTTTCTTGGCCAACAAAAAAGCCTCCTTGAATGCCTGCTTTATGAAATCCTGCAAGGTAATCTCCACTAACTTGACTAGCATGAAACCCTCCTTGCGCTCCCAAAATAAATTCTTTCTGAGCGGAGACCACCACGGAGCTCATCAAAAGTATCCCTGTGATATAAGCTCCTTTCATCCTTAGGGTTCCAAATGAATTTCTTCAGCTTGAAGCACCTCCTTTGTAGCTTCTGAGTATACATAGGCAACAATGTATAAGTGCTCGTCAGATGTGTATTCGCTCACGTCAAAACTGAAAGTATGCTGAGAAATCACTCCCGAACTGGAAGGATAACTTACCATCTGCCCAAAAACATCTCCTCCAGAAATTCCTCTTAGGACGTGGCGGTGCATGTAGTTCGGAATATCTGTGCTTCCATCCAATTGCCAGTCAATAATACTATCCTGAACCAAATAATGTACTACCCTTAAGGTATCCGTTCTAGAATTAAAAACGTGTATTTCTGACTTCCCACAAATTGTGCCGTCAGCTAAAAATTCACCAGCTACATTGATACCGACATCAGCTGTTGGGTTGTTGTTAATGATGGTATCTACCACTGTTCCCCAACTACCCAAGTTAAAATAAAAGTTACCAGGTCCATTCAAGTTACGTTGTATAGCTGCTGTAGGAAGTCCCAAGCCAATATACACATCTAAAAAGTTCATGATTTCACCGCTTCCATTGACATACCAAACAGTTTCATACTTACCTGTTCCTGGTGGGTTCTCATTAACAAAGCTATCAAAACCACTAACCTCATTTGGATTTGGGTGTATTGCAACCGGAATAAAACGGTCTCCTAGAGCTGTTTTAATTGCTTGCACATCTGCTGTTCCATCCGGACAGTTGGGGCATTTGTGGCCTGTGAACTCCTCAAGTAATATATTTCTTTGGTTGCTTGGAACACTTGTAAAATTGAAAGTAGTATCACAATCCGCATTCGTTCCTATTACTTCTGGATATGGATCATCAACATAGTCGCAAGAGGTGAAGGATATGCTGAGTATACCGATATATAATGCAAATTTTCTCATCTCTATCTAATTAAAAGGTTGTTGAATAGGTTACAGTAAATCCATTACTAGCGGGTACAGTTCTACAAACACCACCTACGCAGAACAAACCTTCCCTTTGTCTACCATAAGACATGGTTAAACGGTGGGCATCCTTTATATAACCTACAGAACCTAAAAGGTAATGTATCTTTCTTTCAGGGTCTTCATTCCCGTAGTTATATTGATCCATTACAGCAAAAAACCAATGTGGGGAACGAGTAAATTCAATAACGGCTGTAGCCCAATCTCCAAGATGCTCTTCCGTGGTAAGGTTTTGTAACTCCATTCTAATCGAGTTCTTTTTGTTTAACTTGTGTTCCCAGTCAATAACGCCTATGTGGGCGTATATATTGCCATGCACCTCATTGCCCAGGTTGTCTCGGGCAGATTGATTTACATCATTGTTATAAACAAAGTTGATATAACTCAATTTCAATTTATTCTTCTTATTCAACTTACGGGTAATCGTTACATTGAAATCTTGGAAAAATACGTCTTCAAGTCTTTGACCGAATAAATCCGCATTGTATCCATACAAAGGATTGCTGTTTGAAATTGTGGCGGTTGAGTCAATAGACGTAGCCAAAGCATAGTTTACAGCTATAGTAGTTCCGTATCTTCCACCTAACTTACTTCCTCTTTTTATTTTGTAGGATAAATTAGCTTGATAAGCTACCTCACTAAACTGAACGTTGTAAGGATACAGTGTAGCGGCCAAATTGTATGTATGTGGCCTTGTTAATGCAGGTAAGAAGTTAATCGTTCCGATGGTAAGTTGTTGCCCTCGATCAATTCGGTAACTCATATTATCCGTGTACTTATATTCTAAAACTAGACCAAAGCCTTTGGTTGAGTAACCTAAAGTCGATAGGAATGCCTCTCCTGGTTTATACACAAAGCGATTATCCGTAGAAGGGTCATTTATTTTGTAAACATATTCGTTCTTCCAAAAAATACCTTTTCGTTGTAGGTTCAATCTGTATGACCATGTACCAACGTTTTCGGGTAAAATTAAAGCTGGATCTTCATCTTTTTGATACTTTGATACGAATGAACCTCCTAAGCCAATTTTTAATGGCATTTCAGAAATCCTTTTGGCAAATGTCGCCTTTAAAGGAGTGTCAATGTCATTGTTCTCCAAACTTTCCATTTGTTTATCATACAAGGCACCAAATGCTTCATTGATAGAAAGCTCTCCGTTTATTCCTTTAATGAACCCTTGTGAGTTCACAAGTCCATTGTTAAAACCAACTCTTACTTTTCCATAAACTCCAGTTAAAATAAGTCCTTTAAATGGCTTAATTTTTAATCTTGCTCCGTCAATAGAGTTATCTATTCCTAAGGTTCTATCTTCCCAAGCTCGCATGGTTAATCCAGATCCAAACTGCTCATAGATATTTCCGATGGTAATTTCAGCGAAATCATCTTTATATGAAGCATAACGGTAACCAATTCCATTACCAACAAAGTTTGGCGGATACCCTTGTAAGGCATTCAAATAGCTTTCAAATCTAACCCCAGTTGAAAATTTCCCGCGTGTGTATATGAGGTTGGTATAGGCATTAATGGCTGTCTCGGAAGGCGGCACAACTGCATTAATTAAAGTGTCCTCTCCATATTGCTGGAAGGTAAAATTTACATTCCCATGGATTTGTCCAGGGTCATCGGGTTGTGCAAATGCAGTGCTGAACATAAATAATCCAGCGCTGATTAAAGCGGCTTTTTTTAGCATGGTTAGATTATAGTGCAAGATTAAAAAGAAAAGGTAGAAGTTTATTCTTCTACCAATTCTAAGATTTTTTCGTAAAGTTCGTCTTCATCTCCAGATGAGTAACCATTGTGCGTGTATACAATATTACCTTCTCCATCCATTAAAAAAGTTAGAGGGGGAGTTACTCCATTCATAGCTCTGAAGAAATCAGAATTTTCGTCTAAGAAACACTCGTATTCCCAACCCTCGGTATCTACGTAAGGCTTAACACGAGATGACGAACGAGTGTTGTCAATAGAAATTGCGATTAATTTAACTCCGGTTTCATCTTGCCAGTCCGGATACAACTCATGAATAGTTGAAAGTTCTTTTTTGCAAGGGGCACACCAAGTAGCCCAAAAACTAACGACAATTGGGTTACCATCATTGGAGAATGTTGAAGTATTAACTGTTTCTCCATCCAGTGTTTTTAGATCAATAGACGGTAGCTTTGAGTTTGCTTCATCCATGGTTTGAGCACTTGCAAAACCTACAGTTGCAAGAGCAATAAATAGCGTAAATATCTTTTTCATTTTCATCATTTTTTTTTCATTAGGCAAAGCTTGTGCCAGAGCCTGCAAGTTAGGAAAATAGTTTGCTAAAAACGGTGTAATCCTACCTTTGTTAATTGGAGTTTTAAAACAGCTTTAAAAACATAAAATGATATAAATCAATAAGATAAAATAATAATTAATGGCATCCTACTGCTTAATTATTTTGACTGTTGTTTTCATTTTTCTCAAGTTAAAGAAGTACATCCCCTGACTTAATTCACTTAATATTATATGATTATCTCCTCGCTTGATATTTTGTTCATCAATTAGTCTTCCATCATGCGAATAAATTGATAGATAATCATCGCTTTCTGAATGGAGATTTATATAATTAATAGCAGGGTTTGGATATACATATAATGCTTTTTTACTCATATCAGATAAACCATCAGGCTGTTCATTCCAATAAATGTAATTTGTCTCGTCCAAATTTCCCGAAACCTGATCGTAATAATCTACCTGAATTGAGTCAACAAAATATTGAGAAGGTTTGCAAATTATCTCATAACGTTCACCAGAGTGGATAACCAATGTATCCGGTGAAAATGCATTTGGTATTTCTCTTCCGTCAGACATATATACGGTGTGGTTAATTCCTGCAGGAAAACGCACAACAGCCTTGTTATAGGACATATTTCCAAGTCTTAATAAGACACTGTCACCTCCGTTTGCAAAGACTACTTGACTGGTGTCTTTAAGGTCTTGTTTACTTAATCCATTAATCATAAAGTAGTCAGGATCATGCTCGTTTAAAGGTCCTGGGGAGATAGGATTGTCGTTAATGCTTTTATCCAGGTCTGAGATTAAATACACACGTTCTTTATTGTACCCAGGGCCATTTTGCCACAAAACATTTCCAGGATAGTCAATAATAATGTAACCGTACATCCCCATTGCGAGATGTAATGTAGTAAGCACGTGACAATGATAAAAATATGAGCCTGAATATGATGCTTTGAACTTATACGTTGTACTATCATTTGGGTTGATTTCAAAAGAAGTACTGCCCACACCATCGTTGGCTTGATTCACATCTAAACCATGTAAATGTATGGTGTGATCTTCTGGTGAAACATTGAAGAAATTTATGTGCACGCTATCATTGTAGTTTGCTCTCAAAAGTGGAGCTGGAAGTGTAGAGCGTATAGGTCCAACTGAATCATACAAGCCAAAAGCCCAAATGTTAACTTGTTGCCCATCCCATAGGGTATGGTTGTCATCCATTTTTGATGCCACCCACCAAGTAATATCCTGACCGGAGCTTTTGCCTATGGAGAAAACTAATATTGTTATTAATAAAAAATGTCTCATGGCTGTATACTTAATCGGTTAATCATTCCGCCGGGATATAAGCCAGCATTAGTTACTGCTCTCAGGTTGTGATCGTGCACAGGGTATTCTCCTTCTTTGTCCGGCACGAGTAGCACGGTAATTACCTCACCAATTTCAATTCCAAAGGAGTCTTTACTCCAATTGATTTGAAAGTTATTTGGATTGTTTGAGTGCAAAACTTGTACATGATAACCATGAAAGTGTAATGAATGAATCATCCTACCAGAGTTGGCTATTGAAATAATAATAGAATCGCCAACATTTCCAGTAATTCTGGAAGTAGAGTCGGTCAGCGTATTCGGGTGATGATTCGCATTAATTAAGAAAAAATCGGGAAGATAATTTACGTTTGGCTCATTCAATGAAAGTGCAATACTGTCATTACGAAATCCCTGTATTTCGTACATGTTCCAGGCATAACGATTGTGGTTATCATATCCAGAGATAAGTATTCCGCTTGCACCAAGTTTTTCACCATAAAGTTTGTTGGAATAATAGCGATAAGATCCTTCGGAAAGATTGTTTAGTGTTATGCTTGTGCTACCAAATGCTGGGATATCCTGGTTGATGACACCATCGATAGTAAAGTTCTGAATCAGACTATCATTATTTTGAATATACAATTCCAGACTTTCGTTACTTGGGATATGAAGATGATGATTTGTTTGAGTAAAGTCAGCTGTTCTGTTATAAAAACAAAAGTGTCGGGTTTCGATTCCAACATGTGCAGTGTCTTTGTTTATGTACAAGGTGTCATAAACGGTTGCTAAACTGATGAGGTTTAGAAGTAAAAAGGAAAGTAAAAAAGTCGTTTTCATGTAAAAATAATCCCGCTCCTAAATTAGAAGCGGGACAAATTTAAAGATATTATCTTATTGAATAGTAATTTTCTTGGTAGCAACTTGCTCACCAACTAGGATGTTTACAAAGTAAACTCCAGAAGTTAAGTTAGAAGCATCTAAAGTGATCAAGTTAGTTGCTCCGTAGTTGTTAGAAGAAACTCTTTGACCAGTGATTGAGTAAACCTCAACAACAACTTCTTGTCCGTTGTTATCTAACTCAATAGTCGCAACATCAGCAACTGGGTTAGGGTATAAAGATACGCTGTTAGCGAACTCCTCATCAATACCATCAACACCTTGCTCGGTTCTCGCAGCAGCATCTCTCGTTACTGAAGATCCAAAATTAAATGACCCTGAACCACCATCAGTAAAGTCTAAAATAACCGCACCATTTTTAACGATTCTGGCACCAAATAATCCTGCAACGTTAGTACCATACTCTAATCCGTCACCATAGGTATCAGCCATATAGAAAGAATAGCAATCATTTGCATCTGGTAAAGTAACCTGGTGAGTTTGCACAGTTAATGCATCTGGTCCACCTGCAGCAGTTCCTCCAGCTCCTTGGTAAGGTCCACCTGATCCAACAACAGATCCAGATCCGTCTCTTAACTCCCAAGTAGTCTCAGCAGGATAATTATCTAGGTATATTTCTACGTCTACCGTTCCAGAAGTCAAATTGGCCAAGTCTACTTGCTTGTTAATTGTGTTATTTGACATGTCATTGTCGGCGTCAGTAATTTCAATCGTAAGGGTGGTAGCACCTGAAACATTTACGTTACCTAGGTTCACTGTTTCAATGTCCCAAGTATTCATAGAACCTGTCCAGTTTTGTGTGGCCAATTGTGTAGCACCGTCCATAACGTTAATTGTTAAAGAGGTTAAAGTAGTTGAACCTGAATTCTGAATATCAACAGTTACAGGAACTGAACCAGCACCACAAAGTTGCTCATCGCCATTGTGTGACAAAATTGTTGCATCTGTTCCAGCATTTTGTGTCGGACAGTTTCCAACATTTGCGTAGTGCTGAGTTGCAGACAATTGACCTGTTTCAGTAGTCGTTCTGTTAGGACACACCGTATAAATAGTTGGGTAATAAGCTAAATTGTATAGTGATGCCACTGAGGCGTCATCAACAATAATAAAATCTGTTCCTGTAACCCAATCACCTTGAGTATTTGAACCCGTTCCATTCAAGTCAGCGCTAGTGGTGGAATTGTCTGATTCTATCATCATTACTATAACGTCATCTGTAGTTGAGGCAGAAACACCTTGGCCACCAGCCGGACCATGGTTCATCCATAAATCCTCTAGAGCACCGTTTTGATGGTAAGTCCAACATGGAGGACACCAAGTTGCGTTTAAATCTAATACAACTGTATAACCTTGATCAAGGTAATCATATAAGGTGTGGGTATTACCGTTAATATCTTGAACGGTAAAGTCAGGAGCGATACTCCCGTCAGCAAGCTGAGCCATAGATGCAGTTCCTGCAAACAAAGCTCCGGCTAATAGTAAACTTTTTTTCATAATTCTTAATTTAAATTGTTTTTTAAGTCGCGTTTAACGAATTGTAAATATATGGAAAGGGAATTGTTCGGGTCAACATAACAAATGAATAATTATTGGAATCCTAATTTCAACAGTTGAATCAATAAAATGGCTTTAATGTCCGAGTTGGGCAGCAAACTTCATATATTAGTACTGGTAAAATGAAAAAAATGAAGAAAAAATTACTATTTGGTCTGATGTTGGTTTCCTCTACAGGCCTTTTCGCACAATCTCTACAGTTTGTTGATTTGAATGGAAATGATATTTCTCAAACTACGCAAACACAATATTATGTTAACGCTCCAGTAAATGAAGGCTTAAGTTATCCTGTTACATGCAATGATGTTGGAACTTATACCAACGATTTAGATGTTAAGTATCATTTTGGAATCAAAAACATTTCTGGGTCAACCATGGATGTCAAGGTAAAGAGATATGAATTGAATTACGGGGCAGGAAGTTATAATTACTTTTGCTGGTATCTATGTTATTCGGCAATTCCTAGTGGATTGGCTTATGAATGGCCAACTCCTCCTAATCCAGCGGCTAATGACTACAGGACAGTAGACCCAAATGTAATAGATACCAATTTCTATGCTTACTATCAACCGAAGGGGTCATGTGTTCAGGGTTTGTTTAGGTATGTAGCCTTTGATGCCAACAACCCCAACGATTCAACTTGGATTGATGTGGAATTTGATTTTCCGGTGGGGATTGAGGAAAATAATGTAGAAGCTTCTGCTTATCCTAATCCTGCTTCAAGTGTGTTAAATATTAACATTGACGCCGACTCTTATAATGGTCTTCAGTTGACTATGATTAACGTCCTAGGCGAGAAAATTGCAGAACAAACTATAACATCAAATACCATTCAGTTAAACGTTGATGCCTGCACTCCAGGAATTTATTTTTACTCTATTTCAGATAAAAATGGAATTCTTACTACAAAGAAGATTAGAATTGAAAGGTGATTATTTATTTGATTGTGATAGAAAAGCGGGATATTCAACAAGTTATCCCGCTTTTTTTATGGTTCTAATTTAGATTTTACCTCACCACACTTTAACATGACGTTACCAAAATATGGATTCAAAACTTTGTTAGATTCACTCAACCAATATGCTCCTTTGTTATCATCAGCCATAGGACAATACTGTTCGTACGAAACATTGTTTACTCCAAAAGCCTTGACATTATTAATCATAGCGTTTGATAGAGATATAAATTGATTTCTTTGTTCGTTAATATCATTTGAATTGGCGATTTTTTCTGCATTTAATTGAATGTCGTTTTTTTGCGTCATCCAATACATATGAGCATCACCCTTTAACAATTTCATTTTTACTTTGTCTAATGATTTTAAAAGGTTTTTAGCTTCTGTATTGGCTAAATTTGCTTTATCATTTACTAAAGCATCTTTTAAATTGTAATAACTGGAAAGTAATTCGTTTAATTGAGTTTTGAACTTTTCATCGGTTTGATTTGAATAATCAGGGATTTTCGTTGATTTCGGTTTATTGGCTGAGCTTAGAAGTTTCTGGTTCATCATGCTTGATTGATTATTCAATTGAGCGGAAGCATCAATTACAAAGGCTCCATTTTTAACAACTTCATCACCTGTTTCTAAACCAGAAATCACTTTATAAGAATCTCCAATAGCTTCACCGATTTCAATATTTCTATATTCAAAAGAAGGAACTGTTTGATTTGGCAGTTTTAAGTACACAACAGATCTCTTACCTGTCCATAATACTGCCGATTTAGGTACAAGTAAAGTTGTGTTTTGATTTGGTGAGCCTTTAATCCGCCCATTTATAAACATATCTGGCTTTAATTTGGAGTTATTATTTTGAATATTTGCCCGAACAGGAATTGTTCTTGTTGAAGGGTCGATAAGGGGATCAATGAAATTAACTTTTGCAGTGAACTTTTCATCTGGGTAACTCGTTGTAGTAAATTCTATGGGATCACCAATTTTTACATTTGTTATATCCGTTTCATAAACGTCAAACACCGCCCAGACTTTAGACAGACCCTGTAAATCAAATAATACCTCACCTTCCTTGAGATAATCACCTACGGAGACTTTCTTCGTCTTTATAACTCCTGAGAATTGAGCATAGATGTTAAATGTTTTTATAATTGATTCACTTTTTAGAATTGATTCAATTTGATTATCATTTAATTTCCAGTTTTTAAGCTTGTTATAGGCTGCATTATATAAACTTGGATTATTGGATTTAACTTTGTTTGCTTCTATCAATTCCTTTTGGGCAGAAATCAGTTGAGGCGAATAAATTTCAGCTACCTTTTGCCCTTTAGCT
This sequence comes from Flavobacteriales bacterium, assembly GCA_964230025.1. Taxonomy (GTDB): domain Bacteria; phylum Bacteroidota; class Bacteroidia; order Flavobacteriales_D; family JAUILH01; genus CAXRFO01. Next base: position 235,770 of record CAXRFO010000012.1, on the reverse strand, counting down.
ACTGATTGTCCCGTATATGATACATAGAGTTTTTCTATTCTTCCCGAAACGTGAGTAACAACACTTGAAGAGGCAGTTTCATCAGCTTTGATTTTTCCAGATAATGTAATACCATTTTCTGAATTCCCCATTTCACCAATTTTCGTAGTTTGAATATTGGCAATTTTAACGGCTTCATCAGACATGGAAAATACTAAAGGATTTTCGTTGGAATTCTCCTCTAATGGAATTAAATCCATTCCACAAATAGGACAGTCTCCAGGTTCAGGTTGCCGTATTTGAGGGTGCATAGAACACGTCCATATTTGTTCCTCACTTTCACTATGCTTATGTTCAGTTACAGTCTCATTATTCGAAGAGTTGCTAAAAATTAGCCACCCAAAAAGCAGACCTGCTAACAAGAAGCTTGTATATATTAAATACTTTTTCATCTCAATTTATTTTATGTTTTGAGTTCTTAATCTAAGTGCATTTGCAATCACTGACACAGAGCTAAAGCTCATTGCAAGTGCAGCAATCATTGGAGAAAGTAAGGTTCCAAAAACTGGATACAATAAGCCTGCTGCAATTGGAATTCCCAGAGTATTGTAGGCTAGAGCAAAAAATAAGTTTTGCTTGATATTTCGCATTACTTTATGACTAAGGTTTCGTGCCTTTACAATACCATGTAGGTCTCCTTTTACTAGTGTTATCTCTGAGCTTTCAATAGCTACATCCGTTCCTGTTCCCATTGCAATACCAACATTGGCTAGTGCTAAAGCAGGAGCATCATTTATGCCATCACCTGCCATAGCAACTATCTTCCCATTTCCTTGTAATTCTTTTACCTTGTTAAGCTTGTCCTCAGGAAGACAATCTGCAACATAATTATCAAGGTTTAATTCTTCTGCTACTGCTTTTGCTGTATGTTGATTGTCTCCTGTCATCATAATAACTTCAACACCCATACTGTGCAATTGGTGAATCGCTTTTTTACTGGTTGATTTTATCGCATCTGAAATAACCACAAATCCAACAACCTCATTTTCAACAGCAATATAAGGAACGGTTTTACCTTTCGATTTTACCTTTTGCGATTCATCTTTAAGCTCAGATGAAAGAGTAATGTTATTATCTATCATCAATTTATCATTACCTACTAAAACCCTTTTTCCATCAATCTTAGCTTCAACCCCCTTGCCAGTAATTGAATTAAAAGCTTCAATCTCTTTCAGTTTTAGTTCCTTATTTTTAGCAAACTTCACCGTAGCTTCTGCTAAAGGGTGTTCGCTTTGATTATTCACAGAAGCTACTAGTACCGTTAATTCGTCCGCACTGAAGTTTGCGTATGATTTTACTTCTTCAACTGATGGTTTACCCTCTGTAACTGTTCCTGTTTTATCTATAATTAACACATCAATCTTGTTCATTTTTTCCAATGATTCAGCATTTTTAATAAGAACACCTTCTTGCGCTCCCTTTCCAACGCCAACCATTACAGACATAGGTGTAGCCAAACCTAATGCACATGGACAAGCAATTATTAAAACGGCTATGGCATTAACAAAAGCAAATACTAATTGAGGAGATGGACCAAAAATATACCAAGCAATAAATGTTAAAACAGAAACTAATATCACTGCTGGAACAAAGTAGCTTGAAATTTTATCCGCTAGCTTTTGTATAGGAGCTCTACTTCTGCTTGCATCATTAACCATGTGGATAATCTGAGAAAGTAATGTATCTGAACCAATTTTTTCGGCTTTCATTACAAAGGATTGATTTCCATTAATAGTTCCTGATGTTACATTATCTCCTTTTGATTTGTCAACAGGAATTGGTTCTCCCGTTATCATTGATTCATCAATAGAGCTTTCCCCATCTTCAATTTTACCATCCACAGGAATTTTATCTCCCGGTTTAACCCTTAATAAATCACCAACTTTAATATCGTCTATGGAAATTTCCTGTTCTTCCCCATTATCAATTTTAATCGCTTTGTTAGGAGCTAATTTTAATAACTCTTTTACCGCATTATTTGTCTTGCTATGAGCTTTTGCCTCTAATAATTGTCCTAGTAAGACAAGCGTTAAGATTACAGTTGCAGCCTCAAAATACACATGAACGGTTCCTGATTCTGTTTTAAAATCTTCTGGGAAAATTGATGGAAATAATATTGCTCCCAAACTAAATAGCCAAGCTGCACCTGCTCCTATACCAATTAAGGTAAACATATTCAGATTCATTGTTCGAATAGAACTATATGCTCGTCTAAAAAACATCCAAGTAGCATAGAATACCACAGGAATAGATAAGATTAACTGAACCCAATTCCAATACTTCATAGCTAGCAAGTCATATAGAGGATTATTAGGAATCATCTCGGACATGGCAATGATAAAAATGGGCAATGTAAAGGCTACAGCAATCCAAAACTTTTTAAGCAAAGTCTTGTATTGTTTTTCTTCAGCACTTTCATCAGCTTCCATCGGAACGAGATCCATTCCACATTTTGGGCATGATCCCATTTCGTCTTTAACTACTTCTGGGTGCATTGGACAAGTATATTTTTGCGAACTTGTTTTGAGCTTAGCTTCAGGGACTAAATCCATTCCACACACAGGACAATCCCTAGGTTCGTCATACGTCTTGTCACCTTCACAATGCATTGGACAATAGTACTTAGCTCCTTTTACGGGGTCAGGTTTACTTTTTTGTACAACCTTTTCATCCATTGTATGAATCATATAGTTTGACCCTTCAAAAAGCTTCTTTAACACTTCAAAATTGACATGCTTATCAAATTCTATATCAGCTTTACCTGATTCTAAGTCTATTTTTACTTCTTTTATTGACTCATGTGATTTGAGTGTTTTCTCGACATGACTCTTACAACCACCGCAGGTCATTCCCGATATTTTATATGTATGTTTCATTATTTTATTTATTAGTGATTAATAATTAGTTAATCGTTCAATTTTAGCTTTTGAAATAGCCATGTTTAATTCACTGAAATCTGATTTCAGTTTAAGATTTATTAATTCATTTTGAGTAGATAATAACTCTTCAATTTTTTTACCATCTGCACTATAACTACCCAATAGAATTTCATACGCACTGGAAATTTTTTCTATCTGTGATTTTGTAAGGTCAAAGTTCAATTTGGCATTGTCATATTCAGCCTTATAAGAAATAATATTGCTTATCATTTGGTCTGTTAGGTTCTCTTTTCGAAAATTAATTGACTCCTGATATAACTGCTCTTCTTTAACTGAACTGGTATAACTTTTTCGGTAAATTGGAATACTGACCATAACCTTAGGAACTAAAATATCTCTTCCATTATTTAGTGGATCTGCATCCGTTCTTTGATTTACTAAACTGTAGTCAACCCCAATACCAATTGTAGGGAGATTATTTTTCTGATCTTCAATAATTCTACTTTCAGAAGCAGCAATTTGATAATTCAATTTATTTATTAGTGGATGATGATTCTCAATTTTTATCCGATAACCTTCTAAATCATAAGAAATCAAATCTGAATCAAAACTATCTTTTATTATCACCTCCTGATCTAATGGTTGATTAGTGATATTATTTATTTGACTATATAAGCCCGTCTTCTCATTTTCAATTTGCTTCATTAAATTAGTGTATTCTTCAACTTTTGTTTGAATTCGTAAAACGTCTGCTAATGTTGCTTGACCAGATTCAACTTTAGCTAAGGCAATTGACTCAATTGTTTTATAATTCGAAATATTCTCTTCATAGAGGTGTTCTTTTTGAGATAAAAATTGAAGTTTAAAATATGCCTCCTTAATTTGATAGAACAAATCAAGCTTAATAGCTGAAAGCTCTTCATATTTTGCTTTAGACATTTGTAGAACAACCTCTTTTTTTGCGTCAAAAGTTCCAAACCACGGAAACATTTGTGTTGCACTCACCATCATTACTTGAGGTCCTAACCGAGTTTCAGGACGAAGAATTGGTACTCCAACCCCAATTTGAGGATTAGGCAATTGACTCACTTGGTCTTGTTTCAGTAAAATTGATTGAAACTCTGAATTAACCGCCTTTAACTCTGAATTATTTTCAACTGCCAATTGAAATAGAGAATCCAGAGTTTGAGCATTTACTCCAAATTGAAATAACAAAGTGAGGGTAAATGTGAGTATGATTTTATATGTATTCTTCATAATTCTCATTGTTTATTTTTTTTTCGATTTCCACCCCATTTGTATGCTCCTGCCTTCCAAGTGTAATAAAGAACAGGTACAGTAAACATGGTTATCATATTTAACACCATCCCCCCAAAAGAAGGTATTGCCATTGGCAACATAATATCAGATCCTTTTCCAGTAGATGTGAGAACAGGGAGTAATGCCAGTATTGTTGTGGCTGTCGTCATCATTGCAGGTTTAACTCTTCTTAAACCGCCTTCAACGACCGCATCTTCAATCTCACCTAGGTTTTTTGGTTTATTGTCCTTAAAGCTATCCTTCAGGAATGTTGCGACTAAAACTCCATCATCTGTAGCAATACCGAATAGAGCAAGAAAACCTACCCAAACTGCTACGCTCAAATTAATCGTATCCATCTGGAAAAGTTCACGCATATTCGCTCCAAAAAAATCAAAGTCCATGAACCATCCTTGCCCATAGAGCCAAATCATAATAAATCCACCAGAGAAGGCAACAAAAACACCTGAAAAGACAAATAATGAGGTGATAACCGATTTAAATTGAAAGTAAAGGATTAAAAAGATCAATATGAGCGCTATTGGAATAACAATACCCAAACGTTTATTTGCCCTTAATTGCTGCTCATAATTTCCTGCAAACTGGTAAGTAATTCCATTTGGTACTTTCAAAACCCCAGACTCAATCTTGTCATTAAGGTAATTCTGAGCTTTATTAACCAATTCAACTTCAGAATATCCATCTTCTTTATCGAACAGTACGTAACCGACTAAAAATCCATCCTCACTTTTAATTGATTGTGGACCTTGTTCATATTCAACTTCAACTAAATCTCCAAGCGGAATTTGTGTCCCATTAGAACTAGCCACATATATGTTTTTTATTTTTTCAGGATCATTTCTAAGTTCCAAAGGGTATCTTACACGAATTCCATATCTTTCTCTACCTTCCACTGTAGATGTCATAACCATACCACCGATAGCTGCCTGAATTTGATTCTGAACTTCCTGAATACTTAACCCATATTTACTAATTACATCTCTGTTTATGTTAAGCATTAGGTAAGGTTTACCCACAATTCTCTCTGCAAAAACTGCTGACGCTTTAACTCCATCAACTTCTTTTAAAAACATTTCCAGCTTCAACCCGAACTCTTCAATTGTTTTTAAATCATTACCCTTGACTTTAATTCCCATTGGAGCTCGCATTCCCGTTTGGAGCATTACTAATCTCGTCTCAATAGGTTGTAGTTTTGGAGCAGAGGTTATACCGGGTAATTTAGTAGCTTTTACAATTTCTTCCCAGATATCGTCTGGAGATTGAATATGGTCTCTCCATTGTCTGAAATACTGACCATTTTTATCAGGAATTAATTCATCCTTTTCGTTATATACGTAATTCCCATTTTCATCAACCTTAAATCGAATTTTATGACCATTCTCATCCAACTTATATTCAGATTTATATGAAATGATATTTTCGTACATAGACATTGGAGCAGGATCAAGGGAACTTTCAACTCTTCCTGCTTTACCAACCACCATTTCAACTTCAGGAATAGAGTTTACAGACATATCGAGCAACCTCAAATTAGCCTCATTCATCTCCATTCCTGCGTGAGGCATAGATGTTGGCATTAACAAGAAAGACCCTTCGTTTAGGGATGGCATAAATTCTTGCCCCGTATTTTTAAAGATGGAATACCCTGCGAATAAAAGGAGAATTAGTAACCCAATGAATAACGCACGAATCTTAATAAGGAATCGTAATATTTTCTCATAGTAATGTATGATTACATAAAAAGATCCTATTAATACGCCAATCACAATTACTACGAATAAAAAGTTTTGTAATTCGCTTTTCGAGACACCGAGAGGCATCCATATTTTGGCTAGTAACCATGCTACTAAAATCGCATAGGTGATATTTTTTACATACTCAAAACGAAGATTCCATAATTCTGACTTTTCATCTTTAGCGTATGTTGTAATTATTCCACCCAATCCTATGATAACTCCAAAAAATCCAATGAAAGAATAATCAGTAAAAAGCAGTACAATTGATAAAATAACCAAGCCACCATTTGTGAAATACTGCGAAATTTTTCCCCTACTTTTAAAACTGAACAATTTGGTAGCAAGCGCAGGCAAAATGGTAATTGCTAAGATGATTGATGCAAGTAAAGCAAATGACTTTGTAAATGCCAAAGGACGGAAAAGCTTTCCCTCAGCTGCTTCCATAGTGAAAACAGGTAAAAAACTAACAATTGTTGTTGCTACAGCTGTAATAACAGCTGATGCTACATCAGTTGTAGCCAAGTAAACGGTTTTCTGAATAGACTGTTCAGGTGGTGCTACTTTCATTTGAGCAATCATACTCTCCGTTAAAACAATACCCATATCTACCATTGTACCAACCGCAATGGCTATACCTGAGAGTGCAACAATATTTGCATCAATTCCTGTATATCGCATAGCTATAAAGCACATCAACACAGCTACTGGTAGTGATGCAGAAATCAGTAAAGATGACTTTAGATTTAAAAGCATCAAAATCACTACAATAATTGTAATAAGTACTTCTAGTGTTAATGCTTCCTCCAGAGTACCAATCGTTTCATTAATTAATTGTGTTCTATCATAAAAAGGTACTATAGTTACTTTTGAGACTGTTCCATCATCTAGCGTTTTTGAGGGTAAACCATTTTCTATTTCAAGAATTTTAGTTTTGACATTATTTATTACTTCCAATGGGTTCGCACCATATCTAGCTACTACCACACCACCAACAGCAGGTGCTCCAGACTTATCAAGAATCCCTCTTCTTGTTTTCGGTCCAAGATGCACAACTGCGATATCCTTAATTCTTATTGGAACGTTGTCAGATACTTTAACAACAGCCTCTTCAATATCATTCAATGATTTCACATAACCCAGTCCACGCACAAAATACTCTACCATGTTTATCTCAAGGGTCTGTGCCCCAATATCCAAGTTGCTTTCATTTGCAGCTTTCATTACTTGAGCAAGACTCACATCATAAGCTTTCATCTTGTCTGGATCGACATCAATTTGGTACTCTTTGACAAAGCCTCCAATTGAAGCAACTTCCGAAACACCACCTGACGATTGCAGGGCATTTTTCACATAGAAATCTTGGATGCTTCTTAGCTCATGTAAATCCCAACCTCCCGTGGGTTGTCCCTTATTATCCCGTCCTTCTAAGGTGTACCAATAAATTTGACCCAATGCTGTTGCATCAGGACCCAAAGAAGGCTGTGCCCCATCAGGTAACAAATTGGCTGGGAGGGAATTAAGTTTTTCTAGGATTCTACTTCTGCTCCAATAGAATTCTACATCCTCCTCAAAAATTAAATAAATGCTTGAAAACCCGAACATTGAATTGCTACGAACACTTTTCACTCCCGGGATTCCCAATAAAGTGGAGGTTAACGGATAAGTAATTTGGTCTTCAACATCCTGAGGAGACCTTCCCATCCATTCCGTGAAAACTATTTGTTGATTTTCACCAATATCAGGTATTGCATCCACAGAAACAGGGTCTCTGGGTAACCAATCAGAATCGTAATTAAAAGGAGCTGTTATTAAACCCCAGACGACAAATAAACCAAGTAATATCCATGCGACTAGTTTATTGTCTAGGAAAAATTTTATAAAATTGTTTAACATGACTTTTATTTTTTTGACAAACACAAAAAGCTCGAACACCCACTAGATGCTGAGCATAATCAAAAAATAAAATCAAACTCTGAAAACTTGATAAAGAATGTTTAAGGATTCGTTTGGAATATCTGGGGGAGGGTGTGATTGAATTCTTATTAAAGATTTGTTAGTTTGAAATGCCTTAAGAAATTCGATTCCCGAGTTTGAGATTATACTATCTACTGGGGTTAGTAAAGTCAAATTTTCTACCTTATAGTCCGCTGAAATTACGGTACTGTAGGTTTCGTTGTGACAACATTTCTTTGCTAGAACATTTCTAAGCCCTTTTTTACATCTCTTGAAATCAGCTTCCTTTCCTTCACAACAGTGATGTTTCTTATTTCTCTTTGTAAGCTGATGTTTGGCTTTTGAGCATGATTTAGCTTTCCCGATCAAACTAAAGCTTTTTGCTTCATTACCACAGTAATGTACATCCAAAGTAAAGCCAAAGGATGCAGCCAACAGTAGAATAGCTGTAAAAAAGGCAAAAACCCTATGCTTTATCTCAATCATTATTGCTACTCAAAAATAGTATTATCTTAGCAATATGAAAAGTATGATTGGAATTTTTTACATGTTTCTGATAGGAAACATGTGTATTGGTCAGGTTCAATGGGGTCCAGAGATTGATGTGGCTAACTCCCTTGATAACAAGCGTCCTAGAGTTGTGTTGAGTAATGGAAACCCTGTTGTGATGTGGGGTCAAGAAATGGGTGTCAATGGAGTCGTGCATTCAGCTGTTTGGAATGGAAATTCATTTGATACTCCGCAACAGGTTAATCCAAGTGGGGTAGATGCCTTTGCTACATGGTGGGCAGGACCGTCAATAGCAGCGAAGGATTCAGTAGTTTTTATAGTTTTTGAAGCTCAGCCCGAACAAACGGAGGCGGTTTACATTGTAAAGTCTACTGATGGAGGTGCGACTTATGGAGACACAGTAGCAATTGATAATCCTTCCGATCTAACTCGATTTTCTAGTGTTGCAATAGACAACAATTATAACCCTGTAGTAATGTTTATGACACATCAAGCGAATTGGTTAGATCCAGAGTACTCCATAGTAAAATCGGCAGATGGAGGCCTGACATGGGGTGCTGCTGTACAGGCTTCTCAAACTGGAGCGGAGGTTTGCGATTGTTGTCCAGGTCATATAATGATGAACAATAATAATATTACAACTGTTTTCAGAAATAATGATAACAATATTCGTGATATTTGGATATCAAATAGCGCTGATGGGGGCCTAACCTTTCCTACACAAATTGACATTGACAACAATGACTGGTTAATTGGAGCTTGTCCTTCTAGTGGGCCTGATGCTTATTATAATGGAGATACTGTCTTAAGTGTATGGATGTCTTCAGGTTCTGGAGACACTAGAGTGTATATTGGAGGTTACGATTTGTTCTCAGGAAGCACGATGAACGCGAAAGCTCTTGATCCTACAACTCAACCATCTACAATTCAAAACTTTCCTAGAATTGATGGGGTAGGACAAGAATTTGGGGTAGCATATCAAAATACAAGTTCGGGGAATCATGATATACACTTTACTTATTCGCTTTCTGGGTCAAACGGAGTAGTTGATACAACGTATAGGGTGAACTCTGATCCTACTGGAGCACAACGAAATGTCGATATTGCTTTTGATGGAGTAGATACTTATCATATTGTTTGGCAAGATGACCCAAGCGGAAATGTTAAGTATCGTACGGCTACAATTACTGGAGTTAATAATCTTTATGAAAATAAGGAAAATAAATTAGAGCTTTATCCTAACCCTTCCGAGGATTTTGTTGCAGTAAACGCTCCAGGTGTAATTGGAGGTACAATAAATATTTTAGGGATTGATGGGAAATTATTGTATAGTAATTCATTTTCAAGTTCTGAAAAACTAGACTTCTCAAACTTTTATCCAGGAACCTACATAATTAACGTTGTTTCCTCGGAAGGGAATATTAACCTATACAACAAAGTTATTGTGAAATAGTAATGGAATCTATTACTGGGCCTACGTTGAATGAAACAAAATTTCTTTAATGGCTTATTCCGAATAAAAAAGCGGATCTTAAAAGGCCCGCTTTTTTCATTTCTGGCGTTAAGTATTAGCTATTCTATTATTAGTTTGTTTTGGAATAATTCTCCGTTGTCTCCACTATAAATTAAGGTGTAAACTCCCGAAGGCGCATCCACAGAAATTTTAGTGCTTATGGCATTTAGCTGTTTGCTGTATACAAGTTTTCCTGCCACATCAAATAGACTAATTGAGCCATTCATTTGATCGGAAGCGGTGATATTGATAATCCCATTACTTGGGTTGGGCCATACATTTAGGCTTATTTGATTTTCTTCTAGGTTTAATCCTTGTACATCAATTTTATATACACCGTTACTATTTCCATCCACAAACCAAATTCTTCCTTCTGGCCCTATTTTTATTCCTTGAATACTACTGTATCCTGTCTGGATTCTATAAAGTTCCGTAGCAGGCATGTTTGAAACATCATAAATAATGATTTCACCTGTTTGGTATTCGCTAACAATCATACGGTCATCAATGATGTCAATCCCTGCAGGTTTATCTAGGCCTGTTACAACGGTTTCTTGCGTGTATCCTGAATAAACAGAATATTCTTCAACCGTTTCGGTCATCGCGAAACTTGGGTTGGAACCAGACATGCTACCTGTGTTAATATCAACTCGAATTACTCTTTGGCCACCATGATCTACTACGTACAACCATTGCTTATTATCATCTAATATTGCGTGACTAACAATGGTATTATTGGGATCTTTAGTGATTTGATCATCGGCATATCGACGAATTATGGCATCTCCATGATAAGATGCGCCAGGTCCGTGATCTTCAACAAAATCATAGCGGCATATATCATTACTGAAACCATCAACTACCCAATATACATTATCTTTTTCTGCAGCAATACCTTGGGAATAAGGGCTTTGGTGTAGCATATCCAAATGGCTCCCATTTCCTCCACTTGGTTCAGCATATACACTCATATCGCTACTCCATAAAGATGGTCCCGTAAATGGATTTCCAGAACCAGAGTGATTCGCATCAAATACACCGGGTGCACTTGCCCAGTTTCCATTTTCTCCAAAAGCTAAAGCGGTTGGCAATGACATAAAATGCCATGCATTACCATCTTGTTTGTAAAGTTCTGTTTGGTTGGTCTCTCCAGCATTAAATATTGTAACTGTGCTACCTCCTGAGTTTTCAGTTCCACGATTGGTGATCCATAGCTCCTTGTTTGAAAGAACGGGATGGAAATCTAAATCAGTTGGATCAGAAACTTGCTCCGAGCTACCTGCAATTTGACTTATGCTTGTTGACTGATTGATGTATCCATCTATATAGTTCGGTGTTCCGGGCCCCGCCTCAGTAATCTTTATAAGCGTGTCGTTAGAATTATCACCGTCGGAATTTCCATCTAAATTGTCTGCCCAAATTTTAATGGTGTAGACTCCGTTGGAACTAATGTTAGCTGGAATACTATGTGTGATTTGCTCGTTTGGACCGTACTGTAAGTCAGAGTTTGTAACAGAATGTGTTACAGGTGCACCTCCATTCACCGTGTAATGCAAATCATAATTTGCAACAGTTGAAGTCCCAAAATTGAAAACAGAAGCAATAATATCAACGCTTCCGGTATTAACATAGCTGTAAATATTAGAAGAAACAATTCCTAAATCGTAAGCTGGTGGCTCTGCAGCAATAAAAGTGAAGGTATTCCCAGTCCCACTTCCAGTAAAATATTCCTTCTGGTAGCCATTAATAAAAACTTCAAAATTTATTCCACCATCTCCCCAGTCATCAACGAAAATAAGGTCAAGTTGTGTGTTGGCTAAAACACAAAACGGTCCTTCTGTTATGGTTTGGTTATTACCGTATCCTGAGGGATCCTGTGCCTGAGCGCCACCTCCGTTGCAACCAACCGTTAAATTTCCGCCTTCTGCTATCATCGTAGCTGAACCGCATGGGTCGCCACTAGGAATAAGCTGCCAATAGGCTTCATAGCCATAGTCATCGGTGTCGATCACAATTTCGACTTCAACCTCACCGGCTGAACATTGACCATAGGATTGAAAGAAAAGTAAGCAGGGTATTAAAGGGAGTATAAATTTATTCATACCCTAAAATTAGTTATTTAGGATCGAAAAGGGGAAGTATAATACAAGAACTATTGGATTCCAGGTTTAAACGGGATGAGAAAGGAGTGTTTGCTTCAACTCTTCCATACCCTCCTCCGCTTTCTTCTGAATAATTTTCAAATTTTTCAAATCACGGACCAATACATTTGCAGGGTCTATTAAAAATTTCTGAGCTTTTTCTGGAGCATAAAAGACCAAATTGGCAGCGGGATAAACATTTAAGCTCGTTCCAATGATTACCAGAATGTCAGCTTCCTCACAAATTTTTTGAGCAATTCCAAGATTAGGAACCTCTTCGCCAAACCAAACAACATGTGGCCTAAGCTGCGCTCCCAATTCACAGGTATCTCCCCAGTTAAGCTCAGGCGTATCCATAGGATAAGTTTTAAAAGGATAGGCTGTGCTTCTTGATTTTAAGAGTTCACCATGAAGATGAAGAACCTTGGAAGAACCGGCTTTTTCATGCAAATTGTCAATGTTTTGGGTAATTACCTCAACATCAAAATCCTCTTCCAGCTCGGCTATAATTTTATGTGCCTTGTTAGGTTCAGCATCAAAAACTTGTTTTCTTCTCTGATTGTAGAATTCAAGAACCATTTTAGGGTCTCTTTCCCAGGCTTCTGGTGTAGCAACTTCCTCAACTTTATAATTCTCCCATAACCCATCATTATCTCTAAAGGTTTTTAGTCCGCTTTCCGCGCTCATTCCTGCACCTGAGAATATGATGAGTTTTTTCTTTAGCATGAGCTTATTCTTATGTGTAAATCTACAATTTTTCAGCGAAGAATTATATCTTTGAGGGTTCAATTTTTATGGGAAAAATAAGAAAACAAGATGCGTTGGATTATCACAGTCAGGGAAGACCTGGTAAAGTTGAGGTAATTCCAAGCAAGCCGTATAATTCACAAAGAGACTTAAGTTTGGCATACTCCCCGGGAGTTGCGGAACCATGTCTTGCAATACACGAAAATCCACAAGATGCCTATAAGTACACGGCTAAAGGTAATTTAGTCGCCGTTATTTCCAATGGAACTGCGGTTTTAGGACTGGGCGATATAGGACCTGAGGCGTCAAAGCCTGTAATGGAAGGTAAGGGCTTGCTTTTTAAGATTTTCGCCGATATTGATGTGTTTGATATTGAGGTTGATGCGACCGATCCGGATAAATTTATAGAAACGGTCAAAGCAATAGCTCCAACTTTTGGAGGTATAAATCTTGAAGATATTAAAGCGCCAGAGGCATTTTACATAGAGGAAAGGTTAAAAGAGGAGTTGGATATTCCTATCATGCATGACGATCAGCATGGTACGGCAATTATTTCAGGTGCCGCACTTCTAAATGCTTTGGAATTAGCAAAAAAAGATATTTCAAAGGTCAAAATTGTTGTTAATGGTGCTGGTGCATCTGCAATTTCTTGTGCGAAATTATATTTGGCTTTAGGAGCTAAGAAATCTAACTTGATCATGTTGGACAGTAAAGGAGTAATCTCCAAGTCTCGCAAAGGTCTGGATGGAAACAAGAAGCTTTTTGCGAGCTCCACTAAGGCGAAAACTCTTGAGGAGGCGATGGACGGAGCGGATGTGTTTTTAGGTTTATCGAAAGGGAACATTGTCTCAAAAGACATGATTGCTTCCATGTCAAAAAACCCGATTGTATTTGCGCTTGCGAATCCGGATCCAGAGATACCATTCAAGGATGCGACATCTGTTCGTGAAGATATTATAATGGCAACTGGGCGTTCTGACAACCCTAACCAAGTTAACAATGTACTCGGTTTCCCATTTATTTTTAGGGGAGCCCTAGATGTTAGGGCCACTTCTATTAACGAAGAAATGAAACTGGCAGCAGTTCATGCTATCGCTGAGCTTGCAAAAGAACAGGTGCCAGAAGAGGTGCTTGAAGCATACGATGAAAAGGTAATAAATTTTGGTCCAGATCAAATTATCCCTAAACCACTTGATCCAAGATTAATAACTTATGTGGCACCAGCTGTGGCAAAAGCTGCAATGGATAGTGGTGTTGCGCGAATGCCTATTGAGGACTGGGATGCGTATAAGGAAGAACTGAATAGAAGGCTTGGTCAAGAGAATAAATTGCTCCGTGGAGTCACTAAGAAGGCCCAAGAAAATCCAAAACGAGTGGTTTTTGCGGAAGCTGACAATTATCACATTCTTAAAGCTGCTCAAGTCTCAAGAGATGAAGGGGTGTGCGAGCCAATTTTCTTAGGGAATAGGCCAAAAATAAAAGAGTTAATTACCGAGTATGAGTTGGATTTGGATGATGTGGAAATCATTGATCCAAAGTCAAAATCAATGCGTAAAAAGCGTACTGAGTATGGTGAAATGTTCTTTGAAAAGCGTCAGAGAAAAGGCTATACCCTTTATGAAGCCGATAAGGAAATGCGCAACAGAAATCATTTTGGAGCCATGATGGTTGAAAATGGTGAAGCAGATGCGCTTATCAGCGGTATTACAAGAAATTATGCAGATGTAATTCGACCAGCTTTACAAATCATTGGAGTTGATAAAGGGGTAAGTAAGGTTGCTGGAATGTATATTCTTCTTACTAAAAGAGGACCTCTTTTCTTTGCAGATACAACAGTAAACTTTAACCCAACGGCTGAAGAGATTGCAGAAATCACAAATATGGTAGCAAAGGCGGTTAGGAAAATGAAGATTACTCCAAGAGTAGCGCTTCTTTCGTATTCGAACTTTGGTTCTTCTGAAGGGGAGGATGCTAAGAAGATGGCAAAAGCAGCTGCAATTTTGCACAAGGAGCAGCCAAATCTAATTGTAGATGGAGATATTCAAGCAAACTTTGCCCTTAATGGTGATCTTCTAAATGAGAAATTCCCATTCTCTTTGTTGGCAAACCGGAAAACAAATGTTTTCATATTCCCTAATTTGAGTGCGGGTAACATATCTTACAAATTACTGCAAGAACTAGATCATGTTGAGACAGTTGGTCCTGTTCTTTTGGGTCTGAAAAAGTCCTGTCATGTGCTTCAATTAGGAAGCTCGGTTAGAGAGATATGTAATATGATAAAGGTGGCTGTGATAGATGCCCAAAGCAATAAAAAATGATCGAATATCTAAAAGGTAAACTAGCTTTTAAAAGCGCGGAATATGCAGTAATCGAGTGTAACGGTGTTGGTTATGAGATCAAAATTAGCCTCAATACTTATGCTGACTTACCGAAAGATGAAGCATGCCAATTATATACACATTTTGTAGTTCGTGAAGATGCTCAATTGCTGTATGGCTTTATGACGACAAGTGAACGTGAAGTATTTAGGAAACTAATTTCTGTAAGTGGAGTTGGGCCAAATACTGCCAGAATGATTCTTTCAACTCTTAAACCAGGAGAACTGGCAGATGCTATTTCAAAGGGAGATGTCAATGCCCTTAAAAGTGTGAAAGGAATCGGCGCGAAATCAGCGCAAAGAATCATTGTCGACTTAAAAGATAAAATGGGAATAGAAGGCTTAGAAGAAGAAAATTCTTCCAGCTCAAACAATACTTCAGTGAATGAAGCGTTAACAGCATTGGTTTCTTTAGGATTTGACAAAAGAACAGCGAAAAAAGCGCTTGATAAAATTGTCCAATCTAACGGAGATGACCTGGCTGTTGAAGAATTAATACGTTTAGGATTAAAAAGTTTGTAGCTTGAATTTGGGAGGAAAAATCATAAAGCTGGGTATAGCCTTTTCTGTTTCTTCAGTAGCGGTTTTTGCAGGAACCAAGATGATGGAATCTTTTGGTGAACCTGTAAATCAAGATGAAAAATCTGACGCGATTCAGAATGCACTTACAATTATTGATTTAGAGGATGAACTAAAAACAAAAGATTGGGAGCTAGCTTCTAAAGACCTTGCCAAACCATCAAATTCCTTAAGTTCAAATCTGCTTACTCCCATTGAAGTTGATTCTCCAGAAGTTGAGTTAGAATATCCTATTCCTGATCCATCTGACCCAAACTCCGAAGGGAGTGGAATCAACCTAGAAGATCCGCTTAATTTTAATAATCAGGTTGAATATGACCCTGTAACAGGTATGTATGTAATATACAACTCTGTAGGTGAAAATGGAATTCCTTTGGGGCAGCCTATTTATATGACCCAAGAGGAATATATCGAGTATCAGGCAAAGCAACAAGAGCAGCGAAATTGGGAGGCAAATCAAGAGAATGATGCAAACTCAAATAATTCAGGCTTGCCAACGCTTGAAGCGAGAGCCTTTGAGGATATTTTTGGTCCAGGAGGAATTGACATTAGACCAACGGGTACAGCAGAAATTTCTTTTGGATTCAATACGAACCGAACTGACAATCCTCAGATTCCACAAAAGCAAAGAAGAATTACAACCTTTGACTTCAATGAAAGGATTCAGATAAATCTTCTCGGAACCGTTGGTGATAAGCTTAAAATTAATTTTAGCCACAACACAGAAGCTACTTTTGATTTTGAAAACCAAATGAAGCTCGAGTATCAAGGATACGATGACGAGATAATTCAAAAAATTGAAGCGGGTAACGTAAATCTGCCTCTTGGAGGAACATTGATATCAGGCGCACAAAGTCTTTTCGGAATCAAAACTGAATTGAAGTTTGGCCGCTTGTATGTGACATCTGTTATGTCCCAAGACAAGGGTAAGCGATCGGAAATAAACGTGGCTGGTGGGGCCCAGGTAACCGAATATGAGCTTAAGGCGGATAATTATGAGGCCAATCGTCACTATTTTGTTTCTCAGTACTTCCATGAGAACTATGATGAAGCCTTACAATCCATGCCGGTTGTAAACTCGCAAATTAACATTACTAGAATGGAAGTTTGGTTAACGAATACCAACAATACAACCGTTAACACTAGAAATATTGTTGCGTTAACAGACTTAGGTCAGGTTGAAAATCTTCAAAATCCGGCCATTGTAACTGTAAACCCTGGTTCTACTACACCTGAAAATAATGCCAACAGCCTATATCAGCAGATTGTCAGCAATCCGGGTGTAAGATCATTCAATACGGCAACTTCTGTTCTACAAGGTCAAGGCTTATCTGCTGCAGTGGATTTTGAAAAATTGGAGAATGCAAGAATGTTATCAGAATCAGAATACTCCTACAACTCTTTATTGGGATATATCAGTTTAAATCAATCATTGAATAATGATGAGGTTTTAGCCGTTGCCTTTCAATACACTATTGGTGATAGTACCTACCAGGTAGGAGAATTTTCGACGGATGGTGTTGCCGGTCAAGATGCACTGCTTTTGAAATTATTAAAGCCTACGATTACCAATCCAAGAAATCCAATTTGGGATTTGATGATGAAAAATATTTATTCGATTGGAGCCTACCAAGTGAGTTCAACAAATTTTGCATTGAATGTTTGGTATAACGACCCGGCTAGATCGATTCAAATTCCATTCTTACCTTACGATGGAGTAAAAGACAGACCGCTAATTCAAATATTAGGATTGGATAGAATTAATGTCCAGTCCAGTCCCTATCCAGATGGTTATTTTGATTTTGTCCCATTCAATTTTAATGGCAATGTAGCTAGTAATGGAGGTACTATAAATTCCAGAAATGGACGAATTATTTTCACGACTACCGAGCCATTTGGTGCCTATTTACATGATCAATTAACCACGGCAGGGATGCCAGCGGCCACGGCAGATCGAATTGCCTTTACGGAACTTTATGATTCTACTAAAACGGTCGCTCAAAACACACCGAGTAAAAACAGATTCTTTATCAAAGGATCTTATGAATCGTCTAGTAGTTCCGAAATCTCACTGAATGCATTGAATATACCTAGAGGAGCTGTAAGAGTAACTGCTGGGGGAAATATTCTGCAGGAGAATGTAGATTATACAGTGGATTACAATTTGGGAAGGGTTCGAATTATTAATGAAGGATTATTACAATCCCAAACACCGATTAAGGTTTCGCTTGAGTCCAATTCGCTTTTTAGTTTGCAGACAAAAACATTCTTAGGGACTCGCTTTGACTACAAAATATCCAATGATGCTAACCTTGGAGGTACGGTTGTGCGTATGACTGAGAGACCGTTAACTCAAAAGATTAATATAGGGGATGAGCCCATGCGTAACACCCAGTTGGGAATTGATGGAAGCTATCGTGCGGACCTTCCTATGCTAACCAAGTTGATAGACAAATTGCCTTTGATTGAAACAAAGGAAATGTCAACCTTTCAAGGTTCTGGAGAGTTTGCAGTATTGATACCAGGGGTAAGTCGTGCCTTGGATAAAAATGGTGTTTCATACATAGATGATTTTGAAGGATCTCAATCATTTATTGATCTAAAAGCAATTAATAATTGGAAACTAGCCTCTATTCCCAAAGGTCAAACAGCTGATTTATTCCCTGAAGGCGAACTTAATAATGACCTTGCAGCAGGTTACAACCGAGCAAGATTAGCTTGGTACTTTATTGATCCTTCTATCTACTATCGAGGAAATAATTTAACGCCAGATAATATTGCGAATAATCCAGCCATACTTGAAGATCATAGAATGAGGGAAGTCCTTTTAAATGAGGTGTTCCCGAACCAAAATACCATTCCAGGTCAGCCTCAGAACATTGCAATGTTCGACATGGCATATTATCCTAGCGAAAGAGGGCCATACAACTTTGATATGGATGGACAACCAGGGATTTCATCCGGAACAAATACTGATGGAAGTCTAGCCCAACCAGATTCAAGATGGGCGGGTATCATGCGTGAGCTTAATACAACAGATTTTGAGCTTGCTAACATTGAATTTATTCAGTTTTGGGTAATGGATCCTTTTAATGAGGATGCTGACCCGAATAACAATCATTCGGGTGGAGACCTGTACTTTAACCTTGGAAATATTTCAGAAGACATTTTACCAGATTCAAGAAAGTCCTTTGAAAATGGAATTCCTGTAGATGGCAGTGATGATGACTTAGAAACAACAACCTGGGGGCGTGTACCTACCTTACAATTGATAGTTAACGCTTTCGATAATGAACCTTCCACACGACAAATTCAGGATGTTGGACTTGATTTATTAGATGATAATGAAGAGCCTGCACAATATCAAGCATTCGTTAACTGGGTGAATGCATCTCCCTTGAATTCAACTGCAAAAGCTCAAATCTTAGCGGATGTATCTAGTGATAACTATCACTTCCATAGGGGCGATGATTATGATCAGCAAGCTCTGGATATTTTGGAAAGATACAAGTTAATAAACGGTGTAGAAGGTAACTCAAATACCTCTGAACAATCAGAGGAATTAAATGATGAAGGTTATCCAACTGCTTTTACAAATGCACCGGATATTGAAGACATAAATTTGGATAACAACCTATCTGAATCTGAAAGCTATTTTCAATATAAAATCAGTATCCGAAAAAATGATATGGTTGTTGGGCAAAACTTTATTGCAGATGCCTTTACCAGTGAGGAAGGCGTAAAATGGTACCAATTCAAAATTCCATTAAGAGAACCAGAGAAAGTGATCAATGGAATTTCAGACTTTAGATCAATTCGATTCTTAAGAATGTTCATGAAAGGCTTTGATGATCCTACAGTCTTAAGGTTCGCTCGCTTGGACCTCATACGCGGTGAATGGAGAACCTATTATGACGATTTGAGAGATGATGGAGAATATATTCCAACGGATCCAAACGCAACTACCTTCAATGTTAGCGCTGTAAATATTGAGCAAAACGGGTCAAGGGATCCAATAAATTATGTGGTTCCTCCGGATATCGTTAGGGAGATTGATCCAACTGCAGTAAACCAACGTCAGTTAAATGAGCAGTCCATTGCAATGGAGGTTTGTGGTTTAGAGGATGGAGATGCACGAGCCATGTTCAAAAACTTGGAAATAGATGTCCGGCAGTATGGAAAACTCAAAATGTTTATTCACGGTGAGGCACTGCAAGATGAACCCCTTAATGATAAAGATGTGACCGTTTTTGTGCGGCTCGGTACCGATTTTGTCGAGAATTATTATGAATATGAAATCCCCTTGCTTTTAACTCAGTTTGGTGCTGATAATGCAAATGATATTTGGCCGGAGCAAAATAATATGGAAATCATTTTTGATGAGTTAATCGCTCTAAAAAGGGAACGGAATACCAATCAATTTGATATCAATAAGAAGTATAGTACCTATTTAGCTGATAAGGATAGGCGGGTTTCAATCGTAGGTAATCCAAACCTTCAAGCGGTGAATACGATTATGATTGGTATCCGAAATCCAAAAAGAACAAGCGCGCATCCATGGGTGGGGAGCGATGATGGACTTTCTAAGTGCGCGCATGTATGGGTAAATGAATTGCGACTAACGGACTTCAACCAATCAGGAGGTTGGGCTACTGTAGGAAGAATGAGTGTTAAAGGAGCAGACTTCTTCCGTTTTGATGTGGCCGGTAGTATGAGTACACCTGGTTGGGGTGGACTTGAGACCAAAGTTGCGGACCGACAATTGGAAACAATAAAACGGTTTGATGCATCCACATCCTTCCAGCTAGGAAAGTTATTCAATGAAAATTGGGGAATAAGAATGCCACTATATTTGGGCTATTCAGTTGCTACAATTAATCCACAATATGACCCCTTAAATCCTGATATTTTATGGGCTGAATTACCAAATGATGAAAGGATTGATCGAGGAAGTCAAGTCACGGATTACACGCGTCAGCGCTCAATGAACCTTACGAATGTGGGTATTCAAAGAAAACAAGGGAAGGAAGCGCATTTTTGGGATGTTGCGAACTGGTCGGCAACCTATTCCTACTCTGAAACTTATCACCGGGATGTGAATGTAGAGTACAATATGAACAAGGTTTATAGGGGTGGATTAAATTATCAGTTTAATAACAAACCAAAGGCTTGGGAACCATTTAAGAATGCTGGTTTTGCTAAAAAATCTCCTTGGCTGCGTCCAATTAAAGATTTTAATCTGAATCTAGGGATTAAACAAATGGCATTTAGAAATGACATCATGCGTTCCTACAATCATAATCAACTGCGTTCAAATTTTGATGATTTCCAACTCCAACCGCAATTTTTAAAGCAGTTTACCTGGAATAGAGGTTATGACATCAAATATGATTTCACTAAAAATTTCAAATTCGATTTCCATGCTAACAATGCAGCTATCATTGGAGAACCAGATAGTCTGGGAGCTATCGACAGAAAGGATGATCCTGAAACTTATGAGATTTGGAAAGACTCTGTGAACCGTTCCATCAGAGAGTTGGGGGAAACAATGAACTACGGTCACAATGGAAACATAAACATCACATGGCCTATTAATAAATTGCCAATTACAGATTGGATAACACTAACCACCAGATATACGGCTTCTTATGATTGGCAGAGAGCACCGTTATCACAGGACTCATTAGGTAATACGATTCAAAATTCACGGCAGATTAATTGGGTGTTTAATGGTAACCTAACAACATTGTACAACCATGTTCCTTATTTCAAAAAAGTAAACCAGAAGTTTACCCAAAAGGCAAGAACCAACTCTAGAACGCCTGCTAGAGGGGGAAGAGATAATAAGGAAAAGGACAAAGGTAAGGAAGACGGAAAAGACGATAAGGGAGAGACGGAAGACAAAGACAAGAAAAAGAAAGATGATAAGAAAATCACCTTTGTGGATCATGTTGCGCACTCCTTAATGATGCTTAAAACGATATCTATAAACTATAGTACAAATGATGGGATTATGCTGCCTGGTTATAACCAGTCCACGCAACTACTAGGTATGAATTCCGCCTTTCAGGCACCGGGAATAGCTTTTATCACAGGCCAGCAAAACACCGATATTTTTGGACGAGAAACAGATAGAGACTTTGCTCGTCAAATAGCAACCCAGGGTTGGCTTATCGACTCAGCAACCTCCCAATACCTGAACAAGCAATACACGGTAAGTAATTCAAGAAATTTCTCTGCACGTGCTACCATTGAACCTATTAAGGATTTCAGGATTGAATTAACAATGGACAAACAACAAACCTTCAACCAGGCATCCAACTTCCGTTGGAGCTCTAGTGAACAAGATTATACCGCACAAAACTTGATGCAAAATGGAATGGTATCCTACTCTTCTATTGCTTGGAACACTGCTTTTGTTGGAATGAATGACACGACATATCAATCGAATGTATTTGACCAATTGCTCGGAAATAGAGTCACCGTTTCTGGCTTGTTAGGAGAGGATAACCCTAATTCAGAAATCACAGATACCAATTACTATGAAGGTTATGGTGCAACGCAACAAGAAGTAGTTACTGGGGCCTTCCTTACAGCCTATGGAGGTCGAAACCCGAATAAGAAGAACATCAACCCATTTAACTCTATTCCCTTACCAAATTGGAGAGTAACTTATAATGGATTGGCAAAGTTGCCAGCGGTTAAGAAATACCTTTCTAGGTTATCTGTTTCTCACGGATACAGAAGCAATGTGAGTTTAGCTAATTATACGACTAACCTTCAAGCTGCTGATTATAATGATGATGGCTTTTCTGATGTTACTGATTTAAGCGGTAACTGGATTAATAGACGACAGTTTAGTACTGTGGTTGTTACAGAGCAGTTTAGTCCACTTATTGGTTTTGATGCAACATGGAACCTCAAAAGTAAAAATGAAACTTCTGGTTTAATTACAAAGTTCGAGATTAAAAAAGATAGGAATGTGAGTTTAAGTTTGGCCAACAACCAATTGACAGAAATTCTTGGAAATGAATTGGTGATTGGATCGGGCTATAAGTTCAATCAGGTTCCCTTCCCATTTAAAATTGGTGGTAAGGAATTGACAAGTGACTTAAATATTCGTTTTGACTTATCCATCAGAAATAACAGAACTATCATTCGCAAGATAGTTGAGAACCAGAATCAATTAACAAGCGGGCAGCGTTTTATGTCCATAAAGTCTTCTGCAGAGTATAAGCTTAGCAAGGCATTGACTTTAAGGTTTTACTTTGATAGAATGTTAACCAAGCCATTTGTATCTACTGCCTTCCCAACGGCCAATACAAGCTCTGGTTTAGCGTTGAGGTTCCAGTTGTAAGAGATTACAAAAAAGGGGAAGCATTTGCTTCCCCTTTTTTAATTCAATCAAGTTTTAATTAGAGCGTACTCGGACAAACAAAATCTGTTCTTGGAGTATCAGTTTTTTTAATTGCACCGTAACCACCCAAAACATCAATCATTCCGTGGATGCCTTTTGATTTCAAAATTGAATTGGCAATAACGGAACGATAGCCGCCTGCACAATGTCCATAAAACTGACCTTCTGGAAATTTGTCAGTCTCTTCAAAAATTCTTGACAAGGCTCTGTGATATGCTCCGTCCACATGTTCAGCTTGAAACTCGCCATCTTTTCTGACATCCACCACGGGAAGTTCTTTGTGTTTTTTGGCAAATTCTTCTGCACTTATAGTTTCTATTTCAGCTATTTCTTTACCGGCTTTTTCCCAAGTAGAAAACCCGCCATCTAGATAGCCTATTACATTATCAAATCCTACACGACTTAGGCGTGTAATGACCTCTTCTATGCTATCCAGATCTGAAACTAAAACAATCGGTGTGTTTACGTCTTTGATTAAGGCTCCAACCCAAGGAGCAAAACCACCCTTAATTCCAATGAACCATGAATTTGGTATATGTGCTTTGACAAATTCACTTTGGTGACGCGTATCTAATATTAATACAGCATCATTCGCTCGGTGCTTTTCAAATTCTTCTATACTTAAGGCCTGACTGCCTTGTTCAATTACCTCATCAATGTCGGCATAGCCTTCCTTATTCATTTGAACATTAAGCGGGAAATAAGCCGGAGGAGGCGCAAGTCCATCAGTGAGTTCTTTGATAAACTCTTCTTTGGTCATATCAGCTCTCAATGCATAATTACTTTCCTTTTGTTCTCCAAGTTTTCCAACGGTTTCAGAGCTCATGTTCTTTCCACAAGCTGATCCTGCTCCATGTCCTGGGTAAACGGTTAGATCATCAGATAGCGGCATAATCTTATTTCTTAGGCTATCAAATAATAAGCCTGCAAGTTCTTCTTGGGTCATGTTTGCAGCTTTTTGAGCCAAATCCGGACGACCAACATCTCCTAAGAATAAGGTATCCCCCGTGAAAATAGAGTGCTCTTTACCATTTTCATCAAGCAGAAGATAACAGGTGCTTTCCATGGTGTGACCCGGAGTGTGGAGTACTTTAATTGTTAAATTTCCCAGCTTAAATTCTTGATTATCTTCAGCAATAATGCTCTCAAAATCAGTTTTTGCTGTAGGACCGTATATAATATCCGCTCCTGTTTTTTTTGCTAGTGTGATATGTCCACTCACAAAATCAGCATGAAAATGAGTTTCAAGGACATACTTGATTTTCGCACCACGTCTATCTGCAATGTCAATGTATTGTTGCACCTCTCTAAGCGGGTCAATCACGGCGGCTTCACCGTTACTTTCTATGTAATAAGCGCCTTGAGCAAGACAACCTGTATATAATTGTTCAACTTTCATTACTTCAAAGGTATTAAGTTTTTGTATTCGTATCTTCTTTCGTTTGAGAGGCAATTTTATGTTGAATTACCCCAATGTTCTTGCCTTCTTGTATATATTTTACTGCACCTTCAATCTCGACAAAAATATGCTCTTTTCCAATGAGTTCATACAAACCAGAGCTATGTAAAATATCACGAGTAGGGCCAATTGCACCCGCTATTATTAAGTTTATCTTTCTTTCTTTTAACTCAATAATATATGCCTTTAGCATTGCACTTGCCGAGTAATCTATGTAGGTGATAGCTTCCGCATTTAGTATTAACCATTCTAGATTTTCCCCCTTGTTTTCAATCATTTCATTTACTGCGTTCTTGAAGTAAACTTGATTTCCAAAGTAAATTTGTGAGTCAAAACGGATAATCAGAATATTCGGAAATTCCTCTACTGAGTTAGCAAACCTATCGACATTTTTAAAATAATGTGTTCCTTTTATTCTACCTAATTCGGCGATATGCGGGGTAGCAGTTCTATACACAAGAAGGCCCAAAGACAAAATTACTCCGGTTACCACTCCCTCAATCACTCCTAAAAACAAGGTGCTCAAGAAAGTTATAAGCAAAACCAAGAATTCATCTTTCCTATGCTTGTACAATTTTAAGGGAGTCTTGATATCAATTAAACTGTATACCGCAACAATGATAATTGCCCCTAAGACAACCTTGGGAAGGTATTCGAATAGGGGAGTAAGAAATAACAAGGTTATCACTATAACTAAGGAACTAATTACCCCGAAAAAGGGAGTTCTTGCACCGCTTTCAACTGCTACTGCCGAACGAGACAAACCTCCCGTACCGGTAAAGGTGCCAAACCACGATCCGAAAAAGTTTGCTGTTCCCATCGCAATTAGCTCATTGTTCGCGTTTAAGCCAGTACCTTTCTCATTCTCCTCAATTTTTTTAGCCAGTGAGTAGGACTGTACTAAACCAATAAAGGCAAGTGTTAGCGCAACAGGAATCAAAGCTCTGGTAAGTCCCCAGTCAAATTTATGAAGTGAAAATTCAGGTAGTCCCTCAGGTATACCCGAAAGGGTTTCAACCCCAGAAAAATATTCTTCAATGAAATACATGAGGGCAATCCCTAAGAAAACTATGAGTAAGGGGCCAGGCGTTTTCTTATTCAGCCGTTTCAACACCAACAACAGCCCAATAGAAAAAATACCTATGCCAAGGGTTGGTATATGAATGTCCCCAAGTTGATTAAAAAGATTTTTTAGTACAGGTATAAGTTGACTTTGATTTGCCCCCTCTATACCTAGTAAATGATTTAATTGGCTTAACGCGATAATGACCGCACCGCCCGATATAAAACCAGAAAGTACCGGTGACGAGAGGAAATTAACCAAAAATCCAGCTCGAAAAAAGCCTAAGACCATTTGAATACATCCTACCATCAAAGTGATATATGCTACTACCCATACCGGTGTTTCAGCTCCCATTCCAAGTCCTGCCAATCCCGCAGAAATAATCAATGCATCTAAGGCAACTGGACCCATTGCTAGTTTCTTTGAGCTTCCAAAGATTGCGTAAAACAATTGAGGGAAAATGGCTGTGTATAGACCAATCTCAGGGGGCAGCCCAGCAATAAAAGCATAAGCCATTCCTTGAGGTATAAGCATTACACCAACTGTAAGACCAGCAATGAGGTCCTTAAAGAAGGTGCTACTGCTATAACCAGGTGCCCAGTTTTTTATTTGGAATAGCTGATTCAAAATTGAATTACAAAGTTAAACTTAATTAATGAGGTAGTTTATCTCTAAAAACCCCGTAAATGAAAGTGCCAAGAATTGCAAAGGCAATGGCAATTAGAATGTTAATGTAGCCTCCTCCGAATAGAACAAATAAAGGTCCTGGGCATGCTCCTACAAGAGCCCAACCTAGGCCAAAAATACTACCTCCGATGAGGTATCTTTTCCATCCTTTTTCCTTATCGGCAATTTTTATTTTATCACCTGAGAAAGATTTTAAATTCTTCTTTTTGATTAGCATTATACCCACAGCACCTAAGATTACTGCAGATCCAATAATGCCGTACATATGAAAAGAGTGAAAGTGAAACATCTCAAAAATTCGATACCACGAAATAGCTTCTGATTTGTACAATACAAGACCGAAAATTGAGCCTACAAATAAATAAATCAATGCTTTCATAATTAAAATATTAAGGGGAATAATAGGTGGGTTGCTGTCAACCCCCCTATGAAAAATCCTATAACAGCTATTAGTGAAGGGAGTTGAAGGTTGGATAAACCACTAATGGCATGGCCAGAAGTGCAACCCCCTGCGTAACGCGTACCAAAACCAATTAACAATCCGCCAAGAGCTAAAATTGAAATAGTCTTACCATTTAAGCCTTCTTTCTTTGCAGTAATTATTTCTGGTGCATATTCATTTGAATGTTCCAAATTAATTAATGCAAGTTCTTTTTTCGTGCTTTCACTTAATTCAATCTTGCTGTCATGACTCAAATAAGCACCTAAAATACCACCAAGGATTAGGCCCAATGCGACCCAAAGGTTCCAAATGTCCTTTTTCCAGTCAAACCTAAAAAATGAAGCATATTTTCCCGCTCCACAAGCAGTACAAAGGGTTCTAAAATTGGATGACATTCCAAATTTTTTGCCCATAAATATGAGTAATAACATAATTGCAGCTATCAAAGGTCCGGATATAAACCAAGGCCAAGTATCATAAATTGAATTCATGCTGCAAATTTAGATTGAGATGCTTTTACCGTTTGTAACCTTTGTTACAATAGCTCAATATTTGCTCTGTGTAGATTGATTTTGGTCTCCTTTTCTAGTTCTTTTAAGAGTCTAGAAATTGCAACTCTTGAACTGTTTAGATCCTCTGCAATTTCAGAATGTGTGATAGAGACATTATTAGAGTTTGCTAATTGAACTTTTTCTTTCAAATAATCCAACAAGCGTTCCTTTAGTGTTTTGAAAGCTAAAGAGTCTATAGTTTGAATCATTTCGTTTAAGCGTTCATCATAACTTTGAAGTAAAAATTCAACCCATGATTTGTACTTAGATAAAAGGGTTTTGCTCATCTCAGCTGGCACAAAAATTAAAGTACAATCCGATTCAGCAATAGCTCTTACCTGACTTTGTCCAGAGCGTACACCCGCCGTTAAACTCAATGGACAAGTATCACCATCAGACAAATAATAGAGCATAACATCTTGCCCGTTTTCGTTTGGTCTTAAAATTCGTATTGATCCCTTTATAAGCAGAGGGGTAAAGGCCATACTCATTCCAACATCAATAATAATTTCTTTCTTTTTAAATGATTGTACCTTTCCATATTTGACAATATTATCAAGTAAATCTGGCTCAAAGCGATTGCCGTAGGTTTCTTCTAGATATTCCTTTATTTGCATGCTATGCTTAAACGTCAGAAATATACTGACAATATGGACAAAAGGGTAGGTGTTTTTATGTCAATATGGCGATTTTTTTTATTTGGCAGAAAACTTGACATTTGCAGTTCAAAAATCGAGTATCTATGAGCGAGAAAGAAATAAAAGAAGAAGTGAATGATGATTTGAATCAAGAAGAACAAAAACTTGATGAAAATGAGAACATAGATGAACAAGACGCAGCAGAAGAAAATGCTGAAGAAGTCGTTGAGAAAAAAGAAGAGGATTGGCATGATAAATACCTTAGGTTATATTCTGAGTTTGACAATTTTCGTCGAAGAACAGCAAAGGAGAAGGCGGATCTTATCGTTCAAGCCAATGCAGGAGTTTTTAAAGAATTGGTATCAGTTTTAGATGATTTTGACCGCGCGATCCAGGCGAATGAAAATAATGATGATGCTGAGAGCTTAAAGGAAGGCTTTAAACTCATTCATACCAAATTCTATGGAATTCTAAAGAATAAAGGGCTGGAGCCTATGGATGCTCTGGGCAAAGAATTTAATGTGGATGAGCATGAGGCATTAACGAATATTCCTGTTGAAGATGAAGATCAAAAAGGGAAAGTAGTTGATGTAATTGAAAAGGGTTACGCCCTAAATGGAAGTATATTACGCTACGCAAAAGTAGTGGTAGGTCAATAGTATGGCAAAAAGAGATTATTACGAAATATTAGGAGTATCGAAAGATGCCAGTGAAGCTGAGATAAAGAAAGCATATCGAAAGATGGCCATTAAGTATCATCCAGATAAAAACCCGGATGATAAGGAAGCTGAAGAGAAGTTTAAGGAAGCCGCAGAAGCCTATGAGGTTCTGAGTGATGCTAATAAAAGGTCACGTTATGACCAATTTGGTCATCAAGGAGTTGGTGGAGCTGGAGGTTTTGGCGGAGGCGGCGGTATGAATATGGATGACATATTCTCGCAATTTGGAGATATTTTTGGTGGCGCCTTTGGCGGTGGTTTTGGCGGCGGTGGCCGTGGTGGAAGACGACGAGTGCGAAAGGGTTCCAATTTGCGCGTTAAGTTGAAATTAACCCTTGAAGAAATTGTAAACGGCGTAGAAAAAAAGATAAAGGTTAACAAACTTGTTAATGCTGAAGGTGTTGAGTTTAAGACTTGTACTACTTGTAACGGAACGGGTCAAGTTACCAGAGTAGCTCAAACAATTTTAGGTGCCATGCAAACAAGCTCCACCTGTCCTCAATGTGAGGGTAGTGGGCAGATTGTTGGAAGGAGACCTCCTGGGGTAGATGCTTCAGGATTAAAGCGAGAGGAAGCTGTGATTTCAATTAATATCCCTGCCGGTGTGCAAGAAGGGATGCAGTTGAATTTAAGTGGTAAAGGAAATGCTGCTCCTGGTGGAGGAGTGCCAGGTGATTTGTTAGTTGTTATTGAAGAAGAGAAGCACCCCGACCTTACAAGAGATGATGACAATTTACATTATGAGGCTCATGTGAGTTTTATAGATGCGGCACTTGGGACAAGTATTGAAATACCGACCGTTAGTGGGAAAGCTAAAATTAAGTTAGAGCCAGGAACTCAAAGCGGTAAGATATTGCGTCTTAAAGGAAAAGGAGTGCCGGACGTAAATGGCTATGGTAAAGGAGATTTGTTCGTACATGTTCAAGTTTATACGCCTGAAAAGTTAAATAAAGAGGAGCGCAAGGTGTTAGAGGGATTACAAAACGCTGAAAATTTCGCTCCAAGAAAAGCCGGGAAGGAAAAAAGTTTCTTCCAGAGAATGAAAGATACTTTTGGAGCCTAATTAATTAGTCGTATTAAAGGGTTCGTTCGTGATGATTTAACATAATTTAGACGATTTGTTAGATATTAGAATGAATAATAGACTAACTTTATGTTATGAAGCGACTAACTTTTGTACTCTTTTCAATGGTTGCTGGTTTGACCTCATACAGTCAAAACGAACCAATTGGCGAGCATAATTCTAAGAATTTTGCAGCCGTGGAAGGGACATTTCAAATTATTCCAAAAGGAAAAATTCTTGAACTTGTTACTATAGAGACAAGAGAAAGAATAGAGTTGATGAGGAAAGATGATGAGGATGTATATTGGAATATGAACGATATGTCAACCGTCTTTATCCCTTCAAGAAATAAGATCAATAGTCAAAGTTTTGAACCTCTAAGTTTATACGCGGAATGAAAAATTTATTGACCCTTATATCTATATTTTTTGTTCTGATTTTAACAGCTCAACCTCCCAATGATAACTGCTCTGGGGCCTTTACGGTAACGCCTGACGGAACCTGTGTAGGTCCCGGGTTGGCGGAAACTACAACGGTTTCAGCTACTGATGGTTGGACAGGTACAGTGGGATGTGCTGGAAATAACGATGAAGTTTGGTTTGAATTTACTGCTACTGGAACACAGTTTGATTATACGATAACGGCAGGCACGATAGGTGGGAATATTGAAATGATTCTAGTTGAGTCAACTTCACCGCCATGTGCTGGACTTGCATTAGAAGGCAGTGATTGTGGGGCATCTCCATTGACGGGTACAATCAATGGTTTAACGAATGGAGGAACCTATTATGTTACTATATCTAGTACAGGAGCAGATGGAACCTTTACCTTTTGTCCTGAAACAACAACACCTGCGCCTTCTCCCGGGCAAGATTGTGCTGGAGCATCTAATATTTGTGATGGTGGTGGCTTTTCAGTGGGTTCGGTTGCAAGTGGTAACGGAACAGTAAATGGAAATTCATCTGAGGAAGACCTTTCTGTAATGTCTTGTTTTGGTGCTGATGAACAACAATCTCAATGGTATACTTTTACAGTTGGTGCTGCAGGAACATTAGAGTTTGAAATTGATCCAGCAGTATATTCTTCGGCCTCTCAAAATGGGGATGACTATGATTGGATATTATGGGAAACAACAACAGAGGCTTTAGCCACTGAGTGTAATTTAAATTCAAATGGAACGGCCACGGCAGCATGTAACTGGAGTGGATG
Source organism: Flavobacteriales bacterium (assembly GCA_964230025.1). Classification (GTDB taxonomy): domain Bacteria; phylum Bacteroidota; class Bacteroidia; order Flavobacteriales_D; family JAUILH01; genus CAXRFO01. The sequence continues at coordinate 204,728 of CAXRFO010000012.1, read as the reverse complement.
TGATGGTTCAACAGGTTTGTCTCCTACTTTTATGGGGAATACACCTGTAACAGATTATCAAGACAATAATCCGCCAGGACCAGGAGATTGTTTTAATGAGCAGCAGTGGGATGCCACTGTAGTTAACGCTTCCGTTGGAGATCGTTTTATATTACTTGTAGATAACTTCTCTGCGACTAACTCTGGATTTGATTTTATTTTTGGAGGTACAGCCACTATAGGTCCTGTAGCTGATTTCAGCTTGGGAACATGTACAGATCCCAACGTTGACATTTCTTTGAATAATACTGGAGCTGATGCAAATTGGGGTTATGAGGTTAATTGGGGGGATGGAAATACCGATACATACACAGGTGCTACCTTGCCCGGAACAATAGCACATACCTATGGAGGAACGGGAATAGGAGCAGGTTATACAATTACAGTTACAGTTACCGATCCGTACGGGTGTCAAGCAACTACTTCTGTTAATACTTGTGTTGTTTTAAGCGCTAGTTTTATAGATGTAGGTATCAAAAAATCAACTATTAAACCTGAGATATACTGGGTTGTAGACGAGGAGCAAGTAGCGGCGAATTACATTGTGCAGCGCAGTTCAAATGGAATTGATTTTACCAATATAGATTACGTAGACGGATCGCAAAGAACTTACATTGATGAATCAGCACCTTTCGGAACATCATGGTATCGAATTATCCGTATGGATGAAGATGGCTCTATGCGTCACAGCGAAACGGTTAAAAATGTATACCGTCCTGTACAGGCTGATTTACGAGTTTATCCAAATCCTAACGAAGGTCAATTCCAGTTGGAGGTATACAGTTATGAAGGTGATAACTTAAGTCTTGAAGTAATAGATGTGTCAGGAAGACTTATTCAGTCGATATCAGTTCTAGAAACGGGAGTTGTAACCATTCCTGTTGATTTGACTAGCATGGGTAAAGGAATCTATTTCGTTAAATTATCTGGTGAAGAATATCAGGATAATGTGAGAAAGGTGGTAATTCGCTAAACTAATTTACTCGGATCCTAGCCAACCATTTCTGTCCAATGCTCGGTATTGAATTGCCTCAGCTACATGATGTCCTTCAATGTTTTTAGACTTGTCTAGGTCAGCAATAGTACGAGCGACTTTTAGGATTCTTGCATATGAACGGGCTGAGAAGCCAAGTTTTTCAACGGCATTTTTCAGCATCATATTCCCCATCTCATCCAGCTCGCAGTGTTTTTTCATGAGCTTTGGTGTCATTTGCGCATTGGAGTGGATACCTTTCTCTGAAGAATAACGCTTGGTTTGTGTTTCACGAGCTTCTATAACCCTTTTTCTAATCTCTATAGAACCTTCTCCAGCGTTTTTATCGCTTAGTTTATCATAGGGCACAGGACTTACTTCCACATGAAGGTCAATTCGGTCCATTAAGGGGCCGCTAATTTTAGCTAGGTACCTCCTTACCGCATGTTCGGAATCGGAATTGGGATCGTCAGGGTCATAAAAGTTACCTCCTGGACTCGGGTTCATGCTGGCAATCAACATGAAGTTTGCGGGATAATCTACTGTTACTTTGGCCCTTGAAATAGTAACGACCATATCTTCCAAAGGTTGCCGCATTACTTCTAATACTGAGCGCTTAAATTCCGGAAGTTCATCTAAAAACAAAATACCATTGTGTGCCAAGGAAATCTCACCCGGTTTCGGAATGCCTCCACCGCCAACTAAGGCTACATCACTTATGGTATGGTGCGGTGACCTAAAAGGGCGTTCAATGACAAGTCCATCCTTTTGAAGCGTTCCTGCCACCGAATGGATCTTGGTCGTTTCCAAGGCTTCATCCATACTTAAAGGAGGTAAAATGCCTGGGATTCTTTTGGCCAACATGGTTTTTCCAACTCCTGGAGGTCCAATAAGTATAATATTATGGCCACCAGCAGCAGCAATTTCTAAGGCCCTTTTAACATTTTCTTGTCCCTTTACATCTGAAAAATCAAGACTAGGAAACTCATCATTTATCTTGTTCAGAATATCATTACTTTCTTCCGGGGCTATACTCGGATTTCCATCCAGTATTTCGGCAAGCTCCTTTATGTTTGAAATTCCGTAAACATCCAAGTCATTGACAACCGCTGCTTCAGAAGCATTTTGTTTCGGAAGTATGAGTCCCTTAAATCCATTTTCTTTGGCGGAAAGGGCAATGGGTAGAGCGCCTTTTATGGGCTGAAGTCCTCCGTCCAAAGAAAGTTCTCCCATTATCACATAATCGGCGCACCTTTCATCAGATACTTGCCCAGACGCGGCTAGAATTGCACCAGCAATGGTCAAGTCATATGCAGAACCTTCCTTTCGGATATCCGCAGGAGCCATATTGATAACAATTTTGCGTCCTGGCATACTAAAACCATTGTTTTTTAGGGCGGACTCTATTCTTTGTTGGCTCTCTTTTACTGCGTTATCCGGAAGTCCTACCAAGTAATACTTAAACCCTTTGGACATGTTAACTTCTACGGTTATGCCGATGGCATCTACTCCATAAACTGCACTTCCGTAGGTTTTAACTAGCATATCTCTTTTTCTATTCCAGCAATTAAGGTATGAATGATTTTTATGTGAATCTCTTGAATTCTGTCAGAGTATCCCATATGTGGAACCCTTATCTCAAGATCGGCAAGTGAGGCGAGTTTGCCACCGTCCTTTCCAGTTAGAACAACCGTAAACATTCCTTTTTCTTTTGCGCTTTGAACGGCATTAATAATGTTCGTACTGTTGCCACTGGTAGAAATCGCAAGCAGGGCATCTTGCTTTTGCCCCATGGCTTCAACATAGCGACTAAAAACAAAGTCAAAGCCATAGTCGTTAGCCACACAGCTTAAATGAGAGGGATCTGAAATAGATACGGCAGCCAATGCCTTGCGGTTGTCCCGGAATCGACCAGTTAACTCTTCAGCAAAATGCATAGCATCACACATTGATCCACCATTTCCGCAGCTTATTATTTTTCCTCCATTTTTTAAGCAGCTAGAAAAGTGTGTAATAGCCTTTTCTATTCTAACAACATTATTATCGTCTTCAATGAATTTTTCGAGCACAGATTGCGCCTCAACGAACTGGTGTTTAATTAATTCTCTCACTTTCTTAAAAAGGTAAATATAAGGATAAAAAGGTGCTTCAAAAAAGATGGCAGGCTCTTTGTAAAATGGGCTGGTGGAAAACTAATGTATAAATGTCTGGAAAGCATTTGTATAACTTAATTTATTAATGCAATTTTGTTAAACGTAAGATAAGGCGTATGAAAAAAGGGTTACTATTGGCAGTTTTATTTTTAACTGTAGGATTTATAGGAAATAGTCAAACTTGTTTAGAAAAGTTTGAAAAGAAATTTGAAGAAAGAGGCGTTGACTATGTTTCGGATGGTATGCACAGAGAGGTGTATATTTCGATAACAGAAGATGGTGAAACATATTGTTACCAAGGAAAGGCCAGGGTAGAGGCAGGAAGAGTAACTGCTATCTTTATTAAATTCCAAGATGAGACTTATGAATTGTTCGAGCCTGCTGACTTCCAAGGACCAACAGGAGCGAGAATTAAGGATGGAATTTCTGAGCAATGGATTACAAAAGAAGACAACAGAGTAATGCAGGTTATCTTTTACAAAAACATCAAGCCCAAAAAGAAAGAATACAAAAAAGCACCAGAAATCAATTTTGATGATATCTAGTATATAGCTTAATAATATTAAAAAGCCCAACGATTTATCGTTGGGCTTTTTTTATGACTAATATTTTTATTCCTCAGAAACAAAAACGGGGAGTACGCTAATATCTTCTGTTTCCTTCAGGTAACTTGCGTTATACTCCCCATTAAGTGTTATCTCAGCATTGAGCTCGGCAGTTGGCGAAAACCGGCTTAACCAAGATGCATCACTTAACGAAATAAAGCCGTTAGGGTTACAATAATTTTTTTGATAAACTTAAGAATATGGGCTATAACCCTTGCCAGGGTTAACTTTAAGATAAAACAATTTTATTCCTTTAACAGGGATTTAATTCGCAAATACTCGTTATAGCTAATCGTACAATGGGCAGTTTTAACAAAACTCTGGCGGAGTAAATCGTCCAATCGTTCATGGGCAATACGCATTTTTTCAAGGTCTTTTCCAACCCGAGTTATACGTTTTTCCATATCCTTCACCAGATATTCAAATAAGGCCCAAGTGCGCATGGCCGATAGAAGTTCATTACCTGTTCTTATCTCCTTTTTATACATGAAGGCATTTACTGTACTGTCTTTTCCAATTTGTGAGATAACAGGATCTGTGCTTGAACTGATTTCAATTCTTGGAGCACCATCATAATACCAGCTGATTTCTGACCTTCTACGGGATTTAAATTCAAAACTTTCTCTACTTTTAGCTTGCTGACTTTCATTTCGACCTGGGTAAGCGGGAATTTCTTTAGGGAAGGGATCGTCAGGGTGTAGCTTAACCACACCAAGTCCTCTTAAATTAGAGGTGCCAGTTAAGCCCTCCTGAAGAATATAAATTGCCATGGTATCCAATAGCTCATTGGCTGTATCGTTGAATTTTAGATTGTTTACCACAAATTCATCAGGGGCGAAAAAATCAACTAAGGGTAAATCAAACTTTAAATGTTTCTTTTCCTTTTCTTGAATAACTGAGACATTCAACTGTACCTCATCCACGTTTTTTGAAAAGGGTTTAGAACCTATGGCCAAAACACGGATGCTAAATTGATCGGCATCTAAATCTGCAAAATAAAAATCTTGGGTATAACTGTTAAAATAAGAACCATCCTCCCAAGAATAGATGTATCCGTCCTCTGCGATTGGGAAAGAGTATTCACCCAAGTCGGCTTTCATAGCGTAAAGTACATCATAAAGGCTATCAATCTCGCGCTCCTTTTTGTAAATCATGGTTTCGGCATTGTATACCAAGTTCTTAAAACGCTGATAGGCATTCGTAAAGTTGATGTAACGATCTTGGGCTTGCGTATATTTTTTAGAACGTTGTTTATTCTGCATTTCCAATTCACGTAAGTCAAATTGAGCTTGGTCCATTCGCTCTCGTGCAGAAAGTCTATTTTGATAATAAGTTTCCTTCATTGCCTTTAGTCCCTCTGGTCCATCAACCTCTTCAACGAGCCCAGGAATAATCTCATTTTCAATCTCCCTTAAATGACCAAAATAGGTTTTACCATGTTCATGGGTGCTGTCCGGAGTTAACTCTGTGCTCTGTTGACTGGCAAATAACAAATAACTCTTTTGCCCTGTTTTTAATACCACAGTCGATTGGAAGAATGCATTGAAGCCCCACATGCTGAGGTGTATTTTAGTGTTTTTGGCTTGTTTATAACCTCTTATTCGTTGTATCGGGTTCTTCTTTGTTTGTACTTCCCATCTTCCCAAATCGTTTTTACCTGTGGTGTATTGGTAAGAAAATAAGCCTAGTCCTTTTCCAGCGGATTCATATGGGAGCTTATCGTTTGCATCATCCACCTCATTTAAAAGTCCATTTGATCCACTGCCTTCTCCTGCCGCCATGGTAATATTGAAAAACTGTTCTCTTCTTCCACCAAGTTGCAGGTAGATATTTTCCGTTTCTTTATTGAAGTACATTATATATGACTTGTCAATCCAGTAAATGACTTCCTTCTTTTCGTTTAAATTGACCCATTTTAGTTCATTTAGGAGATCTCTTTTCTCAAAAAAGCTAAGGTTGGGTTGATATAAACTCATGACGCTTTCTTGTATGCCAAGTTCTCGGTTTCTTCTTCTAAAGGCATTATCGGGAAGTGCATCTTGAATAGATCTGAATAGTTTGTTTACAAGAGAATCTCTTCTTGGTCCTTCATTTTCTAAGATGCGCTGCGTGCGCCATAAAACGAGTTTACTGGCCGTTTCTGCTAAGATACCAGGAGAGGCATTTTTCAATTGTTCTATATCAATATCTAACCATTCAGGATTCTGAATGATGAGCGTTTCCAAAGTATCGTAATCCCATTGCTGCTTGTACTTCTTGTCGTAAATGGTGTCACCAGAATAATGGAAGTAACGACCAATATTACGATCTAGGGTTGGGGATTCTTTGACAACATGGTAGAGGTAGGCCCTTTCTTCTGCGGTAAGAAAAATGGCAGCGTAGGCTGAGTTTACAATGTTTACTAATAAAAAAAGGAGGATTAGAAATTTTCTCACGCTCAGCTATCTACACAATTTGAACCAAAATTAATGGAAGGAAAGCATTATCTCGTAATAAAGACTTCCTTTTTTTCCACTTTTTGATGATTTTGACCATGTGCCTAAACCATTCACAGCTTTAATGATCTCTGTTTTTAATTGAGTATTAGGAGTTCCAATGACTTTTATGTCTTTTACTTTTCCTCTGCTGTCCACGACAAAAGTAAGAACAGCATTCACTTTCTTATCAAAACTGCCAGGATAATTGGCCTTGCTTAAGTTTGCGTGTAAATCAGACTCTATTTTTGATTTTCCTCCTCTGTATTTCGGCATTTCCGACATATTATAGGAGAAAGTTTTGCCTTCCGTAAAAACATAGTAATTTTCTTGTTTTGCAACAACTGCTTTGCTAAACTTCAGTGGAATACTTGCGTTCCTATCCAGCTTACTCTTTTGGTTCGTATTGAATTTCTCCCCTGATAAAGGTTGATAGTTTGTGTTATCGTCGAGATAAGGATTTTCCTCTTTTTCTGTGTTTAGATAATTTTCCGTTTTGATATCATGACTTTGGTTGTCATCCTCTGTCTCTATATCCTCCTCCTCATTGTATTTATCATGCAACTCTTTTATTGAGCCTTTTGATTGATGATAGTTTGGTCGAAATTTATCGTCTGTACTTGTGTTGAAGGAAATAGTGAAATCATTCTGATATTGCCCTGGTGTGATATTCTTCACTTGATATTTTTGTTTCGATTCAGGTTCTTTCAAATAGGGAGAAACAAAATAAAGAAGTACAGAGGTGAGAAGTAAAATGGAACTTCCCAGCCACAACCACTTTGTATGACCTTTTGTAGCCGGAATACGAGAGTTGATTTTTTGCATATTTCTAGCTGAAATAGATTGAATAAGTCCAATATTATCAGCATTCACAAAAGTTCTTGCGTCTTCTACAAAGGGGTTGTCAGACTTTGCTGTTGAGCTCAAGTCCTTAAGTTGTGGCAATATGTAATTTCCTCTAGCCAATATTGTCTTCTAGCTTTTCAAGTTCAACTTTAATCTTTCTTTTACCGTTTTGGATATAGCTTTTAATTTTGTTCAATCCATAATTGGTTATTTCGTCTATCTCTTTATAACTCTTTCCTTCTAGATAGAATAACTTTAAACAAAGATTTTGCTCAGGAGAAATGTTCTCCATCAACTCTTCCATTGTATCAAGCTTGTTTTCTAGTTCCCATTTCTCTTCTTGGGTAAAAAGATCTTCATTTTCCACATATTTGCTAAAAAAGTCGTCTTCAGAAAAGTGATACCTTCTTCGTTCTTTAGCTTTTTTGTAGGCGTTGTGTCTTACTACAGAGTATAACCAGTTTTTTGGATTTCTTATCTCATACTTTTTGAGGTCCCTAAGCATTATTTCAAACACTTCCATCGCTGCATCTTCTGCTTCCTGTGGGAATGGACAGTACTTTAAGGAAATAGCTGCTATATAGTCAGCATAGCGTTCGTATAGTTTGGCGCAATAGAAAATGTCATGCGTCTTTTGGAACTCTGAAACGAGTTCATTATCGCTAACAACCTTATTCTTCCTAAATAGTTTAAAAAACACCTTCTTTCTCTTAGGGAAAAAGGTACGAATTATTCCACATTTATTGGATAACTATTTTCTCGTTGAAGTTGCTAAATTCACCAACTACTTTTAGGAGATAAGTGCTGGACGACAAATTATCTGTTGGAATCTGAAAAGAATTATTCCCAGTATAAGCCCTCTTGTTTGAGGTATAAATTAGCTTTCCACGCATATCATATAGAAAGATATTTAGGTTATCATTTTGTTTTAGTTGAGCAGATATTGATAAATTGCCGTTATCTTGAAACGCATAGATAGTGTTTCCTTCAATCTCACAGTTAGATTTTTCAATACCAAGTAGATCCTCATCTTCATTAAAATCAACTTGCGATAGCCTGTAAAAGGCATCACCACTATAATTATCATTGAAATAATAATTCTGGCTAACTAAGGAGTTTCCGGTTCCTTGGACTATACCAATGTTGAGGTAGTCGAGCCCATTAGTACTCCTTTCGATTATAAAATGAGAATTGTTAGATTCAGAGGCAGTTGACCATTTAATTAAGTTGCCATTATTTTGACAGTCGACTCTAAAATCAATCAATTCAACGGGTAGAAGCAAGTCATTTTCTGTAAGAGTCCAGGTTTCTTGTAAGTCCGTATTTGGCACTGCAAATGGCCCCACAATTCTTGAAGCTGGAGTTGCTGTTCCATAGCTAACACCTCCCCAAGTCCCGTCACTAGTTCTAAATCGTTGAGCAACTAGACCGGCCTCCGTAATAGCATTTGGAGCGCCAATTTCTGCAGCACTGTTGTCGTAAGTAATAGTCATTGTAACATCCGGCTTGGTTGTATAGGTACTTGTTTCAAATATCCAAAAACGATCCACCACATTGAGTGAGTTATCTATAGTTGCAGTGGGATTGTCGTACATGTGTGTTACGTAGCTTGGGTATGTCGTATTGTTATCAGCTGTTCGAAAGGTTGAAAAATCGACATGTGTCCCAGCAGTACCGGCTCCTGTTATGTTAAAGGTGGTAGGGATTTTCATACCACCCGCATTTATCGCTGAATACCATGGTAGCACATAACTACCGGTTGCCGTTCCAATTCGCCAACGTACTTTACTGTTTTCGTTTTCAGAAACGATATTACCTCCAGTTCCAGCAGTTGTAATTGCATTGGTATTGTTGTTATCTACTACCAAGAATACACTTCCATTCATAACAATATAAGGATCGTTATTCATGATAATTCTCGATTGAGCACAAACTTGCAGCTGCACAAACACCGTAAGAGAAATCAATATGAAAATTGGATTACTTTTCATCAAGATAAGTTTTTGCTTTTTTAGGTGCTGCAGGATATCTTCTTCCATAGTCAGCAGTTCTCAATGTTCCATCTCGTCCTACGTAACTTTCATTTGCTCTAGTAGCAACTACTGAGTAAGTAAACTTAGCATTGGAATTGCCTCCATTTAGTTCCTTTACCTTAAATCCTGAGGCTGATTTTTCGTATACATAAACACCGTTGCAGTCATCTTCCAGTTGAACAATTACCCTTACAGGGTGCTCGCTGTCTACTCGAATAGAATTTGAGAAAATTGGGTCCAATTGTATAATTGCTTCTCCATTGTTTAATTCCCCTTCACCATAATCTTCAAACAAGTTTTCTGGACTTTCGGTACAAAACATGGTGACTTTTTCTCCATTGGGAGAATCAATAACAGTTGAAACAGTACCATTACCCACAATTTTGTAGTATTGTATTCCGTCCCAATATCCTGCATTCCACTGTGCACCAAATGCATCAGACATAATTTGTGCTTGTCCAACACCAAAAGTGTCATAATAGTGAAAGGAAGCAGTTGTATTTCCTGTACTTGATGAACCACTTCCTGCCACAAGTCCGTTCAAAACACCACCATTACCAGTCATAACAATAGCGGTTCCGGTTCCTGCTTGATTTTCGAAAAAAGAAGTGTAAGTTACAGCATTACCGATAAGATCAAGAAGTGATGTAGGAGCGTTCGTACTGATACCAATACGATTGTTTCCACCATCAACAAAGAAGATTTCATTGTCTCCATTAGACTCTATTCTAAAATCCATATCTACAGATCCATCGTTGAATATTATTTCGTCTGTAGCATCCTCATCTAGTGAAATGAACTCGACTCCACCGGCCACAAATGCCAATTCATCTGCAGCAGCTCTGAACATTCCTAAATCTTCATCACTAGTAAAGCTCCAAGTTGGATCGTTTAATGTGCCATCAAAACCTGACCTGATTTGGTTGTCATTATCATCAATAACAAAACGATCATTAGCACCTAAGGCTCCACCATTGGATATTTTGAAATTATCTCCATCGTCATCGTCAAAACCAAATGTCCAAACATCTGCACCATTGTTTTGAAGGTTAATAATGGCATCATTCGCAGTGTTGTTAATACGAATTCCATCGTTACCTGCATTGGGTTTGACATCTAGCATCATTCCGGGTAAACTCCCGTCGGTATTGATTCCAATGTTTTGGGCGGACGCGAAAGTGCACGAGCCAATTAGAAAAAAGATGTAATTGAATTTCATAAGTAATGGTTTAATAGAAAGATAAAAATACTTATAAAATAATTGGTAGTCAAGTGTTTAAAGCAATTAACGCGATCTGAAGATAGTGTTAAAAAAACAACAATTCAGGGTTGTTATTTTACAATAGTAGATTTTTTTAAACCCAATTCCATCATTACATCATCGATAATATTCAGATTTTCGGAACTCCTATAGATAATAACGCCGTAGCTCGCGTCCAACACATAGGCCAGACCCTTGTCTTTTGCTACTTTGTCAACTGCTTTTTGCATTTTTTCTCTAATTGGTTCGTTAAGTTCGTTTTTGCGCTGAAGTAGCTTTTTTGGGATTTCATTTTTGAGGGCAACAATCTCGTTTTGCTTTAAATCCAAAACTAATTTTAAAGAATCGGCCATAGCAGAATTTTCGTCAGCACCAGCAATTCGTGATAAGGTCCTGAAATCATTTAGTCTTGTATTGAAGTCAGCGTTCAGTTCCTTGGTATAAACTTTTAGAAGGCTATCAGCCTTTTTCTTCTCTGGAATTTTCTCCCAAAGAACTTGGGTATTCACATATCCAATTTTAATATCAATGTTCTCATTCTTACCCCCGGAGCAAGAGCTTAAAGCAGTTATAACAAAAAAGAAAAATAGTAGTTTTACACTCATCTTAATCCAAGCTTATTAATTCACCAAATTACATAATTATTTCAAAGGGGGGTAAATTCCTAAAAACAGACTTAGGTGCTGTTCAAGAAGTTTTTATTCACAATATTGAGTCCAAGTTAGAGAATACCATCGGCCTGATACCCTTTAATGCAGTGAACTTAAACGAGCAAAAGGATAAATTAGAACCTATCCGCCTTCACCTAAAGCATTGCAAACCTTATGAAATTCCCATTAAGTATCGACCTCTTGATAGTAAGCTTATTTGCCAATATGAGATCTCAAAGGGAAAATATATTGAAGCCGTAACTGAGCTTCAACGTTTGATGGAAGAAGGTGAATTATATGAAACCAATTTCTGTTTTCCTTTCATCTATGAGGGGGTAATTGATCCTGTTTCGGTTTATTATAAGTTGAATGATCTGACAAAGGCTCCGCACAATTGCTTGCTAAAATCAGGTGACGATTTCATTATATGCGGTAGTCCTGAACTTTTTTTAAGAAAAGATGAAAATATATTAAGATCAAAACCAATAAAAGGGACAAGGCCTAGGATGCAAGATTTTACTGAGGATCAATTATTAATATCTGAATTGGAAAGTGATTTAAAGGAGTTGACCGAGAATCGAATGATAGTAGACCTTGTAAGAAATGACCTCAGCCGTGTGGCACAAGTTAATAGTGTTGAAGTCGAAGAATTATGTAAAGTTTATAGTTATGACACGGTTCATCAAATGATAAGCACCGTCAAGTGTGAAGTAGGGGAAGATACTGGATTAAAAGAAATACTTGAGGCAACTTTTCCTATGGGAAGTATGACCGGCGTTCCCAAGAAGAATGCCATGAGATTGACTCTTGCCTTGGAGCCTTTTGGAAGAGGTTTTTATAGTGGTTCTATAGCTAATTTTGATAATGCTGGGGACTTTGAAATGAACGTCATTATTAGGTCGATAATTTACAATCAACAGAATAAAGTACTGTCCTTTTCAGTTGGTTCAGCTATTACCTTGGACTCTGATCCGGAAAAAGAATATGAAGAATGCCTGCTTAAAGCGGAGGCAATGATGAAGGCCCTTAATGCGTAGTTTTTTTGAAATACCGGATAGTTGGAGTAAAAATGAACCTTTCGTGGCTGTTTCTGGAGGAAAAGACAGTATGGTGCTGTTACATTTCCTTATATCAAATGGAGTAAAGCCCAAAGTCCTTCATTGTAATTTCAATTTAAGGGGGCAAGATTCAGATTTAGACCAACAGCTTGTAGAGACCTATTGTGAAAAAAATGGCTTAGAGTTAAGGGTCAAGCAGTTTAATACAGCCAGTCTTAAAAGAGCGCAAGAAAGTCTACAGATGTTATGCCGGAGGTTGCGATATGAATGGTTTAAGGAAGAGCTTGGTAAGGGTGATGAATTGCTATTAGCTCATCATAAAGGTGATCAATTGGAAACCCTTCTTATGTCCGTGAATAAAAAAAAGAACCTTTTTGAATTTTCAGGTATCCCAAAAAGAAACGGGAATTATTATCGACCCTTGCTTGAGGTAGATAAAGAAGGGATCAAAGAATATGCAAAGGAGAATGAAGTACCATACAGGGAAGACAAAAGCAATTTGGAATCCAAGTACTTGCGAAACTTCTTTAGGAATGAGGTTATTCCGGTATTATCTAAGTCATTTCTTGATAGACTTTGGAAAGTCCATGAAGCGGTATTAAAAATTAAGAAAAGTTGGCAAAATGATTTCATTGAATGGGATAAGAATGAATCCATTTCTCTTTCGGAGGCAAATGAACTTAAGCTAATCCAGTATTTAATTTCAAGGGGTTTTACGAAAGACTCAGCTGAAAAAATTGCCGAAAACAAAGGTAAAAATGGTCTGACTTTTTTAACGATTGATAAAAGGCAATACGTGATTTTTGATTCAATTCTTCACCCCAAGAAGCAGGAAGATGTTGAAGAGGTCTACATAGATCCTTCACAAGGCGATTTTGTTTTTGGTGATAAAAAATATAAGCTATCAATGACCGACTCAAATTCGGAACCAAGTATTCGCATTGATGCCTCCCAAATTAATTGGCCCTTACTTGCCAGGTCATATTCAAAAGAGGATAGAATGATACTCATGGGCATGAAGGGGTCAAAAAAGGTTAAGGATATCTTCAAAGAGCTTAAAATTCCTCCATCTGATAGATGTAAATATTTTATTCTGGAAGATGCTCAAAAAAACATAATAGCTCTTGAGTTCCTTAGAAGAAGTGATTTTGCTTTGCTTTCCAAGAATACTCAAAATGTGTTGCAAATTTCATAGGAAAACAAGATTAAGTGCCTCATGATGTACGTGTAAATATCTGTAAATCAAAATTTAAACTGATTATTTTCTAATTGAATATCACTTATTATTATTGCTAGAAAAACAATTCACATTTAGAATAAACTGATTCCTAAGTAAAGAATAAACGTATTTTTGCCGAGTATGTATAATTATTTGCTCTTACTTACCTTGGTTTTCAACTGCACTGCATGGAGCCAAAGCTCAAGCAAGCCTGTGTCATGGGAACTTGTCCAAGATGAGGATAGTATAAGAGCTTGTGCTCAAATAGATGAAGGTTGGCATATGTATGCCTTGGAGATGCCCTCAGATGAAGGGCCTATACCCACTGAAATTAAGTATAATGATGAGGAGGTTAATCACCAAAATTGGAATTACCCGGCTTATCATGAAAACTATGACCCCAACTTTGATGTAGAAGTTTATTACTACGAACATAAAGTGTGTTTTACTCATTTGAGTGGTGAAGAGAAGGTTGAAGTAACAGTATATTATATGGTGTGTAATGATGAAATGTGCATGCCACCAAATGAAGAAGTCTTAAGAATTGGAAATGAAAAGTAAAAAAGTAAATAACTGGTTAAAGCTTTCAACGCTTGTGCTGTTGGCAAGTGTGTTCGTTAGTTTTGCATATAATAACAATGAGGGGGGCAAACTAAACGCTAAGCTCTCTGAGGTACCGCTAAGTGCTGATGACGATAAAATGCCAGGCAGTGTCGATGAGGTTATCAAGTGGGATTTTAAATTCGTTCCAACTGGTGATTGCGAAGGAAAAATCGTGATGACTGTAAAACAGTTAGATCATTGGCATATATATAGCCAAACCTTACCTGAAGGAGCCGTAGCCTACGCAACATATTTTGAATTCAAACCCAATGCTTCTTATGAGTTAATTGGAAAGGTTAAAGAGTTCGGGGCAGAGAATCGAGATAATGCTGGTATTCCTGAAAGAGCATTTTACGGTGAAACTGCCAAATTTGAGCAAAAGATTAAAGTAAAGTCTAAAAGTGATTTCAATATTGAATTGCTTTATGAATATATGGCTTGTAAAAAGTCATGTTTTCCACCTACGTATAAGGACACGAAGATTAATATTAAGGGGAGCTCATTAGATTGTAATGCAGGACAGACGCAAGTAGAAGAGCCTGTTCAAAATGACACCACCGAAGAGACGCCGAACGACAATAATGGAGACAATGAAGAGTCTTTAGCAGGAATCCCAGATTCAGTAAAAGGATGTAATAACTGTTGTGAGGAGTTGCTCAAACTAATTCAAAAAGGAGGATACGATTTATCCTCAGGTGAAGTTGAACTAGGTGATCCAAGAGACACAGCCGTTCACGTTAAGTTATATGGTTTTAGGTCTTCGGATAAAAAATTTGAAATTCACACAGATATTAACCCAAAAGAGGACTATTTTGTAATAGCTGAATCTATTGAATTGGGTAACTTTAAAGGGGTTGACGGTGAATGGAAAAAAGCAGAAGTGAAAGCAGATGTAGTTGATATTGAAATTGCAGGTAAAAGTTATAAAGTATACGAGCGTAAAGCAAAATTAATTCAAGAATTAACCGTTGGTGGGAAGGATGATTGGAAACTAATCTCAACCAACATAAGGTTCAAATTAGTTGGAAAAGGAAAGGTTTATAATGCGGTTCATGATGAACTGCAATATGATTTAAAAAGTGCAATTTACAGAGAGAAAACAGATGAGAATCAAGGATATTGGTTAATTTTTATAGGTGCATTTGCTTCAGGGTTGATAGCATTATTTACACCTTGTGTGTTCCCAATGATTCCTATGACTGTTGCCTTCTTTACAAAGCAATCCAAAAACCGATCTGAAGGAATCAGAAAGGCTATATTCTATGGACTATCAATTGTTGTTATTTATGTATTGCTTGGTGTAGTGGCCTCTAGGGTGCTCAATTTGAATGAGCTCGCTACCAATGATGTTGCCAATATTGCCTTCTTTGTATTGTTTATTGTGTTTGCCCTCTCCTTCTTTGGTGCCTTTGAAATACGCTTACCTAATTCATGGGTAAACAAATCTGACAAGGCTGCAGATAAAGGAGGAATGATTGGAATCTTTTTCATGGCATTTACCCTTGCATTGGTGTCTTTTTCATGCACAGGTCCAATTGTTGGAACTGCATTAATTCAAGCCGCAAAAGGTGGTGTAATGGCGCCAATAATTGCAATGTTGGGATTCTCTATTGCCTTGGCATTACCCTTCACATTATTTGCGATTTTCCCAGGGTGGATGAATGGATTGCCACAATCTGGAGGTTGGTTAAACACAGTAAAGGTTGTTTTGGCTTTCCTAGAACTAGCATTAGCATTAAAATTCTTTAGTACTGCAGACATGGCATATGGATGGCACATCTTAGAAAGAGAAATATACGTTGCTTTGTGGATTGCCATATTTGGTGGATTAGCCTTCTACTTGTTTGGTTGGATACGCTTCCCACACGATTCGCCAATGGATCATTTGGGTGTGGGTAGAGGCATGTTTGGTATTGTAGTGCTTGCCTTCGTGTTTTACATGTTACCGGGATTATGGAACGGTGCTGAATTAAAATTAATCAACGCTTATTTGCCAACTCGATCAACTAATGCTGAAAATGCCTTGCCGGGAGATCATATGGCAAGTGTTGAAAATAACGCTAGTGAGGTCCCTAGACCAGCCTCTGCGGTCCATCATGGACATGGAATTTGGGTAATTACGGATAAAGATGACGCCATTGAATACGCTCGCAAGGTCGGTAAACCTGTGATGTTAGATTATACAGGTTGGGCTTGTGTGAATTGCCGTAACATGGAAAACAATGTGTGGATTGATAAAGAGGTAACGGCCTATTTAAAAGATTCGCTGGTGGTTGCATCTCTATATGTAGATGAGAAAACAAAGCTTCCAAAAGATGAACAGTTCTATTCAAAGGTTTTAAATCAAGAAATTACCAGAGTGGGCCAGAAGTGGAATCATGATGAAGTCAAGAACTACGGACAAGCTACACAGCCCTTATACATGATAATTGATGCTGATGGTAGTGATTTGACAGGTAAAGCAAATTATGACACACATGGTAATGCAAAAGCCTTCTTGAAATGGTTGAAAGGTGGTATGATGGCTCATAGAGCAATACAGACTGCTGAAAAATTCTATCCTGAGCTTAGCTCTAACTAGCAGCAATAAGATACGTGAATAAGTCCTAAAGTGTTGAATAAACTCTAAGTCTCGTTGGGGTTAAGTAAAAGCTTGCCTTAAAGCAGAGTTGATTAAACTTTTGCGGGCTCCTCAATTTGTTCTTTAGGAAGTTCCACTTTTTTATGACTTCCCATGTTACAGTTACCACTGAAGTTGGCGCCTGGTTCGATGGCTATTTGTCCTGTTAAAATTTCTCCTTGTAGATCAGAGGTAGCCTTTAAGGATAGCAATTGATTCACGACAATTTTGCCCTTTATTTTACCTTCAATGTCGGCATTTTGACAAACAATGTCCCCTTCAATGACACCCGTTTTACCTACAACCAATCTTCCTTTGGTTTTTATGGTTCCAACCAAAATCCCATCGATTCGGATATTACTTTCTGTATCAATATCACCTTTAATTTTCGTGCCTTGAACTATTCTGTTCAAGCTTTCTGGTGAATTTGGATCAATCGATCGACCGTTGTTTGTGTTGCCGTTTCCTTTAAACATGAAGGTAAATTTACGGCATATCGGCGATATTTGAAAGCAAGAAGCGTGAATTCTGAATGAATTCACTCATTTTAACACTGTCTACTTCCTTTAATTTAAGCTGTACTTCTTCACATGCTTGGATGCTGCTAAGGGCATTTTCTGTGGATAATATAGTTCTGCAGCTGTCATTAATTTCTTTGGATACTTTTGCTAAATCAATGGGGTCTTGATAATTTATTGCGAGCTCGACAGCGCTTGCTATACATGCGCATGTGTCAACATAGGTTTTAACTTCTTTATCAGAATGGTTTGATTTAGTCTCGGTTTTATCAGGACTTTTTTGACTGCAAGAAAAGGCAAACAGGATAGCAGCCGCTAGTAAGCTTCTCATTCCTATCTCTGAGGTATAAAACTGTTCAGGAGCTGCTCAAATTCCTCAAGGATAATCTTGTATTTCGATTCATCTTCAGCCCCTAAAGAGAGAGAGATTAAATGGCTCTTATCGCCGTTCTTAAAGTTGAGGTTATAAGCGTCAAATTTCCCTGTGTCGCCACTTAAAGATTCATTGTGATTTGCGGCAAGCCCTTTGGATTCTATAAAGCGATTGATTTTATTCACTTGTTCATCGGTCAACTCTATTTCACCATTTCTAGGAGCATTGGTTTCATTTCCTCGCTCCACAATAGCATATTTAAGTACTTTGTCGTTGAGTTGGATACTAACACTTTTGCTGTAAGGGTTGCTTCCGCTTCTAATCATATGACGATGAGTATAGTTGAAGGAAGTCTGGCCTAGAACAATAGCGCTCATCAAAACTAAAAGTGCAGTGCTTAAAATTTTCATAGTAACAATAAAGGTACAAATTTCGTGCTGGAAAAAATATTATTTGTAATCAACAGAATATTGGTATTGATAAACGGGCTTCTTTCCTTGATAAACAACTTTTTTAATAACACTACCGTGCTTGTCGTAATGATAAACGACTTCTTTCTTTAGACTGCCATCTGTGTTGAAATAACTTTCCTTTTTTAGTAATGATTTTTTGTATTTGTACCTGACTTGGTAATCAAATTCATCCTTCAATTCGTATTTCCCATTGGCCTCAATTAATTCACCTTTTTTATTATAGATATAGTTATGAAGGAAGGTGTAATTTTCTTGCGTGTTTTTGACCTCTTCCTGTATCAAATATTTATTATTGTAGGTGTAAAGGATATTATAGGATTCAATACCATTCTCATATATTAGGTATTTAATGAGCCTTCCGTTTTCATTATAAAACCTTTCTTCAAGGGGTGCTTTACCTTCCTTTTCGTCAAGTTTATAAATTGTCAAAGAGTTGCTTTTGTTATCGTATTCAAAAAGCTTTGTCTCAACTATTTTTTCTTGGCTATTCAACTTAGTCCTTATTTTTACTCTTCCCAAGCTGTCGTAACCCACCATATACTTGAAACTTATGGTGTCTTTTTGGTTAAGCTTAACATAGGATTTGAGTTGTCCTTTTGAGTCATAATTTTGTCTTAACTCAGATCTTACCGTACCATTTGGGAGGTAATGTATTTCATTAAGAAGCTTATTTCGCTTCCATTCTCTCTCAATATATTCAAAGGCTTTATTATTTCCGGAATAAATACTGTCTTTCAAAATTTGAAAATTAGAATCGATGATACACCTGTCTTCTCTTGAAATAGAATTGTTTTTGAACTCCCGATAAATAAAACGGTTTGAATCCAATTCAAACTCCCATTTTTTTTGTGGATGCCCTGGCTTACCATTGGTATAAAGTTGTATCGATTCGGACGCCCTTACAGCTCCTTTCGACAAGTAATCCGAGATTTGAATTGAGTCAACTAGGTCATAGACCCGCTGCCCGTAACAAAAGTGAGTTGAAATAAGAAGTATCAGGATTACACGCATTGAACAAAGATAAAAAAAGGTGGGCCCTTCGCCCACCAGTTTTTAACGCAAGTGACTGTTACCTGAAAGATCTGCCCTGATTGACCTTTCATTAGGAACATTCTATCATTATAATGCATAGCGAATTGAAAAGTAACAAGGCGATAAAAAATAAAGTAACTTTGTTTTGCTTGGATTTAAAGGAAAAAATACGGCTCTTGCCTCAGCTTCCGGGGGTTTATCAATACCTAGACAAAAATGGAAAAATCATTTATGTCGGAAAGGCAAGAAAATTAAAGAATAGAGTCCAATCATATTTTACTAAGCAAAAGCATGAAAGCGGTAAAACCTACATGCTCGTAAAGAATATTGTAGATCTAAGAACAATTGTAACCGAAACGGAACATGAGGCACTTTTGCTGGAAAATTCACTAATAAAGGAATACAAACCAAAGTATAATATCCAACTTAAGGATGATAAAACCTATCCTTGGATTTGCATCAAAAAGGAACCCTTCCCTAGAATATTTTCTACTCGTAATAAAGTGAAAGACGGATCCGAGTATTTCGGGCCCTATGCTTCTGTGGTAATGATGAATACCATATTGAATTTAATCAAAGAACTTTACCCTTTAAGAACCTGTAGCTTAAATTTAAGTGAAGAAAACATTTCAAAAGGGCAGTACAAGGTTTGCTTGGAATACCATATAGGTAACTGTTTGGGGCCTTGTGAAGGGCTGCAAAAAGAGGAGGATTATCTTCAATATATAACCGCTGCAAGAGAAATAATAAAAGGACAATTCAGCGGATTAAATTCACGTCTTACAAAAGAAATGAAGTTGGCATCAGAACAACTAGATTTCGAAAAAGCTCAGTTATTTAAAAAAAGGATTGAGGCGATAAAAAAGTTCCGGAGCAAAAGTACCGTAGTATCATCAAAATTGGATGATGTCATGGTTTTTACTTTGGTCTCTAACGATTATGCGCATTATATCAATTTCATGAATCTTGTTGATGGAACGGTAAATCAGGTTTTCACCTTGGAGCTCAAGCAAAGCATTGAGGAAAATGCAGAAGATGTACTGCTGACCGGAATTCTTCACATCAAGGACAAGTTTGATTTAGATTTAAAAAATCTCTTTCTTAATTATGCTATTGATCCGGAGTGGCTAGGGGCAAAGGTTTCGGTTCCTCAAAGGGGAGACAAGAAGGCGGTTTTGGATTTATCTGAAAAGAATGCTAAATATTTCATGCTTCAAAAGCAAAAGGAGCGAGCGAATAAAACTGAAAAAAAATCAAAAACAAGGGTGCTTGAAACCTTAAAGTCAGACTTAAAATTGATCAGTTTACCTGTTCATATTGAATGTTTTGATAACAGTAATTTTCAGGGGACAAATGCCGTAGCTGCCTGCGTTGTTTTTAAGAATGGTGTTCCAAGTAAAAAAGATTATCGCCACTTCAATATAAAAACGGTTGAAGGACCAGATGACTTTGCTAGCATGGAGGAGGTTGTTTATCGTCGCTACAAGAGATTATTAGATGAAAATCAATCGCTTCCGCAACTAATTGTTATTGATGGGGGAAAAGGTCAATTGTCTTCAGCTCTTAAAAGTCTCGAAAAGTTAGGTTTAAGGGGGAAAATTGCAATTGTAGGTATTGCAAAAAAATTAGAGGAGATATTTTTCCCTGGTGATAGCATTCCAATATATATTGATAAAAAGTCCGAGTCTTTAAAATTGCTCCAATTTCTCAGAAATGAAGCGCACAGATTTGGTATTACACATCACCGAAATAAAAGGAGTAAAGGAGCTATTAATTCAGAACTTCTTGAAATTGAAGGACTAGGAGAAAAGACGGCTGAAAAGTTGCTCAATCATTACAAATCGGTCAAGCGAATAAAGGATGCAGAGCATACGGAAATTTGTGAAATTTTTGGTAGTAAAGTGGCTAATCTTGTTAAAAAATTAGATAAATGATCGATTTATAATGATGAAGGGTCCTTATTAGGCAACCAATAGTTATCTTAAACGTCTAATAAGAAACTTTGGATATGAAACCTCTCTTTACTTTTATTCTTATTTTTCTCTTTGGGATTAATATTTCAGCACAAAATTGGGAAACATATAAGGATACTGCGGGTGTTAAAATAGAATACAAAAAAGTTCACTGTTCAATGAATGCGGGCTTTGATGAAGAGCGCGTAATTTTCAAAATCACAAATAACTCTAACCAAGAAATTACCCTTGATTGGGATTTTCATTTATACTTTAATGGGGTTTGCAGAACATGCAACTCCACTTCTGGTGAGTATGCTAAAACCTTAACCCTCCAGGCAGGTCAAAGTGCAGAGGGAGATTGCTCAAGGGTACCGGATAATCGCCTACAGGTATTCTCAAAGTTTGAAGATCCATCCTATAATAACCCTGACAAGCAAGAACTAACTCGATTTGAATTTGCTAACCTGTTGATCACTACTCTCTAAATTGAATCCAATGAAAACGCTACTCTCACTTTTATCAATTTTTGTCTTTTACGGAGCATACTCCCAATGTAACGTTACTATAACGCCTAGCTCAACCACTGTACCTTGTGGAGGAGGTCTGATTACGCTTACTGCAAACGGTTCAGGAAATACTACAGCCGTTTTAGATAATGATTTTGATGGTGGTAATGCTGGGGCGGGCTGGAATGTTTCGCCTGCAGGTCAATTTAATAACCCTTGTGACCCTTCCATTGACGGGGGAACTTATATGTGGATGGGCAATACAACGGCAGCACCAAGAACACTTGAAACTGCTCCCTTAGATGTATCATGTGGAGGTGATGTTTGTTTTTATCTGGATATGGCAACACAAGGTGGGACTGGATCCTGTGAAGGGCCTGACTTGACGAATGAGGGTGTTTACTTTGAATATTCTATTGATGGCGGGACTACTTGGACTACCATACAATATTTTCAACCGAATGCTGGTGGTACAACAGGACCCTATTTAGCTTGGGCTCAGTATTGTTTTACCATACCTCCAGCCGCTGTAACAGCAAATACTATCTTCCACTGGTTTCAGTCGGGTAGTTCTGGTAACTGCTGCGATCACTGGGGTATTGATAATGTTACCATCACAGCTCAAAACTGTAATGATGTTTGGTACGATTGGGATAATATACCTGGAACTACCGGGCCGACAGGTGATCCGCAGTCACAGCAGGTAAATGTTACATCTGATACTACATTCACAGTGTGCTATACAGATGGGGCTGGTTTTAACTGCTGCGAAACTATAACTATAACAGTGAACGGAATGGGGGCACCTACTTCAACTCCTGTTGACGAAACTTGTCTAGGTAACAATGATGGTTCTGTGACAATCGTTGAAGGAGCTGGCGGTGTTGGTCCTTATACTTATACAATAACTGGTGGTCCAACTATTCCGGCACCAAATAATACAGGTAATTTTACGGGATTAGCTCCAGGAACATACAATTATACAGTAGATGACAACGGTAGTGGTTGCTCTGTGACAGGAACCTTTATCATTAACCCAGGTATTTCTTGTTGTCCTAGCCCGATTAATGTTGTGTTAAATGGAACTGATTTATTGTGCAATGGAGATAACTCTGGTCAGATTGATGTTACTGCAACAATGGGTGATGGCGGACCATATAACTATTCGATCGATGGGGGAAATACCTTTCAATTGGGAACTAACTTTTCAGGACTTGCAGCGGGTACCTACACAATTGATGTAACAGATAATACCGGTTGTATCGGTTCAGCAACAGTTACCATAAATGAACCAGCGGCATTAACCATTACGGAGGCTCAAACGGATATGTCATGTTTTGGAGTCTGTAATGGAACAGCAGGCGTGACTGTTGGTGGTGGAACTGGACCCTATAACTATAACTGGACACCCGCGGGAGTTACAGGTCAGGGTACTGCCAATATTTCAAACCTTTGTGCTGGAACCTATTCTTGTGTGGTTACTGATAACAATGGATGTACGATTACGAGTGCGAACATAGTAATTAATGAGCCAACTCAAATTCAAGCTACCACGGGTGAAACACCTGCTTCTTGTGGACAGGCAGATGGGACACTTCTCATAACTAATATCGTTGGTGGAACTGGTAACTACCCTTCACAAATTTGGTATGATGCGAACAATGTGCAGGTTCCAAATCCTGGCGCTGTGGTGACAGGGACTTATACGTTGGTAGTTATTGATTCGGATGGTTGTCAAAACAGTTTCACCCAAAATGTTTCGGCTCAAATGGGGCCTTCGGCTAACGTAACCGCATTCACGGATGTAACGTGTAATGCTGCCTGTGATGGAACCATTGATATAGCTATAAATGGAGGAACCTTACCTTATAATATAGTTTGGAATCCCGCTCCAGGAGTAGGGCAAGGAACGACATCTATATCTGGTTTATGTGCTGGAACGTATACGGCAACAATAACTGATGATAACGGTTGTCAAATAACAGTTACGCAGCAAATTTCTGAACCTGCTGCACTCGCATTTTCAAGTACATCTGTGGATCTTGATTGTTTTCAGCAGTGTATCGGAGAAATTCATTTTACGAATGAAACAGGTGGAACACAGCCACACCAATACAGTATTGATAACGGGATGACATTTCAAGCCTCTCCCGATTTTACAGGATTGTGCTCAGGCACCTATGACTTAGTATTGCAAGATGCAAATCTTTGCCAAGCGACTGCTCAAGTAATAATTACTGAACCCACGCAATTAACGAATGTTATCACGACCATTGACGCTTTATGTAACGGTTATTGTGATGGTGAGATTTCAGTGACTGCGGCAGGCGGAACAGCTCCATATACATACAACTGGGCAAATGCAATTGCACCAAATAATTCGCAAACAGCTACAGCTTTGTGTGCAGGTTCATATGACGTTACTTTAGAGGATGCCAACGGTTGTCAAGTGGTAAACAATGGAATTGTTATAAATGAACCACCTGCAATGACAATACAAAACATCACCTCAACGGATGCGCTTTGCTCAAACACTTGCGATGGAACTATAACTGTTACTGAGCCAACAGCAGTTGCGTTTAAAATTTCTGGATTAAATACCGGCACCATTATTAACCAAGCAAATGGAAACTTCATTAACCTTTGTCCTGATACATATGATATAGAGGTAGCGAATATAGATGGCTGTATAGCAACAGGTCAAATTGTTGTAGGTGTTCCTAACCCTGTTAGCTTGGTGGTTTCGCCTGATGTAACCATTTGCCAGAACGATAATACCACAATGACGGCTACTGCAAGTGGTGGTGATGGAAACTTTACCTACACTTGGGACAATGTGCCAGGAACAAATACGAGCAATGTAAACCCTATGACGACAACGACATACAGTGTGTATGCAACGGATGGAAATGGCTGTCAAACAAATACCATGGTTATTACCGTCAATGTGCTTCAGCCTCTTCAAGTAACGGCACTGACAAGTCAGGATATTTGTCCTGGGCAAGTAGCAAATATTAGTGCGTTAGGTCAGGGAGGTGATGGAAATTACACTTATTCATGGGATGATGGTACAACAACTTTGATTGGCCAATTTCAAAGTGTAAGTCCGACTGTAACTACTACTTACTCGGTAACCTTATCGGATGGATGTACTTCAACTCCTGTAACAGATCAAATTACTATAACGGTTAATCCTGTTCCTCAAGTAGCCTTTAGCGGAGTGAACTTGGATGGTTGCACACCTGTTATGCCTACGTTTACAAACAATACAGATCCAACCCTTTCTGCTCAGTGTCTTTGGGATTTTGGAGATGGAAATTTCTCGAATGACTGTAATCCTTCTCATTTGTACGAAGACCCAGGTTGTTATGATGTGACTTTAACAGTAACAAGTGTAGATGGTTGTGTTGGAACGGCCTCACAAGCGCAAATGGTTTGCGTTTATGATATCCCTGTAGCGAATTTTGAATTTGGGCCTCAACCGACAACCATACTTGAACCCCAAATTACGTTCAACAATTTTAGCTCGGGTGGAGATTATCACTTATGGACTTTTGGAGATGGAGACTCAAGTAACCTTGTTAATCCAGTTCATGATTATACATGGGTAGAGCCAAATAGCTATGATGTTATGTTGGTCGAATCAAATGTCCACGGATGCGCGGATACAGCTTATGCCACAGTGGTTATAGATGATATATTTTTAATCTATGTACCCAATGCGTTTACACCGAATAATGATGGTAACAATGATGTATTCTTGCCTGTATTGAGTGGGACATCAACAGAGAATTATAGTCTTTATATTTATGACAGATGGGGTCAAATTATTTTTGAAAGTAATGCTCCAGGGGAAGGATGGACAGGAACGGTAAATGGACAAACGCCAGTCAAAACAGATGTCTATACTTGGAAAATTGTTCTAAGAACATTCGAAAACCAGAAAAAAGAATTCGTAGGTCATGTGACGCTATTGAAGTAAAAAAGCAAATACTGCTCAGAAAAGAACGGATTTTGTCCGTTCTTTTTTATTTTAGGGAACTAATTTGCTCGTATGATTCAAAAAATAAATTCCCTAGAAGAATATAAATCAAAATACCAAGAAGCCATTAATAACCCAGAATCCTACTGGGATGAACTGGCTTCAAATTTCCAATGGAATAAAAAATGGGATAAAACCCTAGAATGGGATTTTTCTAAACCAAAGGCAAATTGGTTTTTAAATGGAAAATTAAATATTACTGAAAACTGTTTGGATCGACATCTGGAGAAAAATGGGGATAAAACAGCAATACTCTGGGAGCCAAACGAACCCTCAGAGCCAGCGAAACATATTTCTTATCGCGAATTGCATGCAGAAGTTTGCAAAGTTGCAAACGGATTAAAGAACATGGGTGTCGAAAAAGGGGACAGGGTATGTTTGTATATGCCCATGGTTCCGGAATTAGCCATAGCAGTATTAGCTTGTGCGCGTATTGGGGCAATTCACTCTGTGGTATTCGCAGGTTTCTCCTCCAAATCTTTATCGGATCGTATAAATGACTCGGATTGTAAAATTCTAATAACGGCTAATGAAGGTTTGAGAGGTAAGAAAACAATTGACCTAAAATTAATTGCAGATGAGGCACTAGAAAACTGTCCAACAATTGAAAAATGTGTTGTTTTCAAAAGGACGGATGGAGTTACCCTTATGGAAGATGGTCGCGACATTTGGTGGGATGATGCTTTTGCAAATGAATCTTCGACTTGCGAACCAACTTATGTAGATTCTGAAGATGAGTTATTCATATTATATACTTCAGGTTCCACCGGAAAACCAAAAGGTGTTGTGCACACTACAGGGGGCTACATGGTATATGCAGAATATTCATTTAGAAACGTTTTCCAATATTCGGATGATGATATTTATTGGTGTACAGCTGATATAGGTTGGATAACAGGTCATACCTATATCGTTTATGGGCCGCTATTGGCAGGTGCTACAACGGTTATGTTTGAAGGGGTGCCTACCTATCCAGATGCTGGTCGTTTTTGGGAAGTGGTAGCGAAACATAAGATATCCTTGTTTTACACTGCTCCAACCGCTATTAGAGCTCTACAAGCATATGATGATGAGTACGTGAATAAGCATGATTTGAGCTCCTTAAAGGTCCTTGGATCGGTGGGAGAGCCTATTAATGAAGAAGCTTGGGAATGGTACAACACCAAAGTAGGAAAAGGTAATTGCCCGATTGTTGATACATGGTGGCAAACAGAAACTGGTGGGATTTTGATTTCTCCACTGGGAAGCTTAACTCCACTTAAACCTGGTTTTGCAACTTTGCCCTTACCAGGAATTCAACCTTGTTTGGTGGATGCAAATGGAAATGAAATTGAAGGGAATGGTGTAGAAGGAAACCTTTGCATCAAATTTCCATGGCCCAGTATGATTAGAACCACCTGGGGAGATCACCAACGTTGCAAAGAGGTGTATTTTAGCGCCTATCCAGGAAAATATTTTACGGGTGATGGTTGTAAAAGAGATGAAGATGGTTATTACCGCATAACAGGCAGGGTGGATGATGTAATTAATGTTTCAGGACACCGCATTGGAACTGCTGAAGTTGAAAATGCCATTAACGAGCATCCCAAGGTTATAGAGTCTGCTGTTGTTGGTTACCCGCATCCCATTAAAGGGCAGGGAATATTCGCCTATGCCATATGTTCAGAAGAAATAAACGACATGGAAACCTTTAAAAGACAAATTCATCAAACGGTAAATGAGGAAATTGGTCCCATAGCCAAACCGGATGAAGTATTGGCTGTAAGTGGGCTTCCAAAAACACGTTCAGGTAAAATCATGAGAAGAATTTTACGGAAAATAGCTGAAGGTGATGTGTCTAATTTAGGAGATACCTCCACCTTATTAGACCCTAGCGTTGTTGATGAGATTAAAAAGAAGGCAGGTTTGTAGTGTTTATGCTATTTTGATTTTTTTGGATTAGGAGGTACCGGATCATGTCCATGTTTTCCCCATGGACCACAGGATAAAATACGTTTGATTCCCAACCACCAACCTTTTATCGGCCCCCATTCTTTTATGGCTTCTACCGTATATTGGGAGCAAGTGGGCTCGTAACGACAATTGGCACCGAGTAATGGTGAGATAGTATATTGATAAACCCGAACAGGGAATATAAAAATCTTATTGAGCCACTTTTTTATCAAAGTCCTTGTATAGTAAGCTGGGTTGGATACCCTCGTTGTTCTGGTACTTACCTGATTTATATTCATCGAAATCACCGTTGATGTTGTGGTAAAAAATCTGGCAAATTTCAACGTTAGGGTAGATGCGAATGGGCTGTACGCAGAAAATTTCCAAGGTCCAGTAGCCTGAAAATCCTACATCTCCAAACCCAGCAGTTACGTGAATGAATAAACCTAAACGACCAATGCTTGAGCGCCCTTCCAACATAGGTACTAAGTTGTGTGTCGTGGTGTGCTCAACAGTTCTTCCCAGGTAAAGTTTACCTGTTTCTAAAAGCAAACCTTCCTCAGGAATAATCATTCTTTCTGTTTCGTTTGGCGCTTTCATGTCCAAAACGTCATTCTTGTAAACCAATAATTCGTTATGTAAACGAAGGTTGTAAGAATTGGGATTTAATTGCTCCTTGTTGTAAGGTTCAATAATGATGTTTTCACCTTGTTGCTTGTCAATTTCCTTTCCAGAAAGTATCATTCACTCAATTTTGGATGGCAAATTTAGTGTTTTAGGGTGTGTAACTCAATTTTAAATCGAGAATTATCGGCAAGTGATCCGCAAAACCACCCAAGTATTTTGGACCTTGATAGGTTCTGAAGGGTTTATGACCCAGCTGAACGCCTTCCTCCACCAAAAGAAAATCATCCTTGAAAATCCTGCACGATTTAACTTTCGTGCTTGAAGAATCGTTTTTAAATAAACCGTGTGAAACGATGAACATGTCCAGTACACCCCATTCACCGGCAAATTTGTGGGTTCCTTCATCCAATCTTTTCGACCACATTAAATTGTACAATCTTCCTTCCTCTTGGCCATTATCCGGGAGAGCATGAAGTCCTTTTTGAATACTTTCATCCTGCGGATGATCATTAAAATCTCCGCAAATTGCAATTTTGGCTGCAGGGTTCACACTAATTAATGAATCCACCATAGCTCGAACAGTTTTTGCAGCTGCCATCCTTTTATGGTCGGTTGCTAAGTGACCTCCAAAACGGCTTGGCCAATGGTTAACAAAGGCATGCAATGTGTCTGAATTGGGTAGGAGCACATGGAGCATCAATATATCGCGCGTGGGACGTTCGGTCGAGTCTTGAAAATCAATTTTTAGGTATCTATAGTCGATGATTGAAACCCGGTCTCTACGATAAAGGAAGGCCACATCAATACCCCTGCTGTCATCAGAATCTTGGTGGATAATTCCATAATCATAGATGGAAAGTGCTGTACTTTTTGTCAGGTCCTCTAGTACGGTTCTGTTTTCAATCTCGCAGAGACCAATCATATCTGGAGCATCAAAACCTCCTGTAGCTATAATCGTTTTCGAAATGCGTTGCAACTTGGTTTCATAGCGCTTGGGAGTCCATCGGTTCTTGCCGCCAGGAGTAAAATCATCATCTCGTTTCTCGGGGTCGTCTGAGGTGTCAAAAAGATTTTCAACATTATAAAAAACAAAGCGTAAAGTTGAATTACGGGGAGCATCTATTGAATCAACTTGACACAGAACAGCGTTTGCAGCAAGCGAGAGGGATATGAGTATTGAGCATCTCACATCCTAAAAATAAGATAAAATTCTGTGGGATAAAAGTCTATTCCTTTTCTATCAGGTAGGCATTATTTGCCGTGTAGGAGCTATCCGCTCGAGTAAAGTAAACCCTTCTTAATGGAACTGCTTTTATAATGTCGTAGACCTGATTAATTTTAGCAGCTCTATAGTTGGCGTAATTTTTCGGGTTTAGATAAAGTTCTGGAGCGTAGTAATAATCCGTCCAGCCATCATCTGTTGAAACTCTTAATTTGTGAACAGTATAGCCCAAAATAGTGTCCTTATATTTTGAATGCTCAATCAAATCTAGGGTTCCAATAAAGGTGTTTACAAAAGTAGCTTCCCTTTTTCCATTTTGAAGGCTAATAACACTGTCCGACCCAAAAGTAAAACGGTACTCACGGTTGAGGTTGTCTCTGTATATTTCCTCCTTATCCGTGTATTGAATATGGATGGTATCCGGCGATCGTTTAAAGGGATTTTTTGAGGAGCCCTTGCTTATGTAATGCACAGTTCCCTGGAAACTCGCTCTATCACTTTTTTTCTCTGTGGAAGCTTCCTCCTCCGTGCTACAAGCAATTAAGATTAAGCTAAAAAATATGGCGCTAAAAACTTTCATGCTACAAACTAAATTCGGTTCCTTCTCTACTGTCCTTAATTTGAATCCCAATCTCCTTCAGCTCGTCACGAATTTGATCGGAAAGCGCAAAGTCCTTGTTCTTTTTGGCCTCTGTCCGCATGTCCAAGAGCATTTGCACTACTTTCGGTAAGCGATCATCAGCTTCATTGTCCTTGTGTTTTAATCCTAAAACATCAAAGACTAAGGCATTCATATGTTGGCTTAATTGCGCTTTATCTTCTTCACTTATTTGAGCCTTTCCATCCTTCACAGAGTTGATGTACTTTACGCTTTCAAACATTCTAGCAATCATTACCGGCGTGTTAAAATCATCGGACATAGCCGCATAGTAGCCGTCAATCATCTCGGAAACATTCGCAGAGCTTTCGGATGAAACGGGGAGTTTATCCAGTGTGTCCATTGCTGCCATCAAGCGGTCAAATCCTTTTTCGGAAGCCGAAAGTGCATCAGATGAAAAATCCAAGGTGCTCGCATAATGTGCCTGCATCATAAAGAACCTTACCACCATAGGGTGATAGGCTTTGTCCAATAAATCATTGTCACCGGAGAAAAGTTCTTCAGGTAAGATTGAATTTCCCGTAGACTTGGCCATACGCTTTCCATTTAAGGTAAGCATGTTGGTATGCAGCCAATAGTTCACAGGTTGACTACCACATGATCCCACGTTTTGGGCTATTTCACATTCATGGTGTGGGAACTTTAAGTCCATTCCGCCACCGTGGATATCAAATTTTTCACCCAGGTATTTAGTGCTCATTGCTGAACACTCTAAGTGCCAACCCGGAAATCCAACACTCCAAGGAGAGTTCCAGCGCATGATGTGTTCTTCAGAGGCTTTTTTCCACAAGGCAAAATCTCTTGGGTCGCGTTTTTCAGATTGTCCGTCCAACTCACGGCTTCCATCCTGTAACTCATCAATGTCTCTCTTGGAAAGGATGCCGTAATTGTTCTTTTCGTTGTATTTCTTTACATCAAAGTACACGCTGCCCTCACTCACATAGGCCAAGCCATTCTCCAAGATTTGTTCAATCATGGTAATTTGCTCTTGGATGTGACCTGTAGCGGTTGGTTCTATACTGGGTGGAAGCGCATTAAACTTTGCCATAATGTTATGAAAATCGACCGTATAGCTTTGCACGATTTCCATGGGCTCAAGCTTTTCTAAGCGCGCTTTTTTTGCAATTTTATCTTCTCCCTGATCAGCGTCATCGGTTAGATGGCCTGCATCTGTAATGTTTCTGACATAACGTACCTTGTAGCCCAAGTGGTTTAGGTAGCGGTAAATCATGTCAAAGGAAATGAAAGTGCGACAGTTCCCTAAATGCACATTACTGTAAACCGTAGGTCCACAAACATACATGCCTACAAAAGGCGCGTTGAGTGCTTTGAATTCTTCTTTTTGACCAGATATGGTGTTTTGTACTTGTAGGGAGTACTTTTCGTATAACTTCATTTAGACGCTTTCTTTTCCTAGCTCCAAATTTAAGTAATTCAAAAATTCTTTTCTTACTTCTGGGTCTTTGAATTTACCACCAAATTCGGAGGTAACGGTTGAACTTTGGATGTCTTTAATTCCACGTGAATTCACGCAAAGGTGTTTTGCATCAATTACGCAACAAACATCATCCGTTCCTAAAGCGTTCTGCATGTGCTGAACAATCTGCATGGTCAAACGCTCCTGTACCTGTGGGCGTCTAGCATAATGGTCAACAATTCTATTCATTTTTGAAAGACCGATTACTTTTCCATTTGAAAAATACGCTACGTGAGCTTTTCCAACAATAGGTAGAAAGTGATGCTCACACGTAGAGTAAACCGTAATGTTTTTCTCAACCAACATTTCGGAGTACTTGTATTTGTTATCGAAAGTGCTGGACTTAGGAGCCGTTTCTGGATTTAGTCCTCCAAAAAGCTCATTTACATACATTTTGGCTACTCTTTTTGGAGTGCCAGCAAGACTGTCATCACTTAGATCAAGTCCTAAAATTTCCATTATGTCTTTGAATTTATCCTGGATTTGATCAATCTTTTCGGCATTACTCAATTCAAAGGCGTCTTTACGCAATGGCGTTTCCGAAGACGTTGCAATGTGGTTATCTCCAATAATATCTTCTTGTGCCATTTCTTCTTGTCCGTTTAAATACATAATTGTCTAAACAACTAACTTTAAAAAAGGTTGTAATAGCAAAAGTACAGCTTTTTGTTCAAAGCAAAAACCCCGGAGTATTTAAGCCGAATAAATTTCTTGTTCGCCGGGTAAATCTTGAGAAGAGAAAGGGCCTTGCATATTCCCTTCGCGGATAACTAGGAAATTTACTTGGCTGTTTTTTAGCTCCAAAAAGTCATGGCTGGCGACAAGTACGATTTTGTCAAAATTTCGGACGTGGGCTTGGAGTTTTTCCCAAAATGCAGCTTTTTGAACAGGATCCAAATGGGCTGTTGGTTCATCTAAAAGCACAATTTTTTTCTCGTTTTGCAAGGCAAGGTAATGTTGAACCTTTTGCTTTTCACCATCGGATAGTTCTGCCAGGGTTTTGCTCATCCATTCCTCTGGAAGACTCAATTGCGCATCAAGGGCAGTACACTGATAAATGCTGAGCAAGTCTTTAACAGACACATTACTTTCCACACGCGCACCCGCATAGGAAAAGATTTGGCTGCGCTCTGCGTGGGATAGTCCCTTTAAATTTTTGCCTTCAAAATGGCATTCATAATTGTCAGTTGCTATAAAACGACCCAAGGCTTTTAGGAAGGTGCTTTTACCGCTTCCATTGGCACCGAGAACAACAAACAAGCCCGGATTTAGCTCCAAGTTTTCAACCTCCAAATGGAACTTTGAACCATAGGAAACCGAAAGCGCTATGTTCAATGTCGAACTCATCCTTGAAGGTGTTTGTTTTTAAAAATAACCCAAAATATTACCGGTACGCCAAATAGAGAACTGATGGCATTTAAAGGCAATGGGGTAGGATAGGAGCTTAGCCAATCACACAAAACAGCCAAAATACCACCACCCAAAAAGGTGAAAGGAATAAGCTGAGCGTGCAGCCGTGTTTTCATGATGTTTTTAACGATATGTGGAACTGCCAGGCCAATAAAACCCACAGGACCACACCAAGCGGTAACCCAAGCACTGAGCAGAACAGAAATTCCAAGCACAAAAACGGGAAATCGCTTGGTGTTGAGGCCTAAAAAGTGGGCCTGCATTTTTCCGAGCATCCATTGGTCCATGCCCTTGGAGAGGCCAAAAAACAAAAGGCTGGGAAGTACACATAGACTGCAAAACAGCAGCATGTCTTTTCCTTCTACTCCAGAAAAACTAGCAAAACCCCATTGAATGTATTGTTTGACAGAACCTGCATCTGCATATTGGATAAGTATGGAACTGATGGAACCGCTTACAAAGGCCAACATCATTCCAACGAGCAGTATCGAAACCGTATCTGATCGCCGAAGGAAACTTAAAAATAACAAAAGCATCACAAGGCTCGCACCAAAAAGCGCACCTCCAACTTCACCCAAGTAACCCAATTCTGCACCAAAAAAAGTACTGCCCAAATAAAACAAAGCAACCCCCATACTAGCACCTGAGCTAATACCAATCACACTCGGCCCTGCCAACGGGTTTCTGAAAAAACTTTGGAGCATTAATCCACAAACGGCCAGGCCAGAACCTGCAAAGAAGGCGGTTAACGCACGCAGCCAGCGTTGCTCTACTATTAGATAGTGTCGTTCATCATTGGCCTCTGCTCCAAAAAGTATGGATATAGCCTCAGTAAATGGAAGCTTCACTTCTCCAAAGGTGAGTTTTAGGCCCAGCACTAGCATCAGCGCTAAAAGCCCTGCCAAGAGATAATATATCTGTTTTAGCTTGATGCCGCTAAATTAAGGAAGTTTGTTTGGACTTATTGGAGCTTTAGAAAATACTTGGCTTCATAGCCCTGAACTTTTTTGCCACGTGCCATCATTATATCCGCCAATACTTGATCGGGTTCTAAATAGGCTTTCCCAAAATAATCGTTCTTACGGATGTTGGATAAGTAAACCCGCTTGTTTTTAAAGGCGTCAAATTCTTTGTAAAGCTCATTCTCACTTCCCAAGTCAGCTAGGCTGTAACCCAAACGTTCATCCGAAACCAAGAGCCATAAATCGCAATCTTTACCGTCGTAATATACTTTCTCAATGCTTAAGGCCAAGTTTTCGCTGCTAGTGCTATTGGCAAAGGTATGTTGGGTGCAGGCATCCTCTAAAAATTTGCCCATAATTCCATTTCCAGGCGACATGTACCAAATGTCTTTAAAAGGTTTGCTTAGTAATACTTTTGGCTTTTCATCACACTTTTCAAGCAGCGCCAAATAACGTTTTTCTATTTGCTCAAACAGCTCATTTGCTTCTGCTACGCGGTTACTCAACAAACCGTAAAGTTTAATCCATTCCGCTCGGGCCAGGGGATGTTTTTCAGCGTACTCGGCAATAAATAAAATGGGATTGTTTTTACTTCTAAAATGGCTTTCGGTTTTATTCTCAAAAGGAAATAACAGCAATAAGTCAGGGTTATGCTGAATTAAAGCCTCAGAATCTCGCCAGTTGGCCTCACCAAAGTCTTTTATATTTCCTTGTTTGGCCAATTCGGAGTGTTTTGGATCGCGCAAAAGGTGCGTTCCTAAAAAGCCATCACAAAGGTAGCCTCTGTCCAAGGCATCAAAATAACCCAAATGGGAGGTCGCTTGGCAGGTAACATGTTTTACCGGAATATGGATAGAGACTTGATTTTTCAGTTTGGTTTTGGGTGCGCTACTTCCCGGGTATAAAACATAGTTGTAGTCTTCCAACCCTGGTTGGTTTATCTTTAAAAGTGCATGGTCTTTTTTGTAGCTAATACTAAACAACTTGGCATATTTGAGCTCAATTTTATCCCATTTAAAGTTTTTTTCGGCCTTAAAGTTTTTTTCGCCTTCTTGGCGAATGCAAGCTGTAAGGAAAATCAGTAATAATGGGAGGAATCGCCACATATCAACAAGTTATTAACAATTTCTGCAACCTTTTGGGATTTCTGTAGTAAAAGGTTCAACAAACACAACAAAGTTAGACTTATGCGTAAATTGTTTTTCATTTTGGCGCTTTTTATTTCGGCTTCTTCTTTTGCACAACAAAAGCAATTGGAAAAGCTTGAGATGTATTTTGATCAAGGAAACTATGAAGTAGTTTACCGAAAAGCGAATCGTTACCTTAAAAAGCCGATCTATGATTATAGCCCGGCACCACAGTTCTACAAGTCATTAAGTATGTACAAAATGGCCTTGGACGGAAATGTGACCTTTACGGTTAAACGATCTTTGGATGAGTACGATAAGTTTATTGACCTTGACTTGGATGGAAAATTTTCAAAGGCCCACGCCGTAGAAATTCGTGATTATAAAAATGGGATTCAATTATACATTGCGCAGCAAAAGAAATTAGGAAATGCCGACTTGGCGGCAAGTATCTCCAACAAGGCAGAAGGGATTTTTGACCAAAACATGGACTTGGCTGTCATTCCAGAGCCTGAGGCAAAGGAGGATGTTAAAAAGCCAGCCAAAGGAGCACCAAAAAATGTTCGTGACTCCATAATTGCTTATTCAGAAACTTTAATTGGAATTCCTTATAAGTGGGGAGGAACAAGTTGCGATGGTTTTGATTGCTCCGGATTTACGCAGCATGTTTTTAATAAGTACGGTGTATCGGTGCCAAGAATTGCGGGCGACCAGTACGAGCAATCCTATAAAAAAATCAGCATCAAGCAGGCACAAAAAGGCGACTTGGTATTTTTTGGAAAAGGAAAGAACATCACTCATGTAGGCATAGTGGTAAGTAACCCAGGTGAGCCATTGACCATGATACATGCTAGCTCGAGTAGAGGGATAATGATATCCAATA
This sequence comes from Flavobacteriales bacterium, assembly GCA_964230025.1. Taxonomy (GTDB): domain Bacteria; phylum Bacteroidota; class Bacteroidia; order Flavobacteriales_D; family JAUILH01; genus CAXRFO01. The sequence goes on along the minus strand of CAXRFO010000012.1, from coordinate 168,997 downwards.
TTGAAAAATCAACTTACTGGAAGCCTAAGTTGCTTTACGCGGCCAATGTAGTAGGTTAGTTTTTTAGGTCAAAATATCTTTGAGAACGCCGATTTGCTTCTCAAAAGAAAAACTATCTAAGATAAATTCACGACCCTTTTCGCCGAGAGAAGCTAAGCGCTCCTTGTCTTGAGCAAGAGCGATAATTTCTTCGGCCATTTTGTTACAGTCTAATGAAGGGACAAGAACACCTCCGACACCGTCTTTTACAACTTCTGGATTACTGGAGGAATCAAAACAAATAACGGGTACTTTTTGCATTTGGCTTTCGGCCATACTAAAGCCAAAGCCCTCATATATACTTGTGCCGATATACAAATGTCCTTGAGCCAAAAAGGAGGCAACATCATTTTGAAAACCAACAAACTCAACTACATCTTGTAATCCTTTATGTTCCACCTCCGCTTTTAATTTACATTCCAGTTCACCTTTGCCAGCTAAAAGTATTTTAAAGTCAAGGCCTTTGCTTTTCAATATTCCAGCTACCTCAAACAAATACTGATGTCCTTTTTGTGCAGAAAATCGACTGGCATTCACTAATACAAGTTTCTCACCTTTATCCTGCCTTATAACATTTGTTGCTGGAACGGAGTTGTATAAGACATGGAGTTTTTTATCTCCTTCTTTAAATTGCCAGCTCTTTTGGATTAAAATTTTAGTTTCCGCGCTATTACAAATGATATCCGTGCAGTAGATGTGCGCAATTTTTTTGTTTCGGTAGGAAGGGTTTGGTGCTTTAGCGAGACCACGGCGATAGATGATTTTCCTTAAGCCCTGTTTGAAAGCAACTGGCGCAGCTAACTTTAGATCAGTGCTTCCGTTCATGATAATCCGATCTGCCCTTATATCGGTCAAGATTTTACCTAAGGCCATTCTCTTCAGCGGATTTAGGTAGGAAAATTTGCTTAAGCTTAAGCTGCGAACTGGAATTTGCTTCTCTTGGGCCCTTTTTTTTAGTTCACTTTTTGGGTGACAGATAAGTACCACTTGAAAGCCATCTTTTTTTAGTGCTAAAGCATTTTCTAAATGCCATTTTTCACCACCTCCCCATGAAAGAGTTGTGTTCATGAAAGCAATAACGCTGGAGTTTTTAGAAAGCTTTTCTTGTTTTTGATAGTGCAAAAGAATGGGATAGCGCAAACCCGAGTTTCGAGCTATTTTGAATCCTGCCTTACCATCTAAAAATCCCAGTTGCACAAAATATTGACTCAGAAATTGGGCACCCCTTTTCAATTTAGCCATTAAGGGACTTAATTCTTTCCCTTTTTCCTTATGCATTTCAGCTCTTAGCTTTCCGTATTTCTTAATGACGGCCAAATGAGCGCCCTCGTGTGGAATAGAGTAGTGCTTCAAATCGCCCTTTAAAAGCTCGACTTTAACACCGTCTTTAATCTCAAGCTTTTCATGCACCTTTGCCTGATTCCATTTTGCAAGACCTTTTTTGAATAAACGCGTCTGTATATCAGGGTACCAGCCAGAGTGCTTCACCCAGCTGCCTTGATATGAAGTAAGGCGCTTAAACTTCCCAACTTGTCCATCATTTTTGATGAAGTGAAGAATGGAATCTTTTAGCTCAGGGCTAACTTCTTCATCCGCGTCCAAGGATAAAATATATTCACCTTTGGCTTGTTCATTCCCCCAGTTTTTTTGATCTGAAAAGCCCTTAAACTCACGCTGAAAAACTTGTGCACCGTATTGTTCAGCAAGCTGGGCAGTTTTGTCACTGGAATGGGAATCTACTACAATAATCTCATCCATCCATCCGCTTATAGATTGCAGGCATTTTTCAATGACTGCTTCTTCATTGTATGCGATTATAACAACGGATAAATTCATTCCTTCAGACAAAGGAACGGAATATTGTCAAAAACAGTATTATTCCACGATAAAAGAAAGCACCTTAAACTCTTGACTATTTGAAATGCGGATGAAATATTTCCCCGCTTCCATGCTATCAAGGTTTAAACTTTTGTTTTGAAGGCCTTTGATAGCGTTAAGCTCCTCTTCTATAACGACTCTCCCTTGCATATCAAATACTTCTAACTTCATTGTCAGATTCGTCTTACTTTCAATGTTCAGGTTTATCTGATTTGAAGCAGGGTTAGGGTAAAGGTCTTGAACGATAATGCCAGAATTAATAGCCGAAATTTCATCAACACTCATTACACAACCGTTCTTTCTTACAAAGTAAACAACGGGGCTTCCAGTTCTACCATCGGTAAACACAGAATAAGTGAAACAGTCGTTTTTCTCACTGGCGTTGTAGTCACCATAAAAATCTTGGGCGTTTTCATTCATGAAATCGGTAGGTCCGCTTCCAATGGCAGCATAACCTGAAAAGCTTTGACCCGCATTTTGAGATTCTGCCATAACGTACTGCGTTTCAAAGGAAACAGAATCAACAGCGTACCAAGTTAAACTCATTTTACCATTATCAGCTGCAACATTCGGCATGAGGTGGTAATAACCGCTTCCAACCGTATTTAAACCAAACTGGACAGGTGTTGAGAAAGTAGCTCCTGCATCATTTGAATAAGAGTAATAGGCACGTACATCACTGTTGGCCATGTCTGTCCATGTTATGTATACATTGTTACCATCAACAGCCATGCTGGTTGATGAATTGTCTCTGCCATGAACTATATGATTACCACCATTCGGCAATGCGGTAGTTGCTGCAGCAATAACAGTGGGAGTTGAGAAAGTAGTGCCATTATCCGTGGATTTCGTGTACAATACATTACCCGAACCATCGTTACCATCTATTTCCATACATGCCATATGCACATGTCCATTTCCATCAACTTTTAAGTTCCCGAATTGAGTGGACAAACCATTATTATGAGGAGCTGCTACAGCATAGCTTGTAAACCCTCCATCGCTTGGAAGTTTTCTCAATACTAATTCACCTGCCGATCCAAATGAACCTCCAAAGTATACAGCGCTCATGTAAAGGGTTCCATCAAAAGAACCTCCTGTGGTGTCACAATGCATCCACTGACGATCCAGTAAGTCAGAAGCTAAAATATCACCTTCATGTACAATATGGTCTCCGTTACTAGGAATGTTAAAAGTAATTCCACCATCGGTAGAATTTACATAATACATACCCCCAACAAAGTTGAAACCTGATCCGTGAACATAAATATAGGTCATGTGTAGATTTCCATTGGCATCAAATGCTAAAACTGGATCTCCTCCACCAAAAACTTGAGTTCCAGGGCTCAAAGTATCCAGATATGCTAAGCTGGAAAAAGAACTGGGAGTCCAGTTAACACCGCCATCAAATGTGACATAAATGGGATAATCTGCATCAACACTGCTCATATAAGAAACAACCAAATGATCCCTATTGGCTGGATTCATAGCAATAAATGGTTCTGCACCCGGAATAAGTGAAAAGTCCCTGTCTGCAGTTTCTTTTTTATGCAATGAAAAATTAATCGATTCAACAAACTCTTCAATACTTGGACCTTGAGGCTGGTAGTTTATACCGCTGTTTTTTGCCTCCTGGTATGCTTCTGCGTGATTTTCGATATAGGCCCTCACACGAGAGTCCCTTACTTTTTCTTCTAAATATTCTTCAAGTTGAGCGGAAATCTGAGAAAGTCCTGCAAATGAGAGTAGGCAAGCTCCGAGTATTAGTTTGATTTTCATAGTATGAATTTTCCACGAATATCGAAAAATATCACATCAATCCTGTTTAATTATAGATAAACGGCGCGATTTGTTTAAATCACCCCAAGAACGATCTTTAATCGGAGAATTTTCCTCACCGATTGCATGACTTGAGCTCTTAATTCAGGATTGTTTTTGATGGCGTTAAGGATGTCGTCAATATCTTGCTTTTCATGAACGGGCATAAGTAGGATATCGCATCCAGCGGATATGGCTTTTAGTCCCGATTGAGGCACACTTGAAACACCCTTCATACCCATTGCATCCGTAACAACAATACCTTTAAAGCCCATTTCATCGCGAAGAAGACCGTTAACGATTTTTTCGCTGCAGGTACTTGGCAGTCCGTCCGTTCCATACTTATCATTATTTTTCACTGCAATGTGTCCCACCATAATTGCTATTACGCCGCTATCAATCAAAGACTGATAATTGGGAGCTTCTTTTAATTCACCATCAACATAAACCAATTGATGATGTGAATCTCCTTTCACTTGTCCATGCCCTGGGAAGTGTTTTACTGTGGCAACAATATTTTCACCTTGGGTGGTTTGTGCAAAGCAATTCGACCATGAAATCACAGTGTCTCTGTTGTCGCCAAAACTTCTGTTTCCAATGGCTTCATTCTTGTCGGAAACATCAATTACAGGTGCGAAATTAAAGTTGATTCCCATGTAATGCAGGTCCTTGCAAATGGTTTGGGCCGTTTCTTTTACTTGGCTTTTGGACTGATGATCAATGGCCTTTGTAACCGGTGTTGAGTTCTTGATTTTGTATTTTATTAAAGAAGGCTCCGCGTCAGCAGAATATAAAAATGGCAGTCCGCCATGAGCGACGGAAAGACTATCTAAGCGATGGGTCATGTGATGAAATTCTTCCTTCTCGCCATTGAGTAAAAGTAGACCACCGATCAGTCTTTTTTTGACCAATTCTTCGATATGAGCATCAGACTTGCCATATTTACCTGCGGCAGGCATAATGAGTTGTCCAACTAAAGTTTGGTCATCCAAATTTTCAATGATACTATCTATTCTTGCTTCAATAGCAGGGTCATAAGAGTAAAAATCGCTTAACTGATAGTTTTGTTGACCTTGCGCAGCGTAGGAGATTAGAAGTAGGGCGAAAAGTAGTTTTTGCATGGATCAAAGAAAATACAAATTGCAGTCTAAAATATTGACGCAGAAATTATTCGTTAACAAAATCCTGTTGGAATTGCCCGGGGTTTTTTAGTTCTTGGGCCATATTTTCAGTAAATGATAATTTTTCGGATTTCGGTTTACCATCATATATTAAGGCAATACCAATATTTATCAAAATCAATGCAAAAATTGTCCATTCTATTTTCGTTCTCCACTTCTTCATAAATCCACATTTTTTCGTCCTCTTACAAATTGAACGAAATTTTAAATACATTGTTACCACGAATAATAAGTGAAACACTACGAATAATAAATGGGGTATACATCAGATGGTAAGGTGAGCGTTTTAATGCCGGTGAGAAATGGGGAGAGGTATATTTTCGCCACCATCCAGAGCATTTTGAACCAGAGCTATTCCCATTGGGAGTTGATTGTAGTTAATGATCATTCCACAGATGACACAGAAAAAATAGTAACGTCAATCAATGATCCAAGAATTAAACTGCTGAATAATTCCGGTGAGGGAATAATTCATGCGCTGAGACATGCTTATAAAAATTCAGATGGGTATTATATAACCCGAATGGACGCCGATGATCTCATGCCACAAGACAAGCTTAAAACTATGGTATCGCTTCTTGAATCTCGGCCTGGGAGCATAGTAACAGGCAAGGTGAAATATTTTTCCGATGAATTTGAGATTGGTGATGGCTACAGAAAGTATGAAAAATGGCTAAATGAGCGTGTTTTAAATAGGGACTGGAAGGAAGAAGTTTATAAAGAATGTCCCATTGCAAGTCCAAACTGGATGGTGAGTAGGGAAGACTTTGAATCTATTGGAGCCTTTGAGTCAGATATTTACCCCGAAGATTATGAATTATGCTTCCGTTTTTTGAATTCGGGTCTAGAAATAGAGGGAATTGATAATCTTACCCACTTATGGCGTGATCACCATGGAAGAATTTCAAGAAACTCAGAGGTATATGCGGATAACTCCTTTCTTGAGTTCAAGTTGGATATGTTCATGAAATACGAATATGAGCCAGATTGTGAACTTATAATCTGGGGAGCAGGAAAAAAGGGAAAAAGGGCTGCCCGGTACCTTTTGGAGAAAAATTTGGAGTTCAGTTGGATTACGGACAACCCTAAAAAACAGGGTTTGGATATCTACGGTAAGAAACTTTTAAACCGTTGTGAAATATTTAACATGGTTAATGTACTGTGTTTAGTTCTTACCAGTCAAGACCATTTAGCAATCAAAGATTATCTCAAAAAACGAGAGATTAAATTTCATTTTCTGTGCTGAATTCAACTTCTTCAATTGCGAGATTTATCTCATTTTCTTTATCAAATTTATATTCTTGGCTGTAAGCTGGACAAGTGGATCCCCCGCCACCACAGGAACTCAGGGTAATTAGAAAGCTTGCAGCAGTTAAAATTGAGAAGGCGGATTTTTTAAGTTGAACTTTCATAAGACTATTTTGTTGTTTCTAATTAGGGAAAGAGACAACTGAATTTCCATAAATAAAGAATTCAAAAAATAAATTTAGTCAGGCAACTTTCCAAGATTGCTCGCGTCTTTTGATTACTGAAAGCCGATTTTAATGGGTATTTTTGTAACAAAATGCGCTTAAAGGCTGTTTAAGTGAACTTGAAAAAATTGAAATGAAAAAGCTGCTCTATTTTAACTTCCTATTAACTCTCACTATTTGGGCGGGTCTTGCTAAGGCGTCTCACGTCCCTGGTGGTAACATAACCTATGAGTGTGTTGGACCAAACCAATATCTGGTTACTCTAACACTTTTTGAAGATTGTGGTACTGCTTTTACAGGGAATACCAACCAAAACATTACCATATCTAATGATTGTGGGCTTGTAAATCCAAATGGGTCCTTACCTAACACGGTATTTCAGCAGGAGATTTCTCAATTATGCCCTTCTTCTGTGAACCAAAGTGAGTGTAATGGTGGTACGTTACCGGGTATTTATATGCACCAGTGGCAAGCGGTAATAACCCTACCAGCTGATTGTGATTCTTGGACCTTTGGTTATTCAAGCTGTTGTAGAAATACTACAACCAATGTTAATGGACAGCCCGGATATTACTGGGAATCAGTTTTAAATAGTACTACCGCTCCTTGTAATACCTCCCCACAAATTACGAACCCTGCAGTTCCATACGTATGTGTAGGACAGGCAGTATGTTACAACCTTGGAGTTTATGAGCCAGATGGTCATACCTTGGTATATTCCTTAATTTCAGGACAGTCAGCTGCTGGAACAAATATTACTTATAACGGAGGTTTTACTCCTGCTACACCGATTCCAGGTATAACAATTGATCCTAACACAGGGCAATTAGATTTTACTCCGGGTACTGCTGGTAATTATGTTGTTGTAATTCTTATAGAGGAATTTGATGCTAACGGGAATTTGGTTGGGTCTGTTATACATGATATTCAGTTTGAGGTAGTTAATTGTGCGAATCAAATTTTGGATTGTAACTCTTCTGGTCAAATTGCAAACATCACAGGTGCTGTTTTCCAAACAGGTCCTAACCAGTTACAGATGTGTGAGGGTACTGCCTTTTGTTTTGATATTTCTTACGATGATTTGGATGCAACAGACTCCCTCACATATACAAGTAACATTGCTACTGTATTGCCTGGAGCAACTGTTAACGCGTCTTACCCAAATGCGGCAGCAAATGATTATTCTGAGATTGATATTACCATATGTTGGACACCACCTCCAGGTTCATCGAACTTGAATACTGCCTTTTCGATTACCCTGGATGATAACGCATGTCCCGTTTCTGGTCAGCAAACATTTGTTTATGATATTGATGTTGTAGGGGCGACCTTTGCAATGTCGGATACGGTAATCTGTGGGTCACAGGTAGCCGAGTTAGAGGCTGTAAACGGAACGACATTTACTTGGGTAGCCCTATCGGGTGATCCAATTGTAGTTGGAACAAACTTCTCCTGTAACCCTTGTTCGAATCCTCAAGCGACACCTTCTGTAACAACTGTGTATGAAGTTACTTCTGATTTGAGTGGAAACTGTGTGAGTAAGGATACGGTTACGGTAACAGTTGTACCTAACTTTACCTATGCTGTTACTCAATCAAATGTAACAGCTTGTTTACAAGAGCCTGTCCAAGTGGATGTAACTCCTTCACCGGCTGGAGCATATACATACAACTGGACACCTCCAGGAGGTTTAAATGCTACCAATATCCCTAATCCACAAGTAACGCAAGGTGTTCCAGGATCATACACCTATTACCTAGAGTTGATCAGCCCGGATGGTTGTACCTACCTTGATTCTGTTGACATTAATGTAATTGGTGCATATACACCAGATATTACCTTATTGGCGGATGTAGATACCATTGCAAATTGTGGAGACCCTGTAAACTTGGATATTGACCTAGGAGGAGGAATACCAGCGACATGTGCTACGAATCCGGTTCCTTGTGCAAGCCCAAATACGAGTATAGTTGGAGTTGCCAACGGCGCAAACACCACTACTTCTTTCCCAGCACCATATGGAAACTGGTATAGAAATGCCAAGCATCAATTCTTGTTTACTGCTGCAGAACTAAATGCAATGGGATTCACGGGAGGTAAAATATCTGAAATTGCTTGGGAGATCACGCAGATTAACGGTACTACAAACTACAACGCGTTTGAAATTCAAATGGGTTGTACCCAAACAACAAATTTAACTACTTGGGAGCAAGGGTTAAATGTTGTAATGCCAGCTACCAACATTACCATTACTCCAGGCTGGAATGTTCATGCCCTCACTAACTCCTATGATTGGGATGGTGTTTCAAATCTAGTGGTTCAAATTTGTTACGATAACTTGGCTACAGCCTACACGAACAATAGTATTACTCCATGGACAACTACCGCTTTTACTTCTACTTTATATTACAGAAGTGATGCGACAGCGGCATGTCCTTACACTGGAACACCAACAACATCAACGAACAGACCCGTAACAAGATTTGGCTGGTGTCCTTCTACACCAGATCCTTCGAATTACTCTTACACTTGGACGGCAAACCCAGGTTCACAGACTGCAGGTATTGTTTCGCCAAACACACAGCAAACGGCAGCAGTGCCAGTTGTGCCAACTTGGTATGTAGCAACTGTAACTGATATCGCGGGAGGTTGTTCAGATACCGATAGCATTTTGGTACATGTGGATTGCTGTGATCCAAGTAATATCATTGTTACTGACTTAACTTGTAATCAAGCAGCTGATGGAGCAATCAGCGTAGAACCGATAGGAATACACCAGCCTTTTGTGATAGATGTAATTAATGTTGGAAATAGTTCAAATGTATTTAATCAAGGTGGTGTAAATCAAAATCAAGTAGTTGATATTACAGGCCTAGATGCTGGCACCTATAAAATAGAAGTTGTCGACACAACACTATGTACTTGGGATACAACTATCATTATTACAGAACCTACTCCTATTGATGTTATCGTTCAGGATACAACCATTTGTATTGACGGTATTGCCACATTGAATGCAACTGTATCAGGTGGAAATGGAGGCCCTTATACCTTGGACTGGAACGGAGTTGGAACAGGGGTGCAACAAGTGCAACCTGTCTTAACAACAGCTTATGATTTGGTAGTGACGGATCCGAACGGATGTACCAACCAGACTCCAGTTCAAATGAATGTAACTGTCCACGATAGTATACAAATTACACTCAATGTTAGTGAGTTCGCTGTTTGTCCAGGCTTTACTGTAGACATGGATGTTACAGCTTCTGGTGGGGATAGTGGTCCATATACTTATATATGGTCTGACGGAACAAATACGATTGGAAATACCGATCAAATTACAATCGCCCCAACCGATCCTCTTGCAAACTATTGTATTAGTGTCGTGGATGGATGCGAAACACCTCAAGTTGTGGAATGTGTTGATATTAGTGTTCACCCAATTCCGCAGCCCTTATTTAGCTCGGATATAATTGAAGATTGTTCTCCAGCGGTTGTAACCTTTAGTAATGACACAGACCCAACTTTGGTAGGAACAGTTTCATGGGATTTTGAAAATACAGCTACTTCTACAGGGAATAATCCAACAGTTACATTTACAGATCTAGGATCTTATGATGTTTACTTGATGGTTACTACTCCTGAAGGATGTATCGTTGACACAACCTATGAGGACTATATTACGGTTCATGGTTACCCTACAGCTGATTTCATTTTTGGCCCTCAACCAACGAACTTCTTTGCCCCTACAATTACATTCTTAGATACTTCAAGTATTGATGTAGTAACCTGGGATTGGGAATTTGGAACTGGGGGAATGTTAGGAACATCTGACCAAGAGAACCCTGTATTTGATTTCCCAAATAATGAACCTGGAAATTATGATGTTGAGTTGGTTGTAACCAATCAATTTGGATGTGCAGATAGCATTACTTACACAGTAATTATCGATGGAATATTTGTTTGCTATGTTCCGAATGCCTTTACACCGAACGGCGATGGTTTAAATGACTTCTTCGGACCAACTGGAGAAGGAGTTGACCCAGAGGGGTATGAAATGTGGGTTTATGACCGATGGGGACAAGTAATGTTTAACACTACCTCTTTTACTGAAAAATGGGATGGATCAATTCCGGGAGGTTCAGTTGGTGAAATGAAATCAGATGTTTACACCTATAAAATCCTTGCTAAAGACCTTTTTACAGGAGAAGAGCATGAGATTGTGGGACACGTTACCCTTTTAAGATAATAAATTACAAATCAACTTAAAAAAGCCCCGCTTAGTCGGGGCTTTTTTGTTTTCAGTTACTAACTTTAGGCAAAATTTTCAAAATGGAATTTAGAGTAGAAAAAGATACAATGGGTGACGTAAAAGTTCCCGCAGATAAATATTGGGGTGCACAAACCGAAAGAAGTAGAAATAACTTTAAGATTGGACATGATAGAATGCCGCTTGAAGTAACATATGCATTTGCATATCTTAAAAAAGCTGCTGCGCATGCAAATTGTGAATTGGGAGCACTGGATGAAAAGAAGCGAGATTTAATTTCAAAAGTTTGTGATGAAGTTCTAGAAGGAATGCATGATGATCAATTTCCATTGGTTGTTTGGCAAACAGGGTCGGGAACGCAATCCAATATGAATATGAATGAAGTTGTCGCTAACAGAGCTCATGTCTTAAATGGCGGTAAGCTTTCAGATGATACAAAGTTTATCCATCCAAATGATGATGTAAACAAATCTCAGTCAAGTAACGACACCTTCCCAACCGGGATGCACATTGCTGCATATAAAATGGTGGTAGAGAAAACGATTCCTTCTATCAAGAAATTAAGAGATACGCTAGATTCTAAGGCAAAGCAGTTTATGGATGTGGTTAAAATTGGTAGAACCCATTTTATGGATGCTACTCCATTAACATTAGGGCAAGAGTTTTCTGGTTACGTTTCACAATTAGATCATGGAATAAAAGCTCTGGAAAACACTCTAGCTCATCTTTCTGAGCTTGCACTTGGAGGAACTGCTGTGGGAACTGGTATCAACACTCCTAAAGGATATGCTGAGCTTGTGGCTAAAAAGATTGCAGAATTCACAGGACACCCTTTTGTATCAGCTGAGAATAAATTTGAAGCCCTAGCAGCCCATGATGCTATTGTTGAAACACACGGAGCTTTAAAACAGCTTGCGGTTTCTCTAATGAAAATAGGAAACGACATCCGTATGTTGTGTTCAGGTCCTCGTTGTGGAATTGGGGAGATTTTAATTCCTGCAAATGAGCCAGGGTCGTCAATTATGCCTGGAAAAGTTAATCCAACCCAAGCAGAGGCCCTAACCATGGTTTGTGCTCAAGTAATTGGAAATGATGTAGCCGTTTCAACCGGTGGGTCTTTAGGACACTTTGAGTTGAATGTATTCAAACCAATGATGGTGTTTAACTTGCTGAATTCTGCAAGAATTATTGCAGATGCATGTGTTTCATTTAACGACAATTGTGCCGTAGGTATTGAACCTAACCGACCACGTATTGAGCAGAACTTAAACAACTCTTTGATGTTGGTTACAGCGCTGAATACTAAAATCGGGTATGAGAAGGCAGCAAAAATTGCCAAAACTGCCTATGAAAACGGTACAACTTTGAAAGAAGAAGCAGTGAACCTTGGTTACATAAGCGCCGACGAATTTGATGAATGGGTTATCCCATCTAAAATGATTGGCTCCCTTTAAGCACCCTGAGCGGAGTCGAAGGGTATTTTAGGAATAAGGGTACCCAAATAAAATAACTAACTTTACAGTCCCAGTAAATTCTGGGACTTTTTTTATGCGATATTTTCTATACATAAGCGTGCTAAGTCTGCTTTTTTCATGCAGTCAAAAGGATGGAAATAAGCCTGGTGAAAAGCCATCAAAATCAGGGAGCGGAATTGAAATTAAAATTGATACCTTAATTCAAATTCCTGGAGTATCATTTCGTGGATTACACGTAACTTCCAAGAATGAGTTTTGGGCAGCCGGGTCCAATAATACCATTGTTCAAATGATTGGCGATTCTATTTTCCACTATAAAATTGCCGATAGTATCAAAATGGAGTTTAGAGATATCAGTGTATGGGATAAAACCAATGCCATTGCAATGAGTATTCATAAGCCTGCCAAACTTTTTAAAACGGATGATTATGGATATACCTGGTCGGAGATTTTTAGTGACCCAGATAGTATGGCCTTTTTTGATGGGATAGAAGTAAGTGCAGAAGGACAAAAATGGATGTATGCAGATCCTATGAACGGAAAAAGCAGTTTCTATTTAGGAAGGCAGTTTACTAAAAAGCATGATAAACTAAAATATGGACAGGAGAATGTTCCCATATCAAAAAGTCCGCACATGTTTAACCGAATTGATCCATACACCGAGCAAGGGGAGAAAATTAATAGGAATGAAATTGAGGCAGGATTTGCCGCTTCAGGTACGACCATTGCACTGACGGATAATTATGTTTATTTCGGTGTTGGAGGTAGTCAAGCTGCTGTGTATCGCTACGATCAAAAAGGAATGCATTGGGATAAAACAAATACACCAATAAAACATGGAACAGAAGGAGATGGGATATACTCTATTGCCTTTTTAAACGATAATGTAGGTATTGCTACCGGAGGCTCTTGGGAAGAAGTTCAAGGGGATTCAGTGATGGCCTATACAACAGATGCTGGTCAAAATTGGACATTGGTTCAAGATACAATACCAAATGGCTACCGCTCTTGTGTGGCTTGGGGTAAGCTGGGGAAGAAAGATTTTGCTGTTTGTTGTGGCACTTCCGGGTCGGATATAAGCTGGGATAAGGGTAAAACTTGGTCAAAGCTCAATGAAATGAATTTAAATGTGATTGAGTTTTCTGGGAATATTGGTTTTGCTGCTGACTCAAAGGGTTTTATTTATCAAATAAGCGTTTTAAGTAAGTAAATGACCAGAGTATTTATCTTGCTTATGTTGCTAATAGGTGTTGGGCTAAAGGCACAAACACCAAATGATCCTATACCCAAGTCAGGCTTCAATGAAAAGTACCTAGAGCATCTCATTAAAATTACTGTTGACTCGGTTCGCTTGGCTCATAAACTTGAGCCCTTAGTCAACGATAGCATTCTATATGTAGCTGCGGATGATCATTCACTTTACTTAAAAGAAAAGAACCTTACTTCTCATTATCAAGACCGAAACAAGCTTAAGAAAACGCCCCAGCTCCGTGCTGAATTTTATGGAGCAGAAAATTATTTGGTCGGTGAAAACATAGCAAAGACATACATCCACAAAAAAATGCGTGACCGTAAAGGGAATAGCTATCAATTGACCACCTATCAGCAAGTAGCTTCAAAGTTTGCTCAGATGTGGGTAAACTCACCAAGGCATTATGAAAACATAATTGCAGAAGACTACCAAGTTACAGGCCTAAGCATATCTTATGATGAGGAGACTGGTACTATTCGGGCCGTTCAGAAGTTTGCTCAAGTCTTGTATAAATATGAGTTTAAAGAGAACAAAGAATTCTTTTCATACTCTAACTACGTTCCCAAAGCTTCCGTTACTTCCTTCGATGAGGTATCCTCAGAAAGGAAGTTTGAAAAATACGCCTACAACATAAAAACACCAGAAGATTCTATAGAGGAATGTTCTTTTTGTAATGCAGTAATTGACACAAACGTATACAATGATAAACTTCTAATTAAAGGAAGCCGTATCGTCTTTCAAACTTATAATACTGAAATGATGCTGGCCCTTTTAAACCACCGAAAAAATGGATTGGTAATAGAAGTGGTGGAATACGAACCCATTGATTGTGGTAATGAAGAATTTTATACCAAGCCAAGCCGAAGAAACAATCAGTCAGCCCTTAACGGATTTTTACTGGAACCGAAATACCGTAAGGACCTAAAAAAAGGCTTCAAACGAAATCCTTATAAATGGTGGTTTAGAATTAAAAAGAAAAAACAAATCTCACATTTTGAATTAAGCTTAGGACGACTTCCAAGAAAGCTAAACGGCTATGTTGAGGTGAATTTAATTGTGCTTCAAAAGAATAAAATCTGTCGCGTAAGGCACTTCTCAGATGTTTGTGGGGAAGAGCTAAACGAATTGTATGATATTCCCTATCTGTCCAAATTAAACACCTATCAGTATTCTGTTAATCCGGAAGTCAGCACGGTAGAGTTTAAGGTTCCTTTCGAACAAGGAAAATACGCGTACAAATATGAAGATATCAAGGAGCTTTTGGAATCCTACACAAGTTCAGAATTTACCGTTGAGGATATTGAAGTTTATGCCTACTCTTCGCTGGAGGGTTCTGAGGAGATTAATTTAAGGCTGCAGAAAATGCGCGCCAGAAGCATAATTTCTGCTCTTGAACAAAAACAACGGTCCACCATTAACGCAAAGGTGGAAGCGACCGAAAACTGGGACTTGTTTCTCAAGCAAATTGAAGAGAACGATGAGTTAGAAATGCTCAGAGGCTTACCCAAAAGTGAGATAAAAGCCAAGTTATCTAACCCTGAGTTCGTTGAAGAAATTGAACCCTTCTTAGCTGAACAGCGCTATGCTTTTATTCGAATGCGGGTCAAAACAGAATTAAATAAGTCTGGACTTGGAAAGGTTTTGCTGGCAGATTTTAATCGCTTTAAAGATTCTATATCAGAGCAGTTAAAGTATCAAGGTTATACGCCAATGGTTAAAGCAAATCTTGATACGCTTGCTGGAATTCAATGGTATGCCTACCGCCTGATCAAACAAGGCCAAGTTGACACCTCTGTTTTTGCCCAATTTACGGTTCCTATGAAAATTGATTATGCCAATATCATCAAGGATCACCTTTGGTATGATATGGATATTCACGGGAGTGGAGAGGGTAACCCACAGTGGGAAGCACAGTTTTATTTGCAAATAAATCAACTCGACCGACTTGGAATTAGTTCTTTTGAAATACGCTATGATGTAATGAATTATCTGGTTAGAAACTGGACCAAAAAGCCTCCTTTTCGTGGAGATTTTGAAAAACTACAGCTGGGCATAGAAAGCCTCATTCAAACAGCTCCCTCCGACACATTGAAAATGTATTCAGAGCGTTTATTGGATAATTTTCATACGCAGTTTTGCGCATATGTAATGACAAAGAATGGGGATTACGAGCAGCTAAGAGAATCCTTGGAATTCTTACACGATAAATACCTTAATTCCGACTTGGAAATCGATAAACTCTACCCACTAGCCTTATTTATGACCTATTGTGAGCAACACGACTTAGCCTACAATTTACTCAATGATCGGATTAAGAAGGGTGAAGATCATGCGCCAAGCCTAATACTTCATGCAAAGTTGATTTTCTCTCATTTTGAAGAATGGGGAGGTGATAAATCGTACAGTGATCAGCTCATTGATTTAAGATCCAAGCTCAGTCAAAAAGAGTGGTGTGAAATGTTTGTCGGGCCTTGTAATATCTCCTTTCAGGTTTTTGATGATGAGGAGTTACGAAACTTTTATTGTGCAGAGTGTGCAGACCGAAAGAATTATGCTGAGAAACCTGAAGAGTGGGAGCTAAGTAATTAAGCTCTTTGAAATTTTGAATGAATGGCCTGCTTAAATACTTGAAAAACAAAGATTCATTTTTAATTCTTTTATGTGTACTTCCTTTCATTCAACTGCCCTTTTTGGCTAATGAAGTTTATGCTCCGCATGCATGGCGCCAAATGGATACCTTGGGTTATGCCTATGACTTTTATAAGAACGGAACGAGCATAATGAGTCCAAAGGCTTATTGGATGGGAAGCCACAAAACCTTATTGCTTGAATTTCCAATTACCGAATACCTGCAAGGGCTGTGCTTCAA
This sequence comes from Flavobacteriales bacterium, assembly GCA_964230025.1. Classification (GTDB taxonomy): domain Bacteria; phylum Bacteroidota; class Bacteroidia; order Flavobacteriales_D; family JAUILH01; genus CAXRFO01. The sequence goes on along the minus strand of CAXRFO010000012.1, from coordinate 152,746 downwards.
GATGTTTTCCTACTCGGTAAAGCTGGGACAGTTCATTAACCTACTTTTCTTTAGTTTTTGTTTGGCCTATTTCTACAGCTTTGTAAAGCTGACCTTTTCAAAAAGCTTGGCACAATACAGCTCCCTAATTTTCATGTTGTTGCCCCTTGTGTTTTATTACTCCCATGCTTTTTTGGTCGACTTTTTTGCCCTAGGTTGTGGCTTTGCCTTTTGTTATTATTTCGTCAAAGGACTATGGGCTGAATCATGGATTTATTGGGTGGTGGCCACTATATTTGCTTCCCTTTCCTTTTTGGTTAAGGCACCGGTAAGCTTTTATTTCGTCTTGCCCCTTCTTGTATTGCTTATTCAAAGCAAAAAATGGAAGTTTTTCATCCGTTTTTCTTGGATGTTTATTCTAGCCTTAATTCCATTTTATTTGTGGCAAAAACACAGCATACACCTTAATTCCATGGCGCCGGATTTAAAAGCCATTATTTCCGATTATAGGAAGTTTGATGATAATAGCATGTGGTATTTCGGTCTTTGGGAACACCGATACATACCTTACAGCTGGTACACCCTTTGGTATCGCTTTTCTCAAGAAATAACAGGCGGTCTCTTCGTGCTATTTATGGCCATTTCTGGTCTAGCTTTCTTCTCATTCCAAAAGCACAGCTACTTTATTTTAGCTTGGTTTTTAGGCTTGGTGATCATGCTTTTGACCTTCTTTAATTTGAATGTAATTCATAATTACTACCAGCTTGCCTTTATGCCACTCATAGCCCTTGGAATAGGTCAGTTTATTATTTTTTTAGGACAAAAACAGAAAGGACTTCAAAAGGGATTAGCGGTTGTAGTTATTGCCATTGTTGGGATACACTCATATTTTGAACTTAGCCATTCCTATTATCAAAAAACAGAGTTTCTGGAGCTGGGAGGCTGGCTTGAAGAGCATACAAAGCCAGATGATATCGTTGTTACAACCTACGGAGGGCTCAGTGCACAGTGTCCACTTGTATTAGCTAGTGCTCACCGCTTTGGGTATTCACTTTCTCATGCAAACCTTAACCCTAGCAATGTTATCAAACTAATGGCTCATGATGCCAATAAGTTCTATTATATCACCAAGGCTGAACCCGGAGGTGAGTTGCGCCAGTTTATTGAGTTTTTTCAATACAAAAAGGCAATACTTCCTAGTAAGCACATTGTCTATTTGCTGGATTTAACACGAACCCGCGACGGGAAAGAATACAATCCCAAGGCTTTTAACTAACTTTAGCTCCTATGAAAAGCTGGAATTTTCGTTCCCACACCGCCCAACTTTCTGATCAGCTAAAGGATGCAAGTTTATCCTATGGCAATCAAAGAAATTATGGTGATTGTGCCCTTTCTGACAAACTGTATAAGCATCCATATTTATTGGAGGACGGTTGGTATTCGGCGGGTATCACTTTGTCCGATACGCTAAAAAGTTTGGCTGCCCAGGATTTGTTCTTGGATGTTTTGCCCGGTACCAGTCATGTTACCCTAGGAGGAGCAATTGCCAGTAATGTGCACGGTAAGAATCACTTTCTAGCTGGGAATTTTGATAGCTGCGTAGAAGCTTTCATGCTACAAACGGCAAGAGGAGATCAACTGTTATGTTCAAGAGAGGAAAACCCTGAAGTTTTTTGGGCCAGCTTTGGTGGAATGGGCTTAACCGGCCATATCACAAAAGTCAAACTCCATGCAACGGCTTTTAAAGGAAATAACTGTGAGGTGGAGCATCATAAAATCAGAAATTTCCAAGAGTTATTTTCTTCATTTGATAAGAGTCAAGCCGAACAACAAATTGCTTGGATAGGAAATGGAAACGAACAAAAGTTCAGTGGCCTTTTCAGTGAGTTAAAAGCATGGAAAAACGGAAATATCCCAGCAAAAGAAGCTAAAAAGAGCCTTGCACCTCCAGGAATTATGAAGGCCTCCACGGTTAAGCTCTACAACAAGAAGCGTATTTTAAGTACTAAAAAAAGGGAGCTGCTTCATTTTAAAGATTATTATTTCCCTTTGGATACGATTACAAATTGGAACAAGGCTTATGGTAACAAAGGCTTCATTCAATTCCAATATCTGATTCCAAAAGAGGGTATGGATCTAATTCCTGAAATTTTTCAAGAGGCTTGTAAGTATACTCCCTTTTTAACCGTTGTTAAGCGGATGAAAGCCAATGAGAATCCCTGCCTAAATTTTGCGGTGGATGGCTATACAACATCCATGGATTTCCGTTATGATGAACGCGTTATTGAAAAGATTAAAACATGGGATGAGAAGGTGGCAGCTGCCGGTGGGAAAATATACCTTTGCAAGGACTTCCTGCTGGGACCCGAAAATTTCAGAAAAATGTACCCCAAATGGGAAGCTTTTGCCGACTTGATTCATAAACTTAATGAGGGAAAAATTTATTCACTCCAATCCAAAAGACTTAATTTGCACCTGTGAAATCGATTTTAATAGTCGGCGCTAATTCAGCCATTGCAAGAGCTTGTGCCCTTAAGTACAAAAAGGAAGGTTATAAACTCACATTGGCTGCCCGTGACCTGGATAGCCTGCAATCTTTTTCAAAGGAAAATAATTTGGAAGCCAGCTGTTTAAGCTTTGATTCCGCTTCTTACAAAGAAGACTGGGAGACCTTAAAGCTTCATCCTTTTGATGTTATTTTATTTGCCGCTGGATACCTCCCGGAAAAGAAAGAAGCCCTTAGTGATGCAGATGAGATTGAAAAAACCATTCTGTTAAACGGTACAGCCGCCTGTTATGTCTGTCATGAAGCTGCTAAAATTCTGCAAAAAAATGGAAGTGGAAGTGTGGTAGGAATTTCTTCAGTGGCAGCGGATAGAGGTAAGAACAGTACCTACATTTACAGTGCTGGTAAAGCGGCCTTTTCTGTTTTCTTGGATGGTTTAAGGAATAAGCTTTATCCCACCGTACATGTTATGAATGCTAAACCCGGTTTTGTGGATACTCCCATGACGGCAGGAATGAAGAAGGGTTTTCTTATGTCCAGTCCTGAATTGGTAGCAAATAAAATTTATAAGTACCAGCAGAAAAAAAGAAGTGTGGTTTACATAAAAGCAGTTTGGCGTCCGCTGATGTTTGTGATTAAAAACATTCCAGAGTTCATCCTAAAAAGGAAAAAACTGTGAGAAAAATTGCCTTTTTTGATTTCGATGGCACCTTGTACAAAGGCGATAGCTTCTTGTACTTTTGTAAACAATCAAAGCGCTATTACTACTGGGGCTTGTTTATGCTAAGTCCCTTTATTTTGAGTTTTTATTTAGGTTGGCTTCCCGCCAAAGAATTAAAAAACCGCTTTTTAAAATACTTCTTCAAAGGCTATTCAGAGGAGGATTATTTGCAGCTAGCCAATAACTTCTCTAAAAGCCTGGACGCAAAAAGGATAGAGGTCATGTGGGAAAAGTTGGAGGTTTTAAGAAGAAACGAATTTGAAATATGTATTGTATCGGCCTCTTTGCAATCTTACCTACAACCTTGGTGTACGGCACACAATTTTAAGCTCCTATGCACCCAAGTTAAATGGGATAGCTACCCCAAAGTAGCAGGAGAAAACTGCAACTATGATGAGAAGGTAAAGGCCATTGAAAAGGCCTATGATCTGAGCGGTTATCAAAAAATTCTGGCCTTTGGCGACTCAAAAGGGGATGCTGCTATGCTAAAGCTGCAAAGGGTTTAATACTATCGTACAAAATCATCCCAACGTTCATAGTAACCCCTTAAGTCAAAATGGAGTGCCATGTGTTGCGGGTAACGGCCAATGCCGCCTAGGTCTTTAATAAGCTCTTTGTCCAGGATGTCGTAAACAATCCATTTGTCTTTCTTTTCAATTTTGCCGTTTTTATCTATATCTCCAATGCGTATGTCAATTGCATTACCCAACATGTGCTGGCTTTGGCGGTGTCCTTTTATCTTATCGTTGTGTCTGGGGTGCCTAAAGCCGGATATGAGTTCCATGGCAAAGGGGTCGTAGCCTCTTTCCTTTAAAAGCAAAACTAAATCCAATAGCTTATGTACCACTTTTGGCTTAATCAAGAAAATCAGATCCTTTTGATATTTCCCTGAAACGCTTCCCTTTCTTAATTTATCGTTGGGAACCAATTTATACACCCGGCATTTCCCAACCAAAAATTGGTAAATAGAATCCGGATGAATGAGGTAGAATTGTTCGTTGTGATAGTCAATTTCAGGATGGGCTTCAAACTGTGCAAATTCCTTGTAGCTCTCGGGTAAATCGTCGTAGGATACTCTTCTTAAACCAGACAAAACTTCATCCAGCTTTTTATGCGTCATAACGGGCTTTTGCCCTGATTCTTGGTCATATTCCTCTTCGGGAGTTTTATTACAAGCCCAAAATAAAAACGGAAATATGAGCCAGAAAGCCTTCATTTTACTTCTCCCCTTGAGGGGAGATATGCAGAGGGGTGATACTCAGAATCAATACATCAAATGCTTCTTGGAACTATCTTTCCAGCCGGCTTGAGAGGCATAATCCACAAAGTAAATCTTCAAATCAGCCTGGCTTTCATAATCTACAAAGTAGATGGTTTTATCTGCTTGCGATTCGTAATCACAAAAGTACCAATCGCCTTCGTTTCCACTGGCATTTGATTCGTATTGCTGTTTGTAAACCAATAAATCTGCTTGGCTCTCGTAGTCCACAACAAAAACGGTCACATCCGCTTGACTTTCATAGTCAACGGTGTAAATAGATTGAGTAAACGCCGTCTGAAAAAGACCAAGTGCAAAAAGTAAAAATAGATATCGCATGTATCAAATATAGCTGAAGTTTTCCATTGCTACAAATGGGAAAATCCAATAAAATCTTGCATTTTTGCAGCGTCTTATGGCACAAAAAAACTTTAACACTCAAAAACTCGGAGTTATGGCCGGTGGCCAGCTCGGAAAAATGCTAGCGCAAGCGGGCAGTAACTGGAATCTGGAAACCTATATCATGGACAAAGATGAAAATTGTCCGGCAAGTATATCGGCGAAAAAAACCTTTCCAGGCGATCCCAAAAACTTTAATGATGTGGTAAGCTTTGCAAACAAAGTGGATGTCCTTACTCTTGAGTTAGAGAATGTGAATGTTGAAGCTTTGGAAGAGGCCCGTAAAAATGGGGTAAAAGTTTGGCCACAACCGGAATCTTTAAGGTTGATAAAAGACAAAGGGCTTCAAAAACAACATTTTCAAAAGCACGGTATACCGAGCTCTCCTTTTGTTTTATGTTCAGATAAAAATGAAATAAAAAAGGAGTTCGAAAATGGGAATTTTTCTTTTCCAGCCGTTGTAAAATTACGCACGGAGGGTTATGATGGGAGAGGGGTTCATGTGGTCAAGTCGGAAGCCGACCTTGAAGAAACCTTTGAACGCCCAAGCCTAATCGAAGAAGCCGTTGATATTGAAAAAGAAATTGCGGTTATCGTCGCACGGTCCATCACTGGAGAGATCAGCTGCTTCCCGAGTGTAGAGATGGTTTTTAACCCCGTAGCCAACTTGGTAGAAATGCTTTTATGTCCTGCAGATATCGATGATGCCTTGAAGCAAGAAGCGAAGGAATTGGCCATGAAAACGGCAGAGGCTTTCGATATACAAGGCGTGTTGGCTGTGGAGATGTTCTTAGATAAAAAAGGAAAGTTGTGGGTGAATGAAGTAGCACCACGGCCTCATAACAGTGGTCATCAAACCATTGAGGGCTGTATTACTTCCCAGTATGAGCAGCATTTACGTGCCATTATGGGGCTAAAATTGGGGCGTACGGATGTCATCAAGCCATCGGTAATGGTGAATATTTTAGGAGATCCCAATCATACAGGTCCTGTTTACTATCAAGGACTAGAGGAGTGCATGGGGCTTCCGGGGGTTAAGGTGCACATTTATGGTAAAGCCATGACCAAGCCTTTTAGAAAAATGGGACATGCCACCATCCTTGGTAATAGCATAGAAGAGGCAAAAGAAACAGCTAGAAAATTCAACGAAACCTTAAAAGTAATCAGTCATGAGTGAGATTTTGGTAAGCATAATCATGGGATCGGATTCAGATCTTCCCGTAATGAATAAAGCGGCAGAGGTGCTGGAAGAACTGGGTGTGAAATATGAAAAAACCATCGTTTCAGCTCATCGTACTCCTGATCGAATGTTTGAATTTGCAAAAACAGCTCACGACAGAGGAATAGATGTCATAATTGCAGGAGCCGGAGGAGCTGCTCATTTGCCCGGCATGGTAGCAAGTTTAAGTCCGCTTCCAGTGATTGGTGTTCCCGTAAAATCGAGTAATTCCATTGATGGCTGGGATTCAGTTTTATCCATTTTGCAAATGCCAGGAGGAGTTCCTGTAGCAACAGTAGCTTTGGATGGAGCAAAAAACGCAGGGATTTTAGCTGCTCAAATCTTGGGTGGAAAATACCCAGAAATCCGCCAAAACGTTATGGATTACAAGTCGGGTTTAAAAGATGCGGTTATGGCAAAAGTAGCCAAGCTAAATTCATAAATAGCGCTCTCTAAGTATCTTGAGGTGGTGACGTTGGTGTCCAACAATTAAAAAACCGATATCCTTAGCCTTAATTTGAAGCTTATTGGCGGTGCCAATGAGGTCTAAATCTTTTTCATCCAAGGAAGAGAACAAGTGTTTGCTGCTTTCCCTAAGCATGCCTAGTTCTTCTTGCAGTTCATTTAAGGGTCGGGTTTTATGTAGCGACATATCGGCATAAGCTTCATGGTCATAACCTGGTAGCTCAGTTTTATCACCACGGGCTATCGCTAAGGCACGAAATTGAAAAATACGTTCTGTATCAATAAGGTGCTGAATCAGTTGGTAGATAGTCCATTTTCCTGGTTCGTAGGCGTAGCTGAGGTCCTTGTTATCAAGAGAGTCAAAGACCTCTCCCAATTCATGAAGAGAGTTTGAAAGTGCCCTATTCAGTTCAGCCTCAGTTACCAAGGAGGCGTAGTAGGAAAATTGAGTTTGAAAATCGTAGTCCATGCAGTTAAGATTTGTACAAATGTACTTGATTCGTGTTGATTTTTATAAGACCTTTGCACACTAAACGCAACAAAAAAAACATGAAAAAAATTCTACTCTCGGTATTGAGTCTTATAGGTGTTTCAGCCTCAGCTCAATATTGTCTTCCAACGTACAACAATGATTGTACATCTGGAGATTACATTGAAAATGTTGTCTTCAACACAATTTCTAATTTAGGAACCGCTTGTGCTAACACGGTTTCAGCTAATTATTCTGATTATACTTCCCTTTCAGCTGTGGTGTCTCCAGGATTATCTTACAACATTGACGTAACCCCTGGACCAACTTGGGAACAATATTTTGTGGCATTCGCGGATTTCAATCAGGATGGGGATTTTGCCGATCCGAATGAATTCTTTGATATTGGTTTTGCCCCTGCAGGTACCACAATTTCGGGATCAATTACAATTCCAGGTGGAGCCACTGCAGGAAACACGACCCTAAGGGTAATGTGTCGATACGGAACAACCCCTTTGACACACGCTGACTCTTGTGCAATAGGGCTCTCTTATGGAGAAATAGAAGATTATACCATTACGGTTGTTCCTCCTGCCCCTTATGAAGCGTCTGCAGGATCTATTGATGCGCCTATGACAGGATGTGGTTTAGGCATGGAGACCGTTATTGCAACTTTTAACAACAACGGAACTTCTACTGCGGATACTGTTGATTTGTGCTATTCTGTAAATGGTGGTGCGTGGGTTTGTGAGAGTTTCACTAACTTAGGTGTAGCCTCAGGAGCTTCTTATCAGCATTCTTTTGCAACGCTACTTGATATGTCAACGCCAGGTACTTATAGCATTGATTTCGCTGTGAGCCTATCAGGAGATACCTTAAACATCAACGATACGATTTTTGGATATACTATTCAAAGTATACCTACCATTTCTACTGTTCCTTACTCAGAGGATTTTGAAGCCGGAATGGGCGGATGGGTTGGTAATGGTGACTGGCAGCATGGAGTACCAGCCGGACCAACAATCAATTCAATATCAGCTTGTGCTACCGGTTCAAATGTTTGGATGACCAATCTTACTGGACCATACTCAAATAACGCATTCTTCGTATTGGAATCTCCTTGTATTGACTTTGGAAGTTTGACATCAGACCCCGTGATATCATTTGATCTTTATTATGATTTTGAAAACTGTTGTGATGAAGCCTACATGGAAATCTCATTTGATGGCGGTAACACATGGACGAAATTAGGTTCAGGTTTATCCGGCGTAAATTGGTACAACGATTTTGGATCTGAAGAATGGAATGGTGCTAACTCGGGATGGGTAAAAGCAGCTCATGAATTAACGGGAGCAGCAGGACAGTCGTCTGTAAGATTGAGATATGTGATCGAATCAGATGGTTCTGTAACCAACGATGGTATCGCAATTGACAATATAAACATTGATAACAATGCTCTTTTTGATGCATCTGTTGTAAGCCTTGACGGCCCGCAAAGTTCATGTGGTTTAACTGCCGCTGATTCCGTATCGGCTACATTCGTTGCTAACGGATTGGATACGATTGTTGGTTTTGATGTATGTTATACCATCAATGGTGGAACACAAATCTGTGAAAATGTAAACGATACCCTTTTCCCAGGAATTCCTTACGCTTATACCTTCAGCACAACTGCTGACTTTTCAGCAACCGGTGATTACAATGTGGATATTAATATTAGTGTTATAGGTGATTTAGACACTTGTAACAATATCTTATCGACAATTGTTTCCAATAAACCTTTGGTTAATAGCTACCCATACTTTGAAAACTTTGAGAATGGAACAGGTGGTTGGGCCGCTGATAACGGTGCCAATGGAACTTGGGAATTAGCGACACCAAACAATACTGTAATCAACGGTGCCGCAAGTGGAACTAACGCTTGGGTTACGAATGCAACAGGAAATTACAACAACAACGATAACTCTTCTGTTTACGGGCCGTGTTTTGATTTCACGAGCTTACCAACGGGATCATGGGTTGTAATGAAAACTTGGTGGGATTCCGAAAACTCATGGGATGGAGCAAATTTACAATTGTCAGTTGATGGTATTAATTGGGTAAATATAGGAGCATTCGGAGATCCAGATAACTGGTATACAGATAACTCAATCAGTGGATCACCCGGTGGAAGTCAAGAAGGGTGGACAGGAACTACTTTTAATAATGGTTCTAATGGCTGGGTAATATCTAAGCATGCTTTGGATGATACTTTAATTGGATATGCGAATGTTGAAATAAGAGTGAATTTTGGATCAGACGGTTCCGTTCAAGAAGAAGGATTTGCTTTTGATGATTTTGGAATCGGTGTGCCACCAACAGTGGATATCGGAGCTGATTTCACAGGATGTGGTAGCTACCAAGTTACGCTATCAGGTGAAGGTACCTTTGAGTGGTTTGGTCAAGATACAGCTATGGTAAACCCTCCGGTGTTGTTTAACACAGGATCAACGGGAACTTTCCCTAATACAGGATCAACAGATACTACTTATTATGGTATCGTGGTATTTACAGATACCATAGGTTTATGTGCGTCTGATACGGCTTTATTAACACTAAATCCGGCACCATACAACCAACTTCCTGATACTGTGGTTTGTCCTGGTGATACTACTTGGTTCTATGCAGATGCTGATCCAAATCACTTGTATAACTGGAGTAACTTCTTAACGACAGATTCTTCTGCCTTTATTTTTTCTCCAAATACCACTGGAGGAATGGTGATTGTAACAACGACCAACTTCACGAACAACTGTGCTCACACCGACACAGCAATGGTGATGCAAACACCGGTAGTATCAATTAATGATACGGCCTTCTGCGCTGGTGGGTCTGTCATGATGGATGCAGGAATGGATTATATGATGTGGAACTGGTCAAACGGTGACTCAACTCAAATGAGCAATGTTTCAACTTCAGGTATGATCAGCGTAACGGTTACAGATGGTATCGGATGTGTTTCTATGGATTCAGCCATGGTAACTTCCAATGCAGTGCCAACACCGAGTATAACAGGAGCCAGTGATACTTTGTGTTCTTTAAGTTCATTTACTCTAGATGCAGGTTCTTTTGCATCCTATATGTGGTCAACTGGTGGAACTGCTCAGACGGAATCAGTAGATGGACCTACACTAGGATTAGGAACACAGACGGTAACTGTTACAGTTATGGATGCTAATGGATGTGCAGGAATGGATTCTGTTACCTTTGAAGTTGTTCAATGTACCTCTATTGATGAGAATGAATTAAACCTAGTTTCGGTTTATCCGAATCCAACAAACGGTTTATTCACGATTGAGTTAATGAATGCTGGGCAAATAAGTCTATTACTGACTGATGCTCAAGGAAAGATCATTACATCAAGAACTATTCAACAGACGGAGAATATCGACATCACTGAATTGGAAACTGGAATTTACTTCCTAACAGTTTCTAACGATCAGGGAGAGCAAGTTCTTCGTATAGTGAAAAACTAGACTAGATTAATCTAATATTGAGCCCTCTGCACCTTGGTGCAGAGGGTTTTTTGTTTGTAGTTTTGCCGACTTGAAAAGCATTTCATTTTCAAATATCAACAAGCTTGCTCTTCCTGCTATCATTGCAGGAATTGCTGAACCACTTATAAGTCTTGCGGATACCGCTATTATTGGTAGACTGGAAAACGGCAGTGACGCCATATCTGCCGTTGGAAATGCAAATGCCTTTTATCTGATGCTTATATGGGTATTGGCTCAATCAAAAACAGCTATCTCGGCTATCGTTTCTCGACACTACGGTGCGAGTACTTTGGATGAAATCAAAAGTTTGATCCCGCAGGCTTTTATCCTGAATATTCTTATTGGCTGCTCTTTTTTACCCACAATAATATGGAGCAAGGAAATCTTTAGTGCTACATATACCTTGGAGGGTGAGGCCCTTTTAATGGCAAGCGATTACTATTTTTTTAGAGCCTTAGGGCTTCCCATTGCTTTGGCCACATTTTTAATATTTGGGGTTTTTCGTGGGCTTCAAAATACGCATTGGGCAATGAAAATATCCTTGATTGGTGGTGGAGTAAACATCATTCTAGATTTAATTCTTGTACACGGCTGGGATGGAGTAATTGAAGGGATGGGAGTTAAAGGAGCGAGTATTGCCAGTCTAACAGCGCAACTACTAATGCTGGTTTTGGCCATTACCACTCTTTACAAAAAAACCACTTTTCGCTTGTCGAAATGGAGGCAAAACCTGCACCCCGAGATGTACGCACTCTTCAATTTAATGGTGAACTTATTTGCTAGAACATTTTTACTAAATATTGCTATTAATCTTGCCAATAGAGTTGCAACAAGCTATGGGAATATATACAATGCTGCCAACCAAATTGCCTGGCAGTTGTGGTTGCTTTCAGCATTTGTGATAGATGGATATTCCAATGCGGCAAATGCTATGGCCGGCAGATTTTTGGGAGAAAATAACAAAAGTGCCATGCGTCTAATGTTCAAAAAAATACTAAAGTACAATGTCGTGTTATCTTCTCTTGTCGGTTTAATCTATTTAGTCTTTTACAAGTATTGGGCAAGTTTATTTACCGACAATCTAGCAGTCAAAGAACAGTTTGAATCTGTGTTTTATTTGGTTGCAATAACCCAACCAATTAATGCCATTGCTTTTACGATGGATGGAATTTTTAAAGGTCTGGGACAGGCAAAGTTTCTGAGAAACCTTTTGTTTATTGCAACAATTATATTCTTTGTGCCGAGCCTATTCATGTTGGATTATTTATTGCAAGATTTAAGCGCTATTTGGTTCTCATTTTTAATCTGGATGATCGTTCGATCTATTCTACCACTCATTCGCTTTAGGAAACTGTATTTTAATTAAACACTAGCTTTTGTATTTTTGCCATATGAAACTAATCTATCCTTTTGTTCTATTGCTTTTTTGTGCCTGTTCGACGGAAAAAGCTACCCCTGCTCCAGAGAAGGAAAAACAAAAAAAAATAGAGAATAGTTCGAATGATATCATGGAGGTGCGTCTTCCCATGAAGGACACCCTAGAATTAAACACAAAAGCCCTTGAAAGTGGTGCAGAAAAAAAGGATGGGCCCATAAAAGTGTACTATAATGATGGGAAGTTAAAAGCTCAAGGTACACTAATTAATGGGAAGAAGGCCGGTGTTTGGACCAGCTACTATCCAAATGGAGCCATGTGGTCTAGAACGGCCTATTTTGATGGATTGGCTTCAGGAGCTAGTGTTACCTATTACCAAAATGGGTCTTTGCAGTACACTGGAGACTATTCCAAAGGCAAAAGGGTAGGGAAATGGAAGTTCTACGATGAGTACGGTGATCTCCTCAAAGAAGTTGATTTCTAAATTAGATCGGTACCGTTATCAACACTTATTGATTTTTGAAGGGTAAGGGCAGTAGGGATTATAATCGTCTCACCATCCGATTGCCTAATTTTAATAAAAAAGCTTGTGATGTCTATTACCTTGCCTTCAATAGGGTATTCCTTGTCTAATATTTTTACGTGGCTACCTATGCGAATAGGGTGACTAAAATAAAGTATAAAACTCGCAGTGATATTGCTCAGCAGACTCCATTGAGCAAAAAATGCAACACCAAGAACTGTGGCAATTCCTGAAAGGATTAAGGCTACATCTTCAACTCTTCCTCCCCAAATAGAAAGCACGGCAACAAAGAATAACACAATGAGAATCAAATTGCTTAGTTTATTAGCAATAGCCTTGCGTTCAAAGGAAAGTTTAAATTGACGGGCTCTGCTATTGATTAACCATCGCCAAAAAAACTTTGCGATAAACAACAATACTAATGCACCTACCGTAAAAATTATTTTTAACTCGTTCTCTCCCATTTTAACTTAGTGAATATGTTGCCCTGTTCGCGATTTCCAAGACTTTCTCAAACTCTTCTGGCGTCAAGTCGTTAAAGAAGTAATGAACTGGATCTACAGGTTTGTATAAAGATACTCCATTTTCAGTAATTTTTTTACGCACTTCATAATGTAAATGAGGCCCTGTACTTACACCGGAATTACCCAAAAAGGCAATCACTTCACCTCTTTTAACCTTTTGACCAACCTTTACATTGTAACCATTTAAATGAGCATAGTAGGTTTTGTAACCAAAACCATGATTTACGATAACAATCTTACCATAGCCACCCATATAGTCTACCTTTTCGACAATTCCGTCTCCGGTTGCATAAATCTCGGTTCCCACATCTGCGGTCATGTCTATTCCCGTATGCATTTTTGGTATGTGGTATACAGGATGCATTCGCATACCAAAACCAGAGGCAATTCGTGTTAAATCTTTATTGGAAATGGGTTGTATACTGGGTATAGCTGCCAGCATTTCACCTTTGTGTGCAGCCAGTTCCTCAATTTGATCAAAGGATTTGGATTGAGCATACAGCATCTTTTCAAGCTCGTCTAACTTAATAGATGTGTTTTTAAGCAACTCTTTGGTTTCCATTCGACTAATTTCATCCAAACTTAAATCTGTTTCATAGCTTATGTTCTTCAGAAAATCAGGATATGCATCCATACCATAGGTGGCTCTCAATAAGTTTTGATCTCGGTCTTTGATATAACGGAGGACTTTCTCCGCTTTTTCTGTTCGCTCCTCAAGTGCTTCATAGCTTGTTTCTAGAGCCTGAATGTCTTTTTTTAAGGCTCTCTCTTTTCCAGTTGGAAAAAAAGTAATGGCCAGAAAACCGCCAATAATCAAAAGGACTATCGATGGCAAGATGAAAAGGATGGCGCGCCAAAATTTTTCTCTAAAACTTAGTTTATGTTCCTCATAACTTAAAGTCTCTGGATTATATTTGTATTTAGTTTTAGCCATTTTTTCAGAAGCCCAACAAAATTACTGAAAAGCGCTAACTTTGCAAGCTTTAAATTAGATCAAGAATAACACAGTATGAAGGTTAATCAAATACGTCAGGAATTCATTAATTTTTTCAAGGAAAAAGAACATGAAATAGTCGATTCTGCGCCGATTGTTCTCAAGGATGATCCTACTTTGATGTTTACCAATGCGGGTATGAATCAGTTCAAGGACGTATTCGTTGGAAATAGTCCAATCAAATTTCCAAGAATTGCTGACACCCAAAAATGCTTGCGTGTTTCTGGGAAACACAATGATTTGGAAGAAGTAGGAGTTGATACCTACCACCATACTATGTTTGAGATGTTGGGTAACTGGTCGTTCGGAGATTATTTTAAAGAGGAATCAATTAAATGGGCCTGGGAATTTTTGACTGAGCGTCTAAAACTGGACAAAGACATACTGTATGTAACGATTTTTGAAGGGGATAAAGCTGATGGTTTGCCCTTGGATGAAGAAGCAAAAAACATATGGAAGAACTACATCTCTGAAGATCGAATTCTATTGGGTGATAAAAAGGATAATTTCTGGGAAATGGGAGCTATTGGTCCTTGCGGTCCATGTTCTGAGATTCATGTGGATATCAGATCAGAAGAGGAAAAAGCAAAAGTTGATGGGAAAGATTTAGTAAATAAAGATCACCCTCAAGTTGTCGAAATATGGAACCTGGTTTTTATGCAGTTCAATCGAATGGCGGATGGTTCTTTAAAACCTTTACCAAACAAACATATTGATACAGGAATGGGACTTGAGCGTTTGGCAATGGTTATGCAAAACGTCAAATCAAATTATGATACAGATGCCTTCCAAGGCTTAATTGGCGAGCTCGAAAAAATGAGCACTAAAAGCTACAAGATTGGAAGCTATCAAGGAGAGCAGGAAGCAATAAATATAGCACTAAGGGTTATAGCTGATCACATTAGAGCTATTGCATTCTGTATCGCTGATGGTCAACTACCATCAAACACGGGAGCGGGATATGTTATCCGTAGAGTATTGAGAAGAGCTGTTAGATATGGCTACCAAACACTAGATTTGAAAGAGCCATTCATGCACTTATTGCTTGATAAATTAAGTGAACAAATGGGACAGGCCTTTCCAGAACTCTTAGCTCAAAAGGAGTTAATAGCAAAGGTTATCAAAGAGGAGGAAAGCAGTTTTTTCCGTACGCTTGAAACAGGCTTGAAAATTTTGGATGATAAAATGGCCCATTCAAGTGATAAAATATCAGGGAAGGATGTGTTTGAGTTGTATGACACTTTTGGTTTTCCTGTTGATTTGACTCGATTGATAGCTTCAGAGAATAATCTGTCAATTGATGAAGCCGCCTTTGAGGAAGAACTAAATACTCAAAAGAATAGATCTAGAGCTGATGGTACAATAAGTCTGGGTGATTGGGTAGAGCTGCTAGAAGATGATAAGGAAGAGTTTGTTGGTTACGATAATTTAGAAATTGATGTGCGTATAACGCGCTACAGAGAAGCTGAATCTAAAGGAAAGAAGCAATATCAAGTAGTTTTCAATTTAACGCCCTTTTACCCTGAAGGTGGTGGTCAAGTTGGAGATACCGGATATATCGAGTCTCAAGGGAAGAAATATGCCATTATTGACACGAAGAAGGAGAACCAGTTGATCGTTCATACCATGAAAGAACTACCTGAGAACCCTTCGGATAAGTTTAAAGCAGTGGTTTCAAAGCAGAAAAGAACCCTGTCGGCCAAACATCACAGTGCTACGCATCTTCTGCATGAGGCTTTAAGAGAAGTACTTGGAGATCATGTAGAGCAAAAAGGATCTCTGGTTAATTCTGAATATTTAAGGTTTGATTTTTCTCACTTTCAAAAGGTAGAAAAGGAAGAACTGGAAAAAATAGAAAAACTGGTGAACGACCGTATTTGGCAAAATATTCCTTTGGACGAACGCAGAAATACTCCGATAGATCAAGCCAAAGAAATGGGTGCTATGGCCTTGTTTGGAGAGAAATATGGTGATACTGTTCGTGTTATTAAGTTTGGAAGTTCAGTTGAATTGTGTGGTGGTACCCATGTGCCTGCTACTGGAAATATTGGGCTGTTTAAAATCACATCTGAGGGTGCTGTGGCAAGTGGGATACGGAGAGTAGAAGCACTTGCTGGTGAAAGAGCATTTGAGCATCTTAACAATAGCTTAGGACTGGTTTCTGATTTGAAATCGAAATTTAAAACGAATGATTTAGCTAAAAGCATTGATAGCTTGCAGCAACAAAATGCTCAGCTTCAAAAAGAATTAGAAGCCATAAAAAAAGAGCAAGCAGCTGCCGCCACGTCCAATATCGATGAGCAGATTAAAGAAATAAACGGGACTAAATTTTTAGGATTAAAACTCGACTTGGATGGCGGTCAAGCCAAAGATTTAGCCTTCAAAATGCGCCAAAAACATCCTGATTTATTCATGGTAATTGGATCTGAAAACAATGGTAAGGCTATTTTGACCTTGATGGTTGGTGATGACTTGGTAGCCTCAAAAGGCCTAAAGGCAGGAGAGTTAATACGTGATCTTGCCAAGCACATTCAAGGTGGTGGTGGAGGTCAACCGTTTTTTGCAACAGCAGGTGGTAAAAATCCAGAAGGCTTGGATCAAGCAATAAAAGCGGCAGAGGATATCTTAGCGTAAATTATTGACTTTAGCTGACTTATTGAGGTGAATTTCATATTTTCGAGTATGAATAAGTTACTTAGTTTACTTTTATGTTCACTTCTTCTTTCATTTGTTCAAGCACAAAAACTTGAGACGTCATTACAAAACGGTCATGCAAGGCAAGTGACCTGCACCGATTTTCACCCCAATGGTAAATGGGCAGTTTCGGGTGCAAAAGACAACTCCATGTTGCTTTGGAACCTTAACAACGGTAAAATCATTAGGCATTTTTCTTATCATACAGCAAATGTCTGGTCTGTCGATATTCATCCAACTAAGAATTGGTTATTAAGCTCAAGCGCAGATCAAACAGTAAAAATATCCAACATAGAAACTGGAGAAATAATTTACGATTGGAAGCTGGAGAAATATAATATTCAGAATGCATATTTCAGTAATGGGGGAGGATATGCCTTAATGTTTACGAACAGAGACGAGTACTTTGTATATGATTTAAATAGTGGCAATAAAGTAGGCCAATACACCAAGAATTACGGAGCATCTTATCAAAGGAATGTCTTAAATGAGAGTAAGAATCTGGTTTTAAGTACTGCAGGGTATAAAGGAGCAGAAGTTCGCAATCTTGAAGGGGACACGCTAATGAATATTCCTTTCGATAAGGTCTACGGCATGGAGTTTAGTCCAGACGGACAAATGATTGCACTGAGTTCGGCCAAATTATTTGCTGAAATATTCAATGCCGAGACAGGAAAAAAAATGCACGAGCTGAGAGACCCTGATTCGGAGCAGCGTTGCGATGGTTGTAATACGAAACAGGTATGGAGCCATGATTCAAGATATTTAGTAACCATGTCCAATAGGTCAGCAGCCATTTTATGGGATGCAAAATCAGGGAAAAAATTAAAAACGCTTTTAACGCTTGACGATCGACCCACGGTTTTGCGTTTTTCGCAAGATGACAAATATGTAGCCATCAATGTTGATGAGACTTTATACGTTTTTGACTCTAAAACAGGAAAAAAAACAATGGAGTATAAAAACGATTTGTTGGAATATTTTGACCTGAACTTCAGTTCACAAAACAATCATTTACTATTGCCAGGAAAGAATAATGTAATTGAACTTTGGGATGTTGCAAGGGGAGTGAAAATAAAAGAACTAAAAGGTTATCTGAACGCTGAACGAAATGATGGTTTGGATTTTATGTACTCTAACTGGAGTCACACTGGAATACTCAAACAAATAAACCTTAAGCGCGGTTTTGATATAAGTCCGAATCAGCGCATCATGGCGTTTGGTGGAGTAGATTCTGTTTGCCAAGTAGTCGATTTAAAAACTGGTAGGATAATTAAAACACTGCTTGCACACCATAAAATTGTTGTTTCAGTAGCCTTTTCACCAGATGGAAAAACATTGGCAACGGCAAGTGGGGATCGAAAAATCATTCTTTGGGATACGGAAAACTGGACAATTAAAGAAACACTCAAAGGTCATGTAGATGTTGTTTTTGATTTGAAGTTTTCAGAGGATGGTCAAAAGATAATATCTGGAAGTTGGGATGGTTCTTTTATTGTTTGGGATCTTGAAAGTGGTAATTACAATCGTAAATCAATTAACAAAAATTCCCCGTATACCGTTGGATTTGGACCTGGAGACCTCTACTATTTAGTAGGCGACAATTACAAAAACTTACAATTTGTTGAGTCAGATTCTTATGAAGATTTTAGGTCTTTGATTGGACATACAGATGTGATTTCTGCCATAGAGTTGGATGAGAGCAAACAATACTTAGCAAGCTCGAGCTGGGATGGAAAACTTAAGGTTTGGGACTACCGGTCGGGTATGCAAGTCGCTAAATATTCCGGTCATGAAGGAGCCGTCTATGGTCTTAGTTGGCATCCATCAAAAAGAATAATAGCTAGCGTTGGGGCTGATAATGATTTACACGTATGGGATGTTGTTTCAAATGAAAGGCAGCAGATTCAAAGTGCTCACAATACAAGTATAACGGATGTTCAATTTTCTAAAGATGGATCAAAGATCTACACCATGTCAGTGGACGGGATGTTAAAAGTATGGGAATATCCAAGCTTAAAAGAGCTCTATGGGCGCATTCAAATATCAAGATCGGAATGGTTAAGTACACATCCTTCTGGACATTTCGACGGAAGTTCAAAATCCTTGAAACTGGTCAATTATGTGAGTGGGATGGAGGTTTTACCTATAGGGAGTTTGTTCGATAAATATTATTCTCCGCAATTAATTCAAAGATTGAATCAAGGTGAAAAATTTGATTTGGGTGCTAACATCAATGTACTTATGAAAGAAAGTCCTGAGGTGGCATTTGTAAAAAATAATCAGCGCGATGGGGGGAATGGCATATCGGAAATAGTTTCCTCCAAGTCAACAATGGAATTGGAGGTACAGGTTTCAAAAGAGAATCAGAACATTGAAGAAATACGCCTATACAACAATAACAAATTGTTGGAAATAAAAGGGCTAAAAGAGGATATCGCCTTCAGAGGAAACAGTGATGTAAAAAAGTTTAGTGTTGAACTAATTAATGGTGTGAATGAATTAAAAGTGGTGGCAAAGAACTCCGATGGAACCGAATCAAGTCCAGATTTTTTGACTGTAAAGTATACGGGGAAAAGTGCCAATACTGATCTCTTTATTCTCAGCATTGGAATTAACGACTATCAAAATTCGCAATATAACTTGGCCTATGCCGTGGGAGATGCCAAAGCTTTTTCCAAGTCTTTAGAAAAAGGAGCAGACACCCTGTTTAATGAGATATATCTCAAGGAAATATTAAACAAAGACGCCACAAAAGAGGCCGTTATTGCAGCTTTTAAGGAAATTAAAAGTAAGATTGGTCCAGAAGATGTATTTGTGTTTTATTATGCCGGACATGGGGTCATGAGCCTAGAGGATACACCGGAGTTTTATTTGGTAAGTCATGACGTAACAAATCTTTATGGAAATATAGACCAGCTCAAATCGAAAGGGATTTCTGCCACTGAAATTTTGACCTACAGTATGGAGCTGAGTGCAGAAAAACAGTTGTTTGTTTTGGATGCCTGTCACTCGGGAGGTGCGATTGAAAGTTTTGCTACAAGAGGTGATGGTCGAGAAAAAGCTTTGGCACAATTGGCAAGAAGCACGGGAACTTATTTCTTAACCGCAAGTCAAGATGCACAATATGCCAATGAAGTAGGGGAGTTGAAGCACGGATTATTCACTTTTGCTTTGCTTGAAATTCTAGCAGGAGAGGGTGATAATGGCGATAATAAAATAACGGTAAACGAACTCAAGACCCACGCAGAAGACAGAGTTCCTGAGCTTTCACAAACCTATCAAGGTAGCACACAGTATCCCACTTCTTATAGTTTTGGTCAGGACTTTCCCTTGGTGATTGTGAAGTAAAGAAAATCCCAGACCTAAATCCGGGATTTTCGAACTGTAAGTTAACATCCTTCCACCGCAAAAAAGTAAACCAATTCTTGATCAACATTATTCCCATGTGCGTCCAGTGCAGGAGTCCAATTTAAAGGCATGTTTCTCACTAATTCTAACATACGCTTATCTATTTCAGGATAACTTGTGGTATTGGAAAGTTTTATGTTCTCAACACTTCCATTACGATTCACGGTAAAGTAAATCTTTGCTGGTGTAAGCCTCTTGGATTGAACTTGTTTAATTACTTCCGTACTATTTTCCCTGAAGTATGAAATAAGGGCGTCAAAACCACCTTCATATGTTGCTTGCACGGAAGGAACAATGGTCAGGTGTGGGGTGTAATTTGTTTTTTCCAATCCATCATTGTGCAACATTTTTCTGGTACAATGAGCTTCAAGAACAAAATTGCTTGAAAAGGGAGCATTCAACAATAGTTTTCGCTGCTCATCACTGATTTCACCTCCGTTATGCGATACTTTTTGACTACTATGTTGATCATCCTTAAAAAATATTAAGTCGAGAGAGTGTATTTCTGTAATGCGATCAAAATGATTATTGATCATAAACTTTTCGAATGAACTTGCTTTCGAAATTTCCTCTTTAGTAATACCCGTAAATCTTGTTCCAACATTGTAGTAAAAATCTACTTCTGGAATTTTACACCCTCCAGTGCCGGAAAAATGTTTTCCCAAATCCCATAAGGGCATGGCAAGTTCACGTGTACTTGTGTCAGGACTTTCGTTTTCTGTTACACTAGTTTTTTTTGTTTGGGTATTGGCGTTCCAACTTACCAAGCTTAGACTTAGGACAGTCCCTAAAACTAGACTACTACCGAGGATGATGATACTGTTTTTCATATTATTATTATTTTAATTAAATATGCTTCAAAGCTATGTCGAACAGTATGCTGGGCAGGTAAAACAAATGTAAATTGATGTAAATATTGAGTAAAACAGTTTTTCTAAGCAATTAATAAAATAGTTTTGTAGGATGCGAATTTTTAAATTCATCTGCACTCTTTATTTGGTGTTGATCAGTTTTATTGGCTCCAGTAAAACAGATAAAAAAACTTACTCGGATAGCGAGCTAAAGCTATTTGTTCGAATGCTAGGAGATAAGGTTTTATTGGATATGGCAGAGGATAGCACCTCAAGGGTGTTGCCAGTTCAGAAGCTTGGTGATTATGAATACCTTTTAACTTTTGCTACGCCTTTTAAATTAAACCCTGATAAATTGGTTGAAACCGTTAGAAAATTGATGGAGGAAAGCGATATAGTTAACTCCTTCTTCGTAGAGGTTTTTGAACCCAATAATACAGAAGCTACTTATAGCTTTAAAATAGATCCTCTAGGGTTGAATGATATGATTGCCTGTAAAACTCGAGATTACCCTGTTAACAGTTACAGTATCAAACTCGAAATTTTGAAATTCAAAACGAATGAAACCAGGCCTATTGAAAAGTCAGATGCTAATTTTGGTGCTTTATGGGCTGTTGTAATTGGCTCAATCTTCTGTGGTATTTTAATACTTGTGTACTTCAAGCCTAAATTGAAAGTGGGCACTTCAAAGAAAGAAGAGGCTGTACAACTCGGAAGTTATCAAGTTAATTTTGTACAGGATGAGCTACAGTTTGGTCAAGAGCGTCTTGAGTTAACAAGTAAAGAATCGAACTTACTTAAGTTACTATACCAACATATGAATACCACTGTAGCAAGAGATGAAATTTTGCATGAGGTATGGGGAGACGAAGGTGACTATGTTGGTAGGACCTTAGATGTTTTCATTTCAAAACTGAGAAAAAAACTGGACAAAGATGAGGCGGTTAAGATTGTCAATGCCCGAGGGGTAGGATATAAGTTAGTGGTTGGCTAACTCAAAGTATTCTTATTCGCTAACTGCCCGCAAGCTGCATCAATATCTTTACCGCGAGAACGGCGAATGTTTACTATGATATTCTTGCTTTCCAAGTATTCCGCAAAAGCATCTACTTTGGCTTCATCAGCTTGTTCAAATTCACCATCATCGATGGGGTTATATTCAATGATGTTAACCTTACAAGGAACATTTTTACAAAAGGCTGCTAATTCAATTGCATCTTCAATTTCGTCGTTAAAATCTTTGAAAATTATGTACTCATAGGTCACGCGAGTACCCGTTTTTTCATGGAAGTATCGGAGCGCATCAGCCAAGGCGGCCAAATTGTTGGTTTCATTAATTTCCATGATTTCGTTCCGCTTAGCGTCATTTGCTGCATGGAGTGAGAGAGCAAGGTTAAACTTTACATCATCATCACCAAGTTGCTTGATCATTTTAGCAATTCCAGCGGTTGAAACAGTTACTCGTTTCGGCGACATACCCATGCCATTTTCAGAGCTGATCATATTTATGGACTCCAAGGTAGCCTTGTAATTAAGCAAGGGTTCACCCATTCCCATGTAAACAATATTGCTTAAATCAATACCGTATTTCTCATTGGCCATCTCACGGATGGTATACACCTGGTCATATATTTCCCAAGCGGTTAAATTTCTTAGGCGCTTCAACCTTCCTGTTGCACAAAATTTACATGCTAAGCTACAACCAACCTGCGAAGAAATACAGGCAGTCATTCTTTTTGAAGTTGGTATGAGTACACCTTCAATTACTTTATTGTCGCTTGTTTGAAAAGCGCATTTTATGGTTCTATCGTTAGATATTTGCTTTTCGGAAAGACTTACCTTATCGATATAATAATTTGCGTCCAAAAAGCTTCTAAACCCCTTTGATAGGTTGCTCATTTCCTCAAATGTCCCTGCGTTTTTAGCTAACAACCATTCCTTTAATTGTTTTAATCTAAAGGCTTTTTCACCACTTTTCTCTAACAATTCATCCCACTCCGAATCCGATAAAAGGCGAATGTTCTTTTTATCTGTAATCATAATAGCACCTCCGCAATTTTTAAATCCATGGGATGGGTAATCTTAATATTCTCTTTGTTGCCTTCTATCAAGCAAACTTTAACACCAGCTTTTTCTACTACACTTGCGTCATCCGTGAAGTTAGGGTCAAAATCTTGTAAATAGGCATTTTGAAGGGTTGAAAACCTGAAGCATTGAGGTGTTTGAACAACTCTGTAGTTATTTCTATTTACGTGTTGGCTTGTTTTCTCATCTATCCTTCTAAGCGACTCTGAAACATTTATTACAGGCACTGCTGCCTCAGCATTATTCAAGGCGCCAAAGGCTCGTTCAATGCAATCTATAGAAACCAAAGGTCTTACTCCATCGTGAACAGCAATTTGGTCAATCCCTTCCAAGCTGTTAATCCCATTTAATATAGAATGAAATCGTTCTTTACCTCCTGGAACAAAGTTCAACATGGGATAAGGACTCAATAGCTTTTGTGCATATTCAAGCCAGTCATTTGGCAGGGTGATGGTTATATTTATCTCAGGGTCAAAAGACAAAAAACGGTCTATGGTATGTTCCAAGACCGTTTTTCCTTTGATTTTTATAAACTGTTTGGGTAAATCAGCTCCCATTCTTTTGCCGATACCACCGGCTGTTATAATGACAGCTCTTTTCACCTTTTAAAGTATCAACATAGCATCTCCGTAAGAGAAGAACTTGTATTTTTCTTTGATAGCTGTTTGATATGCTTCCATTGCTAAATCGTAACCGGCAAAGGCTGCTATCATCATCAATAAAGTTGATTCTGGCGTATGGAAGTTTGTAATCAATGAATCTGCAATACTAAACTCATATGGAGGGAATATGAACTTATTCGTCCATCCTTCGTATGGTTTTAACATTCCATCCGCAGAAACGCTTGTTTCAACCGCTCTCATACAAGTTGTTCCAATCGCGCAAACACGTTTTTTGTTTCTTTTGGATTCATTAACGATATCAGCCGCTTTTTGAGGAACAATCACTTGCTCTGAATCCATCTTGTGCTTGGTCAAATCTTCAACCTCCACATTACGGAATGTTCCTAAACCAACGTGTAAGGTCAATTCAGCAAAGTTAATTCCTTTGATTTCAAGGCGCTTCATTAATTGCTTAGAGAAGTGAAGACCGGCAGTAGGAGCTGCAACAGCACCTTCATTTTTCGCAAAAATGGTTTGGTAACGGTCCTCATCCATTGGCTCAACATCCCTTTTAATGTATTTAGGAAGCGGTGTTTCTCCAAACTCAGTGATGATTTTTTTGAAATCTTCGTACGGTCCATCAAAAAGGAAACGTAAGGTTCTACCTCTGGAAGTAGTGTTATCGATAACTTCAGCTACCAATTCATCATTTTCTCCAAAGTAAAGCTTGTTACCGATACGTATCTTACGAGCAGGATCAACCAAAACATCCCACAATAAGGATTCACGGTTAAGTTCTCTCAAAAGAAAAACTTCAATTTTCGCACCTGTTTTTTCTTTGTTTCCGTACATTCTAGCAGGAAAAACACGGGTATTGTTCAAGATCATGGTATCACCATCATCAAAGTAATCCATCACATCTTTGAACAATTTGTGCTCAATTTTTCCAGTGTCTCTATGAACTACCATTAAACGGCATTCATCTCTATTTTCTGCAGGGTATTTTGCTACCAACTCTTCCGGTAGATCAAACTTAAACTGCGATAATTTCATTTTTTCGATAAGGCAAAAACTTTAGGGGTTTTCAGCCTGCAAATTTATGAAAGATAAATGGTAATGAGAAACAATAATTTAAAAGCTTCTATAGAGGGTATCGCAAAGGATTAACTTTAGAGATTAATCTTCTGAAATTTCACCGGCAATGCTTCTTACAAAAGCCTTAGAAAAGTCAGGGTACAAATCCTTATTTCCTAGTAAGAACATTGATTTACAGATTGCCGCCTCTTTTGTAATATCACTTCCTGGGATAACACCAATATCCTTTAATCGTGCACTGGTTTCATAAACACCTTGTTTTACTCTTCCTTTGAGACATTGCGTAACACTTACGATATGTGTTCCTTGCTTACTCGCTTCTTTTAAAATGTCAATGAACCAATCATGTTGAGGTGCATTCCCCGAACCATATGATTCCAAAACAACTGCTTCAGCACCAGAATTGATCAAGGCAAACTCAAGAAATTTCTTGGACATCCCAGGGAATAGTCGGATGTGTCCTACATTATTGTTGAGTTTGCTAAGCAGTTCAAAGCGCTCACCACTTCTATCTAAAACCAGGTCATGGTTATACGATATCTCAACTCCAGCCTCAGCAAGTACGGGGAAATTAGGTGAGTTAAAGGCTTCAAAATGGGAGGCAGAGATCTTACTCGTTCGATTCCCTCGATATAAGGCATATTCAAAATATACCGATACTTCAGGTATAATGGGACGGCTATTTTCAAGGCTTGCGGCAATTTCTATGGCCGTTATTAGATTTTCTTTTCCATCTGTTCGGATAATTCCAACAGGCAATTGAGATCCAGTAAGAATTACGGGCTTGTTCAATCCTTTAAGCATAAAGCTCAATATAGAGGAAGTGTAGGCCATTGTATCTGATCCATGTAGGATGACAAAACCATTGTACTTGTCATAATTGTCATGAATAATCCCAGCCAGATTAATCCAATCTTCCGGTAGCATATTGGATGAATCCATAGGTTTCTCAAACTGAATCGTATCAATACAATAATTGAATTGTTTAATTTCAGGGATTTGACTGGATAAGTGCGTGAAATCAAACGGCTGTAATAAACCGGTTTCTTGATTTTGAACCATTCCAATGGTTCCACCTGTGTATATTAAAAGTACCGAACGACTTGGCATGTTAATCTAATTGAAACAAATGTAAGGCATTTTCAGTTGTTTTTTGGGCTATTTCTTCCTGACTTAGTCCGTAAACATCACATAAAACAAGAGAGATTTCATGTATGTAGCTGGGTTCGTTTCTTTTCCCTCTATACGGGGAAGGAGCCAAATATGGAGAGTCTGTTTCGAGAATTATGTTTGACAGGTCAATTTCTTTTAATGTTTCCCTAAGATGCGTGTTTTTAAAGGTAACAACTCCACCAATTCCCATTTTAAAACCACCGAATGACAATATTTTTTCTGCTTCTTTGCTTCCTCCTGTAAAGCAGTGAAATACACCGGTAAGCTTTTCATCATTCATTTCATCGATGACAGAAAAAATTTCCTCAAAAGAATCTCTGGCATGTATAACAATGGGTAGTCCCAGTTCTTTCGCCCACTGAATTTGTTCCTTAAATGCCTCAACTTGAATGTTTAAGGTGCTTTTATCCCAATACAGATCAATACCTATTTCACCAACGGCAATCATTTCGTTCCATGAGGTATTATTCTTGATTTTTTCAAGAACCTCTTTGTAGTTATCCTGTACCGAGCATGGATGAAGTCCCATCATGGGATAAAATGTTTCGGGATAATCAGAACACAGTTTTAACAAGCCATCTATTGAATCCAAATCAATGTTGGGCAGAAAAATTTTTTCAACTCCCTTTTCTTTGGCTCTAATGATGCTCTCTTTAAGATCCTCACTAAATTGCTCGGAATAAACATGGGCATGCGTGTCAATGAAAAATGAATTCATGCTGCAAAGGTGCAGAATTTAATTCCGATTATCTTTCCACACTAAGGATTTTTGAATGGTGCCACTGAAATTGGGACAATTACCATCACCATTACCGGTAAAACCACCATCAGGAGCGCATATTTGATTGCAGTCCTCATCGTACAAGTAGTTTTTTTTATCACAGCAAGATGAGGTGAAATAGTAATAGGTTTGTCCATCCACCTTCCATTCCCATACTTCAGCAGGTGGATTCCATACATCTTCTTTCTGAATATCTTTTATTTTTCTTTTGACACAAGATGGGGCATCTTTTTCCAAATCTGGAGAGCTACATCCAAAGATTATTAATGATAATAAGATAAATGCATAGCGCATAATTAATTGATGTCTCATGTCCTATAGAGGTTGCATACTAGTTTAGCTAAATTTCATATTTCAACTAAGATAAAAGTTTACCTTTGTGATAATGCAAAAAGAGCCTAGAGTTGGTGTTTTAGGAGGAGGAAGTTGGGCGACTGCCTTAGTTAAATTGCTTTGTAATAACCTTAGCAATGTAAATTGGTGGATGCGAGATGAGGGCTCGGTTGCACATATTGTAAAGTATAAGCACAATCCAAAATACCTTCAAGGTGTAGAATTGGATCGTTATAAGCTTAATGTGACGACGGATATACAGCAAGTAATTAATGCGAGCGATTATATTGTGATGGCAATTCCATCAGCATTTGTTAGTGAGTCACTTAAATCTTGCTCTGAAGAAAGTTTTAAGAATAAGGTGATTTTCACTGCTATAAAAGGAATTATTCCTGAGGATAATCGTGTTCCAGCAAGACATTTAAACAAGGTTTATAACGTCGATTATTCAAAAATTGGTATGATTTCAGGTCCCTGCCATGCAGAGGAAGTAGCCTTGGAGAGACTTTCTTACCTGACCTTGGCCTGCCAAACGGAGGAATATGCCGAATTTATGGCGGATGCACTTTCCTGTCGTTATTTGTCGACTAATGTCACAGATGATGTAATGGGAACTGAGTTTGCGGCGGTCATGAAAAACATCTATTCTATAGCAACAGGTATTTGTTACGGTTTGGGCTATGGTGACAATTTTGTCGCTGTTTTATTGAGCAATGCGATTCAGGAGATGAAGCGCTTTATTGATGAGGTTAACCCCATTCACCGAGATGTAATGGAATCTGCTTATTTGGGTGATTTATTGGTGACTTCCTATTCAAAATTTTCAAGAAATAGAACTTTTGGTTTTATGATTGGGAAGGGGTATTCTGTAAAAACGGCGCAACTGGAAATGGATATGATTGCGGAAGGATATTATGCTAGCCGCTGTATACAGTTGGTGAAAGAAAAGTATCCAGTGGAAACACCCATTTGTGACGCGGTTTACAATATTCTCTATGAAAGAATTTCTCCGGCGATTGAAATGAAAATTCTAAGCGAGAAACTTTCTTAATTAGCTCAATAGCTTTTCCAAAGCCTTTTGACTAGCACTTTGTTCCGCAACTTTTTTTGAACGTCCGTATGCAGTTGAGATTACTTCTTCATTTAAAAGAACTTCAGATACGTACTTATTGCTTTGCCCCTTGGATTCGGAATATAAATTCGTTTCGAATGTTAATTCTTTTTTGTTTTGTTGCGCCCAGTTTATCAAGGAGCTTTTATGATCTGTAGTAGTAGTTCTTAGGTCTTCCAAATTGATATATTTTTTGATCATCCCTACAATACAGCGTCTTGTTTTTATATAGCCTTTGTCTAAATAAATAGCAGCAATTAATGCCTCCAGTGCATTGCCGCAAATACCTTGAATGTTAAGATTTTTAGAATGAACAAAGAGAACAAAATGATCCAATCCCATTTTGATTGCCATTTCTCCCATGTTTTTTCGATTGACAACTTTTGACTTTAGAGCAGTTAACTCTCCTTCTGTTAGATTTGGGTATTTCCGATAAAGGTAGGAGGCAACTACAGAATCCAAAATAGAATCCCCTAGGAACTCTAAACGTTCGTTATTGTCAATGTTTTGCTCCTTTGCAAGAGATTTATGGGTGAAAGCTTTGTCGTAAAGCTTGTAAGCTTTCGTTGTAAACGAAAATTCGTTTTTAAGAAAATATTGTATCGCTTTTTCGCGGGGAGTAAGTTTCTTGAAGGGATTGAATCCCATTTTACTCAGCGAATTTTTTTACTATGAGAGAGGTATTATGACCTCCAAATCCAAAGGTATTGCTCAACGCAGCTCTTACTTCTCTTTTCTGTGGTTCGTGGAAAGTGAAGTTTAAGTCGTTGTCAATTTCAGGATCATCAGTAAAGTGATTGATGGTAGGTGGAACCGTATCATGCTTCACTGCCATAACAGCAGCAATTGCTTCAATCGCACCTGCAGCACCTAATAAGTGACCTGTCATAGACTTTGTTGATGAAATGTTAAGCTTGTAAGCATTCTCACCAAACACATCTTTTATTGCAAGTGTTTCTGCAATATCACCAAGCGGAGTAGAAGTTCCATGCACGTTGATATAATCTATATCACTTGGTTCAAGTCCTGCATCTTCCAATGCATTCTTCATTACATTTTTAGCGCCTAATCCTTCTGGATGAGGTGCCGTCATGTGATGAGCGTCAGCGCTAAGGCCACCACCTGCAACTTCAGCATAAATTTTAGCTCCACGCGCTTTAGCATGCTCATACTCTTCAAGTATAAGGGCACCAGAGCCTTCACCTAAAACAAAACCTTCTCTATCCTTATCAAAAGGACGAGATGCTGTTTTTGGATCGTCGTTTCTTGTGGAAAGGGCTTTTAAGGCATTGAACCCACCCATTCCAGTTTCGGTAACGGTAGCTTCAGATCCACCAGAAACCATCATATCCGCCTTACCCAGACGAATGTAATTAAAGGCATCTACAAGTGCATTCGTACTGGAAGCACAAGCAGAAACAGTTGTAAAGTTTGGACCTCTAAATCCATACTTAATAGAAATATGCCCAGAAGCAATATCCGAAATCATTTTTGGGATAAAGAAGGGGTTAAACCTTGGAGTGCCATCACCCTCAAAAAAGCCTTGGCATTCATCTTGAAAGGTTTTGATTCCTCCAATACCACTTCCCCAGATTACTCCGACACGATCACTATCCACAGCTTCAACATCAATTCCGCAATCTTGAATTGCTTCAGCAACCGAAACCATGGCATATTGAGAAAAGAGGTCAAGTTTCCTTGCCTCTTTTCTATCTAAATGATCTTGAACGTCAAAGTTTTTTACTTCACAGGCAAACTGCGTCTTAAATTTTGACGCATCAAAATGAGTTATAGGAGCAGCGCCACTTGTTCCGGCAAGCAATGCTTTCCAATACTCATCTAAGGTATTTCCAATCGGGGTTATGGCCCCCATTCCGGTTATGACAACTCTCTTTAACTCCATATTACTTTGTGAAAATTCTTCTTAAGCGTTCTCTTCAATGTATTTCACAGCATCACCAACAGTGGCGATCTTTTCTGCTTGATCATCTGGAATTGCAATATTGAATTCTTTTTCGAATTCCATAATCAACTCAACAGTATCCAAAGAATCTGCTCCTAAATCGTTAGTGAAGCTTGCTTCATTAGTAACTTCTCCTTCATCTACTCCTAACTTGTCAACGATAATCGCAACAACTTTTGATTTAATATCTGACATAATTTTTAATTTTAATGGTTTTTTCCGTCCGCAAAGAAATAAATTTTAGTCGTACAGTTCAAACTTTTTTCTAATTGGTTTATCAACATCCCGGCTTAACAACGTCAATGCCAAACTTTTTTTAAGTTATTCATAATAAGCTACAATGTCCTGAATCCCTTTCCTGTCTAGGTCTGGAACGTATGCTTCATCTGCAGGATACCCCACGGGCAAGAGCAAAAAGGGACGTTCGTTTTCAGGTCTATTTAATGCTTTTATCAAGAAATTCATAGGACTTGGTGTGTGCGTAAGCGTAACTAAACCTGCGTTATGTATAGCTGAAATGAGAAATCCTGATGCAATCCCAACTGATTCGTTTACATAATAATTGTTGATTTTTTCGCCATCAATAACTTCATATGCACGTTTCATTACTACTACAATCCATGGAGCAATATCTATGAAATCCTTAATATGATTAGTCCCCAATGGCTTCAAATCTTCTATCCATCGTTCGCTCATCCTACCGCTATATGATTTTAATTCTTCCTCTTCAGCCAGCTCTCGAATTTTTGACTTTAATTCCTTATTTGATATCAAGCAAAAAGTCCAAGGTTGCTTGTGTGCACCACTCGGTGCTGTTGAAGCGGATAGAAGAATGTTTTCCATAACTTCCTTTGGAACGGGCTTTGAACTGAATTCCCGCACACTTCTTCGCGTGTCCATCCATTCATAAAATTCTTTTGTTCGCTTTATAAGCTCTTCCCCCTCATAATGGTCACGTTCGTATTTAACGTAAGGATAACCGTCAATTGTTTTCTTTTCCACGCATCTAATATAATATAAGGTGATACATTTGCACAAAATTTATTTACAAAAGGTGAAAAGAATTGCAGTATTTGCCTCCGGTGCAGGATCTAACTTTGAGAACATAGTTTCGCATTTTTCCGAATCGAATATTGCGGATGTGGACTTATTAGTAAGTAATAATATGAACTGCGGAGCTGTATCTTTAGCGGAAGGATTGGGAATTCAGGTATTCATCTTGAATACTGCTTCTGATTACAAAGTGCTGGAAGAATTAATTTCAAAAGCAAATATTGATTTAATAGTCCTTGCAGGCTATTTAAAATTGGTTCCTGCTGAATTTATTAGGTCAAGTCCTAGAATGATTAATATTCACCCCAGCCTATTACCTGCCTATGGAGGTAAAAGTATGTATGGGATGAATGTTCATAAAGCCGTATTTGCTAATAATGAAAATCACACAGGTATAACTGTACATGAGGTAAATGAGCATTTTGATGAAGGTAAAATCTTGGCACAATACGAGACGGATATCAGCGATTGTAATTCACCTGAAGAAATAGAGACTAGGGTAAGACAATTGGAAATTTCGTATTTTCCAAAATGTATCGAAAAATTATTGCGCGATGAACTTTAATTTGAAGGAAATAGGGGAAGCAACAATGGTGCTTTTTGCTGTAATTGATATTATAGGATCAATCCCTTTAATAATTAGTATAAAACAAAAGGCGGGCACCATCCACCCCTTAAGGGCAACACTTGTGGCATTGGGGATTATGGTTGGCTTCTTATTTCTAGGACAGAAGATCTTATCTTACCTCCATGTAGGTGTGAATGAATTTGCAGTTGCAGGTTCATTTATCATCTTTTTTATGGCGCTTGAAATGATACTTGGAATTAAGCTTTTCAAAGATGATGAACAGTCAAGTTCACCGAAAGTGGCAAGTGTTGTTCCTTTAGCATTTCCAATTATTGCTGGTGCTGGTACAATGACCAGTATTATTTCTTTACGAGCAGCTTTCGCCGATGGCAGTATACTAATCGGTATACTTATCAATATAGTGATTGTATTTCTCGTGCTTAAATTGACCAAAAGAATAGAGAATGTTTTAGGTGACACAGGAATCGCTATTATGCAAAAGGTGTTTGGAGTAATACTCTTGTCCATTGCTGTTAAACTGTTCAGTGAAAATGTTCAAGCCCTTATTCATTAATGGCCAATAAGTATTACGTCATATGGGAGGGGCATAAGCCAGGAATTTACAGGACCTGGGATGAGGCTCAAAAGCAAATTAAGGGCTATAAAGGAGCTAAATTTCGATCCTTTGAAAATAAAAGTGAGGCAGAGTTTGCCTTTAAAAATCCAGAACAGGTTCCAGCAAAAAAGAAGGATAAAAAAACCATGTATTACGTGGTTTGGAGAGGACATCAGCCTGGGATTTACACTGATTGGGATGAAGCTAGGAAGCAAATTACTGGTGCTGAGAAGCCCATGTACAAAACCTTTGGAAGTAAAGAATTGGCAGAAAAAGCCTTTGAGGAGGGGCCTGAAAACTATAAAGATGGTAGCTTCAAAAAAACACGGGATTTATCAGCCGAGGAGAAAGCAAGAATAGGAGATCCTATTGAATTGAGTTTATGTGTGGATGCTGCTTGCAATGGAGATGGTGATTTTGAGTACCAAGGAGTTTGGACGTTCAATAAGGAAGAATCGGTTTTTCTCGTTGGGCCTTATAAAAATGGGTCGAATAATATAGGCGAGTTTTTGGCACTGGTACATGCCCTCGCATTTCTAAACGGTCACAAGGATGAAAAAATGAAGGCCATGCCCATATATTCAGATAGTAGGATAGCAATGGACTGGGTTCGCGCTGGTAAATGTCGCACCAAACAACAGCCTGGGGCAGATGTTTTAAACCTTATTCGAAGGGCAGAGTCTTGGCTTTCAAAAAACAAAAGCTGGAAGAACCCTATTTTAAAATGGGAAACCAAAGCCTGGGGAGAAATCCCTGCAGACTTTGGACGTAAGTAGTTCGTTTAAACCTTTAGTATTTGTAAAAGTCTTAATTTTAGGCATGTGGAAATTTCTTTTTATTCTTATGGTTGGTGTGGTGTCCTCCTGCCACGTAGGTCGCTTTTTTATCTACAATTTTGCCGATCATTCCGACTATAAAAAATTCCCAGAGCGAGCGATAAAAAAAGAGGGTGAAAGTTTCACTTTTGACAGGGAGATTAGAGCGGAACCGCTTGTTTATCCGCAATCTAAATTTGAGAGTTTTGGCCATTATCTGAATGAGAATAAAACACTTTCCTACGCCGTTATAAAAAACGACACCTTGGTTTATGAGTGGTATGCAAAAAAGTACGATGAAACCTCTACAGTGACTACCTTTAGTTTGGCTAAATCACTCGTGTCTCTGCTAATCGGTTGTGCCGTGGATGAAGGTAAAATACAGAGCATTGATGATCCCATTAGAAAGTATTTGCCAGAAATGAAGGCAGATGGTACCGATAAGATTAGCATTCGACATGTGTTAAATATGAGCTCAGGATTTGCATCAAATGAGAGTTATTATAATCCCTTTGGTGAGGTGGCAAAGTTCTATTACGGCAGACAGTTAGAAAAGTATGTTTATGACCTTGAAATGGATTTAGAGCCGGGTGCTATGATGCGTTATAAAAGCTCTGATACGCAGATTCTTGGTTTAATCATAGAAGCGGCTACAGGCAAGAAATTAGCAGACTATATGGAAGAAAAATTCTGGTCGAAAATGGGAATGGAGTATGATGCTTCATGGAGTTTGGATAAAAAAAATGGTACTGAAAAAGCCTTTTGTTGCTTAAATGCAAAAACCTTGGACATAGCCAAGTTTGGTAAGTTGCTAATTCAAAAAGGCAAGTGGAACGGAGAGCAGTTAATTTCTGAAGAATGGTTGAGTAACATATACAACCCAAAGAGAATGTTTAAGGGCTATTCCATGCAGTGGTGGTTGTACGAAGATAAGGATGAAGCCTTTGTTGCTCAGGGTATCTTAGGACAATACCTCTACATAAATCCCAATAAAAAAACCATTATCGTGCGTTTTGGAAAAGACTGGGCAGATATACCCTGGTGGAGTCATTTTCCGAAGGTAGCCGCGTATTACAATTAAGAGTAACATGATGATGTTAGCTTCTTAAAGTTAAAATTTACCCTATTCTTCTTACTTTTGGATCGTTGGAAGAGGATTTTAACATACGCGATGAAGCTTTTTCTTCTGAGAAGGAAATTGAGAAGGTATTAAGGCCCAAAAGTTTTGATGACTTTACAGGACAGCGAAAGGTGGTGGATAATTTGACCATCTTTACGCAGGCTGCACGTAACCGACAGGAAGCTTTAGACCATGTGCTGTTGCACGGTCCTCCAGGACTGGGTAAAACAACCTTGGCTAACATTATAGCCAACGAAATGGGCGTAGGTTTTAGAGTTACTTCTGGCCCTGTATTAGATAAACCTGGTGATTTAGCCGGTCTTTTAACCAACCTAGAAGAAGGAGATGTTCTTTTTATAGATGAGATTCACAGGCTCAGTCCTGTTATTGAGGAGTACTTGTACTCAGCAATGGAGGACTATGTGATAGATATCTTAATCGATACTGGACCCAACGCCCGATCCGTTCAAATTCAGGTAGAACCGTTTACGCTAATAGGAGCAACAACAAGGTCGGGATTATTGACAGCTCCTCTTAGAGCTCGATTTGGTATTAACAGTCGTCTTCAATACTACGACACTAAAACCTTAACAGATATTGTAGAGCGTTCAGCGGGTATTTTAAAAATAACAATTGATCCTGATGCAGCCTTTGAAATAGCGGGTAGGAGTAGAGGGACACCAAGAATAGCCAATGCGCTATTGCGCCGTGTACGTGATTTTGCTCAAGTAAAAGGAAACGGTCATATTGATTTGGAAATATCCAACTTTTCTCTAGAGGCCTTGAATGTGGATAAATATGGACTGGATGAGATGGACAACAAAGTCCTATCGGCCATTATTGATAAATTTAAAGGTGGCCCCGTAGGTCTTAAAACAATAGCTACGGCCGTAGGTGAAGATGCCGGTACCCTTGAAGAGGTGTATGAACCCTTCCTCATTCAAGAAGGCTTTTTAATTCGTACTCCCAAAGGAAGAAAAGTAACGGAAAAAGCCTATATTCATTTAGGAAAGAATCCCGGTACAGTTCAAGGAGGCCTTTTCTAAGATAAACATGCGTACAATTTTATGGATATTGTTGTTGAGCGGCACTCAAACTTTTGGGCAGTTTTTTTCATTTATTGATACGACAACAACCATCGTAAAAACGGTCAACCAGAGTCCTGCACATTGGTACTTAGAGCTTGAAAACCTGGGAGCGGTCGATACAACTCTTCGTTGGAAGTGTGTCGAGATAAATGCTCCAGCTGCTTGGGATTTTAATTTTGATGACCAAGATTCTCTTTATTACCCTGTAAACCTTGGTGATTCTGCTGAATTTAATCTTTATGCCCAAACGACCTTCCCCAAGAAATTGATAATAGGCGGACACTTTAATAATATGGTAGGTAACGGATATATTAAATTCCTAATTTATAATCCAGAAAACCCAAATGAACGCCAAAATATTTACTACTTCTTTGAGGTCAGTCCAATAAATTTTCTTCCTGAAGAAATTAGAGAGAGGTTGAAATTTTATTCCGATCACATTAAATACTCCGGGGAGGAGGATGTAAACTTGAGAATTTTAAATCTAAGTGGTCAATTAATGGTCCAAGGACAGGATGAATTGATTATAGCTGATTTAGCTCCACAAGTTTATATTTTGGAGCTTGGAATAGAGGGTAGTGTACATCACATAAAGTGGCAGAAAAAGTAGATATATCCAGAAAAATAAAAGACTTTGCCTACACCCTGGGCTTTGATGCTTGTGGGATTGCTCCCGTTCAGTTTTTGGAAAAAGAAGCTCATCGACTTGAAAAGTGGTTAAACGAAGGCAAGCATGGGCAGATGAGCTACATGGAAAATCATTTTGATATGCGTGTAGATCCCGGGAAGCTGGTGCCAGGTGCAAAATCAGTTATTTCTCTTTTGTTGAATTACCACAACCCACAAAAACAAGTTGAAGGTGCTCCAAAAATTTCGCAATATGCCTATGGTAAAGATTATCACTTTGTCATCAAAGAAAAAATGAGGCACCTGCACGATTTTATTCGTGAGAGTTTTGGGAAAGTGGAGGGGAGAGGCTTTGTTGATTCCGCTCCCGTTTTAGATAAAACTTGGGCCCAAAAGGCTGGTCTGGGTTGGATGGGTAAACATTCCAACCTAATTACAAAACAAGCAGGGTCTTATTTCTTTTTGGCCGAGCTTATTGTTGACATAGAATTGGAATATGATAATGAGTTTCGAACGGATCATTGTGGAACCTGCACCAAATGTTTGGACGCCTGCCCAACGGATGCTATAGTAGAGCCGTATGTGGTTGATGGAAGCAAATGTATTTCCTATTTAACGATTGAGTTGAAAGACGAAATTCCAGCTAAGTTTTCGGATAAAATGGATGATTGGATGTTTGGTTGTGATGTTTGTCAAGAGGTTTGCCCTTGGAATCGTTTTTCGAGTCCTCACAGAACAGAGGCTTTCAATGTGCATCCCGATTTACTATCCATGACACGAAATGAATGGGAGGATTTAAGCCGGGAAACATTCAATGAAATTTTTAAAAAATCTGCTGTTAAGCGAACAAAATATCAAGGTTTGATCAGAAATATAGAATTCGTATCTGGGAAAAAGAAAGAGCAATAAAAAAGCACCACGCCGAAACGTGATGCTTTAAACTAATTATGATGTGCTTTAAGCTAACTCAAAAGCTTCTTCCTCTTCTTGGTTTATGGGCTTTCGAAAAACCATTTCATCTCCGAAAACATCCAGGATGAGGTTAGAATTAGACTCAACCTTTCCTGAAAGTAATTGCTTACTTAAGGCGTTGAGAACTCTTTTTTGAATGACCCTTTTTACTGGTCTCGCTCCAAATTGGGGGTCATAACCCAGTTCTGCTAACCACTCTAGGGCTTCATCGCTTGCGTGTAATTGAATCTCATTTTGCGCCAGACGCTTGTTGAGGTTCGCCAGCTGAATTTTTACGATTTGATGTATTTCTTCTCTACCCAGCGGGTTGAACATTACGGTTTCATCAATTCGGTTCAAAAACTCAGGTCTTAAGTTCGCTTTTAGCAATTCAAAGACTTGCATTTTTGCTTTCGCATTCAAGCTGTCCTTATCCTGGCCGTCTCCATTTGCAAAGGTGCTTTCAATTAATTCTGCTCCCATGTTGGAGGTCATGATGATAATCGTGTTTTTAAAGTTAACTACACGGCCTTTATTATCGGTTAATCTACCATCATCCAGCACTTGTAATAAGGTGTTGAATACATCTGGGTGCGCTTTCTCAATCTCATCCAAAAGTATTACCGAATAAGGCTTTCTTCGAACAGCTTCTGTTAACTGTCCACCCTCATCGTATCCCACATATCCTGGAGGAGCTCCAACCAAGCGGCTCACTGCATGTCGCTCTTGGTATTCACTCATGTCGATTCGCACCATGGCATTTTCATCATTGAATAGGTATTCACTCAAGGCCTTTGCTAGTTCGGTTTTACCCACTCCCGTTGTTCCAAGGAAAATAAAGGAGCCAATGGGTTTGTTTTGGTCTTGTAGACCTGAACGACTCCTGCGCACAGCATCAGCCACAAGCTCCACAGCTTCATCCTGACCCACAACACGCTTTTTCAGGACGTCTTCAAGGTGCAGTAATTTTTCTTTTTCTGTTTGAAGCATTTTGCTGAGCGGAATTCCAGTCCACGATGAAACAACTCCTGCAATTTCTTCAGAATCTACTTCTTCTTTTACCACTCGCTGACTTTCAGAAAGCTCACTCAATTGTTTTTTAAGTCGCTCAAGCTCCTCTTCGGCTTCTTTGATTTTGCCGTAGCGAATTTCTGCGACCAAACCGTAGTCTCCATTTCTCTCAGCTTGTTCGGCTTCTAATTTGTATTGCTCAATGTCCTCTTTAACGGCTTGAATTCCATCCAAGGCATTTTTTTCAGTCTTCCATTTAGCGAGAAAACTATTTTTCTTCTCGGACAAATCAGCTAAATCTTTGGCAATTGAATCCAGTTTAGCCTTGTCCTTCTCCCTTTTAATAGCCTCTCGTTCAACCTCAAGTTGCATGATTTTTCTCTCGATTTCATCCAATTCCTGAGGTTTGGAGTTCATCTCCATTCTCAGTTTAGATGCTGCTTCATCGATAAGGTCAATGGCTTTATCAGGAAGTTGTCGATCTGAAATGTAGCGTTGGCTCAAGTTTACAGCGGAAATAATCGCCTCATCCTTGATCATTACCTTGTGGTGATTTTCATATTTCTCTTTGATACCTCTTAGGATAGAGATGGCATCTTCCGTACTTGGTTCATCCACCGTTACCGTCTGGAAACGTCTTACAAGAGCCTTGTCCTTTTCGAAATACTTTTGATATTCGTCCAGTGTGGTTGCTCCCACTGCTCTTAATTCACCTCTTGCTAATGCAGGTTTCAGAATGTTGGCAGCATCCATGGCGCCGTCTGATTTTCCTGCACCTACCAAAGTATGAATCTCATCAATGAACAGAACTATTTCACCATCCGATCCAATTACTTCTTGGACAACCGCTTTTAATCTCTCTTCAAATTCTCCTTTGTATTTGGCACCTGCAACAAGTGCACCCATATCTAAGCTAAAAACCGTTTTGCTCTTCAAGTTTTCAGGTACATCTTCATCCACTATTCGATGAGCAATGCCCTCAGCAATGGCCGTCTTACCAACACCAGGTTCTCCTATTAGAATTGGGTTGTTCTTTGTTCTACGAGAAAGAATTTGAATTACTCTTCGTATTTCTTCATCTCGCCCAATAATTGGGTCAAGTTTCCCTGATTTGACCTGTTCGTTGAGGTTGATCGCATATTTTTCTAAAGCGTTATAAGTCGATTCCGAATCTGCAGATGTTGATTTTTTTCCTTTTCTGAGTTCCTTAATGGCTTCCAGTAATTCGGACTTTTTCATTCCAGCATCCTTTAAGATATTGGAGGTCGTATCATTCACTTCTAAGAGTCCCAACCAAAGGTGCTCTATGGAAATATATTCATCTTGGAAAGATTTTAATTCCTTTTCAGCCAGAGCGATTACTTTGTTTCCGTTTTGGGATAAGTAAACATTTCCCCCTTTAACTTTTGGAAAACCTTCTATGCTTTTATCGAGTATTTGTTCGAGTATATTTTGATTTATACTAAGTTTTTTAAGTAAAAATGGGCTTACAGAATCATCTTCTTGAAGAATCGCCCGAGCAATGTGAGCGGTTTCTATCGACTGATGATCACTCACCTGAGCCATGCTTTGAGCACGCTGTAGCGCCTGTTGTGATTTTATCGTTAATTTATCAGTCATGGTTTATTTTTTTTGATTTGCCTAGTTCAAAAAATATGCAAGAGACAGAAGAGTGACAAAATATCCGACTTTCAAATTTCAAACTGACTTTTTGTCTTAACTGTTTGATTTATAAAGACATAATGTCGCAAAAATGATTCTTACTTGACATTCTAAGTTTAAATTCGTATGTTATAGGTTATGACTAGACAAGATAAAGCCCAAAACAAGAAAGTAATTCAATCAACAATTGAGTATCTAGAATCAAAAGGATACGAAAATATTAAGGCCGATATTGATGGTTATGAAAGTCCAAAGTCCTTTTTAATGAAAAGTAAGGACATAGAGTTAACTCCGGATATTGTTGCTGAAACCAATGGTCAGAAGCATTACATAGAAGTAGGAGTTAAGACAGAAAAAAAGCGCCTATTAAAAACTAAATGGAAGTTTTTAAAGACGCTCTCAGAAATTAAAGGAAGACACTTTAAAGTCATTTCTCACAAAGGGCACTATGGCTTTACAGATAGACTTTTAAGTGAAATGGAATTATCAACTAAAGCCGTTAGGATTTAGTTTTTTCCAAGCTGTATATTCAGGAATAAAGCTGTGGGTGCATAAAATTGACCTGAAAAATTTGAACTTTTCTCATTGCTTTTACTTCCGTAATAAACATTTGTTTGCTCGGCCAAGTTGAGGTTAGCTCGCAAACCTGTGCGCGTTCCTAAACTTATCCTATCATTTATTTCATAACGAATGCCAAAGTCAAAACCTATGCGGCCGGAATAAGCACTTAGTTTATTTTCAATATTTGGTCGATCACTCTGGTTTAAACTCCATCCTATACCTAAACTTGGACCATAAAAAATGTTCCACTTATCCAGCACTGTGCGGTATTTTTCAAAGCCAAAATTTATGTTTAAACCGCTGGAGGAGTTTGTATATTCATCCATTTCGGTAAAGCTATAATTTCCATCAAGCCCCATGCGAAAGGCATTTCCATTTGCTGTAAATTTTCGTAATTGAAAAATGGAATTGTTTACGTATTCACTGCCAAACATTCGGGCAGCAATTGAGCTGGTGTTCATCCCAACTTCCCAGCTAGGGTTTTCTTGACCGTTAGAGTTAAAGAGCGCTATAGCACCCAAAAAAGTTAAAAGTGTTCTTTTCATAATAATTGTTTTTTGGTCAAACGACCCAAGATTACAATTATTTCGACTTTAAGAAATCTTAACAGAATTTAATACGATATCGCTGGCTCCTCTATTTTTGTTAATGAACTCTTGAGCGCTCTGTCTGGTTTGTAGTAGGTTTTCAATTAACTCTGGAAATTCTTGCTTGTTTTGAATTTCCGCTGCGCATCCAAATTCAATTGCAGCTTGAGCTTCCCAAAAATTTTTATGATTAGGTCCAAACAGAACGGGACAACCCATACAAAGCGCCTCAAGGATATTGTGGAGACCGTTGTTTGAAAAGCCACCTCCAATAAGCGCAAGATCAGCATGTATATAGCATCTGCTTAGCAATCCTATAGTGTCCAGCACAAATATCTTTACTTCTGGATTTGGGAAACCTGATTCAGAGTAAAAACTTGCTCCCGGAAACATCTTTCTTATTTGGTCTAGGTGACTCGATGACAAATCATGTGGGGCTATTAAGATCTTAAAAGCGCTTAGATCTTCCTTTGAAGAGCCAATAATTTTTTCTTCTTCAGGCCAGGAGCTGCCAGCAATCAGTAGGAAATCTCCACCCTTCCATTTTTTTATTTCCTCGATTTCTTCCAAGGATTCACTGTTTGCCCAAACCCGGTCAAAACGTGTGTCTCCACTTAAAATGCTCTTTATGTTTATTTGTTCAAGTAGATTTTTGCTCTGCATGTTTTGAACAAAAATCCCATCCAATGCACGCAACATTTTTCTGAAAAAACCTCCGTACCACTTGAAATAACGGTGAGATTCTCTAAAAGTGGCAGAAACCAAAAAACAAGGAATGTTATTTCGTTTGGCCTCAGTCAACAGATGATACCATAACTCATACTTAACGAAAAATACCGCTTTAAAATTTCCAATTTCAATAATTTTTTTTGCGTTGGATCTTTTGTCAAGGGGTAAATAAAGAACGGCGTCCCAGCTATGATTTTTTTTGCTCAAGTATTCGAATCCACTTGGGCTAAAAAAACTGACTGTAATGCTATAACCTTTTTTTTGGTAGGCTTTCATCAAAGGCACGGCCTGCTCATATTCTCCTAAACTAGCACATTGAAAAAGAAGGGTTTGATTGCTTTTTTGATGAGCATCCTTCCATTCTTGACGCCAATTTTTTCTTCCCTGCACCCATTTCTTTGCTTTTTTGTTCCAAAGTGAGGCTAGTAGGATTCCCATTCCCGTCAAAAAGATTCCAATATTGTAAAGAAGAATCATCGGTCAATTAAAACATACCATCCGGCTCTAATCCCGAGTAAACCATCCAATCTCCACACGCCCAAATCACTGTCTCTCGTGTCGTAATTATAAGAACGCATACCTTGTGTTAGTCCCAACCGGTATTCAACTCCAGCGAAAAAGTTAACCCTGCCACTGTTGCTAAAATTTTGATAGGCAAGCAGGCCTGACGCCATAAATCCGTTTGTTAATCGGTCATAGCCCTTTTCATACTCATCCTCCAACAAAGTTATCTCATCTTCCCTGTGATCAATTCCAACTTTGTGAAGCATAAACCCTAATCCCCCGCTTAATAGAATACCCGAATTTGAGTTATTTCCAATCACTGGAAATACTTTGCCAGCAGAAAATTGCATCATATGTCCTCTCATTCCTGTTAAAACATTCGCTGGAATTCCCGCATTGTTTATGATGTATCCGTCTTCTGTCATCAAGTCACCGAATAAACCATTGATTTTGGTTTCTCTTCCATAAAAGAATGCGTAATCGAATCCTATTTGAAAGTTATTTTTGAACTTATAACCTACATAAGGACCAATTGAGAATGACATACCGAAACGTTGGGCTAAGTCTTGTGTTGGTACATGGGCTCCTATAGAAGGCCCAAAAAAGAATTTTTTGGTCGCTTCTTCATCTTGTGATTTAGCTTGAATTGTTAATAGGAGTAGGAGAAGAACTATGCTTAATTTTCTCATGTTGAAGGCAAAAGTACGCAAAAGTAAACGCAATAAAAGAGCATATCTTATGTTCTTTGAAAGAATAATTAGAACTGTTCATCAGAATTAGGCTCATTTTACCCTAAAAAGCTTAGTTTTGTAGGTCGATATTTTTTGAAATGAAGAATTTACAAATGGTTGATTTAGGCGCTCAGTACGCTGAAATTAAGCCAGAAATAGATAAAGCTGTAATTGATGTGATCGAATCATCAATGTTCATCAATGGTCCAGCTGTAAAGTCATTCCAGTCAAACCTGGAAAAATACTTAAACGTAAAGCACGTAATACCCTGCGCAAACGGTACGGATGCATTGCAAGTAGCCATGATGGCATTGGAGTTAAAACCAGGTGATGAGGTCATCACTTCAAACTTTACATTTGCCGCTACGGTTGAGGTGATTGGTTTGTTGGGATTAACCCCTATAATTGTTGATGTTGACCCAGATACTTTCTGTGTAAGTCCAGAAGCCTTTGAGAAAGCCATAACGCCAAGAACAAAGGCGGTTGTACCCGTTCATCTATTTGGCCAATGTGCTCCTATGGAGGAAATTGTTGCAATAGCCAAAAAACATAACATATTTGTTGTTGAGGATAATGCTCAAGCCATTGGTTCTGATTACACTTTTTCCGATGGTAGCAAATTCAAGGCAGGTACAATTGGTGATTTTGGAACCACCTCTTTCTTCCCTTCGAAAAACTTAGGGTGCTATGGTGATGGTGGAGCAATATTCACGAACTCGGATGAGCTTGCTGGAATAGCCAGATCTATTGTTAATCATGGGATGGGTAAGCGCTATTATTATGACCGCTATGGTGTGAATAGCCGTTTGGATAGTGTTCAGGCAGCGATACTAGATATTAAATTAAAACACCTTGATCGCTATAAT
Organism: Flavobacteriales bacterium; assembly: GCA_964230025.1. GTDB lineage: Bacteria > Bacteroidota > Bacteroidia > Flavobacteriales_D > JAUILH01 > CAXRFO01. Next base: position 109,190 of record CAXRFO010000012.1, on the reverse strand, counting down.
ACGTCAAGAAAATCAGCGGCAGATTATTATTCAGAGCATTTGTCGAAAATTGATGGTCTTCAAGCACCAAAAGAAAATCCAAACTCAACTCATGTATATCATCAATATACGTTGGTAGTCGATAGAGAGATACATCCAGGTTTTGATCAATTTCATTTACAGGAAGCGATGAAAGCTAAAGGTATCCCTGCTATGATATACTACCCTATGCCCTTGCACATTCAAGATGCTTACAAAAGTGATCGATTTAAGGATGAGGATTATCCGGTAACAAATGAATTATGTAAGTCGGTTTTCTCTTTGCCTATGCACTCGGAATTGACTACGGAGCAGCAAGATTATATTATAGAAAACGTTAAAAATTATTTCTCTTAAATGGAAATTGCGGTAGTAGGATCAGGCTATGTTGGATTAGTGACTGGAACTTGTTTTGCAGAAACAGGAAACAACGTAGTATGTATTGATATAGATGAAGAGAAGGTCAATAAAATGCGTAACAAAGAGGTTCCAATATATGAGCCTCATTTGGACGTTTTATTCGAGAGGAATATAGATGCCGGAAGGTTGACCTTTACAACTGACTTAGAGAAAGGAATAAGAAATGCCCAGATTGTATTTCTTGCCCTGCCAACGCCTCAAGGTGAAGATGGTAGTGCAGATTTATCTTATGTTTTAGATGTTGCGGATAAACTAGGTGGTATACTGGATGGATACAAGGTGATTGTTGACAAGAGTACTGTGCCTGTAGGAACTGCTGATAAAGTAAAAGAGGCAATATCTAAGCGTGCCACAGTTGATTTTGATGTTGTTTCTAACCCTGAGTTTTTAAGAGAAGGATTTGCTGTTGACGATTTTTTGAAACCAGACAGAGTGGTCATTGGAAGTTCATCAGGAAAGGCAAGAAAGCTTATGGAAGAACTTTATAAGCCTTTTGTTCGCCAAGGTAATCCAATTATCTTCATGGATGAAAAATCTGCTGAACTTACCAAATATGCGGCGAATGCATTTTTGGCTACCAAAATCACCTTTATGAATGAGGTAGCAAATTTTTGTGAGGTAGTAGGTGCTGATGTAGACATGGTTCGTCTTGGAATAGGTTCCGATACACGAATAGGAAAGAGATTTCTTTTCCCAGGAATTGGATATGGAGGTTCATGTTTCCCAAAAGATGTGCAAGCACTTATAAAGTCTGGAATCGAGAATAACTTTCAGTTCAATATTATCGACTCTGTCGTTAAAGTTAACGAAAAACAAAAATTAAGAATTTTTGAAAAGCTGAATTCATACTATGATAGTTTAGAGGGTAAAACATTTGCTCTTTGGGGTCTTGCATTCAAGCCGGATACGGATGATATAAGGGAAGCCCCAGCTTTATATTTGATTGATGAACTAAATAAGGCCGGAGCAAAAGTTAAGGCATTTGATCCGGAAGCAATGGAAAATGTCCAGAAGCAAAAGGGTGATATTTGTGAGTTTTGTGACTCAGCTTATGACGCTCTTGAAGGGGCAGATGCTCTTTTAATAGCGACAGAATGGGGTATGTTCAGAACACCAAATTTTGATAGAATAAAATCCAGTCTAAAAGCTCCGGTAATTTTCGATGGAAGAAACCTCTACGATTTGGATAGTATGAGAGACCGAGGGTTCTATTATGACAGTATAGGAAGAAATATAGTGGAAGGATGAAGAAGGTATTAATAACAGGAGCTGCTGGGTTTTTAGGTTCGCATTTGTGTGATCGCTTTATAAAAGAAGGCTATCATGTCATTGCCATGGATAACCTTATAACTGGGCGTCTTAAGAATATTGAACATCTTTTTAAGCTCGAAAATTTTGAATTTCACCATCATGATGTGTCGAAATTCGTTCATGTGCCTAGTGAATTGGATTATATTCTGCACTTTGCCTCACCTGCGAGTCCCATAGATTATTTAAAAATCCCAATTCAAACTTTAAAGGTAGGTTCCTTGGGTACCCATAATTTGTTAGGTTTAGCTAAAGCCAAGTCTGCAACACTTATGGTAGCTTCAACTTCTGAAGTTTATGGCGACCCTACAGTTCACCCACAAACGGAAGATTATTGGGGAAATGTTAATCCTGTTGGCCCGAGAGGTGTTTACGATGAGGCAAAACGCTTCCAAGAAGCTATGACCATGGCTTACCATACGTATCACGGATTGGATACTCGAATTGTACGGATTTTTAATACCTATGGTCCAAGGATGCGTTTAAATGATGGTAGAGTATTGCCTGCATTTATTGGACAAGCTTTACGCGGTGAAGACTTGACAGTATTCGGAGATGGTTCGCAAACCCGATCTTTTTGTTATGTGGATGATTTGGTGGAAGGAATTTATCGCTTGCTTCATTCAGGGCATTCACAACCAGTTAACATTGGTAATCCGGATGAAATATCGATTGCAGACTTTGCAGAAGAGATTGTAAAGTTGACAGGTACAAATCAAAAAGTAATCTATAAAGATTTGCCGAAGGATGACCCAAAACAACGTCAGCCAGATATTTCGAAGGCAAAGAGTTTATTGGATTGGGAGCCGCAAATTGACAGAGAAGAAGGATTGAAAAGGACGTACGAATACTTCAGATCCTTGAGTGAGGACGAGCTTTTTCACAAAGAGCATAATAATTTTGAAGGCTACATTCGAAAATAAGATGGGATATTTTTCACATGAAACGGCGGTTGTTGATGAAGGTTGCACCATAGGTGAAGGAACCAAAATTTGGCATTTTTCTCATATCATGCCTAACTGTGTGATTGGCAATAACTGTAACATTGGACAAAATGTGGTCATAAGTCCAGATGTTATTTTGGGTAATAATGTTAAGGTTCAAAATAACGTGTCTATTTACACTGGGGTGATTTGTGAAGATGATGTCTTTTTAGGCCCCTCCATGGTATTCACGAATGTGATTAACCCGAGATCTGCAGTAAATAGAAGAGATCAATACGCCAAAACCACAGTAAAAAAAGGGGTTAGTATAGGAGCGAATGCAACTATCGTGTGTGGGAATGATATAAATGAATACGCCTTTATTGGGGCAGGTGCAGTAATAACGAAAACGGTACCAGCTTACGCTTTGATGGTTGGAAATCCGGCCAAACAAATAGGTTGGATGAGTGAATATGGTCATCGATTGGAGTTTAACAATGAAGGTATAGCGACTTGTGAAGAAAGTGGCGACAAATATGAATTGAAAGACAATAATGTCAGAAAAATATAATGAGTCAAGAAAGTAAAATAAAATTCGCGATAGTGGGCTGCGGTCATATCGGTAAGCGTCATGCAGAAATGGTGTTGCGCAACGATGAATCTGAATTAGTAGCCCTTTGCGATATAAAAAAGGAAGAAGAATTGGGTCTTGAAGGATTTAGTGTCCCGTTTTTCTCCTCTATAGAAGAATTATTAGCTTCTGACCTATCCTTTGATGTGGTGAATATTTGTTCTCCCAACGGACTCCATTCTGAACAGGCTTCATTGGCCTTAGATGCGGGTAAGCATGTTGTTTGCGAAAAACCTATGGGTTTGTCTAAGGCAAAATGTGAAGAGGTAATTTTTAAGTCTTTAAAAATGAGTAAAAGTGTTTTTTGTGTAATGCAAAATCGCTACTCACCGCCTTCTGAATGGATAAAAGAGATTATTGAGTCAGGGAAGCTTGGAAAAACATTCATGGTCCAATTGAACTGTTACTGGAATAGGGATGATCGTTATTATAAAGCAGGCGGATGGAAAGGAACCGCAGATTTGGATGGCGGAACACTCTTTACGCAATTCAGTCACTTCATTGATATTATGTATTGGTTGTTTGGTGATATTGAAAACATTCAAGCAAAATTCAATGATTTCACTCACAAGGAAAGTACGGCTTTTGAGGACTCGGGCTTTGTAAGTTTTGATTTCGTTAATGGAGGTATGGGATCCTTGAATTATTCTACTGCCGTTTGGAATTCAAATTTAGAAAGTAGCATGACCATTATCGGTGAAAAAGGTTCGGTAAAAATTGGTGGTCAGTACATGAATGAAGTTGAGTACTGCAATATTGAGGGATATGAAATGCCACAATTGGCAGAAGCTAATCCAGCAAATGACTATGGTCCATACAAAGGTTCAGCCGCCAATCATCACTATATCATTCAAAATGTTGTTGATACCTTAAAGGGTAGGACTTCCGCTACCACAAATGCTCTGGAAGGTTTAAAAGTTGTTGATATAATTGAGCGTATTTACGCATTAAAATAAGAATATGATCTACGATAAATTAGTTAATAAGGAAGCTAAATTGGCCGTAATTGGTTTAGGATACGTTGGACTTCCTATTGCTCTGGAATTTGCAAGAAAAATAAAAGTTGTTGGTTTTGATATCAATCCAGAGAGGGTTGATATGATGAAGAATAATATTGACCCAAGTAACGAGCTAGATAGTTCAGAATTTGAAGGTTGTGACATTGAGTTTACGGCAAATATTGATGACCTTAAGGATGTCAATTTTTACATAGTAGCGGTACCTACTCCAATTGATTCGTCTAACCTGCCAGATCTTAAACCGCTTTTAGGAGCGAGCCGAACAGTTGGCCAAGTTCTGAAAAAAGGAGATTATGTAGTATATGAATCTACAGTTTACCCGGGTTGTACGGAGGAAGATTGTATACCAGTATTGGAAGAAGTATCAGGTTTAAAATTTAAAGATGATTTTAAAGTAGGATATTCCCCTGAAAGAATTAACCCAGGAGATAAGGTGCATACTCTTGCAACAATTGTAAAAGTTTCCTCGGGATGCTGTGAAGAGTCGGCAGAAGAAATCGCCAAGACTTACGAATTGGTTGTTGAAGCAGGTGTTCACAGAGCAGCGACCATCAAGGTGGCAGAGGCCGCAAAAATCATAGAAAACACTCAGAGAGACGTGAACATTGCTCTTATTAATGAGTTGTCAATCATTTTCAACCGAATGGGAATAAACACTTATGATGTACTTGAGGCTGCTGGTACTAAATGGAATTTCTTGAATTTCCGACCAGGACTTGTTGGAGGGCATTGTATTGGAGTTGATCCTTATTATCTCACACACAAGGCAAAAGAAAAAGGATACCACGCAAAAATTATAAACTCGGGTCGTTACATTAACGATAGTATGGGCTTCTATGTTGGGAAACAAACGGTGAAGAAAATTTTGGCGCAAGGGAAAAATATCATGGATGCTCGTGTTTTAGTGATGGGAGCAACCTTTAAAGAAGATGTGTCAGACATCAGAAACTCTAAAGTTGTAGACGTTGTTAAAGAATTAGAGTCTTTTGCGGTTAATGTTGACGTGGTTGACCCACATGCAGATGCTAAAGAAGTATTCCATGAGTATGGTTTTCAAATGGCAGAGAAAGCTGAAGGTCCTTATGATGCAATAATTGTTGCTGTTAATCACGCTGATTATGTTGCCATGAGCGAAGACGATTTTAAAGCCCTAATGCCTGATGGAAAAGGAATTTTAGTTGATCTGAAAGGTATCTACAAGAACAAAATTAAAGACACACAGTATTGGAGTTTGTAAGAAACATTCTAGTTACCGGTGGCGCTGGATTTATAGGATCTCATGTCGTCAGAAGATTAGTGAACAACTATCCAAAATACCGCATAGTTAATTTGGATAAACTGACTTATGCTGGTAATCTCGAGAATCTTACAGATATAGAAAATGCAAATAATTACAGCTTTGTAAGAGCAGATATTTGTGATGCTGAGGTAGTAAAAAAAGTATTTGAAAGTTATTCCATTGATGGAGTCATACACTTGGCTGCTGAGTCGCATGTTGATCGATCCATTTCAAACCCCACTGCATTTTTAGAAACCAATGTAATGGGTACCTTGGTGCTTTTAAATGCTGCCAAAGCTTATTGGAAAAGCTTTGATAATAAGTTGTTTTATCATGTCTCTACCGATGAGGTATACGGTAGTTTAGGAAAGGAAGGCATGTTCACGGAAACTACTTCTTACGATCCAAGAAGTCCTTACTCCGCGAGTAAGGCAAGCTCAGATCATATTGTTAGAGCGTACTTTCATACATATGGCTTCCCTGCAGTGATTTCTAATTGCAGTAACAATTATGGAGCTAATCAGTTTCCTGAGAAATTAATTCCTTTAATGATCAACAATATTCTCCACCAGAAGGAATTGCCGGTTTATGGAACAGGAGAAAATGTGCGAGATTGGCTCTGGGTAGAGGATCACGCAAGTGCTATTGATCGTATTTTTCATCAATGTAAATTAGGAGAAACATATAATATTGGCGGTCATAATGAATGGACAAATATCGATTTGGTTCACCTTTTATGTGACACCATGGATGAGAAATTGGGCCGTGATAAAGGGGCTTCACGAAAGTTAATAAAATTCGTTACGGATAGAGCGGGGCATGATTTACGTTACGCCATTGATGCATCAAAAATTGATAAGGAGCTTGGTTGGAAACCCAGCCTAACCTTTGAAATGGGCCTATCCAAAACGATAGATTGGTACCTTGAAAACAAAGAATGGTTAGCCAATGTAACTTCAGGAGCCTATCAGGAGTATTATCAAAAGCAATACGACTAAATGGGATTTTTATCTGGGATTTTTGGGAAGAAAAAACGCTTGTTAGAGCCGGCTGACTACGGGCTAATAGGTACTGATATTCATTCTCACCTTATTCCAGGTATTGATGATGGGTCCAAAGATATGGAAGATACCCTTAACATGTTGCGTGGCTTCATTGATTTAGGTTTCAAAAAAGTTATTACCACTCCGCATGTAATGAGTGACTTCTACAAGAACAACCCTGAGATTATTTTGGGTGGTTTGGAAAAGGTAAGAGAAGCCATAAAAAAAGAAGGTCTTGAGATTGAAATAGATGCAGCTGCCGAATATAATGTCGATTCGGAGTTAGAGGGTATCATTGATCGAGGAGAAATTCTAACTTTTGGAGATAACCATGTTTTATTTGAATTACCATTTAGTGCGGAGCCTTCAAATTTGAAACAAGTCATATTTAAGTTTCAGACAAATGGCTATAAGTTAGTTTTAGCGCATGTTGAACGTTATAACTTCTGGCATGGTCAATGGGATAAAATTGAAGAGATGTTGGATAGAAACATCATCCTACAGCTTAACATAAATAGTTTATCTGGCCATTATGGTCCAGGGGTAAAAAGAATGGGAGAAGAACTGATTGAAAGAGGCTTAATAGGGATGATCAGTTCTGATTGTCATCATATAGGACACCTGCAATTGATGAAGGATACTGCTCGCCGTCCAGCATTACATCAGGTGTTGGAAAACAAAGAGCTGCTGAATTACAAATTATAATTTCACACCAAGCACGCAAACATCATCGATTTGTTCAAAGTCGCCTTTCCAAGATAGAAAGGCCTGCCTCAATATAAATTGCTGCTTATGGATTTCTTCCTTTTGAATGGATAGAATTAACTCTTTAAAAGCGGTGTTTTTAAATTTTTTGCCCTTATCACCACCAAATTGATCTTTAAATCCATCACTAAATAGATAAAATGAATCCCCTTTTTCAAGAGTAATTTCATGCTGTGTAAACTCAAGCTGTTTATGGAATTGACCAATCGGCTGTTTGCATGCAGCAAATTCCTCAATAGCAGAACAATCTTTTTTTATGAGCCATAAAGGGTTTTGAGCACCTGAATACAATAGTTTATTTCCATTTAAAAGGCATAAGGCTATATCCATTCCATCATTTACGTCCTCTTCTGATTTCTGGAATTCTTCTACCACCAATTCCTTTGTTCTTTCCAATATTTTTGCCGGTTCAGGATCTTCTAATTCCTGAACAGCTCTGTTAAGACTATTGATACAAACGACAGATACTAGAGCACCGGGGACTCCATGCCCCGTGCAATCTGCAACCGCAATTAAGGTGCCTAATGGTGTTTCTTTTACCCAGTAAAAATCACCTGCTACAATATCCTTGGGTTCATACAATACAAATGCATTAGGTAATTTTGACTCGAACTCCTTTTTAGACGGGAGCAAAGCCAATTGTATCCGTTTGGCATAAACGATGGAGTCTAAAATTTCCCCGTTTTTTTCTTCAAGTTCTCCTAAGGCATAATCTACCTGAGATTTTTGAGCTTGTATAATATCATTTTGCTTTCGAGATAGCTTCAATCGGTTAAAAAGAAATATTAAAAACAGAACCAGAAAAATGATACCTATACCTGCTAAATAGAAATAGAAAAGTTGTCGCTCTTCTTTCCGTTTGAATTCAAGCTCTTTAATCTTCTTTTCTTTTTCATTTTTATAGGCCATAATCCTTTTTACGGCATCTCGATAAGTTTCCGAACCCGACATTTCCTCTTTCAATTCAAGGTGATCATTGAGGTAAGTATATGCCATATTATAATTGGAGTCGAGAGCTGCTAGTTTAGCATTCTCCTTATAAATCAGTACTAGATTATCTTTTGCATTAATTTCCTCAGCTGTCTTTTCTGCCTTGCTTAAATAGGCCTTTGCGGTGCTTGTGTCTTTCCTAGATAGTTCTAATTGATATAGGTTGCGATAACTTTCACCTAGTCTCTTTTTATCATCTATCTGCTCGTATATTTGAAGAGCTTTGGTATAATTTTTAGCGGCCGAATCAAGAAGCTTTTTAGCAAAAAAATTTGCCCCTATAAGTAAATAGGAATCCGCAATACTTCTTTTATCATCAGTTTTGAATCGATAGCTGAGCGCCTTTTGATGGTGATAGAGTGCAGAATCATAATTTGCTAAGTCGAAATAGAAATTACCCAAGTAAGAATGAGAAAAACCGATCTCATATGGTAGGTCTAATTTTTTTCTGAGTTTCAAGGATTTTTTGAAATGAGGAAGAACTTCTTCATAATCACCTAAAGATTGGTGTATATAGCCGATATAAAGGTGGGCACTTGCTTGGTTTTTGACGTCACTTATTTTATCTGAAACCTTTAATGCATGTACAGCATGTTCCATGGATTTTTCAAATTCGGACTTATATAGATAGATATAAGCCAAACTATTTTCTGCTGAGGCAACTCCTTCACCCCAATTTTTTTCCTCAGCTAATGTTAAGGCCTTTTGAGCATGTTGTTCAGCCTTTCTCAGCTTTCCTTTTATCCTTAAATGATCAGCAGAATCAAGAAAAGAAAGGATTTCCGTCTTACTATTAATATCAACGTTTGAATCAAATTTTGCTTTTTTTTCACCTTGGCAGGAAAACAGATATAAGGCGAAAAATAGGATGATATATAGTTGTTTTTTCAAGCTGTGCAAAGGTATTATTTTCAATTAATTCAATAAGTAATGTTACCTTTAACATATGCCTTTATTAGCTGGTTTATTGGTTGGTCTAGGGACTTTGCTTTTTATTGGGCCAGTATTATTTTATTTGGTACAAGTATCATCAAAAGGTGGGTTTTGCAAAGGATTTCTCGCTGCTCTGGGAGTAATTGTTGGTGATATAATCTATGTATTAACACTCTTATTGGGACTTGATGATATCATTTTCACACCGCGCTTTTTGTTTTATTTTTCCTTCGTTGGTGGATCAATTCTCATAAGTTTTGGGGTAAATTATCTCTTTCAAATAAAAAGCAAGAAACTCGTTCATAAGAAAGAAGTGAGCAACTCAGGAGTATTTGTAAAAGCCTTTCTAATAAACTTTGTAAATCCCTTCGTTCTGGCCGTATGGATTGCCTTTATGTCGTATGCAAGGGCAGCATATAAAGGAGATGAGTGGTTGGTGCTTTTGGGTATTTTGCTAAGCATCTTTAGTACAGATTTGATTAAGGCGTTTTATTCAAGTAAGCTTAAATCCATTTTTGAGTCGGATAAAATGCGATTGTTTTATGTAATTTCAGGAGTGTTATTTATCGCATTTGGCATTCGATTATTGATTTATTCATTCAATATAGGCTAGTCTTGAGTGTTTTAGGATAAATATTCTTACCTTCCTTTTTAATAAACTTAAAAGTAAAATAATATGTTTCCGAATATTGGTATCGTAGCCTTGGCTGCCCTTGTTCCTCTTGTAATGGGGTTTATATATTATAATCCAGCGCTTTTCGGTAAAGCTTGGATGAAAGCGAGTGGTATGACAGAGGAGAAAATTAAAGGAGCAAATATGCCTTTGATTTTTATCAGCACCTATATTTTAAGCTTCATCATGTGCATCATTCTCTTTACACTAGTGGTGCATCAAACAGATATTTATTCCTTATTTGTTGCCGATGAAGGTTATGGAGTTGAAGGTTCTGAGGTGATGAACAGAATAGATGCGATTATGGAAACCCATGGAGATAAGTATAGGAGTTTTGGTCATGGAGCCCTTCATGGTTCAGTTATTGGAATTTTTCTAGGTCTTCCAATTATTGTAATTAATGGACTGTTTGAAGCTAAAAGCTTTAAATATGGCTTAATCAATGCAGGGTACTGGATAGCAACATTAGCAGTTTCAGGCGGTGTTCTTTGTGCTTGGGCTTAATTACCCATAATTCTTGACCATAAGTCTCCAAACAAATTACCCATCTTACCTTGAGGAGAGAAATTAAGGCGCTTAACCTTAACCTTACCCTTATCATTTATATTTAATTCATAGCGCCATAAGAAGGGATCGCCTTCCTCGAATCCAAACTGACCAAAACGCATATCAGTAAATATAAGTTGTTGCCCATTTACTTGTTCTATAAAATACCAATTCGTCGCAATACGTTTGAGTTGTTTGACGGCTTCCTGATTTTCATAGGGTTTTAAAAGGTGATGATTTTTTGGTATTTTCTTCTGAAACTTAATTTCTTTGCTGTCAAGAAGCGAGTAATACCCGACTAGAAAGCCATCTTTGGTTTCCACATGAGCGTTCCAGAGTAAGCTATTGAGTGGAGTTGGTTTGGTATCCATTTCAATATATTCAATACCCCGTTCGTCTAATGCCGATGAAAATTGATAGTAGCCAACTCCTTTGAAGGCAAAGGTTAATGCCATATAACTGGTGCTTACAATAAGTGCCCAATTATTATATTTTCTCCGCTTAGGGTCAGTTTTTTTCTTGAACATTGCCATAATTAGCAGAATAATAAATGGCAGTGTATACAGTGGGTCGGCTACAAAAATGTTTTTATAGGTTACCCTATATTCAAAAGGCCAGAATAATTGAGTGCCCCATGTGGTATGGGCATCCAAAAGAGCATGTGTAAGGGTTACAAGGAAGAACATCCATGTCCATGCTTTGAAGCTAATATCGGACCTCCTTTTATGAATCTGCATGGCGAGCCAAGCGAGTAGGGGACTTATTATCGCAAAGAATACAACGGAGTGAGAAAAACCTCTGTGAAGTTCTGTTGTCGTTATTGGGTCGTAAAAATACTTGAGAAAAACATCTAAGTCAGGAATAGTCCCAGCAATTGCCCCCCAAATAATGGCTTTATTGCCTAGCTTCTTTCCTAAGCAAGCCTCTGAAACAGAAGCTCCTAATACAATCTGTGTTAATGAGTCCATTCCTCAATAAATTTAGCTTTAAAAGGTTTGCGTAATTCAAACTTACTTGGCGTAACGCTCCTTAGGGCGGTGGATACAAATAGGTTAGCAATTTTTGATTTATGCTTTCCATATAATTTCATATTTACTGGTACGGCTCCTAGACTACTTTTTACAAGCTCAGATGTTCTTCCTAGGTGTAGTTCCTTGCTTTTAGAACTTATAGCTTGCTGTACATAATCGTAGAGTAAATACTGGTAAACAGCCTTTGTCTTGTTGTGTTTATAGTCAATTCCTACGTAATTGGCTTCCATAATACCTTTATGAAAAAAGCTCGTGCTGAAACCAATAATTTCCTTCTCGTTGTATACCGCACGTAGGGAAAAATTATCCTTTAAATTTTCTTTTAATCTAGCGAAAGTACTCGCCTTTATACTTCCCATCAGATACTCACTCTTGTTTTGTACATTTCTAAAAAGCTCATTAATTCTCTTCTCACTTTTAAGTATCTCGACGGGATTTAATGACTTAATTTGAAGTTCAGCTGCTTTTGCGAATACTGATTTTGCCCTTGTGCGATATTTGGTTTTCATGCTGGATAGGTAATCCTCCATGTTTTCCCAACTTGGATGGATATGTGCAATCATGTTCACATCTATCATAAAATCTTGATAGCCCAAATTTAGTAGCTCGTCGCAATGGTCAGCGCTTTCAGGCCAATAGTCTTTGAAAATAATAACCCCTGTTTTTCTTGGCCCCACGTACTCTGAGGAAATAGTTTCAGCAATAGTCCCAGCAATCTTTGAAGCTTCAGCGGGTGTGATGTTATCGGACCAATAATAACCATTTTCACCATCTGAGAACACATTTCCACAAACTAAAATATTAAGACTTAGGCCTTTGTTAGGATCAAATTGACCTTGAAGACTTTTAAACAACTTGCGACCAAAAGTTTTCTTATTATCAATAAATTCAACCAATTGGAAGTATTGGATAAAAACCGGAATGCCATTCTTATTTTTTACTAGAGCATAAAAAAACTGTATCTCGTCACCTAAACTTTCTTCAATAGCTTTTAAATAGGGGATGCTTAAATAAACGTTTTGCTCTTTTTGAACGGTGCTCCAAGCTTCAACCTCAATATCCTTGTAGCTTGGAAAAATATCGACCTCAAAATGATCTAATTTGGTATAGGGACACTTAAACACGTAGATGGCAAATATACATTCTCAATGTAAGAGAGGTAGGAAAAAAATGTTAAACGCGAGCCTATTTGGTAATTTCTGAGTGAAATTTAACCTACATTCTTACGCTCGGCCTGCAGACTTTCTTTTAAATCGAGCTCCTTTATTAGGTTTTCGGAAATAGATCTAGCATCATAACCACATTCTGCCCAAAGCTCTTGCTGAGTTCCATGATGCACGAACTTGTCAGGAATTCCAAGTCTTTTAACTTTTGCTGCATAACCATTATCAGCCATGAACTCCAATACTGCGGAGCCCATTCCTCCCTGAACACAGCCGTCTTCAACAGTTATTACTTTGTCGAATTTGCTAAAAACTTCATGTAGGATTAAATCATCGATGGGCTTTGCAAAACGCATATCGTAATGGGCGATTGATGCTCCTAATTTTTCAGTTTCTTTAATGGCCGCTGAAGCTTCATTTCCAATATGACCAATCGTTAGGATAGCGATATCCTCTCCGTCTTGAAGTTTTCTACCACGCCCCACTGGAATTTCTTTCATTGGTGTTTTCCAGTTTGTCATGACACCCTTGCCTCTTGGATAACGAATCACAAAAGGGCCTTTGTTTTCCAGCTGAGCTGTAAACATTAAATTTCTTAGCTCCTCTTCGTTCATTGGTGCCGACACCGTCATGTTGGGAATGCAGCGGAAATAAGCCATATCGTATGCTCCGTGATGTGTTGCACCATCTGCGCCAACAACTCCGGCCCTGTCCAAGCATAGCACTACATCAAGATTTTGTAGCGCAACATCATGCACAACACTATCAAAGGCACGTTGCATAAATGAGCTATAAATATTACAAAAAGGAGTCATTCCTTGAGTGGCAAGACCAGCACTAAAAGTAACAGCATGTTGCTCAGCGATACCCACATCAAACGCACGATCAGGCATAGCCTTCATCATATAGGTTAATGAACAGCCTGTTGGCATTGCTGGCGTAATACCGACAATTTTCTCGTTTTTTTCAGCGAGCTCAACAATCGTATGGCCAAAAACATCTTGATATTTTGGCGGCTCTGGATTTTTTGGAAGAATTTTTATAATCTCTCCCGTCTGCTTATTAAACACACCAGGCGCATGCCATTGAGTTGGGGATCCGTCCATTGCTGGTTGATATCCATACCCTTTTTGTGTGACACAATGTAATATTTTGGGACCAGGAATGTCCTTAAGGTCATTCATGATACGCGCAAGATTTATCACATCATGTCCGTCTACAGGACCAAAATATCTAAAGTTCAAAGACTCAAACATATTACTTTGTTTGAGCATAGATCCCTTTAATCCATCGGATATTTTACTTGCTATTTCTTGCGCACTTGAACCAAATTTGGATAATTTACCCAGTAAATTCCAGACTTCATCTTTAACCTTGTTGTAGGTGTGTGAGGTAGTAATATCCGTTAAGTATTCTTTGAGAGCCCCTACATTTGGGTCAATTGACATACAGTTGTCGTTAAGAACAACTAATAGATTTGAATCTTCTGCACCGCCATGGTTTAAGCCCTCAAAGGCTAAACCAGCGGTCATGGCGCCATCACCAATTACGGCAATGTGCTGTCTATCCTTTTCTCCTTTGATTCTACTGGCAACCGCCATTCCTAAAGCTCCAGATATTGAAGTAGAGGAGTGACCAACACCAAAAGTGTCGTACTCACTCTCAGATCTTTTTGGGAAACCAGAAATACCACCTTTTAATCGGTTCGTATGAAACACTTTACGTCTACCTGTAAGGATTTTGTGTCCGTAGGCTTGATGACCCACATCCCAAACCAGTTGGTCATAAGGTGTGTTAAAAGCATAGTGAAGGGCAACCGTTAGCTCAACGACTCCAAGACTGGCACCAAAATGAGAATTTCCAATATGAGATATTACATCAATGATGTACTCACGAACTTCATCCGCGATTTGCGGTAAATCCTCTTCCGAAAACTTTTTTCTTAAATCTTCAGGGAATTCAATTTGCTTTAAAAGCTCACCTGGTGTGAAATTTTGCTCCTTCATTAGTTCTACTTACGTAGGTACAACAAAATTAGACTTTTTTTGTTGCGTATCGGGAAAGAATTTCGTCTTTTTTAACAATTCTGAAAATCGCCTTTGCTTTCTTATTAAAAGAAGAAATAATTGTGCTTAAAAATAAAAAAGCCATAACATCTTGTTATGGCTTTTGCGGAGAGACTGGGATTTGAACCCAGGACACGGTTTCCCGTGCACAGCTTAGCAGGCTGCTGCATTACCACTCTGCCACCTCTCCAAAGGGGAGGCAAAAATAATCAATTCTGCCATCCTTGCAAATAAAATCTTAATAAATGCGTATTTCTGAGCGACGGTTTAACTGATGGAGTTCTTCAGGGCACTCTACCCCGTCATCACAATCGTTAAGTAGCTTGGATTCACCATAGGCATTACCGGAAATTCTGCTTGCAGGAATTCCTTTGCTCTTGAGATAAGCTACAACGCTATTGGTCCTCTTTCTTGATAGATTTAAGTTAAATTCTTCACTTGCTCTAGAATCAGCATAAGAATTAACTTCTACTTTTTTGTCTTTATTCTCATTTAAGAATTTTACCAAGTCATTAAGCTCTTTTTTCCATTTATAAGAAAGACGATAAGAGTTCTTATCATAATATACCGTAGGGATATCTAAAAGCTTATCAAGATCTGTATTCTCTAGGTCCATTTGGCTAAGCTCCATGCTACCCATTAATCCCATTGGCGAATAAACAAAGAAGCCATCTTTATCCTTATCAAGAACAGCTACCTTTTTCCCTTTCCTATTGAGAATAATTAATTGAGTATCATCAAAATTACCATCGTCATTTTTTAGCTTAATCTTGTATGTTTTAGCCATCGGCAACTCATGTAGCCTAAAAATACCATCCTTATTTGTGCTATTCTCTGTAACTAAGTTTAAGTCTTCATCATAAACCATAAACTCCAAGTCACTCATTAAATGTTGTTTACCTGAATGCTGAAACTGAGCATAAATAGAATTCGTTAGGTCATCGAACAGTTCGTCATCACCCAATTCAAGCATTTCAAGATTTGAGGGCGCCTCATTCGAAATTTTTCTATAAACGTACTCACCTTTACCATTTCTTCTCAAAATAGCTTTCACCTCATCTTTGTTATTATAAATTAGAAGTGTTAATTCATCATTGCCCTGTTTTAGTTTTACAAGGTAATTTACATTGTTGGGCAGGTTTTTAAATTGGAAATTTCCATATTCATCTGTTTTTGTTTCAGAGATGATATTTCCATCTTCATCAACTAAAAACACAGTAAGTTCACCTGGTTTAGAGTTAGGTAAGTTTTCATAGATAAACTGACCGTCTAGACTACCCATTCCCGTTTCCGAGTTCAAATTCATCATACTTAGAGAGCCCACTTTATCGTTCGGAAGGTGCTTATACACGTATTCACCTTTAGAATTACTAAGTAGCCTTGCCATTTGAACTCCATTCTCGTTATAAACAGTTAATTCTAAATCCTCATCCCCTTCACCTAGCTTTATGAGGTAGGTTTTATCACCATCTATATTTCGGAAAATAAATTCGCCGTTTTCGTCTGTCACTGTTTCACCAACTATGTTTCCATCTTCATCTAAAAGAAGGACTTTTAATCCAGAAGGTTCATCGTTTCCTAAAGTCTTGTAGTTAAATTCTCCTACTATAAAATCTTTTTCAATAATGATTTGCTCTATAACTTTTACGTAGTATATGTCATCCATGCCAATACTACTTTCTCTATTTGAGCTGAAGTAGCCAAAGGTTCCATTTTTATACAGATAGAAGGAAAAGTCATCCTCAGTGGAGTTTACTACATTTCCTAAATTAACTGGTTCGGTCCATTTTAATTCTTTGGTTTCTGAAAGGTAAACATCCAATCCACCAAGTCCTCCCTCTCTATCCGATGAAAAGTAAATTTTATCTTCTAGTACAAATGGGAACACCTCTTTAGAAGAAGAATTTATTTTGCCTCCCATGTTTACTGGCTTTGACCATGAATTATTTTCGAAATGAGAGTAATAAATATCATCAGCTCCAAAGCCTCCAGGCATATCAGATGAAAAATAAAGTGTTAAACCATCAGCACTCAATGTGGGATGTCCATAGGAATATTTTGGATCATCAAACTCTACAAGGATGGGTTCTTTCCATTTACCATTTTCTTTTTTGACGTAGTAAAGCAAAGGTTTATGAACTTTCACCTTTTCTTTTCCTTTTATGGAATGTTTTACCACTTGAGTGAAAACAGCAGTATTTCCATCTTCCGAAAAAGCTACAGGACCCGTGTGGCTTTCACCTATCCATTGTTTGTTAAAAATCTCTGCCTTACCAAAATTTACTGAGTCAGCACCTTGATCTGTATAACCTATTTTAAAAATATTGTAAAAGGAATTTTTGTCCCAATTGTTTTCTCCCGTATTAACCAAATCAAATTCCCTATTTGATGAGAATATTAGCGCGTTTTCATACAAGACCGGTGCGAATTCTGAATAACGGCTATTTAGGCCATAAAGCGCTTTAACTTCATAGCTAACTTCTTTTCGCTTGGTACTCTTAATAATTTCAGGCTGACCAAAACTCATGAAAGGCAGTAAAAGCCCAACTAATATGAATATTCCCAACTTTCTCAAAACGAGCGCTAATCTACATATATCTTGGAGATATTACCTTATCTTTTTTCAAGGAAACATCAAAACCTATTAACAATTCATGACTACCTAAGGTGTAGGATTTTAAGGCATTAGTAACCATATCATAACTGTATCCAATTCTTAAATAGTCGGTAATATTATATTCCGTGATGATGCCTATTGCACTACCATGTCGGTAAGATAATCCAAACCAAAAGGTTTGTTTGAAAAGTGCACTGATTGTGGCGTCAACGTTGCTCGGTATACCAGTGCTTGCATCACCAAAATCTGGACTTTCTGTAAATACATGCTTGGTGTGAATAGTTGGACGAAGAATAACGTCAGGTCCCACCTTAAATGCATAACCGGCAGCGAACATAACATGAGGTCGCAACTCAAAACTTGAAGTTAAAGTATCAGATTCAAAGACCATCTCACTTGTGGCGAGATGAGAAACCGATCCACCTACAAAAAGTTGATTTGTATAGTAGTAAACCCCAAAATCCATGCTTGGAGTTAGATCAGTTTGTGCTCCCAAATTCACGGCGGCCTCACCGGCTTCATTATATTGAAGCTGGTTAAAATCAAATGTTGTGCTAATTAAACCACCTCTAAGTCCAAATGATAATTTACCTACCGGCATTTTTAAATGGTAAGCATAAGTCGCATAAGCACTTGTAGATTGTGTTGGCCCGATATTATCTTGAGCCAAATTGAAGCCTAATGCCATCTTATTACCCTTCAATGGAGAGTGAATTGCTAATGATGCCGTTTTAGGGGCACCATCCATGCCTGCCCATTGTGAACGTATGTCCAACACCCCAGATAAGGCGTTTCGACTTCCTGCGTATGCCGGATTAATCGCAAATGGATTAAACATATACTGACTGTACAGGGCTTGCTGTTGACCAAATGCAGAGCCAACGGTAAGCAATAGTAATCCGAAAATTGTTAATTTTTTCATTTAATTAGTTATTTGAATCCAACCGCTAATTTGTTGGTCAATGTCTTTTAATTCAATTATATAAAAATATGTTCCTTCTGTTGCAAGGCTGCCATTCTGAAGCAAACCATTCCAAGCGTTGGAATTATTATCGTAGTTTTCTATTCTGATGATTTCATCACCCCAACGATTAACTATAATTACTGTATTCTCTAGGTGGTCTTCCACAGCTTGTATATACCAAGTGTCATTTATTCCATCTCCATTCGGAGAGAATGCATTTGCTACACCAAGACCACAATCAGGATTTGAATCGTCTACATCAACAAAGGCGGAATCTGTAAAGTAACAACTTGCAGTTTGCAGGCTTGCTATCGCATAACCGTCATTATTAAGTGATATCTGAGTAATTGGATTAAATGGATCATTAACTTCATTATTCAGCCACTTGAAAGCCCCAGTGCCATGTGTAGCATTCAAAATTCCACTATCACCTGGACAGATCACAATATCGGGCCCCGCATCTAGAGTGTTATTTTCTATAACAACTTCAATACCGATTGGAAAGCCTAAACATCCATTTTCTTGATAGGTTAAGAAAACCGAGTCCTGGTCTGCTAAATAGTTCCAAAGCGAAACACTACTTCCTATAAGAGTGTCTAATGGATTGATATTATTAAACCAAATCAAAGAGTCAGCCCCTGTAGAAGATGAACCAGATGCATTATAAATTCCGTCTTCACAATAATTTCCACCTGAGTTAATTGTGGGGGGTAACAACAAGGTGCCTCCGACAGAAACCGTGCTATCCGTTGTACATCCATTCGCTCCTTTTGCGTAGATCGTGTAAGTTCCTGGTATTAAATCAGAGAATGTGTCAGCTGTAGAAAAGTTCACGCCGTCATCCGAGTACTCATAAGGAGCGGAACCTCCAGAAGCTGAGGCTATAATTTCACCAACGGCTGGTAAACAATAGTCAGTTATCGTAAAATTTAATGCGATAGGAGCAGGTTCATTGATTAGGAAAGTAACTGTATCCGAACAACCGTTTGCGGCAATAACAATAGCCTCATAGCTTCCAGCACCTAAATTGGTGAACAAACTGTCATTCGGTTGACTAACACCACCAGGATTCAAAATATAGTTGTGATTATATAATGGATTTATCGTAGTTCCTTCGAATGACCCATCATTCGCACCGTTACAGGAAACATCTGTAGCCAAAGTTGCATCCCATTGCACCCCTTGAATATTATTGATGGTATAAACTTCTGGTCTACTACATTGCGTAGCTGCATCTCTAATTTGAAGATTGTATATACCTGCACTTAGGCCTGTGGCAACATTACTTGTAGTCCATGTTGTTCCGCCATCAAAAGAATATTCGTATGCCCCGCCGGCTCCACTGCCTGTAATTGTGATTGACCCATCTGATAGGTTACAATTTTCATCCGTGCCCGAAACTGTCAAACTTGGGGCTTCAAGATAATCGATAATTACAGTATCGGTAACTGTTGGACACGTTCCGGAAGCAGTGAGTACTAAGGTTATCAAACCGATTTCCCCATTACCAGGATAATACACGGAACTTAAGGTGTTGGTAGGTACAAAAAATCCGGTTCCATTTACGGTACTCCAGCTGAATGATGTGTTCGGGCCTGTATAGCTATTACCAATAGTACCTGCTAACTCTTGACAAATTGTTTGGTCGTTACCAGCATCCAAAATCCCAATAGAGGATCCGTCAACCGTCACTGTAGCTGTACATTGACTCTGATTTCCAGCAGCATCTTCTACGGTAAGATCAACGCTTACACTGCCCATATTACCCATGTTCAAATCTGCACAACTAAAACTTGTCTGTGTAGCTGAGAAAGTTAAACTAGCTGCTGGTGTACAATTATCAGAAGAGCCGTTGTCAAGATCGCTTGCTAGTATTGTGGCATTCCCCGAATTATCCAGTACTACAGTAATGTTTTGGCATATTGCAATGGGATTAGTTTGGTCTGTAGGAATTACATCAAAATTACAGCTAGAGGTAAGGCCATTATTATCTACTGCAGTAAGAGTAATAGTTGTAGTTCCACTAATTATAGTTCCTGGAGCAGGTAACTGCGTTATCGTATCAATTCCACAATTATCGCTAGCAACGGCAAGAGAAGAATAATTTGGTAAGGTAAAACTACATGATGCATCTAGGGGCTCATTTTGATTACCAGGACAAGTTATAGAAGGTGGAGTTAGATCAGAAATAACCACATCAAAAGTGCAGTTAGACGAAAGGCCACCATATGTTGCTGTCATAGTAATTGTTTGAGTGCTTTCCCCATTAAAAATCGTACCGGGTAATGGAGATTGAGTTATAGTTGGTGTGCCACAGTTATCAGAAGCGGTAACCAGTCCGGAGTAATCAGGTAAAACAAATTCACATGAGGCATCAAGACTTGCTGATTGATTTCCAGGGCAAGTAATTGTTGGTGCTAGCGTATCACTTACAACAACATCAAAATTACAACTGGCCGTATTTCCTCCTCCATCGGTGGCAGTAATAGTGATTGTATGCGTGCCTAAACCAAGAGAGGTTCCTGGTGTTGGGGATTGACTTAATGTAGGAGTGCCACAGTTGTCGGAAGCTACTGCTAATGAAGTGAAATCAGCTAAAGAGTAATTACAGGTTCCATCTACAACTGCGTTTTGATTTGAAGGACAGGTAATTGTAGGGTTTGTATTATCTGCAGGAATTACATCAAAAGTACAAGTGGCTGTGTTTCCACTTCCATCAGTGGCTGTTAAGGTAATAGTGGTGGTGCCACTAATACTCGTACCTATTGATGGTGATTGAGTTACAGTTGGTGCTCCGCAATTATCAGATGCTACAGCAAGGCCTGTGTAGTCTGGAAGTGTATATAAGCATGTTGCATCAAATGAAACATTTTGGTTACCAGGACAAGTAATTGTCGGATTGGTATTATCTGAAGGAATTACATCAAAGGTACAATTAGCTGTATTTCCGTTTCCATCATCAGCGGTGAGAGTAATAGTGGTCGTTGAAGTTATTACTGTACCGGCAGTAGGCACCTGGGTTACAGTAACCGATCCACAATTATCAGTGGCTGTTGCCATACCTGTATAATCCATTAATGTATAAGAACAAGAAGCATCAAGTGAAACGCTCTGATTCGCAGGACAGGTAATGGTTGGGTTCGTAGCATCTACTCCTGGGTTTACAACAAGCGGAAAGCCGGTAAAAACAGAATCACAACCATTAGCATCCATTAAGGCGGGGATATAAGTTCCAGGAGCAAGGTTGGTGAAATTGCCACTTGCTTGATAACTAATACCTCCATCAATTGAAAATTGTAAGGCCCCGGTTCCTCCTGTTGCCAGAGAAATATCTATTGTTCCATCATTTGACCCAGGACAAGTTTCATCTGTAACAGATGGGTTAATAATATCAAATTGTGCAGGTTCATTGACTGTGATTGTATTACTTGTATCACGGCATCCTGTAACGTCCTCTACAACTATTCTATAGGTTTCTGGGTACATATTAGTGAAGCTAAATGATCCGGTATTTGACTGTCCCTGAGTAGCTTCTTGAATATCAAGTGAGTTTATAATTTCAATGTTGTATGGTCCCGAACCACCAGTAATATCAAAATAAACAATACCATCAAAATCACCATGACAGGTAACATCATCCGCACTTGTAATAGTTGCAGCAACAGGTCCAGCAATCTGCATGTGATTTGAAAATTCGCTTGTGTTATAATATGTACCATCGAAGGAGGATATCAAACATGAAACATAATCACCAGCACCGTGTATAGATGTAAATGCATCCAATTGGCTATGGGTAGGTCCCGGAATAGTAATTGGTCCAACCAAGACTTCAGGGTAATTACCTTCTCCAAATCCGCTCCCATGCTGAAGACCATTGGGTATAGTATAGTATTCAAATCGAATATCTCCAGAAGTAGATGCTAAATCGGTAACAACTCTCACATCAGCTCCACATTGACTGGCGGCTATGATAGTTGGAGTCTCAATATCATATTGGTTCGAACCTGTTCCAAATATGCTAATACCTGCACCATTCCCATAAATCCAATTCACGAACATCTCGTTATCAGAAGTATTGTTATAGAGTTCAAATCCCAGAGCACCATTATTAAAAATAGAATCTCTTGTAAAAATATTCTGGCCACCTTCCGATACACTAATTCCATTATTGGTTGAGTTAGCAATTAAGTTACCCTGGTTAGGATTAATGTCTCCAATCTGGTTGTTGGATGAATTCACAAAATTAATTCCGTTGTTATTACCGAATGCATTCCCATCCTTATCGGCACCTATTCTATTATTAATAAATCTGTTGTTGTTAGAAGCCACTGACCATATTCCATTAAATTGAGCGTTAATGATAATGTTCGGTTCAGCAAGTTCGTGACCAATAAAATTAACAAAAGAAGAGTCAATCCAAATTCCATTACTCAAGTTGAAAGAGGCGTTTCCAAGTCCTGAAACATCCGTTCCAATAAAATTACTTTCAATGTATACTTGGTTCGTATTGGATTCAAGTTTAATTCCTATTCCTGTGTTACCAGTGATAACATTTCTGTCATCTGCAATGGAACCACCTATCACTGCATCTTCACTATTGTGTAGAATAATACCGGCAGAATTATTTGAATGTACATTATTTGCTTCATCTACTCCTATAAGGTTTGCTTTAATATCAATCCCAGGAGAATCCAATAAGTCACGAGTAAAAATTCCGACATTGCAGTTTCCTATAATGTTGTCAAATATTTCAAACGGCCCACCAAATCTATTTTCTAAAATAATTCCTTCCGCATCCATAATCATGGCGGTATTATCATATGCGTATCCTATTCGGTTCCCATGAATAAAAATCCCATCTGAGTTTGTTGTCCAAACTCCTTTTGACAATCCACCAATTAGATTGCCAGCGACAAAAATATTTTGACTGTTAGCAAAAGCGCCCACTGCACCCGGGCTAGAAACAGACAAATTGGTGCTATTTATACCGATTCCATCTGTTCCAAAAAAGTTATTTATAACTTCTATATCGGTACAGCTTTGATTGTGAACCCCGTATAGATTTACATTGCCAAAAACATTTCTCTCAAAATTCGCATGTCCACCTACCAAGTGCCCATTTGCAGATTGAAGGCTTATACCATGACCATTCAGAAAAACACCAGCGTTACCGTTACCATTTGTTTCTAGTCCAAAATAATTTCCGAATATATGCACCTCATCTAAGGTGTTGAATGTAACAACTACACCATGATCTCCATTTCTAAAGCTCAGACCCGAAACAGATCCAGCTGCACCATCATAAGTAATGCAGTCTCCACCCGATAGGTCAAATGAAACTGGCATATGTCCTGCTTGAATTTGATTTGAAGCGTTTGCTGGACCGGGCACAACAGAAGTTTCTTGTGTAAAACCATCAATGATTAATCTGTCGGTAGAAAATCCCGCTATTGGGGGAGGTGCTGAGGTAAAGTCAGCGTTAGAACTCAAGTCAAATGAAATATAATTTTCACCCCCTGCTGAATTATAAGCACTTATAGCATTTGATAAATCGTTTGGGCCCACCCATTGTGTTACACGTAAGGTGGTGAACTCAACGGCCCCAATGTCAGTATTTCCAAAAGCTTGTCCAGGTAAATCGGGAAGTGTTCTCGGTGCTCTTCTGTTGTCCTCAAAATATGAGCTAAAAGTTCCATTTCCGATGGCATCACTTGTTTGTTCAGTAATTGGAATCCAAAGTAAGCCATAACCATCCGTAACTGGACCTGCTGGACGTAGACCAAAAGTGTAACCTCCGCCAATCATATCCCCATTGGTGCCATCAATAAATTGAGGACAACCATTGTTATCGTCCATCATGTTACTTCCAAGAGTGTTAACATTAAATCCAATACTATACACATTGTCTCCATTCGTAAGGGACGTATTGCTAGGGTCAAAAAGGCATGATTCAAAGTTTACTTGCCCGCTTCCAGTGACTCCTGCGTATACACCACCACCCAAATTGCTGGCAAGATTGTTATAAAAAGTACAATGAGCAATTGTACCTCTTGCATTAGTTTCATAACTGATTGCTCCTCCATTCGCATTCGCTTGATTATTAATGAAGGAACATGAATAGGCATTTAAGGAACCTGTGGAATGAACACTTATTGCACCACCATTTGAACCAAAGTTGTTGGCAATTGAACAAGAAATAAGATCTACACTACCATTTGCCACGTCCATTGCAGGTCCATTGGTAGTTCCATTCAATACGTCTTTTATTAGACATCTTTCAAGCGTTAGATTCGCAGCAGCTGAATTAACTATAATCAGGCTTTGGCCAGAGGGTTTATCTGCAAACTTAACATCACTGATATATACGGTGTTTTGTATTATGAATGAACCTGTTCCAGCATTTGAATAAAAGGTAAAATGTATGGGTGCTGGACCTAAAATTGTTATGTTTTTTGAAATGACAACGTCACTTCCCATATTCATTCCTCCCGCCACATTAATGTGGATAGTGTCACCATTGGTAGAATTACTCAATGCTTGACGGAATGATAGCGGGTTTGCAGAAAACCCATCAATATCGGTTCTTACCTCCCATACTTCAGCATTGGAATGAAAAATAATCAAAAAGCAAATAGAGAATATAGTAAGAAAGCCTTTCATAGCATTTGTAAGTTGAATTAGTAAAGATAAAACAATCTGCCTTATAGACGATGAAAGATGGGATAAAGTCGATGAGTTATGATAAAAAAGCTCATGAGTAATTTAAACCTAGCTAAATTTAGGATAAATGAATTGTATCAAGATTGAATGGCCGCCGATAATTCAGCAGGAGGACGGGTGGGACGACCTGTTTTGGCATCAACAAAAACAAGCTGAACATTGGCCGTATTTAGCAATTGATCACTTTCATTAAATGTTTCAAAATGGAAGTTGAGCTTAGCTCCATCAATGCTTTCAATTACAGTTTGAATGACGAGTTCATCATCATAATACGCTGGCCGCTTGTACTTCACCGAATATTCAGAAACGGGTAGAAGAATACCATCGTCCTCAAGTTTTTTGTACGAGAACCCCAATTCCCTCAAAGCTTCAACCCTTGCAACTTCAAAAAATTGCGCGTAATTGCCGTAATAACAGTAGCCCATTCGATCTGTTTCTCCATAGCGTACACGGATTTTAGTTTTGAAAGTTCGATTCATACGTTACCTTTTAGAATTCTTGCATTTTCGTACAAAACAAATAAAAATTAGCTTAATTTGCGATTATGAATACAACCGAGTTCATTTTAGAGGTTTTAAAAATCTCCGTTCCAGCACTTATTGTTTTTTTAACAACCAGTCTTATTTTAAAACGCTTCTTTGAGAAGGAGTATGCTGAAAAGGTTAGAGAGGTTAAGGCATTAGCAAATTCGAAAGTTCTACCAATGCGTTTGCAAGCTCATGAAAGGATGGCCCTATACCTAGAACGAATTGATTTAAATAATTCGATATTAAAAACGTATAAGTCAGGCATGAGTGCTCGTTTGCTTCAGAATGAATTGAACGCTTCAATTAGATCCGAATTTGAGCATAATGTTGCTCAACAAGTTTATTTGTCTGAGAAAACTTGGGGTGCTGTGAAAACAGCCAAAGAAGAAACTATAAAAATAATAAACATTGCAGCTCAGCAATTAGAAGACACGGCTACAGGTATTGATTTTTCCACGAAGGTATACGAGATTCTGTCTCAACTTTCCGATACGCCTTCGGAGGTCGCTTTAAAGCAATTGCGCACGGATATTAAGAAGTATTTATAAGCGTGGAAAAAGGCAGGTTATTATGGGAAGGTAAGCCTAAACAGGGTTATATTTTGAACGGTCAATTTTATCGGTCTTCCTTTACACTTTTTTTCCTTTTGGGTTTTACTTTTTTGGTCAACTTCCTTTTTCCAACTGCCGGTCTTGTTTTTTATAGTGCTCCTTTATTAGGTGCCGTTTTTATATCTATCAATTTGTTTTCTTATCATAAGGATAAGATAAAGCGGGAAGGGACGGAGTATTCAATTTATGAAAATGTGATTGAAAGAAAAGCTAACGGAAAAACGGATGGCATTAATAGGAACGAAATAGTTAAAATCACGAAGAGTAGGAGAAAAGGGGTTCATTCTTATCAGTTCAATACAAAGGATAAATCAAAGTTTGATGAAGTCTCTATTTTGGATGTGAGACTGCATTCTTTGCCAGGTGAATATGATAAAATCATCTGCGTTGATAAATCTTGAATAATAAGAACGGAAATAATCATCTAAGAGCTTACTTTTGTCGAAAATAATCTTTTAAATGAAGGCAATCACGGAGTCCACGTTCAATTTTCCCGGGCAGAAATCGGTTTATAATGGTAAAGTTAGAGATGTATATACACTCGAAAATAACCTTTTACTAATGGTAGTATCCGATAGGATTTCTGCATTCGATCATGTTCTTCCAAAAGGGATACCCTACAAAGGGCAAGTACTGAATCAATTAGCGGGTAAAATGCTGGATGCAACTTCTGATTTAGTTCCAAATTGGAAAATTGAATCTCCTGACCCAAATGTAACGGTGGGGCATGCTTGTGAACCATTCAAAGTTGAGATGGTAATTCGTGGTTACTTAGTGGGTCATGCCGCAAGAGAGTATAAGGCGGGAAGAAGATTGCTTTGCGGAGTTCCAATGCCTGAGGGGATGAAGGAGAATGAGAAGTTTCCAGAACCGATAATTACCCCAACAACCAAGGCCTCAGAGGGGCATGATGAAGACATCAGTCGTGAGGATATATTGGCAAAGGGAATAGTTTCAGAAGAGGATTATTTGACCTTGGAGAAATACACAAGATTACTTTTTGAAAGAGGTAGTCAAATAGCTGCACGACAGGGATTGATTTTAGTTGATACTAAATACGAGTTTGGGAAAAAAGATGGTAAAATTTACTTGATTGATGAGATACACACTCCAGACTCGAGTAGATATTTCTATGCTGAAGGGTATGAAGAAAAACTCTCAAAAGGTGAAGCTCAAAGGCAACTATCTAAAGAGTTTGTAAGAGAATGGTTAATGGAGAATGGCTTTCAAGGAAAAGATGGTCAAACAATGCCAATTATGCCAGATGACTTTGTCCAAAAAGTTAGTGAGCGTTACATT
The DNA here is from genome assembly GCA_964230025.1 of Flavobacteriales bacterium. GTDB lineage: Bacteria > Bacteroidota > Bacteroidia > Flavobacteriales_D > JAUILH01 > CAXRFO01. Next base: position 81,644 of record CAXRFO010000012.1, on the reverse strand, counting down.
GAATTGTATGAGAAAGTTAGTGGAGATAAGTTTGAGCCAGCGAATACAGAAAACATAAGCCAGCGCATTGAACAAAACATTGAAGCTTACTTTGAAAATAATTAAGAAATGACTTCAAAAAAAAGCCCATTCAATTTGAATGGGCTTTTTTTGTACTTAACTCATTATTCCATCAATCGCCACTGACCTGATTGAACTAAAGGTTCAGCTTGTTTGAATTTTACCTCTTTCTTTTCGCCGGTAACAATGTTAAAGATAGTCACTTTATCGTTCCTTCCTATTTTAGGAGTTTCTCTCACAACGGGTGCTGCCTTTTGTGCTTGACCAGTTGGTGGTGCTTGATTAGCTGTACTTGCTCCTCCAGCAAACTGTGGAACTTCAGTTCTTGTTGCCTGTGTGTTTTCTTGTTGTTCTTGCCTTGGTGCAGCAACTTGCACATCTACTTCTCCATTTTCAGGTTGTGGTACATTGGCTTTTACCAAGAAAGAGACAATATCTTTGTTTACGGTAAGCATCATCGTTTGAAACAACTTAAACGATTCTAGCTTATAGATGAGTACAGGATCTTTTTGCTCGTATTGTGCATTTCTCACAGATTGACGCAGGTCATCCATTTCTCTTAAATGCTCTTTCCATTCCTGGTCGATTACTCCAAGAGAGATCCCTTTTTGCATTGCTCTTACAACAGTCTGTCCTCCGTCATCAACAGCTTTAAGTACATCTACAGGAACTTGTAGACCTCTTCGCCCATCATTAAACGGAACACCAATCATTGGGCGTTGATCAATACCTTGAGATTCAACCTCAGCCTTTATTTTGGTCATTACAGGTGTAACTGCATCTTGAATATCCTTGTTCTTTCTATCAAATTTTTCTTTGGCAAGTTGATACAATTGCTCAGTAAGTTCATTCGGATCTGCCTCTACAAATTGATCTACATTGTCTACAGGAGGTTCAACAGCAAGTACTCTTAGTACTTCCAGTTCAAATCCTTCGTAGTCTTGAAGCTCTTGATACTCATCCACAATTCCAGAACATACATCATACAGTACATTGGCCAAATCCACAGCTAATCGGTCGCCATACAATGCATTCTTTCTTCTCTTGTAGATTGCATTTCGTTGAGAGTTCATAACATCATCATATTCAAGAAGTCGTTTCCTAATTCCAAAGTTATTTTCCTCTACCTTCTTTTGAGCTCTTTCAATCGACTTGGTAATCATGCTGTGTTCGATTACTTCACCTTCTTTAAAGCCTAAGCGATCCATCATTTTTGCGATTCTTTCCGATCCGAACAATCGCATTAGATTATCTTCTAATGAAACGAAGAACTGAGAGCTACCTGGATCTCCTTGACGTCCAGCACGTCCACGTAACTGTCGGTCAACGCGACGAGAATCGTGACGTTCAGTACCTATGATAGCTAAACCTCCAGCTTCTTTTACACCTTCACCAAGTTTAATATCGGTACCACGACCTGCCATGTTCGTAGCGATGGTAACCATTCCTGGCTTTCCAGCTTCAGCTACAACTTCTGCTTCACGCTGATGCTGCTTTGCGTTAAGAACTTGATGTTGAATTTTTCTCATTTTCATCATCCTACTTAAAAGCTCTGAAATTTCAACGGTTGTTGTACCAACGAGTACAGGTCTACCTTCGTTACGAATCTTTTCAACCTCATCGATGATTGCGTTGTACTTTTCCCTTGCTGTTTTGAATACCAAATCATTCATGTCCTTTCTAGCTATAGGACGATTTGTAGGGATAATTACAACATCTAATTCATAGATATCGTAAAGTTCTTTTGCTTCTGTTTCGGCTGTTCCCGTCATACCTGCTAATTTGTGGTACATACGGAAATAATTTTGAAGCGTGATAGTAGCATAGGTTTGCGTTGCAGCTTCTACAGTTACGTTTTCTTTCGCCTCAATTGCTTGGTGCAAACCATCTGAATAACGACGGCCATCCATGATACGACCTGTTTGCTCATCAACAATTTTAACTTTTCCTTCATCAATGATGTATTCAACTTCTTTTTCATACATACAGTATGCTTTTAAAAGTTGGTTCATGGAGTGAATTCGCTCTGCTTTTTGAGTAAAGTCTTGTATCAATTGATCCTTTTGTTTTAACTCATCATCTTTCGATAGTCCAGCGTTTTCAATAGCAGCCAATTCAGCCCCCATATCAGGCATGATATAAAAGTCTTTGTTCTGCCCACCAGATATTAGATCGATACCTTTTTCCTTTAGTTCGATACTATTTGATTTTTCTTCAATCGTGAAGTAAAGCTCCTGATCAATAAAAGGCATTTCCTTTTCTTGATCTTGCAAATAGAAATTTTCTGTTTTTTGAAGAACTGCTCGCATTCCTGGTTCTGAAAGGAATTTGATTAAGGCCTTGTTCTTAGGCATTCCACGGAACGCTCTGAGTAGGGCAATACCACCTTCTTTTGCTTGTCTTGCTGCTTCTTTTTTGTCTTCTGTCGTTTCTGAAGCAGCTAGCAATGCTTTTGCATCTGTAAGAAATTTTTGCGTTGCTTTTTTCTGGGCATTAACGAGTTTCTCAATTTCAGGCTTTAAAGCAGCGTATTCGTGTTTGTCACCTTGCGGAGTAGGTCCAGAAATAATTAAAGGAGTTCTGGCATCATCAATTAAAACCGAATCAACCTCATCAATAATCGCAAAATGATGTTTCTTTTGTACCAAACTCTCGACATCCTTTGCCATATTATCACGTAAATAGTCAAAGCCAAACTCGTTGTTGGTTCCAAAAGCAATGTCTGCTTGATAAGCGTTTAATCTTTCCGGTGAGTTTGGACGGTATTTGTCAATACAATCTACACGCATACCATGGAATTCATAAAGTGGACCCATCCATTCGCTATCCCTCTTTGCTAGATAGTCGTTAACGGTTACTACGTGAACACCTTTTCCTGCTAGGGCATTTAAATAAACCGGCAGAGTAGCAACTAAAGTTTTCCCTTCACCTGTTTGCATCTCAGCAATTTTACCTTGGTGCAAAACAACACCTCCAATTAGCTGAACGTCATAGTGAACCATATTCCATTCCACCTCAGTTCCAGCAGCGTCCCATTTATTATACCAAATGGCCTTATCACCTTGTATCTCTACGTTACTTTTTTTCTCCGCGTAGTTGCGATCGTGCTCGGTAGCGGTAACTTCTATTTTTCCATCTTGAGCGAAACGACGAGATGTCTCTTTAACAACTGCAAATGCTTTTGGAAGAACTTCCATCAAGACTTCTTCACGTTTTTCGTCGACCTTCTTTATTTTCTCATCTATTTCTTGGTAAATGGACTCCTTAGTCAGAACATCCACATCATCACCATTGGCCTTTTCTTCGAGCGCTTTTATTTCTTTTTCGTCTTCTTCAACATATGCCGCAATTTCTTTTTTCAATTCCACCGTCATTGCACGCAGTTCATCACTCGAAATCGATTGAAGTTTAGTGTACTCGGAATTAATTTTATCGACATAGGGAAGCAGTTCTTTCTGATCTTTCGCAGATTTATCCCCGAATATTTTCTTTAATAAGTTGTTTAGCATTTCTTCTAATTACGCGACTGACAAAAGTACGTAGAATATTGTTGACAGCCATCAAATTTATATGGCTTTGTGCTTGTCAATCATTGTTCCGAGCAAATAAAAAATGACAAATTGTCGGAAGGATTAAATTTTTTGCTTGTACTTTCGTGCCGTGAAATTTTGGAAGCGTTTAAGATATTACGGAATTGGCTTTGGAATTGGGATGATATTCGTCGTCATGCTCATCAATAATAAGTCTTGCAGTTGGCTACCAGGTAATAGGGTTTTGGAACATGTTTCCAAGAGTGAGCAATGGGTAAGTTCTGAGGCTAATTGTCAATTAGCGTGTCTGGGATGGAATGAGGACGTGTTTTTCAAAACGTTTAAGGAAAGAAGAGGAGATATTGACTTTGGAGCAAGTAACCCTCAAGGTAATCCAAAGATATATTGGGTAGAAGGGCACTATAAAGGAAAGGATTTTCGATTAAAATTTTCTCTAAAAGACTCTGTGGTTCGGTTTAAGAAGTTTACGGGAGGTGTTTTTAAAAAATGTAATTGTAAGGAAGAAGATGGAGCTGATATAGCAGTGCAAATTCCTTCAGAATATGTCAAATACAGACTTTTTGAGAAAAAGGATAGAGAAATTCGTTTTGACTCAAAGGTTCGTTGCTTAATGGAGTGTTCTAATATTAGCAACAAAGATATGGCGAGCCTTATGGCAAAAGGAAAATTTCAATTAGATAAAAGTGAACCAAACAAAAGGCCTGACCCTGAATATTACTTTACAGGTAAAATTAAAGGAAGCGAAATTTACTTTGTTGCTTCTGACGCCGATGAAGATAGGACTAGAATTACCCAAATAGGAGGCGATCTATTTAAGGATTGCGACTGTACAGATTAGCCTCCAACCCTCTTCACTTTGTAGCCTAAATCCGACAGAATATCCATTGCTTTATCACGCAAATTCCCTTGGATAATTATCTCACTATCCTTAACGGAACCGCCTGTTCCAAGCTTGTTTTTTAATTTCTTAGCCAAGTCTTTAAGATCTTCCTCAGTTCCAACAAAGCCTTTTATTACAACGGCCGTTTTACCGCCTCTGCCTTTTTTTTCAAAATGAGCTTCTAAATTCTGCTCAGAAACAGGAAGGGTATCCATTTCATCATCATCGTAGTCATAGCTGAAATCAGGATTAGTGCTGTACACTACATTAATTCGGTCTTTTTTCTTACTGTTCTTCCCCATTTACACTTTTAAATTTTTTACCGTTTAATCTTGTTTTCATCCAATCATTAAACTCAATTCTTCGACTAATTTTGGTACTGTCCTCCAAGTCAATATTCCAGTATAATGTAAAGGACCTGAGTGTGTCAACACCTCTAACGCTAGGGATTAGGTCCATGCCGTAAGAAACTTTATCAAGATCTTTAAAGTGGTATTTTGCTTCTGCATTAAATTGATTCAGGGCTTGTGTATTTACTTCTGTAAAGGCGTTACTTTGTGACTTATAAAGATCAATTTGTGTTTGTTTTTGCATCAACTGCTCATCTTTTTGTTGGATGATTTTTCTGAGTTTTTGTTCCAGTTTAAAATGTTCTTCATATGTCATTAGACCCACTTCTTCCTCATCTTCAGCGTCTAAAATAACAAGCTTGGTTTTGGCAATATTATAGTTGCCCAGTTTCCTCTTCCATTCATCTTCAATTTCAGTTGGAATACTTGCATGATTTTTTACGACTATCTCTATTTGATTTTTTGAGGGTTCTCCGGTATATAAATACTTTACTTCATAGCGCAATTCTCCAAAACCATCAATCTCATAGCCGTCAATTTCTTGCTGGACAAAACTCTTTGCATTGGACATGTAGATATTTTCCTGTACCTCATTGTAGAACTTAAAAACTGAAGGCACCAATACAACCAACAAAAATATTCCGATATAAATTTTAACCCGGTTTTCAGTTTTGGCATTAACGTATTCAACTTTCTCAAAATTGAGTAAGCGAACGACAACCAAGGTTGATAAACAAATAAAAATACTATTAATAACGAATAGGTAAAAGCTGTCGAACATTAGCTGATACTCGCCGTGTGCTAACATAAAACCAGTTACACAAAGTGGAGGCATTAAGGCTGTTGCAATAGCCACCCCACTTATTACTGTGAAGCTGCCTTTTTTCTGAGTGGCCGCAATAATCCCAGCAAAACCACCAAAGGTGGCAATTAAAACATCAAAGAAGGACGGTTGTGTTCGAGCTAAAATTTCTTCAGAGGCTTCATTAAATGGGCTTAATAGAAAGAATATCAAGCTTGATAATAAGCTTATTCCTACCATTACACCAAAATTTTTCATGGATTTAACAAGGAGACGGAAATCGTAGATGGCCACTGCTAAACCTATTCCCTTTATTGGTCCCATTAAGGGTGAGATAAGCATGGCACCTATCACTACAGCAACCGAATTCATATTAAGACCAATACTTGCAATGAAAATTGAGAATACTAATACCCAAACGTTATGACCTTTAAATTGAACCTCATCATTGATAGCGTCAACCGTGTTTATTTCATCAACCTCATCCTTGATGCTAAGACGTTCTTTAACGAAATTGAAAAATGACTTTGGAGCATTTTTTAGATTCTCAATGTCTATGTCAATTTTGGTAGGATCCTCACGTGTTTCATCGAAGGGATTATAAGGGCTTTCTTCTTCGTTAAGCTTGTTTCTATCTTGATGTTGGTCCTCTGACATGTTAATTTTAAAGCTTAGCTAAACTAATTAAACTTTTTATTAATCAAGTTCAATTTGTTCCTTTTTCTTGCTTGAGGAATGAAAAATCTCTATTGATACAATAGCGGCCATGAAGGACCAAACAGGAACACTTGCTTTATCTGTATCCAAGTAATTATTTAGGACGCCATGTATAAAATAAGTAGAAAGCCCCAACATTAAATACATAACAATATTCCTTAGTTGTTTATCTTCAACTTTATAATAAATCCGAATGCTTTTGTAAAATAATATAGCGATAAGAAGCAAAACACTCAACATTCCAAAAAGACCAGATTCTGCCAAGGGACCTAAGTATTCTGAGTGCGCATTTCCCATAGTTCCAAAATTTGTTGAGATTATCGTTTTGTCTTCTGGTTTTTGATGGGGAGCATACTCAAACATATAAGTTCCGGGTCCATAACCAAAAACTGGTTTTTCTTTGAACATACTTATTGCTGCATTCCAACGGTTTAAGCGTTCTAAGTTTGAAGCATCTGTAGAAATATTTGATGCTGAGGTAACATGTTCGGCAAAATCGTCACTGGAATCTGTATTGTTCCGCTCTAAATCCATCATGATTTTATCCCACGATAAAATTAATGCAGCGCTTGCGACTAAAGTTATTGGAATCAGGTATTTGAGTTTAATTTTATAAACGACCAACAAATAAATACCTCCAGCGCCAATTATACTAACCCATGCGGCTCGAGTGTAAGAAAAAATTACTGCCGCGGTTAACAAGCCCAACAAGGCAATTACTCCTGACTTTTGGAGGCCTTTAATTTCTTTATCCCAAACCAAGCCAACTAATACGGGAAAGTACATTGCCAGCACAGCACCATAAGATGTGTGGTCTTTGAAAAATGGCTCCATTACCCAGTGACCAGGCTCATGTGCAAATCCATAAGAGGCATGCCTAATTAGCGTATATGTCATTACTAAACTAAGACCGATAATATATAGCCAAAGTGACCTTTTGATGTTCTTAAGGTTTTTAAAAACAACGATTCCAAAAAAGTAAATAGGAAAAATAAACCATGTTTTGACCAAGAAAAACTTGAATGAAACAAGAGGGTGTGTACTAGTGAAACAAGTGATAAACATCCAGCCCAGGTAGATGTATATACCAATACTAATAGGGTGTAAAAGTACTTTTTTGTAGATTTTATTTTCTTTTAGATTGGTGAGAAAAAGTATCCCAAGGAGTCCAAGTAAAAGTGGTTCAGTAGGGACATAGAAACCAAAATCAACTGGGCTAAAATCCGCAAGGTTTATGGATAAGGGTGTCAGGAAATACAGGCTTAACCATAGAGCAGAGGTCTTGTAGAATGATAAATAAAGTATTACTGGAACGATGGGTAGGGCATAAACATACCACATATCCATGCTAAACGTAAGAAAGCTACATAGGGCTATAACACTTAGAGTTATAAAGGCCGGAACCCAGCTATTTTGCCGGCTAATTTCCATTAAAACTTAGCTTTAAGTTCGAGATATTTATCTCTAAGAATTAAGGTTATTAGCATTAATACGAATGAAGCAAAGGCTGCAATCACGACGATTAAAGACCTGGTAGGATATTCTTTTCGTTCAGCTGGTACCGCTTTTTCTACTGGAAAGTGGTGCTTCATTTTGGAGTAAGCTCCAGCTTTTGCTTGATCTAAAACAGCTTTAAATTCAGCCATTTGAACAAATCGTTCATCCATCAAGTTATGGGCCGCATCATACTCAGCTCCATATTTGTCTGTAGCGTCAATTCTTCGTTGGATGTAGGCTACTAATTCCGGATCTCCAGATTTTTTTGCATCAATAAGATTTCGGAAAAGCTCCATTCTTTGGTCTCTACTTACAACCCCCGAATCGGCTAATTGACTGAGGATTTTTGTGTTTTCAATAATTTCTTGATTATAGCTTTCCCACTGGCGTTTAACAGACAGATAGGGTTCCATAACCCTAGCCATAATCATTCTATTAAAAACGGTATCACCTAATCTAACAATGTCGTTGGCAATTCTACTTGCAATCTTTGGATCCGTGTCCCACACTTCCACTTCAATTGATCCATAACGGGTTCTATCTACGCTAATATTTTTATTATATCTCTTATGTAGTTTTGTTTTGGCAAAATCTGATTTTGGATCGATTTGATAGTGCTCCATCAAATTATAGGTATTGATAATGCTGTCTCGAATCTCAGCAGATTTTAGAATTTGAAGCAGCTGTTCGGCTTGCTCTTCTTCACCTAAATCCGTTATTTTATCTGCGCCTGAACTTAGTTTGTAGTCAACAGAACTTGTTTTGGCTGGGAAAACGATAGCAACAGATTTAAAATAATCTTGCATCATTAAACTAAATACCACAGCTAGAATAGCTCCTCCAAGAGTTGTGATAAAAAGGGCTTTACGCCATTTCCACATATATTCAACTAAGTTGATTTGATTGTTGTCTGATTTCAAAACCTAAATTTTAGCTAGCAAAAGTAAGCTTTTAAACGAAATTTTTGAAGGCCTATTGTTTAGCTATTTGGATAATTTCCTTGAGGTCAAACCATTTCATGCTTAAAGCGGTTATAATATAGGCGCCAAGGGATATAATTAGGAGCACAAGAAAGCTTAGATGCTTGGAAAAATAGTAATCCAAAATCCAAATTGAAGTTATTAGAAATAAGGTTGGTAATACAATGTTTAGTACCCTCGTATAATTTAACTCCTGAACCACTTTCCATAATTGTATGAATCCAACAAGGGCCTGTGTTAGAAGTGTTGCAACGGCAGCGCCATAAGCTCCGTGTTCAGGTATTAAAAAGGCATTTAGTCCAATATTTAGTACTAAGGTAAAAAGTGATATTTGATTTAGAAATCGTAATTTATTTTGTGCCGTAATCAGCGTTCCAAATAGATAGGTTAAACACATCATTGGAAAGCAAAACATTAGTATTTGAAAGCTGGGGATAGCTTCTATAAGGTCATTATCATATCGCAGCTTTAAGATTGCTTCAGCGTTGAAGTAACAAAAGAAAGCCACGAAAAAGGAGAGGGGTAATAAGAGCTTAACTCCCTGGTGCAATAACTTTTTAAGACTAATAATATTCTTTAGTTGTGCAGAGAAAAGAGGAAGTAGAATGACTGTAAATAACATGGCAAACATGTTAAATGCATCTAACCAGCGGTAACCCATTGCATAAACCCCAGCTTGATGTTCCCCATTATAGTGAATCGCCTCCAGCATAATAGAGTCAGTTCTGGTGTAAATCATCATTAAAAGGGTAAGAAGTGCAAAAGGTAAAGACTTTTTAAGGATAGGAAGGAATTTGTTTTTATCCCATTTTAGTTGAAGTTTCAATTTGTTTATTCGAATCAATAGTAGAGAAAAAATTGCCGTAATACTATATGCTGCGAACTGGGCGTAAACGAAATATTCAATTTTAAAATGCTCGCCAGTTCTCGCGAAAAAGAGTAGGTATCCGCATATTAGAATCAGTAAGAAACGATCCATAACGCTTACCAAACTATCACTTTTAAAAAGTAGATTCCCACTTAAATTAGACCGAAAGAAACCAATTAGACCAACAAAGACTTGATTACATAGCAGTATTCCAAGCAAATACCACTCACCATTTTGCACACCAATTAAAAAAGCTAGAAATAAGCTCAACACAAAATAAGGCAAAATGAGTCCCATTTTAAGTCCGAAAAGGCCACTAATCAGTCTTTTGTGTTCTTCATCCCCAGCAGCTGTAGAACGGATATTGTAATTGCTTATGCCCAAATCAAGTACAATATTGAAAATGAAACTTAGGTTTAGAAGTGCAAAATAATTACCATAAACAGCTGTCCCAACTTGACGCTGGACTTCCGCATCAATGCCAAATATGTAGAATGGTTTAACCAGCAGGTTCATGAGAACCAAAAAGAATAAATTGGCTATGAAGGATTTCTTTGCCATTAATGGAAAACGAAAGTAGGAAAACTTTATTTCTTGGCTTTAAAAATGAAGTTTTGATGCGTGTGAAGGTCCTTATCAAAGGCTATTAAGCCTTGTCCATCAGAAACAAAAGCTTCATAGCCCCAAGATGCTAATATTTCAAAACAATGATCACGATTGATATTTTCCCAAAGCTCTAGATAAACAATAGGATAATTGTTTTGTATAAGCTTTTCACCTCCTTTCAGAACGAAATATTCAAAGTTTTCTACATCAATTTTAATGCCTTGGACAGGACCTAAACTACTTTTCTCCCACCAATCATCAAGCGTAATAACATCTACTTCCACACTTTCACCCTCATTGAAATCGGAGATGCTTTCGTGCTTCATGTGGGTCAATCCGTGCATTTTTACTCCGCCAACTTTAGGTAAAACCATTTCCATTTTTTCCTTCTTACTGCCTAAGGCAAAAGGAAGTATTTCAAGGTTTTTCAACTCGTACCTTTTCTTAACATATTGGATGATCTCAAGGTTTAGGGGAAGGGGTTCAAATGCAATAATATCAGCTTTAGGAAATGCTTTGCTCAGGTGATATGACATTACACCAATATTAGCGCCGGCGTCAATAATTACCCCCTCATCACCATCAATTTCATTCATGAAAAGGAAAAAGTCAGATTCCTTTTTATCCTTCTTGATAGTTCTTATCTTGAAACGAGCAAAGGTCCTTAAGTATCTTTTGATCCCAAGCGTTTTTTGTAAAACATATTTGCTAGCGTGTTTCAAGGGGTGCAAAAGTAAGGTTTTTGTTGATTTAAATCTGTGAATAGCTACCTTTATGCCGTGAAAATTGCTGTTAACACGAGATTTTTGTTAAAAGATAAGCTTGAAGGCTTTGGATGGTTCAGTTACGAAACACTGAGAAGAATAACAGAAGACCATCCGGAACATGAGTTTCATTTCTTTTTTGATAGAAAGTATGACGATAAATTTATTTTTAGCAGTAATGTAATCCCACATGTAATATATCCTCAAGCTCGCCATCCGATTTTATTTAAATGGTGGTTTGACAAAAGTGTCAAAAGAAGGCTAGAGAAGGTTAATGCAGACCTTTTTGTTTCACCTGACGGATATTTAAGTCTCACTTCAGATAAGAAGCAATTGGCTGTTATTCATGATTTAAATTTTGAGCATTATGAGGATGATTTGCCAAAAAACGTACAAAATTATTTAACGACCTATTTTCCAAAATTTGCTCGAAAGGCTACAAGAATAGTTACCGTTTCGGAGTTCAGTAAATCAGACATTGTAGAGCAGTACAACGTAAATCCTGCTAAGATTGATGTTGCTTACAACGGCGTTTCAGAGGTGTACAAGCCAATTCCCGATGAGGAGAAGGAAATACAGAAAGTGAAGCTTGCCGAAGGGAAAGAGTATTTTATTTTCGTTGGTTCACTGCACCCTCGTAAGAATATTAGACGGATGTTGCTCGCGTTTGATGAGTTTAAAAAAGATAGCTCTAGCCTCACGAAATTGCTAATAGTAGGCGATCGTTACTGGTGGAACAATGAAATGAATGCGGCATTCGAGGGTATGAAGTTTAAGGAGGATGTGATTTTTAAGGGGCACATGTCACAGCTTGACCTTGCACTAGCAGTCGGTGCAGCAAAAGCAATGATTTATGTAAGCTATTTTGAAGGCTTTGGGCTTCCTTTAGTAGAAGCTATGAAGGCAGAAATTCCAGTGATGACCTCAAATAAAACAAGCTTGCCAGAGGTTGCCGGTGATGCGGCATTGATTGTAGATCCCTTCAGTATTGACGATATAAGAGATGGGATGAGTAGACTTGATAATGACCAAGTACTGCGTCAAAACTTAATCTCCAAAGGTAAGGAAAGAGCCAATGACTTTAGTTGGGATAAAACGGCAAGTGAGCTTTGGAAGAGTATTGAAAAGTGTTTGAAAAGTGAATGAGTTTACTAGCTTATCATAAAAAAGGAAGGTTAGAGGCTGGATGCGATGAAGCCGGAAGGGGATGTCTTGCCGGTCCTGTCGTAGCGGCGGCTGTCGTTCTTCCAGAAAATCCGAACATTCCTGGTTTAAACGATTCAAAAAAATTAACAGAAAAGGCTCGGAATAGTCTTCGGCCAATTGTTGAGCAAGAGGCTATAGCTTATGCCGTTTCTTTTGTTTGGCCGGAAAAAATTGATGAGATTAATATTTTAAATGCCTCATTTTTGGCAATGTCAGAAGCCGTTGAACAGTTAGGGGTAAAACCAGAACATTTACTAATAGATGGCAATAGGTTTAAATCTCACTTGAATATTCCATTTGATTGCATGATAAAAGGCGATGGACGTTTTTTGAGTATAGCGGCAGCTTCTATTTTAGCCAAGACTTACAGGGACGAATACATGGATAAAATTCATGAAGAACACCCTTATTACGGATGGAATTCAAACAAGGGTTACCCTACAAAGGCACATAGAGATGGAATTAGAGATCATGGTGTTAGTCAATACCACAGAAAATCTTTTACACTATTACCCGAACAATTAAGCTTGTTTTAATGACGAAAGAAGAAATTATTGCCCATTTTGATTTAAAGGAACATCCTGAAGGAGGATATTATCATGAAGTTTATCGGAGCAAGGATTTGATTGCTCAAGAGGCTTTGGGACAAAAATTTAGTGGAGATAGAGCTTATTCTACTTCCATTTATTTTTTATTGACCTCAGAGAATTTTTCTGCTTTTCACAAAGTAAATCAAGATGAAAGCTGGCATTTCTATCAAGGTACAGAGATTGAACTCCACATGATTTCACCCGAAGGGGAGCATTCAAAAATATTAATTGGGCATGATTATAAAAATGGCCAGGTTCCGCAGTTTGTCGTGCCTGGAGGCTATTGGTTTGCTGCAAAAGTACTTCAACCTAATTCATTCGCCTTTGTGGGCTGTGGAGTAGCACCTGGCTTTGATTTTGATGATTTTGTACTCGCTAAGAGAGGTGATTTAGTCAAAGCTTTTCCAAATCTTAAAGAGCTTATCCAAGAATTTACTCGAGCATAAAAAAGGCCCGCTATTGCGGGCCTTAAATTTATTTGTTGGGATTGATATTATTCTTTAATCAATCTCATTGTACTGAATGCTCCGTTAGATTCTACCGTCATTAGGTATACTCCTTTGCTAAGTTCAGTAATATCAATATCACCAGTATTAGCATTGAAAGTTTCTTGGAAAACCAACTTTCCACTCATTGATGTAATACTTACATTTGAGTTGTTGTTCCCATTTGCCACATTGAATCTAATGATGCCATTTGTTGGATTAGGGTAAATTGAAAGTCCTAAGCTATTGAATTCATCAATACCAGTACAAGGATCTACAGTGATCACTACAGAATCAGAACCCATACATCCATTAGCATCTGTTACTGTTACAGAATAATTAAAAGTACCAGCGCCAAGAACAGAACCATCAAGTGTAATCATTTGGGTAGTTTCTCCAGAAGACCACATGAAAGAAGCTCCAGTTCCGGCGTCTAAAGTATAAATATGATTCACACATATAGTTGAATCTCCACCTAGATCAACTGTTGGTAATGAATTGAACGTTAGTGTAGCAGTATCTGAACTCATACATCCAAGGGTGGTATCCATTACATCTACATAAACTGTGATATCTGACGTAGCTGAAATCATTGCTGTTGTGTCTCCTGTTGACCACATGTAGGTGGCGTCAGCTGTTGTCGCATCTAACATGAGTGTATCTCCCATACATGCAGACATATCCATCAATGATACAGGAATATTGTTCATAAGCATAACAGAATCATTATAAACACAGCCTGTAGCTGTATCCGTTTGAATTAAACCTACTGTACCTGGAGTACTGAAGTAAACAGTATCAGTTGAAGCACCATTACTCCAAGCGTATGTGTAAAGTGTGTCAAAAGGAGCAACATACATTGCTGAATCACCAATACATACTGTCATATCCATAAGGTTTGGATTTACGAAAGGAGTAATATCAATATGAGTAGTATCCATCGCACACATCCCAGTTGAATCGGACACAGTTAGAGCATATGTTCCTGTTGTCGTAATTTCCATTGTTTGTCCCATAGTGCGAACACCTGTTGCAAGATTTTCCCAAGAATAAAACTCATATCCAGGACCTGCGTCAAGTGTATAAGAAGTATCACAAACGGATACTGAATCAGCTAAAGCATTGTAGCTTATTTGATATCCAATGGCGAAATCATCAAAAGCAAATCCTTCGTCTTGAACTGAACCATCTGTTCCAAAATTGACTCTAAACTTTACAGAGCCATTGTTTACCATAGTAGCTGAGTCTAATTTATGAGTAGCGCAAATCCAACCGCGAGAACCGTTATTTGATGAGTTTCGACCAGTCCATCCCTCTTGTGATCCTCCTGGATTTCCATTAATAGAGTTGTCAGTGTACCAGTTAACACCCATTGTGGTTCCAAAGGACCCAACTATTGTCCATGTTGCTCCACCATCGTAAGATGCAGATAGGTTCGCTCCGTCCCATGAAAACTCTGATTCGTGCCATAATTTAAGTGTAACCCACTCGGCACCATTTGCATTTGAAATATCTAAACATGGACTTTCAACCCATGAGTTTTCGTTTGCATTATAGTTGTTAGTTACAAAAGCTGAATCTCCAGATGCCGCGCCTACAATTGTTGTTAGTGCAGGTGTTCCAAATGCCCAAGATCCATTGTTGGTATTGTCAATCATCCATCCATTTTGTCCAGACTCAAAGTTTTCCATATATGGAACACCACTGAAAACTGGTGTGCTGATTATGGTTAAAAATGCCGTATCATTAGACATGTTTGAATCACTTGAATAGTCAGTCCAAGCAACAATATTGTATGTTCCTGGCACTGAAAAGTCTGCGGTAGCTGCGAATGTGTATGTTTCCGTTCCAGCTCCAGAACACTTTTCATTTAATAGTATTGAAGTTGTATACGTCTCAGTTACAGGTGTACCTCCATTAATCATATAAGATACTGGAATTGTTGTTCCTGCGCTGATATCTAATCCTCCTTGGTTTTGGATTTCAATAGCTATGGTTTCAGTTGTACTTAGACCACATCCACCATTCGCAAATATTTGTGTCGCAGCGGCGTCATTAGGTGGTACTTCTCTAACAGTAATATCATCAATAGCCACATCACCTGTAAAACTAGTTCCAGAAACGTAGTTAAAGCGAAACTGCACTGAATCAACTCCCGTTAGTCCTGCAGGAACACAAATAGTCGCCTCTTGCCATAAGTCAATGTTATCTTGGTATGGCCCACCTATATTTGTCCAAGTGGAGAGAGGTCCAACCGTTCCAACTCTTGCCTCAATATTCAATGGTCCTTGCGTACCACCAAATGAATGATACCAGAAATTCAGTTCGGCTCCACCAGTAAATGAAGTAAAATTGAACCAAGGCGATTCAAGAAGAGCTTGCATATTAGAATAACCCGTTCCGC
Source organism: Flavobacteriales bacterium (assembly GCA_964230025.1). GTDB lineage: Bacteria > Bacteroidota > Bacteroidia > Flavobacteriales_D > JAUILH01 > CAXRFO01. The sequence continues at coordinate 65,884 of CAXRFO010000012.1, read as the reverse complement.
TGCATGAAGTTTCAACGTATAGGTATAAACCACCAGCAATACCAGGATTATGGTCAGCTCCGCCGTTAGCCGTTGGGCCTGTATTTGATGAAGAGGTACCATTGTTATCAACTAACCAGTCTAGGTTGTCAGTCGTCGGGTTTACCCATCCTCCTGTCAGGGTTTGACAAGCCGCACCGCAACCCGTAGGACAAGTAGCCTGGCTTTCAAAGTCCTCAGTATAAGGGAAAGTGTTAATAGTCTGTGCTTGAGTGGCTATAGTGAAGGCCATAGCTGCACCCGTGAGTAGAATTTTATTCATAGAAAATAGATTATTATTTAGCGCAAAGGTAGAGTATTTCACGCAACTATTAGTAAAACATTATGAAGAGTAAGATTGAGTTTATTAACTATAGCTTTTCTTCGACCCAATCACCATGATCCTTTATAAGTTGGATAAGTTCGTTGACTGCATCCGCTTCAGGAACGTTCTTTTTTACAACATTCTTCTCCTTATACAAGGTGATTTTTCCTGGGCCCGTTCCTACATAGCCGTAGTCAGCATCAGCCATTTCACCAGGGCCATTTACTATACAGCCCATGATACCAATTTTAACCCCTTTTAGATGATTGGTAACCTTTCTAATTTTTGCTGTCGTTTCTTGAAGATCAAACAACGTTCTTCCACAACTAGGACAAGAAATATACTCCGTCTTCGAAATTCGAGTGCGGGTTGCCTGAAGGATACCAAAGGCAGTTTCGTGCACTTTTTTAGCAGGAATATTACTTGCAGAAATCATCATTCCCTCAATCAGACCATCCAACAATAATGCACCAAAATCGGTTCCTGAATAAAGTTGGAATTTGTCATGATTGTCCTCTTTATAATCTCTGAGGCAAATTATTGGGAAAGTATAACCAAGCTTGATAATTTCATTAATGGCAAAGCGTTGATCGGCGTAACCATGTTTCCTATCTGTGCTGAGCACCAGAACAACTGTGTCATCAAGCTTGTCCAAAAAGTCCTTGCGAATATGTTCAGATTGGACTTTTACAAAGTTTAGCTTTGAATGTTTCTTTTCCGCAGTTAAAAAGTGAAGACCTGAATAAACAGGGTAATGACGCTCTTTTTTAGAATCCCATGAGTTAAAATCCTGAATTATTCCGAGGGTTCCAGGTATTTCAAAATCAATTGAATTTGAACCGATATAAACGTAATCAGCCGCTGTATCACTTATATTCCATTTATCTAAAGGGACACTATAGTTATATCCAAAAGGGAAAAAATGAGCCGGTTTAATTTCTTCTATTTCTTTTAAGGAAGCAACAACAACTGGAACGTTTTTATGACCAATATTCAAAACTTCAGTGCTCTCTTTCTTTTCATACTCGAAGGGGGAATACTGTAAATCCTCAATTGTTGGGATGCCTTCGTCTTGTGGCCTATTATTGTACCTGTCAGCAAGCATTTTAGCAACAGGGATTTCTGCTTCAGGTTCTTCTGTTAGAGATACTCTAATGGTATCTCCTAAACCATCTTCAAGTAATGTCCCAATTCCAACAGCCGACTTAATTCTTCCATCTTCACCGTCGCCTGCTTCTGTCACACCGAGATGAAGGGGGTAATTCATGCCTTTCTCCATCATGCATGCTACAAGCAAACGATAGGCTTGCACCATCACTTTTGGATTTGATGCTTTCATGGAAATAATCAAATCGTGGTAATCATTATCTCGGCAGATATTGATAAACTCCATAGCCGACTCTACCATGCCCATTGGGGTGTCCCCATATCGACTCAAAATCCTATCAGACAAGGATCCATGATTGGTTCCAATGCGCATTGCTCTTCCAAGCTCTTTACATTCAAGTACTAAGGGGGTAAATTTATCTCTAATTCTATCCAACTCAGCTTGATAGCTTTCGTCGGTATATTCTATTTCTTCGAATTTCTTTTTATCAGCGTAATTCCCAGGGTTTACACGTACTTTCTCTACATGTTTTGCAGCTTCTGAAGCAGCGTTTGGAGTAAAGTGAATATCCGCAACAAGTGGTGCGTCATAACCATCCGCGATCAACTGTTCCTTTATGTTTTTTAGGTTGGCAGCATCTTTTTTGGATGGTGCTGTAAGTCTAACAAGCTCACATCCTGCATCAATCATTCTTTTGGATTGGGCAACAGAAGCCTCAGTATCCATCGTATCCGTAGTCGTCATACTTTGAATACGGATAGGATTATTACCGCCAAAACCAACGGATCCAACCTTTACTTCACGGGTTTCCCAGCGTTGGTATTTATTGAGATGCGGGCAGTACTTTTTCATTTTTTCCGGAAGTAAATTTTTAAGGGAACACCTGTGAAGTTGAAATGTTCACGCAATTTATTTTCTAAATACCTTTTATAGGGATCCTTAATATACTGTGGGAGGTTACAGAAAAATGCAAAGGCAGGCGAATAACTTGGTAGCTGCGTTACATATTTGATTTTAATATACTTCCCCTTTATTCCTGGCGGTGGATTTTGTGCAATTACATCCAACATCACTTCATTTAGTTTAGATGTTGGAATTTTTCTCATTCTGTTGTGGTATACCTCAATTGCTTTTTCGAGTGCTTTGTGAATTCGCTGTTTATTGAGAGCAGAAATAAAAATTACCGGCAAATCTGTAAAAGGAGCAAATTGCTTTCGCACCTGCTCTTCATATGCAATAGTGGTATGGTTATCTTTCTCAATAAGATCCCATTTGTTTACTAAAATCACAATCCCCTTGTAGTTCTTCTGTATGACTGAGAATATGTTTTGATCCTGATTAAGCACTCCATCTTGTGCATCAATCAACAGAAGACAAACATCAGAATTTTCAATCGCTCTTACAGATCTTAAAACGGAGTAGAACTCAATGTCTTCATCAATTTTTGTTTTTTTCCGAATGCCCGCCGTATCCATTAACCAAAAGTCGAAACCAAAGGAATTATATCGGGTATTAATCGTGTCTCTTGTTGTTCCTGAAATTGGAGTAACAATGTTTCTGTCTGTCCCGAGCAGCGCATTAGTTAAAGAAGATTTACCAACATTCGGTTTCCCAACAACTGCAATTCTGGGAATATCATCCTCTTCAGCATCTTCTTCTGGATGGAGATTCTCAACCACATAATCAAGTAGCTCACCAGTTCCTGCACCATTTATAGCACTCACGTTATAAATATCTCCCAGGCCAAAAGTGTAAAATTCAGCGGACATCAATTGACGCTCATTATTGTCAACTTTATTGGAAACTATAATGACTTTTTTATCCGTTTTACGGAGCATTTCGGCCACCGCATTATCCAGATCGGTTGCACCAACGGTAACGTCTACAACAAAAAGGATGATGTTAGCTTCCTCAACTGCAATCATTACTTGTTTGCGAATCTCGTCCTCAAAAATGTCATCGGACCCTTTTACGTACCCACCAGTATCAACTACTGAAAACTCACGGCCATTCCAAAAAACCTTTCCATAATGGCGGTCACGTGTAACCCCACTCGTTTCTTCAACAATCGCTTTACGACTTTCTGTAAGACGGTTAAATAAGGTTGATTTACCGACATTTGGTCGACCTACTATAGCAATTATATTTCCCATTTAATATCCAAAATTTTTAAGACTGCGATCATCATTTCGCCAGTCTTTTTTTACCTTCACGAACAGTTCTAAATGCACCTTTTTCTGGAGCATTTCTTCTGCATCCAATCTAGCCTCAGTTCCAATTTTCTTGAGCATTTTTCCTTGATGCCCAATTAATATTCCCTTTTGTGAATCACGATCAACATAAATTATTGCCCTTATTTTATCCAGTCGCTTTGACTCTTTGTACTCTTCTATTTCTACTTGACATGAATAAGGTATTTCCTTTTCGTAGGCAAAGAATATTTTCTCTCTGATTATCTCAGAAATGAAGAAACGTAAAGGTCTATCTGTAAGCTCGTCTTTCGGAAAATATGGCGGCCCTTCAGGAATCATGCTCACTAATTTGGGAATGATAAAATCCGTGTGAAAACCGTGTAAGGCTGAAATAGGGAGAATATCTGCTTCTGGCAATAATTTATGCCAATGCTCTGTTCTTTCCTTTAAACGTTCGTCATCACCTTTATCTAACTTATTAATAAGAACAATTGTTGGTATAGCCGTTTTCTGAATTCTCTCTAATGTTTCTTTGTGATTCAGACTATCTTCCCATAAGTCGGTTACTAATAAAATAATATCCGCATCTTTTAGAGCAGTATTCACTGAGTCCATCATGCTTTGATGTAACTTGTAGGATGCATTTACAACTCCAGGTGTATCAGAAAATACAATCTGATAATCTGGTTCGTTTACAATACCAAAAATCCGGTGTCTTGTCGTTTGTGCCTTGGGTGAAATTATTGACATTCTTTCACCCACCAATTGATTCATTAGTGTGGACTTTCCAACATTTGGACTACCAATAATATTTACAAATCCTGATTTGTGCGCCATTTCCAGTGCAAAGAAACGAAATTTAGCTGTTGATAATTTGAAAATCATTGTCAACAAGAAACATTGAGGAGTGAGTTTAACTCGTAATTTTGTACCCTAAATACAATTATTGATTTAAATATGGCACACTTAATAGCACCTTCCTTACTTGCATCTGACTTTGCAAACCTTCAAAAAGAATGTGAAATGCTAAATGAAAGCCAGGCAGATTGGTTTCATTTAGACGTTATGGATGGAGCCTTCGTGCCGAATATTTCTTTTGGAATACCTGTTATTAAGGCTATGAGAAAGCATTCTGATAAGATTTTTGATGTTCATTTGATGGTTGAGAAACCAGAGCGTTATATTCAAGATTTTAAAGATGCAGGTGCTGATGTTTTAACCGTTCATGTTGAAGCCAGCACTCACTTGCATAGAAGTATTTATGCCATTAAGGATGCTGGTATGAAAGCAGGAGTAGCACTCAATCCCCATACACCTTTGAGTAGTATTGAGGAGGTTGTTGCAGATGCAGATTTATTTTGTTTGATGTCTGTTAACCCTGGATTTGGTGGACAAAAGTTTATTGAAAGCGTTCTCGATAAAACTGCACGCTTAAAACAAATGATTTTGTCAAAAAACAGTGCTGCGGTAATTGAAATTGATGGGGGAGTTGGTATGCAAAACGCGAGGAAACTAGTTGATGCCGGAGCGGATGTGCTGGTCGCTGGAAGTTCTGTGTTTAGGGCTTCCGATCCTAAGCAAGCGATAATCGATCTAAAAAATTGCTAAAAAAAAGCCTCATAAAGTTATGAGGCTTTTTTGATTATTGTTTTGCATTTCTGTTTGCCCGCTGCATTGGGTTTTCTCGATTACCACGTGATCTGTATAAGTCAAATTTAGATGGTACTACAACCGCAGGCCAGCCGTTATTTGCAACATCAGTATCTGCTGTTTCATAATTAGGATCAACAAGAATTCCAGTAACTTTTTTCTTGAAGAAGAAAATTCTAGAAACTTGGTAGTTGTTTTTTCGCCAAATCTCCGCAGGTACGTAGTGCTTTTCTTTAGTTCCATCCTCAAAGGTAAACTCAACGATAATAGGCATTACCAATCCACCAACATTTGAAAAGTCAAGTTGGTAATAATTATAATTAGCGTCCAAGATCTTCTTCTCATCTTCTGGCAAGTTCTTTATGAATTTCTCATATTCCTTCTTGTCCAAATCAAGAACTTCATAAGGATTAAATTTGTTGTAAAAATCCATGGTGCTTGGATCGGCCTCAGTTACTGTTTGCTTAACTTCTTCCTTGTAGCGGAAATAATCAATTGATTTTCTATCTGGTCCATTCTCAAAGATTTCTTTTTCGAAGGCTTTATCCGTTTCCGGATTCTTCGTTGCTAGCTTATAATAGCTAACTCTGTCCAACGAAATATCCACATGGTCAGTAGAGTAGAACCAGCCTCTCCAGAACCAATCTAAATCAACTCCTGAGGCATCTTCCATTGTTCTAAAGAAATCTTCAGGCGTTGGTTGCTTGAACATCCAACGTTGTGAATATACTTTGAAGGAATAGTCAAATAACTCTCTTCCCATTACTGTTTCTCTTAATATATTAAGAGCAGTAGCGGGTTTGCCATAGGCATTGTTTCCAAATTGATGGATGTTTTCTGAGTTACTCATAATTGGAGAAATGTTTGAAACATCTCCTTTCATGTAATCTACAATTTTAAAAGCAGGACCTCTTCTGGAAGGATATTGTCTTTCCCACTCTTGCTCTGTTAAATACTGAAGAAAAGTATTTAAACCTTCATCCATCCATGTCCATTGACGCTCATCCGAATTTACGATCATTGGGAAATAATTGTGGCCAACCTCATGAATGATTACCGAAATCATTCCGTATTTCGTTCTTGCCGAATAGGTGCCATCTTCTTCAGGTCTTCCACCGTTAAAGCAAATCATAGGATACTCCATTCCAATGTTTTTTGTATGCACTGAAATTGCAACTGGGTATGGGTAATCAAAGGTGTATTTTGAATATGTCTTAATGGTATGGGCAACAACTTTGGTACTGTATTGCTCCCATAATGGGTTACCTTCTTTAGGGTAGTAAGACATTGCCATTACAGTTCTGTCTCCAAATTTAACTCCAATAGCATCCCAAATAAATTTTCTGCTTGAGGCAAAACCAAAATCTCTTACATTGTCAGCTTTAAAAACCCAGGTCTTCATGCCTTTTTCTTTCTTCTTTTCTGCTTCCTCAGCTTCCTCTTGTGTAACAATCATTACAGGTTGATCTGCTGTTTTTGCTTTTGCAAAACGCTTTTGTTGTTCGCTTGTAAGGACTGATTTAGCATTTTGTAAAACACCTGTTGATCCAACAATATGATCAGATGGCACGGAAATATTTACATTGTAATTTCCAAAGCATAGGGTGAACTCACCAGCTCCCAAAAATTGTTTGTTCTGCCATCCTTCAATGTCATTATAAACACACATTCTAGGGTAAAATTGAGCAATGGTGTACAGGTAATTATCTTCATCAGGGAAGTATTCATAACCTGCTCGTCCTCCTACTTCATCACGGTTGTTTATGTTGTACCACCATTTAATTTTAATACTTGTACTTGCTTTTGGTGCCAATGGTTTATCAAGTTCTACACGCATCATTGTTTTGTTGATAGTGAATTCAACATCTGATCCTTTAGCATCTTTTACATGCTCAATTTTAAAACCTCCGTCATACTCATTGTGCATTCTTTTCAAAGCCCACATGCTCATACCCTGGTCAAAGCCCATGGATTGTATTTTTTTCGAATCAGAATCCTGTGCTCGCATATTTTGGTCCAATTGCAACCACAAATATTCTAAAGCGTCTGGTGAATTGTTATAGTACTTTATGGTAGCTTCTCCATAAAGTTTTTGTGTGTTATCATCAATGCGAATGTCCATGATATAATCCGCTCTATTTTGATAGTATTGATGACCAGGAGCACCTGCCGCATTTCTGTATACGTTAGGTGAACGCCATTCCTCTTTAAGCTGTTTGAATTTGTTATTGTTGTACTGTGAGAAAGCGCTTCCAATAGAAAGCATCAATCCTAACAATATTAACTTACCACTCAATCGTACCATGTTTTTTATCTGAATTAAATACTAAACTTTTCTTCTTACCACCTTGAGACCAATGCACATAATTTTCCTGTGCAGGGAAATAGTCACAAAGAATTGAATTAGAAATTTTTATCGTTTTTGGTTTATCTGATTTTGCTTGAACAAAAATGTAAAGTTTGTCGTCAAGCTCTAGTAGATGTCCGACATACTCCAACTCCAACTCCTCACCATTACATTCTATGCTTAAATAACTCTGAACATAAGCCGAGAGGTAGTTTTCAATTTTTGACTGTTGTTTTTCACTATCCAAAAGTACTTTTTCATCATAGATGTCACTCAATGCTTTCTCAAGATCGTGTCCAGTGAGACTAATAGAAATTTCTATTCGCTGGTTCTTTTGGTCGTATTCAGCTTCTGTAATGCTCACAAAATATTCATGCGCTCGAACAGAATGCGACCAGCTTACGAATAATAAAAGTAGTATGAAAAACAGTTTTTTCAAGGCTTACAAAAGTAATTGCTTCATTGGAATTAACAAAGTTCTTTAGGTTTATTGGTTGTTTAGCTAGCTAAATGGCAGTAAAACGTATTTTTGAGCCATGGCTTTTCCAGAATTGTTTAAAAAACAGACTCCATTAAACTCAAAAGAGTTGGATGCTTTATTGGATGCATTGGATGGAATAAGCCCGACCAGCATCAGAATTAATAACAGAAAGCTAAGCGTTCCTTCAGAATTACCTATTTCTTGGTCAGATCATGGACAATATTTAAGGAAAAGGCCAAATTTCTTTGCAGATCCTTTGTGGCATGCGGGGGCATATTATGTGCAAGAGGCTAGTAGCATGTTTATTTCTCATGTATTGAGACATTTGACATTTAAGGAAGAGGAATTACGCTTCTTTGATTCTTGTGCGGCACCGGGTGGAAAAAGTTTGATTTTATCTGACTACCTTAGAAATAAAGGAGTACTTATTTCCAATGAGCCTATTTCGAAAAGGAACAAAATTCTGCAAGAAAATATTGCCAAGTGGGGAAATGGAAATGTGTTGATAAGCCAGAATTTCACGAACAACTTAGACCTTGTAGGGTACTTTGATTTGGTACTAATTGATGCCCCCTGTTCTGGGGAAGGCATGTTCAGAAAGGACTTAAATGCAAGGGATGAATGGAGCGAAGAAAATGTTCAATTATGCGTAAAGCGTCAACGTGATATCCTTGAAGATTTGTTACCTACGGTAAAAGAAGGAGGATATGTGGTTTATAGTACTTGCACCTTTAATCGGCTTGAAAATGAAGAACAAATTGAATTCATTAAGAATCATGGATTTGGAGTTGTGGATATACCAATTGAGAGCGGATGGAGTGTTGAACGTTCCATGGGTGGGTTGAGGTTTTATCCACATAGGCTAGAGGGTGAAGGTTTTTTCTGCACTGTGCTTAAGAAGGAGGTAGACGCAAACTCATTTAAGGTTAAAAATAAAAAGAAAACAAAGAAGGAAAAGCTTGATCCTCCTGAGTTTTTGAAAGATTGCTTTGCATCTTTTCAGCTTAAAGGCCAACAATTGTGGGGTAGTCCAGTTTTAGGGAATGAACTAGAAGCTTTGGAGAAAGCGGGTTTTAACTTCACAAAAGTTGGAACTGAACTCGGGGAGCAAAAAGGGAAAAACTTTATTCCTTCCGCTGAATTGGCATTCTTAAATTTGGAGTTCCCTTACCCAAAATATGAGCTTTCATACGATGAAGCAGTTTCTTTTTATAGCCAGAATCAGCTAATGATGCAATCTGAAAAGAGAGGTATTCATCAACTCTATTTTGCAGGTGTCCGAATTGGATTTGTAAAGCATTTGGGTAATCGAACCAACAACTTATATAGGAAAGATTGGCGTTTACGAAAATTACCCTCAGATGAGGAAAAGTTTAGTCTTCTTTCAAACTAAGCACATATTCCTTTGCTTCATCAATTTTTTCTTTCTTACACTTAGAACTGGCGAGTATGATTTGCTGATTGTATAGGGTTCCCCGTAATAGGATTTCGTATTCATCGCAGGTCAAGTGACAATAGAAGTAATTATTCTTAATTTCCATTTCTTGGGCTGGACGACACATTTGTTGCTCTGCAATCCGATGGATATACTTTTTTACAAGTTCCTCTGAAAGCTCACTTGAGTTGTATGAAGAGTCAACAGGGTGTTTCGATAAGGCACAACTTATTTTTGCCTTGTAATAGATCAGTTTATCCTCTGAAAATTGTTTTTCTATTAGCTCCGTGGTGTCATTAATTAAAGCTGAAAACCCATTTAGCTCCATGCTTATTCCCTGTTTGATAGGGGAGCTTTTTTTCTCTGTTTTGTTTTCTACTTTACTGACATTTTCCTTACATGAAATCAGTATTAACACACAGCATAAAAAGGAAATAACTACCTTCGTCATAAACGCGAAAATATGGATTTTTTACCAGAAAATATTAGTCAATTTACTGAAGAACACACTCAAAAGGAGTCGGAGGTTTTGTATGAGTTAAATCGTCAAACCCATCTAAAAATGACGCTTCCTAGAATGCTTAGCGGTCATCTTCAAGGACGGGTGTTGAGTATGCTTTCTAAAATTCATCAGCCTAAAAAAGTACTTGAAATAGGAACGTTTACTGGCTATGCCGCTCTTTGTATGGCAGAAGGTTTAGCAGAAGGTGGTAAAGTTTTAACCCTTGACAAGAATGAAGAACTTGAAAGCATGGTGCAGGAATACATCAATAAAGCGGGGTATCAAGACAAGATCGAGTTTCGCGTAGGAAATGCAATGGAAATAATTCGAGAATTGGACAATGACTGGGATATGATTTTCATAGATGCGGACAAAGAGAACTACTTGAATTACTATAAGTTGGTAGTGGATAAGGTTAGATCGGGTGGTTTAATTTTGGCTGATAACGTACTATGGAGTGGAAAAGTGACCGAAGACTATGATAGCTTGGATGAAGAAACAAGGGTTTTGGTGGATTATTGCAAATACACCCATGAGGATGATAGGGTAGATAATGTACTTTTCCCAATTCGTGATGGCTTAATGGTGTCTAGGAAGAAGTAACTTTTTGATATGCTGTTTAAATAAACGAACTTAGCAGGATGAAATTTGCTTTCCCAATTTTGGTTTTACTTATCCTAAGTTCATGTAAATCAGATAAACCAGAACTTTTGCTTGATGAGTCGGAAGAAAAGCATCCCAATCTTCCAGCGGAGTATTATGATTACACAACTCCATTTCCGGCTCATTTACAAAGCGGAGCCTTGCAGTTTTTTGATTCAGAACCGGCCTCTAATCCAATAACAAATGAAGGCGCTACACTTGGCCGAGTTTTGTTTTATGATACGTATCTTTCTATTGATAATACTGTGGCTTGTGCCAGTTGCCATAAGCAAGAATTGGCCTTTACGGATGGTAAACAGTTTAGTGATGGTGTGAATGGGGTTACAGCTAGGAACTCAATGGCTATTTGTAATTTAAATTTCGGATTTCGTTTTTTTTGGGATTTGAGAGCCCTTGGTTTGGAGCAGCAAGTACTTATGCCAATTCAGGATCAAATCGAAATGGGAATGACGCTTCCTGCACTTGAGGCTAAGTTGGATACTATTCCATATTACGGAGAACTGTTTGAAGCAGCTTTTGGAGATAGCGAAATTACAAGTGAAAGAATATCTCGAGCCTTGGCTCAGTTTGTTCGCAGCATTAAATCATATCGTTCAAAATACGATCAAGGTTTGGCGAACAATTTCTCGAATTTTTCGGCTTCAGAACTAAATGGTAAGACACTCTTCTACAATGGCCAGACACGTTGTAATCAGTGTCACATGACAGAAAATTTCTTTAGCCCAGGAACTTTTAATAACGGTCTGGATACCTTGTATGCGGACGGTGGACAGGGAGATTTGAATGGTGACCCAACAAGAAACGGATGGTTTAAAACAGTTACTCTTAGAAATATTGAATTAACAGGTCCTTACATGCACGATGGTAGATTTCGGAGCTTGGAAGAGGTAATAGAGCATTATGCGGAAGACCTGAAAGCCCACCCATACATTGGAGATCAGCTTACAACGAATGGTGAAATCGGAGGTCCTCCTTTAGATATTAATTTGACTCCCCAAGAAAAGCAGGATTTAATTGCATTTTTAAAAACACTCACGGATTGGGGAATGATTACGGATGTTAAATTTTCTGATCCATTTAAATAAAATAAGATGAAGAATGTCTTAGTACTTACTGTATTGATTTTAGCTTTAATTTCTTGTGGTAAGGCGGAAGAAGCAGCAAAAAAAATGTGCGATTGCTCAGATGAGCTATTAAAATCTAACGAGGATGCTGGAGAAGCCGGAAGTGCAGATGAACTAATTTCAGCTAGTCAACAGATGAGTGAAAATTTCAATTCATACGCAGAATGTGCCAGGAAAATTCAATTAGAATATAAAGGACAAGTAGACAATGTTGCTTTTGAAAATGCAATGAAGGAAATTTGCCCAGATAACTATAAGCTATTGAAGGAGCTCGAAATGGCGCAAAAAAGAAATTAGTGTTAACTTGCGCATGAAATAATAAATCTACAAAATGAAAAAAACTATTTTACTATTAACTGCAGTTGCTTCACTAGGAATGATTTCATGTGGAGGCAGTGCTGATGAAGCTTCTAAAGAGGTTTGCGAGTGTTTTAAAGATTTTGAATCTGTAATGGAAGCTGCAGGAAATGCTGAAAGCATGGATGCTATGATGGAAGCTCAAAAGAAAAGCCAAGAGATGGCAAAATGTGCAGAAGAGCTTAAAAAGAAATATGATGGAAAAGTTAGCAAAGAAGACCTTTTAAAAGGTATGGAGGATAACTGTCCAGATATTGCAAAAGAATTGAAGAAATTAGGTATGTAATATTGACCTAATCAAAAGATTAAAAGCGACCAATGGTCGCTTTTTTTATGAAAAAACTTATCTTGAACTCAAATTAAACTATTAAAAGATGAAAAAAGTATTACTACTTATGACTGTTTTTGCTACTGTTGGATTGGTTTCTTGCGGCGGTGACGAAGAAAAAGAAGAAACGAAAAAAATGTCGGTTTGTGACTGTATGGAAGTTTCTGAAAAAATGATGAAAGAAGCTGGGGATGTTGATGATGACAAGTTGAAAGAAAAATATAAAGAAGAGATTGAGGAGTGCGAAAAAATGTTTGAAGATGCTTCTCCGGAAGAACAAAAGAAAATGATGGAAAAGGCTAAGGATTGCTAGTCACCTAGCCTTTCACGATAAATATATTTTTTTTGAGTACTCTCAAAAGGGCGGTATATGTAATAGGCATAGCCGCCTTTTATTTTTATGCGTTCAGGGTAAGGATGGTATAGCTTGGTTGTTTTTTCTAGGTCACCGGTTTCAAAATTTATTTTACTGATATGAATATTTCTACCCGATTGAAAACCAGTGTAAACGTCATCATATAAATTGTCCTGAAAAAGCTTTTGTACCCAATCTTGTTGGCCTTTAAGGTAATGATAAGCAATGGCCGTGCTATCAATAGGCCACATGTTTCCAGGTTCGTATTGAAACAGGAAGTTTTTATAATGATCAAACACATATACTTCATCATCCCATACGTAAAGAGGAGCGTAAACAGGGTGGTAGTATAGACTATTCGTGAAAAACTTTGCTCCTGTCCAGATTTGTTTATCTATTCCCGTTTTTTCTTCCATTCTGCGCGCCCAAAGCTTTTCTTGTCCATTGGCATATTTATATTCTGCCCGATACAGTTCCATAGTAAACTCATCCTCGATCGTACACAGCTTATAATCAGTACTATCCAGCCAGTTGTAGGCGTAGTAAGAAAATGCCGGGTATATATCCGTGAAATTCGAATAAAAGACATGATTCTGACAGGTGTCCGCAATGTTATAGATCCGCTGATAAAATTCGGTTGGAACAAGATTTTCAAAACTCAGTCTGTGTCCATTTACAATTGCCTTGTAAACAGAGTCAACGCATAATACATAAACATTTCCTTCATAATCGGTATGGAGGTGACGTGCCTCATCGTTTATCTCAGCTTCACATAAAATCTCTTGAAAAGGATTAACGAGCATTAAACGAGACCCTTTTTTCAGTCTTTTCTCATAAGCTAACATTATAAAGTTTTGGCCAAAAAAAGCATAGTCCGCAATACTTAAACTGTCTGAGCCAAAAACTGTTTCAGGTTTTCCTGCTGTCACTGTAAATGTCCCCATATCTCGCCCAAATAGTTTGATTTGTAGGTAGATGGTATCTTGAACGGCTTTCCTAAAAAGCTTTTTACTCAGAATAAGGGTGTCGCTTTCATAACCTACATGCCGAATGATAAGACTGTCACCAATCTTTGCCTGTGGATAGATACTCAATCCATCTTTATCACTAATTTGCTCTACTTTATTCAGAAAAATATGGGCGCCTGAAATACCTTTCATGTCTTCACCACTTACAACGTTGATTTTTAGCACTTGAGAATAGGCAAGGGGCGCAGTTAAGAATAAAAGGATAGTTATAAGCTTTCTCATCAATATAAGGATGAACCTGAGGCCAAAATTCCACAAAAAAGCTAGCTCCACCAAATCAAATGTTACTTTGACGGAGTCACTCATTAAACTATAGAGACTTTTAAATAAATTTTTGAAATGAAATTATGGTTACAAGTTGGCGCTTTGTTTCTTTTGTCTTGTGGAAATTTGGAACGGAACAATACTGTTCAACGACAAAACGATGAAAACAAAAAAGAGCTTTTGGCTTTTTATGAAGCTCCTGCTTTTTCCGTGGAGGACTATTTTTTTGATGAAAGTTTAAATGATCAAGTTCCCATAAAGTTTAGTGAGCTTACGGTGGTTAAAGAGGAAGATGGAGGCTTTCAGTCTTTCTCATCTTCTGACTTTTATTTGATTTCTCAAGGTCGTGGAATCACTGAACTTTCGAACGACACCCTACACATTAAATATAAGGTGCTGCGCAATGCAAAGTGGAATTATGTAGAATTCTTTCTTACTCCTTTCCGTTTTGTTGATCCTAAAACCGTCAATGTCAATGATACAATCATGCATATCAACAGCAAATTGTATGTAAAGACTAAATACGATGACAAGAATGTAGGGTTTGCTGATTTATCGAAATATAAACGGGAATGGTTGATCCCCAAAAAGGAGAAAAACCTATTGCTTGTGAAAAAAGAAGGATATGAGATATTCTTTTTCAAGGAAGGAGAATTAGTTGAAAAAAGAACCGTTTGTTTGGGGCAAAATTCAAATGGGCATAAAGATCAAGAAGGAGACAATAGAACACCAGAGGGGCACTACTTTATTTCACAAAAGGCAAAGGGGCCTTTTTATAATTCAACTGGCCCTTACTTGGGTAATTCCTGGATGAGAGTTTCCTACCCCAATGCTTTTGATGCGGAGAAAGGTTTTCAAAAAGGGTATATTACCAAACAGCAAAGGAATTCAATTGTGAATTCTTTTTGGGCGAAAAGGCAGCCCCTAGAAAACACAAAGCTTGGCGGTGGAATTGGTTTGCATGGCTGGTACGGTGAATGGGAAGAAACAGGTCAACAAGACATGACATGGGGTTGTGTTTGTATGCACAATCATGAGATTGATGAACTTTATCCTAAAATACCTATTGGCACAACCCTATTGATTGTGCCTTAAGAGTTTACCTAAAAGCAATAAGCGTTTTCATTGATTAATTTCTCTGCAACTAGCTGACGCGCTTGTTTTACATTTAATCCACGGTGTTTAGTAAACCTACGAAGACCCATTTGCATCATACGCAACTCATCTCCTTCGGCAAAACTGTTCAGGGCGTCCTTACCCCATTTTTGCATTTTGTCACAGGCATCATAGAAATAAACTTGTGTCATGGCAATTTGATAAGCACTATTCTCTTCTCCTTGCTGAGAAATTAGCTTTTTTGTTCGCAGAAGTAAGGACTCTGCTACATATACTGTAGAAATCATATCGGAACAATTCATCAGTATTTCTTGCTCTTTGGCTAGTTCCATCATTAATTTCTGAACTGCTGCACCGGCTACCAATAAAACTGCTTTTTTGAACTTTTCAATTAGTTCGAACTCTTGAGCAAGCAAAGAATCATCTGGTTCAGAAAAATCAGGTATGCTCATGAGCTCCCCTGCAACTGCTTGGGCAGGTCCCATCAAATCAATTTTTCCTTTCATTGCTCGTTTAAGGAGCATATCTACGATGAGCATTCGATTTATTTCATTGGTTCCCTCGAAAATGCGGTTGATTCTAGCGTCACGGTAAGCTCTTTCAACAGGTGATTCAGCAGAATATCCCATTCCACCATAAATCTGAACAGCTTCATCAACAACATAATCTAACGCTTCCGAAGAAAAGACTTTTAAAATAGCGGCCTCAATAGCGTACTCTTCGGCAGCCTTTAGGGTAGCACTTTGTTTGTCAACTCCCTCTGAAACTAAGTCAGCAATGAGGTCTTCTATATTTTGACTGCAACGATAAACCGCTGCTTCATTCGCATATGTTTGTATGGCTTGTTCTGCTAGCTTGTAGCGTATGGCCCCATATTTAGATATGGCTCTTCCAAACTGTGATCTTTCATTGGAATAATTGACAGCATGACTAATGGCTTTCTTAGATCCTCCAACCGCAGCACCGGCTAATTTAATACGACCAATATTTAAGATGTTAAGGGCTATTTTAAAGCCTTTATTTCTCTCGAAAAGCAAGTTTTCCTTAGGAACTTTTACATTATTAAAAAAGACTTGGCGGGTTGAGGACCCTTTGATTCCCATTTTCTTTTCTTCTGGATTCAAAGAAATTCCGTCATAGGATTTTTCTACGATGAAAGCGCTTAAATTTTCATCGTCATCTATTTTAGCAAAAACAGTAAATATATCAGCGAAACCTCCGTTGGTAATCCACATTTTCTGACCATTCAAGATATAATGGCTACCATCTTCCGATAATACGGCACTGGTTTTTCCAGAATTTGCATCTGATCCTGAGCTAGGCTCGGTTAGACAATAACAGGCTTTCCATTCTCCGCTAGCAAGCTTGGGTACGTAATTTTTCTTTTGTTCTTCATTCCCATAGTATAGAATGGGAAGGGTACCAATGCCTGTGTGAGCAGAAAGGGCTACAGCAAAGGAATGTCCTTTACCTGTGATTTCAGTGGCCAACATGCCCGTTACAAAGTCTTTTCCAAATCCTCCGTATTCCTCAGGGACTGAAATTCCTAACAGTCCTAATTCACCGGCTTTTTCCAGCAGTGAAGGCATTAAACCCTCTTGAAGGGCATCAATTTCATCCAAACGTGAAAATACCTCCGCCTTTAAAAAATCCTCACAAGTTTCAGCAATCATCTTTTGCTCTTCATTCCAGTTTTCTGGAATAAAAATATCTTCTGCACTTGTTTTCTTAATTAGAAACTCTCCACCTTTTATTGCTTTTGAACCCATAGTCTGTTATTATTTCAACTAAAATACTAAAAAATCTAAAATGATATGCATGCATACTAAATTATTTTTCGAATTTTTTTGTCATTTGATATTGACTACCTTTAAAAGGTGAAATGGATGACGGTAAATACCTTTATAAGTAATCAAGACGCTCACATGGCCAAATTACTTTTGGAAAAAGAGGGTATAGAAGTTTTTCTGCTTCACGAGGAAATAAATACGGTGTTAAATTTTCATAATGTAGCACTGGGAGGGATACAACTTCAAGTTCATCCGGATAATGCCGCTTTAGCGAAAGTTGTTCTAAGGGATGCAGGATATATCTCTGCTAAATCAAGTAGGTCTGAAATTGACTTTAAGAAGTTTCTGCTTTATGGTCTTGTTTTGGCTGTTTTAATTGCCGTTCTGGTCTATTTTATGGAATGAGAGAAAGAGAACAGATTCCTGTTTTTATGGAATTTTAATGATTGACTTCCCTATAGGTAAACAAACAACATGAAACGATATATCTTACTTTCTATTTTGGCTATAGTATTAGGAGGAACAGTGGCATCTTGTCACGGAAAAAAACACACAACCTGTCCTGCATTCAAATCGAAAAAAGGCGGCGGTTCAGGATTTGGTAGATAAAAAAAAGCCACCCATCAATTTGGGTGGCTTTTCTACTTTTATTTAGGATTATCTTATTCTTCGCTCTTCGCAAATTTTGAAATTACATCTTGGCTTACACCTGTGTTGCTGAACCCTCCATCGTGGAAAAGGTTTTGCATTGTAACATATTTAGTAAGATCAGAGAACATAGAAATACAATAATTTGCGCAGGCCTCAGCACTTGCATTACCCAGTGGCGACATGCTTTCAGAATAAGCAATAAATTCATCAAATCCTTTCACTCCACTTCCTGCAGTTGTAACTGTTGGTGATTGAGAAATGGTGTTTATTCGAACCTTCCTTTTTACTCCATAATGGTAGCCAAAACTACGTGCAATTGATTCCAATAAAGATTTGGCATCTGCCATATCATTATAGTCAGGGAAAACGCGCTGAGCGGCTATGTAAGTTAAAGCTAAGATTGATCCCCAATCGTTCATGGCGTCCTGCTCATAAGCAACTTGACATACTTTGTGAAAGCTCATTCCTGAAACATCCAATGTTTGTTTGTACCACTCGTGATTAAGTCCTGTGTAGTGTTTCTTTTTTCTCACGTTAGGAGACATTCCGATAGAGTGGAGGACGAAATCCAACTTTCCACCTAACTCCTCTTGTGCTTGAGTAAATAAGCTGTTAAGGTCTTCCATTGTAGTAGCATCCGCTGGAATTACTTTTGAGCCTGTTTTCTCTGCAAGATTATTTATTTCACCCATACGCATAGCTATGGGGGCATTGGTTAATACAAATTCAGCTCCTTGTTCATGAGCTTGTTCCGCCACCTTCCAAGCAATTGACATATCGTTCAATGCTCCGAAAATGATTCCTTTTTTTCCTTTTAACAAGTTGTTTGACATAAGGTTTATTTTGTTCGCTTCAAATATAGTTAACTAATGTGGAATACTTGGTTCAATCGTATTAATGATTGCTTGGTAAAAACTAATGCCAAGAATTTACTTCACTTCCTTCCAGTTCATGTAGCCAAACATCTCTTTTCCACCAAAAAAGCTGTTTTCGATCCATGAAACAAAGCGGTACTTAAATTTTTCATGCTTCATTAAAGGTCTATTTGCCTTCTGGTTGGAATGAAAGTTAAGCTTGCTTTTCCAATTGTGCTTAGCGATAAAGTCGGCCAATAAAGCAGGGTGTGTACCTTTAAATTTCGGTATTTTGTTCATGGGACCATAATCGAATTCATGCGGCTTTAAATCGTAAGCAGCGTTTATTTTTTCGCGGCCATGGTGCATAGAGTCATGCTCTTTCTTCTTGCTCTGCATAAGATGTGGAGGTCTTACCCAACCGTAATGAAACATCTCAGCATTTATTTTTTTCGCTTTTAACAAATCATTATTGTCTCCCTTGCGAAAGCTTTGGGCGTCTAACCATGATTTGATTCCAATATTATTTCTTACGATTCTAATTTCATTTTTGTACCATCCGTGAAAGGGTAAGTAATGATCATAGTCGCCCCAAAAATGATTGTAAGAAAATATCAGTCCCTCAACTTCCTTGTTGTTGAGGTTGTCTTCACATGCTTTTTTTATTGCTGGCAAATCCTTTTCATGAACTACCTCATCCGCTTGTATATAGAAACACCAATCGCCTGTGCATTTCGATAATGCAAAATTGGTTTCTTTGGCAAGGATTTTACTTTCCTTAAAGTCTTGTTCGCTCCAAACCCTATCGTAGATTTTGATTTTATCAGAACCTATAGACTCTATCAATTGCCTTGTATTGTCTTCTCCTTCTCCAACAGCCACGATAAGTTCATCGCAGACGGGTAAGATTGACATTATACTTTCTTTCACTGGGAAGTAGTACTTCTCAGCATTTCTTACCATTGTAAATCCGGATATTTTCATTAACGCAGAACGACCAATTTTTTACTTTCTGACACCTTGTTAGAAGTATTGATGCGACAAAAGTAAGTACCCGCTGATAAATTTTCAATATTTAATTTATACTGCATGGCTCCTGAAGGTATAATCTCTGATAATACCAGTTTCCCCATCTGATCATAAACATTTACCGTTACATCCTCGTTAAGTTTCTCAAAAGGAATGTAAGTGTAAATGGAGGCAGGGTTAGGCATAAGATCTCCCAAAATCAGCTTGTTTTCGTCTAGACCATCAACTCCATCAATTGTAGAGACCGTAAAGTCATCATAATAGAAGCCGTCTTCTGTAACCCAAACATCACTAACAAGAACAAATCTCAAGCTAATAGTTTGACCAAGGTAATCGGCAAGATCAACTTCTTCTAAAACCCAATCCGTTTGAAAACCGTCCCACAATGGCTCCCCGAAATCCTGATCTGATGTTCCGGTGTTGGTGTATTTGCCACATAAAGCTGTCCAAGTAACTCCATTATCAGTTGAAGCTTGTAATTGGACATAATCATAATTATCTTCAATTTCCCATTTGGCGTAGAATGATACCACTGCTGCAGTCGCGCCGCTTAGATCAAGATTCGTATTTAATACATTCTCTTCTTCATCATTATTCCCATAATTACCACCCGGTGAGTCGGTCCAACTTGTTGAAGGTGAAACAAATTCGGCGCCGGTAGTTGACCATGATCCAGTCCATTCAGTTGATGTTGTAGCATCATCAGAGAAAACAACTGTACCTGATCCATATGTTTTGGTTAGTGTGTCACTCATTGAGAAGAAACCATTGTCAATAGTTAAAACATAGCTGAACTCTTGACCTAATGTCATCCCAGGGTCTAGGACGTAGGAAATGGAATCCTCTTGGGCATCCAAAACATTGGTGAAGTTATATGACTTACTACCTCCAACCGAACTCAACTCAGTTCCTATAGGAGTAATGCTTACCGTTAAAATTCCGGGTTCTAAACCATAACGTTGTACGTTAAAATTTAAATAGCCTGTAAGTGAATTTACACTGCCTGCCTCAATGTCCGTTGCCAAACCATAAATGTAACAAAGGTGTGCTGCTCTTAAATTTTGGAAAACCATTCCTTTGCAAATAGGTGTTATTTCGCTTTGTGCTGGCCAGAATCCGTGAGAATCAGATCCTACTTCAGGTGTCATGGCGTAAATTTTAGGTTTACTGGACAAGTCATCCGCATACATCCAATCATCAGAATCTCCCGCCGCTGGATAAAGATTTGCACTAAGAATATTACTAAATCCACTTTGCTCGACCATATGGCTTGACCAGGTTTGTAGTAAATTGTGGTCAGGTGTTTGAACGTTGTCATAACCAAAAGGGAAAAGCAACAAGTTGCCATAGGTATGAGCATTCTGAGCAATTCGAATATCATGATCAAAAGTAAACTGTCGTATCGCTCTTGTTTCCGGCTCAGAGAAGGCGTTTGGGCCAAGATAATTATCGGCACTAGGATCTGTAGAAACTCCACTAACCCCATATTGATAAGAATAATTTCTGTTGAGGTCTACACCGTAAACTTGATTTCCTTGTTGCATACCGTTATAACGTCTATTCTTTCTCCACATACCGCCAACTCCAAGCCCTTCGTTATGAATATACCCATCAGGATTGATCATTGGGATAAAGTACATTTCAAGATTGTCAACCAGGTAGGTTACTTCAGCATCTGTACCATAATTTTCTAGCAAATACCACATGTAAAATATGGTTTGAGACAATGATGCAGGCTCACGCGAGTGATGTATGGAGGTGTAAAGAACCTCTGGTTCATTTTCATCTACAGCAGGGTTGTCTGATATTTTTACGTAATAAATGGGGTTCCCATCATGCGTTTGGTAGTTTACTCCTGACGAATCAATTTCTGTTTTTACAGTGATTATATTAGGATAGAGATTAGCCATTTGATCGAGATTTTGGATAAACTCGGCATAAGTGAAATAACCTCCTAGACTTCCTAAGTTAAAGTTAGTTGGAGTGGGGTATTCTATATTGCCAGACCCGCTGCCGTCACAAACACCACGCGACATTCTGTGTCTTACACCATGTGAGCCAAAATTTTGTGTTCCACTATGGTTGTGAGGTTTTTCTGACTGGATTTTATAAAATTCATCAATGTTTTGCAGGATTACTTCATAGGATAAACCTAAATCCCTCATTGTTTGTAGATCAGAATCTGAAAAATCCGAAATAATCCACGTATCCTGTTTTTTCTTTCCGTGGTCAACGGCCACACCATGTTCTCCCAGAAGTTGAATTTCTTGATTGTTGGCATAAACCTTAACTCTGTGCCAATTTTCAGGATTTTGAGCAAAACAAATTTGCGTTATAAAAAGTAGGGTGCTTAATAAATAAAGATTCCTCATTAATTTGAATTTATTTTATAAAATTAATGAATTAATCTAGGATGTTGTTAAGAAGTAAACGATATATGACAAACGGTAGGCGAGAGGCGATTAATTAGTCTCAATCGTATCTTGCTGACCACCCCACTTCAAAGTCTTTATAAGGTGCTCGACATCTTGCTTATAAAAACCAATTACAGGTCTCAAGCTGTCATAGTTTGGTTTAGCGAAAAAGTACATGGAACCGTGCAAATAATTTGACACGCTATCCGTAACGAAAAACTGATAATTTGTTGCTGAATTCCCAATAAACTCAAACCCTACTCCATATACTTGGTTTTCGGGAATGATAAACTCTGTGTCTCTTAAGTCGCCTGCCTTTCCAAAATGGTTTTCAATAAGCTCGAAGGAACCTTCTATCATTGAATCAATATTTTTTGATTGATAGTAGGTACAATAAAGATCCATTTTGTGTCCCTTGCTAGTCAAATTAAAAAAAATGCTGCTATCTGTTTTTGACTTTAATTCATATTTAAGGTAGTCCGCTTTTTCAAAGCTGATGGTTGAGTCTGTAAATTCCTTATAATTCTTTGGGTAGCTTGAAAAATCAAGGCGCTTATAGGCACGTATCTTTGGGACAGGATCACCTTTTTCCTCTTCACATGAAAGAAATAAGAAACATGTTAATAGGCTAATCGTCCAAATCCTCATCATTTATACAAACTTTAATTTGCTTTACTCTTTTTCTATCCGCGGCCTCTACAATGAATTCATAGTTCTCAAAGCGAACTTTTTCATTTTTTTGAAGAAACTTTCCTGAAATTTCCATCAAAAATCCGGCTATCGTATCTGCTTCCCCTTTGTTTTCTTCAAAGTTTTCTCCTTCTATTTCTAGTATTCGATAGAAATCAATTAGAGGTGTTTTCCCTTCAAAGACATAATTCTTGTCGTCCAACTTTGAATAATTAATTTCTTCACTGTCGAACTCATCGCTAATATCTCCAACAATCTCTTCAATAATATCCTCCAGGGTAACAATTCCACTACAACCTCCAAACTCATCAACCACCACTGCCATGTGAATTTTACTCTCCTGAAATTCTTTCAGAAGATCATCAATCTTTTTGCTTTCAGGTACAAACATGGGTTGCCTAAGAAGGCTTATCCAATTAAAATTGTCGGGTTTACTCAAGTAGGGAAGTAGGTCTTTGATGTACAGCATTCCTAAAATGGTATCCAAATTATCCTCATATACGGGGATTCTAGAAAAACCATTCTCATTAATGAGGTGAATTAAATTGGTAAAACTCATTTCATTATCCACGGCTAGTACATCCAACCTGGGGATCATGATTTGTTTGACATCCTTGTTACCAAAACTAATTATTCCTTTGAGCAATTCGGTTTCCTTGTCATCAATTTCTTCGTTGGTAAGCTCTAAAGCTTTTTCCAGAGAGTCGACCGATAGGGAACTAGACCTTTTTTCAATTCTCTTGTCAATAAAAGTTGTACTAGATATAAGGATATACGAAAGCGGTCTAAAAAGTCTGTTTAGAAATCCTAAAGGCAGGGCCATGGTACTAGCAAGAGAAACTGCATTTTTTGTTGCATATACCTTGGGAATAATTTCTCCGACCAGCAAAATGATAAATGTAACCGCAACTACCTGAATGAAGAATTGCCATTGCAACGATACCGACGAACCAATAAATAATTGATCGACTACAATGGATGAAAGAACAACTATAGCAACATTTATAAAATTGTTTGCTATCAGAATTGTTGCCAGTAGTGATTTAGGTTTGTTAGCAAGCTTATATGCTGTCTGTTTAGATTTAGAATTGTCGTTGCGTAGTTCCTCTATTTCATTTGGCCCTAAAGAGAAATAAGCCACCTCTGAACCGCTTACCATAGCTGAGCATATAAGCAGAAATATAATTACTACAAGGCCAACAATTAAACCGGAGGATGAACCGGTGCTTAGTAAAGTTAAAAGGTATAATTCGGGGTCGTCCAAAATTAGGATTTAGGTTATTAAAAGGGTAGGTCGTCGTCATCAGATGATCCCATGTCCTTTGAGGGAGCATCCATTTTTTCTGGACTTTCATTTTGAGGGATGTTTGGATTTCCAGAGCTCTCTGGCGCCCTGTCCAACATGGTCAGCTCATCTCCTACAACCTCAGTCACATAACGCGTTTGGCCATTCTGGTCTTCGTAAGAACGGGTTCTTAGTTTCCCTTCAATATAGATCTTGGATCCTTTTTTTAGATATTTTTCAGCAATTTCAGCTAAGCCTCTCCACAGTACAATATTGTGCCAATCCGTAATAGTTTTTCGTTCCCCTGAGGTTCTGTCCTTGTAAGTTTCAGAAGTAGCCAATGAAAAGTTCGCTACGCTTGCACCATTTTCTAAGTGACGCACCTCTGGGTCCTTGCCCAGATTTCCGATAAGTATTACTTTATTTACTGATCCTGCCATAATCTTAATCAAAGATATTATAACTTTCTAAATATTTTGTCATTAATCGGTGTAATGCCAGATTGTTTATAGTGGAAAAGTCAATTTTTGCATAGTCAGGGTATTCTAAAAGTGTTTCACAGCTAATTAAATGGAAGTTTGCACTGATTTTTCTATGTGATAGGATATGTGTAAAACTTGTGGATTTGATGAGTTCAAAATCTGATGAGATTTTAAAAGGAAATTTCTCAATCTCTTGCTTTGATGCGTTTTCAATAGATGGGAATTCATAGAGTTTTGCCCAAATACCATTTTCAGGTCTTTGCAAAATTAAAGTAGCATTGTTTTTGTCTAAGAAGTGAAAGAAATCAAGTTGGACCTTTTTGACCTTTTGTTTTTTGCTTTTGTAAGGCAAAACTTCAATGGTCTGGGCTTCAAGAGCTTTGCAATGTTCTTTTACTGGGCATTCTGGGCATTTTGGATTTTTTGGCGTGCATATAAGAGAGCCAAGTTCCATTAAGCCCTGATTGAAGTCAGAGGGATTTTTGTCTGATATAAGCTTGTTGAGATCTGTGAAGACCTTCTTTTTTGTCTTCTCTTCATTAATTGGACTCGGGTCATTATATAAGCGGCTGTATACCCTTAAAACATTGCCGTCCACTACTGAGACAGCTTGACCAAAAGAAATGGAAGCTATCGCAGCAGCTGTATAACTTCCAACACCCTTTAATTTAAGAAGCTCGTCATAATTATCAGGAAAGACACAATTGTATTCATCCCTGATTAATTTAGCCGTATAGTGCAGGTTGCGTGCTCGACTATAATACCCTAGCCCTTGCCAAAGTTTTAGAATGTCTTCCTCCGGCGCATCAGCCAGTTCTTTAACCGTTGGATATTCATTTAAGAATCTTAAGAAATAAGGGGTTCCTTGTTCTACCCTAGTCTGTTGTAAAATGATTTCTGATAACCAAACCTTGTATGGGTTATTATCTTCTCTCCATGGAAGACTGCGTTTATTCCTCTGATACCAATCTATTATACTTTTATCTAGGTTCGACATTGTTCGGTGGCTAAGTTACTAGCTTGGTCGAAAAATGAAAATAAAACTTTGTAAATCCTGTGCTAAGTTTCTAAAGGCTTGTATATTTGCAGCCCGAAATAAATAAAAATAAACATTTAGGAAGATGACAAAAGCAGATATAGTAGCGGAAATCGTAGAAAAGACTGGAGTAGAAAAGGTGGCTGTTCAAGCAACCGTTGAAGCTTTTATGAAAAGCGTTAGAAATTCTATGGAGAATGGTGAAAACGTTTACTTAAGAGGTTTTGGTTCTTTCGTTATCAAAACGAGAAAAGAAAAAACTGGTAGAAATATCTCTAAGAACACAACGATTATCATACCTGCACACAACATACCTAGCTTCAAGCCAGCAAAATCATTTGCTGAGAAGGTTAAGAAGAACGTAAAGGTTAAGTAAGCTGCTTACTTGCAGGGGTTTGGAATAATTCGTATATTTGTGCCCCCCGAAAAGGAAATTGACATTTAAGACAATATAAAATATTCACTTAAAATTTTTAGCTATGCCAAGCGGAAAAAAGAGAAAAAGACATAAGATGGCTACGCACAAGCGTAAGAAAAGACTTAGAAAGAACCGTCACAAAAAGAAGAAGTAATTCTTTTTTAAAACTATTTACTTGGCACACCAAAAATCATGGTGTGCCTTTATTGCTTACATTATAAATAGACTTTGTGGCGTTAGAACTCGTTATTAATTCGAAAAATGATGGGGTTGACGTTGCTTTGCTTAAAGATAAGAGGCTTATAGAGCTTCATAAAGAGAAGAATGACAAAGACTTTACTGTTGGAGACGTTTTTCTTGGGAAAGTAAAGAGGGTAATCCCTAGTTTGAATGCAGCTTTCGTAGACGTAGGTTACGAAAAGGATGCATTTTTGCATTATTTGGACTTAGGTCCTCAGTTTTCTTCATTGAAGAAAATGGTAGACCTATGCCATTCCGGAAAGTTTCAAGGGAAACTTTTAGACAACTTTAAACTAGAGCCCGATATTGATAAGAAGGGTAAGATTAAAGATGTAATCAAATCAGGTCAGTTAGTGATGGTTCAAATCGCTAAGGAGCCTATATCTAGCAAAGGTCCGAGATTGGCTGCTGAAGTAACTTTGGCTGGCCGATATTTAGTTCTTGTACCCTTCACTGATAAGATTTCTATTTCTCAAAAAATAGGAAGCAATGAAGAAAAGAAAAGACTAAAACGTCTTGTTAGCTCAATTACACCGAAAAACTTTGGAGTAATTATACGTACTGTAGCCGAAAACAAGAAGGTTGCTGAGTTAGACCAAGATTTAAGAAACCTCATTGAGAAATGGGATAAGATTCAGAAAGATCTCAAAGGTGCAAAACCGCGCCAGAAACTTATGGGGGAACTTTCAAGAACATCTTCAATCTTGAGAGATATGTTAAATCCTGATTTCGAGAAAATTGTCGTGAACAACGCACAAGAATTCGAGGATATCAAGGAATTTATTGAACGTATTTCTCCTGGCAGATCCAAGATTGTAAAGCAGCACAGTGAGCGTCAAAGCTTATTTGAGGCCTACGGGATAAACAAGCAGATAAAGCTCAGTTTTGGAAAACAGGTGCCAATGAAAAGTGGTGCTTATCTTATTATCGAGCACACTGAGGCCATGCACGTAATTGATGTGAACTCAGGTAACAGGGTCAATAAAGAAAAGTCTCAAGCTGAAAATGCTTTTGAATGTAACATGGAGGCCGCCGAAGAAATAGCAAGAGTATTGCGTCTTCGTGACATGGGGGGAATTATTTCTGTGGACTTTATAGACATGCCGGAACGTGAAAATCAAAAGAAACTCTATCAGCATTTGAGAGAATGCATGAAAGATGATCGCGCAAAACACCATGTTCTCCCTCCAAGCAAGTTTGGCGTAGTTGAAATTACTCGACAAAGAGTTCGTCCAGAAACCAATATTGAAACATCTGAAACATGTCCAACTTGCAATGGTAACGGAAAGGTAACTGCAAGTATTCTCATCATTGATGAGATTGAGAGCGCCATACGTTTTATTAGTCAAGAAAAAACACATTCTAAGATTACGATAAAGGTGCACCCATTTATTGAGGCATTCATCAATAAAAAGGAAGGTTTATTCAATTCACTAAGAAAAAAGTGGATGAAAAAGTATGGGCTTAAAATTGAGGTCTTAGCCATAACGGCATACCCAATGTTAGCCTATAAGTTTTACGATAAAAACGACGACCTAATTAAAATGTAAATGGATAAGGCAAGATTGATCCAGAAAATGGAGCGATATTGTGCCTACCAAGAGCGTTGTCATTCTGACGTTCAAAACAAACTGAAAAATTTAAATGTTAATTGGAGTATTGCTCAAGAAGTAATACTCCATTTAATGCAAGAGAATTATCTCAACGAACAAAGATTCGCTAATGCCTACGCTGAGGGTAAGTTAAGAATCAAGCATTGGGGTAAAATAAAAATTCGAAATGGACTGGTTCAGAAGTTCGTTTCTAAAGAATGTATCAAGGTGGCATTGGAATCTTTGGATACAAATGAATACCTAGAAATCTTCAAAGATCGACTTGAAATTGCGCGCAATCGTTATGCTTCAGAAAATGATGCATACAAGCGACTTCAAAAAATTAAGCGTTATATGTATTCCAAAGGTTATGAAATGGAATTGATTGGTACAATTGATTGAGTGAAAAGCTATTTATTCTAAACAGAATTTCGTAAATTTGAGTAGATTTTAATTAAAACTAAAAAAATTGATTATGAAGAAAGTTTACTTATCGCTTTTAGCGCTTTCTGTTGCTTCTGTTGCTTCTGCTCAGTTGACGGATTTCGCTGAGAAAGCTGTTAAAACTAATGTTGCTGTGAACCAAGGTGTTCATGAGCACACAAATACGTCTTTTGAAAGAGGTACGGCTATTTGGTCGGACGATTTTTCAGGAACGAATACTTGGACAGTGATGAACACAGGTACACCTCCTGCCGATTGGGCTATTGGATCTGCTGGTCCAACTGGTTCTTATAGTGCTGGAATGGGTGCTATTACTTCTACTTCTGGTGGAGATTTTGCAATGTTTGATTCTGATGCCTTAGGTGATGGGACATCAGCTCAGGATGCTGTTATTTATTTTGGACCTATCGATTTATCATCTGATCCAAACGTATCTATCGAATTTGAATCTTATTACAGAAAATTCCAAGGTAACGCATACGTTGTTTCAGGAGTAGGTACTGCTTCTACACCTCCTGCAACTTGGGATCAAAATGAAGTTCACGCTGGTATCGCTGTAAATAACTCTACTGCAAATCCTGAGTTAACTACTGTGAACTTAACTTCTTCAATTGGAGGTTCTCAGTTCGCCTATATTGGATTCCAATACATTGGTGGATGGGATTATGCTTGGATGGTTGATGATGTTTCTATCGTGGCTACTGCTGCAAATGAAGTGTCTTTGTCTAACACACGTTGGGCTTCTCAAGATGGTGTTCCTTACACTGTTTTCCATACAACACAATCAGGTTCAATAGAGAATTTTTTCTGGGGAACTGTAACTAACAATGGTTCTGCTGACGCAACTAACGCTCACCTATCAGTAAATGCTGTTGCGGCTGGTGCTGGAGCTCCATTTGTTGGAACAGGTACTATGACTACTTTGACTCCTGGTCAAGTGTATAACGATTCTGTTACATCTTCTTGGAATATTGGAACTGCAGTTGATTCATGGACTGTAGATATGGAAGCTGCTTACGTAGAGTCTGCTTTGGATGCAAATCCAAATGATAACTCTCGTCAGGTAACTTTCTCGACAAATACTATTCAGTGGGGTAGAGATGCTAACGATTACGATTACTCAGGTGGTGGTCTATGGAATGGAGCAGGTAATGCTTACGAAATGGGACCAGAGTTTGATGTATACACCAATATGGATGTATACGGAATTGACGTAGCATTCAACGGTAATACTGCTGATGGTGCTATTGCATACGGTGTAATATACCAAGTTGATGCTGCAACAGGAGATTTCGTAGAGGTTTATAACGGTTCTGGAACATTGACTGGTGAGATTTCTATCAACGCGGCTACAGATCTTTCTAGTGGTGGTGCTAACTGGATTTCTATTCCTATCGATGGAGGACCATTTACAATGACTGCTGGTGAAATTTACATTGTTTGTGTTGGACACTACGGTGGTCCAGATGACGTTGTATTATTAAACGGTAACACAACAGCTCCAGATCAAACTGTATTCTTATTAGATGGTACTGATAACACATGGTACTACATGACATCTACTCCTTCTATCAGAGTTAACACTGATATGTCAGTTGGATTAGGAGAAGAAGAAACTAATGTTTCTCTTTCTCAAGCATATCCAAACCCAACTAGTGGATTAACTACTATTGGATATTCTTTGGAAGAAGCAGCAAACGTTGCTATCCAAATTACTGATGTAACTGGAAAAGTTGTTGCTACTGTAAACGAAGGAACAATGACAGCTGGTACACATACTGCTGATGTTGATTTCTCTGAGTTAAATGCAGGAGTTTACTTCTACACTTTAATCTCTGGAAACGATAGAGTAACAAAAAGAATTGTAGTTAGAAAATAAGCTAACTTAATTTTACTTAAAAGGCTCAATGCATTGCATTGAGCCTTTTTTATTTATTACAATTTTTGATTTAAGCTAAATCAATTTAGATATACTCGCGCTATAGATTATTTCTTGTTTTCCTTTGCAGCTTTTACAAAGCTCACAAATAAGGGGTGCGGATTAGCTACCGTACTTTTATATTCTGGGTGATATTGCACACCTACAAAGTATGGATGAGACGGAATTTCAACGATTTCAACCAAGTTTTGATCTGGATTAATTCCAGTGGCCCTCATTCCATTTTCTTCAAATTTTGATAGGTAGTCATTATTGAATTCAAACCTGTGTCTGTGACGCTCTGAAATATCCGTTCTACCGTAAGCTGTTTTCGCTTGGAAACCATCTTTAAGTTGACAAGGGTAGGCACCTAAACGCATAGTTCCCCCTTTCTGAGTAACGTCTTTCTGATCGTTCATAAGGTGAATAACAGGGTTCTTAGTTCCTTCGTCTATCTCAACAGTATGGGCATCACTCAGATTAAGTACGTTTCTTGCAAATTCAATTACAGCACATTGCATACCTAAACAAATTCCAAAAAATGGAATATTGTTTTCTCGAACATATTTTATTGCTGCAATTTTACCCTCTATACCTCTTGTTCCAAAACCAGGAGCCACTAAAACACCATCTAAATTAGACAAGCTTTGCTCTACTTTTTTGGGGTTCAAGTTTTCCGAGTGAATCCATTTCAACTTAACATCACAATTCTGGGCTACACCAGCATGAATGAAAGCTTCAGCAATGGACTTATAACTGTCTTTTAGTTCAACATACTTACCTACAAGACCAATGTTTAGCACAGGCTTATTTTCGTCCTTTAAAACGGATAAAAATGATTTCCAGTTGGTCAAGTCAGGCTCATTTCTGACTGGCATGTCTAATTTTTTTAGAACGACCTCATCCAATTTCTCCTCATGCATTAATAAAGGGACATCATATATAGTGTCAGCGTCTCTACTTTCCATCACCGCATAAGGAGCAACATTACAGAATTTAGCTACTTTGTCCTTAATCTCTTGACCTAGTTCGTGCTCGGTTCTGCAAACTAATATGTCGGGCTGAACACCAAGCTCCAATAACTGTTTTACAGAGTGCTGGGTTGGCTTTGTTTTAAGCTCTCCTGCGGCGGACAAATATGGGACTAAAGTTAGATGTATAACGAGACAGTCATTTTCTAACTCCCAGTTCAACTGTCTTACGGCTTCAACATAAGGTAAAGATTCAATATCACCAATTGTTCCTCCAATTTCGGTAATTACAAATTCATAGGTTCCTTTGTTGCCCAAAATTTGGATGCGTTCCTTAATCTCATCCGTAATATGTGGTATGATTTGTACGGTTTTACCCAGGTAATCTCCACGTCTTTCCTTATCTATAACCGATTGATAGATTCTTCCTGTGGTAACATTATTTGCCTGGGAAGTTGGGCGATTTAAAAATCGTTCGTAATGTCCTAAATCTAGATCCGTTTCAGCTCCATCTTCGGTTACAAAGCATTCACCATGCTCATATGGATTTAAAGTTCCTGGATCAACGTTGATATACGGATCTAACTTTTGAATGGTAACCGAGTAGCCTCTGGATTGTAAGAGTTTGGCCAGTGAGGCCGAGATAATTCCCTTACCAAGAGATGAAGTAACTCCCCCGGTTACAAAGATGTATTTTGTTGGACTTGCCATACCTTCCCTTTTTTGTAACACGGGGTGTAAAGTTACAATATCTGTATGGAGTTAGCTCAAGAAATTACCACTTATTTATAAACCTTTTATTAAGCTCTTAACAATGAGTGGTTAACGCAAGTAGGGTAGCGTTCTTTCTAAAGCTATACTTCTAGATCCTTTTATTAAGATAGTTTTGCCTTTTAATGCCAGTTCTTTCAGTGCTTTAATACCTTCATCTGTGCTGTTAAATTTGGATAAAGTACTATTGCATTTTCCAAATTCTTCTCCGATTAGCAAGCCGTTTGTTATTCCAAATTCGTTTAACTGGTCGCATATATTTTGATGTTCGCTTTCAGAATATTCTCCTAGCTCTTTCATGTCACCTAAAATAACAAAGCGTTCACCGCTCATCTTGCCAATATTCTCGATGGCTAATTTCATACTACTAGGATTTGCGTTGTATGCGTCTATGATCAGTAAATTTTTTCCTTTTTCAATTTGTGATCTTGAATTTGAAGGCGTATAACTCTCAAAAGCTGTTTTAAGCTGTATTTCATCTACTTCAAAATGTTCTGCAACGCAAGCAGCAGTTAGAAAATTATAAAAGTTATACTCGCCAGTTAGTTTGGATTGAATCTCTTGTCCATAAAGACTAAATTTCAAAAATGGATCACAGGATAAAATTTCTGAATTCATTGGTGCTAGCATTTTTCCGTATGCTATGTTATCAGTATTGTTGGGTAAGATGTTAACCAAAGTTTGATCATCCTTATTAAAAAATAAAGTTCCTTGAGATTGGGATATGTAATCATACAGTTGTTTTTTGGCGCGTAAGACACCATTTTCACCTCCAAACCCTTCTAAGTGAGCTTTCCCTATATTAGTTATAAAACCGTGAGTAGGTTGTGCAATTTCGCTCAACTCCTTAATGTCATTAGGGCCATTGGCTCCCATCTCAATAATTGCAATTTCATGGCTATCATTGATCTCTAGCAAGGTTAATGGAACCCCAATATGGTTGTTCAAATTTCCTTTTGTAGCAGCGACAGAGTGCTTCTGCGCAAGAGCAATATGTAGCAATTCTTTGGTTGATGTTTTTCCATTGGAGCCGGTCAAACCGATTACAGGAATCGCAAGTTGTTTTCTATGGAAATTGGCTAATTCTTGTAATGTTTGTAAGACATTTTTAACAAGGATGGTTTGGTTGTTTTGATAATTTCCATCATCAATAACCGCCCATTTTGCTCCTTTTTCAATGGCTTGTAAAGCAAATTTATTACCGTTGAAGTTTTCACCTGAAAGAGCAAAGAATATTTGATTGGGTTCAATTTTTCTTGTATCGGTGCTAACACCACTAGAGTCTATATACTTTTTGTAAAGATCACTTATTTCCATGATATAAAATAACACAAAAAAGCCCTTTCAAATTTGAAAGGGCTTTCAGTATTATTCAAAATTATTTGTGAATTATCTCTTTCTCTTTTTTGAGCCTAGTCCAACTGGACTTCCAACTCTGGTCATAGCACAACGGAAACCAAGTGTTGCCATTGACTTATCTTCATCAAGGTATCTTCTTGTTCCAGCATTCATAAAGTAAGCTCTATCTCTCCAAGAACCACCTTTGTATACTCTCGTTCTATCAGAGATTAGGGTAGTAGGCTCTCCAAGAAGTCCTGACTTTTGCTTGTCCCAAATTGCTTGATACATTACGTTTTTCTCAAACTGCTTCCAATCAATACCAGTGGAATCATTATTAATTCTTGCAATTACTTCATCAGTACCGTTCTCTTTAGACTTTTGGTATTGCGTACCGTACATATCAATAGACTCATAGTAATGTGAAGATTCTAGGTCACCGTCAAGATAATTAATATTATCTGCGGTTGTATAATTACGACGGTGCAAGTTTTCCTCTTCAGTTACTTCTCTCCATCTCATAGAACCAGGGATAGAGTTTCCGTTTTCTTGCTCTCCGTGAAGAACGAAAGTCGATAAACCTTCTCTTAACATTGGAGCAATTTCAGGTGTCCAATCTGGAGAGTGAGGAGCTTGAGCTAAACCTGCATTTGCTGGTAAAGCCATATAGATTGTCAACCAATCTTCAACCAATAACGTATTGAAGATTTCTTCAATTTCTAACATTGCTGTTTGATCTTCATCTTCTAATTGAAGTGCAATAGCATAATCAACTACACCTGTGATTGAGTCAAGCATTAAAAACTCAACATCATCTTTTCTACCGTTTTCCTCTCTGACTTTTTTGAAGTCAACAAGGTACTCTTTCATTGAGTATAAGTCATAGTTTACAGACTCATGTTTGTCAACGTATTCTCCTTCAGAATCTAGGATTTTAGTTTTGAAAACGTTTCCTCTAAATGGTCTAAATTCATCGAAATCTTCGTGCGATAGTGGACGGTATACATCCATTACCCATTCAGAAACGTTACCTGCCATGTTATACAATCCGTAATCATTTGGCCAATAAGAATCAACAGGTGTTGTAACATCACCAGCATCATTAAGTTTACCAGCAACCCCCATGTAATCTCCACGACCTCTAACAAAGTTAGCTAACATGTCTCCTTGGAATTTATCTTCTGGGTTTCTTACCCAATGACCATCCCATGGATAGATTCTTCTTTGAACGATACGCTCATCATAAGTGTTTCCAATCAAACCATAAGAAGCGTATTCCCATTCAGCTTCAGTTGGGAGCCTGTATCTAGGTAAAAGTATTCCGTCAGACATTAAAACATCTC
The DNA here is from genome assembly GCA_964230025.1 of Flavobacteriales bacterium. Lineage (GTDB taxonomy): Bacteria > Bacteroidota > Bacteroidia > Flavobacteriales_D > JAUILH01 > CAXRFO01. Next base: position 31,325 of record CAXRFO010000012.1, on the reverse strand, counting down.
TTTCACCATACCCTTTTTTATTGTTCCCAATAGATGATGGGTTAAGGTTCGGAAGTTTTCTTCCTTCATCCGGTCCAACTTCATACTTCTTATGCATGTAAGCATCTGTGTTAAATACATCATCGTCAGCTTGCGTAGGTCTCCACTCAAGAACACCTTCTCTGATTAAAATGTATTCGTTAACACGGTCAGTTCTCCATTTACAAAAGTCATTTGCTTGTAACCAAGATACACCAACTACTGGGTAGTCTCTATATGCTGGGTGTCGTAAATAATACTCAACATAAGGTTCCATATAAGCAAGCTTCTCTCTCCATACCAAAGTATCAGGAAGTGCATTTTTCACAACAGAAGGATAAGACTCACCATATGTTCTGGTTAACCAGTATAGGTATTCCGTGTAATTGAAGTTGGTAATTTCAAATTGATCAAGATAGAAAGAAGAAACAGTCACCCTTCTAGGGATATTGTTCCAGTCAAAAGTTACATCCTGTTCAACACGTCCCATAGTGAAGGTACCACCTTCAATAAGAACTAAACCAGGTCCAGTTTCTTGCTCCTCAAAAGGAACTTTCTGGAAACCACCTGTTTTTCTGTTATTATAATCCCATCCAGAAACATTGGAGGTCTCATATTTACAGGAAGAAAATATCGCGAGTGAGAGAACTAACCCACCCCATTTTGCCAACTTCATTCGATTAATTTTCATTTTTCCTTGCTTATACTTTTAATCTATAACTGCTAAATCCTAATTGGTTACACTTTTCCTAGAAAGAAGGACAAGAAATGGTTCTGAACCTTCTCTTCGGTGGTTTACATGTAAAGTTAAACGACAAAGAGATCTCGTGACTTCCTGCCGACACATTTGCTAAACGCGAAACGGTAACATCATAGCTGTAACCAAATTTTACTATATCATTCTGAACACCAACAGTGGCAATGAATGCATCTTTATTTCTATACCAAACCCCACCAACTAGAGCACCCTTTTTAATATATACACCTAAGTTCAGCTGAGAAAAACCAGCCTGTTGACGGTATAATATATTAGGTGATATACTAGCAACATCTGAATACTTAGAACTTCCAAGAGGAATTACAGCACCAGCATGTCCGGTTAACTTCATCGGAATTGGGCTTTCACCTTTAATTACAGATTCGTTTGGTTCGTTTATATGATGTGCTGCAAATCCAAAGAAGAACTGCTCGCTAAAACCAAGAATACCAGCACTGATATCAATTCCAGAGACATTTTCATTTCTCGGAATCTCTGCTCCTGTATAGATAAATCCTCTACGAGGATCAATCTGATCTCCAAATTTTAACTTATTCCAGTCAAGTGACCTTTGAAAGAAGGTTGCTTCAGCACCTAATCTAACCGAAAATTCTCTACCTATTTTCAGTTGATATGAGTACATAGCACCTACACGATTGGTGTTTAAGGTAGCTTGTCCTGCTTGATCACTTACTACCAAAATACCCAAGCCTCCGTACAGAGAACTAACGTGCTGGTCATAACTTGCACTTGTAGTCACATATGTTCCAGACAAGGCAGGCCACTGGTTTCTGTAGTTCAATGCCACTCTAGGGCAATTGTGCGTACCTGCGAATGCTGGATTCAAATACAAAGGATTTGCATAGAACTGAGTAAACTCAGGGTCCTGTGCCTTTCCCTCGTGTGGAATAAACATCCCAACAGACAACAAACTAACAGCCAAATACTTACGTAGTTTTTTTGTCTTCATATTTCCACTTTTCTCCAAATTTAAAAGCCAATAATACGAATAATTTTCGAAAAAGTTTCTCATTCAAACAATTATTCAGGGTCAATTCTTCTCTTACGCTCACAAGATTGTTTAAGTTGCACTGAAACAATATTTTTTTTCATTAATCGTTAACCTGAACATAATAGCTTTCTATTTTTGAACCAAGATTATGATGAACAATAGTTTTCGCCTCTTCGCTTTATTACTTTTTACTTTTTCTACTGTTGTAGGGGCGGCTCAAAAAGTGACCAGACTAGAGGTTCCTGAAATCTTTAAAGAATATGGGCAACTACCGCTAGGCGAAAGCGTAAATTTCTTGGGTTGTAAGGAATGCTTTATTGGTGAGTTGAACTTACCTGTTTTCTCAAGTAGGCATGCTCTTAATGGCAATACATTTAAATTGGAGATTGTAAGTGAGAATTGGGAGGAGCTAGATTATTCTCCAAGTGATTTTAAACAAGTTAAATTTCCTGATAAACTCCTTGTAAGTAGTAGACTTATCATGGATCGTAAGCAAGGATATGCCCAAATAAGTGTAGTTCCAGTAAAAATGGAGGGCGCTAAAATATATAGATTGGCTTCACTCGATTACAAAATTTTGCCAGGTCAAAGAGCTGTAAGTCAAAGAACAAATCGAATGTTCGCAACCGAGTCAGTATTGAATTCTGGAAGTTGGCATCAAGTAGGTGTTACAAGTAGAGGGGTGTATAAGGTCAGCTATTCTAACCTTATAAGTTGGGGTGTTATAAATGGAGCCATCAATAGCAGTGAAATACATCTTTATGGTAATCAAGTAGGGCCACTTCCAATCCAAAACAATCAAAGCAGACCGGATGATTTGCTCCAAAACGCAATTGAAATGCATGATGGGGGAGATGGAACAATAGATGATGGCGATTATTTTCTGTTTTTTGCAAATGGCGCTGACAAAATTTATCGATCAGGGGACGAATTAAGCTATGATAGGAATGGATACTCGGATAGTGCTTATTACTATATTCATTTGAATCCGGCAGTAACACCCAAGTGGATTAGTCACAATTTCGATGATCCTGCGCCCGCAAACTATACAACGAACTCATTTAATGATATGCAATATTATGAGCCGGATCAGATAAATTTTATTGAATCGGGAATTGAATGGTATGGTGATGAGTTTGACGCGATCAGCCAGAGAGATTATAATTTCAGTTTTCCCAATAGAACAAACGACTCCATTACCGTTGAATATGTTTTGTTGTCAAGTTCAGTCATAGGAACAGGCTCCTTTGATATTAGTGTTTCGAATTCAAGCTTTTCCGATCAAGTCTTTATAGGGCCCGTTGGTAGCGGTACCTATGCCTTTGCAGCGAAAACATCTGGTGTTAACACCTTTATGGTAAATCCTTCAACAGAAAATATTGAAATTAACTTAAACTATAATAAGCCTAACGCTTCTTCAAAAGGCTTTGTTGATTATATAAAACTCAATGCAAGAAGACAATTGGCAACGTCAAATGGAGGGTTGATTTTTACCGACATCCTCTCCGAAGGTTTAAACACAGAGTTTCAGATAAACTATACTAATTCAGACATTAGGGTCTGGAATATCACTGAAGCGAGCAACGCTTATGGAATGAGTTTAGACAAGAATGGCTCTGTTGCTTCATTCAATCAAGATCAGACAGAATTGCAGCATTACGTATCGGTGTCTGGGAGCACTTTTTCAACGCCAACTTATGTGAAGGAAATTGCCAATCAAAACCTGCACGGTTTACCACAAACTGACTACATTATTATAACAAACGGTCAATTTATATCTGAGGCAAATAGGTTGGCTGATTTTCATCGTCAAAAAGGGCTCCACGTAACCGTTGTGGAAGAACGGAAGGTTTTTAATGAGTTTAGTTCTGGAATGGTAGACCCTGTTGGTATTAGAGATTTTTGCAGAATGTTTTATGATCGTGCCGGTTCCGATTCTAGCTTATTTCCAAAATACCTCTTATTATTCGGTGATGGGTCTTACGATAATAAGCACAGAGTTGGTAACAATAGTAACTATATAACAACTTTTCAGTCGTATTTTAACAATCATGGATTGGACATTTTACAAACGTTTACGGCTGATGATTTTTTCGGAATGTTGGATACCAATGAGTCTTTTAATGTGTCGGATCAAATGGATATCGGTATTGGGAGATTCCCTGTTAGGAGTGTCTCAGAGGCGGCAGCGATGGTGGATAAAACAATCAGTTATTACGAACAAACTTTTTATGCTGATCAAAGCGTTTGTGTTGCTAACGGTGGTAGTCAAAGGAGTAATCTAGGAGATTGGAGAAATAAAATCCTATTTGTAGCGGATGACGAAGATGGAAATGGTTACATCAATAATGCTCAGTCACTTGAGGATGAAATTCAGTCTCAAGATTCCGTTTTTATCGTAGATAAACTTTTTATTGATGCATATCAGCAGGTGTCAACCTCTTCAGGGAACCGTTATCCAGTGGTAGAAGAGTTATTAAAAAATAAAGTGCAAAATGGTGTTTTAGTTGTTAATTACGTTGGGCACGGAGGGGAAACTGGTTGGACAGAAGAAAGAATTCTTGGAGTTAATACAATACAAAACTGGACGAATTCTGATCGCCTAGCTGTTTTTGTTACCGCTACTTGTGAGTTTGCACGTTTTGATGATCCTGATCGAACTTCTGCCGGTGAAATGGTAGTTCTAAACCCTAATGGCGGAGCAGTAGCAGCTTTGACAACAACACGTTTAACCTTTTCAAATTCTAATTTGACTTTAAATCGAAATCTATTTGAAAATGCCTTCGATGAGACAAATGGGCAAATTAATACCTTGGGAGAGGTAATCAGGTTAACAAAAAACCAGTCTGCATTGCAATTAGGAACCTATAATTTTAGAAACTTTACGCTGTTAGGTGATCCTGCTTTACCGATGAATGTGCCGAAACATCATGTTTATGTTGACTCAATAAACGGAACAGATATATCTGTTGTTTCCGATACCTTAAAAGCGCTTTCAAAAGTTCGAGTTCAGGGGCATATTTCTAATAATCCATCGGGTTCTGTATCAAGTAATTTTAATGGATATTTATATCCAACCATTTATGATAAGCCGGCATTTATAACAACGCTTCAAAACGACCCTGCTTCAACAGTAAAAACCTTTGACTTGTTTAAGAATGTGATCTATAAAGGGAAAGCGTCAGTAGAAAATGGATATTTTGATTTTAGCTTTATGGTGCCCAAAGATATTGCACTCAATGTAGATTTCGGAAAAATGTCCTTTTATGCGGTTTCCGAGAATGGTCCCATAGATGCGCATGGATATCAAAGTGTGAAAGTTGGAGCGGCTAATGATACTGCTGGAGTTGATAATGTAGGACCTAGCATTGAGCTTTATATGAACGACGAAAGTTTTGTTGATGGTGGAATGACCGATGAGACACCTCAGATTTTTGCGAAAATATTTGATGAAAATGGGGTGAACACAACAGGAAGTGGTTTAGGTCATGATATTACGGCAATTATTGACAACAATACGGCCAACGCCATCATATTAAACGATTACTATGAAGCGGATTTAAATTCTTTCCAGAGTGGGGAAATCCGTTATGCACTTTCTGAGCTTGAGCCGGGAGAGCATACATTAACGCTTAAAGTTTGGGATAGCTATAACAATTCTTCAGAGGAAGAAATCCGATTTGTGGTAGAGGAATCAGAGGAGTTAAAGCTAAAGCACATCTATAACTACCCCAATCCGTTTACTACGAATACAGAGTTTATGTTTGAGCATAACAGAACCTGCGAAGATTTGGATGTTATGATTCAGATTTTCACAATTAGTGGTAAGTTGGTAAAAACCATTCATAATGATGTAACTTGTGAGGGATACAGAGTAGCTGGAATTATGTGGGATGGTAAAGATGAATTTGGTGATCAATTGGCAAAAGGAGTTTATATCTATGCCGTTTCTGTGAGAACACCTTCAGGAGAATCAGAAACAGAGCTTCAGAAGCTGGTTATCCTTAAATAACTACTTTTTATAGAAGTCACACAATAAATACTGCCTAAGTGCGTATATTTGTGTACAATTTAGTGAACAAGAATGAAAAAATTATTCATAGGTCTTAGTTTAGTCTTTCCTTTTTTGGGTTCCAAGGCGCAATTAAGTAAGAACGGAACTGAGGTCGATTTACAACTTAACTCAATTACCACAGCAGTCCCTTTTCTTTTGATTACTCCAGATTCAAGAAGTGGAGCAATGGGGGATATTGGTGTTGCGTTAAGCCCGGATGCTAATAGTATTCACTGGAATCCTGCAAAGCTTGCTTTTGCTCAAGATTTTACAGAAAGACAGGGCGCTATTGCTCTATCTTATTCCCCATGGTTAAGCCATATTGTTGATGATATAAACCTTGCTTATCTAAGCGGTTATTATCAAATGGATGAGAATACAACATTTGCCGGAGCGCTAAGATATTTTAGTCTTGGTGAGATTACCTTTACGAATGCTCAAAATCAATTTCAAGGAACTTTTAAGCCAAATGAGTTTTCAATAGATGGTGCTATTGCTCGTAAGCTGAATAGAAACTTCTCTATGGGAATGACAGCTCGCTATATTTATTCAAACCTAACAGCGGGGTATTCGAACAATGGTTCTGAGGTAAAGCCTGGACAGGCATTTTCAGTTGATTTAGCAGGGTTTTACACCACAGACGATATTTCTTTGGGAGGTATGCCATCTGTTTTGAATGTGGGGATGAACATTTCTAATATTGGAAACAAGATATCTTACACCAGTTCAAGTACAGAAAAGAACTTTCTTCCTATGAACATGCGCTTAGGTGCTGCTTTAACGTTAGAGTTTGATGAGAATAACCAATTTACTTTTGGTTATAATGCGAACAAGTTACTCGTTCCTACACGTCCAAAAAGAGACCCACAGGATAGAGATATTATTCTTGCTGGTAAGGAAGATGATGTAGGTGTAATTTCAGGATTATTTCAATCGTTTTCGGATGCCCCAGGTTTTGAGGAGTTAGATGATAACGGAAATGTTCAATACAACGCTGATGGAACTTTGGTTATTCAAAGTGGGAGTGTTTTTCGCGAGGAAATGAGAGAGATTAATCACTCCATAGGTGCAGAGTATTTGTATGCAAACACTTTTGCTGTTCGAGCGGGTTACTTTCATGAGCATTATACAAAAGGGAATAGAAGATATTTTACTTTAGGTGCAGGGCTTAAATACAAAGTTTTTCAAATTGACATGGCTTATCTTGTTGCTGTGAATCAACAAATAAATCCCTTGGCGAATACAATTCGCTTTACACTCAAGTTTGCTTTTGAAAACGAAGGAAAAGCTTCTAACTAATGGATATACGTGTTGGGTTTGGCTTTGATGTACATCAGTTGGTTGAAGGAGAAGAATTTATTCTTGGAGGTATAAAAATCGACTACCACAAAGGACTTAAAGGGCACTCAGATGCTGACGTTCTGCTGCATGCAATTACGGATGCCTTATTGGGTGCGGCAAATCTCAGAGACATAGGCTTCCATTTTCCCGACACTGATCCTAAATACAAAGGAGCAGATAGCAAAATCTTGTTGAGAGATGCCTACTCAATTTTAAAGGATAAAGGATATAGTCTTATGAATATGGACTGTACCGTTGCATTGCAAAAGCCTAAAATTAAGGACCTCATAGAGCCTATGAAAGCTTGCATTGCTGAAACCTTAGACGTAGACATTGATCGAGTTTCATTGAAAGCAACGACTACTGAAAAACTGGGGTATGTGGGGAATGAGACGGGTGTGAATGCCTATGCAACCGTGTTAATCAGAAGGTAGTCTGTACCATTTAATTGGCATTTTTTCATCTTCTTTTGTGCGGAAATCAAATTCGTAAGCGTACTCAATGCTCAAGATGTTAATCGTTTCCGGGTCAGGTACCTGCAATTGTTTCTGATAAATATAGCTGATATTTATTTTCGATTGCTTGTTTAATTCCCTTTCAACACCAAAAGCTATTCTTGTACGATCTATAAAATAGCCTTCATTTCCAGACAACCGGAGCCAGTATTCATTACCGACTCCAATTTCCCAATCTTTTGCAATCGGATAACTTATATCAATTTTGAATCGGGTATAGATATCAGGATTTCTGCCCTCTAAGGAACTAAACCAATTTTGATATCGTATTTGGTAGCGATTTCTTAGTTTAAGGTCAAAATCAAGAACTCTCCTTTTATGATTTAAATCAAGTTGAAAACGATGACCCAAGTCTTCAGCAGCAAAGGAATGAGGTCGACCAACAAAACGATAGGCGAACTTTGGATCTAGAAAGTTTAATCCTTTATATGCCGCTGAAAATCCAATAAAGCTCTGTTTGGCAAAAGTGTTTTCTGATCTAAATGCGAGTTCAGAACCGAGCTCCCAATCGTCATGAACACGAAAGCTCTGCTCTGCGTTGAGCCAAAGTCCTGTGTGTGTTCTCTGAGCGTGAGAAGTTATCAGAAAAAAAAGACTAATCGTCAGCGCCAGTATCCTCATAGTTTTTTGATGCCTGTTTGTCCTCGTAATAGTATACCTTGATGGTAGCAACGTCTCTTAGAAAGTCAATTTTACCAATTTCAGTACGAGAAATAACAAGTCCAGTTCTTTCTTGAAGATCGGCCATAAACTCTTCGTGCTTTTCAGGAACAATCAAGTCAATTCTCTCATAAATTACGGTTTTAACCGCCTCATGTCTTATTAACCATAAGTATTCAAGACCAAATGTTATGGCAATAATAATCCCATTCGCAAATAACAACTCAGCGTAGCTCGTCTTTTTATTGGCCAACGCATTAATAACAGATATCCCAATTATGATGAATATATAAGTCATTTCCTTAATAGGGATGGGGTCTGTTCGGTAACGTATAATCCCAAAAATAGCGAACAAGCCAAGGGCCATACCCGTGTCTAAATCAAACTTCTTAAGGGTAAAACAAATAAAGAAGGTAATGATGCTCATTAAAAAGAAAGTGAACAAGTAATCTTTTCTGTTTTGCTTAGGGTAATAGATAAACCTTATTAGAATTACACTGACCAATAAAGTCACCGCAAAGCGAAAAATTAACTTCTCAAAGTCATTGTCATAAATTGGAATACCTTGGATTTCGTTCAATAAGTTAAGCATACTTTTTTATTTTTTCTATCGCCATTTTTTTTGGCTTAAAGCTGTTGTATTTTAAATCGGGGTACAAATCTATCATACCCAAGCAATATTTCGATATTCTGATAGGTCTAATTAAACGTTTTTTTGCAGCTTGTATGAAAGGTGCATTTCTACTACCTGAGCTTTGTTTTACTTCAGCAATTACTGCAGGTTCAAACTGTACCTTTCTTTCTTGCATGAAGCATTGAGTTCCTAGATCAATAGTCATTCTCTCTTCATCAACTTTGTTAACCAAGGTCAAACGCTTAAATTCATTCCACAGAACAGGTTTTAAATCCCAGTCCATTCCTGTTGTAAGCTTAATATATTCCTTGTGTTGATCAGATAGATTCGTTTCAAAGTCGTTGATTCTAATGCGTGATTTACGGGTGCGCCCTTTCGTTTTGTGTTTAATTTCAAGAAAGCATAGTCCTGAATCCAGGTACTTTCGCATTCTAACTTTATATCTGTCGGGATAACCGTTATGGTGTTCTGTAAAGAACTTAAAGTCTGGTGTGTCAAAATAAAGACTACGGTATGAATGTAAACGCAAACCTTCAATTTCGAGGGCGTAATACTGGTCTTTTATTTCAGCTAAGATTGATTTTAGATCCGACTCTGATAAAAGGAATTTGGTATCCGTTCGGTTAAGAAGTTTAACTCGATCCATTTCTTCCAAGCTTGTTGGGGCAAAGGCTGCTATTTCTTTTTCTAAACTCAATTATCAAGAATAACAATATCTCCTAAATCAACCACCTCTTTTCTCCCCTCAAGGTTTACGCTAATCTCTCTGATTACATCACCACTTGGTGAATTAAAGGAAGAGTCTTTTGAGTAAATGTAAATGGTATACTCGCCTTTCAGGAGGAAAGGAAAACTGAAGGTTCCGTCATAATGTGTTTCAACTTTATCTGAGAAATATTCGTCATCTCCGTAAACAATATATACGTCCTCTGCTTGGGCATAGTATTCTGAAACTTTAGAGCTAAAGCTTGCGTCATATTGGTGGATAAGAATTTTTCCTTTAATCTCATTTTTTCCTCCAGGGCCAGGTCCTTTTCTGCAGGATAAAAATAGAACGCACAACAGCGCAGAAAGCAAAATAAATCTTCCAGTTTTCATAAATCGTAGCGCTAATATACGGATAGCACAGGACTTAGTTTCAATAAAAATTGTGGACGCGAATAAACTTGTTATTTTTGCTATATGCATGAAGAAATAATTCGCTATAAATCTGCCACGCGATCGGAGTTATCTGATCAATGGAAAGAACTTCTAGCCAACGCAGAAAATGCGATGAATCAGGCCTATTCCGTTTATTCAAAGTTTTCGGTGGGTGCAGCTTTATTGTTAGACGATGGATCTATAGAAACTGGAAATAATCAGGAGAATGCTGCGTATCCAAGTGGTCTTTGTGCAGAGCGCGTAGCTTTTTTTGCAACCAAAGCCAAAAATCCAAACGCAATAATTACCAAGGTTGCCATTATTGCAAGCTCTACAGAGTTTGAATTGAGTAATCCAGTTTCTCCATGTGGAGGTTGTCGTCAAGTAATGGCCGAATACGAACAAATTCAGAATAAAGACATTGAGTTATTACTCGCTTACCCTGGCGAGGAAGTATATATCATTGAAAATGTTTCTCAATTACTTCCTTTGTTATTTAACCCTGCTGAATTAAGAAAATAAATGGAAATCATAGATGTTTCATCCTATTTTCAATCTGAAAGTAAGATAGACTTTATTTTAGATGACATCCATTTTAGGGGCTACAGTGGAAATAAAAAATGGAAGCTTAAGTATAACATTGAAGCCTGTAAGCAGAAAGGTAAAAATGGGATATTAACCTTCGGTGGAGCTTTCTCTAATCACATTGCGGCTACCGCAGAAGCCTGTAATCTTTCTGGTCTAAAGTCAATAGGAATCATAAGAGGAGAAAAGGTTAGTAACAAGACCTTAAGCCAGGCGGAGGAATATGGAATGGAACTGATTTTTATATCAAGGGCCGAGTATAGGGAAAAGGAAGATTTGGATTATTTGAAAAATCTCAAATATCAATTCCCTGAATATTTCGTTGTGCCAGAAGGGGGATCAAATTATCAGGGTTTGATGGGATGTATTGAGTTTTTTAAAGGTCTGCGAAATTATGATGCGCTTGTTCTTTCTGCTGGAACTGGATGTACCGCTGCAGGTGCTTGTTTGGCTGGAATTAAGGAAGTACACGTTTTTTCTGCCTTAAAAGGGGATTGGATGAAGGATGAAATCGTGCGACATGCCAGTCAAGTTGATGATACCAATCTTGAAATTTTGAGGGTTTACACTGAATATCATTTTGGAGGCTACGCAAAATATAATGATGAGTTGATAGAGTTTGTCAATGACTTTTTGTCTACTACAAAAGTACAATTAGAGCAAGTTTACACCGCAAAAATGGTTTATGGTTTCAAGAAAGAGCTAGAGAAGGGAACGCTTTCCAATTCGCAACAAATTGCATTGATACATACGGGAGGATTACAGGGTTTAGTTGAAGCCTAGATAGCTTTATTAACAATTATGTAAATTTTATAATCTTGTAAATCAAGCGCTTAAAAGGTTTATTAACAATTTTTGTAACCAATGTTAATAACCGCCCGTAACAAGCCACCAAACAACACAAAATGGTAAGGCGAATCAGTTTTTTCTCAATTTTACTTTTACATGTTGCCTCACTTATGGCGCAACCTGCTGAAAGAAGAATTTCAAGAGATCAGTACATACAACAATGGGCAGATGAGGCTGTTTTTCAAATGCATCAAACAGGAATTCCTGCGAGTATTACCTTGGCTCAAGGCATATTAGAAAGTGCAAATGGAAACTCTGCATTAGCCAAATACGCGAACAATCATTTTGGAATTAAGTGTCATGACTGGACGGGGCCTTCCTATACTGCTGATGATGATAGAAAAAATGAATGCTTCAGAAAGTATGAATCAGCCGCGGATTCTTATAAGGATCATGCAGAATTCCTGACAGGCCGTTCGAGATACGCTTTTATTTTCGAGTATGACTCAGATGATTATAAGGCATGGGCTCATGGTTTAAAGAAGGCAGGGTATGCAACAAATCCGAAATATGCGTACTTGTTAATTGACTTAATTGAAGCACATCAATTGTACAAATACGATAAAAGAAACCTAAAACCGCAACAAGTAAAGACGGAAGATAAAATTGAAATTGCAAAGGTTGAGATAAAAGAGCAAAAACGAATTGCACATATACATGATAATGGGATCAAGTATGTAAAGATTGGGCAGGGAGATACTTTTTATAAAGTTGCAAAGTCCTTTGATTTGTCCTTAAACCAACTGTATAAGTACAATGATCTTTCTGAAAATGCAATTTTATTAGAGGGGGATATACTGTACCTGCAGCCCAAAAGAAACAAGTCAAAAAAGGTAAGCATGCACTATGCTGTCGAGGGAGAGACCTTGCATGATGTATCACAGCAATATGGAATAAAACTTAAGAAATTAAAGAAACGAAACGACATTAGTGAAAATGAAAAGCTAAAACTTGGTCAACAAGTGTTGTTAAGATAATGAAGCGTTGAGCTTAATTTGGTAGGATGGTAGGGATGTATAGTTTTGTTGTTTGTTTGAACCCTGTTGGATTTTTTTCGGACAGGGTTTTTTGCAATAAAAAAGGAGACCATTTCTGATCTCCTTTAGTGCTCGGGGCGGGACTTGAACCCGCACGTCCAAATGGACACAAGATTTTAAGTCTTGCGTGTCTACCAATTCCACCACCCGAGCGGAATTTTTAATTTAGCCATGGTAGTAGGCTCTAGAGCGAGAGACGGGATTCGAACCCGCGACCCCAACCTTGGCAAGGTTGTGCTCTACCAACTGAGCTACTCTCGCATTGGGGCGACAAAAATAATAGAATTTTTCTTCACTGCAAGAGTATAGACATAAAATTAACCTTTACCGACCATCTTTTTTATTTCATTGAGTTTCATCAGTGCCTCAACGGGAGTAAGTGTGTTGATATCCAAACCTTCTATTTCACTCCTAATGTCTTCCAAAATGGGATCATCCAATTGAAAAAAGGAAAGTTGCATTTCTTTAGTAACAGGCTCGGAGCTGACCTTTAGGTCCTTTTTATCCCCATTTTTACGCGCAGATTTTGCTTCTAAGCTTTTTAATATCTTTTCAGCATCCTTGACTACCAAATTAGGCATACCAGCCATTTTAGCTACATGAATTCCAAAACTATGTTCACTGCCTCCTTCAATTAGTTTTCTAAGAAAGATTACTTTTTTTCCAGTCTCCTTTACCGACACACTGTAGTTTTTAATGCGTGGAAAATCATTGCTCATATCATTGAGCTCATGATAGTGTGTGGCAAACATGGTTTTAGCCTTGTTAGGATGGTCATGGATGAATTTAGCAATGCTCCATGCAATGGAGATACCGTCATAAGTACTTGTACCTCTCCCAATTTCATCGAGAAGTATTAAACTCCGATCCGATAAATTGTTAAGGATACTTGCTGTTTCATTCATTTCAACCATAAATGTCGACTCTCCACTTGAGATATTGTCAGATGCACCAACCCTAGTAAATATTTTATCTGTCCAACCAATTTTTGCTGAAGAAGCGGGTACATAACAACCAATTTGAGCTAATAATACAATCAAGGCTGTTTGTCTTAGTAATGCAGATTTACCGGACATGTTAGGCCCAGTAATCATCATAATTTGTTTGGTGTCGGGATCCAATAATAAATCGTTGGCTATATATTGTTCACCATTCTTTAAATTTTGTTCAATTACAGGATGTCTTCCGTCCCTGATATCTAAAATTTTTGAATCGTTCAGTTCCGGTTTACAGTATTTATTATTTTTTGCGAGTTCGGAGAAGCCCACAAGACAATCCAATTTGGCAATTACATTACTGTTAATTTGCAGGGGACCACAGAATTCAGAAACAGCAAGGACAAGGTCCGAGAATAGTTGCGTTTCAATAGCGAGTATTTTTTCTTCTGCACCTAAAATTTTAGCTTCATATTCCTTTAGTTCTTGCGTAATATATCGCTCCGCTTGTGTCAAGGTTTGTTTTCTTATCCATTCTTCAGGAACCTTGTCCTTATGAGAGTTTCTTACCTCCAAATAGTAACCGAAAACATTATTGTGCGCAATTTTTAAGCTAGGAATTCCCGTTCTTTCCGTCTCTCGCTCCAGCATATCGGCCAAGTAAGCTTTGCCATTATTTCTAATATTGCGAAGATCATCAAGCTCGGCGTTTACCATTGGGGCGATTGTTTCTCCCTTTGATAAAATCATGGGAGCATCCGGCAGTACTTCCTTTTCTAAGCGTTGTAAAACACTTGAGCATAAATTCAATTGGTCCGCAATTGACTTTATTTCTTTGTTTTTCGCTTTTTTACAAAGCAAATGGATATCTGAGATACTGTGAAGCGCCTTCTTTAATTGAAGAATCTCACGAGGGTTAATTCGTCGACTTGCTACTTTACCAACCAATCTTTCCAAATCTCCCATGCATTTTAACTCAGAGATTATTTTTTTGCCTAAGTCTTTTTCTTCGATAAATCCTTCCACACAGGAAAGGCGATTATTTATCTCACTTATATTTTTAATCGGAAGAGAAATCCATCGCTTTAGTAAACGGCCTCCCATTGGGGTTGAGGTATAATCAATAACATCAACCAAGGTTTTTGCGTCAGGATGAGGAGAATATAGGAGTTCTAAATTACGCGCAGTGAAGCGGTCTATCCAAACATATTTATCCTCATCTATCCTTGATATTTTATTTATATGGGAAAGCTCTTTGTGCTGATTATTCAGCACATATTGCAGTGCTGCGCCAGCTGCTATGATTCCTTTTTTTTGTTTTTCGATTCCAAAACCTTTAAAGGAATTAACCTCAAAATGTTTATGGAGCAACTCCTCTGCAAAGTCAAATTCAAAGATCCAATCGTCTAGGCGAAAAGAGTAAAATTGATCTGAAAAGGTATCATCATATTGCGTTGTTTTCTGTTTTTGGAAAACAATTTCATTTGGTTGGAAACT
This sequence comes from Flavobacteriales bacterium, assembly GCA_964230025.1. Lineage (GTDB taxonomy): Bacteria > Bacteroidota > Bacteroidia > Flavobacteriales_D > JAUILH01 > CAXRFO01. Next base: position 16,291 of record CAXRFO010000012.1, on the reverse strand, counting down.
TTGAATTAATTTTTCAATGTATTCCAAACTTCCCTGAGCAACAAGGAACTCGCCTGTGCTGATATCCAAAAATGCAACACCAGAATCTCCTTTATCAAAGTGAATGGCGGCTAAAAAATTGTTCTTTTTATGATCAAGTACTTTATCATTAAAGGCAACACCAGGGGTAACAACTTCAGTAACCCCACGTTTAACTATTTTTTTTGTGGCTTTAGGATCTTCTAACTGATCGCAAATAGCAACTCTATACCCTGCCCGAACAAGTTTGGGCAAATAAGTTTCTAAACTATGATGAGGGAAGCCGGCCAGTTCAATTTTACTCCCTCCGTTATTTCTGGAGGTAAGTACAATGCCTAAAACCTTAGCCGCAATTACAGCATCTTCACCAAAAGTTTCATAAAAATCACCAACCCTGAAAAGCAGTAAAGCCCCGGGGTATTCGGTTTTAATTTTATTATACTGCCCCATCAGTGGGGTTTCTTTAGCTTCTTTTTTATTTGTTTTCGGCACATCTCAAAAGTACAAAGAGACAAGGGCTTTTTCAAAGAGCAAACGGCACGTTTATTACTAGTTTTTAACAAGAAATAATCTTCAAATGGTCTAAATCTTCCTGAGAAAGCAAACTTGAAAAACTTTGCAAGGATGTCAAAGAACTATTTCAATAAGCTTAATTTTGGCGAATGGGTCAAAATAAAAAACTGAAACTCGAGGAATTAAAACGTTTGGATGTTGATTCCTATAAAAAGGCAAAGAAAATACCTTTGATAGTTGTTTTAGACAATATCCGCAGCTTAAACAATATCGGATCAGTTTTTCGGACTGCTGATTCTTTTGCTATTGAAAAAATTTATCTCTGCGGAATTACGGCTTGCCCACCACATAGAGATATATACAAAACGGCCCTAGGAGCAGAGGAAAGTGTGACTTGGGAGTACCGAGAGTCTACATTAGATGTTATCAGAGAGCTACAGGCCAAAGGCTACAAAGTGGCAAGTATAGAGCAAGCAACCAATTCCGTTGAATTAAGTGACGTTCAGAAACAAACAAAAATCGCCGTAGTTCTTGGGAATGAGGTTAAAGGGGTTCAGCAAGAAGTTATAGATGCCTCCGATATTTGTATAGAAATTGCTCAGTACGGGACCAAACACAGCCTAAACATTTCGGTTTGCACTGGGATTATTGTGCATCATTTTAGCCAAATGCTAAGAGATTAGGCCTTTATTTTTTAGTAGGTCTTCCATTTGAACTTGTATTTTTTGCGCTTCACGTCTGGCCGCTTCAGCAAAATCATTTCCTTCAGAAGCGTATAGTATACTTCTACTCGCATTCACAATAAGGCCGCAAGTATCATTCATCCCGAATTTGGCTACTGAGGCTAAATCGCCACCCTGCGCACCAAGGCCTGGTACAAGTAAAAAATGATCAGGAACATGTTTTCTAATATCCACAAACATTTCAGCTCTTGTAGCTCCAACCACATACATCAGGTTATCTTCATTTCCCCAAGTTTTAGATCGGTCTAATACCTCTTCAAAAAAGTATTTACCTGAAACTTGCGAACGGATAAATTGAAAATTTAATGCTCCTTCATTTGACGTCAGTGCTAATAAAATCACCCATTTTCCATCCCTTTGTATGAAGGGAGTAACCGAGTCGCTTCCCATATAAGGAGCAACGGTGACAGCATCACAATCTAAATGGTCAAAATAGGTTTTAGCATAATAGAGGGAGGTATTGCCAATATCTCCTCTCTTGGCATCAGCAATAACAAAACAGTTGTTTGGAATATAATCGATTGTTTTCTTCAGAGATTCCCAACCTTTTGGCCCTAAACATTCATAAAATGCAATATTTGGTTTATAGGCAATTGCTAAATCTTTAGTTTGATCTATGATTTGTTTATTAAATTCAAATATGGGGTCATCTAAATCCAATAAATGAGCTGGAATTTTGTCAATATCCGTATCTAAACCAACACATAGGAAGGATCTCTTATCCTTTATTTCTTTGAATAATTCTGATCTGTTCATTATAGCCCCTCCTTCATTTTTTCCGCATTTTCTGCTACTTTCAAGGATTCAATCATATCCCCAATGTCACCATTCATAAAATTGGATAAATTGTATATCGTTTTGTTGATACGGTGGTCAGTGATTCTACCTTGTGGGTAATTGTAAGTTCTAATTTTTGCGGATCTATCTCCAGTTGAGACAAGGGATTTTCTTTGAGCAGCCCTTTCTGCATTAGCTTTTTCTAGTTCAGCTTGATAAAGCCTTGATCTCAAAACCTGTAAAGCTTTTTCATAGTTCTTGTGCTGAGACCTTCCATCTTGACACTCTACTACCGTATTGGTTGGAATGTGTGTCAAACGTATAGCGGATTCCGTTTTGTTTACGTGCTGACCACCGGCACCTGAAGCCCTAAAGGTGTCTTTCTTCACATCCTTAAGGTCCAGTTCAAAATCAACTTCTTCAGCTTCTGGTAATACTGCCACTGTAATTGCAGATGTATGAACACGGCCCTGAGATTCTGTTTCAGGAACACGTTGAACACGATGAACTCCAGATTCGAATTTAAGTTCACCATAAACATCTGCACCTTTTACTTCCATTACTATTTCTCGGTAACCACTGACCGTGCCAGGAGTGGAGTTCATAACCTCATGTGAAAATCCTTTTTCTTTAAAGAACATGGTGTACATTCTAAAGACATCCTCCACGAATATGCATGACTCATCACCTCCGGTTCCAGCGCGTAATTCAATAATGGCATTCTTGTCGTCGGCGGGATCCTTTGGGATTAACATCACCTTAATCTCCTCATCCATTTCCGCCTTGCGTGCTGTGGCTGATTCAAATTCCTCTTTGGCCATTTCCTTCATATCAGGATCCTCCTCAGAGGCCATCATTTCTCTTGAAGAATCTATATTTGATATAAGGTCCTTATATTCTTTATAGGCCTTTACGATATCTCCTAGGTCCTTCCATTCCTTGTTAAGTTTAATATATCGGTCCATATCCGCTATTACGGCTGGGTCAACTATAAGTTGACTTACCTCATCATAGCGCATTTGAATGGCTTCAAGTTTATTTACTAAGTCTTCCATTATTCGTATGTGAATACTCCTTTGTCAGAAGTAATGGTCAATTTATTTCTATCTGCGGCTTCTACTCGTCCTACAATTTGGGCATCTACATTAAAACTCTTTGAAATTTCAATAATGTCTTGAGCAATATCTTCAGGAACATAAAGCTCCATTCGGTGCCCCATATTAAACACTTTGTACATTTCTTCCCAGCTAGTTCCACTTTGTTTTTGTATTAAATCAAACAGAGGAGGACATTGGAACAAATTATTCTTAATTATATGCACCCCCTCTACAAAGTGAAGAACCTTGGTTTGTGCTCCTCCAGAACAGTGAACCATACCATCAATTTTATGGCGATACTTCTCCAATATTTTTTTAACAATTGGTGCGTAGGTGCGGGTAGGAGAGAGGACTAATTTTCCGGCATCAAGCGGTGAACCATCAACCTTATCTGTTAATGATTTTTGTCCTATATAGACTAAGTCGTTCGGAACTGCTGGATCAAAACTTTCTGGATATTTTGTAGCCAACTCCTTGTGAAAGACGTCATGTCGGGCTGAGGTCAACCCATTTGATCCCATACCTCCATTGTATTCCGTCTCATAGTTAGCCTGGCCAAAAGAAGCTAAGCCAACAATGACATTTCCTTCCTTAATGTTTGCATTATCAATAACATCTTCCTTCTTCATGCGACAAACAACCGTGCTGTCAACAATTATGGTTCTTACTAAATCACCAACATCCGCAGTTTCGCCTCCTGTTGAAATTATGTCAACTCCAAAAGACTTCATTTCGGCTAAAAGTTCTTCGGTACCATTGATAATTTGAGAAATTACTTCTCCGGAAATTAAATTTTTGTTTCTACCAATAGTTGAGGAAAGCATTATGTTTTCAGTTGCCCCTACACATAACAAATCATCGATATTCATGATAAGTGCATCTTGGGCAATACCTTTCCAAACAGAAATATCTCCTGTTTCTTTCCAATACATGTAGGCTAAAGATGACTTTGTTCCAGCGCCATCCGCGTGCATTACGATACAGTGATCATCGGATCCTGAAAGATAATCAGGTACTATTTTACAGAATGCCTTTGGGAACAAGCCTTTATCTACATTCTTAATCGCGTCATGCACATCTTCTTTACCAGCGGATACGCCGCGTTGCATATACTTTTGATCTGCCATTTTCTTTAAATTAAAAAAGCACCCTGACTTGACATCAGGATGCTTATTAAAATTATTTTATTTTATCTAATTATCGTCTTTCGGGACGTAATCAAAACTTAGGATTTTACAATCTGTTCGTCTATTCCGCTGGTGAGCTGCTTCTTTTTCAGCTTTCGTTGGAAGTTTTTCAATTGCATCACACTCTAATCCCGGTAATGGCTCATCTTCTCCTCGACCTAATGGAACTAATCTATCTTCCGCGATTCCTTTCTCCTTAACTAGGTAGTCTACACATGATTGCGCTCTTCTTTGTGCAAGATTTCTGTTATAGGTTGCGGAACCACGACAATCTGTATGTGAACGAAGCTGTACAACAATTGTAGGGTTCTCAATCATTAAGTTGTACAGGTAGTTAAGCGAATCCTTAGAATTTACGGAGTCATTTACCTGCAAGATGTGAGAGTCATAATCGTATCTTACCTCAGGAAGTCTAATTGGTTCATCTTCAATTACAAGTACAAGAAACTCTTTAATAAAGTCGGTAGACTCATTTAAGCCGACAGTGGTTATTGCATCTTTTGTAATTAACACTTCACCTGGCTTCTCTACAGTAATGGTATAATTAACCTCTTCATTAATGTATTTACCCCCGCCAGGCTTATTTTCAAAAACAAAGATTCCGTTCTCATCCGTAGAAACTGTAAAGCTTGTTCCGTCACTTCCATCAATTGAAACACTTACACCTGAAATTGGCTCTTTTGTTTCCTGATTAAGAACAACAGTTGTCAACTTGAAAATCTTCGGAGGTAAATTAAAGCTGTATATATCGTCTTTAGTTTTACCTTTTCTGTTAGATGTGAAAAGTCCTCTTTCATCATTTCCTTCAAAAATGATCCCGTAATCATGTGAGTTTGAATTGATAGGGCTTCCCATATTACTTGGCTTACCCCAAGTTTTATCACCTGTACTTTCACATTTAAAAATATCTAAACCTCCAAGCCCTGCGTGACCATCAGACGCAATATAAAGCTCTCCGTTTGATCGGATATAAGGGAATAGTTCATTACCCGCAGAATTCACTGTTGGTCCAAGGTTTACAGGAGTTCCCCATTTCTTTTCTCTTCTATCATACTCAGACATCCAAATATCTTGACCCCCATGACCACCAGGAAGGTTTGCTGAAAAAACCATGTATTTTCCGTCATAAGAAAGAGCCGGGTGACCAATACCTAAAGAATCCATTCCTTCTGGCTTAAATACTATTTTTTCACCCTCCGTCCATCTCTTAGACTTTTCTTCAGAAAACCAAATATCACATCCTTGTGCGTCTTTTTCATCAGTAACAATACAACGCGTGAAGTACATTTCATCACCTTTTCTATTCACTGTTACTGTACCTTCGTCTTCATCAGAATTTGGGCCTTCAATAATCTTTGGTTGTCCCCAATGTCCTAATTTGTTTCTTTCTGAGATGTAGATATCTTTTGTTTGACCTCCAGATGGAGCAAGTGCATCACCAGTAGCGTCAGGTCTGTTAGAAGTAAACATAATGATGTTGTACTTTTTATCGATATAAGTAGGAGACATATCAAACTCCTCAGTATTCAAAGCAACTTGCTCCTCTACTTTATAACGAGTAGGGTTCTTTGTAAGATCTAAAGATAATTCGCAAGACTCAGCTCCTTCCTTTCCTCTAACATCACTTGTTTTACTGTGGAATTCCTCATAATGCCTCTTCGCATCTTGATAATACCCTAAACTTTTTTCTAAGTCAGCTAAATAGAGGAGGATTTCAGGATTTTCTCCTTCGTACTTTAATTTTAGCGCCTTATCGTAAGCTTGCTTTGCAGAGTTTAAGTCATAAAGAGCCTCATAAGCAAGACCTAATTGCATCTGAATATAACCTTTAGTCCCTAGTTTATCCGCCTTTTTTGAAACCGTGCCACCTGGGAGTGCTTGGTCATATGCTTTCTTATAAGAGTCGATTGCCTCAGTGAAACGATTTTCTTTAAATTTTTGCTCAGCAGTTTTAAAGTGATTTCGTTGTGCATCAACACTTAAAATTGATACACAAAAAACAATCAATAATCCTATTCGTCCTAATAATTTCATATTTCGTCTTTTTTTGACACTAATTAGGCTTAAAACCTAATTCTGCGAATTTAAATAAAAATTCTCATTTTTTCTTACTCGAATAACACTAGAAATGAATAAAAGTTACACTTGGGTTATAAACTTGTGGAATTCAATGGGCTTAAGGGATGCTTGAACTTATTCATCCATATCTGTTAACTTTATAACGATAGATTAATTTTTGTCCGTAATTAAGGGCTTACCTTTGAGCCATGCAATTTGAGAAATTTGCTTCATTAAAAAGTCATAACACTATGGGACTGCCCATTTCGTGTTCTAGACTTTATTCGCTCAACTCTGAGAATACTGATGAGTTAAAAAATCTTGGAGGTATTAAAAATGAACAAGGTCTGCTAATTCTTGGAGGCGGGAGTAATATTTTATTTACTGGAGATTATAAAGGAACTGTTTGCCTCAATGAGTTGAGAGGAGTTAATTTGCTCTCAGAGTCCAATTCAACTGTTACAGTGCGTGTGGCTGGCGGGGAAAACTGGCATTCATTTGTACTTTCCTGTTTGGATAATGGTTGGTATGGTTTAGAGAATTTATCATTAATACCAGGTAAAGTTGGTGCATGTCCAATCCAAAATATAGGAGCTTATGGGGTAGAAATAAAAGATTTTTTTGTTTCTCTTAGGGCTTGGGACTTTGAAAAAGAGGAAATAGTTTCCATTTCAAAAGAACAATGCCAGTTTGCCTACCGCGACAGCATATTTAAAAATCATGCGAAAGGGAGATACCTTATTCTCTCTGTAGACTTCAAACTTAAGAAAAGTCCTGAGCTCAATACCAGTTACGGTATTATTGAAGATAAGTTGAGCGAGATGGGTGTGAAACAAGCTACACCTAAGGATGTTAGCAATGCTGTTATTTCTATACGCCAAAGTAAACTTCCGGACCCAGATAAATTAGGTAACTGTGGTTCCTTTTTTAAAAATCCTATAGTGCCAAAAGAGGTTGCAGAAAAAGTTTTAAGCATACATGCAAACGCTCCTGTATATCCTGTTGATGAGTTCTCAAGCAAGCTTGCGGCAGGTTGGTTAATTGATCAAGCTGGCTGGAAGGGTTTTAGAGAAGGTGATGCTGGAGTTCATAAAAACCAGGCACTCGTTCTTGTTAATTATGGGAATGCAACAGGAAAACAAATTTATGACCTGTCTTCAAGAATCATTCAAAGTATCATCGAGAAATTCGGTATTACCCTAGAAAGAGAAGTAAATATCTTATAGGGTATAGCTAAATCCTAATGAAGGCATGATAGGTAATTGTCGAACAACTTCCCCTGTCAAACGATTTACGTAGAATACATTCTTATGGCTAAAAATGTTTGTGATACCTATGTTAACTTCAATCTCTTGTTTTACCTTTTTCGTTTTAATACCGGCCTCATTGGTTTCGTAAAAACGGAAAAACTTATTTAAGGTAACATCAAATCTGTGATAGTTAGGAAGTCGATTCTCTCCTAAGTTTCCATAAATGATAGATACTTCATTCGAATTATCGGTAGTTACATTAGAGTTTATTCCATCCTCAAATCCTACTTGTTGATAGTAACCTGCTGTGGGAGTGGTTGGGAATCCACTTCCGAAATTGTAACGCTGGTCAAGTACCCAAGATTTATCTTCTCCGAACTTAATAGATGCAACAAGGTTCGCACTATGTCTTCTGTCGAAAACGGGTGGGTAGCTGATAAAACCATCCCAACGATCCACCTTTCCAAGTGAATAAACTCCAAAAATGTTTACCCTTTCTGATTTATATTTTATTAAGAAGTCTATTCCTTTTGCTAATCCAGTTTCAACAATAAAATCATTTCTCAATACAGCCGGTTTATCAGTTTGCTCAGAATCGAATATCTTATTTCGATTCATATTTGTTAGTTGGCGGAAATCCTTGATGTATCCTTCTACATTTACGGTGATTTTCTTGGAAACATCATATTCAAAACCTGCAATAAGATGGTTAGCTCGTTGCAAAGGCGTTTTGATTTCTCTTGTAGTGCCGTCTTCCAAAGTTATTTCGTCCTGCAGGTCGTCAGGCGCCGAGAGAAAACCATAGAATAAGTTTACTACGTCTCTATCAGAGTTTGCAGCTACCAGGTTCTGAGAGTACAAGCCTCCTGCAGCTTTTAGCCTAAGATCTTCTGTAAGGTTGTATTTCATTCCAAATCTAGGCTCTGGGCTAAGAACATTATAACTACCGTAGTACTGAAGTCTTATACTCGGTTCAACTACTAGTTTATTTCCTTTTGAAACGAACTTTGACGTGATAAATAAGGCAAATTGTGTATTGTTTTCTTCTTGCGAAATGACCCTATTTGTAGAGCTAACAGTGTTAAAGTCTGTCTCAAATCCAGATAAGGTCAACCCATACTTTATTTCATTTTTATTGAGATAATATGTGAAATCTAAACCGCCCTCAAATCCGGAAATAGAACTATTTCTTGGAGCTACTCCTTCTTCTTCAATTCCGATTTCATATTGAGAAGCAGAAAAGAATCCAGATAATACCATGGGGTTGCCTTTTGGAACTACAGTAAATTGAGTACCTCCTCCAACAGAGTTCCATCCAAATTGAGAAATTGCTTGGTACTGAACGTTGTCATTGAATGAGAATCCAAAGAATTTAATATTACTACCATTATCACCAGCAATTGTGAACTTCCCAAAACCGTCAAAAAAGCTAAATGGGAGACCTTCTCCATCATTAACATAGCTATATAGAACAGGACTAGTTCGGTCTAAATAGGACTGTTTCAAAGAAACAACGTAAGTACCTGCACTTCCGCCTGCCTTAGTGTTATTCCATGCGGGCCCTTCAAGGGTTAATTTTGCACCAAAAGGATTGGCTGAAATTTTACCATCAAACTCATTTCTATTACCATCTCTTGTTTTAATATCCATTATACTGGAAATACGTTCTCCGAACTCGGCGTTAAACCCACCTGTATATATGTCTGCTGTGGCAATTAAATCTGTATCAAAAACAGAGAAGAATCCAATAGAATGAAATGGATTAAATACCGTTATTCCATCCAATAAAACTTTGTTTTGGATAGGACTACCTCCTCTAATATATACCTGGCCTCCTTGATCACCGGTGGTAATAGCTCCTGGAACTGCCGCTGTTATGTAATTGATTAAGTCATTATCTCCTCCTACTTTAGGAACCAAGATTATATCCTTTTTAGTAGCAGGGTTGACAGAGATGCGAACTTCTGTTTCTTTTGATTGGTCGTCCCTTACTTCATGAGTTTTCATTTGGGTACCCACGGAAAGGGTAGCTTTAATCTCTACAATCTCATCAACGCCAACTTCAATTTGCTGAGTGTATTTATTGTGCTCAGCGCTCTCTATAACTAAGGTATATGTTCCTGCTTTTAACTTTGTAAACTGAAAAAAACCAAAATCATTTGTTGTAAGACGAAGGTCAGTTCCCTCTAATAAAACAGGAGTAAAAAGAACAGGTTCTCCTGACTCTTCGTCATAAACTGTACCTCTTATAGTGCCACCAGTTTGTGAAAATAAGGAACTTGTAAAAAGAATTAATAGGAGACTTAAAATTACCTTCATCAATCAAATTTATTTGTGCAAAACTACACTTTTGCGTAAACATATGACGAATTGCTGAATTGAATTCTACATATCTGTTAAAAGTAATTGTTTGTTGATTGTTTGGTAGTGGGAAGATATTTTAATAAAATTGAAGAAAAAAGATATGCCAATAATTATTATCCTCGCCATTGTAGTGTTCGTTGTAATTGGATTAATAACGACCTATAACAAATTGGTTAAGCTGAAAAATAACAGGAACAGTTCTTTTTCTGATATTGAGGTTATTCTAGAAAAGCGCTTAGATCTGATTCCAAACCTTGTTTCAACGGTAAAAGGATATGCAAATCATGAGAAAGAATTACTTATTGGTGTTACTGAGGCCAGAAATGGTGTAAGAAAATCAGATGGTATTAACGATCGAATTCAGTCGGAGCAACAGTTAGATAGTTTATTAAAGGGGCTGAATATACAAGTAGAAGCATATCCCGAGTTAAAAGCGGATAGGAATTTTATCAAATTACAAGAAGAACTTGAACAAATAGAAGCTGAATTATCTCAACAAAGAAAACGATTTAATGATGAGACCAGGGTCTATAATACAGCTGTAGAAAGTTTTCCAGGGAATTTTGTCGCAGGTATGTATGAATTTAAGAGCGAACCTTATTATGAGGTGTCGGAAGCAAAAAAAGAGAACTTAGAAAACCCACCGAAGGTTGAATTTTGATTTAAGCGGTAGCTAGGGGCGTGTTAAAAATTCCTAAATTGCGAGTGAAAATTGTTAATTATGAAGAAGATTTTACTCGCGTTTTCCCTAGCGCTTTCATTTGGGGTTCTGAATGCTCAAGTTATTAAAGTCGGAGGCCCGATTTCTCAAAAAGGGAAGCTACCTTCAATAAGCAACTTTATTGGAATGCCCTCTTATGATAAGCAACTACAAGAATTTGAAGATTCCATAAATGATGCGAATAAAGTCGGACCATGGAGATTTGGTTTTAATCACAGCGTGGATTTAGGACTAAACAATGCTGGAAATTGGATTAATCTTCCCAACGGAGATAGAATTTGGAGAATTGGAATAAAGTCGAAGGATGCCATTTCAATGAATTTAATGTTTGATGATTTTTATATTCCTCAGGGAGCTTTCATGCATGTGTTTAATCCAGATTTTAGTTCGGTATTAGGTGCTTATGCCTATCACAACAATAATATTGAAAGTGTTTTTGGAACTGAACTCGTAGAAGGGGATAAAATTATTGTAGAGTACTACGAACCTGCTGCAGTAAATGGTCAGGGGAGATTGAATATCGGAACTGTTACGCATGGTTATAGAAAGTTAAGCCTATACGCAGAGCAGATGATAAAAGGAATCAATGATGCTGGAGACTGTAACATTGATGTGCTTTGTCCTTTAGGGATAGGCTGGGAGGATCAAATCCAATCAGTAGCTATGATTGTTTCTGGTGGAAATGGCGCTTGTACTGGAGCATTGATAAATAATACGTGTGAAGATGGTACTACTTATTTTCTAACAGCGGACCATTGCTTAGGAGGAAATAATGCACCTTCAACAATGAATTGGGCGTTTAGATTTAACTGGCACAGTCCTACACCTTCTTGTGCAACAACAACACCGTCGGCAAACGGACCATATGATGAAACAGCTTATGGAGCTGCTTTAAGAGCTAATGATGGAGGTTCTGATTTTGCCTTGTTGGAATTGACTACACTTGATCCAGATACAGCGGCTGCTTGGGGTCTTTATTATGCCGGCTGGGATCGTACTGGAACGCCTGCAACATCAGTAGTAGGAATTCACCACCCAAGTGGTGATATCAAAAAGATTTGTGAAGATGTGAATGGGGTTACTCAACAAACTTGGGGTGGAGCTCAAACTTGGCGTGTAGCCGATTGGGATGCTGGCGTAACAGAACCAGGATCTTCTGGTTCCCCATTGTTTGATCAAAATGGAAGAATTGTAGGTCAACTTTATGGTGGAAGCGCAGCCTGCGGAAACCCATCCACGGACGATAATGATGCTCCTGATTATTATGGATGTTTCCATGTTTCCTGGACTGGGGGAGGATCAAATAATACGAGATTATCAAATTGGCTAGATCCAGGGTGTGACGCAACTATAACCCAATTAGATGGCTATGACCCCAATCAACCAACATTGCCAGATGATGCAGGGATATCAGGAATAGCAGCTCCAACAGGAACAATCTGTGGTTCCTCTGTTACCCCAGAGTTTACCTTAAAGAATTACGGTACAAACAACCTCACAAGTGTTGATATTGATTATGATTTCGATGGCGGTGCTCCAACCACAATGAACTGGACTGGTAACCTTGCACCAGGAGCAACTCAAGTGATTACCTTGGGAGCTTCATCTCCGGGGAATGGACCGCATACCTTTAATGTTGTAACTTCAAGTCCAAACGGTAACACGGATTCAAACCCTGCAAATGACAATGCTTCTTCTTCGTTTACGCTTCTGGTAAATGGAGAGTTAGTTGATTTTAATATTGATGTGGACTGCTGGGGATCAGAAATTGACTGGGAATTGGAAGACGCTGGATTAAATGTTGTAGCTAGTGGAGGCCCCTATGCAGATGGTCAGCCAAATGGTGGTGGATCAACAAGCTCAACTTTCTGTCTGGATACTGGTTGTTATACATTTACTATCAATGATTCTTATGGAGATGGGATGTACGGTTCACAGTATGGTAGTTGTAGTGTAGACGGATACTATAATTTTACCAATGCAAATGGTGATACTTTAATTGAAATTTTAGCTGCAAATTCTGATTTTGGAAATTTTGAGACACAGCAAATGTGTGTGGTTGCAGCAAATTTAAATGCAGATTTCAACTATAGCCCAACTTCTATATGTGTGGGTGAGACTGTTGATTTTACAGATGCTTCTTCTGGTATCCCAACATCATGGACGTGGACAATCAATGGCGGTACTCCAAGTTCGTCTAGCTCACAGAATGTTACAGGAGTTGTATTTAATACGGCTGGCACGTATGACGTAATCTTAGATGTTAACGATGGAACAACCACATCATCTATCACCCAATCCATTACGGTTAATAACCCTCCCTCAGTAAATGGGGCAAGTACAGATATTACATGTTTTGGTGCGAATGATGGTACAGCAACGGTAACCGCAAGTGGGACGAGTCCATTTACTTATTTATGGAGTAATAGTGCTACGGGTGCAAACATTAGTAATTTATCAGCAGGAACTTATTCGGTGGACGTGACGGATGCAAATGGTTGTGTCGAAACTACATCCGTAGTAGTATCTGAACCTACAGAATTATTAATATCAAATAGTTCTACAACGGATGCTTCATGTGGAGCGAATGATGGTTCAATTGATTTAACAGTTACGGGTGGAACAGGGACTTATCAATACTCATCCGATGGAGGTGCTACTTTCTCAACAGCAAATCCTATGACTAATCTTGGTGCTGGTTCATATAATGTGGTAGTTGAGGATCAAAATGGATGTCAGGTATCTACATCTATTACGGTTAATAACCCTAACTCTCCTTCTATTTCCGGATCAGTTACAGATGAAACATGTGATGGGGATTGTGATGGTGAAATTGATGTTACGGTATCAGGTGGTACAGCACCTTATTCTTATTCATGGTGTAATGGTTCAACAACGGAAGATATAATAAATATGTGTCCAACTTCATGTGAATTGACTGTTGTGGATGCCAACAACTGTCTTGCTGTTTCGAATTTCACGATTGCTGCAGGTATGGCTTATCCGAGTGCAAGTGCTTCTGCTGATAATGACACAGTTTATCTCAACACTGGAGCAACAGTAAACTTCTCTGATAACTCAACGGGAGGAAGTTCCGTTAGTTGGGATTTTGGAGATGCAAATTCGAGTACAGCAAATAACCCATCGCATACATATTCTGCGGCCGGAACATATCAGGTAGTGTTAACTACTTCCAATGGTCCTTGTGTAGATAGCGATACTCTTACAATCGTTGTATTAGAAGTGGATGCGGTAATTGAGTATAATGAAAATAATTGGAGTGTTTACCCTAACCCTGTGGAAAGTGTTTTAACAATTGAGTTGAGCCACTTGAATGCGAATAGCGCGGTAATGGTTTACGGAGTGGATGGAAAGTTAGTTTATAACCGAAATCTCAACACCCTTAATTCATCTATTGACGTTTCGGAATGGGCAAAAGGATCTTATGTTATTAGACTAATATCTGATGGTTCGATTTCACATAGAAATGTTATCGTGAAATAGTCCCTATATAATAAGGTGTAAATTTAAAGGAGCCATTTGGCTCCTTTTTTTATTTTTGGCAACATGAAGAGCGTATTAATTACAGGTGTATCTAGAGGGATCGGTTTCGAAACATTAAAAATTTTGTTAGACAAAGGGTGTAAAGTACATGCCTTAACATCAAATAAGCAAGCTCTTATTTCGAAATTATCCAATATTAACTTGAGAGTTTCGGAGATAAATTTTTTAAGCGAATCACTTGAAGATGAAATTTCAAAACTAAAACTTGAAGGAAAGTATGACGTGATTATTCATAACGCAGGTAAATTAATTGCTAAATCCTTTGGTGAATTTTCATTGAAAGACCTAAACAAAGTTTATACGGTGAATGTATTTGCTCCCTTCCTTTTAACCCAAAATGTACTTCCTCGATTAAATAATAATGGGCATATTGTGTTTATTAGTAGTGTAGGAGGTGTAACAGGAACGGCTAAATTTCCAACATTAAGTGCTTATTCTAGTTCAAAAGGAGCTTTATCCATACTAACGGAATGTCTTGCGGAAGAATTAAAAGAAAAAGGGATATATGTGAATGCCCTGGCTCTTGGTGCTGTGCAAACAGAAATGCTAAAAGAAGCATTCCCTGATTTTAGTGCTGAAGTTTCAGCTCAAGAAATGGGGGAATATATAGCCGAGTTCGCCTTGACTGAGAATAAACTCATAAATGGCAAAAATTTATTAGTCTCAAAATCAACACCATAAAGTTTAAATGTGATTTTTTTTAAAAATAATTGCAAGAAATGTTTGGTACTCTAAAAAGCTGTTGTACATTTGCAGCCCCGTTGAACGAAACGGGCGCCAGAATTGAAAAGTTAAGCTGAAAAAAAAGTTTGAATTTTTTTTAAAAAACTTCTTGTTAATTAAAAAAGACTTCATACATTTGCAGCCGCTTTAAACGAAAGGCGATTATCAAACAAAAAGTTTTTTAAAAATATTTTGAAAAACATTTGGAGATAAAAAAAAAGTTAGTACTTTTGCCGACCCGTTTCAAATGAGATACGGGAAAACAAAAAGAAAAACAAGTTCTTTGATAAAGATGAAGAAAAAGGTAATAGCGTATTAATCTTTAAGATTATACACAAGCTCATAAACGTCAATATTTAAAATTAATTACAACGGAGAGTTTGATCCTGGCTCAGGATGAACGCTAGCGGCAGGCCTAACACATGCAAGTCGAGGGGTAACATAGAGAAGCTTGCTTTTCTGATGACGACCGGCGAACGGGTGCGTAACGCGTATACAACTTGCCCTTATCTGGAGAATAGCCCCGAGAAATCGGGATTAATGCTCCATAATATATTCGATTGGCATCTTTTGAATATTAAAGCTTCGGCGGATAAGGATGGGTATGCGTCCTATTAGTTAGTTGGTAAGGTAACGGCTTACCAAGACAGCGATAGGTAGGGGGTCTGAGAGGATTATCCCCCACACTGGTACTGAGACACGGACCAGACTCCTACGGGAGGCAGCAGTGAGGAATATTGGGCAATGGACGAAAGTCTGACCCAGCCATGCCGCGTGCAGGAAGACGGCCCTACGGGTTGTAAACTGCTTTTATATAGGAAGAAACCCCTTTACGTGTAGAGGGCTGACGGTACTATATGAATAAGCACCGGCTAACTCCGTGCCAGCAGCCGCGGTAATACGGAGGGTGCAAGCGTTATCCGGATTTATTGGGTTTAAAGGGTTCGCAGGCGGGAAATTAAGTCAGTGGTGAAAGCCTATCGCTCAACGATAGAACTGCCATTGATACTGATTTTCTTGAGTGTGGTTGAAGTAGGCGGAATGTGTCATGTAGCGGTGAAATGCATAGATATGACACAGAACACCGATAGCGAAGGCAGCTTACTAAACCAATACTGACGCTCATGAACGAAAGCGTGGGGAGCAAACAGGATTAGATACCCTGGTAGTCCACGCCGTAAACGATGATCACTCGTTGCTAGCAATACACCGTTAGTGACCAAGCGAAAGTGTTAAGTGATCCACCTGGGGAGTACGGTCGCAAGATTGAAACTCA